>JAHEKX010000021.1 GCA_024644535.1 Gammaproteobacteria bacterium
AATAATGTCCCTTTTCGCAACAACGGATAAGAGCACTGATCGATTTCGCTCGAGTAATACTCGCTCGCCTATTTTTTCAGCGTTATGGTTACCACTAGGCTGCTCTCGTAGCCATCCCTAAAGCAGAAAAATCGACCTACTAGCTTTGATTATTTGTTTTTCAAATAATCCAGCACAGGGCGAGCAATTTCCTCACGCGACGCCAGACTAGTCGCCACTTCTTGGTTTGACGCTATACGATTTGCGCCACCAGAGACTTTATCAGCCTCCCGCACTCGCTCAACACAACGCTGCAGCGAATCCAACTTGTCAGTCAGTGAGTCGCTCATGGCCAACCTACCGCTCATCACCCGCAAGCTCAGCCTGCAGCTGCTCGATCTCGGCCTTCAGCGCATCGTACTCGTCCATCTTGCGGCGCAAGAACCTGGCGGTTAACGCGGCTTTTTCAGTAATGCCTTTTGGCGTTAACAAGTAGGCGTAGACGCGCTTGTCTTCGTTGCGCGCAAAGTTACCGGCTTTAATCCAGCCGATGTCTATTAACGCCTTGACACAATAGTTCACCCCACCCAACGACACACCCAAGTGCTTGGCCAGGTCGCGCTGCGATAGTTTGGGGTTTGACTCTAGCGCTCGCATAACGCGAAGCTTGAGTTCGTCTTGTGACATGATTTTGTTTCCGGCAGGCTACCGCACGGCATGCATACCGTGCTTGATGTTCAGAAGGTGAACAGTATGCCCGATCGATATTAAAAATTCATTACTGGCGCGGAGTTTTTAGATTACGGTTTGGTTAGATTTGGTGGGGGTTGCCACTATTCGCTCAATGAAATTACGTCCTCGCACTAAGGGCTTATCCTTTGGCATGTAAGGAGGAGCCATGACTGACGCACTGTTCCAACAACTACAATGAGCCTACGCAGACAACACCCTGCTTAACGACAAGACCGACTTTCGGTCGTACGAGCAGTGGTGTCGTACACAAGACATTGCACCGCTACCGGCCTGCCCCGAGGCCCTAGTTGACTACATCGAGCACCTAAGCGGCATTAATAAAAGCGCGACCATTCGGCGCAAAGTACATTCGCTAAGCTCGCTGCGGAAATTGCTGGATTTAGAGGATGCCACCAAAGCGCCCGCTGTAGTCATTGCCTTAAAACGGGCCAACCGAACACTGGGCCAGGCCCAAGAGCAGGCAATACCGCTGACGCGAGACCGTCACGACGCTAGAAAGCGATAGCCTCGCGGGGCACACGCACCCCGCGATGTTTGGATACTATTGACCCTGAGGCGCTTTATAGCCCTCGAACGGGGATTGCGATTGAACCGCATTCGGGTGGTGCACAGAGATTGTTACATCGGTTTGGCGACCGCCCAGCATAGACATGCCTTCTAAAAACGAATTACGAAAGATTTCGATCGTGGCAACGCGGCTTTCTTTGCCAAACACCAAAATAATTTGATCAGACACTGTCGATGCCGTCATGGTCCAACCCGATCCTACGGTGCTTTGCGAGAAAAACTTAAGTAATTCTGCGGGGCTTTCGCTGGCGCTTAGAGCTATTCGACCAGCCCAACCGCCACCCGTACCCAAAATAACGGTTTGGCTTTTTTGAATTTCGGCCGTAGCCGGCAAGGGCAAATCGTACAGCAGATACGAAATAATAAGCTTAGTATCGTCTTGGTAACGATCGCTAAAGGTACTGCAACCCGCGGTACTTAATAAAACAAGGGCAAGCGCCAGATTTTTGATCATTATAAAGAGCCAACGTGATTAGATACCTGAACGTTACGTGATGCCAGTCACGCTGGCAATTGGCGAGAACCTTAACCCGTAATATTTAAATGCTAAGCGCTTTGTTTTTCGCCAAACGCGTAATGCCTAATTAGCACAATTAACACCGCCAACATACCGCCCAATAAGGTACCTAACACGCAAATCAAGGCGCGCTTAGGCTTCGACTTTTCTTCGGGTACAATGGCGGGGTCAATGGTTTTGAACACATATTCCGGCCGCACTTTAGCCAGCATAATCGTTTCGGTTTGGCTTTGAATTAGCTCGAAGAACATCGTTTGTAAGTCTGCCAACGAAGTCGTCGCAATTTGCTGATTCAAATACTCGATGGATCGCTCGGCTTCAATAATGTCCTGATCGCGCATGGCTGTATTAATGTCTTGCACAAGCCACGTCACCCACTGTTGAGCCACAATGGGCGATAGGTGTTCGATAGAGACGGTAACATATCCTGACTTTTTATCTTCCGATACCGACAAGATTTTGGCAAACGCCTCGTGCGCCTCTTGCAGACTGGGCTGCGGCTGCTTTGGTGGGTCGACATCGCGCACCCATGTGGCGGTTTGCGCTTCGTACAGATCGGCGTCGTACTGCAATTCACCCGTGTTGATTGACCAAGACTCAGCCGCCATTAAGTCAGGCAAAAGGCGCCTTTGTTCGATAAACTGCGAAACAAAAGCCCGCGATTTGATAATTTCGATACCCAACTGCGCCTTACTTGTATCTCCGCCACCCGGCAACGAAATCCCAGCCAGACTTGCCAAGCCACCGTATTGCTTCATGAGCGACCCCATGGCACCACTTGCGCTTTCGGCCGGAGCCAACAAGGCGCTCGAGGTATAAATATTGGGCATGCTAAGCGCGACAACCACCGCAATAGCCGCGGCGAAGGTGGTAATGCCACCAATTAGCCACCTGCCGGCCCACAACACTAAAAACAACTCTTTTAAATCGATTTCGTCGTCGGCGTAAGGTAGTGTTGCAAGGTCATTGGGTTGTTGCATAGCAGGCTACTCCGACTTATAAATTCGCAACGGCCGCAACCGATACGAGCCCTTGATAGATAATTTGGGTAATTTCACGCCATGACGCCAGTGTTTCCTGATACTGGGTATCAACCGGCACGACAATCGTATCACCTGGCGCCATAGATACAGAGGTTCCAGAAAAACGCCACCAGCCTTGTTGCAAGGTGCGCACCGATCCGTTAGCACGCACCACATAGATCGCCTTATCGTTCGCCCGTTCAGTCAGTCCCGCAGATAAACCTAAATAATCCTGAACAGAATAACCTTGCCGGAAAATGTGAGAGCCTGCCTGCTGAACTTCCCCAACCACAGTAACCGATCGATTGAATTTTGGCACCCGTAATACATCACCATCCATCACCTCGATATTGGCCGTGCTGTCACCCGCAAGCGCGGCGGGCAAGTCAATCAATAAACGCCCAAGGCCTTCGAAAGACTCCAACGAGTCAGTTAACTCGGCAACGTCGACGATAGAAGCCGACACTGTTTCTTGCGTTAGCATGCGCGTTGCAAAGGTTTTACGGATATCTGCAACGAACTGGCGCGCCCGCTCTGATTCTCTTTTAGCCACTTCTTCTCGGGTAAAAATTGCGCCCTCGGGAAAGGCTTCGCTGGTAAAACCGCCAGCTCTAGCAATAATATCGTTCAAACGCTCCCCTTTCTGGATTAAATACTCACCGGGGAATCTGACCTCACCGCTCACGGTAACAACATCACGGGGACTCCAGTCGGGTATATCGCGAATCATTATGTGATCACGGCTTTGTAAAACGACACTGGTTCTGGGGTCTAATGCTCGAGCCAGGCTGACATCCTGATACATGGGCACAATATTCCCTTGCTGCGAGTTTAGCCGCCTAATCTCCGCGGCCATCATGTAGGCCGAATCTTTAAGGCCGCCGGCGAGCTTTACTAGACCCTCCATGGTCATGCCAGACGTCAATGGATAGTCTCCTGGAATTTGTACGGCACCGGAAATACTCACTACCTGCGCCGGCGCATTTTGTTTAGCTTGCACTCGCAACTTTGCCAAGATCGGCGTCAGTAACGTGGCCCGCGAGTAATCTGACTTCGCTTCTACACGCTCCCCAGATAAAGTGGTCGCTTTCAAAGCGGTGCGCCGAGGATCTTTTTGCTCCGTTTGCAGAATTTTACCGCTCTCCAATACCTTCTTATTAGTATTTACGGCCAAATCGTCGGCTTTGCCATCCTCTTTGTCCAAACCTGGAAGTGAAAACACCAAAACCCGATCAAACTCCTTTAATATAGGGTCCTTATCGCTACCTTGCTGCAGAACAGCGTCAGCAATACTAAAAAGTTCAACTTCGATGTCCAACAGCTCATTTTTGTAACGCACAATCAATGCAGACGACAAATCAGCATCTAGGCGCAGATCGGCGCGAACATCGTTAATCAAATCTGACACACGGATACCGGGATACCAACCAAATTCACCAGCTCGAGTCACTGCGCCCTCTAGTGATACAGAGTTAGAGACCTGATCACCAGAACTTGGAATTCTCAAGATATCGCCACCGACAACTCGTTCGGCCAAAACGTCTGCCGAGGTTAAATCCAAATTGATAGCAGCTGGCAACCCTCCTGCAGATGATAGTCGCGTGAGTACTACTAATGACGGAAATGCGCGTTGAGTAAAACCGCCCGCCATGCCCAACACGCTCTCTATCGTCTCCCCACCTGCCAGCTCAAAAATCATCGGGCGCTTTACCTCACCCGCGACCTCAATAATTGCTTTGTATGGTGGCACAAAAATTACATCGCCGGACTGCAGGCGTATATCGCCCGTTGCGTCACCTTGCAACAACAATTCGTACGCATCAAAAACAGCGACCGTTTCGCCTCGTCTGCGAACCTGTATGTTACGCAAGCTCCCGATATCGGAAACACCACCAGCTTGAAATAAGGCCTGCGTCACGGTCGTTAACGCGCTAACAGAGTAGGATCCGGGAACAGAGACCTCACCGGCCATAAATATCCCAATAGCACGCAAACGCCCCATACTAATGACAGCGTTCACACCTATAAGCTGCTGCTCTACGCGCGTTTTAACAAGTGCTCGTGCGTCCTCGAATGTTAAGCCCGCCAAACTGATTGAGCCCAGCTTAGGAAATACGACATCGCCATTGCGCCCAACCTGCAACACAAGTTGCTCGTTTTCTTTACCGAACAATTGCACTAATAGCTGATCCCCTACTCCTAAGCGATAAGTTTCCGGAACAGGGGCATCATCAGTCGGCGCAAAGGTGGAAACTTCACGGTTAAACAAATCGGCACCAAAACGGTTGAGCCCCTCCTGTTCCGGAGCCTCATCGACAGGGAAATCAAGAGGATACATTGGGTCGTATTGGAGATCGTACTCTCCTTGAACCAAAGGCTCGCCCCTGGCGCCCAGAGAATCATTGACTCTTGCGGAAGCGCTCGATGGCAGTGTAATGCCGTATTGTCGAGCTAACTCAGCCTGTTGTGCGGGAGGCATATCTTTCAAAGCTTGCAGCATTTGGGGGCTAATACCAGGAGGCAAACTCTGAGCCAAAACACTGCCTGCCACCAGAACGGTTACAAGTCCAATCCACTTTCGCATGATATATCCTACTTTACTTTTGTTAATGTCAGCCGAGTTCCATCAGGCTCTAATACTTGGCTAATTTTGATTATACGACCTTGCTTGTCCAGAGTAATTACATTTTGATAAGAAAACTCCGATTCGCATTTTTGCAACCAGCCCTCATGAGGTAAAGTCACAGGCAGCCACCCCGAACAAATATGCTCGACTACGCGTCCAGCACGTCCGTACTGATACCCAATATCCATTGCCTTAATTTGCAAGGTTCTATCCAAGTCAAAACCGGTGACAGATCGAATAGTCCAACCATCGAAGGTAATAGCATCTCCCCACTCGCTTGCAAAGACAATCAGGTTATCGTGATTAATAGCCATGACGCCTCTTACTTGATTCCCCAATCTAGCTTGCCAGATAAAGTCACCGCTGAGCTTAGGGTCCGATACGTAAAGGGACCTTAAGGTATCCCATTGCGAGCTATGAAAGGTACATGCACTCAGCAACCCAAGGCCCGAAATCACACAAACCAGTCTCTGAGCCAGCCACTTAATCATGGCAACATCCGTCTTGGTAAATCCACAAAAGCGTCAAATCGAGCATCACGTAAATCCCAAAATATATTGCCTGAATGATTTTCAAGGCGGGCTCCACCATCGCGCTGAATAGGGCGCACTCGGGTGCTGTAGGCGCTGCGTGTGTTATCGCCAAACAAACCGTTCAGCGGAATTTTAAAGTAAAACCCCTTGTCGAAGCTGCCTTCGCCAAACTCTTCAAAAGGCACATCGGTTAAGGTGGCCCAAACGCCCACTTGCCAACCGTTATGAAAGGTGCGCCTAAGCTCTAAGGTGGCGCCTAAATCCTTGGCCAGATAGCGCCCCAGGTGTACTCCGGCATCAAAATTATAAAAAGGCGACGCCCAATACGCACTCACAAACCCGGTAGTGACCGAATAATCCAATAGATCTAGGTCTTTATCAAAATCACGCTGTTTGGCGTAGGCCACACTTACACCAAAGGCTACCCGAGACTGATAAGGCCAGTACAATAATTCGCCACCAACGCCGGCGTACATTTCTTCTAGCACACCCCCAAACACTCGATAGTGCAAGTCACTGCGCAAACTGTCACGCCCTTCGATCATAAGCCTATCTAGCCCGGTATCGCCCTCGGTTAAATACCGAACAATATCCGATCGCACTTTGGGCAGAACGGAATCAGATTTTTTACGCAGACTATCGGCAAAATTATTGTCGATGTTTAAACCATAACTGCCACGTATCGCCCAATAATTACTTAAGGCGTATTCCGCGCCGACATCCACATACACCTGATATCGAGCGGGGTCATCGGGGTCAAATAACTGCAAGCGATTGTTGATATTAGCGGTAAAGTTCACTTTACCAGTGGTAAAGTCGGTACCCTGCTTGGGCCCTACAATGTTACCTCCGGGCAACACACGAATACGCTGCGCAATACGATCGCTCGACATAGACGCTGTCGAGGGTCTAGGAATAACCACGGCTGAAGCGCGGTGCCCACCGTCCTCAGTAATAAAATACAGCGTTTTTACACTGGGCGGCAAATGCAAGTCGGCCAGGGCCACGTGTCGCGCTATGGCATCGGCCCAAACCGGATACGCCGTATTACCCACCACCAACTGAGCCTGCGTGCCGTCATCACTTAAACGCCCCTGAACCAACAGCAACCCCGATCGCTCGACATCGTACAGTAAGCGGTCGTACCAGCTTTGCTTGTTAATCTGGGCCGGCAATTGGCTTTGCGGCAAGTCGCGGCTTGACACAAAAGAGGGCCCTTTATAGCGCGGCGGTAATGCTTTGGTATCCAGCGCGGCAGCAAAACCAATTCCGATATGATCACCATGCTGGTGCGTAACCGATAGCGTAATACCTGGCAGCGCCTGCCATTCAAAGCCATACGATACGCTAGACGATGGCCGATACTCGCGAGCACCGCGATTATTAAAATCGTAGGAATCGGGATTGTATTCTACCAAGGCGCGAATGGGCCATTGGGCAAAATCATAAGAAACGCCGCCAAACAGGCCCGCCTGGGGTCCCGAAAAAAAGTTACCGAACGAGAACTCGCCGCCCACGCCCGTTTGGGCCGTTCGTTGCTCGAAGCGGTCGCTAACATACGTTAACGGGTTTTT
>JAHEKX010000024.1 GCA_024644535.1 Gammaproteobacteria bacterium
TATGGGTATTGCGTGACAGTTTAAATTTATTAGGCACCAAATTTGGCTGTGGCGCAGGCGCGTGTGGCGCTTGCACTGTTCATTTAAACGGTGCTGCCGTACGATCTTGTCAAATACCCGTAGGTGCTATTGGCGATATGCCAATCACAACCATCGAGGGGCTGGCGACTGATGTGGGCAGCAAACACCCAGTTCAACAGGCATGGCTGGATCTAGACGTCGCACAATGCGGCTACTGCCAAGCAGGCCAAATCATGAATGCTTCTTCGCTACTGGCAAATAACCCGAATCCCAGCGACCAAGATATCGACGACGCCATGCAGGGTAATTTATGCCGCTGCGGTACTTACGTCCGAATTCGCGAGGCCGTAAAACTTGCGGCATCAAGCATGCAAGCGGAGGCCTAACATGAGCAAGATTCAAACAAGCATGAACCGCCGCAGCTTCATTAAAAATTTAGCCGTGACCAGCGGCACACTGGCACTTGGCTTTAACCTGAAGACAGCACCACTGGCCCTTGCGAACGGCGAATCTGCGCCCGCCGAGTGGTACGAGTTTAATGCAGTACTCTCTATTGCACCCGACGGCACCATCGAAATAAAAGTGCAAAACCCGGACTTCGGACAAGGTACGATGACCTCATTCCCGATGATTGTAGCCGAGGAACTCGACGCGGACTGGGCTGACATTGTCTCCGTTCAAGCCCCCAATGACCCTGCCAAATACCCCATGCAAATTACCGGAGGTAGTTGGTCGGTACGGTCAAATTGGGCAGGGTTACGTATGGCGGGCGCCACAGCAAAGCAACTGCTCAAGCTTGCCGCAGCTGAACAATGGGGTGTTTCTGTTGATGAAATCAATACAGAGAACTCTGTTCTATCACATGCCTCGGGGCGCTCAGCAAGTTACGGCGAAATGGCCGGCCGCGCAGCACAGCAGGCAATTCCAGAACAAGTGCCGTTAAAAGAAAAAAGTGCGTTCTCGCTCATTGGTCAATCGAAAAAAAGCATCGTTGCCGAAGATATCGTCACTGGCAAGCCGCTGTTTGGTATTGATCAGCGTGCAGAAGGTATGTTGCATGCGGGCATCGTGCATCCGCCGGCGTTTGGCTTAACACTCGAAACCTTTAATGTGGATGCTATTAAGGCCATGCCCGGCATCATTGATGCATTCTCGATTGCAATGTACCCCGAAGAGTTTGTGCGCGGCTTTAGTGACGTATGTGCTTTTCCTGAAATCGTAGCCATTGTGGGCGACTCGACTTGGCGCGTTAAAAAGGCGAAGCAAGCAGTGCAAGCTAGCTGGAAACCCATGCCTGAATACCAGTACGACTTAGTCGGCTTTACCGGACAAAAATCAACAATAACGGTACCCGCAGGCCTTGAGTCAACGGCTCAGCACAGCGCCCGTATGCACAGCACATTGCAGCAGGCACTGACCGAAAAACGTCGCGATGGCGACCCTGAACAGGCTTTTAAAGACGCACACAGAGTTATCGAGCAAACCTATAGCGCGCCATTCCTCGCACACAACACCATGGAACCCATGAACTTTTTTGCCGATGTCAAAGCCGACTCAGCCAAACTCGTCGGACCGCATCAAGGCTCAATTTTAATTCATGATAGTGTCGCCAGACATTTGGGGCTGCCTAAAGATCAAGTCGAGATGCAAATGACCCGCATGGGCGGCGGTTTTGGTCGACGCTTGTATCTGCACTTTGCAGTGGAGGCAGCGCTAATCTCGCAACACGTTAAACAACCCGTTCTGTTGACCTACAGCCGTGAAGACGACATGACGGTTGGCGTTTATCGACCGGCCTACCAAGCAACCATGCGCGCGGCACTTAACGAAAAAGGTGAGCTCACGGCCTACCATATTCGTGCAACCGGAATACCCGAATCCCCTCTCTTCCCAAATCGTTTTCCTGCCGGTGCCGTCGATAACTACCTTGCAGAAGATAGGGTGATACCCTCGAATATTACCGTAGGTGCGTATCGAGCCCCCGAATCGAACTTTATGGCCGGAGCGGAACAATCCTTTTTAGATGAGGTTGCCGAAGCTGCAGGTAAAGATCCCATCAATTTTCGTCTAGAGCTACTGGCCCGGGCAAAAACAAACCCCGTAGGTGACAACAACGATTACGATGCAGAGCGCTACGCCGGAGTACTTGAACTGGTTCGTGAAAAGTCAGACTGGGATAACAAAAATGGGCGCAATCTTGGGGTTGCCGCCTACTTTTGCCACAACTCTTACTGCGCGAATGTGATTGAAATTGAGGTAAACAACGGCCAGCCTGTCGTCAACAGAGTAACCTCTGCGCTAGATTGCGGCATTGTCATTAATCCCGATGCAGCTGCGAATATGACGCAGGGCGGTATCGTTAATGGCCTGTGTCACTCGATGTACGGTGAAATGAGCTTTGACGATGGCGCACCATCCAAAGACAATTTCACCAACTATCGAATGCTTCGCATTAATGAAGCGCCCGCGGAAATCGATGTTCACTTCGTAAAAAGCGATATCGACCCCACCGGGCTTGGCGAGCCCCCTATGCCTCCGACGCCAGCCGCGCTTGCCAATGCCATTTATCAGGCCACAGGTAAACGGCTGTATGATCAGCCGTTTAACAAAGCATTAAATGAGCAGACCTAAGCTTTAGGAAACCAAGGAATCAAGCCCGACGTACGACGGACATACTCTGCGTACTCGGGCTTTTCTCGGCTCATCTTCTTTTCGAGCGTTGCTTTACCCGTAACACGCACCACCAGCCATGAGTAAATAGCCACCCCCACGGCACCCACTAACGCCCACGGGACGTGTGCGGCGATCAAGAGCAAACCCCACCACTGGGCTAACTCGCCAAAGTAGTTGGGGTGCCGGGTGTAACGCCATAAACCGGTGTTTAAGACTGTACCTTTTTTGCTGGAGTCGGCTCGAAACCTAGACAGCTGCCAATCACCCACCGTCTCAAAGAAAAAGCCCTTAGCCCACAACGCAACACCTAACCAACCCAATACAGTCACACCTGCCTCGGGCGCCGTAACAAAGGCTATCTGCTGAGGCAGAGTGAGCACCCAAATTACCGCACCCTGCAAAAGAAACACTTGCCTTAAGCTGAACCAATAAAAGGGCCAACCCTCCGGCACCCAAGACCGCAGTTTGGTGTAACGAACGTCTTCGCCGTGCCCCCAATTACGATTGACTAAGTACATGGTCATGCGCAAAGCCCAGATGATCACCAATACAAGCGTTACAGTAGCGGCCTGCCCAGATGCGTTTGAGAACCAGTAAATAAATGCGATCACGCCGGCAATCAAGCTCGAGAAAGCCATGTCGATGATACTGACGTCTTTAATAGCGATGCTAAGGCCCCACAAGGCAATGACAATGGCTAATACCAAGCTTGCTGTCACAAGCATTAATTCCAACATGTGCTTCTCCTAATTATTATTTGAGTTTAGGATACTTGCATTATTAGACAAATACGAGAGCTTCTATGAGCCAACCTGTTGCAATAGTTACCGGTGCCGGCAAAGGCCTAGGACGAGCCTACGCCTTAAAATTAGCGAGCCAAGGTATAAATGTTGTTGTGAATAATCGCAGCCATCAGCACCAACCCAACACCGCCGACGCGGTAGTTGCCGAAATTAAAAGCTTGGGCGGTAGCGCGGTCGCTGAGTATTCATCAGCTCAGGATCCAAACTCGGGAGCTAACCTACTTAACAAGGCGCTTGATACCTGGGGCCGGCTTGACGTTGTCGTCGCTAATGCTGGCTTTGATTACCCACAAAGCTTCCACAAACAAAGTTTTACTGATTTTGAAGCCATAATGGATACCAATTTCACCGGTACAGCTAGGTTACTACATGCCGTTTGGCCACACTTAAGATCCACGGGATACGGACGCGTCGTCGTCTCGAGTTCCACCGCGGGCTTGTATGGCAATCATGGCCAAAGCGCTTATGCGGCCTCAAAAGCCGCGTTAATTGGCTTGATGCGCAGCTTACACCACGAAGTCCGTAATCACGATATCTGCATCAATGCCATAGCACCTTATGCCTTAACACCATTAACGGCTAAATGGTTCCCTGAGAATTGGGCGTCGCTTTTCTCCGCCGAACAAGTGGCCGAGAGTCTTGCGTTGCTGGTATCAGGCGACAACCGCTTGTCAGGCAAGGTCTACATCAGCGGTGCAGGAAAACTGCGCGAAGCTCGAATGCAAGAAACGGGGGGCGCCGAGTTAACAAGTACCTGTGCTGTCTTGGCAGAACTTGCTGGACTAGATGCCTTAGATACGCCCGACTCTGCATCGCAAGAGTTCGAGCATTTCTTGTTGTAACCTTACTCGCTACGAATGTTGAGCCTGATAAATCTCGTTCAACATAAAGCGTTGCACTTTACCGACCGGGTTACGAGGCAAAGCATCAATAATAAGAACCCCTTCAGGGGTTTTGAACTTGGCCACACCCTGTTTAGCAAAGTACTGACTGATGGTCTCTAAATCGACGGTGATAGCAGAGTCATCGAGCACAAGCGCAGCACCCACCCGCTCGCCCAGCACATCGTCTGGAATAGAAAACGCCGCGGCCTCTTTCACCCCATCGATTTTCTCTAATAATAAATCCAGCTCAACTGGTGATAGCTTAAAGCCACCGCGATTAATCATTTCTTTGCAGCGACCCACAATCTTAAGATATCGCCCGTCTTCGCCGGTTATCTCAACCAAATCTCCTGTTCGGAATAAGCCTTCTTTGCTGAATACACCCTGGTTATCATGGTTGTAGTAGCCTTTAAATACGGTCGGACCACCCATCAGAAGCTCTCCGACAGCACCCACTTCCGTTAACAGTTCTTCCGTATCAGGGTCCGCAACTTCGGCAACGATACAAGAATCGGGCAAAGGGCGATAAAAACAGCTGGCGCGCATTTCAGTATCGGGCGTTGTAGCGGGAATGGAATACAACGAAATCCCCTCGTTCGACCCGTAAAAATTCAGAATGGGCTTGCCAAACTGATGTTCAAACACATCAATCATCCAGGGTGACAAAGGCGCGGCACCCGATCCGATATTACGTAAAGCTGAAAAATCAAAGGCCCCCCACATTTCGGGTTTTGCCGCCAGTTGATTCAACAAAGCTGGAGGTGCAATGGTAAAGGTGCACCGCTCTTCTTGAAGTTGCTGTAAATAAACGGGGACGTCTATGGGGTGATGCAGTACCAAAGTCGCACCACACACCACGGCTGGGAACAAAAAGCCGCCCACTGCCGCCATGTTTACCAGCGGAAATGGGTTAAGCAGAATATCACCGTCGCGGTAATCGCAAACTTTTACGTTACTGACGCCAATCGCCATCCATATATTATGGTCGCGCGGCACGCCCTTAGGCGTGCCGGTCGTACCAGAAGTCCAGCAAATCGTTAAAACATTCGAGGCGGTTACGGACGCGTCGTCCAATGACTCGACATTCGTCACATCAGGATCAATAACCCAATCTTGTCCCATCGCCGTTACACAACAACGATCTGACAAACCCGCTGCGGCAAGCGGCTTGCCTGCCATACTACTCGCTACAATGACATGCCGATTCTGTAGCTCTGAATGCACCCAGTTGACTTCATGCGGGCCGTATTGCACGGGTATGGGCGATATAATCGCGCCCATCCGCGACAGTGCGTAATACACGACCACCAAATCAACAACGTTGGGCATTTGAATCAAGACACGGTCGCCCGGCTGCACGCCTTGCTCTTTCATGTAAGCAGCAAAAGCGCGACTGGTGTTGTTCAACTGGGACCAAGTCAGCGCAGTCGGCTGTTCACCCGTGATAGCCTCACGATTCGGGGCGTCTTTTACCGCAACTCGGTTGGGGCAACGCTTAGCGTTTTCATCGAGCCAATAATGCAAGGTCTGATCAGGCCAGTGGCCCTGTTCTCGGTAACGCTGTTCTAGTTCCATTTATTTTTATGCCCAGTTACTTTCATAAGTAGTATCAATTTACCAAACTCCGATCGAATTACCACCTTTATCGGGTGCCGTCGTCCTGTCCTACTGATTTGAGGACAAGCGCCCGCCCAACGGACAGATACTTCGTTGTGAAGTCGGATAAAAACAATCACATTATCGATGAGTTAATGCTCACACTTTGTTTTTAACGTATACTTCGCTGGTTCTTGGGGGCGTTATGGATTCGACGACGGTGACAAAACCTGAGGTGCATGCCGTGATGACAGCCAATCACGTTAATCCAAAGCTGTAACTTAATAGTTGCCAACGACGACAACTACGCTTTAGCGGCTTAAACCCCGCTAACGGTCTATCGCAAGGTGCCTGTACCGCGCGTGTGACTGTCATATAGAACAGGATCGCAGCAAAGTATGCCTTGGGCGGCGCTGTTAAACTTTTACAAGGCTCGTGTTGTACGTCCTGCCCGTCGGGCTGTACCGCGCTAAATCAGTAGACGGAATCTAAGCATGTAGAGCCGATGGCAGAGTGCTGGCGGACGCGGGTTCAACTCCCGCCGCCTCCACCAAAAACAGAAAATAGGGTCACCTTTAGGTGGCCCTTTTTTTTGTTTTAAGCGGCTGT
>JAHEKX010000007.1:0-14553 GCA_024644535.1 Gammaproteobacteria bacterium
ATATCGGTGAAAATTTCGGCCTTGCACCCTCGCTACGAAGAACGTCAAGCCGATCGCGTGATGCATGAGCTGTACCCGCGCCTGCTGGCATTAGCTGAGCGCGCCAAAGCGGGTGGTATCGGTTTGAGTATCGACGCAGAAGAGTCCGAGCGACTGCTGCTATCGATGCGTTTGTTTGAGGCCCTTGCTAAAGCGCCAAGCCTACAAGACTGGAATGGTCTAGGGTTTGTCTTGCAGGCCTACCAAAAGCGGGCCTTGAGCGTGTGCCATTGGTTGGCTGAGCTAGCTCGTACATCGAACCGTGTTATTCCGGTTCGTTTGGTAAAAGGCGCTTACTGGGATCGCGAGATAAAACACGCGCAAGAGTTGGGCCTTCAGGACTATCCTGTTTTTACCCGAAAATGTCATACCGACCTGTCTTACCAGGTCTGTGCTGAAGTTCTCTTGGCTTACGCGACCGAAATCTATCCTCAGTTTGCGACACATAACGCTCACACTGTGGCTTTGATACTTGAGTGCGCCAAACCTGAGCAGACCTTCGAATTTCAGCGATTGCACGGCATGGGGCATTTGCTGTACGAATCGCTAGGCAACAAGCGCCCAGACATTCCGGTACGCGTGTACGCTCCCGTTGGTCGGCATCGTGATTTATTACCCTATCTTGTTCGGCGCTTATTAGAAAATGGCGCAAATTCGTCGTTTGTAAATCGGTTTTTGAATGCCCAAGTACCGCCGCAAGATTTGGTGCGGGACCCAGTAATATTAACTCAGCAGCAAGACGAATTTCGGCACAAAAAGCTGCCCGAACCTCGCAATCTTTATGCCGCTGAAGCCTACCCTTGGCTGAACGCTTCGGGGCTAGATCTGCAAGATCGAACACATTATTCGGCATTTGCCGATGCTTTGGCTCGACTGCGCACTAGGAACATTGGCTTAAGAGAGGAGGACACACAAACTGATGCTCTGACCTTGACCGTGCTAAGCCCTGCGGATACAACATTGGAAGTCGATCGGGTTATTAGCGCTAGCCCTGCCGATATCGAGGCAGCTATTGGTGCGGCGCAAACGGCACAGCCTGCTTGGGATCGTTCCGGCGCAGAATCACGGGCAAAAGTACTTGAGATTTTTGCCGATAAGCTCGAGGCAGAACTGTTTGACTTGTCGGCCTTGATTAGTTTGGAAGCTGGCCGAACACTCGATGACGCGGTTTCAGAAGTTCGCGAAGCGGTAGACTTCTGCCGTTACTATGCCAGTCAAGCTCGACGGCACTTTGCCGTGCCTACGGTATTACCGGGGCCGACGGGCGAGACCAACACCTTGCTCTGGCAGGGTCGCGGTGTTTGGGTGTGCATTAGTCCCTGGAACTTCCCGCTCGCGATCTTTGTCGGTCAGGTGGTTGCAGCCTTGGTTGCTGGAAATGCGGTTATCGCTAAACCTGCCGAGCAAACGCCTGTAATCGCTCAACGAACGGTGGCCATGTTGCATGAAAGTGGCCTGCCAAGATCGGTGCTCCACTGTCTTGTAGGCGACGGTTCTGTCGTCGGTAAAGCGCTGGTGGAAGATCCAAGAATTGCCGGTGTTGCATTTACTGGCAGCACAGAAACAGCGCAGCTCATCAACCGAACACTCGCGGCAAAAAACGGCCCTATCGTGCCATTTATCGCCGAGACTGGGGGGATCAATTGTATGATTGTGGACGCCACCGCCTTACCCGAACAGGTTGTAGATGATGTCATGGTGTCGGCCTTCCAAAGTGCTGGGCAGCGCTGTTCAGCCCTGCGAGTACTGTATTTGCAGGAGGATGTCGCTGACACGATTATCAGTATGCTAAAAGGCGCGTTAGCCGAGTGGCGGGTGGGTTACCCTTGGTTGCCGGAGACAGACATGGGGCCTTTGATTGATGAAGACGCCGTGCATGTTATTCGACGGCACATACAAGACTTGACCCAAACGGAACAGCTGCTTGCTAAAGCTCCCTCGAGTGGATTAGAGCAGCAAGGGCACTATATCGAACCGCATGTGTTCAAAATTAGCCGACTTGAACAGCTACAGCGTGAAGTATTTGGCCCGGTATTGCATATCATCACTTACAAAGTGGCTGAATTCGAGCAGGTGCTAGAGGATATCAACGCTTCGGGCTACGGTCTCACGCTGGGTGTACACAGCCGTATTGATGGATTCGCACAGCAGGTATTCGCGAATACACGAGTCGGCAATACCTACGTCAACCGTAATATTGTGGGCGCTGTGGTTGGCGTAAATCCCTTTGGTGGTCAGGGTCTTTCGGGCACTGGTCCTAAGGCGGGCGGGCCTAATTACCTGCAGCGGTTTGCGGTCGAGCGCACGTATACGGATAACGTGGTGGCAAAGGGTGGTAATACCGATTTGTTTACTATGGCCGACGATTAATCCCTGTTGAAAAACTTGAACAAAGACTGAAATAGCGGTTTGAGTTGCTGGTATTGGCGCTTATAGACTTTTTGGTAGATCCCATCGTAGAGTTTGGTGTTGTTCCTGCTGGGCTCAAAGCGTTGCCCAGTGCCGGTCATGTGCTCACAGGCATCCGCTATTGATGCATGCATGCCCAGCGCTGCGGCACCGATGATAGCGGCGCCTAAGCCGCTGGCTTCGTAGGTCGAAGGGCGTTCACAAGGACAGTTTAGTACATCGGCAAGTATTTGCATTACACCGTCGCTCTGTGATCCGCCGCCCGCCACACGACAGTAGAGTAGTGGCTGTTTGCCGCGTTTTTCGAGTAATTCTTTGCCTTCTCGCAGGCCGTAGGCTAAACCCTCGATCAAGGCACGATAGATGTGTGCCTTGGTGTGTGCATCGGTAAAACCAATGATACTGCCGCGAGCTTCGGCTCCAGGTTCGCCTAAACCTGGGTTCCAGTAGGGTTGCAGCACTAAGCCTTCGGCGCCAGCTTCGGTGGAATTAAGGTACCTTTCTATGGCCCTCTCATCGGGCGACGCGGTAGTTGTATTGCTTAAGCCGAAAACGTTTTTTAGCCAGTTAACCATCCAAAAGCCCCGAAATATTTGGACTTCAAGATTGAATACGCCCGGCATGGCGGCAGGATAGGGTGGAATAAAAGGCCTGGGTTCTAAGTACTTGTGATGTGTGACGTTAATGGTAGCTGTGGTGCCGCAAGAAATACTGCCAACGCTAGGCTTAATGCAGCCGCTACCAAGCACTTCGCAGGCCTTATCGGCTGCGCCGGCGACGACGGGAGTCTCGAAAGGAATACCAGTTTCTGTGGCGCAAGTCTTTGTAATTTGACCTAGTACTTCTCCGGTCTGCACCAAGCGCGGTAGCTGGTCCCGTCGCACGGGCATGCAGCTCCATTTCCAGTCGCTGTCTTTACACCAGTCCTGGGCTTTGTAATCAAAGGGTATGTAGCCAACTTGGTTTCCAACGCTGTCAGCCATTGCTCCAGTGAGCTTATAATTCAAATAACCGGATAACAACACAAAGTGAGACGTGTTTTCCCAGACCTCGGGCTCGTTTTGCGCAATCCAATTGATTTCGCAGGCTTGCTCGAGAGCATCGATAGTGGGTTTTAAACCCAATAGGCGAAACAAAATGCGCCATACAAGAGGTCGTTTTGATCGTACCTCAGCTAAGCGTTGATCCGGCCAAATAATCGCTGGCCGCAATGGTGTTCCGTTTGAGTCAAGGTTGATTACGGTAGCCCGCTGAGTTGTCGGGACGACAGCCTTTATTTGAGAAGGTGTAACGCGCTTTTGGCTCCACAATTGCTGACATACGCGACACAATGATGTGTAGAAAGCGTCGACCTCACGCTCCATCCAACCAGGCTGAGGGTGGGAGTAGTCATCCAAGGCAACCTGTGCTTTGTCGATCAGCTTGCCATGTCGGTTGAACGCCAATGCGCGAATGCTTTGGGTACCATTGTCTATCGCTAGAATCAGGTCTTCTGTCATGGTGCCACCTAGTTGTTATTATTCAGGTATCAGGTTCCCGGGGTTCATAATACCCTTAGGGTCGATCGCTTGTTTAACAGTTCGAAGCAATTCAATACCTTGTTCGCCCAAGTCGTGATGCAGATACTGTCGACGTAAGCGGCCTGACCCGTGGTGATGGGCGATGCCACCTCCTGCTGCTGCCGTCGCCGTCAGTGCTTTGTCCCAAGCCTCAAAATATAGGGTTTCCATGTCGGCTGAATCTGTGGGTGCACACGCAAAGGTAAAGTACAGGTTAATGCCTGATCGATAGACATGCGAGCTGTGCGCCGAGGCAAGTGCGATTGAGGGTACCGTTTGTAAGGCAGCAACCGTATTGTTATACACTGCATCAATGTGCTGCCACCTTGCAGAAACCTCGATGGTGTCGGCAATGACCCCCATATTCAGTAGGTCCACCCACTCAGGCACATGGTTACGATGGTCTAACCAACCTGTAGTGACTTGACCGTCGGCCTCTATCAAGCCGGCAGTGCTGGTAATAGCACGAATGGCATCGAGCTCAGCGGCAACACGACTGGCGGCCCCCTCGTGCACCATTAATAATAAGCCCGAATTATTGGATTCATAGTTCGGGAATAATCGCGTTACTTCGGAAGCGTCGTATTGGCGCATGACGGGGGGGCGCCAGTCTGCTTGAACAATCTGCCGCTGCGCCTCAAACCCTTGCGCCATTGATTGGCAGTAAAAAGCGCTAACTTCACGAGCTTCGGGTTGCCGTCGAAGTGAAAGAGTGACCTTAGTGACAACGCCCATGATGCCTTCTGCCCCCATAATTAAATGGCGCAAATCGGGTCCAGCCGCGGCGCGTGGAGCCTTTCCAAGCGTCACGACTTCGCCATTGGGTAAGACAACTTCCATACTGTAAATAATGTCTTCGATGTTGCCATAGGCGGTCGAAAATTGACCCGAGGCGCGGGTTGAAACCCAGCCGCCAACCGTAGAAATGGCGATAGACTGAGGCCAGTGGCCAATGGTTAGCCCATGCTCAGACACGGCGTCTTCAGCTTCTAGACCATTTTTACCCGCCTCGAAAGTCGCCAATAAGTCGGTGGTGTTAATGTCACACACCTGATTCATGTGGCTCATATCAAGCAGGATGTCGTCGCCTTTCGGTTCAATACCCCCGCAGACACCACTACCCAGTCCGTAGGGAATAACGGCTATTCTATGCTCGTTGGCATAGCGGATGAGTGTTTGCACATCTGCGGTTGTTGTGGGGCGTACGACGCAGGCAGGCGCGGTCACGGTCTCTCCTCGCCAGTCCCGATAGTGTTTCACGCACCAGCGGTCGAAGCGGCGTTGGTGCGTATCTGCTTCGGCAGAGGATAGCTTTGAGGCGCCGAGTAGGTCGCTGAGTGCCAGAGTATGAGAAAAGGTCATGTTTGCCGCCTTAGTGAATATGTTGTCGTGATGCTTTATCGATCTCTAAACAGTTTGTTACTTCTTGTTTGCGCCTATCCTCGCTCCAATTAAGCAGTTCGGCCATGAGGTATGAGGTGGGCTCGAGCGAGTCAATGCCACCGCGGTCATCAAACCAGGCTCGACTGCTACGGCGCGCCCAGTAATCTTCTAGGCGCAGGGCGCCCTCTACCGCGACCGCGTAGCGAACTTCTGCCTCAAGGCCTGTACCTAAGGCGTTAACGTCATTAATTTCGCTGCCGTACAAGCGAGTCCAACGCCGGTGGGTCTTTTTATCGAGTTTGGTGAGATGCGAGTAAAGTATCGATTCGCCGCCTGGAAGGGGGAGTTTCGCGGTATTACTAGGTTTGGCGTCAAGCCCTAGTATGTCGATGGCACGATCAACAATACGCTCAGCCATGGCTCGGTAGGCCGACAGCTTACCGCCCGCTATACTCAGCATACCCATCGGGCCCTCCCAGACTTCATCTTTCCGAGAGATCTCGTTGGCCTTACCCTCTGGGCTGCCGACCAAAGGGCGGACGCCGGACCACACTGACACCACATCTTCGGCGCTTAGGTGAGTATTTGGAAAGTATCGATTGGTGGTACTGAAAAGGTAATCGACATCTTTAGCATACACCTCTGGCCAGTAGTCGGTATCTGGGTAAAACTCATCAGTCGTTCCAAGGTAAGTGTATTCATCAACAGGGACGGCGAAGATTTTGCGCTTGTCACGTGTCGACATAACGACGGTATTGTTGACTTTTAATCGATCGGCTGAGACCACTACATGAATGCCACGGCTTAAGGCTAGACGTGGAGGCTGCGCTGGGTTCTCCATTTTACAGAGTTGGTCTACCCAAGGACCTGCGGCGTTGATGACCAATTTAGCTGTAACAATAGCGTTGGTGCTATCTTCGGGTAAACGGGACTCCGCGTTAAGCGCAAAGTTACCGTCCCGCGATACGCCTGTTACCGCCATGTAGTTGCATACGACAGCCCCAGCTGCTTTGGCTGAGCGAATGGTTGCGAGCGTAAGCCGCGCATCATCTGTGAGAAATTCTGGGTACACAATGGCGTTGTGTACTCCCTTAGTCGATAAGCCCGGTTCTTGCTTTTGGAGTTTAGAAACCGACCAAATTTGATGTTTGTCTTCCTTGTCAACTTTTCCAAGAAGTTCGTAAATTCTCAGCGCAATTCTCAAGAATAGCGATTCTAAGCGCGATCGTGTTGTGAGTATGTAGGGCGACTTGTTGGCTAGATGGGGGGCGATAGAATGTAAGATCGCGCGTTCAGAGGCGCTTTCTTTCACCACTGGTATGTCACCTTGAACCAGGTAGCGCAAGCCGCCGTGGATCATTTTTGAGCTTCGACTGCTGGTTCCACTCGCAAAATCTTGCGCTTCTAATAAGGCCACTTTTAGCCCTCGAAGCGCCGCGTCTCGCGCGATTCCCGCTCCGGTAATGCCCCCGCCGATAATCGCTAAGTCATAGACCTGGGCTTCAAGCTGCGCCTTAAGCTCTGCGCGATTGGCACAGTTTAGTGCTGAGTTTTGTGACATAAGTATTGCCTGACGGTAATTTTTGCCAGTCTATCACCGTTTTTTATGCGCTATTGTCTAATTTTAAACATTTTCTGCGCGACAGCGCTCGGCAAAAGTAGCAAAATAGACACTTCGTGTGCGCAACTATAATAACGAGGCTACCATGCGGCGGGTTCTACATATCACGTTTTTGTTTACTCTGATCTTTGGAATCGTGCGCGCCTTTGCACAGGACGATCAATTCAAGACAAGTTCTCAAGATTCCCTGAGCGTAGCTTGGCAGTCACTTATCGACGCCATGCACCAAGCTGAGCGAGATGTCCGCAGTTTTGACTACTTTGACTCAGAGCAAGATCAAGCGCGCGCCTACTTGCTACTGTCACGTGCTTTGTTAAAAGGGATTGAGGAACAGCTACTCAACGACCCCGACTTCCCGTTTTTTAGGATCATGGATCCACGCATGAAAGAGGGGGGCGATAACCCCGATCAGCGCTACTCATTTGCCGAGATTAAGGGCAATACCGACTATGTTATTCGTGGTGTCAAAGGTTCTGCTGCTCGTCTTGAGGTACAGTTATACGCGGGTCGTCCTTGGGCTAACGAGGGCGAAAGCCTAGACTATCTAGCCTTCGAGGACATCGAACTGGATGCCGAGGGTGGTTTCGAAATTCAGCTTTTACGTGAATGTAGTCAAGACCAAAAGAATTGTCTAACCAACCCCAGTGCCACGACAACAGTTATGGTGCGCCAAATTTATGTCGATTGGAGCGCCCAACCGGCGGGTGAATTGCACATCGACAGGATTGGATACGAAGGCAAAGCGAAAACCGCACCGACGCCAGGTCATGTCGCGAAGCGGATAGAGGCTATGGCGTACACCATGCACCAATCTGCTGTGACTTGGCCTAACATGGTAAAGAGCCGATATACCGAGAGAAGACCCCCGAATATGGTTAGTCCTTTAATGGATACCTTCCAGTTTGGCGGCGTTCGCGGACGCTGGATGGCCAGCGGGCATTTTGATTTGGAGCCGGACCAAGCATTGGTAATTAAGTCGTGGCCGGTTGATGCGCCGTATCAAGGTATTCAGCTTACCGATCTGTGGTTTGCCTCGCTTGAATATGGTAATCGTGTGACCAGTCTAACGAATAAACAAAGCGTGATAGCGCCTGATGGCGCTATCTATTACGTTATTACAGAATCGGAGACCGGTTATCCCAACTGGTTAGATACTGTGGGGCTCACTCAGGGTACATTTATTATGCGATATGACGGGATGGGTGGCGCCATTGCTCAAAATCTTTGGCCAAAGGCAGAGTTGGTGAATGTAAGCGAACTGGCCCAGGTCATTCCTGACTTCCATGTGGCCAAGATAACGCTCGAAGATAGAGACGAGCAACGTGCAAAGCGGCGCCGACATATACAAAAACGGTTCGGGTTTTAAGGGGTGACTATGCTAAACCCAGGATTTGCTAAATTTCTTCGCAGTGTGTCGGTTTTTTCAGAGCTCAGTGACGGGCGCTGTGACGAACTAATCGCACACAGTTCGGTAGAACGCTTCGACCGTAGAACGGTAATCCAGCGAAGCGGCGATCCTCATCATCATTTATACATAGTTATGACTGGGCGCTTGGAGATGGTAGCGCACTCGCCGTGGGGCGCTGAAATGACCATTGCTGTGTTTGGCCCAGGCAGCACTAGCAGCTGGGTTGCTTTATTTTTGGATAGTCCCGCTGAACGCACCTTGGTGGCGAATCCTGACACTCGCTTGCTGGCGATACCGGCTATGCAATTACGTACTTTTCTTGAACACCAACCACAGCTGTATCCTAAAGTCTTAGCGCTAGACGGTAAGCGCTTTAGAGCTTTACTGGATTTAACCCAGCTGGTCTTAAACCCAGTGCGAACACAGCGCTTGGCGACTTTATTACTGATGATTGCCGAGGTCAGCGGTGATATTAGCGACCAACCCAGGGTGCTACTTACACATCATCAGCTGCAGCAGTTAGCGAACTGTTCTCGACAAGTACTGCACCGGTGTGTGCGAGAGCTACAGCAGGAAGGGTTGATCAAGCAGGGTTACGGCAGTATTCAACTGCTAGATGTTGAAGCTTTGGATGCCTACGCAAAGCAATCGAGCGCGGTATCAAATGCCTAATTTTAGTCGATTATTTTTGAACGCATTACTTTAGTCCGTCCACGCAGCGTTTTACTGTCCAATCGTTTCTTTTGCGAGCTGCGTGTTGGTTTGGTTGCTTTACGGGGTTTGTTTTGGTGGCCTGCTTTCAGAATGAGCTGCCGTAGTCGGGTGAGTGCGTCCTCTTTGTTCTGTTCTTGCGTTCGGTAACGCTGTGCTTTAATGATCACCACGCCGTCTTTTGTGATGCGCTGATCCGATAGATTCAGCAGACCCTCTTTGTATCGATCTGGCAGGCTCGATTGGTTAATGTTAAAGCTAAGGTGTATTGCAGACGATACTTTATTGACGTTTTGCCCACCGGCTCCTTGTGCTCGAATAGCGTGGTATTCGATTTCGGTGGTCGGGATCGAAAGCGCCTTGGCTAAGACAAATGTTGTGCTCATTTCATGCCCTTGTTGTTAAGGCCCTAGGCTACTGTATGTGTTGAGTAAAATCGAGTTTAGGGCTAAATATGGTGTTAATTTTCGGTATTGATGCTGCCCAACGATACACCTAGACCATTTGGCGGATGTGTCGAGATTTGAGTATGGGTAGGGTAAATGTCCAGTCATGAATAATAGCGTGGTACTAAATGTACGGTGATAATAATAATGACGCCCTGTTGCGTGCACAGTGGCGCGAGTTCTGCGACGACTTGGCCGAGGCCGGCGAGCTTATTTTTACAGAGTCCGCCCCAAATAGGGATATCGATCGGGCTAAAGGGCTACGGTTGTTAGCACGAAATATAGCCTTGGGTTTACAGTTTAATTTAGAGAATAACGACCCTGCATGCCCCGAGCTTCTTCACTATTTCGACCCAGTACGAAAACAGGGCGGCGATAACACCGATGCCCTGTACCGTGGCGCGCCCATTAACGGTCAATTGAGCTATAAAATCTCGGGGTATCGAGGCACGGCGAAATATTTTGCCGTTACCGTGTTAGAAGACGGTAATACCCCCTGGGGTGGCGGGGTAATAGCAAGCTTGATGGCCTCGGATATTAAAGTCGATAAGCAGGGTTATTTTGAAATCGTATTAAGTCCCAATCCTCATCCAGGCAACTGGATTAAAACGACCCCTGGAGCTTGGCGCGTCACTTTTCGGGAGTTCTTTGCCGATTGGGAAAACGAAGCCCCTATGGACGCGCGCATTGATGTGCTAGACCATGAACCGATTGAGCAAATACCAACACCGCACAATGTTACCAAGGCGCTAATTCAGTCGGCGCGCTGGGTCAAAGAGTCGACCGAATACTGGGCCAAGATGATAGCCCACTGGAAGAAGCGGCCACATGAATTTATGTCGTATCGACAATTAGAAGATAACGCGATCGATGCCACGCCTGGGGGAGAACCTTTAATTGCGTATTGGCAAGTGGCCAAAGACGAGGCCTTGATTATTCGAGTAACACCACCGGAAGCCAACTATTGGGCGGTCGAATTCGGTAACCACTGGTGGGAGACCATGGATTATCGTTATCGACTGTGCAGCACCAATTGTCATCACGCGGTGCTAGAAGATTCGGGCGAGCTGCTACTTGTCGTGTCGCACGACGATCCGGGTGTGCCGAATTGGCTGGACCCGTCGGGTCACGAAGAGGGCTATATTACGGTGAGATGGATGGGGGCCGCGCACTATCCACAACCAAGCTGTCAGAAGGTCGCTCGCAAAAATTTGGTTGATAATCTCCCCAAAAACCACAAGCTAACCAGCAGTGTGGAGCGCATTGAACAACTCAGAGCGCGCCGTGCGGGCGTATTGAACAGGTTTAAAGTATGACTACGCAAAGCCCCGTTTGGGAAGCGCCGCTTCATCCTGAGTGGCTGCAAAAGGTTAACGAAGAGGCTCGGTGCTTCGACTTGCAAGCGGTAGTGCCTCTTGATGAAAAGTCACTGCTGGATCATGCCAGCGCCAAGACGGGGCTTTGTGACTTTGGCGAAGACTCTTGGCGTGAGCCCTTTGATGTGTACTTGAAGTCTTTAGAATCGGAGGCCCAATTAACGCTGTTTGGGCGGTTGATGGCGCGCAATGACCTAATTTTGTGGCTATCGACGCGCCTTCAGGTTTCGGACTGGCTAAAGCGTTATCCAGAAATTGAAGAACAAGAAGTCAAAGCCCCAATGTTTATTGTGGGGCTGCCTCGGTCGGGTACGTCCATTTTATTTGAGTTGCTAGCGCAAGACCCAGATGTAGGTGTGCCTTTGATGTGGGAGGCTCTGCAACCCTGCCCACCGCCCGAGGTGGCAACTTACAGGAGTGATCCGCGCATCGAATACGCTGACAGCGTATTTACCCAGTGGAACCGTGTGGCGCCAGAATTTTCAGCTATGCATGAGATGCGTGGTGATATTCCGGCAGAATGCGGCCTAATTATGGCGGGTAGTTTTATTAGCGATCACGTCGGATCTTTGCACCAGACGCCCTCGTACGCAATGTGGTGTGCGCAAGCGGATTATCTGCCGGCCTATCGGTACCATCGCAAAGTGCTGCAGGTGTTGCAGTGGCGTAACCCCCGAGCCAGGTGGTTGTTAAAAGCTCCCGAGCATCAGGTGCACCTTAAGACGCTGTTAAAAGTGTATCCCGATGCGCGTATTGTGCAAACACATCGAGATCCTATTCAGTGTATGGCATCTACCACGAGTCTGATGGGCACCCTGTACCACATGCGGTCGGACCAGCCTTTCAATGCCGATATGTTCGAGAATATTCTGATGGGTGAGGCCACGGCGCAACGCCTAGAAAACGTAATGGATGAACGCGCCTCGGGTTTGATTCCGACGAGTAATATTGCCGATTCGCGCTACCAGGATCTGATTGATGACCCGATTGGGAATATTGAGAACTTGTATCGGTATTTTAATTTGGCCCTGAGCGAACGAGCACGAGTTGCCATGACCGCGTATTTAGCGGCCAAGCCCAAAGGTAAATTTGGAACGCACCGATACCCTGTGCAAGAGCAACATCTGGCGTCTAGACCCTTATTCGAGCGCTATCAATCGCGCTACAGGGTACCAAACGAAGCCTGATCGCTAAGTGTACGTTCAGTCATGCAGAAATTCTGCAGCGTTCAAGTCTAGACACTGCTGCAGGTGGCGTTTGATCATAGTGGCAAACATTTGGTCACTGCGTTCTTCCGGTTGAGAAAAACAGGCGCCTAAAATCATAATCATGAGTCCGTGCATACTCTCGCGGCGATACTGCCGCCAGCAATTTTCGGCGCTCACTTCTGCGCCGTTTTTCTGAAGTTTTTCGCAGTAGTCAGAGATAAGCTCGCGTTCCCAAAGGCGCCGATCGTCGGTCTCGACACTGCCGCCCAAAAAGTACGCAGCATCGGTTAACAAACCGCCAACGTTGGGTGTTTGCCAGTCGACGGTGACCATTTCTACATCGCTAAATAACATGTTCTCGCAGCGAAAATCACAGTGGGCTAGAGTGAACGGCGCTTCGCGGCCCGAAATAAACTGGGCATGTCTTGCCACATAATAGTCGCCAAACGCAATAGCTTCTGGGCTCAGCTCTGCCCCAAAACGCTCGAGAAATTTGGGCCAGTATTCTATTAGTAGCGCTTGCCCAAAAGCTCCCCCGTCGTCCCGCGCCGCATGAACGATAAAATCTGTAGTCAAAATGGCTTCTGAGCCATAAAAGCTGGCTGCTAGTTTGGCAGCTTCGCTAAGGGCTTGCTCTGTGTGTTTGCGAGATTCCCCAATTAAGTTTGAGCCAGCCCGGTAATTGGACAAATCTTCCATCAACAATAAAAATTGCAGTTTATCGTCGCTGACGCCGCTGAAATAAATCTTTGGAACCCGCATTGGCGTTGCTTTGGCAAACTGGTCATAAAAGCTGACTTCGGCGTAGTATGCTCCTTGCAATCCGGCCATGGCTCTGGTGTTTTCATCGCGGGCCGCAAATTTGGCTACCAAAGATCGCGGCGCCGTTAGGGTAGGCTGACTGTAAGTGATCTGGATTAATACATTGCTGCCGAGTTTTCCTGTCCCGATTGTCTGACAACTCAGCTCGGTAACGACCGCGTCTGTTAACAACTCTCGGCGGTGCAATAGAGCTGTTAGCCATTCGGGGCTCAAATCCTCGATTTGGGTTGGGAAGTTAGTCATCGCTCTATCTCTTGATGTTTGCTCAAAGCATGGGTTCCGTTCCATCTAAGCCAAACTCAGGCCAAGCTCCGTGGATGTGGGTCTGGCAGTTGCCATAACCAACGGCACCCTCGGCGGAGTCAGTCACTTTAATGATACAGTCTCTAAACTGACCGTAGCGCTTTATCGTGTCAAGCTCAGATGTGTCTGCGACGAAATCACCGTCAAGATGAGATTCGCCGCGCCAGCTACCGTGGAATTTTCCATCGCCACCATGATAATGCCCGGCGCCCAGGTAAAAACCCAAGTTACCCACGGACTCGAACTCTAAGGTTCGAGTGCTGCCATCGTTCAGGCTTAACCGAAAACTGCCACTTTGCAGCCGTTTGCTAGGGGAGTCAAAGTGCAGTGTGGGCTGCAACGCTAGGATTTTATTGTCTTGTCCATTCAAGCTTTCGAATCCGCCTTGGATACGTTCCTGCTTGAAGCCCCCTCCGGCAAACGCCAAGTAGTAGTGATGAAAGGCGTAATGACTGCCATTGGCTCGTTCAAAAATGATCGGGTTCCAGATTGCAAGGACTTGTGGAATTAAGTGATGGATATCGGGTTCTAAATCGCTGGCCGGAACACCCACCATCGGTCTTATGCCCCAAGAGTGATCGCGTGTACATATCCAGTCGTGAGAGTTTATTTCGTGTCGCTCACCGTTAATGGTAAGCCAGCCGCGGGCGGTACCAGATTGATGGTATCGGATTTGGTCGGTTGCACGCCTAAAGCCATGCATGTCGCGACGGTCCTCTCTGTCTTCCACAACACAAGCAGCGACGTGCTCGAACACAATATCAAAGGCGATGGGTTGCGCCTCGTTAGGCTCAAGAAAAATGCGGATTTTCTTCAGGGGTTCAATAATTTCGTAACCCATGGGGCCTACATTAATGCTGCCGGGGTCCGTGTGCAGCGCTCGACTGCCACGCACAGTCCACTGTGCCTTGCCTTGCGCAATACCCGCGTAGGCGTCTACGACATTCCGGTTAGTGTACTTCCCAAAGCCAAATGCAATTTGCAAACTGCCGTCTTTTGCGGCCGCCATACCGCAAATCTTCTCTGTCCATGATGGGTCGCTTTGCGCAACGCTTGCGAAGGTATCAACGATTTGATGGTTAAAGTATTCATCGCTGGGGAGTAGGGGGCCAATTGAGCCTGACATTATTTTTCCTTGGAATTGAGCTTATTCTCAAAGATTGCCGCGAGATGGATGCAAATGCATCCGCTATTTGGCTTATATGAGCTCTAAAACAAAAAAAGCACCCCGAAGGATGCTTTCTTTGTTTGGCGGTGGGCCAGGGATT
>JAHEKX010000007.1:14653-205836 GCA_024644535.1 Gammaproteobacteria bacterium
AAACAAAAAAAGCACCCCGAAGGATGCTTTCTTTGTTTGGCGGTGGGCCAGGGATTCGAACCCCGGGAACCTCTCGGTTCAACGGTTTTCAAGACCGCCGCTTTCGACCACTCAGCCAGCCCACCTAAACTGTTTGAGGAGCCACGCTCCTCGAAAGACCGCGATTATACCGACATCGGAGTCCGATACAAGACGCAGAATTAAATTTAAGCAGATTCTCTTTCCTCGTTGCTTATCAGCGCGCCGCGAGGGTCATTCTGCGCACGAGGCATGTCCCGAGGGGCATACTGTAGGGCAGGGTGCTGCTCGCCAAAAATCTGCAATATCGAGGTCTGAATCGAGGGCACTTCCGACGGTTTGGGTTGTACTCGAGGGTCGTTAATAGCTCGCCCCTCAGCAGTAAGACCTGCCGGTGCGGGCTTCTCTTCCGTTGGCTGCTTTGCCACTGGCACTTCCTGAGCTGCTGCAGTTGTTTCAGGCTCCGCAGCTGTCTGTGATGTGCTTTCATCGCTTGCAGAGTCAGACCTTGCTTCTTCGGCTAGCTCGGCCGCTACGTCGTTCGCATGGCGTTCGGTTGCCTCTTGACCCGGTGTAACGTCTTCGTTGCTGTCGAGGTCTTGCGCAGTGTTCGCTGGAGTATCCAGAGATACTTGTGTTTCAGGTGTTACTTGCAAGTCTGTCGCGCCTGTATCAGTCAGGGGCTGCTCTGCTGAAACCGCAGTTTCGTCGGGTTGTTGAGCGGCTGCGTTAATGCCTGAGGCTGCCTCTGCCGCTGCAGATTCGGCTTGGGCTGCTGCTACAGCTACTGCCTGTAAGGTCTCGTCAGCTATTTGGCCGCGATTAGCGCGTTCACGAGTAGGGGAGCGACGTTGATTGCGGGGTCTGCGCTTGGGCTTGTCTTCGCGCGGAGTTTCGGCGTTATCGCTAGACACTTCCGTCGTGTTTTGCTGCTCGGTTTCATTCTGATTAGTTACACGAGATTTACTGGGTCGACGACGACGTCGCTTGTTGCCGCCCTCGTTGTTCGCGCCGCGCTCGTTATTGCGGTTGTCAGTGCGATTTTCATTTGGTTTGCGGCGGCTCGGATTTTCCTCGTCGCGCTTGCCATTCTTATCAGCAGATTTGGTTTTCTTTGGTTCGCCAAATAAAGCATGCACAATTTTCTGCCAAAGGGACTTGGTTTTTTTGTGCTGCTTTTTACGATTGTCTCGGCGCGGTTTCTTAGCTTCAGGTGTTTTCTCCGCTTTGGGAGCTGGCGCTGGTGCTTGAGTGGGTGCAATAGACTTGACCGCAGCCTCAGGTGCCTTGGCCTTCGCGTCTTCCACGTTGAATAGGTCGGTATCTGGAACGGCGACATCGACTTTATAGCTGACTTCGCGGGTACCGCTGACTTCATCATCACGCAATCGCTGCACATCAAAATGCGGCGTTTCCATATTTGGATTTGGGATAACCAAAACACGAACACGAGCGTTTGCTTCGATGGTAGCCAGCGCGATACGTTTTTCGTTGAGCAGGTATGCAGCGACATCCAGCGGTACGTGCGCACGAACCTCGGCTGAGCGATCTTTTATAGCTTCTTCTTCGAGTAATCGAAGAATCGACAGCGCCAAGGATTTCGTGTCGCGAATAATGCCTTGGCCTGTGCAGCGGGGACACACTATAGCGCTGGTCTCGCCGAGAGAGGGGCGCAGACGTTGACGAGACATTTCGAGAAGACCAAAGCGCGAGATTTTGCCAACTTGAACCCGTGCTCGGTCAATGGCTAATGCGTCACGGATTCTGTTCTCGACCAAACGTTGATTTTTCGAGGCCAGCATATCGATAAAATCTATCACGACCAAGCCGCCCATGTCGCGCAGACGCAACTGGCGCGCAATTTCGTCTGCCGCTTCTAGGTTGGTTTGTAGCGCGGTTTCCTCGATGTCGCCACCGCGAGTTGCTTTGGCGGAGTTAATGTCGATCGAAACAAGTGCTTCGGTTGGGTCGATGACAATAGACCCGCCAGAGGGCAGTCGTACTTCGCGTTGGAAAGCCGTTTCTATTTGCGCTTCGATTTGGAAGCGGTTAAACATGGGAATCGAATCTTCGTACAACTTGATACGATCACGGTATTGCGGCATCACCAACCCGACAAAGTCGCTTGCTTCGCGATGCGCTTCAGGTGAGTCGATTAACACTTGGTCTATGTCATCGCGCAGGTAATCGCGCACGGCACGCACGATCACGTTGCTTTCTTGGAACAGCAGGGTGGGTGCTCGGAATTCTTCGCCCGCTTTGGTAATGGCTTCCCACAGTTGTACTAAGTAGTTAAGATCCCACTGCAGTTCTTCTGAGCTTCGGCCTACCCCGGCCGTGCGAACAATTACGCCCATCCCAGCGGGGATGACAAGTTCATTGATCGCGTCTCGCAATTGCGAGCGGTCATCGCCCTCGATTCGCCGAGATATACCGCCCGCTTTGGGGTTATTTGGCATTAATACCATGTAGCGACCGGCAAGGCTGATGTAGCTGGTTATAGCCGCTCCTTTATTACCGCGCTCTTCTTTATCGACCTGAATGATGATTTCGGTGCCTTCTTTCACCAAGTCTTTGATTTTGCTGCTATCGCCGGCTTTGCCTTTCTTGCTGAAGTACTCGGGTGCGATTTCTTTTAAGGGAAGAAAGCCGTGTCGCTCGGCGCCAAAGTCAACAAAGGCCGCTTCGAGGCTGGGCTCGACGCGGGTAATTTTACCTTTGTAGATATTGGCTTTTTTCTGAGTGCGGGTGCGGTTTTCGATATCAAGATCGTAGAGGCGCTGGCCATCTACTAGGGCAACGCGGAGCTCTTCGGGCTGCGTTGCGTTGATCAACATTTTTTTCATGGGCGTTTTCACTCTAGGTGCGACGTCCGGCGAAGTGCTGCAATTGTCAACAACATCAGAGGGTACACGAGATCAATGATCGTGTGTTTGTTCACGTGCTCCCGCCGCTTTCAGCGGTGGCTGTGGCTCTTGTACCCAAGTTGCTCGGTAATGCCGGCAACTCTCTCTCGTTTCGTTTAGAGTTTCTAAACGTTCGATCAAACCTGTAATCTTCACCGGCCATTCGCTCGGTTACTGTTTAGTTCGGTCAGACCCCTTGTCTGGACCGAATTCCGCCGTGTGCGGATTTCTGCGAGGCGGCGGCGCGGTTTTCTGTCTGTATTCATTCGCCTATCTGCGCCGCGGCGTTTATACTGCGCTTATTCGCAGTGTGTGATCGCTGAGTCGGGCACTCGCAGTGCGCGAAGACTAACAGGAAACTGCCGATCCATCAATGATTTAATCACTATGCCTCAACAAAACAATCAGGCCCCGAAGCTACAAGTTCAACACCATCAAATCGATGCTGACGAAGCGGGGCAGCGTTTAGATAATTTTTTATTGCGCTGGTTTGCGCAAGTGCCCAAATCGCGTGTTTATAAAGCGATTAGGGGCGGTGAAGTGCGCATTAATAAAGGGCGCGCAAATGCCATGTACAAACTTGCTGAGGGCGATGATATTCGAATACCTCCTCTTGGCGAACGAGCCCTGCAAACCGAGGGCGCTTCGGTGGCGAAGCATTGGCTGGCGAGTGTAGAGCGGTCTATGCTGTTTGAAGATGCCGATTTTATGATCATTAATAAGCCCTCAGGCCTCGCTGTGCATGGGGGAAGCGGTTTGAAGTATGGTCTGATTGAGGTGTTGCGGCAGTTGCGCCCAGAGGCGCGCCGTTTGGAGTTGGTGCACCGGCTCGATCGAGACACGTCTGGTTGTATCATGATCGCGAAGAAAAACAGTGCCCTAAGGTATTTGCACGCTTTGTTGCGCGATCGAAAATTAACCAAGCGTTATCATGCGTTAGTATATGGCAAGTGGCCCAGAGCGCAGCGACTTGTAGATGCGCCACTTAAGAAGTTTGCTTTGGCCTCGGGCGAACGGATTGTGCGAGTGAATGAAGAGGGCCAAAAAGCAAAGACAGAATTTGCGACCCTTAACCGATATCCCGGCCTGACACTGGTCGAAGCCAAACCTATTACGGGTCGCACACATCAAATCCGGGTTCATGCGGCACACCTTGGGCACTGCTTATTGGGCGATGACAAGTATGCCCACGAGAGTGCGCAAAAGCTTGCTGTAGATATTGGGCTGAAACGTCTGTTCTTGCATGCAGCGAGTCTGGAGTTAGTCACGCCATCCGGAAAAACATTGAATGTTAGTGCTCCCTACGATCAAGAATTACATGAGGTATTAGAACGCTGTGTTAGTCGTATTTGATTGGGATGGTACCTTGTGTGACTCGGTGCTGCGGATTGTGTTGGCAATGCAAGCGGCAGCCATAGATTGCGAGGTCGCGGTACCTTCTGACGGGGAAGTCCGACATATCATCGGCTTGGGCCTGCCTCAGGCAATGGAAGTTCTGTTTACCGATGCTCCCAGCAAGCACTTAGATTTAGCTAAAGCCTATTCTCGTCACTTTAGTGAGTCGCAGGCTCTGCCCGATGTGTCCCTGTTTGCGGGTGTAAGCGATTTATTGTCCGAGTTAAAGGGTGCGGGGGCGACACTTGCCGTTGCTACAGGGAAGAGTCGTCGCGGTCTTAATCGCGTTCTGTCGGAGTTAGGCATGGAAGGCTTTTTTACGCATACGCGCTGTGCCGACGAAACGCGTTCAAAACCACACCCCCTGATGTTACAAGAGTTACTTGACGAGGCCTGGATGACAGTTGGGCAGGCAATAATGGTGGGCGACTCGATCTATGATTTGTCGATGGCGGAACAGGCTGGGATGGATTCGGTGGGCGTTACCTATGGCGTTCATACCCGCGAGCAACTGCTCCCGCACAAACCTCTAGCGGTAGTCGACGATGTTGAGGGTCTCGCATCTGTGTTGAATGTCTGGCGTAAGAATCTATAGGTGCCGCTTCCAGGCATTTGCCTGCCTTAACATTGAGCAGACGCTGATTAGTGGGAGCCCTTCAAGAGCGGTTGGGTCCGAAGACTCAACTTTGGTGAATAGGCTAATACCCAGCCCTTCGACTTTAAACGACCCTGCGCAGTCTAGTGCTGGTTCTCTATCAACATAATCGACTATGTCTCGATTGCTGAGCTTTCGGAAAGTGACACGGGTCTCGACAACGCGCGACTCACAGTAATTAAGGTGGAGGTTTGACAGGCATACCGCTGTGTAAAAGAACACGGTTGATCCGGAGCAGGCGCTGAGCTGTTGCGCGGCCTTCTCCCGAGAACCGGGTTTTCCCAAGATGTTGCCTTTGTTAGAAAGCACTTGGTCGGAGCCCAAAACCCAGTTGTCAGTGGTAGCCAGTGGTGTTCGGGCTTTGGCCACCGCGAGTCTCAATGCCAGCACCTGTGGATCTTCGTTAAGGAGCGGTGTTTCATCGATCGCTGGGTCAACTACGTCAAAACTCAGCTGCAACCGAGCCAAAAGTTGGGCTCGGTAGCGAGAGGTTGATGCTAACACCAGATTTTTTGAGTTTGCCGGCGCTAAGTGTTCGTTTTTCTTTGACAAATCGCAGGTCACTCCCTATCATGCGCGCCCTATGAAACAGGGCCCATTGCCGAAAAGCTTTGATGCACGCAAAGCCTGCGTAAAGGAGCTTGAATTGAGCGGTACAGTCAATGCAAGCGCATTATCCAGATTGGCGAGCGTTGTGAGCTGCGAAGATACCACGATAAGCGCTTCAATGCGCTTCTTGCGTGATGAACAACGTAGGTTCGTAGTATCCGCTGAGGTCGCGGGTCAAGTTGGTGTCCGTTGCGAGAGGTGTTTAGAGATAATGCCGTTAGACGTCAGAGCTCAAAGCACTTTAATGCTGTGTAGCTCTGATGAACAAGCGCAACAATGTCCAAGTCAATACGAGCCACTGGTGTATACTGGCGAAGATTTGGATTTGTACGACGTAATTGAAGAGGAGTTGCTACTGGCTCTTCCGGTGGCCCCAATGCACGATGAGATGTGCACGGAGGCCCTGCCGGAACCGGAATCAGAGCCTGTCTCAGAAGATAGGAAGCCAAACCCGTTTTCGGTGTTGGCGAATTTAACAGACGACTCAAACGGGTCGTAAACCACAACAGGGTAGTGTTATGGCAGTTCAAAAAAGCAAAAAGACTCGTTCGCGTCGCGGTATGCGTCGTTCGCATGATTCGCTATCGGGTCCAACGTTAAGCGTTGACTCAACGACAGGTGAGACACATCGCCGTCACCACGTTTCTGCAGATGGCTTCTACAAAGGCCGCAAAGTAGTAGAAACTTCAGAAGATTAATTCTGAATGCGGCGCTGGTGCGCCGCAATCTCCTTGCAAAACCGTTCGGGTTGAAATTATGACCACTTCTACTGCTTTCGTGTTTCCTGGGCAGGGTTCTCAGGCGCCAAAAATGCTGGCGGACTATTACCAGCAGTCCTCTGTTTTTAAAGAAACTTTTGCAGAAGCCTCAGAAGCGTTGCGCCTAGATCTGTGGGATCTGATTGCCAACGGAGATCAAGAGGCGCTGAGTTTAACAGCCAATACGCAGCCCGTGCTGCTGGTATCCAGCGTTGCGATCTATCGTGTATATCAATCATTGTGCGATGCTAGGCCAGCGCTCATGAGTGGGCATAGCTTGGGTGAGTTTTCAGCGCTTACCGCGGCGGGCAGCATTGCTTTGCCTGACGCTGTTCGTCTCGTTCGGCGTCGCGGCGAGCTGATGCAGGCCGCGGTGCCGGCTGGTGTTGGCGCCATGGGTGCCGTGATCGGATTGGATGACCAGGTAATTGTTGACACCTGCAAACAAGTGGCGGGCGATACTGGCTTGGTGGTTGAAGCGGTGAATTTTAACGCACCCGGCCAAGTTGTTATTGCAGGCCACAAAGAAGGTGTTGCCGCCGCCGAGACAGCTCTGAAGGCATTGGGCGCTAAGCGCGTTATGCCATTGCCCGTGAGCGCGCCATTCCATACCTCCTTAATGCAAGCGGCGGCCCAAGATTTGGGCGAGTCATTGGGTGTAATCGATATACTTACGCCAGCGGTAGGCGTTGTTCACAATGTGAGCGCCGCGACCGAGAACGATCCGACGCTAATTCGCGAATTACTGGTCAAACAACTTTATAGCCCAGTGCGCTGGACCCAGTGCGTCCAGTCAATGGCGGCCTTAGGGGTCGAGTGCTTGGTTGAATGTGGCCCAGGTAAAGTACTTTCGGGCTTGGGTAAACGTATTGATAAAAATTTAGCCAGTGTCAGCTTAAGCAGTTACGAGGCCCTTGAGGCTTATGCAGAAGAGGTGAATGCGTGAGTGAGCAAAAAATTGCATTGGTAACGGGTGCGTCCCGAGGTATTGGGGCGGCAATTGCAGACGCATTGGCCGCAGCCGGAATGGTGGTGGTTGGCACCGCTACGAGCGAAAGTGGAGCGGCAGCAATTGATGCACGTCTGACCTTGGCGGGCGGTGCGGGTTTGGTACTTAACGTGACCGACGAAGGCAGCGTGAATACCTGCTTGGATACCATCAAAGAGCGCTTTGGCGTGCCGACCGTATTGGTCAATAACGCAGGCATTACCGCCGACAACCTGCTGATGCGAATGAAAGATAACGAATGGTTCAGTGTGGTAGACACGAACCTCAATGCGCTGTACCGAGTCTGCAAAGGTGCGGTGAAAGGCATGACGCGGGCTCGCTGGGGTAGAATTATCAATGTGTCCTCAGTCGTAGGTCGAATGGGTAATGCTGGGCAGTCGAATTATGCTGCAACAAAAGCTGGGGTAGAGGGGTTTACCCGCGCATTGGCACGTGAACTAGGCTCAAGAAATATTACAGTGAACGCAGTTGCGCCAGGATTCATTGAGACAGACATGACGGATGCTTTGGGTGACGAAGCCAAAACTACTCTGTCAGCACAAATTCCGCTGGGGAGACTTGGTGGAGCAGATGAAGTAGCGGCTTTGGTGGCATTTTTAGCCAGCGATAGCGCTGCCTACATCACAGGGGAAACCATTCAGGTTAATGGTGGAATGTATATGGGTTAGCGCTTTTTTCAAAAAAGTGTTACCCAGTCTACAAAAACAAGGTAAAATTGCCGCTCTCATAGTGGTATGGCATCAAAATCAAAACTCAGGAGTGATTAAAAATCATGAGCAGTATTGAAGAACGCGTAAAAAAAATTGTGGCAGAACAGTTGGGTGTTAAAGAAGACGAAGTCTCTAACGAAGCCTCATTCGTTGAAGATCTAGGTGCGGATTCACTAGACACTGTAGAGCTGGTTATGGCGTTGGAAGAGGAATTCGAAACTGAAATCCCTGATGAAGAAGCCGAAAAAATCACTACGGTTCAATTGGCGATTGATTATATCAACACCAACCTAGCTTAAGGTTTAACAGCCCTAGCAGGAAGCCGCAACTAGAGACTAGTGCGGCTTTTTTTATGGGTACCAGTACGCTTTTGGTGTTTAAAGACGGCGGAGATAGGCATGAAAGGTAGACGAGTCGTAGTCACGGGTATGGGCTTGGTTAGCCCTTTGGGACATAACGTTAAGGATACTTGGAGCGCATTGTTAGCGGGGAAAAGTGGTGCTGCCCCCATAGAAACGTTTGTTACCGAGGCTTTTTCAACGACATTTAGTGCCAGTGTGCGAGGCTTGGATACAGATGCGTATATTCCAGCCAAAGACGCGCGCAAGATGGATCTATTTGTGCAGTACGGAATGGTTGCCGGTATTCAGGCGTTCGAAGACAGCGGCATAGAAATTACAGAAGAAAATGCACCTCGAGTGGGTTGTGCGATTGGTTCAGGTATTGGTGGTATCGGCGAGATCGAGAAGAATTCCCTTCTGGTCGCCGAGCGAGGGCCTCGTCGTATTAGCCCGTTTTTTGTGCCTGGCTCGATCATAAATATGATATCTGGGAACTTGTCCGTTAAGTACAATATGCAAGGGCCTAATATCGCTATCGTAACCGCTTGTACAACCGGTACGCATAATATTGGCATGGGCGCTCGCATGATTAGCATGGGTGATGCCGACGCGATGCTGGTAGGTGGCGCGGAAATGGCTACTACCCCCGTCGGCTTGGGTGGTTTTGCAGCGGCGCGAGCCTTATCGACTAGGAACGATGATCCGGCTGCTGCGTCGCGACCTTGGGATAAAGACCGTGACGGCTTTGTTTTGGGTGACGGTGCAGGCGTTTTGATGCTGGAAGAGTTCGAGCACGCAAAGGCACGCGGCGCGAAGATATATGGTGAAGTCGTGGGCTTTGGTATGTCGGGTGATGCCTATCATATGACCTTGCCGCCAGAAGATGGTCGAGGCGCAGCGGCGAGTATGCAAAATGCGCTGAATGACGCCGAAATTTCAGCTGATCAAATTGCTTATATCAACGCTCATGGCACATCGACGCCGGCCGGTGACATCGCCGAAACGCAGGCGGTCAAGCGAGTGATGGGCGCACATGTCGATCAAGTTGCAGTAAGCTCCACAAAATCTATGATAGGACATTTGTTGGGAGCGGCTGGTGCCGTCGAAGCTATTTTCTCGCTTTTGGCTTTGCAAGAGCAGGTCGCACCTCCGACGATCAATCTAGACAACCCAAGCGAGGGTTGTGATTTAAATTATGTGCCGCACAATGCGCAACGTTTTACCGGTCGATACGCCTTGTCTAACTCGTTTGGCTTTGGTGGCACCAATGGAACCCTGGTTTTTGGCAAAGTGGGGTAACCCTTCGTGAGCTGGGTGCTTATTCACGGCTCCGAGCGTAAGGCTCTAGCGCCAAACGACCGTGCGGCGCTTTACGGTGATGCTCTATTTGAAACCTTGTTGTGGTCTGGCACACATTTTGTCTTTGCCTCTTTTCATTGGCACAGGCTGTTTTCGGGCGCTGAACGACTTAAAATCACGATGGATTTGGAGTTATTTCAAGCGTTCATAGCGGATATAGAAGCAAAGCTAAAGTTACAAACGGCGGGCGTCCCCTGCGCGGTGAGAATAAGTGTTCATCGTTCGGTTCGCGTTCGCGGCTATGGGTTTGGCGAGCAATTAAATCCTGAGTTGGTTTGTCTGGTCAATAAAGCCCCAGTGCTTACTACGGAGTCAATTGCTCTGGGCTTAAGTACCATTCAATTGGCGCGGCAACCGGTATTAGCTGGGCTGAAACATGTTAATCGACTAGAACAAGTGCTGGCGACCCAGGCTTTGGCCGAGCAAGGTTATGATGACGGCGTAATGTGTATAGACAATGGACACGTGGTTTGCACCACTCGCGCGAATGTCTACGCCTTAATAGACGATGTTTGGCATACTCCCAGCCTCAACGAGGCAGGCGTGGCCGGTACCAGAAGAGCCTGGTTTCTTCAGCAGGGAGCACAGGGGTGCTGGGCTGTAGAGGAAGGTTCGCTCACGATAGAGCAGTTATACAAAGCAGACGCAGTGATGATATCTAATGCACTAAGGGGGTTTCAGGGCGTCGCCTCGATTAACGGTCACCACTTGTCTTCCTCAGTTAGATTAGAGCAGGTCAGACAGCGGTACGCTGTTGCGCTTGCCGCGGACTCGCGATGATGCGAAGGTTAGCATGGCTTTTGGTGCTCGTAATATTGACTGGTATTGTTGTGGGCGCGCGATGGTGGTACGGGACGAGCTCATGGGCAGGGCAGCCGCAGGTTTTGGTGATAAAGCAGGGCGCAAGCATGGGGCTGGTCGCTGACGACTTGGCGCGACAGGGCTTTGTTAAAGCTCCGTATTTATTTGCCTTTGTGGGACGAATTACGGGCGCTGATCGGGGTATTCGCGCGGGTCACTATCAGATTGAGCAGGCCATGAGCCCGCGCGCCCTGATGCGCTTGCTGGTTTCCGGTGATGCTTATAGCTATAAAGTGACCTTGGTTGAGGGAAAAACCTTTAAAGAGCTGCTGGTGGCGATACAGGCGCACCCTCATGTTCAATCGGAGCTTGATGGCGTCAACGACGCCTGGATCGTTAACGCTTTTGCTGACTTTAATGGCCCCGAGGGCTGGTTGTTTCCAGACACCTATTACTTTTTAGCCGATACGACGGACAAAGCCCTAATTTTGCGATCGCATCAAGCGATGCAAAGCAACCTTGGTCAGGTCTGGGAGGCGCGAGCTGAAGGCTTGCCAATTGCGACACCTTATGAGGCGCTTATTTTGGCCTCAATTATCGAGAAAGAGACGAGTTTGGGCGCAGAGCGAGCCGATATCGCAGGGGTTTTTGTTCGACGGTTACATAAAAATATGCGTCTACAAACTGATCCGACCATTATTTATGGGCTAGGCGAGCGTTATCATGGAGACATCACGCGCGCTCATCTAAGAGACAAGCAAAATATTTACAATACCTATCAGCATGGTGGGTTGCCACCTACGCCCATTGCTTCCCCGGGTCGAGCATCGTTGGAAGCGGCGGTAAGACCCAAAGGTGGGACTGCGTTATACTTTGTGGCAGATGGTGAGGGCGGTCACGTGTTTTCAGACACGCTAGCGGAGCACGAGCGCGCTGTAAAAGCGTATTTGAGTAAACAAAAGCAATAAAGGTCGGTCATGCAAAAAGGCTATTTCATTACCTTCGAAGGTGGAGAGGGCACAGGCAAGAGCACTCAATTAGCCCTAGTGAAAGAAACGCTCGAACAAAAAGGTATCACCGTTCGTGTTACTCGTGAGCCTGGCGGCACTGAACTTGCCGAAGAGATTCGAGGCGTCTTACTTCGTCCCCGCGCCGAAATCGTAAATGTCACGACCGAATTGTTGCTGATGTTTGCGGCTAGAGCCCAGCATTTGGCGCAGTTCATTTTGCCTGCTATCGAGCGAGGAGAGTGGGTTTTATGTGATCGTTTTACCGATGCAACCTATGCTTATCAACACGGTGGCCGGGGCGTTGGTGAAGACAAAATTTCGCTTTTGGAAGAGCTGGTTCAAGCCAGCTTCAAGCCCGACCTTACCTTACTATTCGATGCGCCCATAGAAATCAGCTTACAGCGCATGCGGGACCGCGGAGCGCTTGACCGTTTTGAGCAAGAGGGTGTCGAGTTTATGCAAGGCGTTCGCTCGGTGTATTTGGCTCGAGCTAGACTGGAACCCAAGCGGTTTCGTGTGATTAACGCAGCGGGTACCTTACATGAGGTTCGTGGGTCAGTGAATCATCATCTACAAGCGCTCATTGATGACTGGGTATCAGCGTAATGACCACTAGTTTGGCATGGCACAAATCGGTATTGGAACAGTTGGCCGATCGGCGTCGCTCTGAGCGCCTGCCGCATGCAATGCTTTTGACAGTTGCCTCCGATCTCGAAGCCATTGCCCTTGCCGGCGCTCTGCCTTATTTTATTGTGTGCGACTCTTGCGCTATGTGCAGGCAGTGTCGCGCATGTCGCTTACTGGAGCAGGGTGCTTATAGTGATTATCATCTATGCCAACCAGAGGGCACCTCTAAAGTCATCAAAATTGACCAAATTCGTGGACTTTTGAATCTGGGCGCTAAAACAGCAAATTACCCTGCCGGTAAGGTACTAATTTTGGCGCCTGCAAATGCGCTGAATCGTAATGCGGCGAATGCCTTGCTGAAATTTTTGGAGGAGCCGCCTGCTAATACCTACTTGTTTTTGGTTGCCTCCCGTACCGCACAGCTACCGGCTACTGTCATGAGTCGATGTCAAAAACTGACGGTCGCGCGGCCCGATAGGCAGCAAGCTCTGGTGTTTTTGCAGGATCGAGGCGTGTCTGACATGAGAGCCAAAACATTGCTTAGATTAGCGAGTGATGAACCGCTGTTGGCCTTAGAGATCGAAGAGAGCGGCACCGCTGATGCCTTGTTACGAGTGGTGGCCGAAGTTGAAAAGTTGGTATTGGGCCAAGCGACGCCTCGAGGTCTTGGGCAAAGTGCGCAGGGCTTGGAGGCAAATTTGCTGCTTACGGTGTTGATAGCGTATGCGCATCAAGCTGCCGTGGGTCAGGCAACTGAGCATACGCTGAATACTGGCTTATTACTGTTGCATAAGGCTTTAGTAGAGTTGTACGCCACCTACCTGCGCTCGCCGAACATTAATATCCCCTTGGCCTTAGAGCAACTTTGTGTAAACATCCGCTGAGTTTAAAGTCGAGGTCACTGGAAGTCATATGGCAAAAAGGGCGATTCCTAGCAGTGGACAAGGTTTACTGTCGCTGACAATAAAAGAACAGTCGGTGCTGTATTCGGCGTATATGCCATTTTTGCGCAATGGTGGGCTGTTCGTACCCACTACTAAGAACTACGCCCTTGGTGATGAGGTTTTCATGCTTTTGAACCTGATGGACGAACCCGAAAAAATTCCCATTACGGGTCAGGTTGTGTGGATCACGCCAAAGCAGCCGCAAGGTAATCGCGTTGCGGGTATCGGGGTTCAATTCAGCGACCAAGACGCATCGGTTAACGAAAAAATCGAAAAATATCTCGTTGGAATATTGCGGTCTGAACGCCCGACGCATACCTTGTAATGTCTTCGTTTCGTCCACGGTTCGTTGGTGTGATCGAGGGGTTTTATGGGCGCCCATGGGTCTCTGATCAGCGAAATAGAGCAGCGCGCTGGTTTGCTGGCTTAGGCTTTAATACCTACATTTACGCCCCAAAGTCACAAACCTACTTGCGTTCGAGGTGGCGCGAGCCCTTTCCTGATTATGAAATCGCTAAGCTGCAAGAAATGGCCGAGGCCTATAAGTCCGCGGGGTTACAGTGGGGCATAGGCTTGTCACCATTGGGTGTTAATCAGGGGTTTAGCCAGGCGGACAGGCAGGCTTTGCATGCAAAGCTTCAAGCGATTCGAGAGCTTAAGCCCGATATTATCGCGGTATTGTTTGACGACATGAGTCATAGCACTGCGGACACTGCGCCGCGGCAATTGGACTGTCTAGCGGTTGTTGCGCAAGCGCTCCCGGGTGTGTACTGCATGGTTTGCCCCACCTACTACTCTTCAGACCCTGTATTGGAAGAGGTCTTCGGTTCGGTGCCCACAGGGTATGTCGAGCACTATCAAGATAATTTAAGCCCCGACACTGGGGTGTTTTGGACCGGCCCACAGGTTTGTTCTGAGCGGGTTACCGATGCTGATATACAAGCAGCCAAACGACAATGGGGTGAAGGGTTGGTGTTGTGGGATAACTATCCAGTGAATGATGGTCGTCTGAGATCGCAGCATCTGTATTTAAAGCCATTAACGGGCCGCTCTGTCAATTCTGAGCTGCGAGGACATTTGTGTAACCCAATGAATCAATTGCATTTGTCTTTGCCGGGTTTGTTGGGGTTGTCAGAGTTGTATGAGTTAGCTCCCAAGTCCCAGTCTAGTGAATTAGTGAGGCAGGTACTTGGAGCCGACTTATCCACATGGTTGTCCGCTGAGGCTGACCGTTTTCAACAGACTCGCCTAGATGATCTCAGTTTTCTGGTAATGGATAGCATGAGACAAGAACTGCAAAAATTCCCCGGGCAAGGTGCAGCTGAATGTCTGGAGTGGCTTGATGGGCAGTATCGTTTTGATCCGGCCTGCTTGACCGAATAGACCCTATGGTAGAAAAAATAGAAATTTTCGTGCCAACAGGCCGTTGGCATGTTGAATGGACCCAATCACTGTGGCACAATCTCGGCCCTTGAGTGATTTGCTCGTTACAATACGAGCGCGTCAAACAGTATGCGGAAGTGGCGAAATTGGTAGACGCACTGGATTTAGGTTCCAGCGCCGCGAGGCGTGAGAGTTCGAGTCTCTCCTTCCGCACCATACAAAGTTCTAACACACGGCTAATGCACTGACATGGGCCGTTTCTAGAGGAAAAACAATGCAAGTATCACTCGAAACGACCTCAGGTCTTGAGCGTCGTTTGACTGTCGGTGTACCCGCGCAGCGTATCGAAGACGAGGTAAACAAGCGTTTACAGCAGGCGTCGAAGAATATCCGACTAGATGGCTTTCGCCCGGGCAAGGTTCCTTTCAGGGTTATTCGCCAGCGTTTTGGAGAGGGTGTTCGCCGTGAGGTGGTTGGCGAGGTAATGGGGCAGACCTTTCAAGAGGCGATTGTGCAAGAGAAGCTGCGCCCCGCTGGTCAGCCGTCGATCGAGCCTAAGCAGTTAGACGCTGGGAAAGATTTAGAATACGTTGCCATCTTTGAGGTTTTTCCCGAAGTCGAAGCGCGGGATCTGAAAAATGCCACCATCGAACGTCATGTGGCGGACGTGACAGATGACGACGTCCATAACATCATCGAGATCTTTCGCAAACAGCAAGGCAGTATGCAAGAGGTTGATCGTGCTGCGGCTGAAGGGGATACGGTTGTTATCGATTATTTGGGCAAGAAAGGTGGTGAGCCCTTTGATGGCGGAGCCGCGACTGACAGCAGCCTTGAGCTTGGTTCTGGTCGAATGATTCCAGGGTTCGAAGACGGTATCGCGGGAATGAAGGCTGGTGATGAAAAAACGCTTAAGCTGAGCTTTCCTGATGACTATCACAACGAAGATTTAAAAGGTGCAGCAGTTACCTTTGACACCACCGTAAAAGCCGTTAAAGAGCAGGTGCTCGCACCAATGGACGAAACCTTGTTCGAGCAGTACGGCGTGACAGAGGGTGGCGAAGAGAAATTTCGGGAAGAAATCGCGGGCAACATGAAACGTGAGCTGAAAAACGCTGTAACCGCCTCGGTTAAAAAGCAAGTCATGGATGCAGTGTTGGCGACCTATGAGGATGTGGCTGTACCTAAGGCCTTGGTTGATCAAGAGGTCAAAGCCATGCGTCAACAGATGTTCCAGCAGTTTGGTGGTGCACCGGCTCAAGGCATGGATCTTGAATCTTTGCTGCCTGCTGAAATGTTTATAGAGCGTGCTGAACCTAGAGTTAAGCTTGGCTTGGTTTTGGCAACCTTGGTGTCTGAGTACAATATCAAGCCCGATGCGGACCGTGTGCGTGAAACGATCGAAGAAATTGCGTCGACCTACGAAGATCCTGAAGAAGTTGTCAATTACTACTATAGTAGTCAAGAGCAGCTCAACGCGATTGAGAATCGAGTATTGGAAGATCAAGTCGTCGAGAAGCTTCAAGAGCAGTTAAAAGTTGAAGATAAATCGTGCAGCTACCAAGAGGCGATTAGCGCAGGTCAGGCAGCAAACGCAAACTAATCCTTGAACGAGACGGAGAGTAGTTTATGCAAACGGTAGAGAACCTAGGTTTAATTCCGATGGTGGTCGAGCAGACCTCTCGTGGTGAACGCTCGTACGACATCTACTCGCGTCTATTGAAAGAGCGCGTCATTTTTGTGGTGGGTCAGGTGGAAGATCACATGGCCAACCTGATTGTGGCGCAGCTTCTTTTCTTGGAGTCAGAGAACCCTGATAAAGACATTCACCTCTATATCAATAGTCCCGGTGGTTCGGTGACCGCAGGGTTAGCAATTTATGACACCATGAAGTTCATCAAGCCCGATGTCACTACTACCTGCATGGGGCAGGCTGCCTCGATGGGGGCCTTCTTGCTGTCGGCTGGCGCCAAAGGTAAGCGCTATTGCTTGCCTAATGCCCGCACAATGATCCATCAACCCAGTGGTGGTGCGCAGGGACAAGCCACGGATATCGATATTCAGGCTAAAGAAATATTAATTATTCGCGAGCGCCTAAATCGCTTGATGGCCGAGCACACCGGCCAGCCTATCGACGTTATTGAGCGAGACACAGAGCGTGATCGCTTTATGAACGCAGAACAAAGCAAAGAGTACGGTTTGGTCGACGAGGTCGTCAGCTCTCGCGCTTAATCGCTATCTGACACTGAATACGTGTCAGATAGACTTGCAAAACCGATAAAAACCCATCATCGTAGGTTCAAACGATTTATAGATACGCTAGGATAACGAATGGCGGATAACAAAATGCCCCCAAAAGACGATAACGCAAAGCTTTTATATTGCTCCTTCTGCGGTAAAAGTCAGCACGAAGTTAGAAAACTCATCGCGGGGCCTTCGGTATTTATTTGCGATGAATGTGTTGATCTATGCAATGACATTATTCGTGAAGAAATTCAAGAAGCTGCAAGCTCTGAGGCTAGCGACAAGCTTCCGGTGCCAAAAGAAATCAATGCTATTCTTGACGAGTATGTGATTGGCCAGCAGCGTGCTAAAAAGGTGTTAGCTGTAGCGGTCTACAACCATTACAAGCGGTTACGTCACGGGCAGTCGAGCGCCGAAGCTGTGGAGTTAGGCAAAAGCAATATCTTGCTAGTGGGCCCAACAGGAAGTGGTAAGACTTTACTGGCAGAAACCCTCGCTAGGTTGTTAGACGTGCCGTTTACTATCGCCGACGCGACGACCTTGACCGAGGCCGGCTATGTGGGCGAAGACGTCGAGAATATCATTCAAAAGCTGTTGCAGAAATGCGATTACGATGTCGAAAAAGCGCAAGTTGGTATCGTTTATATCGACGAGATCGACAAAATTAGCCGCAAGTCAGACAACCCTTCGATTACGCGGGATGTTTCAGGCGAGGGCGTACAGCAGGCCTTGTTAAAGCTTATCGAAGGCACCGTGGCTTCTGTCCCACCTCAGGGTGGACGTAAGCACCCGCAGCAGGAATTTCTGCAGGTTGACACCTCGAACATCCTGTTTATTTGTGGCGGAGCGTTTGCTGGTCTAGACAAAGTAATTACCAACCGTTCTGCCAAGGGCGGTATTGGTTTTAATGCTGAAGTAAAAGGTAAAGAGCAGAAGAAAGAGTTCGGCGAAATTCTGTTTGATTTGGAGCCTGAAGACCTAGTGCATTACGGCTTGATCCCCGAGTTTGTTGGACGACTGCCTGTTATTGCGACTCTAGAAGAGCTGGACGTTGAGGCTTTGGTTCAAATTTTGACCGAGCCGAAGAACGCTTTGACTAAGCAGTACAAACGGCTATTTGAGATGGAAGGCGTAGAAGTCGACTTCCGGCAAGATGGCCTGCAAGCCATTGCCAAAAAAGCGATGGAACGCAAAACTGGCGCAAGGGGTCTGCGATCAATCTTAGAAGCGGTCTTATTGGATTCGATGTACAGCATTCCTTCGCGGGACGATGTCGTGAAGGTGGTGGTCGACGAGTCGGTCATTAATGGCGATTCAGAGCCTTTGTTGGTCTATCAAAGTAACGATCCTGCGCCCAAGGTGAGCTCGGCCGAGGATTAACGTTGGCTCGCTCTTGCATTTTGGCGTAAGGCCCCCATCTATTGGGGTATAACAAAACCTTTGGAGCGATACGATGTCTGTGTCTGACACTTTAACCCTACCTTTGTTGCCTTTGCGCGATGTCGTGATCTATCCACACATGGTGCTTCCACTGTTTGTAGGGCGGGAAAAGTCTATTCAAGCGCTAGAGCATGCGATGAACAACGGCAAGCAGGTGCTGTTGGTTGCTCAGCGTGACTCAAATAATGATGATCCAGAGCAGAAAGACCTGTTTTCAGTGGGAACAGTTGCCACGATACTGCAACTACTTAAACTGCCCGATGGGACGATTAAAGTACTTGTCGAAGGCGATTTTCGCGCTGCATTGTCGAATGTGACTGAAACCGAGGGCTACACTCTAGCGAATTGCCGCGAGATTACCTGCGAGGAGCCTGACGATGCCGAGGCGCAGGGCTTAAATAAATCCACCTCGGAATTATTCGAAAAGTACGTAAACACCAGCAAGAAGGTACCATCCGAAGTGCTTTCATCACTTGTTGGTATCGATGAGCCTGGTCGTTTAATAGACACCATTGCGGCACATCTGGTCATTCCAATTGAAGAAAAGCAAGCGCTGCTAGAGCTGGCTTCCGTTAGCCAGCGCGCCGATCATCTAATGGGCTTGATGGATGCTGAACTTGACCTGTTTCAGGTGGAAAAACGCATCCGCGGGCGCGTCAAAAAGCAAATGGAGAAATCGCAGCGCGAGTACTACCTGAACGAGCAAATGAAGGCGATCCAGAAAGAGTTGGGCGATTTAGATGATGCGCCTAACGAAATGGAAGAGATTCAGAAAAAAATCAAAGAAGCTCGTATGCCCGAAGAAGCGCAAGTCAAAGTTGACGCCGAGCTCTCAAAGTTAAAAATGATGTCCCCAATGTCGGCCGAGGCATCGGTGGTTCGAGGCTATATCGACTGGATGGTCAGCGTGCCTTGGTCAAAGCGGAGTAAGGTAAAGCATGATCTGAAACGCGCGCAAGCAGTACTCGACTCTGATCATTACGGACTTGAGGAAGTGAAAGACCGCATACTGGAATACCTTGCCGTTCAAAAACGTGTGCGCAAAGTAAAAGGACCAGTGCTTTGCTTAGTTGGACCTCCGGGGGTCGGCAAGACTTCTCTAGGCGAATCTGTAGCGCGCGCCACAAATCGAAAATTCGTGCGCATGGCTCTGGGGGGCGTTCGAGACGAAGCAGAAATTCGTGGTCATCGCCGCACCTACATTGGCTCGATGCCGGGTAAGCTCTTGCAAAAAATGGCTAAGGCAGGCGTTAAAAACCCACTGTTTTTACTGGACGAGATCGATAAAATGGGTATGGATCATCGAGGAGATCCTGCGTCAGCCATGCTAGAGGTGCTAGACCCCGAGCAGAATCACGCCTTTAATGATCATTATTTAGAAGTCGACTACGATTTGTCCGATGTCATGTTTGTTTGTACGTCCAATAGCATGAACATTCCGGGCCCTCTGCTTGATCGTATGGAGGTCATTCGTATTCCCGGCTATACCGAAGACGAGAAGCTTAATATTGCGCAACGATATTTAATTCCAAAGCAATTAAAAGTTAATGGTCTGAAAGACGGTGAGGTTGAGATCTCAGAGAGTGCTGTGTTGGGCATGGTTCGCTACTATACGCGCGAGGCGGGTGTTCGAGCACTTGAACGAGAGATTGCTAAACTTGCGCGCAAGATTGTTAAGTCGCACGCTCTAGGTCTGCACGACGGTGTACAACAGGTATCCGAGGAAGATTTGGAGACACTGCTGGGGGTTCGTAAGTACAACTACGGCGTGGCTGATGAACAAAATAAAATCGGGCAGGTTACGGGGCTCGCGTGGACCTCGGTGGGTGGCGAATTACTTACGATTGAAGCTATGGCGGTAGCTGGTAAAGGTCGTCACGTGAGAACAGGGTCTTTGGGTGATGTCATGCAAGAGTCAATTGCGGCAGCCACAACCGTAGTTCGTAGCCGTGCACAAGGTTTGGGTATTCCAGCAACATATTACGACAAGCACGACTTGCATATTCACGTGCCCGAAGGCGCGACTCCAAAAGACGGCCCAAGCGCGGGTATAGCGATGTGTACGGCTTTGGTATCAGTAGCAACTGGCATTCCTGTTCGTGCTGATGTGGCGATGACCGGCGAGATTACTCTGCGAGGCGAAGTGTTACCAATTGGTGGGCTGAAAGAAAAGTTGCTGGCGGCTCGTCGAGGAGGGATCAAGACCGTAATCATTCCTGCAGAAAACGAACGAAATCTTCTTGAAGTGCCTGATAACATTAAAGAAAGTTTGAGTATCCATTGTGTGAAATGGGTAGATGAAGTCCTTGATTTGGCTTTGGAGCGGCGACCAGAGCCGTTGACCGATGAGGCCTTCTTAGATTCTGTTGCACAGCAAGTGCAAGATGAAAAAGTGTCAAATGAAGATAGAATTAAGCCTCATTAGCAGATCTTTGTTGACCCTGCTAAATAAGCTGGTATAAAGTCAGTATGTGTTTGACACAAGCAGGAAAGCCGCGTCTTTGCTGCGTTTTAAGAGTTTAGCAAGTGTTTTTTTGTACTTGGCTGTATGCCAGTTGACTGACGGAGATGCATAAGCTAGCGTTATTACGGCGACTCATTTTGGGGCCGTTATTTGAAGCAATCCATAAGGGGAACAGCGTGAATAAAAGTGAATTAATCGATGCTATCGCAGCATCAGCAGACATCTCTAAAGCATCAGCCGGTCGTGCGCTAGACGCAGTTGTCGATTCGGTTACTGGTGCCTTGAAGAAGGGTGACTCAGTTTCTTTGGTGGGTTTTGGAACCTTCCAAGTCAAGCCTCGTGCAGCTCGCACTGGCCGTAACCCACAAACCGGAGCGGAAATCCAGATCGCAGCAGCTAACGTACCAAGCTTTAAAGCAGGTAAAGCTTTAAAAGACGCTGTAAATAGCTAGTAACACCCCCCACAAGCTTGGTATCCTACGCCCCTTTAGCGCAGCGTGCTCCAAGCTTGTAATTTCCAAGATAAGAGCGCACTCATAGGTGCGCTTTTTTTTTGCTAATCGGATCAAAATGTCATGCTTCAAGATATCAGAAATAGTACGCAAGGCCCTGTTTTTAAGGTAATTGTGGGTTTGATCGTTCTGTCTTTTGCACTGTTCGGAGTGGAGTCTATATTACTCGGTGGTAGTGACGATTCTGTTGCTGTCGTTAACGGCGATAAAATACGTTCAGTAGAAGTCCAGCAGGCCGCGAACCGCCAAAAGCAGCAGATCGCTGCCATGTTGGGTGAGAATTTTGACCCTAGCGTTATTGATGACGCGCAGCTATCGGCTCGCGCTCTCGATGGCCTAGTAGGCAATAAGCTTCAACAGCAATGGGCGGAGTCTTTGGGCTTGACGGCATCTGATGCACAACTGGGCGCTCAGGTTGCCGAAATACCAGCCTTTCAGATCGACGGAAAATTCTCGGCTGAGCTTTACAAGCAATCCTTGGCGGCAGCGGGATTCACACCATTAACATTCCGCGAGGCCCTTCGAGTGGATGAGATCGTCAAGCAGCTCAACGGAGGCTTGTTGGCCTCCGAGTTCATGACATCGACAGAGTCTCAGGCCTTAGCGCAAGTAAACGGCGAAATGCGCAGTGTTCGTTATGCCACAGTCGTACGAGATCGTTTTCAGGATTCCCTTGAAATCACGCAAGACCAGGTTCAGGCTTACTATGACTTGAATTCGAGCCAGTTTGTCTCCGAGGAAGCCGTAGTACTTGATTACATTACGTTGCGCGCTGCTGATTTTGTTGAGCCCGTGGCAGAGGCTGATTTACGAGCGGCCTACGAACAGGAAATTTCGAGCTACGCCTACCAAGATGAGGCTCGCGTATCACATATTCTATTGATACAAGGCGATGACGAGAGTGCTGAATTCTATGCGCAGCGTGTGCAACTAGCACAGGCAGCGTTGCGCGATGGTGAGGATTTTAGTGTTGTAGCGGAGCGCTTGTCAGATGATATAGGCTCAAGCAGCAATGGTGGTGATCTTGGATATACCGCAGGCGACGTATTTCCAGCAGAAATGGAAGCTGCGATTGAAAATTTAACCGCCAACGAAGTGTCTGACCCAGTCGTTACCGAGGCGGGTACTCACTTGATTACCGTTACCGATCGTCGGTCGTCAGCGCCTCCGAGTTTTGCCGAAATGCGCCTAGAGCTCGAGGCCACTTTAGGTCAAGCAGATGCTCAGCGTAGACTGGTGTCACAGGTAGAGAGCTTGAAAGATTTAGCCTACACCGCGGCCGACCTGCAAGAGCCAGCGCAAACCCTAGGTCTAGAGGTTCTTCGATCTGCGCCCATAACTCGTCGCGGTGGTAACGGAGTGCTGGGTGATGATCGTGTGATTACGGCGGCGTTTTCCGATTTGGTCATCCAGGAAGGCTGGAGCGAAGTGATCGAAATTTCTGAGAACGAATTTGTGGCGTTAAAGCTTGTTAAACACGAACCGTCTGCGCCGCAATCATTAGACCAAGTAAGCGATAGAATCGTAACTGTGCTTACCGCCCAGGCTGAACAGGATGCATTGCAAGTATTTGGTAATGAGCTGTTAGAAGAATTGGCAGCGGGGCGCACGGTTGAAGAGCTGGCACAGGAGCACAGCCTTGACTGGCAGGTTGCGCTGCAGGCTCGACGCGCCAGTGGAGACATTCCGCGTGAGTGGCAGGCGGATATTTTTGCTGAGCCGTCCAGCGATTTGCCCCGGCGCAATTTTGTGGTAGCCGGCAGTGGCGACGCGCTGTTGTACGAAGTATTTGCGGTCCAAGTTGGTGACCAGAAAACCCTGCCTGAGAACTTATTTTCCGCCATGAAGGGTCGTCAATTGCGTGGTCTTCAGACTTCCTTGCAGCGAGGTGCTTCAGAGACGCTTCGTAATAATGCCGACATCGAAATTTATCAGTAGAACGAGGATCCGGCTGTATGCCTTTTAAATTGTTAACCCTAAACGCTATTTCTGTTAAGGGCTTAGACCGCCTGCCACGTGACAGCTACGAAATCGCTAGTGAATTTAGTGCACCCGACGCGATTTTGCTGCGCAGTCACAAACTTCAACCCGCTGAAATCGCAGATTCCGTGCTGGCAATTGGGCGCGCGGGGGCGGGTACCAACAACATCCCCACTGACTATTGCTCGTCAAAAGGTATTCCCGTATTTAACTCGCCGGGTGCGAACGCTAATGCCGTTAAAGAGCTTGTAGCTGCAGGATTGTTACTGGGCTCACGGGGTATTGTAGAAGGCGTGCAGTGGGTCAATACGCTGACTGACCACAATGACAAGGCAGCGCTTAATACTTTATTGGAATCACAGAAGAAGCAGTTTAAAGGATCTGAGATACAAGGCCGCACCCTAGGGGTGGTTGGTCTGGGCGCCATTGGCTCTTTGGTTGCTGATATGGCTTTGCAGCTAGGTATGAAGGTTATTGGCTACGATCCCGCGTTGTCGGTTGAAGCTGCATGGCGTTTGAGTAGTCAAGTTCAGCGGGCCGAGAACCTTTCGAGCCTGTTTGCACGTGCCGACTTTATTACTTTGCATTTGCCTGTCTTGGATTCTACTCGTGATTTAGTGAATGCCGAGCTACTGGGTGCGGTTAAGCCTGGCACCAAATTGCTTAATTTCGCACGTCAAGAGATCGTGCACGAGGAGTCTCTAGTGGCAGCATTAGAGAGTGGAAATTTAGCAGCCTACATTGCAGATTTCCCGACCCCCGCGCTTATTGGCCGAGACGACGTTATTTTAATGCCGCATATTGGGGCGTCGACTGATGAGGCGGAAGACAACTGCGCAATTATGGCGGCTGAGCAGCTTAAAGACTTCTTGGAAAATGGCAATATCAAAAATTCTGTCAACTTTCCAAGCTTGAGCCTTGAACGCACTGCAGGCTGCCGTATTTCAGTCACTAACAATAACGTGCCGAAAATCTTAGGTAGCGTTCTATCAGTTTTGGCCGATGCTGACATCAATGTCGCCGATATGCTTAACAAGAGCCGAGGCGAGCTGGCTTATAATTTGATTGACGTCGAAACATGCCCCGACGAGGGGACGCTCGCTCGTATCCAGTCAATTGAGGGTGTGGTTAACGTTAGGTTGATTGGACCTCCACACTAGCAATGAGCGACTTTTATCAGCGAATCGAAGGGCAGGTAGGTGAAAAGACTCTACCTCCCTTGGATCGTTGGTCTCCAGACCTGTGCGGCGACATCGATATATGCATTGATGCGCAAGGCAGGTGGTTCCACGAGGGTAGTCGTATTGAACGTTCGGCCTTGGTCGCCTTGTTCGGACGCATCCTCAGGCGAGAAGCAGATGGCTATCACTACTTGCTTACACCTCATGAAAAGTGGCGTATTCAAGTCGGGCAACATCCGCTTCGAATCGTTGCGGTCGAGCAGGTTTTAGATGGAAGTTTGCAACGTATTCTAGTAAGTGCCAATAACGATCTTCGCTATGAGATATCGTCTAAGTACCCGGTTTTTCTGTGCGCTAATTCTGAAGGTGCTTTCGTGCAGCTGGACCACGGTGTAACGGCCAAGTTTAATCGACCAGCGTGGTATCGGTTATGCGAATGGGTGCAGAGCGATGCCGACGGGATGTACCTTAGCAGCGCGGGAGAAAAGCTCCGCCTGAATTAACAGGCGGAGGCAGTGTCGTTACATGTTCGGGTAGTTTGGCCCGCCAAAGCCTTCAGGGGTAACCCACGTAATGTTTTGTGCGGGATCTTTGATGTCGCACGTTTTGCAGTGAACGCAGTTTTGCGAGTTGATTTGGAAGCGCTTGCCATCTGAGTCTTCAACGATTTCGTAGACCCCTGCAGGACAGTATCGCTGAGCCGGCTCGTCGTACATTGGTAGGTTTTGCGCCAATGGAATTGCCCCGTCTTTTAGTCGCAAATGGCAGGGCTGGTCTTCTTCGTGGTTGGTGTTGGATAGAAATACCGAGCTCAAGCGATCAAAACTTAAGGCATTGTCAGGCTTTGGATACGCGATTTTCTTGCACTGAGCCGCTGGTTTTAAGGTCGCATGATCCGGCGTGGTGTCGTGAACCGTGAAGGGTAGCTTTCCGCCAAATATAGTTTGATCAATCCAAACAAAAGCGGCTCCGACCAAACTACCAAATTTGTGCATAAACCCACTAAAGTTACGGGTGGTATAAAGCTCTTGGTGTAGCCACGAATTTTTTATGGCATTTTCGAAAGTGACCAAATCACGCGCGGGCGCCTCGGACTGAAGCGCCGCAACAATGGTCTCTGCTGCCAGCATGCCGCTCTTCATGGCGGTATGGTTGCCTTTTATCTTGACCGAGTTCAAGGTGCCGGCGTCACAGCCGATGATTAAGCCACCAGGAAAGTGCATTTTGGGTAAACTGTTTAAACCGCCTTTGGCAATCGCGCGAGCACCATATGCTATTCGAGTTCCGCCCTGAAGATATTTTACCGTTTCTGGATGGTGTTTCCAGCGTTGAAATTCTTCGTATGGGCTAACGTGTGGGTTGCTATAACTCAAGTCGGTAATTAAACCGATGTACACCTGGTTGTTGTCGGCGTGGTATAAGAAGGCGCCACCGCTAGACCCGCTCTCGGACAAAGGCCAGCCAATACCGTGAATGACTTTGCCTTCTTGGTGCTGTTCCGCAGGAATCTCCCAAATTTCTTTTATGCCGATGCCGTAGTGCTGCGGATCTTTACCTTCGTCGAGGTTAAATCGTTCAATAAGCTGCTTACCTAAGTGACCTCGGCAGCCTTCAGCGAATAAAGTGTACTTGGCGTGCAGTTCCATACTGGGCACATAGCTATCTTTCTGTTCGCCTTCTGCAGAAAGCCCCATTTCGCCTGTGGCAATACCTTTTACACTACCGTCCTCGTGGAAAAGGATTTCTGCAGCGGTGAACCCGGGGTAAATCTCTACTCCCAGTCCCTCGGCTTGCTCTGCCAGCCAGCGACAGACGTTACCCATAGAGACAATGTAGTTGCCATCGTTGTGAGTGGGCTTGGGAATGGCAAAGCCAGGTAATTTAAAAGCGGATTGTTGGCTCGTATAAAAGAAAAAGGTGTCTTCGGTGACCTTGCTGGTAACTGGGGCCCCCATAGACTGCCAGTCGGGAAATAACTCGTCGAGGGCACGTGGTTCTAGTACGGCGCCGGACAGGATATGAGCGCCAACCTCCGAGCCTTTTTCTACTACGCAAACAGTGATTTCCTGCTCGGATTCTTGGGCCAACTGCATAATGCGGCAAGCTGCGCTCAAACCACTGGGGCCGGCACCAACAATGACGACATCAAACTCCATAGATTCGCGTTCCATATCCTGTCCTCTTACGCTTGGGTGTTGCGAGTGTTTTTTTTGTGTAAATGCATTAACATACTGAAAGTTCGATTATAGCGACTTCAAGGTTGATGTACATCGTCTATTTAGTTGCATTTTACGACACATAGGGCACCAAGTGGTTGACCTTTGGGGCCCTTAGCGGCATTCTAGCCGCCCGATACGCCGCCAGGGCCATGCCTTGGCATTCAATGAACGAGCAAATACTGGAGAATCCATGAAGGTTCTTGTCGCGGTTAAACGCGTTGTAGACTACAACGTTAAAGTGCGCGCCAAAGCAGACGGTTCAGATGTTGATTTGAACAACGTTAAAATGGCGATAAATCCATTCTGTGAAATTGCGGTAGAGGAAGCCGTTCGCTTAAAAGAAGCGGGCGTAGCGACCGAGGTCGTCGCAGTTTCTGTAGGTCCTAAAGCATGTCAAGAGCAGTTGCGTACAGCGCTGGCTCTAGGTGCAGACCGTGCCGTTCAAGTAGAAGTTGACGGCATGGTAGAGCCTTTGGTCGTAGCCAAGTTGTTGAAAGGCGTCGTTGAAAAAGAATCGCCACAGCTGGTTATTCTGGGCAAGCAGTCGATCGACGGTGACAACAACCAGACAGGCCAGATGTTGGGTGCGTTAACTAACATGGCGCAAGGCACTTTTGCATCCGAAGTTAAGGTAGACGGCGACAGCGTTACTGTGACTCGCGAAATCGACGGCGGTTTGCAAACTGTAAAACTAGCATTACCCGCCATCGTGACCACCGATTTGCGTTTGAACGAACCACGCTACGCGTCTTTGCCCAACATTATGAAAGCGAAGAAAAAGCCTTTAGACGTTTTTACTGCTGCCGATCTAGGTGTTGCGGTTAGTACACACGTGACACAAGTTAAAGTTGAGCCACCAGCCGAACGTCAGGCGGGTGTTAAAGTAGAAGACGTTGCAACCCTTGTTGATAAGCTGAAAAACGAAGCGAAGGTGATAGCATGAGTACCTTAATATTAGCGGAACACGATAACGACTCCTTAAAAGCCGCCACGCTGTCTGCAGTAACAGCCGCTTCCCAACTTGGTGGCGATGTTGCTGTTATAGTCGCAGGCGAAAACTGTTCTTCGGCAGCTCAGCAAGCTGCTGCAGTGGTTGGTGTAACCAAGGTATTAGTTGCCGATAACGCCGCTTACGCGAACCAACTCGCCGAAAACGTTAGTCTTTTGGTCGCCGAGCTTGCGGCAGGTTATGACAACATCATCGCTGCGGCCACGAGTTCAGCGAAAAACATTATGCCTCGGGTAGCGGCGTTGCTAGACGTAGCGCAGATTTCTGAAATTATGTCGGTGGAATCCGAGGATACCTTTAAGCGTCCAATTTATGCGGGTAACGTGATTGCGACGGTACAATCTTGTGACGCTAAAAAGGTCATCACCGTGCGCGGCACATCGTTCGACGCGGCGCCTGCCGAAGGTGGCAGCGCCTCAGTAGAAGCCGTAACAAGCGTTCATGACGCGGGTATCTCGAGCTTTGTCGGTGAAGAGGTTGCGGTTTCGGATCGCCCAGAACTAACAGCGGCATCGGTGGTTATCTCAGGCGGTCGCGGCATGCAAAACGGCGAAAACTTCCAGTTGCTGGATGGCATCGCTGACAAACTTGGTGCTGCGATTGGTGCATCTCGTGCTGCGGTCGACGCGGGCTTCGTGCCTAACGACATGCAGGTAGGGCAAACGGGCAAAATCGTGGCGCCTGACCTTTACATCGCGGTGGGTATATCCGGCGCAATTCAGCACTTAGCGGGTATGAAAGACTCGAAGGTGATTGTTGCAATTAACAAAGACGAAGATGCGCCTATTTTCCAAGTTGCGGATTACGGTTTAGTAGCCGACTTATTTACTGCCTTGCCAGAACTTGAAGCTGCGATTTAATGCGTAGTTGAGTTTGTATAAAACCCAGTTCAATGAACTGGGTTTTTTTTAGTCTCGGCGTAATTCGTCCGAAATGGCGATTGGGGTAGGGAAGTTCAATATCACGATATAGGACGACACTAGCAGTGTCAGGATACTGACCGCTTGGATGACAACCGCGCCTTGTGCGGATAGTAATCCCTGTGCGAGCGCCACATAGCCAATTAACAGTGAGAACTCGCTCGCCTGTCCCAATCGAAAGCCCATATTCCAAGCCAGTGATTTCTTCTCGCTTACGCTGCCCAGCAATACGCGGTAAACAAGGGGCTTAAAGAGTAACACTCCAGCGCTTAGAACCACTACTGCCCCCATGACGTCGGGTAGCGCTGCAATTTCTAAGCGGGCACCAACCGAGAAGAAAAACAGGACCAAGAAAAAATCTCGCAGAGGTTTTAGGCTGATAGCAATAAATTGGGAAATAGGACTGGTTGCTACTGTGACTCCTGCAACGAATGCACCAATTTCAGCGCTCAGGCCAATTGCTGACGAAAGTTCGGCAACGCCTAAACACCACCCAATAGCCATTAAAAACAAGTATTCTTGGAAGCGGTCAAAGCGGGCTAAAAGCGGCAAGACAATCCAGCGAACACAAGCATAGCAGGCGCCAATAAGAATAGGTAATCCAAGGGCTGGTCGCAGTATGGCACGTGCGAGTTGCCCTTCTTCGGCGCTTCCGCCAATCGCGGCAAGGGCAATTAAAACCATGATGGCGATGATATCTTGCAGCAGTAGCAAGCCGATCATCATTTCGCCGATGTGCCGGTGATGCAATACCGTGGTGGGGAGCAGCTTTATGCCGATGATGGTTGACGAAAACATCATGGCCGCGCCTATTACGGCGGCCTCTGTTAACTCAAAGCCAAAGAGACTTGCCAGGAACGTTGAGCTGGTGAAGAAAGCCAGAGAGCTAGCCATGGCCACTGGAGTGCTTTTTTTCAGGGTGGCAATTAATGCTGAAGGTTGCATGTCTAGCCCGAGTAAAAATAGCAAGAATATGATGCCGATGTGCGCTATGTCTTCCAGTAAGCTTAAATCGTTAACGAGTTCGAAGCCCGAGGGGCCTAGTAATCCACCCAGAACAATGTAAGCGATGATTAGGGGCTGCCGGGTATAAAGAGCAATTGTGGCTAATATTGCAGCGCCACTGAAAATTAAGAAAAACGAAAAGGTTAAGCTGTGGGCGTCCATAACATGGGCTTCGAAAGGTTGGACGCCCAGTTTAGACGCCTTTACAGCGTTTCTCTAGTCTGGCTAATGCGTCTGCGAAACAAAGGTAATGGTTGGCGAGCATCGCCCTGATACACTTCGCGAGCTTGAGCCAAGCGAACCTGAGCCACTTTGGCGTGGCTTGCACTTTGGAATTCGAAGGCGTTGAACCCGCAGCGAGAGAGGTACTCGATTTGATCAGTTATGAATGCGCCCGTGGCTTGCAGTGTGCCTGTATAGCCTCGCTCTCGTAACTCCCGTGCGGTAGAGAACCCTCGTCCGTCTGTGAAGACGGGAAACTGTATTTCAATTGCTTGTAGTTTATGGAGTTGGTCGAAAAGAACAGCAAAATCTTCGCCAGGTGCAATAGTCACCCTGCTTGGCTTGATGTCTGCATCAATCCAGTCCCTCAACCCAGGCGCCGCTGCGTGAGGTTCGGTAGTGGAGGGGGTAAACACACTAAATTGATAGGGGTCGGTGTGCGTTTCGGTGCTAGTGAGATGTTGCATATACAGCCTCTTTAAATGGATCGATCCCAATTCGGTCGTACGTATGAATAAATGTTTCCTCGTCTAAACGTTGACTGACATAAACATCCAGAATTTTCGCAATAACATCCGGCATATCCTCTGCGCCAAAAGAGGGCCCAAGTATTTTGCCAATCGATGCCTCACGTCCTTGCCGACCACCGAGGGCTACTTGATAGAATTCCCGCCCCTTTTTATCAACACCTAAAATACCAATGTGACCGATGTGATGATGACCGCAGGCGTTCATGCAGCCACTGATATTTAGCTCAATAGGTCCTAAATCGTAAACGTAATCGAGGTCATCGAACCGTGCTTGTATAGCCTGGGCTATGGGTATGGATTTCGCATTGGCTAAAGAGCAAAAGTCGCCGCCAGGGCAGCAGATCATGTCGTGTAGTGTGCCGATGACCGGTGCGGCTAGCTCGTGCATCTGTAAAGCCAGCCACAGTTCGTAAAGTTGATTTTGCGCAACGTCGGCAAGCACGATGTTCTGCTGGTGCGTTGTTCTTAGTTCCCCAAAACTAAAACGATCGGCTAATTGTGCCAGTGCGTCTAGCTGTGTGTGTGTGATATCCCCCGGAGCGATGCCGGCACTCTTTAGAGCGACGTTGACAATCCGATATCCGGGTTGCCGGTGGGTTAGCGTGTTTTTTTCGAACCAGCGCGCGAAAAGGCGATTTTCGCTGAGCCTTGACTGGAGGTTAGAGGGTAACTCGGCGTCAAAATTTTGGTAGTCGGGCGCAGAAAAATAGGCGCTCACCCGTTCCACTTCGGACTCGGTTATTTGTAGATCCGACTGTTTTTTTAACGCCCATTGAACGTCAACTTTAGCGCCAAAAGCTTCTATTCCCATGGCCTTGGCAAGAATTTTTATGCGCGCCTTGTATTTGTTGTCGCGCCGTCCAAACTGGTTGTACACACGAATTACAGCTTCGAGATAACCGATGAGGTCCTCGGCGGGCAAGTTCGCCTTCAATAAACTGCCAATAATGGGAGTGCGGCCCAGCCCGCCCCCGACATAAATATCTGCTACCACTCCTTTGCTCGCGCGTTTTAGCTCGATGCCGACATCATGCGCCAGGATGGCTGCACGATCGGTAGTGTTGGAGGATATGGCGATTTTGAATTTCCGTGGCAAGAAGGCAAATTCAGGGTGCAGAGTGCTCCATTGTCGAAGGATTTCGCAATAGGGTCTAGGATCGAGCTGTTCGCCATCGATGACGCCGGCAAATTGATCGGTAGTGATATTGCGAATGCAGTTTCCGCTTGTCTGGATGGCGTGCATTTGCACCCTGGACAGATCGGCTAGTATGTCAGGTACTCGTTCTAACTCAGGCCAGTTGATCTGTATGTTTTGTCGTGTGCTGATATGAGCGTAACCGCGGTCATATTTGCGTGTGATCTCGGCAACAGCGCGTAATTGGTCGCTGCTGATCATGCCGTAGGGGACCGCTATTCTCAGCATCGGAGCGTGCCGCTGTATATACAGGCCATTCTGCAATCGCAGGGGTTGATATTCATCAGCACTGAGCTCGCCCCGCAAGAAGCGCTGGGTTTGATCTTTAAACTGCGCGACTCGCTGGTCAACGATTGCTTGATCGTAGTGATCGTACTGGTACATGCTAAAAATCCACTCATATGCCGAGGTGCGCACTCTAGCAAACAATTGAACGGGTGAATTAGTTTACTTTTTTCTATGCTTAGAACCGTTTTGTAGCAGTAGTCAGTAAGAGCTGAAAACTCTATAATACCGAGGAACGATTCATTGTGGAGAAGACGATGTCAGATATGGAAAGAGACGAAGATGGCCGCGCTGACGCTATCGCAGCGACTGCGATCATCAGTTTGATAGTGTTTACCTTGTATATGTGGCTGTCGGGAATGCCTTCCTGATGCGACACTATTGGCTAGCGCGCGGCGCTAGCCAATACCATTTGCACGACGCCATAAACACCGCCAATAAAAATTACCGTAAAAATAAGCCCAGCGACGAAAAATACTTTGGCGCTTCCTTGGTTAAAATCGCGCTCGCGATTTTTGCTGCTCTGAACACCCAAGCCGGCCGCAAAAACGCTTCTTATGATATCCCACAGGCCCATTTTGCTTCGCTGGGTTTCTGTGTTGTTGTCTTGATCTGTCATTGTCGTTCCTTATTTGTAAGCCAGATTTGGGCGTAACCATTGTTCAATTGTCGCGACACTTTGTTTTTTGCGCAACGCCAAACTCTCGACCTGCTCTTGTGATATCTTGCCGACATTGAAATAGCGCGTTTCAGGGTTGGCGAAGTAATAGCCGCTGACAGCCGCGGTTGGCGTCATCGCATAGCTATCGGTTAATTCAACACCGCACAACTCGGTTGCGTCTAATAAACGGAATAGGGTGTTCTTTTCGGAGTGATCAGGACACGCGGGATAGCCTGGTGCTGGCCGAATGCCTTGATACTGTTCCTTTATCAATTGCACGTTGTTTAATGTTTCATCGGTTGCATAGCCCCAGAGTGTCTTGCGGACCTTCTCATGCATGTACTCGGCCAACGCCTCAGCCAAGCGATCGGCCAGAGCCTTAATCATGATGCTGTTGTAGTCATCACCCTCGGCTTCGTAGGCTTTAGCTCGCTCATCAATTCCGTGTCCGGTGGTGACGCAGAATCCGCCGATATAGTCCTGCAAAGTGTTCTCTTCAGGTGGCAGAAAATCCGCCAGCGAGTAGGTTGGTTTTGACTCGTCACCCGGGTTTGCTTGTTGCCGCACCTGATGCAGTACTTCTTTAACCTTGGTGCGCGTATCGTCAGTGTAGACTAGAATGTCATCGCCCCGGCTTGCGGCAGGCCAAAAGCCCACCGCCGCTTTGCCTGTCGCCCATTCCGCTGCAACCATTTGTTCGAGCATCATTCGGGCGTCTTGGTAAAGTAGTTGTGCTTGCTCGCCAACGACCTCATCTTGCAATATGGCCGGGAATTTGCCTGCCAGCTCCCACGTCAAAAAGAAAGGAGTCCAGTCGATGTAAGCTACCAGATCTACTAGTGGGACCTCGATAGCCTTTGTGCCCAAAAAAGTCGGTTTAGCCGGTGTGTACTCGGTCCAATTGGGTTGGAATCGACGTTGCAGCGCTTCGGTATAGTCTAACGCGGGCTTTAAGGGCTGCCGATTGGCAACGCGCTCACGCACGATCTCGTATTCCTGCCCTAGATTCTGCAGAAACGACGACTTCTGTTCGCCCAGTAAGGCCGTGGCCACCGAGACGCTACGTGATGCATCTGGAACGTACACCACCGCATCGTTCAGATATTGTGGGGCAATTTTAACCGCGGTGTGCGCTTTTGATGTCGTTGCGCCGCCAATCATCAAGGGAATGTTAAACCCCTGTCGCTGCATTTCTGAAGCGACGTGGGTCATTTCATCTAAAGAGGGCGTGATGAGTCCGCTTAAACCAATTATGTCGACTTGATGCTCTCTCGCCGCTTGCAGAATGGTCTCGCAATGCACCATGACGCCTAAATCGATGACTTCGAAGTTGTTACACTGCAACACAACGCCCACGATGTTTTTGCCAATATCGTGAACATCGCCTTTTACGGTAGCCATGAGTATTTTTCCGTTACTGCCGCTACCCTGGGACTTTTCTGCTTCGATATAGGGCTGTAAATAGGCTACGGCTTGTTTCATGACTCGTGCGCTTTTCACCACTTGCGGCAAAAACATTTTGCCTTCGCCAAACAAGTCGCCCACAACGTTCATGCCATCCATTAATGGCCCTTCAATGACCTCGATGGGACGGCTAAAGGCCTGACGTGCCTGCTCGGCATCTTCGATGACATAGGTGTTGATACCTTTAACCAGAGCGTGTTCTATGCGTTTTGCAACGGGCCAATTACGCCATTCTAGATCTTCGGTTCGTTTCGTCACCGTTCCATCACCACGATAATCCTGGGCGACATCCAGTAGGCGTTCGGTTGCGTCATCTCGTCGATTTAAAATTACGTCCTCGACGGCATCTTTTAATGCTGGCGGGAGTTCGTCGTATACGGCCAGTTGCCCGGCATTAACGATGCCCATATCCAGGCCGGCCTTAATCGCGTGGAATAAAAAGACCGAGTGGATGGCTTCTCGGACGGGGTTGTTTCCTCGAAAAGAGAAGGAAACGTTACTGACACCCCCAGACACCATGGCGCCGGGTAGATTTTGTTTGATCCAACGCGTCGCTTCTATAAAATCTACAGCATAGTTATTATGCTCTTCGATACCAGTCGCGACTGCAAAGATATTTGGATCGAAGATAATATCGTTGGGATTAAACTTTAGCTCTTGCGTCAGCAGAGAGTATGAGCGTTGACATATCTCTGTTTTGCGCTCGAAAGTATCTGCTTGCCCGTGCTCGTCAAAGGCCATGACAACAACAGCCGCCCCGAAGCGCTGGCACAAACGTGCTTTTTCTAAGAACTCATCAACACCTTCCTTCAGACTGATAGAGTTGACGATGCATTTTCCTTGAACGCATTTTAGACCCGATTCAATGGCATCCCAGCGGGAGGAGTCAAGCATGAACGGTACGCGGCTAATTTCGGGCTCTGAGGCCGCTAAATTTAAAAAGGTCACCATCGCTTTTTGGGCGTCTAACATGCCCTCATCCATGTTGATATCGATGATTTGAGCACCGTCTTCGACTTGAGCTCGCGCTACGGCCAAGGCTTCTTCGTATTGCTCGTTAACAATAAGTCTCTTAAACACCGCTGATCCGGTGACGTTGCAGCGCTCGCCGACATTTACGAACAGAGAATCAGCCTTAATGTTAAAAGATTCTAGGCCACTCAAGTGGCATCCCGGGTTCGGGTGAGGTAAAACTCTGGGGCTGGCGTGGCCGACGGCCTCACCAATTGCTTTAATGTGCTCTGGACGAGTGCCGCAACAGCCGCCAACAAGGTTCAAGAAGCCTCTTTGTGCAAAATCTTGTAAGTCTGCAAACATGTCCGCGGGCGTTTCGTCGTACTCACCAAAAGCGTTGGGAAGCCCTGCATTAAAGTGGCCGCTGAAATAGCAGTCGGCGGCGTTTGCCAGGGCTTCGACATACGGGCGTACTTCTTTGAATCTTCGGCCACAATTGGTGCCAACAACTAAGGGTTTGGCATGGGCTATAGAGTTCCAAAAGGCTTCAGCGGTTTGTCCTGACAAAATTCGACCACTGGTATCTGGGAAGGTGACCGAGAGCATGATAGGGCGCTTAATTGAGGTTGCATTGAAGGCATCTTCCACGGCAAATATTGCGGCTTTGGCATTCAGAGTATCGAAGATAGTCTCGATCATCAGAATATCGACGCCTTCTTCCAGTAGCGCAATCGCCGCCACACGGTAATCTTGCACGAGGGTATCGAAATCGATATTGCGAGCGCCTGGGTCGTTTACATCGGGCGAAATTGAAGCGGTGCGTGGCGTTGGTCCAAGAACTCCCGCAACGTAGCGGGGCTTATCGGGTGTCAGGGCACTGAAATGATCTGCAGCCTCGCGCGCGATTCGCGCCGCTGTGCGGTTAAGTTCGTCGGCCAGATATTCTAAGCCGTAGTCGCCTTGCGCCACAGCGGTAGAGTTGAAACTGTTGGTTTCAATTAGGTCGGCACCAGCCTCTAAAAACGCTTTGTGGATATCAAGAATAAGATCAGGCCTAGTTAGGCAGAGTAAGTCGTTATTGCCCTTTAAATCGCCCTTAAAGTCGGCGAAGCGCGAGCCTCGGTAGTCTTCTTCGGCCAGCTTATAGCCTTGAATCATCGTACCCATAGCACCGTCAATAATAAGAATGCGATCTTGTAAAGCTTGCTCTAAAGTATGGCGTTGAAAAGGCATGTCGAACTCGTCTAGTAATACGGCGCGGAGTCTACCAGATTTGGCTGTGTATTGGGGTTTCGATGCGTATTATTTCGCGCTGAGCAACAAGTTTTGTTCCAATTTTATCGGGCTTCTTGCTAAAATACCCGAGTAATTTGCTAAGGATAACCAGCTGCATGTTTACTATTACTGAATCGGCCCAGAATTACCTCGCGGAATTGCTCTCGAAGCAAGAGGGCGTGCTTGGGGTCCGCGTGTTTATAAATCAGCCGGGCACTCCTAAAGCAGAGACCTGTATTGCCTACTGCCGTGATGACGACTTAAAAGAGGGCGATGAAGTACAAAGCTTTGGCCCCATCAGTGCTTATATCGAGGGCCGTAGTATTCCATTTTTGGAAGACGCTTTGGTCGACTACAACAAGGACCGCATGGGCGGGCAGCTTACCATTAAGGCGCCCAATGCTAAGTTGCCGCGTGTTAGTGACGATAGTCCAGTTGAAGATCGCATTAACTACATTTTGTACAACGAAGTTAACCCCGCTTTAGCCGCTCATGGCGGAGAGGTATCTCTCGTTGAAATTACAGACGACCATATCGCGATATTGCAGTTTGGTGGAGGTTGTCAGGGCTGCGGTATGGTGGATCAGACCTTGAAAGGTGGTGTGGAAAAGAGCCTGCTCGAGCAGGTGCCCGAACTCAATGGGGTGCGTGATGTTACTGACCACTCCGACCGATCTCAGGCTTACTATTAAGTTTATAGCTGAAAAGATAGAAGAACGGGGAAGCAGCCAGTACCCCGTTCTTTTTGGGCTACTGAGCCGATCGGCGGCCGGGCAGGGTGCCTTTTATCATCTCGCGCAGATTTAAAAGTGCCGCTTCTGTGGTCTCCCAACCGATGCAGCCATCAGTAATAGATACCCCATACTCAAGTTGGCCCAGGTCGTCGGGCATGTTCTGATTGCCTGCCTTGATGTGGCTTTCGATCATCAAGCCGGTAATCGACTGGTTGCCATCGGCAATTTGGTGGCCAATGTTTTCCAGCACTAAGGGCTGTAACTCGGGCTTTTTGTTGGAGTTGGCATGACTGCAGTCAATCATGATGTTTCGAGGTAGGCTAGCCTTTTCCAATGCCTGCTCAACCAGGGCAACGTGGACCGAATCGTAATTTGGGCCATCGCTGCCGCCCCTCAGGACTACGTGCGCGTAGGGGTTGCCAGAGGTTGTAATGACCGAGACGCGCCCGTCACCCGACAAACCAAGAAAGCGGTGTGGTTTTGCGGCTGATTTAATGGCATTGGTCGCGACCTCGATGCCCCCATCCGTACCATTTTTAAAGCCAACGGGGCTGCTCAGTCCACTTGCCATTTCTCGGTGAGTTTGCGATTCGGTTGTTCTGGCACCAATGGCAGACCATGAAATAAGGTCTTGTAGATATTGAGGAGAGATTGGGTCGAGTGCCTCTGTCGCTGTTGGAAGCCCGGATTCTAGTATATCTAACAACAACTTACGCCCTATTTTTAATCCATCTTCTATGGCAAAAGAGTCATCCAAATAAGGGTCGTTGATCAGGCCTTTCCAGCCAACGGTTGTCCGAGGCTTTTCGAAATACACGCGCATAACAATGTACAGTGTATCGGATACTTCATCTGCCAGTGCTTTTAAGCGCGTGGCGTAGTCTAAAGCGGCTTTGGTATCATGAATTGAGCAGGGGCCAACCACAACGAATAAGCGCTGGTCTTTACCGTCGAGTATATCTCTGATGATCTGGCGTGACTCGGCAACTTGCGTATACGCTGCGTCGGAAGCGGGCACCGATTTTTTAAGATCCTGCGGTGTAATCAGAAGACTTTGTGATTCGATATTGATATCTTGAATGGCAATTTTTTTCATGTAACAAACCCAGCGTACACCGTGGTGCACTTTTTGATGTATTAAGGGCGCGAATTCTACCGATTTACAGCACTGAAGGGTAGTCCGACGACCGTATCGAGGCGAATAGATGCTAAAGCCGTTGTATGACATTGATGTGATACTGCCTTACGTAAGCGCAGATTCGGTTTTTGTCACCCCAAACGAGCGCTTGGCGCGTGCCATTAGTCACGCTTTCGACGCCTACCAATTAAATCAAGGTGTGGAAGCCTGGGTCAAAATTTCGGTTATATCGCTGAATCGCTTATTCGAGCTCTGGCTTGATGATGCCGGTTTTGTGCCATGCTTGGGATCTGAGAAGGCGCAGTATTTATGGGAGCAAATGATTCGGCGCAGTATGCCCGATGATCACACTTCCGGTTGGTTAAACCCCAAAGCCTTGGCGGCGGAGGGCTACAAAGCATATGATTTGATGTGTCACTACGAGCTGGCCTCAGATCAGAGTTTTGAGAGCTCTATGTCGACAGACTCTGATTGTGTAACGTTTTATCAGTGGGTGCAGCGCTTCGAGCTACAGTTAGTCGAACAGGGATGGGTAACTCAAGCCCAGCAGTGGCAGGCGCTCGCTGCCTGCGACCTGAAGCTGGCCGACACTTTAACTATGGTTGACTTTGACACCATAACGCCTTTGCAGCTAGCGGCGTGTAAGCGCGTGAGCAGTGGCGTTCAGTTGGTTCGTTCGGCCTCGACGCAAGGTGTCGATGACACAAAGGCCTCTGGTTATGCGTTTCAAGATATCGATGACCAGCTTAGTCAGGTCGCGCAATGGGCTCACGAACACTATAAATCTGAGTCAAATCAGCGCTTGGGTATTGTAGTGCCCGATTTGAATTCACAGCGTGAACGCCTCGAGTATCATCTGCGGCGTGCATTTGGGCTGGAACACAACGACTACGCCAGCCTCCCTGTGAATTTTTCTGCCGGTGTTGCTGCCTCGGATGTAGCCCTCATAAATGCCGCGTTGAGTACTCTAAAATTGGCGGCTGGTCGACTAGAGCCCATTGAGCTGCTTGCCTTGGTGCGTTCACCCTATGTCGAGCTTTGTGGTTCGCACCACGAATACCTCGCCTTGCGTAATGCCCTGAATGAGCTAGCTCCCTTGAAGCTAGGTCATTCAGAGCTGCTGTTAATTTTCGAACACATGAAGGCTCGGCTGCCAGATCCGGCGATGGCAAGATGGTGGCTAAAAAGTCGCTTAGAGTGGAAGGGCACGACCTGCTTTGACTGCATCATAAGCTGGGAGCACATCCTGCAATGTGCCGGTTGGCCTGGTTCGCGAGGCTTGGACAGTGTCGAATACCAAGCATTTAAGCTTTGGCAGCGCACCCTGCGAGATCTTGCAAGCTGGGATACTTTACAGCCCAAGTGGGCCATAGCCGAAATTTTAAAGCTGTTGGAATTCAGTCTAGATAAAGTCGTGTTTCAGCCCGAAACAAAAGATCAAAACATTCAGGTTTTAGGAACACTCGAGGCTGCGGGTCTACATTTTGATCAGATGATCGTTCTTGATTCGATTGCCGGTCATTTTCCCGAGCGCATTGCTATGTCGCCATTCTTGCCAAAGCATCTGCAGCGAGCCTATCGAATGCCTCGTGCTAACGAAGATCAAGAGTATCAATTGGCACAGGGCTTATTGGAGGGTATGGCGGCGCGTAGCCGAGGTATCCGGTTTTGTTACGTGGCACTCGCGGACGAGAGCAAAGTCTCGATAACGCCAATATTGGCCCAGTTGGAGCAGACCTTAGCTGGGGTACAGAAATTGGAGCCCGCTGCAATCCCCGCAGATTGGCAGGTGACGGTCGAGTCAAGGGGAGAAACTTTACCCAAGCGGCCAAGCGATTTTGAAGGTGGCGCTTACCGGTTGGCCATGCACGCACTGTGCCCTATGCAGGCCTATGCTCGCTATCGCCTGGATATTCCTGACGATGCCAGCTGTGAAGATGGTTTAAGTGCGAAAGAACAGGGGCAGCTACTGCACAGGTCAATGGAGTTGCTGTGGCGAGATAAAGGCCAACTTGACCAGATCGAAGAGTCTAATATCGCATTGGTCGTGACGGAAGCATTACAAAGCATTAGCAGCGCTCGTAAAGCCTTATTGTCTGATCTGGCAATACTGGCCGAGCAGCAGCGGCTTGAGGCAGCTATCACAGCTTGGTTAGAGCTAGAGTCGCAGCGACCGCCATTCACGGTACTCGAGCATGAGCGCGATACCGAGATGACATTGAAGGGCAGAAAATTTAAATTCCGATTGGATCGACTGGACGCTTTAGGCGATGACCTTACTGTGATCTTGGACTATAAAAGTACGGCCCCGAGCACGAGTACCTGGCTTGATGGTCGTTTAGAGCAAGCTCAATTGCCGCTTTATGCCTTAGCACTTGGCGAGCAAGTCAAGGGCATAGCCTATGCGCAAATATCTTCGACGAAACCAGCAAAACTGGTGGGCGCAAGTAAGTTTGGCTTCGGCAAAGGGATTAAAGTAATCGAGGATTGGGCTGAACAGACGCGGGCCTGGGAACATGCCTTGTTGGGTCTGATCGATGAACTCGAGGCGGGCGAGGCCTCGGTGCGTCCATCTACCAAAGCCTGTCGCTACTGCGACTTCGCATCTCTTTGCCGCACCCGCGCAGCTGCCGACGACGAGGATACGTCTGATGAGTGACCAGGTGCAACGCGATCGAGCGATTGACCCAATGGTTAGTTGCTGTGTTGTAGCACCGGCCGGTTCGGGAAAAACCAGTTTATTGGTTCAGAGGGTGCTGGCTTTGCTCGCCCGCGTCTCGCATCCTGAGCAAATTGTTGCTATTACCTTCACACGCAAAGCGGCGGCAGAAATGCGTGCCCGCATGGCCGAAGTATTTGAGCTCGCGAAAGTAAAACAAGCCTCGGAAGTCCCTGAGCATGAGCGTTTGACCTTAGAGCTTGCAAAGCTTGCTCTGAGCAACGCCAGTCAGCGCGGCTGGCCTCTGCCGCAGCAGCTCGAGCGGCTACAGTTTATGACCATTGATTCGTTCTGTGCTTCACTGGTCCGCCAAATGCCACTGGCAAGCCGCATGGGCAAAGCGATGACACCCGCTGAGCCGGCATCAGACTTATATCGAGCAGCCGTGCTTGATTTGCTGCAAACTAAAGAAGAGCAGATACGCGTTCATATGACCGCAATTCTGGCCGCTCTGGGCAATCGTTGGAGCTCGACGATTGACTGGCTTTCTGAACTTCTGGCCAAACGCGAGCAGTGGCAACTCGCCTTGTTTCCCCGCCAGCGCGAACAGGATGCCCTTCAGTATATGCGCGAGACTTGGGTGCTGGAATGTCAGCGACGGGTTGCGCAGCTCAACCACGATCTGCAGCCTTGGCGCGCTCAGCTGCAAGAAATTCTTGACGTATTAAGTGTTGAGGAAGAGACCGATTTTTTGCCTTTACACGCACCGAACGCAATCGGCTCGTGGCGGCGTGTGGCTGCATTTCTGCTGACTCAAGGCGGTGAGTGGCGGAAAAACGTGACGGTCAAAGACGGGTTTCCCCCAAAGTCAGCACATAAAGATCTGCATACTGCGGTCAGCGCCGAAGTGCGAGCAGCACTATCTCCAGCTGTATTCGAAGGCATCGCATTAATGCCCGATACATTGGAAGATGACAAAGATTGGCAAATCGTCAGTAGCATCGTTGCGATACTGCCTCACCTGCTGGCGTCGTTTTGGTGGCAGTGTCAGCTGCGGGGCGAGGTGGATTTCACGCAGATCGCAAGCGCCGCCTTAGAGGCCTTAGGCGATGATGAGTGTCCCACTGATTTGGCCCTGAAACTCGATTACGGTATTCATCATTTACTAGTAGACGAATTCCAAGACACCTCGACGCATCAATTTGAGCTGATCCGAAGATTGACCAGAGGCTGGTTTGAACACAATCAAACAGAACCAGAGTCACCCAAAACACTGTTTGTTGTGGGTGACGCTATGCAATCTATTTACCGATTTAGAGGGGCACAAGTAGACTTGTTCGTGCGTGCCATTGAGGAGGGTTTTAACGGTTTACGGTTACAGCGATTGGATCTCTGCCGTAATTTTCGATCGGCCGAGGGCATTGTTCGTTGGGTGAATGAAGTCTTTGCGGAGGCGCCATCGCGCTGCTCCCCGATGATAAACCGTCTTTCTGCGAACAGAGCTGAGCCAGCGCTAGTTGATTCAAGTGACATTCAGTTACATGCCTTTGTTGATGATTCTAACGCTGCTCGAGAAACAGAGTTTATTGTTGATCGTGTTAGATCATGGCTTGAGGCCGATGCGTCGATCTCGGTCGCAATACTTGGACGAACCAGGTCGCAGTTAGCACCGATTATGAAGTTGTTAAAAGACGGTGGTATCGCCTACAACGCCGCAGATGTCGAGAAAATCACTGATAATATCGCGGTTACAGATTTTGTAAATGTGTTGCGTTTGATTGCTGATCCCAGCGATAAACTGGCCGGCATGTCGTGCTTGCGGGCGCCATGGCTAGGTGCACCACTAGAGGTTTTGCACCAGGTACAGGCCATTCACTCGACTTTAGGTAAGGGTGATTGGCATGAAAGCTTTTGCGCTCTGCAGCAAGACTGCGCAGATCCAGTATTGCAGAGTTGTTTGGCGCATTTTAATGATGTCATCCGCTGGGGTGCAGTTTTTCGAGGACGCAGGGCTACTCGGTTGTGGTTAGAAGCAATATGGAATGGTTTATCTGGCGACGCGATATACAGCAGTGAGCGCGATCACTCAGCCATGCAGGCCTTGTTCGAGGTGCTAGAACAAAATCCCTCGTATTTGGACTCTCCATGGGAAATTGCTACCCTTTTAGAATCTAAGACGATTACGACCCAAGTCTCTGCAAGAGTCTCGGTTATGACCATGCACAAATCCAAAGGTTTAGAGTTTGACTACGTTATGCTGCCTAGCATGGGGCGTACGGGACGCTCATCACCACGAGCGCTGTTTGAATGGGCAGAACTGCCTGTGCCGCATGCCTACGGGTTTTTACTGGGTTGTAGTAAGAGTTCAGGAAGTAATGGTTTGAGTGTCGGGAACTGGCTTCACGAGCGGGAAAAAATTGCCTTGAACGATGAGCTCAAACGTCTGTTTTACGTGGCGGCCACGCGAGCCAAACGCAAACTTTGCATTACCACCAGTTACAAGCAGCAGGACTCGGCTCGCTGCAAGCCTGCAAACGGCTCATTGTTGGGGCAGATCGAGCAACTAGCAGATGCCGAGTTTACGTGGCATACACCCGCGATATCTCAGGTTAACGCAGGTACGCAGCCTATTTTAGGTCCAATGCAGATCACCCGATTTATTCCGAATACTCGGCCGACCGTGCCGGAAACCATGCTCGACAACGTTGAGCATGATCTTGTGGTCACTCAGGATTGGCAGAAATCCAGTGCGGTGATTGGATCTTTAGTTCATAAAGCCTTCGAGCTGGCGGTCAAAGCCAATCGACTGCCGGGCTGCAATTCGCACCTGCATCGTCGTCTGCTACAAGAGGCAATTCATCTAGGTCATCCGGCGACAACGGCCAATCAATGCGTCAATGAAGCGTGTGGGGTGATTAAGACTACCTCAGAGAACGAGAACGCCCATTGGTTATTTGTTGGCGATCAATGGCAGCGGCATCCAGAGTACAGCGTGGCGAGAAGGGTGGAGGAAGGTGTCGAAAGTTACTACATCGATTTACTGTTGCGCTCGACATCGGGCGACGAACTCAGGATTGTCGACTTTAAGACCAATGCGCCGGAGCCTTTAGAGACTCCTCAGGCCTTTGAGCGAAGAATGCTTGAAACCTACGCGGGCCAAATGCAAACGTATGTGGCCATCATTACTGAAATCGAGCGCCGAGAGCCGAAGGCATTTTTATTTTTGACCCACACGCAGCGCTTTGTGCAGGTGGACTTTACGACTCTGAGGGGAATAAGGTAAGACTCTGGCCTGGCCGCAGATAGTCTTTTGGGTCGATAGCGTTCCATGAGGCTAAATCCGAGATGGATATGCGGAACCGGTCTGCGATTTTGTAGAGCGAATCGCCGCGTTGTACGGTATAGCGCATAGAAGCGCGGTAGATGCGTCGGCCGTCAGCTAGCACAGTGCTCTCGCCTCCGGTGGGAATCATAAGTGTGTCGCCAGCCCTAATCAAGCTGCCTTTGATGTCGTTGGCGGCGCGCAGTAAGGCAACTTCTAAATCAAACCGCTTGGCGATTCGTATTAGACTGTCGCCAGGCTGAATAGTGTAGCGATGCCACTGCGTGCGAGGCATACTGGGTAGCTCCTGGGCTACTGCAAGCGCCTGACTGGCAATATCAACGGGCACTAGAATCTCGGGTGATCCATTTGGGTCTGTTGCCCATCGCAATATGCCAGGATTAAATCGACGAATAAGAAACTCATCGACATTTAACTGCGTGGCAAAGCGGCGCATTTCGATCTGACCATTCACAGTTACTGCCGCAAATGCGGCTGTGTTCGGAACTGGCGGGATAGTCACCTGGTAAGCTTGCGGATCTTTAATAATTTGAGCCAATGCCAACAACCGCGGCAGATAGTGGCGGGTTTCAGTGGGTAGCTTTAACGACCAGTAGTCTGTTGGCAGGCCCTTTTTGGCATTTGCTCGCTGAGCGCGCTTGACGCGTGTTTCCCCGGCGTTGTAGGCCGATAGCGCCAGTAACCAATCGCCATCAAAACGGGCGTTAAGCGCCTCTAGATAATCCAGTGCTGCCTCGGTAGAGTCGCGGATGTCTAGGCGCCCGTCGTACCACCAGTTTTGCTGCAAGCCTAAATGTTTGCCCGTTCTTGGCATGATCTGCCACAGACCCGCTGCACTTCGGTGGGACATAGACTGGGGCAGTAATGTGCTCTCTACAATCGGTAATAAGGCGAGTTCGATAGGTAGCTCCCTTTCCTCGACTCGCTCGGTAATATAGTACAAATACCAACTTGCGCGCTCTGAAAGAGCATCGAACAAGCCAGCTTGCTTAAGATAATGCTCTCTTTGCGCAATTACGGTTGGGTGGTCTGGGTAAGACCATACCAGCTCGCGCCGAATACGATCCCATAAATCGACCGCCGGTTCGGGCGCTATTTCGACCTTGAGCGGCTCAGGTTTTAAGCTAACCGCGGGCGTAATCTGTGTTGTCTCTTCTGGAGCAGTGGTTTGCTCTGGCCTTAATGTTGTGCAGGCCGACAGTAACCCCAAAATTGCGATCGCGGTTAAGGGTCCAGCAATGAGCCTCAAAATGAGTCCTTCCACTGTCGAATGACTCGAAACACGTCATCCGCATCTTGCACCGGCTCTTTACGTTGCGCGCTGCCAATGATGGCAGGCGCGTCCCATCGCAGGAAGGGGTTACTGCGACGTTCCTCGCCCAGTGTAGTGGGCAAAGTGGGCTTGTCGAGTTGACGTAAGCGCGACACCTGCGCTACCCGCGCTTGCAGATCAGAATTATCAGGGTCGACTGCGAGCGCGAATTTCAGATTGGCTGCAGTGTATTCGTGTGCACAATAAACACTTGTAGTCACAGGCAGTTCCCGCAGGGACGCTAAGGATTTTCGCATTTGCGCGAATGTACCTTCAAATACGCGCCCGCAGCCGCCGCTGAACAGCGTATCGCCGCAAAATAGGGCCTCGAGCTGAGGTATGTAATATGCGACGTGGTCTAAGGTGTGCCCAGGTACCGCTAGCACTTTGATATCTAGCGATTCGAACATCAATTCACTGCCATGTCTCACCGTTTGAGTTAGGCCAGAGAATGGTGAGTTCTCTGGACCAATCACTGCTACACTGGACGCATTAGTTAATGCCTCGATACCACCTGTGTGGTCGAAGTGGTGGTGTGTAACAAGAATGCCAGCCAGCTCTATATTGTTAGCAGCCAAGTAGGCTTCGACCACTTCAGGGTCGCCGGGATCGACGACAATGGCACGTCGGTCGTTCAAATGAAGGCACCAAATGTAGTTGTCAGTAAAGGCCGAGATTGGGACAATGTTCACGTTGTAGTCGCTTAATAGAGTGAACGCAAAGGGTAAACCACTATGAGTGTGTCAACAAGACAAAGTGAGGTCATTTGGCAATGGTACCAACGGCCGTCGCTGCAACAAGCTTTAACGCGCGTGCAATACGAACTGGACCAGGCATTGCCAACGTGTTTCGGGTATCACCTGGTCCAGTTGGCTGATATCGAATTTATGGTGTGCTGCCAGAGTTCAAAAATTAATCACTGTGTTCAATGTCAGCCCGGTGGCGGTGTTATTTCCGAATCTGAACATCTGCCTTTTGATGCCGACAGTGTCGATGTTCTTATAGCCTTACACAGTTTGGATACATCGTCTAATCCGCATCAAGTGGTGCGAGAAATACAGCGTGTTTTGGCTCCGCAGGGACAATTGTTTTTGGTTGGGCTCAACCCCAGTAGTGTTAGTCTAGTAAATGCACTACTGGCGAAGGTTAGCTTAACAAAACACCCGCTGCCGCAGGCTACGTTGAGCCTGCATCGTCTAGATGATTGGTTCCGTTTGCTGGGTATGGAGCGAACCCATGTGCGTTATTTTGCCCATTTGCCATATTCCGGCACTAACTCTAGATTGAGTCGAATGTTGTTTAGAGCGACACAGTGGCTTGAGTCTCATAGGATGCTTGGGGGAAGACTATATTTCGTTCGTGCAATCAAGCAAGTGTCTGCAATTCATCGACCACATCTTGCCCGTTTTAGGCCGAGATTACGCGCCATTGGTATCGGAAAATCGGTGGTAACTTCAAGACAAACTAAGGAATCGCTGCAAAACAATGACTAGAAAAGTCGTGATATACACTGACGGTGCTTGTAAGGGCAACCCCGGTATTGGAGGGTGGGGCGCATGGCTTCGTGCCGGCGAGCACGAAAAGGAATTATGTGGCGGTGAGCATGAGACTACCAATAATCGCATGGAACTGACCGCGACCATTAAGGCTCTTCAGACCTTGAATGTACCCTGCAGCGTCGATCTGTACACTGACTCCGTTTATGTGCGGGATGGCGTAACCAAATGGATATCGAACTGGAAGCGCAATAATTGGCGTACGGCGTCAAAACAACCCGTTAAAAACAAAGATCTATGGCAAGCGCTCGATCAAGCAATCGGCGAGCATGAGGTCAACTGGCACTGGGTAAAAGGCCACAGTGGCAACGAGGGCAACGAGCGTGCAGATCAGTTGGCTAACAAGGGCATAGAACAACTTAGGGCAGGGTCATGAGACAAATAGTGCTGGATACGGAAACAACCGGTTTAGAAACTTCAGACGGTCATAGAGTCATCGAGATCGGTTGCGTTGAGCTCATTAATCGGCGCCTAACGGGCCGTCATTTCCATCAATACATTAATCCGCAGCGCGAGATAGACCTCGGTGCGATGGAAGTGCACGGTATTACCAATGAATTTTTACAGGATAAACCTCTGTTTTCAGACATCGCAGACGATTTTCTTGAATTTATCCACGGGGCCGAGCTTGTTATTCATAATGCGCCTTTTGACGTTGGTTTTTTGAATTACGAATTAAGCCTAGAAGGCGAGCGGCGAGCAGCCTTGCTGCCCAATCTCGAGTCGATCTGTGGAGTGATCGATACTCTGATTATGGCTCGCAGAAAACATCCAGGGCAACGCAACACATTAGATGCTTTGTGCACGCGTTATGACGTCGATAACTCCAGTCGTGATCTGCACGGCGCCTTGCTCGACTCCGAGATTCTTGCCGACGTGTATTTGGCAATGACCGGAGGGCAAACAGCCTTAACGCTGCAGTCTGAAAATCGGCAGGGTGGCGAAGAATCGACTTGGGTAACCGGTGAAATCGTCCGCGTTGATCGGTCCGGCCTTGCCTTGCCGGTAGTGACCGCCAGTTCAGACGATTTGAGTGCTCACGAGTCTTACTTAGATTTATTGGATAAAAAAAGTGACGGCGCCTTATGGCGCCGTCCGAATAAGCTGCGTTAATGGCAGGACGTTACAAAAACTCCCATACACAAAATAAACCTACACTAGTCAGTACAATAGTGTAGGGAAAAGCCATGATTACCATGCGACCGTAGGACAGCCGAATTAATGGAGCGAGTGCTGAGGTCAGTAAGAACAAAAATGCGGCCTGACCATTCGGAGTCGCGACACTCGGCAAGTTGGTGCCGGTGTTAATGGCTACAGCCATATGGTCAAATTCCAAGCGGGTCAGGGTGCCCGCATCAAAAGCTTGCTTTACTTCGCTAATGTAAACGGTGGCTACAAACACGTTATCACTAATCATAGATAACACGCCGTTGGCTAAGAAAAACATAGACGGGCGAATATCGGAGCTCATGTGCAGAACCGCGTCAATGACGGGCGTGAACAAGTGCTGCTCATGAATGACCGCGACTATAGCAAAGAAAACAACGAGTAGAGCAGTAAACGGGAGAGCCTCTTCAAAAGCATGTCCGATTTGGTGCTCATCTACAATTCCGTTGAACGCCGTAAGTAGGACAATCACCATCAACCCAATAAGGCCGACAGCGGCCCAATGCATCGCCAATGAGACCACCAACAGCAAGGCAACGGCTGCTTGTACTGCGAGCTTGGCGTTACTGCTCGGGTTACGCTTAATCTCCTCGCCGCGCTGAAAGTCTTCAAGCACCAACCGAACATTGTCTGGAAGCTCCGTGCCGTAGCCGAACTTCCCCGTGACTTCAAGCAGGTAACAGGTAAGTAGACCAGCGACTAAAGTGGGCATCGTTATGGGTGCCATTTGTATGAAAAACTCAACGAAATCCCAGCCGGCCACCGTCGCGATCAGTAAATTCTGGGGCTCGCCTACCAGTGTGCAGACGCCGCCTAATGCGGTTCCCACTGCGCCATGCATGAGCAATGATCGCAGGAAAGCTCTAAATTGTTCCAAGTCTTCGTGGTGGTGTTCATGGATGCTGACGTCATCGGCGTGATCGTGCTCTATGTGCTCTAGATTTTTACCGGACGCGAATCGGTGATAGACCGCATAAAAACCCACACCAACGCTGATAAGCACGGCGGTCACGGTTAAGGCATCAAGAAAAGCCGACAGAGCCGCAGCGACGAAAGAAAACATCAGCGCTAGCAGCTTTTTCGATTTGACTTTCAAGAGCAGTTTGGTAAACACAAAGAGCAACAGATCTTTCATAAAGTAAATGCCTGCCACCATAAACATTAATAGCAGTATGACCTCGAAGTTTGCAGCAGTTTCTTTGTAGACGGCCTCTGGTGATGCCAGCCCCATGACGACGGCTTCGATGGCGAGCAAGCCGCCTGGCTGGAGTGGGTAGCAGCGGAGGGCAAGCGCCAGGGTAAAGATGAACTCAGCGATCAGACACCAGCCCAAAACGAAAGGTCCCGCTGCCCACAAAATAACGGGGTTGATGATCAAAAAACCTATGATAGTCTGCTTGTACCAGACTGGAGCCTTGCCTAAGAAATTGTTCCAAAGTGCGTTAGCAGTGGTGTCGCTCATATTTTCTCCGTTATCGTTTTAGCAAACTTAAGAGTCGCAGTCTATGCTATGTACAGCAGGCTGAAAAGTCGCAAGACAAAACTTAGCGTGACTTGCTCTGGCAACGGCAAGCGCATACCATGCCAAGCCCGAGCTATGTGGAGCCGATATGAATAATGACGATCAAATATTAATTTTTCATGAAGGGGAGCTTGTCTGCGACATGCAAGCGCAGCCAGGATACCTTCACAATTTTTTGCATATCGAACCCGAACTGCTTGATCCTGCCAGCCGCCAAGATGTCGGTGAGTACGATGGTCGCCGCGTTACTGCCTATCGAACCGCAGAAGGAACCGAGTTGGACCCTATGCGATTTATGCCGACCAACTTATATCGCGTGCTGCCTCAAGCGCCGACACCTGACCGAGATATCATTTCTAGAGGTGCTCATTTAGCGCATTGGCGTCATACGCATCGCTACTGCGGTGTTTGTGGTTCACGCAATGTGGTGCACCCATCGGAGCCCGGCTTGCAATGTGAAGGTTGCGGTTTTACCTCGTATCCTCGCGTGTCGCCTTGCGGCATTGCTTTGATGGTTGATGGCGACCGAATGCTGTTAGCGCGCAATGCGCGCTTTCCTCGACCTATGTTTTCAACGCTTGCCGGTTTTGTCGAGGCTGGCGAAAGCGCGGAGCAGACCATTGCCCGAGAAATCTTTGAGGAGGTTGGCCTGGCTAGTGGAAAACTTGAGTATTTCGATTCACAAGCGTGGCCATTCCCAGATCAGCTTATGTTGGGTTACTTTGCTCAATACGCAGGCGGTGAGATCGCAGTCGATGGCGTAGAGATCGCTGAAGCTCATTGGTTTGATTACCGTGACTTACCCAGAAATATCCCCCCGACCATGAGTATCGCAGGGCGTCTGATTCAGCACTACTGCCAGTTGAGGGATCAAAACATTAACTTGTTCGAGTAGGCCTAACTATGGAATGGATCGCCGATTACGGTGTGTTTTTGCTAAAAAGTGTCACTGTGTTAGTGGCGCTCATTGTGTTTATCGGCTTTGTCGCAAGCCTCAGCCAGCGTCAAAAAGGTGATCAGAGAGAAGGGCGGGTCAAGATTCAGAGCTTGAACGATGACCACGAAGATAACCTCGATGACTTTTTAGCCTCGGTATTAGAGCCAGAGGCTTATAAACAGCATAAAAAAGACGAGAAAAAAGCGAGAAAAGCCCTAGCGAAAGCGACAAAAAAAGCCGGCAAGCAAGACGATAAGGAAGAGGGCGTTAGACCTCGGGTGTTTGTTATTGATTTTGATGGTGATATCAAAGCGTCGGAAGTAGATGGCTTGCGCAAAGAAATCAGCACTCTGGTGGCCAACAAGGAAGAGGGTGACTCGGTCATTTTACGGTTGGAAAGCCCGGGCGGCATGGTGCACAGCTACGGCTTGGCGGCCAGCCAGCTAGACCGTATTAAAAAAGCGGGCATTAAACTCAGGGTGAGTGTCGATGCGGTCGCTGCTAGTGGAGGTTATATGATGGCCTGCGTCGCAGATGAAATTGTAGCGGCTCCCTTTAGTGTGATTGGCTCTATTGGTGTGGTTGCCCAGGTACCTAATGTCCATAGGTTACTGAAAAAAAATGACGTCGATGTCGAGGTTTTGACCGCGGGCAAGTACAAACGTACGCTGACGGTGCTGGGCGAGAACACCGAGGAAGGGCGGCAAAAGTTCATCGATGACCTAGAGTCAACCCACGCCCTATTTAAAACCTTTGTGCAGGAGCACCGACCTAGACTCGATATCGAAGCTGTTGCTACAGGGGAGATCTGGTACGGTAAGGAGGCCATCGATAAGGGTTTGGTCGACCGAATAGCTACCAGCGACGACCTGATCTTAGAGGCGTTGAAAACAAGCCAAGTGTTTCGTGTGAGCTACGAACACAAAAAGACCTTAGCTGAGCGCTTAGGTTTTGCGGCCGAGCAGGGCGTTCTTAAAGCTTTCGAGCAGCTGTTGGCACAACAAACCAAGCGTTGGTTCTGATGGATTGGCGTTACCCAAACCCCTACACACATGCCATTTGCGTGAGCAACGATCACATCGATGGTTTAGGACACAGCAATAACACCCAGTATATTCAATGGTGTGAAGAGGCAGCATGGGCACATTCCACGTCACTGGGGATGAGCTTAGAGATTTATCAAACTATGGGTCGCGCAATGGCCGTGGTGCGAAGTGAATTTGACTATCTTAAAGCGACATACGAGGGTGATCAGCTGATTGTAGGTACGTGGTTAACCGACCTTTCTAGGCGCTTAAACATGGAGCGTCGGTTTGAGGTTCGCAAGCAGTTAGATGGCACATTGGTTTGTCAGGGCGTGTGGCGATTTGTTTGCATTCGGCTTGATACAGGGGCTCCTACAAGAATGCCGCCTGAGTTCGAAGCTGTTTATGGACCTGCATTAGTTCGGGTGCCGACTTAACAAATTACTAAGAAAAGTACTTCAGAATATTCCGCAGTTGATAATCATCGAGGGTTTTACATGAATAGGCTAGTGGGAACGATCATTGCAATAATTTTCAGCTTTAGCAGTGTGTTGGCTTGGTCCGACGGGCTAAAGCAGGTCATTACAAATTGGGAAGTTGCTAACTTTACGTTGGACGGCGATGCCCAAAAAGTAGCCTTTGATACCTTGCTTGAAAGGGCCGATGCCTTGCGTTCAAACCCCAGCGCATCCGCAGAAGACTTTTTGTGGGCTGGGATTATTGAATCGTCCTACGCCGGAGAGATTGGGGGTATGAGTGCTCTGAGTCATGCAAAACAAGCCAAAAACGACTTTGAGTCTGCTCTGAGCGGAAGCGACCCTAATGTCACACCGGCCGCCTTGGCGAGTCTGGGTAATCTGCATTCAAAGGTGCCGGGCTGGCCGATAGGTTTTGGTAATGACAAGAAAGCCAAAAAATTCTTTGAGGATGCCGAGCAAGCAGGCGCTGATACCCTTGATTTCTACATGATGTACGCTGAATATGCCTTAAACAAAGGCATGAAAGATAAGGCTTTGGCTTTACTACAGGCATCTGAGGAAGTCGAGCCCAGAGCTGAGCGTAACATTAGCGATGCCGCCCGGATCGCCGAGCGCACCGCATACTATGGGCGCTTGAACTAGTCATTACCGCAACTATTGCGGCTCGGGTGGTGGCGTTTTTTTTGTCCTATCACACTGAGCCGCCGCTCCCAGCGCTCGTGTTTCCATGCCTTCGGCCGAATCAGGGTCACCTAACAACACACCGGCAACGTCGTCATTTATTGACTCGCAAGGGTCTTGTTGTGTTGGGTCAGTAAGCCAAGCTAGCACAGTGATCGTCAAAATGATTAACGCGATCGCCAGGTTTCTAAGTAAAGTCTTCATGTAATGTGTATGCCTTTAAGCGAATACCGCGTAGTCGATTATCGCATACGTTGAAAGTTTGTGTGAGATTATCGACGAGGCGCGCGCACAAGCTCGTGTGCAAGTGTGAAGAACGCATGTGGATGCTTTCGGCCGTATTAAGAACAGACGCGGTGGAGCTTGGTTCGAACCTTACGTAACAGAGCTTCGGCAGCAAGAGTGCATCCGTATGTGCGTATAATATATATTATGTTAAATTGTGGATTTCCCTTCCAAGTCCGATACCTGCCATTACACGTAAAGCACTGCCCCTCCGTCGATTCTAAGCGTTTGCCCTGTGATTGAGCCCGCCAAAGGGCTGCTGATGAACGCCACCAAATCCGCAACCTCTTGCCGCGTGACCATGCGGCCGCTTAGATTTGGAAAAAGTTCACTGCAAACGAGGGCCTCGATCTCATTCCATTGGTCTGTCCAGCCGCGCTTACGAGCAATTTTTCTGAAAATGGTCTCAGTGTCCTCGGTGCGAATAAGCCCTGGCGCAACTGTATTCACCGTTACTCCCGTTCCTTTTAGCGCTTGGGCATGGCTTACGGTGGCGTTACTCAGCGCGCCTTTAGCAGCGTAGTACGCTGGGCGTTCTGCTGCCGGCTGATGCGAGCCTATGGTGCCCAAGTGAATTATTCGCCCCCAGCCCCGCGTCTTCATTGGTGGCGCGAGCGCTTGGGCTAAGCGCAGAGCCGACAAAGTGTTGGTCTGGAACATTTCTACCCATTTGGCTTCATCGCTCTGATCCCAGGTGTGGTTATCGGTAGTGCCATAGTTATTGATCAGAATATCCGGGGACCAGCTATTGGCGCTTAACTGGCTTAAAACATCTTGGCGCCCCGCTTCCGTCCTTAAGTCGCCTACCACTGCATGCTCTGATGTGGGCAAAGTTTCTTGACTGTGAACGATCGTCAGGCACCCTTCACGACTCATTGTTTGGGCAATGATTTCCCCCGTTCGCTTGTCGGCGCCTGTGATGAGCGCTAGCTTGCCATCAATATTTAACTTCACTTAGATTCTCGAAATGTTATATAAAGCATTGAATTTATCTGTTTTAGTTGCTTTTAATGTGTGGTTAGAGCTTCTTGCATACCGAGATGCGCAAGGCTTACCTCGCACATGATGGTGCGCTATTAGCTTAATACGATATCTTTTACGCCACTAAAGCCTCCGTCGACAGGCAAGTTAGTAGCGGTTATGAAAGACGCAGCGTCACTTAATAAAAATGCAATAGCTGCAGCTACCTCGGCCGGCTTACCGGGACGGTTAAGAGGATGCATCTTTACAAACGCCTTCTCACCAGGTGGATACGTACTAATAATATCCGTCATTGGTGTGCTGATATAGCCCGGGCTTACTGAGTTCACACGGATGTTATGGGCCGCATAGTCTGCAGCTAACGATCTCGTTAGCTGCAAGACACCACCTTTAGTCACATTGTAGGGCATGTTGCCTGAGCATCCGACCATGCCGTATACACTGGCGATGGTAACGATGGCGCCCTCGCCTCGACCCACTAATTCAGGTAACAAAGCCTTTGCCGTTAACCAGGTGCCCGTAAGGTTGACCGATAGAGCTCGGTCCCATGTTTCGGTATCTGTCACTAGCGCATCGCCCGGCACCGACAGTCCAGCACAGGTAACGCCACCGTGTATTGCGCCGAAGTGTGACTTGCCGGTCGAGACCGCGTATTCCAGATCTTCCAACCTTGTTACATCGGCTTGTACGCTGAGCTGATGCTCGCCAGCTTTGGCGTCAATGAAGCGATCGACTGCGACTACTGTGCCGCCTAATGCTATTATCTGTTCGGCCGTGGCGGCCCCGATGCCAGAGCCCGCGCCGGTAACTAGAAATGTTTTACTTTGCAGTGAAATCATGGTTTCCCCAGTGTCATAAATAAGTGGTTAACGCAGAGATATCTGGGCGCGCGCGTTCTTTTAATGGTTCTTTATTAGTGCCAATGTAGATAAATCCCGCGATACGCTCGTGGCCCAAAAGGCCTAGTTCAAGAGCCACATTACTGTCATAGGTTAGCCATTCAGTAATCCATTGAGCACCGAACCCAGAGGCCTTGGCGGCGAGCAAAAGGTTGTAGCAGCTTGCTCCGCAGGCCAGAGTTTGCTCCCACTCGGGCGTTTTACCATCATTTTTCGGGCTATAAGCAACGACTACAACAGTCGGCGCACGCATAAATCGCGTTTGCTCAAGTGTTTGCATGGCTTCAGGCATATTGGGGTTGTTTTTACGGGCTATTTCAAGGCAACTTTTCCCCAAAGCATTGCGCCGTTCTCCCTCGATGATGATAAACCGAAATGGGCTTAGACGGCGATGATCCGGCACTCGTGCAGCGATTGTGAGCATATGCTCTAGCTCTTGCTGCGATGGGCCTGGGGACTCAAGGTTTGTCGCAAGGCTAGATCGACGAACCGAAAGGAATTGCAGTATCGGCGCTAGTTTTTTGAAGGGGGCGATTTGCTCGCCAAGATTGTATTGTGTCTGCCGTGTCATGTATCACTCCTATTTGTAACATTTTCTATCACCCGGCGCAGATTACAACCCGTTGGGTACGAAAGTTATTCAATTTTTCGGTGTGAGTGCCGATAATTAGACGACTGGATAGCTATTATTTTAGGGACACCGCTGCTTGAAACTCGGACTGCCAGCACTCGCATGGATTAGTGGCTACAACGAACGTATGTTGGCCAGGGATGTCATTGCGTCTGGCGTCTTAATCGCGTCAATGGTGCCGCAAGCGCTGGGCTTTGCCTTAGTGGCGGGTGTGCCTGTTCAGATCGGGTTGTATTCAGCCATATTGCCGGCAGTCATCTATGCCTTGCTGGGTACCGGGCGAACGCTTTCCGTGGGCCCAGTGGCGATAGTTTCCATACTTACGGCGACAACCATCAAAGAGGCGTCGTCGGTGCTGAATGTTGACGCCTTTCAGGTCATGGTGACCTTAACCGTAATAGTTGGTATCGCACTGACCTTATTGGGGTTGTTCCGCTTTGGGTTTATTGCAAATTTTTTGAGTCGCCCTGTCGTGTCAGGGTTCATCTCCGCATCGGGTGTGGTGATAGCTGTGAGTCAGCTGCCCGCCATCCTAGGAATCGGTGGTGGTGGCGAGACAGTCCCCGACGTACTGTATGCTCTGATTGTTAGTGATGAGATTATCAGCCGAGAGAGTTTGTCATTGGGGCTTTTGACCATTGCATTTTTAGTCTTGGCTCGCCTGCTCATGATTGGTGTGATGGACGCGCTGCGTGTCGCCAAGCCCGTTACGTACTCGGTTGTGAAGCTTTTGCCCCTGGTGGCTTTAATTGGAGCCTCTTACCTAGGGTTTTTGCTAGGGGTTGAAGCGCAAGGGGTGGCCGTACTGGGCAATGTCCCCTCGGGCGCCCCGCCACTCTCTGCCCCAACTCTAAACCCGAGTTTGTGGCTACATCTAGCGCCGTCTGCCTTTCTTATTGCCGTTATCGCTTATGTGGAGTCCATATCTACAGCTCGGAAGCTTGCGGCTAATCGTCGCGAGCGTGTGTCACCCGACCAAGAGCTACTCGGTCTGGGCGTCGCCAATTTAGTATCGGCATTCTCATCAGGCCTGCCGGTTGCTGGCAGCCTGGCGCGATCACTCGCTAATTATGACGCTGGGGCCCGCACGCCCTTGGCACTGATCTTTGCTGCCTGGGGTGTTGGGTTATTCACCGTTTTATTTACTGGGATCTTGTCTCACGTGCCAGTTGCCGCCGTCGCTGGAATTGTTGTTGTAGCGGTGCTTAGTCCGATGGACGTAGGCATGATTGTTCGGTCTTGGCAGGCGTCGGCGGCCGATTTTGGGTCGCTCTTGGGCACGATTGTTGTGACCTTGAGTTTTGGTGTTTCAAGTGGGCTACTGGTTGGCGTGGCTTTGTCGGTGTTGGTTCATAACTACCGCACTTCACACCCACATGTCGCGATCGTGGGCAAACTTCCTGGCACAGACTGCTTTGGTGACGCCGACCGGCATGATGTCGTAACAGACCCTTTGGTCTGCACTATACGAATTGACGAGAGTCTTTATTTTCCCAATGCGTCATTCCTTGAGGACGTGGTTTATGCGGCGATATCAGCTCGACCGCGGTTGCGTCATCTTGTACTTTTGTGCTCGTCGGTTAACGCGATCGACATGAGTGCACTAGAAACCCTTGGGATGTTGAATTACCGTTTGGCTGAGCTAAATATCACGCTTAATCTAAGTGAAGTGAAGCCGCACGTTATGGACGAATTGCGCGACAGCACTTTCCGGACTCGAATGACGGGCAAGATCTTCCCTACTCAGCTAGAAGCCTTTGAGACTCTTCGTAGAGCCTGAGTTTACGCGCTTAAGCCCTCAAGCTTGCGATACAGAGTGCGCAGGCTAATCCCGGCTTTCTTCGCCGTAGCCATTTTGTCGCCCTGATGCTCTTCTAAAAGCTCCGCAAAATACCGCCGCTCTAACTCGATCAGTGAGTAATGCGTTAACTTAGTGCTTGGATCACTAAGCTTCGCGCCTCTACCCATAGCGGCCATTCGCTCGTCTAGAAGGCGGCCAATGAGATCGTGCGCGAGGACATTGCCGTCATTAAGTACCGAGGCTCTTAATAAAAAATTTCTGAGCTCACGAATGTTGCCAGGCCAATCCGCTTGCTGAAGTAAGCCCTGCGCAGCCTGGGTCAAATGGTATCGATTTCCGGGACCAAGGCTTTCTAAGATCGTGTCAGCGATGACGGGAATATCTGAGCGCCGATCGATGAGTCGCGGCATGTTAATCGGGAAAACATTGATTCGATAATACAGGTCTAGGCGAAATGTCCCGTCTTGTACGCGCCTCCAAAGGTCATGGTGAGTGGCACAAATTAAGCGAAAATCGGTGTGTTTTGGCTCGCTAGAGCCAATCGGCCGATAGCTCCCTGTTTCGATAAGTCTTAGCAGTTTGACCTGCAAGCTCAGCGGAATGTCTCCAACTTCATCTAGAAAGAGTGTTCCTCCGTCGGCAGCAGAAGCCAACCCTTGCCGCTCAAAATTGGCGCCAGTAAAGGCGCCTTTGGTGTGCCCGAAAAGTTCGCTCTCGAAAAGGGTTTCGGTTAAACCAGAGCATTCAAGTGTGACCATAGGTCGTTTATTGCGACGGCTTTGCTGATGAATGGACTGCGCGATTACTTCTTTGCCCGTGCCCGACTCGCCGAGTAGTAACACAGCGATATCGCTGTCAGCGACCCTAGTGACCTGGCTGAGCACGTTGCGGAAAGCTGGATCACTGCCTGCGACTTTTACCGGCTGGTGTGTAGTGACTTTGTTCTCCACAGGCTTGAGCACTTCGATAAAGTGAGTGACGCTACCACTTTCATCGCGTATCGGTGTCATCTCGACATCGACGTATTCGCGTCCTCTTGGTGTGTGATGAACATGCAAGACCCGGGTTTTATGCCCCGAGGTCTTGGCTAAACGCATGGGGCAGTCTTCGCCAGACTGATCGCAAGGCTTATCGTAACCGTGGGATATTGCGTAGCACTTGGGTACGCTGGCCAGATCAAGCCGGCCAAAAGCAGACTCGTAAGCGGCGTTGGTTGCTTCTATCTCATAATCTTTGGAAACGATAATAGCGGGAAGCTCGATGACATCGAGCAAATCTTTGGGGTTATTAAGTGTGGTTTTCATGCCAATATTGTCATAAATTTTGCCATCAATGGCAATACAAATCGATTTGACTTTGCCATTTCTGACTTCAACGATTCTCCAATTCTTATCCTATTGTTTTTAATGGGATTTTTTAATTGAGGGTCCTTCGGGAAAGCTGGCACGGTTTTCGCAGTGTAAAAGTTGAAAGCCCATTTGAATCTGCAGAGGTATGTCATGAACCCCCTACCCTTCGAGCTACAGACAAGTCACTATCCAGAAGTTGTTCCTTTTTATGACGACGACACCAATACGTTTTCTTATGTGGTGTATCAGACTGGCGACAAACGGTGTGCCGTGATCGATTCTGTGCTGGACTTGGATTACCCCTCGGGCACAATAAGCACGGCGGGCGTAGAGCGTATTGTCGACTACATCTTAAAACACAAATTAGAGCTTGAGTGGATTGTCGAAACCCACGTGCACGCAGATCACCTGTCCGCGGCCCCAGTGCTGCAGGAGCGATTAGGGGGCAAGCTTGTCATTGGTAAGAATATTCTGGTGGTGCAAGACACTTTTGGTAAGATTTTTAACGAAGACACCGAGTTTAAGCGCGACGGCTCCCAGTTTGATGTGTTGGCTGAAGACGGCGATGAGCTAATCATGGGTGATCTTCAAATTAAAGTGTTGCATACCCCCGGGCACACCCCAGCTTGTATGACCTATGTTATTGGTGACGCAGTGTTTGTCGGCGACACCCTGTTCATGCCAGATGGCGGTACGGCTCGGGTTGACTTTCCTGGCGGAGATGCAAGCACTCTATATCGCTCAATCCAGCGCGTCTTATCGCTTCCAGAGAGTTTTCGCTTATTTATGTGTCACGATTATTGTCCGAACGGCCGTGCCCTTGAATACCAAACCACCGTTGGCGTCCAGAAAAAGACCAATATTCATGTGAATGACAAGATCAGTGAAGATGAATTTGTCGCTATGCGCCAGGCTCGAGATGCGACCTTAGGCATGCCGCGTTTGATTTTGCCGTCGCTTCAGGTGAATATGAGGGCGGGTCATATGCCACCGGCGGATAACGACGGCAAAGTGTTTCTGAAACTACCCGTTAACGCCTTTGTATAACGATAATTTTAAGGGGACATCATATGAAAACTGCAACAATTAACGACAAATTAACACTCTCGGATCAGTTGCTAATTAACGATATCGATGATTTGTCTGCGAGCAATGTTAAAACGATCATCTGCAACCGCCCGGACGGTGAGGACAGCGATCAGTTAACCTTCGCCGAAATTCAGGCCGCCGCGGCTGAGCATGGCATTACTGTCATTCATCAACCCATTACGCCCGGCCAGATCTCTAGCGCTCAAGTTGCCGACTTTAGGCTAGCGCTTGACGAGGCCCAGGGTAAGGTACACGCCTACTGTCGCACGGGTACACGATCGATTACATTGTGGTCGCTGAGTCAGGCCGCCAGTGGTGTCGCGGCCTCGACTCTTATTGAGGCGGCACAGAGCGTGGGTTACGACCTGAGCGGTATGGCTGAAAGGTTTGCGGCCGCCAATCCTAGCGCGCCAAAAGCCCCCGCTCCAAAGGAATTTGACGTGGTAATTATTGGTGGTGGCGCTGGCGGCATCTCGGTGGCGTCTTCTTTGCTGAAGCGTACCCCCGATTTAAGTATTGTTATTGTCGATCCGGCCGAGGTTCATTATTACCAGCCCGGCTGGACAATGGTGGGTGCGGGCGTATTTACACAAGAGCAAACAGTAAAGTCCATGAGTTCGCTCATTCCTTCTGGTGTCACCTGGATAAAAGAGGCGGTCGCGACTTTTAGCCCGCTTAGCAACCAAGTCACCTTGGAAGATGGTAGCGTATTGCAATATCAACAGTTGGTTGTAGCGCCTGGCTTGAAGCTCAACTGGGGAGCCATAGAGGGTTTAACCGAGACCCTTGGGCAGAATGGAGTCACGTCAAATTACCGTTATGATTTAGCACCTTATACTTGGAAGTTGGTTCAGGGACTTAAGTCTGGGAAGGCAATCTTTACCCAGCCTCCCATGCCCATTAAGTGTGCTGGCGCGCCGCAAAAGGCGATGTATTTATCCAGCGACTACTGGCTAAAAAATGACAATGTTCTTAGTAATATCGATGTCGAGTTCTGCAATGCTGGTGGCGTGTTATTCGGTGTTCAAGATTACGTGCCAGCTTTAATGGAATACATCAAGAAATACGATGCAACTCTTTCGTTTAATCACAATCTCGTGAAGATTGATGGCCCTAATAAGACAGCCTGGTTTGAAATAAAGGACGCCGAAGGTAATACGCAGGTTATTGAAAAGACTTTCGACATGATTCACGTCTGCCCGCCACAGTGCGCGCCCGACTTTGTCGCACAATCGGAGCTCGCGGACGCAAATGGCTGGGTTGACGTTGACCAAACTACCCTGCAACACAAGCGTTTCACAAACGTGTGGTCGTTAGGTGATGTGCAAAATGCACCCAACGCTAAAACAGCAGCAGCTGCGCGCATGCAAGCGCCTATCGTTGCTAACAACTTGTTGCACGAGCTAGGTCGAGAGAACTGGGTTGCGCACTACAATGGGTATGGCAGTTGCCCTCTTACTGTCGAGCGCGGGAAAATTGTTCTGGCCGAGTTTGGATATGGTGGCAAGTTACTCCCGAGTTTCCCATCATGGGTACTTAATGGCCGCAAACCTACCCGCCTAGCATGGTGGTTGAAAGAGATTATTTTGCCGCCGGTTTACTGGAAAGCAATGCTGAAAGGTCGTGAATGGATGGTCACACCTGTGCATGAAAAAGGCTGATCCGATGCAATGGTTTCCGGCGGCACAATGGCTGAAAGGTTATAACCGCTCGTTATTCACGGCTGACATTATCGCGGCTATCATCGTCACGATTATGCTTATTCCGCAGTCCTTGGCTTATGCCATGTTGGCCGGCGTGCCTCCCGAGATTGGCCTTTACGCCTCGGTGCTACCTTTGGTCGCTTATGCCCTGTTTGGGACGAGTCGCACACTATCAGTGGGGCCGGTCGCGGTAGTCAGTTTGATGACCGCTAGTGCAGTCGGTGAGGCGGTGGCAAAGACGGGGGCAGACTATCATCAAGCCGCAATTTTGCTAGCGCTACTTTCGGCAGTGATGCTGATAGGCATGGGATTACTGCGATTCGGATTTCTCGCCAACTTCTTGTCGCATCCGGTCGTTTCAGGCTTTATTTCCGCCTCTGGGATCATCATTGCTTTGAGTCAGTTGAAACATATATTGGGTGTATCGGCTCAGGGCGAAACATTGATTGAGCTTACTGAGTCACTTTGGGCAAATATAATGGGCACCAATATGCCCACCTTAAGTATTGGTTTGTTTGCGTTGGTGTTTTTAGCGTGGTGTCGCGCTTTTCTGGGGTCTTCGCTGGTTCGGCTGGGGTGTTCGAAAGATTTGGCGGCGACGCTAACTAAAACTGCGCCGGTGGTATCGATTGCTGCCACCATTGCCCTCGCCTACGGTCTTGACTTGGCGGACCAAGGTGTCTCCATTGTTGGAGCGGTACCTAGCGGGTTGCCGAGTTTAAGCCTGCCAGCGCTCGATTGGCGGGTAATTGAGGAGCTGTGGCCGGCCGCTTTGTTAATTTCCATTATCGGTTACGTAGAATCGATCTCGGTTGGTCGTACCCTAGGCGCCAAGCGTCGGCAAAGAGTACATCCAGATCAGGAGCTTATCGGCTTAGGCGCGTCTAATTTGGCCTCGGCTTTGTCCTCTGGTTTTCCGGTCACGGGCGGATTCTCGCGATCGGTTGTTAATTTTGATGCAGGCGCCCAAACGCCGGCAGCAAGCATCATGACTGCGATTGGGATTGCACTTGCGGCAATGTTCTTGACCCCGGTATTGTTTTTCTTGCCCAAAGCGACGCTTGCGGCCACGATCATTGTCGCTGTGATCAGTCTGGTCGATCTAAGTTTACTGAAACGCGCCTGGGATTATTCCAAACGAGATGGGTTGGCCTTAGCCGGAACCATCGTTATTACGCTGCTAGCAGGGGTCGAAGTCGGTGTGGTGACCGGTGTTTCGTTATCGATTTTTTTGCATCTGTATCACACGTCAAGACCGCATGTGGCAATCGTCGGAGAGGTGCCGGGAACCCAGCATTTTCGGAACATCAATCGCCATCAGGTCATCACGGCGCCGACCATTTGCTCGATCAGAATCGACGAAAGCTTGTATTTCCCGAACGCCGCTTACTTAGAAGATGTGGTCTACACTGAAGTCGCCAAGAATTCAGAATTAAAGCATGTTGTTTTGATGTGCTCCGCCATTAACGTGATTGATTTGAGCGCTCTAGAAGCCCTGGAGATGATTAACGAGAGGCTGACAGAGTTGGACATTGGCTTTCACCTGTCCGAGGTTAAAGGTCCTGTTATGGACGCTTTAGTGCGGTCCCATTTGCTACAAGCCTTGAACGGCAGCGTCTATTTGTCGCAACACGAGGCGTTTACCCAGCTGCAGACCCAGAGTGAGGTCTAAACCTAGCTGATTAAAGAAGGATTAGAGATGTCAGGGGCTGGCTAGAGTGTCAATAAGCCGCCATAATGATCATTCATTCGTTTATAGCTACTTATTATGTTGTTGCGCTCACTCTTAATCACCTTTTTACTCTTAATAAGTACGGCTACCTCAGCGCTTGAGTCTGGCGATGGACCCCTCAGATTCACCGATGAGCAGACTACGACTCTGCAAGAGATGATTAAAAACCTAGAGCGCAGGCATTACGCTGCAAAAGCGTACGATGACAATCTATCAAGTATGCATCTCGAGCGTTACATCGATAGTTTAGATCCTAGAAAGCTTTACTTCACGACTCAAGATTTGAATGCGTTTTCTCGCCATGGCAGTTTACTCGATGATCAGGCCAAGGAGCGTTCTTTAGAGGCTGCAATTGAAGTTTACTCTATCTACTACGAACGGCGGGTGGCGCGCTTATCGGGCTTTCTAGACGATCTGGCGGGTGAAATTATCAAGCTTGATTTTGACTTAAATGATTACCTGGAATTAGAAGCCGATAACCTAGTCTGGGCGGATACCGAAGAAGCCCTGCAGGTGCGCTGGCGATTGCAGTTCAAAAATGACGTACTAAATTTAAAACTCGCAAAAAAAACAGATGAAGAAATCGCGCAGACCCTAACCAAACGATACAGTTACCAACTTAAAGAGGCGAAGCGTACCACCGAGCGTGATGTGTTCGCCGTTTACGCTAATGCTCTGGCGAGTCTCTATGGGCCGCATACATCCTACTACTCGCCCAGACAGTCAGAAAACTTTGATATCGAGATGTCCCTGTCGCTTGAGGGTATTGGTGCCCTGCTTCAGCTTGACGAGGATTATATCAAAGTCAGTCGTATCGTCCCTAAAGGCCCCGCAGATAAGCACGGGCAGTTAAAAGCGGCTGATCGCATTGTTGGGGTCGCCCAAGGAAAAGATGGCGAAATGATCGATGTCATCGGTTGGCGCCTGTCAGAGGTCGTTGAATTGATTCGGGGCCCCAAGGGAACCACTGTTCGGCTAGAAATCATACCCGCAAAGTCGTTCGGTTCCGGTGAAACTCAAATCATTGAGATCGTCCGTAATGAGGTGAAACTCGAAGAGCAAGCCGCCCAGGCGGATGTCATCGAAATTCAAAGAGACAGCCTTACCTACAAGATTGGCATCATTGATATTCCAACGTTTTATATGGATTTCGAGGCCGCCAGTCGAGGTGACCCAAATTACCGCAGTACTTCGCGGGACGTACGACGCTTACTCGACGAGCTAGAAAGCAAGCAGGTTGATGCCGTGCTAATTGATTTACGTAACAACGGTGGAGGCTCACTGCGTGAGGCAAACGACCTTACCGGACTGTTCATTGACTACGGTCCGACGGTACAGATTAAACATTCATCGGGCAATATCTGGCGTGATGGTAAACGTGAACGTGGAAATCATTATACGGGACCAATGGGTGTTATCATCAACCGGCTAAGCGCTTCCGCGTCCGAGATTTTTGCGGGTGCTATTCAAGATTACGGGCGCGGCTTAATCATTGGTAACGAGTCATTCGGCAAAGGCACAGTGCAGACATTTGCGGCACTGACTGAAGGGCAGCTCAAAGTTACCGAGTCGAAGTTCTATCGTATATCGGGGGACTCGACTCAACATCGGGGTGTAGCCCCGGACGTCGCACTGCCCTCACTATACGACCCAAAAGATATTGGCGAAAGCACCATGGACTTCCCTTTGCCCTGGGATCAAATTCGAGCTGTGCCGCGACAAACCTACGGAAATTACGAGTCGTTACTTCCTCGTTTGGTGGCGTCTTCGCAACAACGGCAGCTATCGGAGCCTCATTTAGTGCTGCTGCGCGAGCAGATCGAGCTTGCTAATCAAGATCGAGAACAAACGCGGCTTTCTCTAAATTTTAATGAGCGGCTAAAAGCCCGGGAAAAGCGCAACACCCGTTGGCTGTCGATTGAGAATAAACGGCGGGTTTTGGAGGGAGAAGAGCCTCTCGAGACACTTGAGCAACATGAAGAAGACGGCGCCGAAGAGCCAAGCCCTCAAGAAGATCGCGATGCAATTGACACAGAGCACGATGCCCTGCTGCTGGAATCAGCGCGAATCATCACTGATGCTTTAGTCTTTAGTCGAGAGCCCCTGTTAGCAAGGCCTATGACTAAGTAATGACCTCGAGGTCTGGACGATTAAACCAGCTGAGTTTCTGGTGGAGCCTTATGACCTGTCCCACCAATATCAGTGTGGGTCCATCCCAGGACTGCTGGGAAGCTTTAGATGCAATGTCCACTAAGGTGCCTATCAATATCACTTGAGTTGGGAGCGTGGCATTTTGAATAAGCGCAATGGGCGTGGTTGGATCTCGGCCTGCGTCAAGCAATCGGCTTACGACGCTATCGAGTGCTTTCAACCCCATGTACACCACCAAAGTTTCATCTGCTGAACCGCAATCATCTAAACTGAGCACGGCCGTTCCTTGCTTTAGATAGCCGGGTACGAAGCGTACCGATTGGGCATAATCGCGATGTGTTAAAGGAATGCCCGCGTAGCTGGCAGCCCCGGCTGCGGATGTGATACCGGGAACGACCTGGAAAGGCACTCCGTGCTCTGCGAGCAATTCAAGCTCCTCTCCACCTCGACCAAAAATAAAAGGGTCGCCACCCTTTAACCTCACAACCTTTAGACCTTGTTGAGCTAGGTCTAGCAAGGTGTGGTTGATATCCGCTTGGGCTACAGCATGCTGATCACGCTGCTTACCCACATAAATGCGCTGGGCATCCCGTCGTGCCAAATCTAGTATTTCTTGTGAGACCAAACGGTCATAAAGCACCACATCGGCGCGCTGTAGCAGGCGCAGAGCCTTAAAGGTCATTAAGTCGGGGTCTCCTGGCCCTGCGCCAACCAACGCCACGTCACCACGTTGATAATTACTTTCTACCAGAAGATCGCTTGCAAAGCGTTCTGCGACCTCGTCGTTACCATTCAGGACCGCTTCGGCTGCCTCACTCTCGACAAGTGTTTCGTAGTACAAGCGTCGCTCACTCTCAGTGGCTAAAACAGCCTTAACCCGCTCACGTAAGCTACCGACAAAGCGTGCAAGCATCCCGTAGTTGGTGGGTAGCCAAGCTTCCAACCGCTTGCGCAACAGGCGCGCAAGAACAGGGCTTGTACCGCTACTAGAAATTCCGATAATGATCGGGTTGCGATCGACAATGGCAGGAAAAATAAATGAGCATAAATCAGGTTCGTCCACCACATTAATTGGAAGATTACGGTCTTTGGCAATAGCTGCCAGCCAGATATGCACTTCGTGATCTGAAGTGGCCGCGACGATGAGCTGCTTACCTTCGATATCACTGGCTTCAACTTTACGTTTAAAATACCGATCCTGTGGCGTTAATAAAGCCTGCAATTCTGGGCAAATTTCAGGCGCTACCACGTACAGTGTGGCAGAGGCTCGCTTTAATAACGTTGCCTTTCTAGCGGCCACGGGGCCTGCGCCGACTAATAAAACCGCAGATTCTCTGACATTGAAGGCTAGAGGCAGGTAGTCCATTGCCTTACCCTTTTATGACCTCTAGTCCGTTCATGTAGCTTACTAGTGCTTTTGGTACAGTAATTGAGCCGTTTTCTTGCTGATAGTTTTCTAAGATTGCTACGAGTGTTCGCCCAACCGCGAGCCCCGAGCCATTCAATGTGTGCACTAGCTCTGGCTTTCCCGATTCTGGATTGCGCCAACGAGCCTGCAAGCGACGTGCCTGATAGTCGCCGAAATTCGAGCAAGATGAGATTTCCCGGTAGGCACTTTGACCTGGCAACCAAACCTCTAGGTCATAAGTTTTCTGGGCGGAAAATCCTAAGTCTCCGCCACATAATAAGACTTTACGATACGGTAGCTCTAGTGTCCGCAATATGGCTTCAGCGTGCCCGGTAAGCGTTTCTAGCGCTGTTTGAGAGTCGCTAGGCCTTACAATCTGAACCAGCTCGACCTTCTCGAATTGATGTTGACGTATCATGCCTCGCGTGTCTCGCCCTGAGGCACCGGCCTCGCTGCGGAAACATGGTGTGTGACAGGCAAACTTTAACCCATCTTCGACCTGCTCGCCGCTAAGTATCTCGTCTCGGACCAGATTGGTAACGGGTACCTCTGCCGTAGGTGTTAGGTAGAAATCATGCTCTGCTTGTAGCTTGAAAAGATCTTCTTCAAACTTGGGAAGTTGCCCTGTACCTTGCAAAGAGGTCGCATTGACGATGTAAGGAACATACACCTCTTGATAGCCGTGTTGCTCGGTATGAGTGTCTAACATAAATTGCGTTAAGGCTCGATGCAGGCGGGCAAGGCTTGACTGCAATACAGTAAATCGAGATCCCGCTATCTTAGCGCCCTGCTCTTGACTCAGCTGTTGCAGTGCCTCACCTAAATCGACGTGATCTTTGGGTTTAAAATCGAAATTTCTTGGCTCACCCCAGCGATACACCTCCTGGTTATCATCCTCACTAGTTCCAGCAGGGACTTGATTGCTTGGGATATTGGGTGTTGCAAGTAGCATTGCTTCCAATTTACCTTGGGCGTCTCTCGCATCTTGCGTGGCAGTACTCAGCTGCTCGTCGATAAGCTCGAGAATAGATGCTACCTCGGCCTTAGCCTCATCTACACTCTTACCCGAAGCGACCAAACTGCCGATTTTTTTTGACGCTAGCTTGCGTTGTGCCTGTAGGTCTTGTGAGGTCATGTCAGCGTGTTTGCGCGCGGCATCAAGCTGCTCGAATACATCTCGATCAAACGCGAAACCCTTGATCGCTAGTTTTGCAACCACTTCATCTAAATTGTTACGTATGTATTTAAGATCTAACATAATATTCCAGCAATTAACCAAGAGTCCTGGCGGCGTAAATGCCTGCCATTGCGCCGCCAACGCATAGGATGACAGAGGCAGCGATATAACTTGCCGCCAGTGCCGCTCGCCCGTTTTGTATCAGGTGCACCGTTTCAATCGAAAATGACGAAAAGGTGGTGAATCCACCCAAGAAACCGGTCATAAGGAACACCCTTATCCAATCCGCCTGGATTGCGCGGTCAGCCAACACGACGCTGGCTACCCCAATAGCAAATGAGCCTATGACATTCACCGTGAAGGTCCCTAAAGGAAACGCCGAGGCCACATTGGTCGCGACCCACTGTCCCAGCGCGGCTCGAAGGCCAGCTCCCAAACCCCCACCCGCCATGATCACACAAAGTATTCGCCAATCCACCTTAGTACCTCATGCCCTTTAAAGCGCGCCATTGTACCTTGTTTAGCTATAAGATCCGACTCGCAGGAACCACAAATTATTGAATTTCTGTACCGGGTGGTGGCGTGAATTCAAACATTTCTGGTGGGAACTGCCCGATTTTAACATTGTTTAATTCAATCAGGCTGCGATGACCTAGGCTCGTTTGCAATTCTATGCTGCGCGGATAGCCCTCGAGGCTAAGTATTATACTTACCGTTTGAATTTGACTGTCGTTATCGCGAGGGCTAAGCAAGACCTGATCTTCGGACTCGGTGACTGCATAGCGCTGTTCTAAAATACTTTTGTCCCCGCTAAATAAAGCCTGGGTCACTTGACTGCCATCACTATCGATCGGGTGAAACGTAGCCACTTCTAACCACGGGTCATAATGCCAGACACCTAGCGCATTGGCGTAGAATTCTTGAGGGTCCGGCGATCGAACCTGCCACAGCGCATAATTGGGACGCTTCAAAGTTAACACGCCCTCGCTAGTTCTGGTCAGGGTACCACTGGCATCGTACTCACGTTGTATGAACGAGGCAGTTAAAGCATCCCAAGAAAGCCAGCGGTCTAAGGACGATTCTGAGGCCAAGCAAAGTGGTGTGATCCACAGGGTGACCAGGACGATGAATAAACGTGCCCCCATTAAACGTCCACCGGTGGCGGCGCCAATACATCGCGTTGACCGTTATGTCCCATTGCTGAAACAACACCCGCGGCTTCCATTGTCTCTATTAATCGGGCAGCGCGGTTGTAACCAATGCGTAATTTGCGTTGTACCGAAGATATCGAGGCCCTACGTGATTCCAAAACGAAATGAACGGCTTCGTCATACAAGGGATCCGATTCTGGATCGTCGCTACCACTGTTTTGTAGTTCTTGCGCCGTGACGGGTGTGTTGCCACCCTCCTCCAACAAGCCCTCGATAAAGTCCGGTTTGCCGCGCTTCTTCCAGTCGGCAACAACCCGATGCACTTCGTCATCAGAGCAAAAAGCGCCATGTACACGGGTGGGCAACCCAGAGCCAGGCGGCAAATACAGCATGTCGCCATGCCCGAGTAGTTGCTCGGCACCGCCTTGGTCTAGAATGGTTCGGCTGTCTATTCGGGACGAGACTTGGAACGCGATGCGTGTGGGCACATTAGCCTTAATCAAGCCAGTAATAACGTCGACCGAAGGTCTTTGCGTCGCCAGTATTAAATGAATGCCCGCTGCTCGAGCCTTCTGGGCTATACGAGCGATCAGTTCTTCCACTTTCTTACCGACAATCATAATCATGTCAGCAAACTCGTCGATAACAACGACGATTGACGGTAAATGCTCGAGCGGTGGCGCGACCTGTTCTTGATCGGCAAACATCACATCTTTGCTAGGGCGCCAGGTTGGGTCGTCAATAGTCTCGCCCGCTCGTTTAGCGTCCTCGATTTTGCGGTTGTAACCACTCAAATTTCTAACCCCAAGCGAAGCCATGACCTTGTAACGACGTTCCATTTCTGCCACACACCAACGTAAGCCATTGGCGGCGTCTTTCATGTCGGTAATGACGGGCGTAAGCAAATGCGGCACGCCATCGTATACTGACAGCTCAAGCATTTTCGGGTCGACCAGTAACAATCGAACATCATCTGGGGTACATTTATACAGCAAGCTCAAAAGCATGGCGTTCACACCCACCGACTTGCCCGAACCCGTTGTGCCGGCAACCAATAAATGCGGCATTTTGGCCAGATCTGCCACAACCGGCAGGCCAGAGATGTCATGTCCTAAGGCGAGGGTTAAGGGCGACTTTGCTGTATCAAAGGCTCGAGAAGAGAGCACCTCCCGAAAATTTACAATTTCGCGGTCTTCATTGGGTATTTCGATACCCACCACCGATTTACCCGGAATCACCTCGACTACTCGAACGCTAATAACCGCTAGACTTCGCGCTAAATCCTTGGCCAAGTTGGAAATACGCGAGACTTTTACACCCGCCGCTGGCTGGATTTCAAAGCGGGTGATCACAGGGCCAGGGTATACCGCCACCACTTCGGCTGTGATGCCAAAATCTTTTAGCTTGAGCTCAAGCAGACGTGACATGCCCTCTAGTGCGTCTTTGCTGAAACCTTTGTTGGGATCTCTTGTCGCCGGGTCTAATAGCTCAAGTGGGGGCACCTCCCCTACGGGCGTGATGTCTTGAAATAGATTGACCTGCTTTTCCTTCTCTACTCGCTCGCTCTTTTCGACCGGTTTGCTCGGCGCTTTAATTTTAGGCGGGGTACGCAATTTTTGCGTCTCGACATGCTGTTGTATCTCTATTTTCCGAGTTTGCTGTGCCCGCACCTTCGCACGCTTTTCGCGGATTCTACCTATCTGGTAATGGCACCAATGCCAACCCGCAGTGCTGTAACGTAGGGTCCACTCACCCAAGTGATCCATCGCTTTTAGCCAGCTCAACCCCGTGAATATGCTAACTCCGAATAAAAATGAGGCGACCAACAAAACGCGCGCGCCAAGACTGGAAAACCAGTCGTTGAAGAGTTGCCCCACCATGAGCCCAACGATGCCGCCCGCACCTTGCGGAAGAGTCGAAGAACCCTCCTGATTCAGAGAAGCCAGAGCGCACCCTGATGCGACAATGAGTGCAAATCCAAGACTTCTTAGAGCCACCAGTTCGCGCCAGCGATCGCCATCGTCCCTGCGTTCAAAAATCATTTGCACTGCTTTCAAAGCCAGCAGTATGGGCACGCTAAATGCCCAATAGCCAACGATAGAAAAGCTTATATCTGCCAAATAGGCGCCGAACACGCCTGCTGAGTTAACCGTTTGATCGCTAATCCCGGAAGTCGACCACGCAGGATCTTTGGGGTTGTATGAAAACAAGGCAATTAACAAATAAATACAGCTGGCTGTGACGCCGATAAGTGCGCCCTCTCCAAGTCGATTTCGTACAGTATTATTCAATGACATGGCGCTATAGTATCCCGAGACTTCATTAGATGAAAAGTCTAACCGCAATCGCTCGTCATGCTTTGCCCCAGGGCGCGGTTTAATCTAGACTTACGCGCTACTTATTAAAGCTATGGAATCCCCATGTCAGAACATCGTAAAGTGATTATTTTGGGCTCTGGCCCTGCTGGCTATACCGCTGCAATTTATGCCGCCCGCGCTAATTTGTCACCTTTGGTAATTACCGGAATGCAACAAGGCGGGCAGCTAACCACAACAACTGAAGTCGAAAACTGGCCGGCGGGCGCGGAAGGTTTGCAAGGGCCGCAATTAATGGCCGACATGTTAGATCATGCCGAGCGCTTCGATACAGAGGTCGTATTTGATCACATCGAGCGCGTTGATCTGCAGCAGAGGCCCTTTCGACTTGAAGGCTCAAAAGTTTACACCTGTGACGCTTTAATTATTGCAACCGGCGCCAGTGCCCAATATTTAGGTCTACCCAGTGAGACAGCCTTTATGGGTAAAGGAGTCTCCGCTTGCGCAACGTGCGACGGTTTTTTTTACCGTAATCAAAAAGTAGCTGTGGTGGGCGGAGGCAATACTGCGGTCGAAGAAGCTCTGTATCTGTCTAATATTGCCTCAGAGGTTACCCTGATTCATCGGCGCGACAGCTTGCGAGCCGAGAAAATCATGCAGGACAAACTGTTTGCTCGTGAGGCAGAAGGCCGAATCAGAATTCTTTGGAATCATCAGTTGGAAGCGGTGCTGGGTGACGAGCAAGGTGTTACAGGATTGACGTTGAAGTCGACGGAATCAGGTCTCGAGCAAATGATCGATGTGGCGGGCGTGTTTATTGCTATCGGGCATAAGCCAAACACAGATATCTTTAAAGGTCAGCTTGATATGGAAGGTGGCTATCTAACCATTCAATCTGGGACCAGTGGTAATGCGACGGCAACCAGCATCGAAGGCGTGTTCGCCGCTGGCGATGTCGCCGACCACATCTATCGTCAGGCTATTACCTCGGCTGGCTTCGGCTGCATGGCAGCACTTGATGCAGAACGTTATCTGGACGATCAATAGTTTGTGGATGCTTATGGGTTTCCGCCTACTGGGCAAGCTCTAGAAGACCCTCCGGGCCTGCTGGCTATGGGGGGCGATTTAAGCCCCGAGCGGCTTGTGCACGCGTACTCTTTGGGAATTTTTCCCTGGTACTCGAGGGGTGAACCTATTTTATGGTGGACGCCAGAACCTCGTTGTGTATTTTTTCCAGAGCAAATTATTTTATCGAGGTCGCTTAAAAAGCGGCTACGAAAACCCTATCGCGTGAGCATTAATACAGCGTTTCCCCAAGTAATGGCCTATTGTGCGACCGTTGACGATCGCACTGATAACACATGGATTAATCAAGAAATGCACCTAGCCTACCGCAAGCTTAATGGCTTAGGTTATGCGCATTCCATTGAAGTATGGTTAGATTCTGAACTGGTCGGCGGACTTTATGGCCTCAAACTTGGTCGGGTATTTTTTGGTGAGTCAATGTTCAGTCGCGCGACTGATGGTTCAAAGATGGCTCTAGCCGCCCTTGCTAACCTGTGTCAAACCGCAGGAGTCAAACTTATTGACTGCCAGGTGGAAAACCCCCATTTATTGAGTCTGGGAGCAACTTTGTTGTCCCGGCTAGACTTCGAACGTATCCTCAGAGAGAATGTTGCTGTAGAGATTGATCGCCGTTATTGGCGCATAGCTGGGCAGACCAAGGATCTCGTGTGAGCTCTTCATTACATCACCTAAAAGTCTTCACGACCTACCCGCATGAGTGCAGTTATTTGCTCGGCGAGGAGGCGACCACGCTGTTTGTGGACCCAAAGCAAGACGTTGATCAAAACCTATATACTTCGCTGTCTCGCATGGGGTTTCGTCGGTCCGGGCTACACATGTACAAGCCTAACTGCGCAGCTTGCCAAGCCTGTGTGCCCGCGCGTATACCCGTCTTCGACTTTGACCCAAGCCGGAATCAAAAGCGGGTGTTAAAGCGTAATAGTGATTTGCGGGTGCAGAGTCATACGATACTTGAAGCAGACCGCGCATACCCGCTTTATGAGCGTTACATCCGCGCCCGCCATCACGACGGCGATATGTTCCCGCCCTCTCCCGAGCAATTTAAATCGTTTTTGGGTCAGGCTTGGGATTTTACCAGATATTATTGTTTCAGCAGTGGCGATGAGCTAAAGGCGGTCGCCGTGGTGGACCACTTAAACGACGGATTCTCTGCCATTTATACTTTTTTTGATCCCGCTGATGAGGCTCAAAGCTTAGGTAAGTTTGTGATTTTGTGGCAAATAGAACTTGCTAAGCAGCTTCAGCTTCCCTACGTTTACCTGGGCTATTGGGTGCAAAATTGCCGCAAAATGGACTATAAGATCCAGTATAGACCCATTGAACTGCTTGATAAGGGCGAGTGGCGTAGACTAGAACCTTAGGCTAAATAGCGTTTTTTAGTGGCGTTATGCCGCCGGTTAGGGCAAAATGCGCTCCGATTTAAGCAAGAGCTCAAGGTGCATGGCTAAAGAAGACCAAATTGAAATGGATGGCGAAGTCGTTGACACGCTTCCTAACACAACGTTCCGCGTTAAGCTCGAAAATGGGCACGTTGTGACTGCGCACATCAGTGGCAAGATGCGCAAACACTACATTCGTATTTTGACTGGCGATAAAGTTCGCGTTGAACTAACGCCTTACGATTTGACGAAAGGTCGCATTACTTACCGTGAGAGATAAAAAGCCTCGAGCTTAGCTCAAGGCTTCAACTTGCTGTTCTTGTGACTGCGCACTTTCAACTTCAAGCGATAACGCGTCTCCGGACTCGCTAACGCGAACGTGAACTGTTCCCCCTGACGCAGCGAGCGATCCGAACAGAACCAACTCTGCCAAAGGCTTTTTAATAAATTCCTGTATTACACGCGCCATGGGTCTAGCACCCATGTGCATATCGTAGCCCTTCTCGACCAGCCACAAACGAGCGTCCTCATCGACCTCTAGCTGTACCCGCTTATCGTCTAGCTGCCCTTGAAGCTCGGTAAGGAATTTGTCGACTACCGTGAGTATCACGTCTTCGCCGAGAGGCTCAAACTCTACGATACTGTCTAACCGGTTGCGAAATTCAGGGGTGAAGGACCGATTGATCGCCTCCATCCCATCAGTTCGGTGATCTTGCTGAGTAAAGCCAATAGAACGACGACTGATACGCTCGGCCCCAGCGTTTGTTGTCATAACTAAGATAACATTGCGGAAGTCCGCTTTACGTCCGTTGTTGTCAGTTAGCGATCCATGGTCCATGACTTGCAACAAAAGGTTGAACACTTCAGGGTGTGCTTTTTCAATTTCGTCTAGCAGTACGACAGCATGTGGATGCTTCGTCACTGCGTCAGTCAGCAAACCTCCTTGGTCGAAACCGACGTAGCCCGGGGGCGCACCGATCAATCTTGATACGGTATGCCGCTCCATATATTCGCTCATGTCGAAGCGAATGAGCTCAAGTCCCAGCATTGTGGCCAGCTGGCGGGTAATCTCTGTTTTCCCTACACCTGTAGGTCCAGCTAATAGGAAGCTGCCAATGGGCTTGTATTCTGACTTTAACCCAGCGCGAGCTAATTTGATGGCTGAGCTAAGTTCCGACACGGCTTTGTCTTGGCCAAATACCACCATCCTAAGATTGTTTTCGAGCTTTTCAAGCGTCGATTTGTCGTCGCGGCTAACCGATTTCGGGGGAATACGCGCGATTTTTGCAACGATTGCCTCGATATCACTGACACCAATTTGTTTTTTTCGCTTCGATTTCGGTAGTAGCTGCTGGTATGCACCCGCCTCGTCGATTACGTCGATGGCTTTATCTGGCAAGAACCTGTCGGTGATATAGCGGGCGGCTAAGTCCGTGGCTACGCGCAATGCTTTGTCGGTATAGCGAACTTTGTGGTGCTCTTCGAAGCGCGACTTGAGGCCTTTTAAAATTTTGTACGCGTCATCGGGTGAAGGCTCGGTTACATCGATCTTCTGAAAGCGACGACTAAGCGCTTTATCTTTGTCGAAGATGCCACGGTACTCGGCATAGGTTGTCGAGCCAACGCAGCGCAACTTGCCGGAGGTTAAAAGGGGTTTTAGCAAATTGCTGGCATCCATAACACCGCCCGATGCGGCACCAGCTCCGATAATAGTATGAATCTCATCAATAAATAAGATTGCCCCTTCGTGCTTGGAAAGCTCTTTTAGTAAGCCTTTAAAACGTTTTTCGAAGTCGCCACGATATTTAGTGCCCGCAAGTAGTGCACCCATGTCAAGAGAATACACAGTGCTTTTCGCCAGTAGTTCAGGCGCCTCGCCGTCTTGAATTAGTTTCGCAAGGCCCTCAACAATTGCGGTTTTACCCACTCCCGATTCGCCCACTAACAGAGGGTTGTTTTTGCGACGCCGAGCCAGTACTTGCGCCAGACGCTCGACCTCCTGCGCTCGCCCTATAAGAGGATCAATATCTCCTTCATAGGCCTTCAAATTCAGGTTCGTCGCAAAGTTACTCAGCGGGTTACCTTCACTATTTTCCTCGCTGGCTTCAGTATTGCTTGTTTGGCTTATTTCCTCTTCGGAATTGTCGCCAAGCTTTGAGACGCCATGCGTAATGTAATTCACAACATCCAAACGCGAAATGTTTTGCGTTTTGAGATAGTAAACCGCCTGACTCTCTTGCTCACTAAATATTGCAACCAGTATGTTCGCTCCGCTGACCTCGTCTTTGCCCGAGCTCTGCACGTGGAACACGGCACGTTGAATCACGCGCTGAAAGCCCAGTGTGGGATGCGTATCAAACTGATCACTCTCGTTATCTTCTATGAGAGGTGTCGTGGAATCAATAAACTCAGCGAGGTCTGCGCGTAAAGCATCACTGTCCGCTCCGCAGTGCTTTAGAACCAAAACGGCGTCTGGGTTGTCTAGCATGGCTAACAGCAGGTGCTCTACCGTAAGATACTCGTGCTGCTTTGATTGTGCTGAGCGAAACGCCTCATTTAAGCTTAGCTCTAGTGCCTTATTTAACATGACGTATTCCTTTAAGACTCATCATCACTTAACGGTTCGACTTCGCACAGTAAGGGGTGCTGATTTTCCCGCGAAAACTCATTAACTTCATAGGCTTTGGTTTCCGCGACATCCCGTGGATATATACCGCAAACCCCTTTTCCTTGCGTGTGCACGGCTAGCATAACTTGAGTGGCTTTTTCTCGATTCATCCTGAAGAAACGCTCCAACACCAAAACGACAAATTCCATCGGGGTGTAATCATCGTTCATTAACACCACTTTATAGAGTGGTGGCTTCTTCAGAGCGGGTTTTGCCGGTGCTACCGCTAGCCCGGTCCCGTCGTCGTGTTGATCTGGGTGTTCCTCACTCATGGATACTGTTACCGCCTGGTTTGCCTTCATTATAGAGCATGTCACTTTCGCCCGCAGGGATATAAGAGTTATTTGTGGCGAAACTGGAAAATACAAGGGTAAACATAAGGCATAAAAAAACCCGCGTCACTATGATTTACCAGTGCACGGGTTTGTTGTGCCATAAAAACTTACATTTTTGCGATGATTTTCTGGCCGAACTCAGAGCAGCTCAAAAGCGTTGCGCCGTCCATTAAGCGCTCGAAATCGTAGGTCACTGTTTTAGCTTGGATAGCTCCGTTCATGCCGTCGATGATGAGGTCCGCGGCTTCATTCCAGCCCATGTGACGTAGCATCATTTCAGCCGAGAGAATCAGTGAGCCCGGGTTGACTTTATCTTGGCCTGCATACTTTGGGGCAGTGCCGTGAGTTGCTTCAAACAGCGCGACAGTGTCACTTAGGTTCGCACCGGGAGCAATACCAATGCCACCAACTTGCGCAGCTAGAGCGTCTGACAGGTAGTCGCCATTTAGATTCAAAGTCGCTACTACACTGTACTCTGCCGGGCGGGTAAGAATCTGTTGCAGCATAGCGTCAGCAATAACGTCTTTAATGACAATTTCTTTGCCGTTGTTCGGGTTTTTAATCGAAACCCATGGGCCGCCGTCTAGTAACTCACCGCCAAACTCACTTTGAGCCAATCCATAACCCCAGTCACGGAAGGCACCTTCTGTGAATTTCATGATGTTGCCTTTGTGCACTAAGGTCACTGACGGTAAATCTTGGTCGATAGCGTATTGAATGGCTTTACGAACTAAGCGCTCGGTGCCCTCTTTTGAAACGGGCTTAATGCCTATGCCTACATTCTGAGGGAAGCGAATTTTCGTGACGCCCATTTCGTTCAGAAGGAAATCAACCACCTTTTGTGCTTCTGGTGTTCCCGCTTGGTATTCTACGCCCGCGTAAATGTCTTCTGAGTTCTCGCGGAAGATAACCATGTTGCAAGCGCCGGGATCTTTCACGGGCGAAGGCACGCCTTCAAACCAACGAACTGGGCGCAAGCAGGTGTATAAGTCTAATTCTTGCCGCAGAGCCACGTTCAGTGAGCGGAAGCCGCCACCAACGGGTGTTGTCAGGGGCCCTTTAATGGCCACAGAGTAAGCTTTGATCGCATCTAAGGTTTCTTCTGGGAACCAGTCACCGTCGTAAAGTTCGGCCGCTTTTTCACCGGTGTAAATTTCCATCCACGAGATTTTTTTCTCGCCACCGTAGGCTTTTTCGACCGCTGCATCGACCACATCGATCATGACCGGGCTGATGTCCACTCCAATACCATCACCCTCGATGTAAGGAATAATTGGATTATTGGGGACGTTCAGGCTGTGATCTTCATTGACAGTAATAGATTGACCTTCAGCAGGCACCTGAATGTGTTTGTATCCCATAGCTAACTCCGTAAAAAAATTTAAAACAATTGTTCGCGAACGCAAACCGCTTAGGCGCTGGGATGATATCATAGTCCAACTATGGATGACCTCATTTTGCTTAACAAACCCATGAATATACTCTCTCAATTTAGCTCAGAGGGAGAAAAGCTGGGTATTTCTGAACTTGTCAGAGCACCAGAATACCGCATTGCCGGCCGTCTGGACGCCGATTCCGAGGGGCTCCTGGTTCTTACCTCTTTCGGTCGTCTGCAAGCGTATCTCACGTCACCCAAACATAAGAGTTGGAAGTATTACTACGTGCAGGTAGAGGGTATCGTTAGCTCCGAGGCGATTTCGAGTTTGCAGGCTGGAGTTCAGCTTAAAGATGGTCTGACTCTGCCCGCTAAGGTTCGGGCAATTGAGCCGCCCCAGTTGTGGCAGAGAACACCACCCGTGCGATACCGAGCCAACATCCCTACCTCTTGGCTTGAAATTGGATTGCAAGAAGGTCGTAATCGACAAATACGCCGCATGACTGCCAATGTGGGCTACCCCACTCTTCGCCTAGTTCGATATCAGTGTGGACCGTTTAAATTGGGGGAATTAGAGCCCGGTAAGTACATTCGTGTTCCGGTTCCCGATGAACTCAAAGTCTATGCGCAGCCTTCTGTGAAACCCGGAGTGCAAACGCGCTCTGCACACCGACCGTATGTGAGGCGTAAATCGTGAAGTCTTTTCGAGTAACCGTGGCAACCGTGGTCGCAGATCAAGGGCGATTTTTGATGGTAGAGGAGCGCGATAAACAGTCCTTGCAAATGGTTTACAATCAGCCTGCGGGTCATCTGGAATCAGGAGAGTCGATCATAGAAGGCGCTATCAGAGAGACCCTCGAAGAAACGGGGTTTGTCGTTACCCCCAATGGTGTGCTGAGTGTTGGCTTGTATAAACCAAAAGGTCGACCTGACACTTACTGCCGAATCACTCTCAGTGCTGCGGTAACCGAACACATTGTAAATGCCGAAATTGACGCAGATATTCACCGGGTATTGTGGATGAGTCGCGAGCAACTCGAGACCGAATCTGATAAGCTTCGTAGCCCTATGGTACTAGATAGTATCAGGCGTTATCAGGGTGGACACCTCTATCCTTTAAGCATGTTGGGACATTATGAATCCTAAGCAAAAAGTCATTGTTGGGTTATCCGGAGGCGTGGACTCTTCGGTAGCCGCTCTGTGTTTACTAGAACAGGGCTACGACGTCGAAGCGCTGTTCATGAAAAACTGGGATGAGGATGACGATACCGAATATTGTACCGCGATGCAGGACTTTGCGGACGCCTCAGCGGTCGCCGCAGAGCTTGGCATTGTGTTACACGGCGCCAACTTTGCGCGTGAGTACTGGGACAGAGTATTCGAGTACTTTCTGGCAGAATATCAAGCGGGACGAACGCCAAACCCGGATATACTGTGCAATAAGGAAATCAAATTTAAAGCATTTTTGGACTACGCTTTAAGACTGGGTGCCGACTACATTGCCACTGGCCACTACGCCCAAACTGGATGCGATGATGCGGGGCTCACCACCCTGCGGAAAGGCGTCGATCCAAGTAAAGATCAAAGTTATTTTTTGCATCAGGTATCGCATCAAGCTCTCGCCAAAACGCTTTTCCCCCTTGGTACTATGCACAAAACAGAGGTTCGCGAGCGGGCCAAAGCTGCGGGCCTGCCGACCTTCGATAAAAAAGATTCAACAGGCATTTGTTTTATCGGCGAGCGTCGCTTTAGCGATTTTCTCGCGACCTACCTACCGGCCCAACCGGGCAAAATTTATGCGGTTACAGGAGAAGAGCTGGGTAACCACCAGGGGTTAATGTACCACACGATTGGACAGCGACAAGGCTTGGGTATCGGCGGCACAAAAGACTTTGGGGACGCCCCTTGGTATGTGGTCGATAAAGATCTAGACAACAATAGGCTTATGGTAGCACAAGGCAATCAACACCCCAGTTTGTTCAAAAATCGACTGACGGTGGTTGCCCCGTTCTGGATAGGAGGCCTTCCAGGGCAAGAGTTTCATTGTTCAGCTAAAATTCGCTACCGGCAACTCGATCAGCGGTGCTCTGTTTTGTGCGCGGGCAATACGCTGTCGGTGGAATTTGATGAGCCACAACGCGCGATCACGCCGGGGCAGTCAGCGGTGTTTTACGATGGTGACCGCTGCCTGGGCGGCGGCGTTATCGCAGGTGCTGAATGAGTCGCTTCGAGGATCAAGTTATTGCGTTAGCAGGGGTAGCTCAAAGCGCACGTCTGGTTGATCGTGTCGCCGTCAACGGACAAAGCCCTGAAGCATTCATGAATGCCTCGATTCAATCTTTATTCACGTTTGAGGCGACAAATACGGCTGATATCTTTCAAGGGCTGGCAGGTGTTAGGCTAGGACTGCAGACTCTCGAAGGTGCCATGGGAAAGTCGCCCTCACCAGAATTAAGCAACACGCTACGTTATGTTTTTGGCATCCTTCACCTCGAACGAAAATTTAACGACGACGCTAAAATGCAGGAGACCGTTCGCTCTAGACTGGAACATGCCGCGTTCAAAGCGGAGCATTTTAGCGATAATCCCAAGTCGCTCATCCATAACTTAGCGGGCATCTACCAAGACACTTTAAGTCAGCTAAGCTTCCGTATAAAAGTGACGGGTAACAGCGAGTTCTTGGGTCAAGAGCATTACGCCGATCAAATACGCGCCTTGTTATTGGCGGGTATTCGCTCTGCGTTTCTGTGGCGTCAACTGGGCGGCACAAGGTGGCGTCTGCTATTGCAGCGAGGAAAAGTCGCGGCATTGGCAAAAACGCTTAGCAATTTACAAACTCATTAGGTTTAGGAATTTTTTATGTCTGATCTGGACGCTTTAACAGCTGTAACACCAATCGATGGTCGCTATCGATCGAAAGCAGCGGCTTATGGAGATATCTTCAGCGAATATGGCTTAATTAAAAGACGCGTTTTGGTCGAGGTGCGCTGGCTAGCGTTTATGTCGAAGCACGCAGGTATACCCGAAGTGCCACAGTTTTCAGAACTCGATTTTGCTTACTTGAGCGCTATTGCCGATGATTTTTCGGTGTCTGACGCCGAAAAAATCAAACACACGGAGACGACGACGAACCACGACGTAAAAGCCGTGGAGTATTTTATTAAAGATAAGCTGGCAGAGCGTCCCGCTCTTCACGCCGCGACAGAGTTTGTTCATTTTGCCTGCACCAGCGAAGACATTAACAATTTATCTCACGCCTTAATGTTGAAAGATGGCTTAACTCAGGTGTTGGTTCCTCAGCAACGTGCAGTTATTGAAGTCCTGAAGGCACTATGCGCTAAAAACACCGATGTTCCGATGCTCTCTCGAACCCACGGGCAAACCGCGTCGCCGACTACCTTGGGCAAAGAGTTTGCCAATGTGGTGGCGCGTCTAGAAAGGCAGCTGCCCCAAATCGAATCGGTACCGATGCTCGGCAAGTTTAACGGAGCCGTCGGCAACTACAATGCACATATTAGTGCTTACCCAGAGCTTGATTGGGAGTTGATATCACAGGAGTTCGTCGAGAGCTTAGGGCTTGCGTGGAACCCTTACACGACGCAAATTGAGCCCCACGATTATATGGCCGAGCTGTTCGATGCGCTCGCCCGCTACAACACCATTGTACTTGATCTGGATCGTGACATCTGGGCCTATATTTCCAATGGCTACTTCAAGCAGAAAACGATTGCCGGCGAAATTGGCTCTTCAACGATGCCGCATAAGGTAAACCCGATCGATTTCGAAAACTCCGAGGGTAATTTGGGCCTAGCCAACGCGGTATTTTCACACATGGCTCAGAAGCTACCGATTAGCCGCTGGCAACGTGATCTGACAGATTCGACGGTGTTACGCAACATGGGCGTAGGATTCGCTTACACTTCTATTGCCTTGGCGTCTACGCTAAAAGGTTTAGGTAAGCTTCAGGTTAATCATGCGGCAATCGCTGCAGACTTAGACCAAGCATGGGAAGTATTAGCCGAGCCCGTGCAGACCGTCATGCGTCGCTACGGCATCGAAAAGCCCTACGAAAAGTTAAAGGAACTGACTCGAGGTAAGTCCATCGACGCTCGCGTAATGGCTGAATTCATTCAGAGCTTGGATATTCCCAGCGAAGCCAAGACGGCCTTGTTGGACTTGCGGCCGGATACTTACATTGGTATTGCCAATCAATTAGCCGGCAAAATTTAGCATTTTGGATGTAAATGTGACATTGATCACAATGATGCTTTGCGAAAACCAAGACGGAGTTTATTCTTAACGCATGATTAAGCACGAACGCGAACAGCTGGAGATTAAAATCGAGAAACTCGATTGGAGTAAAGGCCGATCGGTACTGGCGATGATTCGTAAGCGCGTGTTTGTCGATGAGCAAGGAATCCCAGAATCTGTCGAGCTAGACGAGTTAGACGTGAGTGCACAGCACTTCGTCGCCATTGTCGATAAAAAGCCGGTAGGAACGGCAAGGCGACTCGCTGATGGCCGTGTGGGCCGCATGGCGGTATTAAGTGCTTATCGTAATGCGGGCGTGGGGTCGGCTTTAATAAATTACATCATTGAAGATGCAATGAAAGCCGGTTTACCTCGCCTGTACTTACACGCTCAAGAGCTGGCTATCGAATTTTACGCGCGTCATGGATTTGAAGTCTTAGGCGAGATGTTTGACGAAGCCTCACTCGCTCATCAGGCAATGGAATTGCCCTTGTACTATTGGGATTACAGCCAACGTATTGTCGCCGCCAGCTACCCCACACCTAGCGATCAACTGGTCCTGAATTTAGCGCGCCGATCCCAACGTACGATTCGTATATTTAGCGATACGCTAGACCACCTGCTGTTCGACGACAAGGATCTAGCAGAAAGACTGTCTGACTTGGCGCGTTCAACACGTGACTCTAAAGTACAGATCTTAATTACCAACAGTCAGCTGATACAGCAGAAAGGTCACAGACTGCTGGACCTCTCGCGACGTTTGCCGAGTTCTGTGCATTTGCACATTACCAAAGTACCAGAGGCTTTGGCGGGTAAAATGATGGTCTTAGCAGATCACGATGGCGTTTTGTATATGCCTAACATCCATGATGGCCGAGTGCGTTTCGAACCCACAGATAGACCACTATGTTTGCGCCTCATCGAGGCCTTTGACCGCGTGTGGCAGCGCAGCGAGCAAGATCCCAATCTCCGAGAACTTGGCATCTAAATCATAATGCCAACACGATCACCCTCGTATATCAGGTCGTAAGTCGTAAGCGCCGAACACGGAAACCCCGCGGGCTTTACTAGGGCACCATTTTTTTTCAAATCGAATTCAAAGCCATGAGCAGAGCAAAGAATGACACCGTTGCTAATCTGTCCATAATCGAGTTGGTAATTTTGGTGTGGACATGTGCGCGAAAAGGCGAAGGTCCGCCCTTCTTCGTGAAGTAGAATAATTTGAACGCCGTCGATTTTGAAGGCCTGACGATACCCTTCGCTGAGATTGATCAGCCGCTCTAGCGGAAAGAAGCGCATGTCGTCATGCCGTTACAGTAGATCAAGTATTCGTTTGGCGGCAGTGTAAGTTGTGACGTCGTGCTCGGCAACCGCTTTCTCAAGCTCTGGCAAAAGACACTTTATCTGCGGATTCGCCTGCAGCTTTGCTTCAAGACCTTCGCGAATAAGCTGATGCATCCACTGCAATCGCTGCGACTGACGTTCGGCTGCCAAAGCACCATTTGCCCTCGCCTGATTCCAGTAGTCTTGAATCATTTCCCAGACCTCGCCGATGCGTTCATCGTGTAGAGCTGAGCAAGTTCGAACCTGAGGTATCCAGAAGCCACTGTGGCGCAACAAATGCATGGCATTTTGGTAGTGACGTTTCGCTTGATCAGCCAGGCCTAAGCTTTCGCCGTCGGCTTTGTTGATGACCAGTGCATCGGCGAGTTCCAAGATCCCTTTTTTTATACCCTGAAGCTCATCACCGCCGCCTGGCAGCATTAACAGCATAAAAAAGTCGACCATCCCGGCAACTTGATGCTCGGACTGCCCTACGCCGACTGTTTCAACGAGTATCACGTCATAGCCCGCTGCTTCGCACAAGAGCATGGTTTCGCGCGTTTTCTGGGCTACCCCTCCCAGAGCAGTTCCGGCAGGGCTGGGGCGAATAAAGGCCTCGTTGCTGCGCGAAAGCACTTCCATTCGAGTTTTATCGCCAAGAATAGACCCGCCTGCGATAGGAGAGCTTGGATCTACCGCCAGTACAGCGACTTTTTTACCTAAAGACAGCAGGTATAAACCAAAAGCTTCGATAAACGTCGATTTACCAACGCCGGGCACGCCGGTAATGCCTATTCTGATGCTGTGTCCGGTGCTAGGTAACAACGCAGCGAGTAGGTCTTGCGCCCGCTCTCGATCCTGCACTCGGGTGCTTTCGATCAGAGTAATTGCCTTGGCTAGCGCTCTGCGCTGGCCGGATTTAATCGCCTCGGGCGTTGGGTTCATTACTCTGCCAGTGCCGCTCTTACTGCGTCTAGTACTGCCCGAGCAGACACTGGGATAGGCGTGCCAGGCCCGAAGATGCAGCGCACGCCAGCATCGTAAAGGCCTTGATAGTCTTGTTTAGGTATAACACCACCGGCAATGACTACGATATCTTCGGCTCCCTGCTTTCTCAGCTCCTCAACCAATGCTGGTATCAGGGTCTTATGTCCTGCCGCCAACGAAGAGGCGCCTACCACGTGTACGTCGTTCTCGATAGCTTGCTTGGCAACTTCCTCAGGCGTCGAAAACATAGGTGAGAGATCGACATCGAAGCCCACATCCGCGAAGGCGGTAGCGACAACCTTAGCGCCGCGATCGTGGCCGTCCTGACCCATTTTACACACCAACATCCGAGGGCGACGTCCAAAGTCGTTAATGAAATGTTCGATATCTTGGCTTATCATCTTCCAGTCAGCGTCCTCTTCAAAAGCCGCGCCATAGACGCCTGAAACCGTTTGCGAAGTGGCGTTAAAACGCCCGTACTCGCGCTCTAAGGCCTCGGATATCTCACCGACCGTGGCGCGCAGACGGGTAGCTTTAACGGCCAAATCGAGTAGGTTGCCTTCATTGGTCTGGGCACACAGAGTCAAGTCAGACAAGGCGCTTTGCACTGCTGCTTCGTCGCGATATGCGCGAATAGTTTGCAGACGGTTAACTTGTGATTCGCGCACCGCCTGGTCGTCAATTGATAAAACATCGACTTCTTCTTCAGACTCGGTTTTGTATTTGTTAACCCCAACGATGACATCTTCACCGCGGTCAATACGCGCTTGTTTCTTAGCGGCCGCCTCTTCAATTTTCAATTTAGGCATGCCAGTCTCGATAGCTTTCGCCATACCACCCGCTGCCTCTACTTCCTCGATCAGCTCCCACGCTTTGTCGGCAATCGATTGTGTCAGGTTTTCCATGAAGTATGATCCGCCCCATGGGTCAACAACTTTAGTGATACCTGTTTCTTCTTGGATAATCAGCTGCGTATTGCGGGCAATTCGAGCAGAAAATTCGGTGGGTAAGGCAATCGCCTCATCCAAAGCATTGGTATGCAGCGATTGGGTGCCTCCGAATACAGCTGCCATGGCTTCGATCGTTGTGCGCACCACGTTGTTATATGGATCCTGCTCGGTCAATGACCAGCCAGAGGTCTGGCTATGGGTTCTTAACATTGAACTTTTTGGATTTTTCGGCTTGAATTCCGAAACGATCTTCGCCCAAAGCAAACGCGCAGCACGCAACTTGGCGATCTCCATGTAGAAATTCATGCCGATGCCCCAGAAAAACGACAAGCGTGGCGCGAAGGTATCGATGTCCAGCCCTGCAGCGATTGCAGTTCGGATATATTCTTTACCATCAGCCAGTGTATACGCAAGTTCCAGTGCCGCATTGGCTCCGGCTTCCTGAATGTGGTACCCCGAAATACTTATAGTATTGAACTTGGGCATATTCTGGGAGCAGTACGCAATAATATCTCCGATAATGCGCATGCTTGGGGCTGGCGGATAAATGTAAGTGTTGCGAACCATGAACTCTTTCAGAATATCATTCTGAATGGTGCCGGCTAGCTGTTCAGGGCCCACTCCCTGCTCTTCAGCCGCCACAATGTATCCTGCGAGCACTGGAAGAACTGCGCCATTCATCGTCATGGATACCGATACTTTATCAAGAGGAATGCCATCGAACAGGATTTTCATATCCTCAACCGAATCAATGGCCACACCCGCTTTGCCAACATCACCAGACACGCGTGGATGATCAGAGTCGTATCCTCGATGCGTTGCGAGGTCAAACGCGACAGAAACACCCTGCCCGCCGGCCGCAAGCGCTTTACGATAGAAGGCGTTGCTCTCTTCTGCCGTCGAAAAGCCCGCGTACTGTCGAATTGTCCATGGACGCCCCGCATACATCGTGGCTTGCGGCCCGCGAATATAGGGTGACATGCCGGGCATAGTGTTGGTGTACTGCAAACCGTCTAGGTCTTCCATCGTGTAAAGCGGTTTTACAGCAATGTCCTCAGGGGTATGCCAAACCAAATCGTTAATGGATTTGCCGCGCATTTGTGATTCCGCAACCTCTTTCCAGCCGTCAGGTGTTGCGTTGTTAGGATCGTAAATTGAATCGCTCATAACTTGTCTCTGTTGTTTAATGCGCCTCGGCGGGTTGGCTTAACTCTATTAAAACACCGCCACAACTTTTAGGGTGAATAAAAATTACGGTCGAGCCATGTGCCCCGGGGGTAGGCTTGTCACCAATGAATTGATAACCCTTGGCACGCAAACGTTCGACATCTTCTTCGATATCGTCGGTGCGAAAGCACAGATGATGAATTCCGCCACCGCGTTTGTCCAAATATCCTGCAATCGGGCCCTCGCCGTTTAAAGGGTGGACCAGCTCAATACTGGTCGGCGGCAATGGAAAAAATGCCGTTGTTGTTTTGGCAGCTTCCACAATTTCAGAGCCGTCATAGCTCAAATTAAAATCTTCCATGAAGCGTTTAATCGCAACATCCAGATCGGGTACGGCGATAGCAATGTGATCCAGCCCGGTAATCATAACAGCTCCTTAAATTATCGACCGCATAAGCTCGGCGGTTTTAGCTCGCTGACGAGCCTGTTTTTGCTCAGGCGTTTCTATTTCAATTTTCTCGTCGGGTGTAATTTTGAACAAAGGTTGGCCTTTGCGAATAATAACACCGTCTTTGTCGACTAAAACTTCGTCTACGGTGCCTGAAAATGGGGCATAGACCTTGTTGAACATCTTCATAACTTCGACGATGTATAACGGATCGCCGGCTTCAAAATGAGAGCCAATCTCGACGTATAAAGCATGCTCTGGGCTTTCTCGCCCGTAAAACATACCGCCACTGATGGCCAAAATTTCGTCGGCTTTGGCCGCTGGTGGTGGCGCTAATACTTTGGCCATTTTCGTCTGGTGATCGGCGTCAAGCAGGCGCTCAGGGATATGAATAGTTAAATCCTGGTTCACGGACAGCGCATAGAAATCCGCTAGGTGGCCAAGCTTTGGAAGTATGAGCAGCAAATCCATGCCAGCTTGATACCCGTAATGAGCGGATCGCACGGCGTCCCAAAGATCCTGGTTACACCCACATTCCACTGGCGCAGACTCTTCATTCAGCACAGAGCAAAGCTCAATCCAGTCGCCGCAGGCTAGGCGATCGTCTAGATCTTGATAAAATTGTTTAGCTTCTTGCAGTAACTCATTGTCATGACTCCAAATCATGCTTGCAGCTGCCTGCCCGGGGCGATACGCCATATTAAGAAACTCATAAGTGTCAGCGAGCAGCTCGATGGGGTTCTCGTTCCAGACTAGCGTGTCTCCTACAAGCCCGACACAATCGCTATTCATACTTAACCAGCCACTTAAAGCATGTGGGTCCGACAATAGCGCCGCCAAGGGACGGCTCAGCAAGGTTTGTTTAAGCGCTAAGCACTCGGCCAACGCTGCTTTGGCAGCACCTTCGGCAGTGGCTGTGACATGGTTGGCCAGCAAGTGCCAAGCCGAGTCCAGATCCACATTGTCAGCCAAGGCTTTGACTTCAGCTACCAAGGTCAAATACGGCACAATAAATCGAGTTGTCGGTCGCGCATTGATGTTGTTGCCGATAAACCAATTCACCAACCCATTGTGAAACGATAAATTGGTTGCCAAGTCTTTACCCCGAATGGTTGTGCGGCGTAAAGTCTCTGCCATGCGCTCGTAGGTATCTAAACGTGTCTCTCCGACAGTCAGTAACAGGGCAATGTTGGAGTCATATGCACCGGCTAAGGTGTATTTGATAAAAACATCGGTATCCGGATTGTGTAACGAGATGCCTTGGTCATCACGAATTTCGCCCGCTATTGCATCACTCCAGTGCTCGATAACACCACCGGCTGACGGCTGCAAAGCATTGTTGGTGGCATTAAGGCGAGCCTCGACGCTGTCGTTATGGCGCAAGAGGCGTTCGGGTTTGGGCAATTTGTCACCGTGTACCGCCAGCAACACCATCGCCTCGACCAGAGACTCTACAACGAAATAATCATGCGGGTTGTCGGGGTTTGAAAACTTCAGTGCGTAGCACAGTTCGGTCACGCGGTGCTCTACCTGAATTCGCGTATTCATCTCCATAAAAAAGTGTTTATCGCGGTCTACAATGCACTCAAACGTCGATACGGAGTCAAGACCTACGGCTTTCCCAAATCGGGCAGCCTCGTCTTCCATGGCGATAAGCGTTTTTAAGTCCTGCTCAAGCACGCGTTGCTCGGTTTGGCGCCCCTGCTGTTTGGCCTCTTCAATAGCGGCTTCCAGAGACTCTACGGTGACCGACACTTCCAACAGCTTTTGTTCGTGCATCTGCAGTGAACAATCGCGTCCACCCAAGGTCATCGACCACTCGCCGTTGCCTATAACTTGGATTTCCTGGTGACGCGTGGTTTCGATATTAAGCTCGACTAAGACATTTTTATTATCGCCAACGCCGGTAGTTTTGACCTCATTTAAGATTTCACGAATGAGTTCTGGAGTTTTTCTAGCCGCCTGCTCGATACGAGAGGCTTCGTCCCCTTCGTATGCCGATGGTGCTGCCAAGATACGCTGCCCTTTACCACCACCGCCCGAGATGGCTTTTAAACGCACCCGATTACTGGGGTAATCAGCGTACATCCGCATAACTGCCGCGGTCAGTGTTTCTGACAATTCATCGACGGTGTAAAGGTCAATACCTTTATCATAGGAGGCTTGCAGCACTAAATCCGCTTTGTCTTCTAACGCGATTTCGGCTTGATCCAGTAACGATTGATCTAGCGGCAATGCTTGCTCGGCAACAAGATCTTTTAGTGCTTGAATGGTCGGGTATTTTTTTAGCAAAGTTAACGCCGTTCCATTGTCGATACCTGGCGTTACACTTACGCCCACGCGAAGGGCCGTTCTTTTTGCCTCATCTTTCAGGCCCGCGTCATGAACCGTTTTAGAGCACGGCCCAATAAAATTAAGTCCCGCTTTTTCCATGGCCGCGACCATAGCTTCGTCTTCCGCCATGAACCCATAACCGGCAAAAATTGCGTTATATCCGTTGGTATGAGCAATGGCGATAATTTGCTTGATACGCTGATCTCGCTCCTCCTTGTTCGCGCCGGTATAGTCCGGAACCCGGTGGATATGGTTCGGGTCTTTAATTGCGCGCAACTCTGGAGCAAGGGCGTCCTGATAAACTATTGAATCTTTCTCACTTAACAAAATACCAAAGTCGTTAACGCCCATTTCCACAAAGACATCCATTGCTTCTTTGCGAATTGGTCCTCTGCAAATAATCAGAGGACGCAGATCACGACAATCGAACTGACGAATCCAATCTGAAGCATTCGTATGCAGCTGACGATTTTTATGAATCAACGGGTTGTTTAAATAATGTTCATTTGACACTGTATATTCCTCTTGAAATCGTCGACGTGCTTAGTGGAATTCGCGCTGAATGCCACCCATGGGCTCCGGAGTATAATGTCGCAGGCAGAAAGCCATTTGCTCACCCAACACTTGACGCAGGTCTGAGGGCATAACGATTTGCGAGATCGATCCAAGGCCTAGAGCCTCGTTGGGGTTCATAAGTTCGCGCTCGTAGCGTTGAGCCAAGAGCTGCTCTTCTGATTTGACCCAGTCGTTTACTAGGCTAGTGGCCATTTCCTGAGCTTCGGCTTCGGCCAGTCCAGCTGCACGCTGAGCTTCGGCTTCTTGCGCGATTTTGGCTTTCACAGATTGACGAATTTTGCGCAACTCATCTTTGTAAACGTATTCCACACCCGCCGGCCCCATAACAGCCACACGCGTAGTAGGCAACGCGACCACAAAATCGGCGCCAGTAGGATAGTTATTATAAGACGCATAGGCACCACCGAAAGCGTTGCGCACCAGCACTAAGAAACGAGGCGTTCTCAAATCTACAATTGCGTCTAGCATGGCACGCCCAGCCTGAACTATCCCCCGACTCTCTTGCTCGCGTCCGGGTAAAAACCCAGTGGTGTCTTCCAAGAAAATAATAGGAATGTTGTAGAGGTTGCAGAAGCGAATAAAGCGCGCATTTTTGTAGGCGGCATCGACGTCGATCTGCCCCGAGGCTACCGCCGAGTTGTTAGCGACAAAACCGACCACGTTACCACCCATTCTTCCCAGGGCTGTAATGGTGTTTCGGGCTCGTTCGGGCTGTATTTCTAAAAAATCGCCGTGGTCGCAAAGCTGCTGGATCAAAATACTGATATCGATGGGGGTATTGAAGCCTGTGGGCGAGTTAAAAGCTTGTTTGAGTAAAATATCAATATCCCAAGTTTTGCGGTTTAGAGGGTCACTCGATGCCTGAACAGGGGCCAATTCCCCCGCGTGGCTGGGCAAGTAATTTAGTAGTTCACGGACTTTTCTTAGCGCTGCGACCTCGTCGGGGACAACGAAATCGGTCACACCACTCTGAGAGTGGACCTTAGGTCCACCCAGCTCGTCTGGGGTTACATCTTCACCCAGAACCGATTTGACGACACCCGGTCCAGTCAATCCAAAAAAAGTCTCGTTGGGTTGAATTAAAAAGCTACCTTGGCGCGGCAAGTAAGAGCCGCCACCCGCATTAAAGCCAAACATGCACATAATGCTTGGTACGACCCCAGAGATTTTGCGGAGCGCCGTGAACGCATCGGCATATCCATCTAAGCCACCGACACCTGCGGGGATATAGGCACCCGCTGAATCATTTAAACCCACGACCGGGATTTTGCGTTTCGCGGCAAGCTCAAACAAACGCGCCAATTTTTTGCCGTTGGTTGCGTCCATGGAGCCTGCTCTTACGGTGAAATCGTGCCCGTAAACCGCGACATCACGGCCATTGACTTGTATTAACCCAGTCACCAGCGAGGCCCCGTCCAAATTGGGACCCCAGTTTTGGTAAAACACAGTAAAGGGTCCATCGGTCAAGCACTGGATACGCTCCCATATGGTCATGCGATTCTTTTGGTGCTGACGCATAATGGCTTTGGTGCCGGCCGCCACATGCGGACGCTGCTGTAAATTCCAGCCGGCTTCTAGCGACTTTTCATACAGCCCGGGCTCTCCAACGATCGCTCCAGGAACAGAAAATTGCTTGCTCTGCTTTTCCTGAAACGGATTCGAGAGCCTGGGTTCGAGTTGTTCCGTGTTTTGCTTAGTCATAAAGTCGTGTCTCTGATATCGTCAAGAGTGCGTGGCGGTCGTTCAGGGCTGCGCTCGTCAAGTCCTTGAACCACCTCGTATTTCGCAATAAATAAAAGGTAGCCCACACTACCGTAACGGTCAGGAAAGTCAATTTGTGACCTGTAGATGCGATTGAATTTAGAACCCTCATTTGGCTTAGATCGCATGATGTGCCAAGACCGATTAAACTATCCCAGACGACCACAAACATGATCAGAAATGATGACACTTTCTCCCGGCTGCTTTCAACTTCCTTTGCCATCAAACGCCGCCGTCTCAGTGGCAGCAAAGTTACAGGGAGAACCAGGCTTTATTTGGTTAGACAGCGCGAACAGCGGTGCTCAGAGTCAACGTTTCAGCTTGGTGTCCTGCGCTCCGACGAAAACCCGCGCCCATTACCCCGGTGGGGACAGCGCCGAGCTATTTTTGGATTTGTGGAATCAGGCTTATCTTGAGCATGCGATTCCAAAGAACACGCTACTGCCTTTTACTGGAGGATGGCTAGGCGCCCTGCACTACGATTTTGGTGAGGAGCTCATGGGTATTCAATGTGATTATCCTGTAATGGGTCGCGCTACGGCATATGCAGCCTACCATCCTTGGGCAATTCTGTTTGATCACAAGGCTAATCGAACCTATTGGGTGGATGATGGTCAGCCGCTAAATGAATTTGCGCTAGAGTTTAAGTCATCCATCACTTCAAGTGACAAGGTTTATCTGATTGAGAATGCCGCAACTCTGGGGGCGTCAGAATGGAGAGCCATTAAGGCAAAGAAAGACTATGAAGAACATGTAGAGCGGATCCTTCAATACTTGCTGGCGGGCGATAGCTACCAGGTTAACTACGCACAGCCATTCGAGACCAAGATGAGCGGTTCTGCATGGTCGCATTACATAGCCATGCGTGCCAAAAACGCAGCACCTTTCGGTGCTTGTCTGCTACAGACAGCACTTGATGACATACTCTGCTTTTCACCTGAACTTTTTATTAAATCAGAAAATTCTCTGCTAGTGACACAGCCAATTAAAGGCACGACGCCCAGACACAAAGACCCTGATATAGACCTACAGCTCGCCCAAGCGCTGAGCAAATCACATAAAAATCGCGCAGAAAACGTTATGATTGTCGATTTGCTTCGAAACGACTTAGGTCGGGTATGCACTCCCGGTTCTATTCGGGTTAACTCACTGTGCGAGCTGCACTCATACCCCAGTGTTCACCATCTGGTCAGCGAGGTTCAGGGAAGACTTGCAGATCGAAAGACACCGATCGATGCTTTGAAAGCTATGTTCCCGGGCGGCTCTATCACAGGAGCACCAAAGAAACGATCTATGGAAATTATTAGAGAACTCGAGGGTTTGCCGCGAGGTATTTACTGCGGCAGTATTTTTGCGCTTTCAAACAATGGGGATTTTGCATCCAATATTGCTATCCGGACCATCAGCGTGAACAATGGCGTGGCGCGAGTTTGGGGTGGTGGTGGCATTGTGGCTGACTCTAAAGCCGAAGACGAGTATCAGGAAACATTCGACAAACTATCAAAAATCTTGAGATAGCGCCCTGTATACATAGATGAAACAAGGCGCTGAAGAGATCTGTCCGCCCTAAAGTTTTATGTCTCTGCTGCTGGCGTCAGCAATTAGGCGCTTCAGATCGTGATATTCATCGACTGCTTGAAACTGAGGAAATTCAGCTCTGACGTTGTCTGGCGCGTGGAATAAAAATCCCACATCCGCCTCGGATAACATGGTGGTGTCGTTGTAGCTGTCTCCTGCCGCAAAAATGGTGTAGTTGAGGCTATGCAGGGCTTTAATCGACGCTCGTTTAGGATCTTTTTGGCGCAAGTGATAGTTCACCACCATGCCTTCAGCATCGGTTTCTAGACGGTGGCAAAACAGGGTGGGCCAACCCAATTGCTTCATGAGGGGGGCTGAAAACTCATAAAACGTATCGCTTAAAATAATGACTTGAAAGTTCTCGTTCAACCAGTCTACGAAGGGTTTTGCTCCGGGCAGAGGCTCGAGAGTAGCGATGACTTCTTGTATGTCGCTTAATTTCAGGTTGTTGTCGCGTAGAATTTGCAAGCGGTACTGCATTAGCACATCGTAATCAGGCTCGTCGCGCGTTGTTTTTTTGAGGGCCTCTATTCCTGTTTTCTCGGCAAACGCAATCCATATTTCCGGGATCAGTACGCCCTCGAGGTCTAAACAAACTAGTTCCACTGTGTATCCTTTTGACTATAGTTTTGGTAATTCAACGCCAGCAAACAGGCGGTCGACCTGCTCGCTGTGTGTTAACTGCATGGCAGCCGCAACACGCTCTTTGGTCAAGTGCGGCGCAAATAGTTCAATGAACTCATACATGTAGCCACGCATAAAGGTCCCGCGTCGGCACCCTATTCGCGTGACACTGCTTTCAAACAGGTGGTCCGCCGGCAGGGCCACTAAGTCCGCATCTACAGACGCATTATACGCCATATGCGCGACAATACCGATGCCTAACCCCAATCTTACATAGGTTTTGATAACATCGGCGTCTGCCGCCGTGAAAACAACCTGGGGCGTTAAATTCTGACGTTTAAATGCAGTGTCCAGTTTTGATCGACCAGTAAATCCGAAGACGTAAGTCACGATCGGGTGTTTCGCGACCTCTTCAAGCGTTAGTCGCTTGATTTGGGTAAGCGGGTGCTCTTTTGGGACTAAGATGCAACGATTCCATCGATAGCAGGGCATCATAATGAGGTTGTCGTACAAATCTAGGGCTTCGGTGGCGATAGCGAAATCGACCTCTCCATCGCTGGCCATTGCTGAAATTTGAGCCGGCGTACCTTGCTGCATATTCAGCGTGACATTGGGGTAGCGCGCCATAAACTCTTTAATTACTGAGGGCAACACATAGCGCGCCTGAGTATGGGTGGTGGCCACGCTGAGCGCACCACGCGTGTTATCTGCAAAATCACGGGCTGCTTGCTTAATGCCCTCAACGCGTTGCAGCACTTCTCCGGCAGCTTCGATGATAAGTTTGCCAGCGGGCGTAATCTCGGTCAGATGTTTGCCACTGCGGGCGAAAATCTCAACCCCCAATTCATCCTCAAGCATGCGTATCTGCTTGCTTATGCCAGGTTGGGATGTAAATAGGCTTTGAGCCGTCGCGGATACGTTCAAATCGTGATGAGCGACTTCCCATATGTATTTAAGCTGCTGCAATTTCATAATTTTGCGCCCACCGACTTATAACCATAGGTTACAACCAAGCATACAAAGCCACAAGATGTGTTATATCTTATTCGGTCTCTGATTGGCCACGCCGTGAGGAACATGCCCTGTCGCTACGTGCGCGCTAGCTGACTTACAGTGTGATGTTTGATCATCGAAAAACACGTCGGCTTGGTAGGCTTTTAGAAACGCCGATTTATCCATCCCGCCTAAAAATATAGATTCGTCTATTCTGACGTTCCACGCTCTTAAGGTACGAATTACGCGTTCGTGTGCCGGCGCCGATCGGGCTGTGACCAGGGCTGTTCTTATTGGCGATTCGTGTTCTGGGGCCAATTGCTGCAAATCGTGTAACGCCCCCAAAAAGCCTCGGAATGGCCCACCCGACAGCGGTTGTTTTGCTGATGCTCGTTCTGATGCAGTAAACGCCTCGAGCCCCTCTTGCTTATATATGCGCTCAGCCTCATCTGAAAAAAGCACCGCGTCGCCATCGAACGCGACGCGAAGTTGCGCGTTAGTTGATGTCGTGGTGCCGTGGGATACCAGGGTCGCTGCCGCTACTCCGTTATCTAGCGCATGACGGACATCTTCCGCTTCTGTGGACAAAAATAAGTGACAACCAAACGCAGTAATGTAACGCCATGGCGCATCACCGCCGCAAAAGGCTGCGCGCGTAATAGACAGTTTATGGTGCTCGATTGAGTTAAAAACTCTCAGTCCGGTGTCGGCGCTGTTCCGAGACAGCAGTACCACCTCAACACCAGCATCGAAACGAGCATTGAGGTCGAGCAGTTTACGCACGAAACCAAATGCTTCTCCAGGAGCGAGAGGCTCGTCTTCGTGATCAATCTGGTAGGCAGCATAGGCGTCAAGGCCTTGTTCTTCGTATACAAGATGGCTCTCACGCATATCAAACAGTGCGCGCGAAGAAATCGCTATAACCAGATTGGGCATAACTAAGCGTCGGTACCGATATTTTTGAGCGTGCCCTTTGGCAACACTGCGTGAACATGTAAACGCTGAAATTTCATCTCGACCTTGTCGGCAACGGTAACCACCATATAGGTATCGTCGAGTTTGGCGACACGTCCCAATATACCTGATGTCGTAATGATTTCGTCGCCCTTGGATAAATTGGACACCAACTCTTGATGCTCTTTTTGGCGTTTACGCTGAGGACGGATAGCAATGAAGTAAAACAAGACAAATAAACCGACCAAAAAGAAAATTTGGAACAGCTCGCCACCGGGTGGCGCCGCATTCGCAGCTTGTGCTTGGGCTTCGGGAATGAAAAAACTCATACTAGACTCCGGATTGTAGGGAAGCGACATGCTACGAAACTTCGATAGAAACTTCCATTAAATCCGCTTAAAGATCTTGCTTTTTTATACCAAGGGAATGACTGAGTTTTACTTTCTCGACACAACGAATTCCGCGAAATTAAGTTCTAAAGCCCTTTACATTACAAAAAGTTTAGACAAAAATGCGTCACAACTATGAATACTCGTTTTTGTCAGCCGGGCAATGCGAATTAAGGAAAAGTTAAATGTTAGACCGTGTACTGCCACGCACCTTACTGGCCTTAGGCCGCGCTTTTGAAAAGCGTGCACTAGTTGCCCTTCACGCTGACGGACATTTAGGCTTGCGCGCCTCTCATTTCGCCGTTTTTTCATTTATTGGCTTGGGTTCTGTGCGCGTATCTGAACTCGCCGATCGAGCGCAGCAAACCCAGCAGGGCATGGGCAAAACTTTGCGCGAGCTAGAACAAATGGGCTACATAGAGCGCGCTATTGACTCGCAGGACCGTCGTGCGAAGGCCATTAAACTCACGAAAGACGGTAAAAAGGTCGCTAACCATATAGCCAAGACATTTAGCGCCATCAAAAAAGAGCAAGCTGAGCTGCTCGGCCACGAAGATTACGAAACCTTCGTAGCCTTACTTGATAAACTGGTAAGCGTCTCCCGTATTGAGACCCCTGCCCCATTCTGGAAATAGCTAGCCGATTACACCGAGCACGTCGTCATGGTGACTCTTAGTGTTAACCTTGCTCATGACATGCGAAATGGTACCGCTCGCATCGATGACAAATGTGCTTCGTAAGATTCCCATGAACTCTCGTCCCATGAATTTTTTCAGACCCCATGCACCGTAGGCATCAGCTACGCTATGATCCTCATCAGAAAGCAGGTTGAAATTTAGGTCGTGCTTTTCCTCGAAGCGTTTTAATCGACTATAAGGATCGGGGCTTAGTCCCAAGACTACAACATCTCGCGTCAGGTAGTCCTCGTTCGCATCGCGTAAACCACAGGCTTGAGTAGTGCAGCCCGGCGTCATCGCCTTCGGGTAGAAATACACGACTACCGTTTTACCTCGGTAGTCGCTTAACTGCACCACCTCGCCATTTTGGTTCTTTAGCGCGAAATCTGGGGCCTGATCGCCAACTTTTAAAAAACTCACTTATCTACTCCTTCGGTAAATACATCATCGATATTATCCAAGGTCGTTCCAAGCCTATCGAAACCGCCTTGCTCGTTAAACTCGGCTGGAATTTGCTTTTTGTGTCGAGCGCCAAGCTCGCTCAATGCGCCGATTCTGGATACTAGGCTGCCTTTATTCGTGTTCAGTCGAGCTTTGGTTTGCTGCAAAGACTCATTTGCCTTATTCACGTGTTTCTCTACGTCTAGTATCGACTCTAGAACCAATATGGTTTGGTCGAATAGTCGACCTGCTTGTTCCGCAATACGCTCCGCGTTGCGGTTTTGCTGTTCGTAGCGCCATACCGTTTGCACGGTCTTTAAAGTAGCCAGCAAGGTACTTGGGCTTACCACTATTACACTTTTATCGTAAGCTCGCTTAAACAGCTCCGGCTCACTTTCAAACGCGGCACTAAATGCCGATTCTATTGGAATGAACAACAGTACAAAGTCCAATGTTTGCAGACCATCGAGCAGCTCGTAATTTTTACTCGCAAGCGCATCAATGTGGTTAGCAACACTTTTGATATGAACTTTTAGTGCCGCCTCTCGCTCGGCCTGCTCGGTTGCGCCCATTGCTTGCGAATAAGCTACCAGCGAAACTTTAGAATCGATCACGATATGACGCTTATCAGGCAAGTTTACAATAACGTCGGGTAAGCGTCTTTGTCCGGACTCGTCGCGCAAAGCCACTTGGGTCTGGTACTCAAAACCTTTACGTAAACCACTGTGCTCAAGTATCTGCTCAAGCACTATCTCACCCCAGTTACCTTGTAGTTTTTTATCGCCTTTTAGCGCTTTAGCTAAGTTGTCAGCATCTTCGGACAACCGGCGATTAAGTTGCTTAATTTGCTCGAGCTCTGCCTGTAGTGTGGCGCGATCTCGTAGCTGCTTCTCATGAACATCCTCAATTTTGGCGCGAAAGTCTTTTAATTGATGGTGAAGGGGTATAAGCGTTTTTCCTAGTGCATCGGCGTTGCCTTCTTGCAATTTGGCACTTTTCTCTTCGAGTAGCTGCTGCGCAAGCAAGCGAAACTCGGAAGACATCTCTGTCCGCACCCGTTCAGTTTCGGTTTGAATGCTTTTGTGGGCCATTTGCAAAGCTTCGCATTGGGCGGTCTTTGCAGCCAGTGACTGCAGCAGCTCCTCTCGCGAAATTTCAGCTTCTCGAACTCTATCTGAGTGCCGCTTAAGCTGTACCTCTAAATCGGATAGTTTTTCGATCAGCAAACGCTCTGCTGTACGATAGCGACCAAATCTTGCCACCAATGCCGACGCCAAGAGGGTAGTCCATAGCGCGCCACCAAGGATAAGCGTTGAAAGCTCTAACGTTAGCGAATAATCATTCACGTTTGCTTCGTCGGATTACGGTATCTACCCGCATGGGAAATCCCTTTCCTTGCGCTGCATCAGAAAAATAGGTTTTAAGCGTTTCGATCACGACTGGGAAAGCTAATTCATCCCAGGGGATTTCAGATTCACTGAATAGACGACACTCCAGGCTCTCTGGGCCAACGCCGAATTCACCTGCCTCGAGTTCGCACAGGTAAAACAAATAAACTTGGTCTATCGCTGGCACATCGAACAGGTAGTATAGAGACAGATCTTTGACCCTGGCGCGGGCTTCTTCCCAGGTTTCGCGAGCCGCGCCCTGAGCCGTTGTTTCTTGGTTCTCCATGAAGCCTGCAGGCAGCGTCCATTTACCGAAACGAGGCTCGATAGCACGCTTGCACAGCAATATTTGGTTGTTCCAAACGGGCAAGCAACCCACAATTATTTTGGGGTTTGAATAGTGAATGGCCTTGCAGCCGCCACAGACGTGTCGCTCTCGGTCATCGTTATCTGGGATTTCGAGTTGAACTTTATGCCCGCAAGCGCTACAAAACTTCATTACGTTGTCAGCCTAATAAAAGTCCTAGTATAGAGTTTTGTGGCGCTGAATGCATCGCGGCATTTGGTCTTTACAGACAGTGATACTGCCCTTTGTGGAACACCAAGGGGGATAGCGTGTCATTCACCTGATAGCTAGAGATATTACCCAGAATAAGATGGTGGTCGCCTGCGGGTACCACTTGTGCCAGCGTCAGTTCAAATGACGCCAAGGCGCCTACAATTAGCGGGATCCCTGCTGCGGACATCTTTACCTGCTCGCCTTGTAAACCATGTTGGCCCGGCTTGGCACACTGCCCGCTCAGAGCTTGCTGATCAGAGGCAAGAATATTTATGGCGTACTTTTGAGCCTTAGTCCAAAAATCGAATAAATCTGATGAGTTTTGAACGCTCCACAGGGCGAGGGCTGGATCAAGAGAGACCGAACTAAACGAGTTAATGGTAACGCCTATCGGCTGGCCTGAGTTATCTAAAGCGCTAACAACACACACACCCGTGGCAAACTGGCCAAAGGCATTACGCAAAGCTTTCACAACGAACCCTTATTTAAAAAAATTTGCCTAAGCTTAGTCGATTTTGCTTCAAAACACACCCCGTTTTTTGTAACGTACTAGCGCTCAAATAATAATACTAGGAATTCAAATGACGCCACCACCAACGTCTCCGCCGGCCGACTTCGGCCACCGCTATCGTAATTTTGCTTTAGTTTTACTGACCTTAGTTTATGCCTTTAATTTCATCGACCGGCAAATACTGGTGATACTGCAGGAGCCTATAAAGCTAGATATGGGGCTGACAGATACTCAGCTTGGACTATTAAGCGGCTTCAGCTTTGCGTTGGTTTACGTTACTGCGGGCATTCCAATAGCTTACTGGGCCGACAGGGTAAACCGAAGAAATATCGTGGCGACCGCTTTAGCAGTATGGTCGGGCATGACGGCACTGTCCGGGCTAGCACAGAACTATTGGCATCTTTTGCTGGCCCGGATAGGCGTTGGTCTTGGCGAAGCGGGCGGCTCGCCACCCTCACACTCGATGATTTCAGACTATTTCCCCCCTGAGCATCGAGGAAAAGCGCTGTCTTTTTATTCGGCCGGCATTTACATCGGTATTTTGTTCGGCTTCGCGTTTGGCGGTGTGCTCGCCGAGCAATTTGGTTGGCGAATGGCCTTCTTTGTCGTTGGCCTTCCTGGAATTGCCCTTGCCCTAGTTCTAGTAATGGTTCTGAAAGAGCCCATCCGAGGGCGCTGGGATTATGGTCACGCAGATCAGGACAAGGCCGATTTCAAAGAAACGCTCGCTTTTCTGATGCGCCGCAAATCATTTTGGTTTGCCGCGTTAGGAACCGCCTTGATGGCTTACGCAAGCTACGGTAATGGAAATTTCTTGCCGTCTTTTTTGTACCGTGTACACGGCATGGGGCTCGCAGAAATTGGCTATACCCTAGCATTGGTTTCTGGAATAACTGGTGCAGTCGGCACCTTTTTGGGCGGCTTTTTCGCCGACAAATTTGGGCAAAAGGATAAACGCTGGTACCTATGGGTGCCCATGTGGGGTGCTTTGGTTCACATCCCCCTAGCTATATTTGTGCTTATCACACCAAATTTAAATGCATTGATTAGCGTACTCATACTGTCGAACATATCGGGCGCAATGTATCTCGGCCCCTGCATCGCAATCAGTCATTTTTTGGTTCCCGCTCACATGCGAGCCATGACCTCGGCAATCCTATTTTTCGTGCTTAACATGATCGGTTTAGGTCTTGGGCCGTTGGCTACCGGACTCATGAGCGATGGGTTTAGTGCACATTACGGGGTTGAAGGTCTGCGTTACGCAATGCTGGTATCCGCCTGTATCGGCGGAGTTCCTGTGATCTTATTTTATTTATCTGCCAGGTACTTACGTAAGGACTTGGCAATGTTACAGGAGGTTCGAGATCAGTAAATCCCCTGAGCACGAAGATTTGCGGTCATGCCTTCTAGCATGTCAAACATTGCTTCAGGGTCTGACCGCTTCATTTCTAAAAGCCCCATCTCCAAAGCGCTTTCGCCCACGGGAATTTCACGCTGCTTAGCTAAAAGCTTAGCCACGACTTCTTGGGCACAGCGATCTGGGTCCATCCCGTTCTCAATTTGATCGTCCATAATGCCAAAAGCTTTGCCGTCAGCGCGCAAGGCATTCACCGAAACCTGCGATTGAATGCTGCCGGGCGTAATCGTGGAGACGTGTATGCCCTCGTGCGCAATTTCACAGCGCAGGGCATCGAAAAACCCCATAACCGCGTGTTTAGCCATGCTGTAACCTGTTCGCAGTGGTGCGCCAACCTTGCCGGCTACGCTGGATGTTACCGCCAGATGACCTGATTGGCGTTCCCGCATATGTGGCAGTACGGCCTTGGTCAGTGAAATCTGGCCGAACACATCAATCTCAAAAATCCGACGGTATACCTCTAAATCAGTGTCTACACACCAAGAGCGCTGCGATACCCCCGCGTTGTTGATCAGCATATCAATCTGGCCAAAGGCCTCTAACACGGTATTGACCTTGCCATCGTGAGTGCCTGTGTCTGTAACATCTACAGGTAGGACTAGCACATCGTCTGAATTAGAGCCCTGGCTCACGCATATCGCTTTGACTCGTTGCAGTTCAGTCTCCCGCCTTGCACTTAGCACCAAACGATACCCACCCAAGCGTGAAAATTCTCTTGCAAACGCTTCGCCAATGCCACTTGAAGCTCCCGTAATCCAAATAACACCACTCACAAATTATCCCCTATTGATTTGAAGTTGCGATTGCACCACCATAGCTGTTTTTGAGCGCAGACTCCAGATGTCAGAGCACGATCAGGGCAATGCCTGTGGCTATTCTCGAACTAAGCAGGACATTAGTACCATGCTGTTACCTTTCGATATTCACCACACCACATTTAAACTAGAATTGGTAGTCGAGAACTGCCGCAAGAAATCTAAGGAAGAATAATGATTGTACCTTTCAATGGCAGCACGCCGGTCATCGCAGGCAGTGCGTTCATAGCACCCAATGCCACTGTCATAGGCAAAGTCTCTATCGCCGAAGACGCCAGTATTTGGTTTCAAAGCGTGCTTCGCGGCGACGTCGAGGACATTGTCATTCGCAAAGGCGCTAACGTACAAGATTTGGCTATGGTCCACGCCGACATGGGCTTCAAAGCTGATATTGGTGAATATGTGACTGTAGGCCACCACGCCACTGTGCACGGCTGCACGATTGGCTCTGGCTCTTTGATCGGTATTAACGCGGTTGTGCTGAACGGTGCCAGAATTGGCAAAAACTGTATCGTTGGTGCTAATGCGCTTGTGCCTGAGGGGATGGATATACCTGATAATTCACTGGTTGTCGGCGCCCCCGCGAAGGTAAAACGTACGCTTAGCGATGAACAAATTGCCATGGTTCGCATGGGCACCGAGCACTACATTCAGAACGGCACGCGTTTTAAAGCACTCTTCGAAAACGATTAGCTCAAGGGCACGGCTTTTCCGCGCTTAAATGGGCCTAAGGGATGCGAACCGCTCGCCGCCTCGACTCTCCCAATAAATTTTGGGCTCTTTCAGCTTGAGTCGCTGCCTTACATCATTAATAGGTAGTGACAACAGGTCCTCCCAAACAACGCCAGGTAACCATGCACACGTCTTGCCGATGCGATAGCCCTCTCGTACTGCTTTAAACACCTTGTTCCCCAGTGTCTTGCGGTACTTTAACGTCCCGAAAAAAACGATGATCCCAATGCCTCGGTTCCCGGTTTGCGCATAGGTAAAGGCTAACAAGCATAACTCGCCCAGCTCGTCGCGACCGTATTGTGTAACGGTATGCCATAAATCGTGCTGATCACGCTGACGTCGACCGAACTTGGCCCGCATAGGTTCCTCAAAAACTTCTTGGGTCGGGTCAGATGCATCTACCAAACCATCCGCCGACAGACCTTCAAGACGCAAAAATCGCGAGTATGTGCCGGCAAGAGAGTTTGTTGGGTGCGGAGACAAGTCCGATTTGAGGACAGCCAGAAGCTCTTGTTCGTTCTCTAGTATTCGACGCCCCGACTCCGACCGAGCAAATCGCTGAAACTCTTTCTCGAAGCTGTTCCCGCTGAAGCCACGAATAACGGTAAACACTTCGTCTGTTGCCTCTGGGTCTCGTAGCAGCCTACGCAACGCTTGCAGCGCTTCGCGGATCGATGTTTTTGCAGCCATTGTTGTGCCTACTATTACTTTACATAGTTAAAAGCATAACGCGTTTAGATCAATTACATAAGTTTATTTTTTTGCGCGATGTCCTAACACAGGCTTTTACCCATCCCGACCGAAATCATGCGCGTGTAGATCAGCTTACTAGCGAAACCACCCGCCTTAACGCAACGCCTTTTTGCATTCCCTAGGTGACCTCAACAGTCAAAGTCTGGTAGACTGCGCGCCGCTGGTGAGGTGGCCGAGTGGTCGAAGGCGCACGCCTGGAAAGTGTGTGTACGGAAACGTACCGAGGTCGACAAAATGCGACTCAGGAGCATTTTGGGCGCGGGTGCGTAGCGACGGCGATCCGCAGGATTAAAAGCGCCGGAGGCAACGGCGCTTTTACCCATCCCGACCGAAATCATGCGCGTGTAGATCAGCTTACTAGCGAAACCACCCGCCTTAACGCAACGCCTTTTTGCATTCCCTAGGTGACCTCAACAGTCAAAGTCTGGTAGACTGCGCGCCGCTGGTGAGGTGGCCGAGTGGTCGAAGGCGCACGCCTGGAAAGTGTGTGTACGGAAACGTACCGAGGGTTCGAATCCCTCCCTCACCGCCAGATTGCTCACGATCAATAAGCACGGACACAACCTATGGGCAGAGCTTACCAAAACCGTAAAGATTCAATGGCCAAAACCTCGGACCAAAAAGCCAAGGTTTACAGTAAATACGCTCGTGAAATATACGTTTCAGCCAAATCCGGTGGAATTGATCCCCATGGCAACTTAGCGCTTCGCGGCATTATTGATCGCGCCAAAAAAGACCAGGTTCCCGCACATGTTATTGATAAAGCTATCGATAAAGCCAAGGGTGGTGCAGGCGAGAATTTTGAAGTTGCCCGATACGAAGGTTATGGACCAGGGAATTGTATGGTTATAATCGAGTGCCTTACCGATAACCCTAACCGAACCTTTGGTGACGTTCGTTTTTGCTTTACCAAAACCAAGTCAAAAATTGGTTCGCAAGGTGCGGTCAGCCACATGTTCGACCACCTGTGCATTTTAAAATTTGCCAGCGACGATGAAGATGGCGTGTTAGAGGCCCTGCTAATGGCTGATGTAGACGTCTCCGATATCGAAAATGAGGACGGCATGTTAACCGTGTTTGCGCCCCATACCGATTCATTCAAGGCCAAGCAAGCTTTGACCGAAGCTCTAGGTGAAATTGAATACGAGGTCGATGAGATCCAGTTCATTGCACAAAACACGACCATGCTAGAGGGTGACGATATCGAAACTTTCGAACGATTCATCGATATGCTTAACGATCTGGACGACGTCCAAAACGTCTACCACAACGTTGAACTCTAAGGTCGGGAGTCTATTAATAAGGGGCGCAAGCCACTTTTTTTATTGCCCTGATTACTTGGAGCGCGAGGCTATGGCGTCTCGGGTAAAAGGTAGTTCTTGATTATCCCGTAAATATCAGACTGCAGTAGAAAACTCGGCACTAAGCCTTGGCCCTGCTCGTTTGCCAATAAGGGGATGTTTACGCCTGTATGCTCCTCAGCTTGAAATTCGTTAGTCGCGTAGTTCATTGCCAATATCGCTCCTTCCGGCGTGACTAGGCGTTGCAAACGCCCAGGTGTGTAAACTGGAACACCATAGCCATTGAACAGACTGTTGTTTGGAATGATCTGAGCCGCTTGACCGTGATCGGCAGTCACAAGAATTAGGGTTTCAGGATTGGTGGTAGCGAACTCTAGTGCAACCTGCAAGGTCTCATCTAACTGCTGCAATTCACCAATTTGACCGCAGGGTCTTCGTGCGTGGCTCTGTTTGTCAATCGAGGCAGACTCCACCATAAGGAAGAATCCTTTGTTTGATCTTTTAGCTAATTGCGCAATAGCTGCTTGCGCCATAGTCGCTAATGGCGGCGTGTCACCGTAAGTGGGATTAACTTCGCACTTCACCGGTGCTGGCAGAGTGACATCGCCCAAATATTCGTGCACTTGGTTTAACAGACTTGGCTCTGGCTGTTCGGCCGCTACGCCGCCTGTTGCTTGCCATCGCACCGGCATAGTGCTGGGGGAAAACAAGCCTAAAACACGCTCGTCACTACTACTTACTGTTTGTTCCAACGCCTGGACGCTATTAACAACGACGTATCCCTCAGCCTGAGCTTGCTCGAGGACGGTAAGGTCCGCGCCTTCGGCCATTGGTGCGAACTGCTTGGAGCCCCCACCTAATACCACATCGATAGTAGAACCGGCGATTTGCTCAGAAATTGAGCCGCTGCCGCCGTTAGCAATCAAATCGTCTTCGCAATCGGCATACCAATTACCACCAATTTTGGCCTGGACCATCATGTCTGGGTTTTCACAAAACCGTTGCGCCACGTTAGCCATAAATACTGCGGGCGTAGCGTCGGTGACGCTAGCGGTCGTAACAATACCGACCGCAAACCCGGCATTTTTTAAATCAACCGTAATTGGCTTAAGGTCACTATCGGTATCTGCGCTAGTTGAAATTCGACCACGACTGGTGACCTGCCCCGTGGCAATCGCCGTTGCGCTGTTGGCAGAATCTGCCACATATACCACTTTGCTGGGATCATTGTGGTCGAGGGTCACAACTTGAACTGCCGCTCTTACAGGCAGAGTGTCGAGCGTTAACAGCCCTTTTGCTCCATGCAGATAATTTCTAGCCATGGTTATCTGGTGGTCATCCATCCCGTCACCAATAATCAAAATCACGTTTTGAGCCAGAGCCGCTGACGTTGTGAATATCAGAAAAGTAAACGCGGCCACTTTACACAGGCCTAAAACAAGTCGCATGAATATTCCTTGTAAACTATTGTTGTTGTCGGATGCATTAGGTTCATTAAAGGACGTACCGAAACGCCCACGCCGAGTTACAGTGTTCAATAATCCGTGCAAAATGACAAGTTAGTTCTGGGCCCGAGGCGGCATGACCCAACTCATCCAAATGAGGGTAGACCCGGCTCTCATGATACTTCAATCTGTCTACCACCAAACGATAATAGGGACACAACATGAGTCGACTCGAAGATAAAATCGCCTTAGTGACGGGCGCAGGTCAAGGCATTGGCCGCGCTATTGCTACCACGCTTTCGAAACACGGGGCAACGGTTGTTGCGGTGGATTTAAACTTAGTAAGTGTTCAAGAAACGGTGGCTGGCTTCTCAACTGCGGGGCTAGCGCTCGCATGCAACGTAGGTAATAGCGCGGAAGTGACAGCCGTTGTGGCTGCAGCAAGCGAGCGCTTCGGGAAAATTGACATTTTGATCAATAATGCGGGCATAGGTATGGCGCCAAGTGATGGCTCTGACGTTTTTCAACAGCGCATGGCCCAGCGAGCGGCGCAGTTTGCCGCGGGTGAAACGCCTACGGTATACGCGGACCATACCATCGACATGCAAGACGAAGGTTGGCTGGCGGTAATGAATGTTAACATCAATGGCACTTTCTATTTTTGCCGCGAAGTTCTCAAGGTCATGAGCGCGCAAAACAGATCGGGTTCGATCGTTAATATCTCATCAACCTCCGCTTTAAATGGCGAGGGTGGAGCGCACTATTGTGCAAGTAAGGCCGCTATCTTAGGCTTGACCAAGGCGCTGGCTCAAGAGCTTGGCGCCCGTGGTATCCGAGTCAATGCCGTCGCACCTGGACCTACCGACACTCCAGCCATGGCGGGCATTTCCCAAGAATGGCGAACCCAAATTGCTCAAGCTGTTTTGCTCAACCGCTTGGCTGATCCGGCCGAAATTGCCAACGCCGTGCTTTACCTAGCATCGGATGAAAGCTCATACGTCACCGGACACACGCTCTGCGCCAATGGTGGCATGCATTTACTCTAAGGAATTTACGAATGACTAATTATAAAAACAAAGTCGCGCTGGTTTCCGGAGGCGGCACTGGCATAGGCGAAGCCACTGCCCTACTTTTAGCGCGTTTGGGAGCCAAAGTCGTCGTGTGCGGACGCAGGCAGGAGCCTCTAACGCAAGTTGTCGAGCAAATCACCAATATCGGCGGTGAAGCATTTGCACACACTTGCGATATAGCCGCCGAAGAGCAAGTCAAAACCTTGATCAGCACCGTAATTCAGCACTACGGGCAGTTAGACCTTTTGGTGAACAACGCGACCCTGCTAGAGGCGAGCCTGATTGATCAGCATTCCACTCAGGTTTGGCACAAGAACTTTTCTGTGACCGTCGATGGCACTTTGTTTATGATGCGGGAAGCCTATCCGCATCTTGCTAAAGCGAAAGGCGCTGTGGTTAACGTATCATCGGTTGTCGCTGAGCGTGGCACGCCCTATATGACTGGCTATGCTGCGGCCAAAGGAGCAGTAAATGCAATGACTAGGAATGCCGCAATTGAATGGGCGGCGGCCGGCGTGCGCGTGAATGCTGTCGTCCCTGGCGCTATTCTGACCGAACCAACGAAAGCCGTGGTGCCTGACGAAGGCAGCAAGAAATATGTGGAATCGCTTATTCCTATGCAGCGTATTGGCGACCCCGAGGAAGTCGCAAAAGCCATCGCATTTTTGGGCTCCAGCGCCGCCTCTTATATAACCGGGGTACTGCTACCCGTTGATGGTGGTCGCCAAAGCGAGCTGAGTATGGGGGCGGTTAGCATGGAAGAGTCCTAGCACTTGCTGCGAAGCCATTGCATCGATTTACCACCTAACGAGCTGGTTGTGACCTTTTCTGCAAAAGCAACAGCGGGCTCCAAGGCCTCAAAATCGATATTCGTGTGAATGCCGCTTTGGTTGAACATATAAACCAAGTCTTCGGTTGCAACATTGCCCGTTGCGCCCGGAGCGAAGGGGCAACCCCCCAAACCGCCAATCGATGCGTCAAACATTCTGACTCCCGCCAGGTAACCGGACCACACCATTGCCAAAGCGGCCCCCCTGGTGTCGTGCACATGCAAATTTACACGGCTAGCTCCATATTCCGAGATCAAGGGCGAGGTCAAGTCGAAAATCTGACTGGGGGTGCCAGCACCGATGGTATCTGAGATAGAGACCTCATCAGCCCCCTCGTCTAATAATCGTTTTGCCAAATCCAGCACCACCGCTTCTTGAATACGCCCCTCGTAGGGACAAGCACAAGAACACGAGATATACACGCGCGAGCGATTGCCATCGCGCAGACAAGCCTTAATCACATCTAAACACGCTTGATATGATTGCTCCAGACTCATTCTCACGTTGCGTTCGCTAAAGGTGCTCGACGCTGACATGATCAGCCCGAACTCATTCAAACCTGTCGCGGCACCGCGGTCATAACCTCTAAGGTTGGGAACGAGCCCGCTATAGACCTGGCCATTACTAAAATTCAAGTCGGCTACGACCGCTTCGGCGTCTGCCATTTGTGGAACGGCCTTAGGGTGAACAAAACTGGCTACCTCAATGTGTTTCAGGCCCGCTTTTTCTAATAGTGTTAACAGCGAAAGTTTATCGGCTGTAGACACCAGTTTGGGTTGGTTTTGCAATCCATCGCGCAGCCCCACTTCGTTGATAATTATATCCATGGTTTAGATATCCCCTGCGGCGCGCAATGCCTGTAACTCTGCCTCAGAGAAACCAGCTGCCAAATAAACTTCTTCGCTCGCGCCTCCGACATCGCCAGGTCCAGCCCATTGGGTTTCACCGGGTGTTGTCCCCAATTTGGGCATTATTGCCGGAATAGTCACTTCGCCGTCATTACCTTGAACAGTTTCGAACATACCCCGAGCTTGATACTGCGGGTCGACCAACATGTCTTCTACCGAGTACATCGGGCCTGATGGAACATCGGCCTCTGACAAAATACGCAGCACTTCGAGTGAACCGATCGACGCCGTCCATTCGGCAAGTGCCGCGTCAATGGCTGGCTCATATTCCACGCGGCCAGCATTATCGGCCATGCGAGGATCTTCAGCTAGATCGGGGTAACCGGCTGCATGCATCAGACGCTTGTAGATCGAGTCTCCGTTGCCACCAATGACGACGTATTTATTGTCAGCACACAGATAGGTGTTTGTTGGCACTATGCCAGTTAAGGTCGATCCTGACGGCTCTCTTATCGCCCCAGTGGCAACATACTCCGGCACCACCGATTCCATGAGGTTGTACATCGACTCGTAAATAGCAATATCCACCACTTGACCAGGGGCTTCGTTTCTTTCTCTGTGGAATAGGCCCAACACGGTACCAAAGGCCGCGTGCAAGCCCGCTAACGAGTCTCCCATACTCAAGTTAGGGCGCACTGGTGGCCGGTCCGGAAAGCCATTGAGATACCGAAAACCGCTAAAAGCCTCGGACACCGAAGCGTAACCCGGTCGAGTCGCCAAAGGCCCTGTTTGACCGTAACCAGAGATTCGGGTGTAAACCAAACCGGGGTTCGATTCTTTAAAGTCATCCGGACCAAGCCCCCACCTTTCCATGGTGCCTGGGCGAAAGTTCTCGATAACTACATCCGCAGACTCAATAAGCCGCTTAACCACTGATCGTCCTGCTTCGGTGCGCAGATTCGCAGTCACCGACTTTTTGTTTCGAGCAATACTGTACCACCAGTAAGACGTACCCGTTTCATCCAAAGAGCGCCAGCCGCGCAAGGCATCCCCTTTGCCTGGCGGCTCAACTTTAATCACTTCCGCACCAAAATACCCCAGTAGAGTGCCGCAAAATGGTCCCGCGACTAACTGACCGATTTCTATCACTCTTATTCCGTCTAGGGGCTTAGCAGGCATTACATAAGTTCCTTGAAACTGGGTCACTATTAACCTGTTATTATACAAGCTTCTGGCGATTGAATTGATTTTTTTATGAGCCGCGCTAAGGCGATTTGAAATTGTTAATTAATGCTTAAGGAAAAATGCGTAAATTACAGCGCTAATTAATTGAATAAAACTTGATCATGACAAACAAAATTTCTTTAACCAGCAGCCAATTCACTTTTATTACCTCGCTGATCTTTCTGCTCGTTTTCAATGCTCCATTCCTGCAAGCAACGTATCTAGCGGCTAGCGAGACAGAAAACACCTCGCTGTTATTTATTTTGGCGCTACCAAGTTTACTTCTTGCGCTCCTCCATTTGCTGACAAGTTTGTGGGTCTGGCCGCTTGTAGCGAAACCCATTACCGCTTTACTGCTTATAACATCTTGTTTTGTCGTTTACGCACAAGTCAGCTACGGGGTCGTTTTCGACTACGGCATGATTCAAAACATTTTTGAGACCGATGCTTCAGAGGCAACGAGCTACCTGTCATTGTCTGCCGTATTGATTTTGACCTGCCTGGTTTTGGTGAGCAGCCTTTGGCTGATGAAGATTAAAATCACGTACCGTCCACTGCTGCAAGAAATCTTGTCTAAAGGCGCAGCCAATGCTGTTTCACTCGGCGTTGCCGCCGTTTTGACCTTAAGTTGCTACGCAGAATTTGCGGCCACCGCGCGCAATAATCCAGAGCTTAAGCGCCAGCTTATCCCATTTGAATGGGTCGACAACACCTTTGATTATTGGCGTGACCAACTCAGCTACGACAATAAAACCTTCCTCACTCTGGACGCTCATCCCACATTGGCATTGCACCAGAGCGGTCTGCCACGACTCACCATTATTATTGTGGGTGAAACCGCAAGAGCCGATCATTTTGCATATAACGGCTATCAGCGCGACACCAATCGATATACAAGACCATTCGGACCGCTGTACTTCCAAGACATGATCAGCTGTGGAACGGCGACTGCCGTGTCTGTTCCTTGTATCTTTTCGGATCTATCGCGCCAGCAATTTTCTGCCAATGAAGCAAGGCAACGTCAAAACTTACTGGATTTAGCCCAGGATGCTGGAGTTCACGTCACCTGGATCGATAACAACAGTAGCTGCAAGGGCACGTGTCTGCGGCAATCCTACGAACGAATCGCAACCGATGCGGACCCCTCACAGTGCGACGGTGATTATTGTTTTGATTCTATTCTTTTAAACCGATTGCAGGCGCACTTAGCGGATCTGGACGAGCACGACAGCTTGATTGTTCTACACCAAATTGGTTCACATGGTCCTACCTATTTTCGACGTTATCCTGCTGAACATCGCAAATTCACACCCGACTGCCCTCGCAGTGATATACAAAATTGTGATCAAGCTGCGCTAATTAATACCTATGACAACACAATTTTATACAGTGACTATATCAACGCAAAAGTGATGGAGCTCACGAGTCAATTTACGAATCGCGCTGTTTCTGTAATGTATGTGTCAGATCACGGTGAATCGCTTGGCGATTCTGGGGTGTATCTACACGGATTGCCCTATAGCTTTGCTCCGGCCGAGCAAACGCATGTGCCGATGTGGCTATGGACAAACCATCATCAAAACGAACTACGGGAATGCCTGGCGGCATATCAGGAGTCAGAGGTCAGCTCGCATGACAACATCTTTTACACTCTGATGCACCTTCTGGGCGTTCACTCGGCCGTAAATAACCCAGACCTAAATATGCTCGAGCACTGTGATTCTTTGAGTTAGCCTACTAGGCTTTTTTTACAAACTCGGACTTCAACATCATCGGGCCGATGCCCTCGATCTTACAATCGATGTTGTGATCACCCCTCACCAAGCGGTTAATCTTGACCTTTGTTCCAATCTTAGCGGTAGACGATGAGCCTTTGACCTTCAGATCTTTTATTAAAGTAACATTGTCGCCCTCCTCCAAACGGTTTCCGTTTGCATCCTTTACGATGAACCCTTCGGCATCTTCACCGGCATCGCTATCGCTCCATTCGTGGGCGCATTCAGGGCAAATATACAATGGGCCATCCACATAAACGTAGTCCGACGAACATTTTGGACAAGCCGGCAAGGTATCAGACATGGTTTCCCCCTAAAAAGGGCGCATTAAACCACAGAATTGACCGTAAGGATTCGTTGAACAACGTTTTTAATTTACTGACGCATTAGGCGAACGAGGGGTTTTGCGCCGGGATCATTGCTTCTAAACGGAGTGATATCGATGCCGCCTCTACGGGTATAAAACGCCTGAACCGACAAAAAAGTAGGGCTAAAGCGCCTAAGTAAGTCTAGGTAAATTCGCTCTACGCACTGTTCGTGATACTCCTGATGCCGATAATATCCTAGTAAGTATTGCATTACCGATGCAGGACTTAGATCTGGCCCTTCCCAAAATACTTGTACGCTGGCCCAATCGGGTTGTGCGGTGATAGGACACAAGCTTCTTAACCGATGGGTGTACCAAGCCGCTTTGACCACAGAGTCTGCGGCCGCTGTAAGCATTGCATGATTGGGCTCGTCGGTGATAGGTAGCAGCTTGTACTGATCGAGATCAGTGCCCTGCAGGACTCCGCCGCAGAGAGGGTTTTGCATAACGTCAAAGAGTTCTAGATCAACCCTGGCTCCAAGGATTCGGGCTAAATCGTCGCTAATAGTGCGCTTCGCGCTTTGGGTCGATTCAAATACCGTAAAATTTAGCGAGTTCAAATACAGTTTTAGTGATTTAGACTCGACAATGTACTCGGATTGCGCGGGCACCGTTAGCCGCCCCACAAACACTTCTGGGCTCTGTTGCGCATTCAACCAAGACAATTCGTACAAGTGCCAGTGATCCAGGCCAAACATTGGGATATCGTTGCTGTACCCAAGGGTGTTGCGCGCATGACTGCGAGCAAGGGGGTATAAAACTTCAGGCGAATATTGGGTAGGAGCAGAGACCTTTTCACCTAAAACGAACTTAGCATCAGACATGTCGGACCGCTCTCTATTTATTTACTGGCGCAGCCTTGTACCACTATTCAGCAAATGCATGCAATACAGATACGCCGCCACCGTAAACGCCGCAATCATCCCGAACGCAAATTCGATATTGACATCGGAGACACCTAAAACACCATATCTAAAGGCGTTAACCACATAAACAAGTGGGTTTAACTGTGAGACACCTCGCCAAAATTCGGGTAACAGATCAAGACTGTAAAACACGCCGCCTAAATATATTAAGGGGGTTAGCACGAAGGTGGGGACAATCGAGATGTCATCGAACGAGTTGGCGAATACGGCATTGATAAACCCCGCCAGCGCGAACAATACCGATGTTAAGGTGACGATGCCTATAACGACTGGAAAACTATAAATCGAAAGGTTCGTGAAAAAGAGGGCCACGCAAGTCACAATCACCGCTACCGCCAATCCGCGCGTTACCCCTCCGATGATATAACCCCAAAGGATAATATAGTTTGGTGTGGGCGAAACCAGTAATTCCTCGATGCTGTTGTTAAACTTAGAACCGAAAAACGACGAAACCACATTGCTGTAAGAATTCGTGACAATTGCCATCATAATCAAGCCTGGCACCACAAACTGCATGTAGGTAAAGCCACCCATTTCGCCAATTCTGGATCCAACTAACGAACCAAAGATTACAAAGTAGAGCGACATAGTAATCGCCGAGGGCAAGAGAGTTTGAGTCCAAATTCGTGTGTAGCGGCGAATTTCTTTTCGTAGGATCGTCATAAAGGCGATGTATTGTTCTCTAGCGTTCATGCTTTAGCGACCTCTACTAAATTGACAAACATTTCCTCAAGGCGATTGGCTCTGTTGCGCATGCTCTGAACGCACACGCCCTGCTGGCTCAAACTATTGAACACCCCGTTAAGGTCTTGACCTTTTTCGACTTCCACCTCAAGTGTGTGAGAGTCTAGCTTTCGTGTTACGAAACCCGGTACCGCAATGTCTTCTGGCAAAGCATCGCCGCAATCTAAAATAAATACCTCTTTATGCAACCGACGAATTAATGACTTCATTGAAGTATTCTCGACAATTCTGCCGTGATTAATAATCGCTATGTTGCGGCACAGCGCCTCGGCTTCTTCTAGATAATGGGTTGTCAGAATAATGGTGGTGCCCGCAGCGTTTATCTCTTGTAAAAACTCCCACATTGAACGGCGCATCTCGATATCTACGCCAGCTGTAGGTTCATCTAAGATCAAAAGCTTGGGTTCGTGAATCAGCGCTCTAGCAATCATCAGACGACGTTTCATGCCGCCCGATAACATACGAGATACCGTATCTCGTTTGTCCCAAAGGCCAAGTTTTTTCAAAAAGTGATCGGCGCGCTCTTCTGCTGTGGTTCGGGGAATTCCGTAATAGCCTGCCTGCGTTAATAAAATATCCCGGGTTTTTTCAAAAACGTTAAAATTAAACTCTTGTGGAACAACGCCTAGGAATTTTTTTGCGCCGGCGAAATCCAGGTCGATATCCACACCATGCACTTTCACCTGGCCTCCGGTTTTATCCACCAGCGAGCAAATGATGCCGATCGTAGTCGACTTGCCAGCACCATTGGGGCCAAGAAGCGCGAAAAAGTCGCCTTGCTCAACTCGCATGCTAATGCCCTTCAGGGCCTGAAAATCATTACCGTAGGTTTTACTAAGGTTTTCTATCGCTAGGGCTGGTACCATAAAGCGCAGGGGCCTCGTCTATGAAAAAGCGAGTGCGCATTGTAACGGTTTCAGCAACGATAAACGACCTAACATGAATCAATCTGACTACGAAATTCGACTTTTACACCAACTCACAGGTTTTTTAGCCGAGCTGACCACTAAGGCACAAGCTTTGCACTCGGAACACCCCTTTATGGATTGGTTGCTGAAGACCTCCGCAACCTGCGAAGAGAGGCCTATCGATTACAACCTTGTTACCCAACAGGTGATTGCGCTATTTACACACTACACCGATATGGCGCCTCTGTTCCCTCGAGATGTGCTTTACTTTCTGGGCGGGGATTGCTTGCATTTCATGCCGGACGAGGAAATCGCAGCCTATCAGGCCTTAGACGAAATGAGGTTTGAGGCCCTCGCACAGAGAAAAACTTTTGATTGGGAGCACGCCAAAGAATCTTTAAAAAAATTACAATAACTCGACGACTTTCGCTTGACTCAATCCCGCCCGCTACCTACAATGCGCGCCACTTGGTTAAGTCCTTTGCGTCCCCTTCGTCTAGTGGCCTAGGACACCGCCCTTTCACGGCGGGAACAGGGGTTCGAACCCCCTAGGGGACGCCACTTAATCAAGCTCCAGTGATCTCTCGCGGGAATAGCTCAGTTGGTAGAGCGCAACCTTGCCAAGGTTGAGGTCGCCGGTTCGAACCCGGTTTCCCGCTCCAGAAAAACACTTCCTTGTTAAGCACTTAGAAACGCCAGTAGCTGGTCTTTGGGCATAGGTCGAGCGTGGTAGTAACCCTGTAGGCGTGTTACGCCAAGCGAACGCAAGGTGGCATGTTCCTCGTCTGTCTCAACCCCTTCGGCAATGACTCGAATATCAAGCGCGTGTGCCATGCTCATCAGGGCGTTCACAATTTGATAGCTATTTTTGTCGGCATGGATATTTTGAACGAAGCGGCGATCTATCTTAATCCAGTCGATTTCAAGCGTGTGCAATATACTTAAACTCGAGTAACCCGTACCGAAATCGTCTAAGGCTAGATCTACGCCAAGTTGTTTCAGTGAACTAAGTACTTTGCCGGCGAGTTCTACGTTCTCGATCGTAGTCCGCTCGGTAATTTCTATCATTAATCGACTAGGGTTTAGCTTATGGCGCTTGCAGGCGTCCGAAATTAGATGTTCCAGATTTTGATAATGGAACTGTACGGGGGAAATATTGATAGACACCACTAGGTTAGCTTGCGCCGCACTTGAATTCGCCAAAAATGAGCAAACCTCGTCTACCACAAACTCACCAAGTCGCAGAATCAACTCACTTTTTTCTGCCGCGTCAATGACCTCTTGAATAGAGATCGATTCATCAGGCCAGCGCAACAGTGCTTCGCACCGACGAAAAACCCCCTGCTCATCGTCCCAAACAGGTTGATACCATACTTCCAACTCTCGGTTCGTCAGCGCCTGATCGATGCGGGCTCGAAGAGCGTTGCGGGTCAGTCTTGCTGCATCCATTCCCTCGTAAAAAATAGACCACGCGCTACCACCTAACTTATTTTGCTTGGCATGATACATGGCGATATCCGCGCAATGCATTACCGATTCAAGGTCATTGCCATGTACGGGAAATTGCGCAGCTCCAAGGCTGATCGAGATCGGCGCCTCCAAGCCAAAATCTGGCCGTCTACTTAACTAGTCCGTTAGCGCGTGGAACAAGGTTGCTAGCTTGTCTGCTGACAGCTCAGGCATCGTAATCACACCAAACTCATCGCCGCCCAGCCGAGCGACAGTGGCGTTCGTTGGCAGATGGCGCTTTAGCGTTTCAGCAAAAGCGACTAGTACCCGATCACCCACAATGTGCCCTTTGGTGTCGTTAATGAGCTTAAAGTCGTTGATATCAGTCAGCATTAAGGTGCCCGACACACCTGTGGTAAAAGCTTCATCAAACGCCATTGTAAAACGAGTCCTATTGCCGGTACCCGTAAGCTCGTCGGAATGGGCCATTTGCCATATGCGCTGCTCTTGACGAATCCTATCGTCCATGTCGATCATCGACCCGAGCGCTGGTTCCTCACGATTTGCGCCTGGCAATATTGGCACACCGGTTAAGTGGAACCAGCGGTAATGACCCCGAGAGACTTCAAGTTGAACCTGCTCGTCCAGTTCGGACCCTTCGAGCAAATAGGCCGAAAATGTTTCTACTAGTCGATCCCGCTCGCTGGGATGAACCTTTAGCAATATCTGTTCAACGGTTAGGTTTGAATTATCATCAAGCCCAATATTCGATAAATCATCGGTTGCGCCGGTAAAATGAAACACATCCTTGATTCGATCAAAAGTCCAGACCAAAGCGTTGACCGCACCCAAGACCACATTGAGCCGGTTGAAACTTTCATTTAACTCGCCCAGCGTTTGATTTAGCTCGGAGGTTCGAGTTGCAACCTGGCTCTCGAGATCACGCAAAAGCGTGTCGTGGGCGATATTGGCCGCGACCAAGTTGTCCCGTAATTCAACCAGTGCAGTTGTCAGTGAATTAACTTCTCGATTGTCGCGGTCAATAGGAATATCAACCTCAAGATTTCCCGCACCCAAACGGTTTGCAATGGTTGCGGAGCGCAATAATGGGCTGACAACGCCACGATTTAAGTTGATAAAAACCCAGCCAAACACCAAGGCCAAACACGCAAAAGAAATGTACAAGGGCAACTGCACGCGCCAGATATTGGTTTGTAACTTTTGGCGCTCAGAACCTACTAAAACGCGTCCAGATAGTCCGCCCGCCTGAAAAGGTAGACGTACTAAGAAATAATCGTCGGAGCCTGAGTTTAGCTGTTGCTCTAACCCAACATTAGGCGGAAATTCGGCCACAAGCTGCTCACGACCCGCCTCTAGCAAGTAGACACCAGCAACGCTAACTTCTTGGTTATCTTGCATAAAACCATTCACTTGCCCGAGCAGGCCAAGATCTTCTTGCTCTATCGCAAACTGGATGCTGATCACCAACGCCGCGGCAATGCTCTCGAGCTCGGAGTTCAAATTTTGCGTCAGTATTCGCTGTTGCTGGTTAGGGACGATAACCAACAACAAAGCAACCAAAAACAAAACACCCAGAAGAACCGGTATGCTGAGTTTCAGGGCAATAGATCGTGGTTTCATTAATCGACTACTGACAGCACTTGGTATGCCTCGGGCGGCGCATCCTTGATGACCCCGACAGCACCCTCGGTTTGATCCAAGATCGCCAAGACCTCGGCATCGCTTTTGGCATAGATAGGCACGTTCGCTCTACCACTAAATACCAAGCGGAGCCAGTGCCGTTGCATTGCTGGGCCAGAGCCATTGAACCAGTGGCTGCCTACGGTTTGAAAATGCGGCGAGTCTTTACTTGGCAAGACAACGATGATGGGAGAGCCATCCTCCCATTTTCGCTGCTTGCCGGTAATGATTTCACTGACGTTAACAGAGTTAACACTTCCCTTGGTGTTTTTAGCTGCGACCACATAAATGTCAGCAACCGCAACGCTGCCCGGCACCAAGAGCCCAAGCAAACAGGCACCCATCAAACATCCAACGTGAGTGGCCAACCGCTGGTTGACTCGCCGGTAGAGCATGGCTTAAAAACCTACCGCTATTTGCATACGAAGTTCAATACCATCCTTGGAATCTGGCAAGATATCGTTTTCATGTTCAATTAATTCCATTTTAACAACAGCAGCAGTGGCGAAGAAGTAGCTAACGCCAATTCCTGCTTTGACCTCTTCACCCTGCGCAAAGTGAACACCACCATCTTCTACCGACGTAATGTCGTAATAGGCATAAATAGACAAGTCGGGATTCACTTTGTAGCCGCCGTACTGAAAAATTGAATAATTCCAATCTGACGTTTCTGTTCTGTTAACTGAAAGCTCAGTCAAGGCTCGAATCTTATCGTTCTCGAATTGAGACGAGAATGCGAATAGCTCGTAGTCTAGGTTTTGCCCTGTATCGCCGGGCATGGGCATTGCATGCATCGAGTTACCGGGTAACGTTTCGTGATCAATCAAAGTGTCAGTGTAATACCCGACCTGCACGGACCAATCTTCCGTGGGGTAGAAACCAATAGATGCCGTAGCGGACTTTACTCCATTACCAAAGAATTCATGTTCTGACTCCGCGCTAATACCTGAACCTAGCACCAAGTCGAAGAACACGTCACTGTTACCAATCCCGCGACCACCCCAGCGCAAACCAATATCGTGTATGGGGATGAAGCGTTCAAACGCCAAGGGTCGGTAAATCGTGGGGAAAAAGACGCGGCCATGATGGTAGGTATCGTTCCAGTAATTCATCGGCGTATGAATTTTTCCGATCACGAAATATTGCTCGTCATCTAATTCATAACGCAGCTGTAAACGCTCTACCTTTACCGTGTCGTCCCGGTAAAGGGCCGGTTGGTATGTGATTTCGGTCAAGGCTGACCACCGATTGCCCAGACTGGTGGCCACAAACAAAGTCGATTCACCCAGGGTGAATTCTTCCCTTTTTGTTGCCTTCTCTTCTCTCTGAATGGAGTTGGCGTGGGTGAAGAAATTTACCTGCCAGCCGCTTGCCGGCGCCATGCCGGTAGCGTGCACCTCTGCTGATGCAAGCAAGACCACGAGCGCGGCGCTAAAGTAACGCAGTTTCATTACGGGTACATCCAATCTTTTTCATTAGCATAAGGGTTTTAGAAAATTCTAACACGCCTAATTTTGAAAAGAGAGTGAAACACTATTGATACAATAACGTAAGCCTGTCGGCGGCGGCCCATCAGGAAAGACGTGCCCCAAGTGTGCGCCACAATGATCGCACATCACCTCGATGCGAATCATCCCGTGCGAGGTATCCCTAGCTTCTCGAATAACGCCATCGCGTAGCGGCTCGAAAAAACTAGGCCATCCACAGCCAGCATCGAATTTAGTGTCGCTGCGAAACAAGGGAGTGTCACAACACACACATTGATAAGTGCCAACGCTTGAATGATCCCAGAACGCCCCAGTAAATGGACGTTCGGTACCTTTTTGACAGCAAACCCGATACGCTTCAGGGCTGAGCTTGGCGCGCCAATCAATCGTTTCGTCATCCATCAATCATTCCTTTGAATTAGTTCTAAGCGAAAACATCGCCCCAAAGTTTGGACAGTGTCGGTGAATTGCTCAGCAACAAGGGTTGCTCCCATTAACTCACGCCTAATCGGGTAGTTGCGCCGAAGTCGGTCGAACCATTCACCATCACTGGCTGAATTCGCTTTCGCCAAAGCCGAGCGCAACTCGGCATCATCGGTCTCGATACGATACACGCTGGCGATTAGATCGGAAATAACTGTGGAAAGCTCGCCTGAACCGTCCACATCTAAAAAAACGTCACTATCAAACTTGAAACTGTTCAAAGAGCGGTTAAGGCTCTTTCCCAAGGCATCCCGCAACATCATGGTTCCTCTAGCCTTGCCGTCGTAACTGTAACCGGCGACGTGAGGCGTCGCGATCGACACCATCGAAGCCAAAGCCTCACAAATTTTGGGCTCGCTCTCCCAACAGTCTAGAACCACTGTTGGCGGATTGTCTTGGTGTAAACGTTTAAGTAAAGCGCTGTTGTCAATCACACCTCCTCTGGAAGCGTTAATCAGCAGCTGCCCCCCAACAAGATGATCTAAGCGGGCTTGGTTCAGAAGGTGTCGACTAGGGAACGGCCCGTTATGAGTCAGCTCACAGTGTAAAGATATTACGTCGCACTTTAATACCCGGTCGAGATCTGTGCCGTAAGCTCCGCAATCTACAAAGGGATCATAGGCCAAAACGTTCATACCCAAACAAGTTGCTACTTCTACTAAACGCTTACCAACATGGCCGTAACCCACGACACCTAGCACACCGCCATTTAACAGGCCTGTCAGAAAATCGGGCTGCGAGCAAATGGCTGCAAGTACATATTCGACCACGGATTCAGCGTTTGCTCCTGACGCTAGGGCAACAGGGATATTGCGCTGCGCCAAATACGCCAAGTCAAGATGGTCGTAACCGGCTGTCGCTGAACCCACGAACTGCACCCTACTACCGGCTAGTAACCGCTCGTTAACGGGTGTTACAGATCGCACTAACAGAACATCAGCGTCGGTTACTTGGGTCGCGCACAAGGCTCGACCATCTACTAATGTCACCCGGCCAACAGATTTAAAAAGCTCTTTGACTAAGGGAATATTTTGGTCAGCCACAATGTTTAGCACGCGTCTATTAACCTATCGCCTCATTGATTTTTTGAACGAGCGCAAAGCTTCGAGTATGGACTTTGCACGAACACACAGACCCTGCTTTAGCAGTTGTCCTGCTGTCCGCTCCACTTCGGCATCAAACGCTTTGATGTCGCTCTCTGCACTACTCCCACTTAGATTATCGACGCTGACCTCAAATGGTAGGCCTAACGCTTCGCAAAACAAACGTTCAATTGCTTGTGGCCTGACTTCCACCTGAAAAAACAAGCGTTGCTGTTCTGGCGAACGACCATCTGGCGCATACCAATAGCCATAATCATCGAGATTTCTCCTGGCCGGACCTGCCACGCACCAATGACCCAACTCATGCAAAGCGCTGCGAACATAGTCCGCCCGATACCAAATAATTGCATGATGTTCCTTTAACATGGGTGCTTGGTAAACGGGCTCGCCCACTCCTCCCTTTAACAGAGTTTTGTAGTGCAACCCCACACCGGTGTTAAAAACGTCCTCTATATCAGTACTGATTATCAAGCGTCAATCCGAATCACAAACTCAGTGTGGTCACCTCGATTTATTTGAGACGCCAAATGAAATCCCAAAAACCGACAAAACTTGGGAACGTCCCGCAAAGCGGCAGGGTCAGTGGTGAACAGCTTAATCTGCTCACCAATGTCCGCGTCTTCCACTGCTTTGTGTAACAGCATAATGGGCTCCGGGCACCATAGGCCCCTCGCATCGATCTGCATCGCTGTTAATTCATGGGTTTCACGAACTTCAAGGTCATGCGGTCACTTTCACCTATAGCCTCATACTTGGATCGATCTTGATCACCCAGCCGATAAGAAGGAGGCAGGGTCCAAACGCCAGTCTCGTAGTCTTTAGTGTCACCTGGGTTGGCGTTCACTTCAGACTGTGCTTCCAATTCAAAACCGATTAATTCGGCCAGCCCAATCAAGTACTCAGGATCGACGTAACCTGTGTCTTTCATCTCTTGCTCACTCATGCCAAGTTTGCCCCGATGCTGCACGACCCCAAAAATGCCGCCCGGTTTTAACGCATCATATATCGATGTCAGAGCGGTTTCCAAAGTCGCCAAACGAATCCAAGAGTGTATGTTTCGAATTGCTAAAGCCACATCCACACTCTCGGGTGGTGCCACCTCAACATCAACAGGAGGATTAAAAGCGGTCACCGTTACTGCTTTATACAGATCGCCATTTGCCCCAAGTTTCGACAAAAAACCACCCAAGGCTCGGCGCGCATAATTTGATTCGTTAACCCCCATGTGCGCGGCGTACAAAGTGCCGTTTTCCGCGAGCACAGGCGCTAATACATCAGTGTACCAACCGCCACCTGGATACATTTCAAGCACAGTACTACTGGGGGTCACTCCAAAAAATTCCAGCGTCTCTCGTGGGTGGCGATAGACATCGCGCGCCTTGGCAGCTTCGCTCCGGTGCTCACCCTGCAGTGCGACTTGCCAAGGACTCGAGGCCTGAACGGGAGCACCCAGCGCAACAATGACAAGTGCCACCCACATAAATACTGCGCGTCTAAAAGTTTTGAACATTTGCATTGACTGCTCCTTAGTTTTTGCACATTTTAAACAATACACCTACTATAACGGCTTTATCACAGCATGTGGATAAGTAGCATGACGAAACCATTCCTTCTTAGCATCATCGGCGACGACAAACCAGGATTAGTAGACGCCATAGCCAGTTGCGTAGCTGTCAATGAAGGCAACTGGCAAACCAGTCAGTTGACTCACCTAGCGGGAAAATTCGCAGGCATCGTGTTAATCACGTTACCAATAGCTAACGCGGATGCTTTGGCGGAGCAATTAAAGGCTCTTTCAAGCACAGGGTTAAGCGTAAGAGTAAGTCCTGCTGAGAGCTCGAGTGTTCCCGCTACCGAGGCATCTTTGTCGATAATTGGGCCTGATCGCCCAGGCATTATTCGGGAAATTTCGCAGGCTTTCTCGCGACGCAATATCAACATGCTAAAACTCAACTCGGATATCGTTCCGGCACCAATGACTAACGAACCGCTGTTTCAAGCAACTATCGATATTAGCTTTTCACAAGACCAAGATCGCCTAGAGCTTGAATCAGCCCTAGATTTCATTGCCGAAGATATGACAGTTGAGATTGATATCGACTACCGTGATATTTAATTGGCATTAGCGGCGTGGTTTTAAGAACTTTTGATACAGGAAGACCGACACACCGGCGCAAAAGATAACCATTCCTAGCGCCAAGACGCTAATGCCTAACCAGCGCAGCAGAGAAGTCCATTCGACGCCAATTAAATGATTGGCTCCCCACAACAAAGCGATGGTTGCAAACAAGCCTAGAAAAAACGTTTTGAATGCCCTGCGGGCGCGCCTTGATCTATTAGTCATGATTTGTTCATCGTCATGTACGCAATAAAAACCGCTAGTAAACTTGCCCCGCTTGCCATGGCAAAGGCATACGAAGGACTCAGTGGCCACAACCAGGCACTCAACAAGCTCCCTAAGGCGCCACCTACGCCATAACAAAACATGCTATACAGTGCCTGCCCCTGACCCGAAAGTCCCTCGGGCACGTAACGGCGCAAAAAGTCTATACTAGCAGCGTGAAAGGCGCCAAAAGTACCTGCATGCATGATCTGAATAAAAAATAAAGCACCTGCGCTCGTCACCCAGTAATCCAGCAGTATCCAACGGGCTACGGAACACCAAAGGGCAAACTGAAACAAACGATAGGTACCCGTTTTTGGCAGAATTTTGTGCATGACAAGAAACAAAAGTGTTTCACTAATCGCACCCAGGGCCCAATAGAAGCCTGTAGATTGCTTGCTATAACCTGCGTCCTCCACAAACAACGAAAAATAGGTGTAATAAGGACCATGGGCGAGTTGCATTAACAAACCAGCAACGATAAAGCCAATAACGTTTTTATTGAATAACAAAGATATGGGTGGTGGAGCGTGGTTGTTCTGAAGCGGTTTTTCAACCCCAGGTATGCTTATCGCCAAGAGCCATAGAGCCACGAAGCAAACCAGCAGCACAATAGGAACATGTGTTATTGACGCGATATCGAAATACCAACCCAAACCCATTGCTGCACCTATGAAGCCAACCGAGCCCCAGGCGCGAATTTGACTGTAGCGGTGATGCTGTTCTCCTAGGTAACGAAGGGTAACCACCTCAAACTGAGGCAAAACCGCATTCCAAAAAAAGCTATAGCCGGCAACAATCCACAGCAACCATTGATAATCGGTTCGTAAAAATACACCCGCAAAGCAGACGGCGGCGGCGAAGCTACCCCACTGAACCACCCGCATTCGACGCGACATACGATCGCCAATACGCCCCCACAGCATGGGCGACACAATACGGGTCATCATCAGGACCGCCATCAAGGTACCAATCTCGGCAATGCTGAGCCCGAGATCTGACAAATAAAGCGGCCAAAAAGGCAGTAGAATCCCTAGGATACCAAAATAGAAAAGGTAATAACCTGACAAACGTGCGTGTGGAATACTTACCGCACGCGCCATTTTAGCGCGTAATCACAGGGGTCGTAGAACTGGTCTCTGCGTTCTGACCGCGATGACGCAAAGCATGATCTACCAAAACAATCGCCAACATGGCCTCGGCGATGGGTGTCGCACGAATACCGACACAAGGGTCATGCCGACCGGTGGTAATAAGTTCGGTAGATTGGCCTTCTATATCGATGGATTCTCCCGGAATTCTAATACTGGACGTGGGCTTGAGTGCCATACTGACAATCAAATCCTGACCCGATGAAATCCCACCAAGTACGCCACCCGCGTGATTAGATCTAAATCCACTCGGGCTCAACTCATCACGATGCTCGGTGCCTAGCTGTTCTACCACCGCGAAGCCATCACCAATTTCAACACCTTTCACCGCATTAATACCCATCATTGCATGCGCTATGTCAGCATCTAATCTGTCAAAAACGGGTTCACCCCAGCCGGGTGGCAGTCCGCGTGCTACCACATTAATGCGAGCACCCACTGAGTCGCCCTGCTTGTTAAGTCTTTGCATGAACTGTTCTAGTGCTTCAATTTTACTAGGGTCCGGACAAAAAAATGGATTGGTCTCGATCGTATCCCACTGAACCTGTTCCGCCTTAATTGGTCCCAATTGCGCCAAATACCCCTGGATTGTTACCCCAAACGCCTCTTCGAGGTATTTTTTTGCAATGCCTCCCGCCGCAACGCGCATCGCGGTTTCACGAGCAGATGAACGTCCACCGCCGCGATAATCTCGATGACCATACTTCTGTTGGTAGGTGTAATCAGCGTGAGCAGGTCTAAAGGTATTTGCAATTTTAGAGTAGTCTTTGGACTTTTGATCTTTGTTGCGGATTAACAATCCAATCGACGTACCTGTGGTCTTGCCCTCGAAGACACCCGAAAGTATTTCGACCTCGTCGTCCTCTTTACGCTGCGTCGTGTAACGTGACGTTCCAGGTTTACGTCGATCCAAATCTCGTTGCAAGTCTTCTGATGTAATAGATAGGCCCGGAGGACAGCCGTCAATCACGCAACCGATGGCAGGTCCATGACTTTCGCCAAACGTAGTAACGGTGAAGAGTTTTCCGATTGTATTTCCAGACATAAACGACTCTAATTACGCAAAGGGCTACATTATACCTAACTACGCTAAGGCGCGCGCAAGTTCTTCAACTTCTGCATTGGTCAATACGCAAACGCCCCAGCCGCCATTCTCGAACTCGAGCCAGGTAATTGGGTTTTTTGGAAACAAGTTCTCGAAGTGTTCCCAGCTATTGCCGAGTTCTAAAAAAACCAAGCTCTCGGAATGCAAAAACTCAGGTAATTGAGCCAGCAATTGGCGAGTAAAGTCTAAGCCATCGTCGCCCGAGGCCAAAGCAATATTCGGTTCATGCAAATACTCAGGCGGCAGGTTAGACATATCTTCAGTATCAACGTAAGGTGGATTGCATATCACGATGTCATAGCGCTGAAGTGGAACCGAGCCAAGTACATCTGAGCGCACACTTTGAACTCTTCGCTCAAGTTGATGCTTGGCGATATTGAGCTCAGCCAGAGCCAAAGCGTCTTCATCGATATCAGCCAGAACCACATGGGCCTCTTGATGGGTCAAAGCCGCCAAAATACCCAAACTACCCCCTCCACAGCATAAATCTAGAATACGTCGAGTGGGCAGACTATGGCACCATGGTTGAAAGCCCTTTAGGATAATCTCGGCTAACGGAGAACGAGGCACCAGGGCCCGCTTGTCACAAATAAACTCGGTTCCGCCCAACCACGCTTTGCCGGTGACGTAGGGCAAGGGTTTGCGCTCGACGACGCGTTGACGGCTCCAATCGTTCACTCGGGCTGCTTGAGAGGCAGTGATCGTCACGTTGGCTACCTCATCCCCCGAGTTTAGGGGCATATCACAAGCGCTTAGCACCAGGAATACCGCCTCGTCCCAGCTGCTGTCCGAACCGTGACCGTAAAACAAATCCGCTTCTTGAAATCTTTGATCCAACGTTTCGATGCACGTCAAGACAGTCTGTCCCCCCGCAATCAACATATCAACGCAACCTCTGTTTGGTTTTTGCACGATGCCCTGCTACGATTGCCGCTCGATATTAGTTAGAGGTAGCCACGTGCAGGATAAATTTGCGAGCATCATAAACGAGATTGGCGAAGATCTGGAGAGACCAGGACTAAAAGATACGCCAAAACGTGCCGCAGACGCTTTTAAATTTTTAACTCGAGGCTATCAGCAGTCGGTAGATGAAGTTGTCAACAACGCGCTATTTCCCTCTGACTCAAGTGAAATGGTCATTGTACAAGACATAGAGCTGTATTCTCTATGCGAGCACCACCTGCTACCGTTTATTGGCAAATGTCACGTCGGTTATATCCCGCAGGGTCAGGTCATCGGGTTATCTAAAATTGCACGAATTGTCGATGTATTCGCGCGTCGCCTGCAAATTCAAGAACAGTTAACCACACAAATCGCTAATACCATTGCCAACGTTACGGGCGCGGAAGGGGTTGGCGTTATTATTGAGGCGCGGCATATGTGTATGATGATGCGTGGTGTTCAGAAACAAAATAGCGCGATGAAAACCTCAGCTATGCTTGGCAGCTTTCAGACACAGCAGTCAACGCGAGATGAGTTTTTAGCCTTGTTGTCAACTCGACTTTAGACTTAATTTACTCTAACGCCGAGTCCAGCAGGTAACGTTGCACTACTAAATACTGGCGATTCTCAGTTCGGTAAGCACTGTAGGCGACATAGAGGCTTGGCTCTTGCGCACTCGACTTCCCAACCCAATACCGCTGATCGTTGTCTTGACCGTACAAAAGTCGTTGACCAAACACACGATTGGCCCACTGCACAGAACGACCGCAATCTCGGCCCTCACATTCAAATAAGGTGACCAGAGCGCCTGAATCTTGAAATATTTGAACGTGATGTTGCAAAAGCTCGGCGGCGCTATAACCATCGACAATTTGATAGATGGCTTCCCGCAAGTTGGCGTTTACACGAATACTATTTTCAAAGCCCCAATGTCCAAGCCGCTTTTGCAGTGCGTCCAAGCCAATTTCACGATCAGTAACGTACTCGTCGAACTCACTCACTAGCCGCGCGTGTGGAGAAGACAAGAGATCAGTAAACTCGCTCTGGTCAGCAACAACAAGTGGTGCAAACGCCATGACGCATATGCCTATAAACTTCTGCATGCCCACTCCAACTCAATATTAGCTACAGTGTAATCAACTTGGGACAAAATCACCAAAAAGCTATTAGGGCGACAACGCGCCCTAATGCTTGGCGGTCTCACGGGTTCAAGCACTTAATTTCAGCAACAGCGCATTAAGTCGTTGAACGTAGGCTGCTGGATCTTCCAGCTGACCACCTTCAGCTAACTGCGCTTGCTCGAACAAAATCGTCGCCAAATCATTAAACTTGTCTTCGTCGACTTCAGTGTCAAGCATTTTCAGCAAAGGGTGCTCGGGGTTTATCTCTAGCACAGGCTTCGTTTTGGGAACTGTCTGGCCGGCTGCTTCCATGATTCGCCGCATTTGAGCGCCCATATCAAAATCCCCAACAACCAAGCATGTGGGTGACTCGGTCAATCGGGCGGAGGGACGGACCGATTCCACCTGCTCAGACAACACCGCTTTCATCCGCTCCACCAAACTTTCTGACGATTGCTCTAGTGCTTCTTGTGCCTTTTTCGCCTCGTCGCTTTGCTGCGACAGATCGCCTTTCGCTACGTCCTGCAATTTTTTGCCTTGGTATTCGCCCAACTGCATCATCGCCCAGTCATCGATACGATCGCTCAAAATCAAAACCTCTATTCCCTCTTTACGGAAGAATTCGAGATGGGGCGACCGTTTTGCGGTGTTATGGTTTTCCGCAAAAACATAATAAATTTTATCTTGCTCAGGCTTCATGCGGCCCAGGTATTCCTCGAAGGACTGGTCTTGAGTATCTGAATCAATGTGAGTAGTGCTAAACCGCAGAAGCTTGGCAATTTTGTCTTTATTGGCAAAATCTTCTCCCAGCCCTTCCTTAATAACAGGACCGAAGGTCGACCAAAACTGCTGGTACTCGTCTCCTTTTGCCAATTTCGTTAGCATATCTAGCACACGCTTTGTAAGCGCCGAACGCATGCTTTCCACCGCCCCGTCCTTCTGCAAAATCTCGCGAGAGACATTCAAGGGTAAGTCGTTGGAGTCCACTACGCCCTTGATAAAGCGCAAATATAAGGGCAGAAACTGCTCGGCTTCATCCATGATAAACGTGCGCTTTACATACAGTTTTAATCCGCGCGCCATGTCACGATTCCACAAATCGAAGGGGGCATTCTTGGGTGCGTACAGCAAGCTGGTGTATTCCAGCTTGCCCTCAACCTTGTTGTGACTCCAGGTCAGCGCATCGTCAAAATCGTGCGAAATATGCTTGTAGAAAGATTGGTATTCTTCAGCCGTAATTTCCGCTTTAGGGCGAGTCCATAACGCAGTTGCTTCATTAATGGCTTCCCAAGCAGGCGATTCGCTTTCGCTTTCGGTTTCGGTTTCGGTTTCGGCATCTTCAACCGCAGCCATCATCACTGGAACAGAGATATGATCAGAGTACTTTTTGATGACGCTACGCACACGCCAATCGTCAGCAAAATCAGCGCAGTCGTCTTTTAAATAAAGCGTAATAGAGGTGCCACGTGAGTCTTTTTCTTTCGATTCAATGGTAAAATCAGCCTCGCCTTGAGAGATCCACAAGGCTCCCTCTGCAGCTGCGCTACCCGCGCGTCGACTATGAACTTCCACCCTATCAGCCACAATGAACGCCGAGTAAAAACCCACTCCAAACTGCCCAATTAATTGCGCGTCTTTTTTCTGGTTGCCCGTCAGCGACGCCATAAAATTAGCAGTTCCCGATTTTGCGATTGTACCAAGATGCTCAATGGCTTCATCGCGAGTCATGCCGATCCCGTTATCGGAAATAGTAAGCGTTTTGGCATCTTTATCGACGCTAACATGAATGGCGTATTCACCCTGCCCCTCTAACAAACTTTCCTGATCGAGTGACTCGAATCGCAGCTTGTCGATAGCATCCGACGCATTGGATATAAGTTCACGCAGAAAGATTTCTTTGTTCGAATACAAAGAGTGGATCATCAACTGTAACAGTTGCTTGGCTTCGGTCTGAAAACCTAACGTTTCTCTTGCGGTCTCGGACATAGTTTAACTCCTTTGCTCAGCTGTTTCGGTGTCATAGATATGGGGGCGGTGCTAGAAAGTTCAAGCAAAAAAAACGCCGGCGCTTGGCCGGCGTTTTTTTTGCTAGGACTTCTTACCAGCCCGTGCGCTCTTTCAAGGCCATCCCGATATCAGCTAACGAACGAACAGTAGTGACGCCCGCGTCTTCAAGCGCGGCGAACTTTTCGTCTGCAGTCCCTTTGCCACCACTAATGATCGCCCCTGCATGCCCCATACGCTTGCCTTTGGGCGCAGTAACGCCAGCGATGTAAGACACAACGGGCTTAGTGACATTAGCTTTAATATAGGCCGCGGCTTCTTCTTCTGCAGTGCCACCAATTTCGCCGATCATAACGATGGCTTCGGTAGCAGGGTCTTTTTCGAACATCTCAAGGATATCAATAAAGTTAGAGCCAGGAATCGGGTCGCCGCCAATACCGACACAAGTCGACTGACCAAAGCCGGCATCAGTTGTTTGTTTGACCGCCTCATATGTCAGGGTGCCCGAACGGCTGACAATACCTACCTTACCCGGCAAGTGAATGTGGCCAGGCATGATACCAATTTTACACTCCCCTGGCGTAATTACACCCGGGCAGTTAGGGCCGATCAAGCGCACGCCTAACTCATCGCACTTAACTTTAGCGTCTAACATGTCCAAGGTTGGTATACCTTCCGTAATACACACGATAAGCTTAATGCCCGCGAAGGCTGCCTCGAGAATAGAGTCCTTGCAAAAAGCCGCGGGCACATATATCACCGAAGCTTCAGCACCGGTCGCTTCTACGGCATCTGCAACGGTATTGAATACGGGTAGTCCAAGATGTTCTTGACCTCCTTTCCCCGGAGTCACGCCGCCCACCATTTTGGTGCCGTACGCAATTGCTTGCTCGGAATGGAATGTACCCTGTGAGCCCGTGAAGCCCTGACAAATCACTTTGGTTTCACTGTTAATTAAAATACTCATTAGGCAACCCCTTTCGCTGCAGCAACCACTTGTTCTGCGGCATCAGTCAAGCTCGTTGCCGCAATGATGTTCAAACCAGATTCCGCCAATACTTGTTGTCCAAGCTCAGCATTATTGCCCTCTAAACGAACTACCACAGGCACTTTCACACCAATCTCTTCAACTGCACCAATGACGCCCTCAGCGATCAAGTCGCAACGAACAATACCGCCAAAAATATTAATGAGTACGGCCTTAACATTTTCGTCTGACAAAATAATTTTGAACGCCTCGGATACGCGCTCTTTGGTCGCACCACCACCCACATCTAGGAAGTTGGCTGGCGCACCGCCGTGCAACTTAACGATATCCATGGTACCCATGGCCAAACCGGCACCGTTCACCATGCAGCCTATATCGCCGTCTAGGGCAACGTAATTGAGCTCCCATCGGGCGGCATGGGCTTCACGTTCATCTTCTTGGCTGGGGTCGTGCATTTCCGATAAGGCTTTTTGACGATACATAGCGTTGCTGTCGACACCGAGCTTTGCGTCTAGACAGTGAAGATTACCTTCTTCAGTGATAACCAGAGGATTGATTTCGATCAGCGCCAAGTCTTTTTCTTGGAACATCGTCGCTAAACCCATAAAAATTTTGACGAACTGCTTAATTTGATCGCCCTGTAGCCCCAGCTTGAAGGCCAACTCACGGCCCTGAAATGGCTGGGGTCCAACCAAAGGATCGATGATCGCGCGAAGGATTTTTTCAGGCGTTTCCTCTGCAACTTTCTCGATCTCGACGCCGCCTTCGGTTGAAGCCATGAAAACAATGCGACGAGAGCTACGATCAACCACAGCACCCAGATAAAGCTCTTCGGCGATGTCAGTGCATGACTCAACCAAAATTTTAGACACTGGCTGGCCGTTTTCGTCTGTTTGATAAGTCACCAACCGCTGTCCCAACCACTGTTTGGCGAACGCGGCGATTTCATCTGCTGTCTTGACCAACTTAACGCCACCTGCTTTACCGCGGCCACCGGCGTGCACTTGCGCTTTAACTACCCACATGTCTCCGCCAATTTTCTCGGCAGCGGCCACAGCCTCCTCAGGTGTATCTACGGCGTAGCCCTTTGACACGGGCAAACCGTACTGCGCAAACAGCTGCTTACCTTGGTATTCGTGAAGATTCATAGTTTCACTGTCCTTACTTGTCTATAGTTTGGCGAATTTTCTCGCCGCGTTTGTGAGGTGTTATTATCCGTTATTACGTATCAAAAAAGTCATGTTACCGCCTTTTGCGATTAGCGATGTGTATCGCGTGCCCATCTACGGCAAGCGCTGCTTCATGCACAGCTTCAGAAACCGTTGGGTGCGCAAATACCGTCAAAGCCAGATCTTCAGCGCTGGATCCAAACTCCATCGCAATAACAACTTGCTGTACCAAGTCGGCGGCGCTAGGTCCCACAATATGACACCCAAGTACGCGATCGGTATCTGCACAAGCGATCATCTTGACTAACCCCTCTGAGTCGTTGGATGCCAAGGCGCGACCACAGGCCGCAAACGGGAAGGTGCCGACCTTGTAGTTAGCGCCTTCGGCCTTGAGCTCCTGCTCGGTTTTACCAACCGCAGCAATTTCGGGGTGAGTATAAATCACACTTGGAATACAGTCGTAGTTCATTTGCACGGGCTTGCCGGCAATACGCTCTACCACCATCACCCCTTCTTCCGAACCCTTGTGAGCCAGCATTGGGCCTCGAACAACGTCACCCACCGCGTAGACACCAGGTGCTTCAGTAGCGCAATGTTCGTCAACATAGATGAAGCCGCGTTCATCAAGTGTCACTCCGCTGTCTGAGGCCAGCAATTCATCAGAAACTGGCCTGCGGCCTACTGCGACAATTAGTTTGTCGAAAATTTCGGTGTGTGTCTCGTCGCCCGCGTGGAAGGTCACTTCAACTTTGTTCTTTTTAACAGCGGTGCCGGTAACACGCGCGCCCAGTCGAATATCCAGTCCTTGCTTTTTAAAGATCTTTGCCGATTCTTTCGCGATTGCTTGGTCCATCATAGGCAAGAACGTGTCCATTGCCTCTAGGACAACCACTTCCGCACCCAGACGGCCCCAGACACTCCCAAGCTCCAGACCGATAACGCCAGCACCAATTACGCCAAGGCGTTTAGGTACTTGGTCAAACTCTAGCGCTCCTGTCGAGTCAACAATCAGCTTACCGTCTGTCGGCGCCGGAGGAATCTCGATAGGCTTAGAGCCCGCCGCAATAATGACATGGCTTGCGTCGATAACAGACACTTCACCATCGGGCGCGGTAACTTCGACTTTGTACCCCGCCAAGACCTTGCCGCTTCCCAAAATGCTAGTGACACCATTGTGTTTAAACAAACCTGCGATACCCGAGGTTAATTGGTTTACGATACCGTCCTTACGCGCCAGCATCGCAGCGACATCGACTTTGGGTTTGGAAACCTGAATACCGTGTTGCGACAGCTCTGTCTGCGCCATCGAGAATTTGTGAGAACTATCTAACAACGCTTTAGAGGGGATGCAACCAACGTTCAAGCAGGTACCACCCAATTTTACTGCCCCAGACTCGTCAACCCAGCGCTCAACGCACGCGGTGGACAAGCCAAGTTGGGCTGCCTTAATCGCGGCGACGTACCCCGCTGGACCGCTTCCTATGACTACAACGTCAAACTTTTTCGACATATTAACCTCTTTAAAATCCGTAAGTTGCGCAAGCTTTCTAAAGTTGTAAAAGAATTCTTGCGGGATCTTCAATAAGATCTTTCACAGCGACCAAGAACTGCACGGCGGTCTTGCCATCAATGAGCCGGTGGTCATAAGACAACGCCAAGTACATCATCGGCAAGATCACAACTTGACCGTCAACAGCCATCGGGCGTTCTTGAATTTTGTGCATACCTAGAATGCCTGTCTGGGGCGGGTTTAAAATCGGCGTCGACATTAAAGACCCAAACACACCTCCGTTAGTTACGGTGAAAGTGCCGCCAGTCATATCGTCCATCGTGAGCTTGTTGCCACGCGCTTTAAGGCCCAATTCTTTAATTTTTGCCTCGACATCTGCAATGCTCATGAAGTCTGCATCACGCAGCACAGGGACCACCAAGCCATTGTCGGTCGATACCGCAACACCTATGTCCTGATAACCGTGGTACACCACATCACTGCCATCGATAGAGGCGTTAACCTCAGGGAATCGCTTTAACGCTTCGCAAGCGGCCTTGACAAAAAAGCCCATAAAACCAAGGCGGGTTCCGTTGTGTGTTTTCTCAAACTGGTCTTTGTATTTGCGTCTCAAGTCCATCAGAGGCGCCATATTAACTTCGTTAAATGTCGTGAGCATGGCTGTTTGCTGGGTCGCATCCAGCAAACGCTCTGCGATTTTGGCTCGCATACGCGTCATGGGCACACGGCGCTCGACGCGCTCTCCCGTAGGGCCCGCTGCGGCCGGAGTCGGCGCGGGCGCGGCGACGACCGAGACTGCTACAGACTGAGATTTATTGGTCGAAGCTTGAAGGTGCGCAACCACGTCTTCCTTGGTAATACGTCCACCCTTACCACTACCTTTCAGTTCGGATGACTTGAGACCATGCTCTTCCATTAGCGTTCGCGCTGCTGGACCCGCGCCCACTGCTGCGTTCGCCGGCTCCGCCACTAGCTCTTGGGCTGCCGAGTCACTTGGTGGACTTAACGATGCAACAGCACCGGGCTCGATGGTAGCTAAAAGCTGTTCGCCTTCAATAATCGTACCCTCACCCGCATGAATTTTAGAAATCACGCCATCGGCTGGAGCAACAACTTCCATTACGACTTTGTCTGTCTCGATCTCGACAATTAACTCATCGCGAGCAACAGCTTCCCCTTCTTGCTTGTGCCAAGTAGCCACTTCGCCATCGGCAACAGACTCTGGAAACGCGGGGGCCTTTAGTTCGATAGTCATTAATATTTCCTTTTAGGCTATCTGATCTTTCATTGAGTAGGTTCTAGCGCTTCATTGATAAGCGCCTCTTGTTGTTTAAGGTGCAGGGCCATGTAACCTGCCGCGGGCGCCGCAGAAGCTTCGCGTCCAACGTATCGAACACCCAAGCCGCTCCCTAACTGATCGAGCGCGCGACGCATATGATGCTGAGACGCGTACCAACACCCCTGATTCATGGGCTCTTCTTGGCACCAAACCACATCACTTAGGCTTGGGTATTCCTTTAAAATGCCCTTTAATTCTTGTTCCGGAAACGGGTACATCTGCTCGATACGAACAAGTGCGATATCGTTAATGCCCCGCGCGCGTCGTTCCGCAAGCAGCTCGTAGTAAACTTTGCCAGCGCATAAAACCACTCGCTTTACTGTCTTCGAATTTAAATCTTCGATTTCCGGAATTACCAGTTGAAATTGCCCATTCGCTAATTCTTCAAGGCTTGATACTGCCTCTTTATGGCGCAACAAACTTTTAGGCGACATGACGATCAGAGGTTTACGTAATGGCCGGATCGCTTGGCGTCGGATCATATGAAACACCTGCGCCGGTGTGGTTGGAATGCATACTTGAATGTTTTTCTCTGCGCACAGCTGCATGAAACGCTCGAGCCGCGCAGAACTATGCTCTGGCCCCTGGCCCTCGTACCCGTGTGGTAGCAGCATAGTCAGGCCACACAACCGCGACCATTTATGCTCGCCCGAGGTTATAAATTGATCAATCACCACCTGCGCGCCATTGGCAAAATCGCCAAATTGAGCTTCCCAGAGAACCAATCCTGTTGGTGCGGTTGTGGCGTATCCGTACTCGAAGGCCAATACGGCTTCTTCGGATAACAGCGAGTCATGGATTGTGAACGGCGCCTGATCGTGACCGAGGTGTTGCAATGGAACGTACAGGGAGGCATCTTTTTGATTATGCAGCACTGCGTGCCGGTGTGAGAACGTGCCCCTGCCTACGTCTTGGCCCGTCAAACGCACGGGATAACCCGCCTTTAACAGCGTGGCGTAAGCTAGCGTCTCGGCTGCGCCCCAGTTAAGCGGCAAAGCCCCAGCCGCCATTTTTCGTCGATCTTCTAGAATTTTCCCGACCTGTCGCTGCAGTGGAAACCCCTCGGGGGTTTGATTGATTTCGTATGCTAAAGCTTGCAATGTCGGCAGATCAATACGGGTATCGCTAGGCAAATCCCATGGGTGATTTAAATACGGTGACCAATCAACAAATAGTGAAGTGTTGGGCTCGGAAACTAAAGACGAGACTAAAGGTTCACCGCGTTCGAGCGAATCTCGGTAAGTCGTGACTAAGTCGTCATCTTGCTCCTGAGTTATAACGCCTTCAGCAATTAGCTTTCTAGCGTAGAGATCGCGCGTCGTTTCTTGTTTCTTGATCTGAGCATACATGACAGGCTGAGTAACCGACGGTTCGTCGGCCTCGTTATGACCTCTCCGACGATAACAAACCAGATCAATAACAACATCTTTGCCGAATTCATTGCGATAATCTACCGCCATTTGCGTCACAAATAGAACCGCCTCGGGGTCATCGCCATTCACGTGGAAGATAGGCGCTTGGACCATTTTTGCGATGTCCGTGCAATACTCAGTCGAGCGGGCATCTTCCTGTAAGCTCGTGGTGAACCCAACTTGGTTGTTCAACACGATATGAATGGTGCCGCCCGTTTTGTAGGCTTGCGTCTGCGACATCTGGAAGGTTTCCATGACCACGCCTTGACCTGCGAAAGCCGCATCGCCATGAATTACAATCGGCACTACCATGTTCCCCGTCCGATCGTCGCGGCGATCTTGTCGGGCTCGAACAGAACCTTCAACTACCGGTGAAACAATTTCAAGATGCGAAGGGTTGAACGCTAGAGCCAGGTGTAATTCACCGCCCGGCGTCATAATGTTTGACGAGAAACCTTGATGGTATTTGACATCACCCGAGCTCTGGTAGGACACCCTTCCTTCAAACTCAGCAAATAACTCAGAGGGTTTTTTGCCTAAAATATTAATCAATACGTTGAGCCGGCCGCGGTGCGCCATGCCGATGACGATTTCTTTGGCCCGATAGGCACCGCAACGCTGTATCATCTCTGTGAGAGCCGGAACAAGGGACTCGCCACCTTCCAAGCCAAAACGCTTTGTGCCCGGATATTTTGACCCGAGAGACTTTTCAAGCCCCTCTGCTTTTGTTAGCTCACTAAGCAACTGCCGCCTGACTGCAGCGCTGTAATCCGGACCGGACCTCACGGACTCCATGTGCTGCATAACCCAATGCCGCTCGTCGGTGTCGACAATATGCATAAACTCTGCACCGATCGTGCCACAGTAAGTGCTCTCTAGACTCTGCAAAATCTCGCCAAGCGTTGCGCTATCAGAGCCAATATAAAGGCTACCGGTTTGAAAAACGGTATCTAAGTCGGCGGTGGACAACTGGTGAAACTGCAAAGCTAAGTCAGGCACAATCTCGCGCTTAGCCAGACCCAAGGGATCAAGCTTTGCATGCTGATGGCCGCGCTGGCGGTACGCCGATATCAGCTGAACAACTCTGACCTGCTTGCGCTCGAACTCGGTAGCTTGCGCATCATGTGCGACTGTTGCCTCGGTGCGCACTCGCATCTTAGAAATTTTTGCGAACTGATCTCGTACGACTGAGTGCGGCGTGTCGAGCACAGAGACGTACTTAGTTTGAACTTGGGGAAGCTGTTCAAAGTAAACACGCCATTGCTCGGACACGTTTTCGGGGTTTAGTAAAAAAGACTCATACAAATCTTCAACATAAGCGGCATTACCGCCCGCTATGTGGGAGCTTCGCCAGAATTGCTCCATCGAGTGATCGCGCATTTTTACCCGCCAAAGGAGAGGTGAAATGAATAACTATGAATGCACGCGAGTTTAGCAGAAATACTGCGAATAAGGGAGGTATAAACAGGTAAAATATTACGACAAAGCCGGCCGAGCACGGCTTTGTCGCATATATAAGAACTAGATTTCTCGAGACAACAGCATATTCCGGATGTGACCAATAGCGCGCGTAGGGTTCAAGCCTTTAGGACAGACATTCACACAGTTTTGAATGCCGTGGCATCGAAACACACTAAATGGATCGTCTAAGTTCGCCAAACGCTCTTCGGTTGCAGTGTCGCGTGAATCTGCCAAGAACCGATACGACTGTAAAAGTCCGGCAGGGCCAATAAACTTATCGGGGTTCCACCAGAAAGAGGGACAGCTGGTCGAACAGCAAGCGCACAAAATACACTCGTACAGCCCGTCCAGTTTCGCCCGATCTTCAGGCGACTGCAAACGCTCGATAGCTGGGGCTGGGGTGTTGTTCATCAAATACGGTTGCACTTTTTCGTATTGAGCGTAGAACATGCTCATGTCCACAATAAGATCTCGGATAACGGGCAAGCCGGGCAAAGGTCGCAATATAAGCTTGTTTTTCTTAACCGTCTCAGACAGAGGGGTAATGCAAGCCAAGCCATTTTTACCATTGATATTCACGCCGTCGGAGCCGCATACGCCCTCGCGACAAGAGCGACGGTAGGTCACAGAAGTGTCCTGCTGTGCTTTGATTAACTCCAAGACATCCAGAACCATCAAGTCTTTACCATCGGTATCCACTTGAAATTCCTGCATAAATGGAGCGCTATCCGTTTCTGGATTATAACGATAGATACTAACTTCTAACATTGATGCGGCCCTCTAGTAAGTTCGGATCTTGGGTTCAAATGTAGGCACGGTCTTGGGTTTGAAGTTCACACCGCGTTTGCCCACCGACTTGGAGTCTGGGAAATACATCGAGTGACACAACCAATTTGCGTCATCACGATCTTGGAAATCTTCGCGAGCGTGAGCACCGCGACTTTCTTTGCGCTCTTCAGCAGAGATGGCGGTGGCCTCAGCAACTTCGAACAAGTTTTGTAACTCTAGTGCCTCTATGCGAGCAGTATTGAAGGCGTTTGATTTATCATCAAGCCGCACATTTTCAACACGAGGGCGTAACTCTTGCAGCTTTTTCACGCCCTCTTGCATGTAGTCGCCGCGGCGGAATACACCGAAATAATTCTGCATGATGCCTTGCATCTCTTTACGAAGATCCGCAGTCTTTTCGCCGCCAGTCGATGAATTCAAGCGATTCAACCGCGACATTGCCTGATCAAAGTCAGATTCCGAGGCGTCGCGCATATCAATACCCTCGCGCAAAGCCGATTCGATGAAAATGCCAGACGCACGACCAAAGACGACCAAGTCGAGCAAGGAATTACCACCGAGCCGATTAGCACCATGCACGGACACACACGCAACTTCACCGCAGGCGTACAAGCCAGGAATGATCTGATCGTTACCCTGAGCATCGACGGTAATGGCCTGGCCGTGGACGTTAGTTGGAATACCACCCATCATATAGTGACAAGTCGGCACCACGGGAATTGGCACTTTGACCGGATCCGCATGCGCGAAGGTCCGAGACAACTCGCAGATTCCAGGCAGACGACTTTCGAGCACCTCTTCGCCTAAGTGGTCTAGCTTAAGGAATACATGGTCTCCCTCGGGACCACAGCCGCGGCCCTCTAGGATTTCCAGCACCATAGAGCGAGCCACCACATCACGACCCGCCAGGTCTTTGGCGTTGGGCGCATAACGCTCCATGAACCGCTCACCATCCTTATTGATCAAGTAACCGCCTTCACCACGGCACCCTTCCGTCACCAGCGTTCCGGCACCGTAAATGCCGGTTGGGTGAAACTGCCACATTTCCATATCCTGAACCGGAACGTCGGCACGTAGCGCCATACCAACCCCGTCGCCCGTGTTAATGTGTGCATTGGTTGTCGAAGCGTAGATCCGCCCGGCGCCGCCAGTGGCAAATACCGTCGCCTTGGATTTAACGAATACCGTCTCGCCTGTCTCCATGCAGATAGCGATAACGCCAACCACTGCCCCATCTTGGTTCTTGACTAGATCTACTGCGAACCATTCATTGAAAAATACGGTATTGTTTTTCATGTTGCCCTGATACAGGGTGTGCAGCAGTGCATGACCGGTGCGATCTGCCGCCGCACAGGTACGAGCAGCCTGGCCACCCTCACCAAAATTTTTCGACTGACCACCGAAAGGACGCTGATAAATACGACCTTCCTCGGTTCGCGAAAATGGCAAACCCATATGCTCAAGTTCAAAGATGGCCTCGGGACCTACGCTGCACATATACTCGATAGCGTCTTGGTCGCCAATATAGTCAGATCCCTTGACGGTGTCGTACATGTGCCAACGCCAATCATCGTTAGGATCCGCACTGGCGATAGCGCAAGTAATTCCACCTTGCGCTGACACAGTGTGAGAGCGAGTGGGAAACACTTTAGATATCACCGCCGTTTTGTAGCCAGACTGCGCCAATTGCAGTGCCGCGCGCATGCCTGCGCCACCACCGCCTACAATCACACCATCAAAAGAAATCGTACGTAAAGCCATGTCTGATTAACCCCACAAGATCTGGAAACCCCAGACCATATAAATGAATAACGCAGCACCAATTGCCAACTGTAGTAGAAAACGCAATACATTGCCCTTTGCGCCCATAAGTCGCTCGGTAACGTAATCTGACAGTACGCCCCACATGCCGATCCAGGCGTGAAAAATAAGCGAGAATAGCGCGGCTGCGCTAAAAATGCGCACCCAAGTCGTAGCAAACAACGCTTGCCACTGACCGTAATCGGTGCCTGCGACCAAGACGTAAGCCAACCAGCCAAAATAAGCGAGCAAAACGACCGAAGTAATCCGCTGGACTAAAAAGTCGGAAAGGCCATTACGGCCAAAGTTTGTCACTGACGTTACCATATCCACAACCCCGCTAATGCAATCATCACCACCGAGACTAAGAAGGTAATTCGAGATCCTAGAACCCCTCCCTCATAGGTCTCGCCGTACCCCATATCCATAATTAAATGTTTCACGCCAGCGACTGAGTGGTAAATCAAGCCAGCGAGCACTGCCCAAACCACCATCTTAGCTGGCAATGAGTCAAGCATGACCGCTATGGACGCAAACCCCTCGGCTGAGCTCAAGCTGAGATCGAGCGCGTAGATCATGACTCCGATCGCGACAAACAAAAACACACCAGAAATACGGTGTAAAATTGAGGCGTATGCGGTAATCGGCAGTTTGATTGTGGCAATATCAAGATTGACCGGACGAGTATCTTTCACTAACGAATCCCCCTGAATGCCCATGCAGGCACTGAGCTATGTCCATGATTCGAGCCAATAGCGACGCTATTATCGACAAGAATGCGGACCCCAAAAAAGCGTCGGAATTATAGGTACATACGTTATTAATTACAAACCTTACCACCAAGGCATTACGAAAAATGCGATTGAACTTTAGTCGATATTGATTATCGCGAATTGACAAATCGAGGGCATTCTCTATAGTTAGCCCTCCACAGTTTTGCACTTAGGACCTTCGCTATGAGTGAGAAGAAAGCCTCTTTATACATTGATGGGGCCACAGACAGTATCGACCTGCCTATTTACGCAGGCACCATTGGCCCTGACGTGATAGACGTTGGTCAGCTAACAGGCAAAGGCTATTTTACGTATGACCCCGGATTTGTGTCGACGGCCGCTTGTGAGTCAGCTATAACCTACATTGATGGAGGCAAAGGTGTTTTGTTACACCGCGGCTACCCCATCGAACAACTCGCTGAACAATCGGATTACTTAGAAACATGCTTCTTACTTCTTAATGGAGAGCTTCCCACCAAAGAAGAGCGTGAGGATTTCGTCAACACGGTCAAAAACCATACAATGGTGCACGATCAGGTCTCTACCTTTTTCAAAGGCTTCCGCCGCGACGCCCACCCCATGGCCATCATGTGCGGTGTTGTAGGGGCTCTTTCAGCGTTTTACCACGACTCATTAGAAATCAGTAACGAGCAGCACCGCCGCATCGCCGCTTTCCGTTTGATAGCTAAAATGCCCACGCTTGCGGCTATGAGCTACAAGTACTCTATAGGCATGCCGTTCATGTACCCTGATAACAGCATGAGTTATTCCGAAAACTTCTTACATATGATGTTCGGTAACCCTTGCGAACCCAGTAAAATCAGCCCTGTGCTTGCCAAAGCAATGGACAAGATCTTTTTATTACACGCGGACCACGAGCAGAACGCGTCAACATCAACCGTCAGGTTGGCAGGTTCCTCGGGCGCTAACCCATTCGCCTGCATCGCGGCAGGCATTGCTGCTCTTTGGGGCCCGAGCCACGGCGGTGCTAACGAAGCTGTACTAGACATGCTTAACGAAATTGGTGATGTATCGCGTATTGACGAGTTTGTTACGCGCGCGAAAGATAAAGATGATCCATTCCGCTTAATGGGCTTTGGTCACCGTGTGTACAAAAATTTTGATCCTCGCGCGAAAGTCATGAAACAAACCGCTGACGAAGTTTTAAAAGAGCTCGGTGTTAGTGACCCGCTCTTGGCAATCGCTAAGCGTTTGGAAGAGATCGCGCTGGAAGATGAGTATTTTGTCCAGAAAAAGCTGTACCCGAATGTCGATTTCTACTCGGGCATCATTCTCAAAGCAATGGGAATTCCAACCAGCATGTTTACCGTTATTTTCGCTGTAGGCCGCACCGTAGGGTGGATTGCTCACTGGAACGAAATGATCAGCGGTAGTTACCGCATTGGTCGTCCGCGTCAGCTCTATACAGGCTATGCCCAGCGCGACTACGAAAATATAGCCAGCCGCTAAGCAAGACGCTATTTAAAACAACAATAAGGATCTTGTATGCAAGGGATTGCGATTACTGGGACGGGGTTATTCACACCGTCCCAATCTATTTCCAATGACGAGCTGGTCGCCGCATTCAACAAGTATGTAGACCTGCACAACGAAGCGAATGCAAACGCTATAGCTGATGGGACATTAGCTTCATTGGCTCATTCTTCCCCAGAATTCATAGCTAAGGCATCCGGCATACAATCTCGTTACGTCATTGATAAATCTGGAATATTGGACCCTACACGTTTAGTCCCACGCATACCCGAACGCCCTAACGATGAGGCATCGTTACAATGTGAAATGGCTGTAGCGGCCGCCAAGGAAGCTATGTTGGCCGCAAATTGCGGGCCAGAAGATATCGACGCGGTTATTGTGGCCTGTTCTAATTTGCAGCGACCCTACCCCGCAGTAGCCATAGAGGTTCAGGCAGCCCTTGGAATAGCGGGCTTTGCGTTTGATATGAATGTCGCATGTTCGAGTGCAACTTTTGGTATCGCGCAGGCCAGTGGTGTGATTCGCGATGGACTGGCAAAACGTGTATTGATGGTTAACCCTGAAATTTGCAGCGGCCATTTGAATTTTGCTGACCGCGATTCGCATTTCATTTTTGGTGATGTGTGTACAGCCGTTGTCATTGAGGACGCGGCACTTAAGACTAGCGGTTTTTTGGTGCGCGATATCAAATTAAAAACGATGTTTTCGAACAACATTCGTAATAATTTTGGATTTTTGAATCGAGCAGCCGAAGATGGAGTTGGGCAACCCGACAAACTGTTCATCCAAGAGGGCCGCAAAGTCTTTAAGGAAGTGTGCCCTGCGGTTGCCAATCTCATATCGGAGCAACTCCAAGCACTTGACCTGCCCGCCAATGGGCTAAAACGAATGTGGCTTCACCAAGCAAATCTGAACATGAATGATCTGATTGCACGCAAGGTCTTGGGCCGCCAGCCCTCACTTGATGAAGCTCCTGTCATACTTGATGAGTACGCCAATACCAGCTCAGCCGGATCGGTTATCGCGTTCCACAAACACCAAGCCGATTTACAGAGCGGTGATGTGGGAATATTGTGCTCCTTCGGTGCGGGCTACAGTATTGGCAGTGTTGTCTTAGAGAAGCGATAGAGCTTGCAGCAAGGCGCGCACCTCTTCTGAAGAGCCAACGGTAATTCTGAGCCAGTCGTTTAAGCGCGGCTTGTTAAAGTGGCGTACCAGGATATTCTGCTCTCGCAGTAGGCTCTGCCACTCCTCCCCGGACTTACGCTGATTTTTTGCTAACACAAAATTGGCGGACGATGGCAGGACCTCAAACCCCAGTTCGACAAGTCCTTGAATGAGCTGTTGTCGAGCCTCAATAACTGCTGAAACTGTCTCTCGAAAATACCTTTCGTCTTGCACCGAGGCCAGCGCACCCGCCTGAGCAATGGCATCTATGGGGTATGAGTTAAAGCTGTCTTTGATTCTGAGCAAACCTTCAATTAACTCTGAACTCCCCACTGCGTAACCCACCCGCAAGCCCGCCAGCCCACGAGACTTCGACATCGTTCGAATAATGAGCAGATTATCGAAAGCCTGCAATAGCTCAATGGCCGTTTCAGTACCGTAGTCTACATAGGCCTCGTCGACGACAACCACAGTGTCAGGAAAGCGACGGAGCAACGTTTCAATTTGTGAACGCGATGCAGCAATACCTGTTGGTGCATTTGGGTTCGGAAAAATAATACCCCCAACATCCGCTGGAATTTCGTCGAAAGGTATCTCGTAGGAAGTATCGACCGCTAGCACCTGTGTTTGGATCTCAAATAATTGCGCCCACACGGGGTAAAAGCTATACGATATATCGGGGAAACACAAAGCACCCTTGCCACAAAAGAATGCTTTAAAGGCAAAACCAAGGACCTCATCGGAACCGTTGCCCACGAATACCTGCGCTACATCTACAGCGTGATATTCGGCGAGCGCTTGCCGCAGTACAGATGACGACGGGTCTGGATAACGTCGCAACTGATCCCCACTAACGTCCCTCATGGCTTGCAAGGCAATCGGCGATGGCGGATACGGGCTCTCGTTGGTGTTAAGCTTGAGTAAGCCCTGGCGGCTTGACTGCTCGCCCGGCACATAGGGCTGTAAAGCCTCTACCCCTTCACTCCAAAAACGACTCATTGTGTTTCCTTTACTTATATCGCTAAGACAGAATTGGCATCTCGCCCGCCGTCAAATGGCGCACATCCTGGCCTTTTACCATGTATATAACCTGCTCGCCAACATTGCTCGCATGGTCACCAATGCGCTCAAGTGCTTTTAACGCCCACAGTTCTTTCACTACGGTGCTAATTGACTGAGGCGCATCTTGCATGTGCTTAATTAACGCTTGCATTGCTTCAGCGTAGAGCGAATCCAGTGAAGCATCTTCCCGCACGACTTGCAGCGCTAGCCCCACATCAGATCTTGCCAACGCATCCAGCGATTGCCGCAAGGTTCTCATGACAGGGCGTGCAAGCTGCCGCAATTGCACAAATTGACTACCCGAGTCGCTACTTTCGACAATGACCCTCGCTTGGCGCGCAATTTTAGCAGCTTCGTCCCCGACTCGCTCTAGGTCTAGGTTGATTTTTAGTACCGCCAACACCAAACGCAAGTCACTTGCTGCAGGCTGTCTGCGCGCTAGAATTCTCGCGCATTCTTGATCTATACGGCGCTCGAGCTCGTTCACTAACCTATCGTTAGCGATGACCTCTAGAGCTTTAGCACTATTTTTTTCCAGCAGCGCTGCCATCGCGAGAGTTAATTGAGACTCTACCAATCCGCCCATCGCAAGGATATCATTTTTAAGGGTCTCTAACTCGTTATTGAACTGACCGGAAATGTGTTGCTTTTGATGATCGTGTCCTAACATTAATTACTCCAATCAGCCGTATCGGCCCGTAATATAGTCTTCTGTACGCATCTCTCGAGGGTTAGTAAACAAGGTAGTCGTATTGTCGTACTCTACAATCGTGCCATCGTGCATGAATGCAGCCCAATCTGAAACTCTGGCCGCCTGCTGCATATTGTGTGTAACAACAACAATAGTGAAGTTTTGTTTAAGACGGTAGATCAGTTCTTCAATGCGCAAGGTTGAGATTGGATCTAACGAAGATGCAGGCTCGTCCAACAACAACACTTCGGGCTCAACCGCTATGGCTCGAGCAATCACTAAACGTTGCTGCTGCCCCCCTGATAGCAGCGCTGCTTGGGTATCTAGCCGGTCGCGGACTTCGTCCCATAGCGCGGCAGCAACCAGTGCTTGCTCAACTTTTTCTTGCAGAACGCGCGGCGATTTTTCACCTGACAAACGTAATCCATATGCGACGTTTTCAAAGATCGACATTGGGAACGGATTAGGCTTTTGGAACACCATCCCAATACGTTGCCGCAAGACGGTAGGATCGACGCGAGCACCGAAAATGGACTCGCCTTCAAACAAAATATCGCCTGTAATGCGTACTTTTGGTGTCAACTCCACTAAGCGATTTAGACAGCGCAACAAGCTTGATTTACCGCTACCAGAGGCCCCAATTATGGCCGTGACAGCGTTCCGTTCTAGAGATAACTGCACATTATTGAGAACCGCTCGATCTGGCCCGTAACTTAAGGCTAAATCTTTAATCTCGATGATCGGTGCACTCATGACATTGTCCATTTCAACGCAGTAAGTTTTGATAACGACGATTTAAATGATTTCGGAGCAGGACGGCTAGCGCATTAAGTGCAACCACGATCACAAATAATACTACAGCGGTGGCATAGACCCTTGCCTGCACTAGACTACTATCAAGACTCTGAAAGCCAAGGTCGTAAATTTGGTGCCCTAAGTGCATAAACTTTTGATCCAAGGCTAGGAAAGGAAACTCCGCTTTAAGCGGCAGGGTCGGCGCATACTCTACCACGCCAACGAGCATAAGCGGCGCAACTTCGCCAGCCGCTCTGGCAATCGCAAGAATTAATCCAGTCATCATTGCTGGCGCCGTAAGTGGCAATACTAATTTTATTAAAGTCTCTGCGCGCGTCGCACCTAAAGCATAGCTCGCTTCCACAATAGACCTTGGAATGCGCGACATCCCCTCCTCAGTCGCAACGATCACAACCGGTAAAGTCAGTAAAGCCAGGGTTAGCGACGCCCACATCAATCCCGGCTCACCAAAAGTCGGCGCGGGTAACGAATCACTGTAAAACAGACGGTCTAGCTCACCGCCTACTCCGTAGACGAATAGCCCTAGGCCAAATACGCCGTAAATAACACTGGGTATAGCCGCTAAGTTATGGACCCCAGCGCGAACCAAACGGGTGGGATAACCGTTGCCCGCAAACTCATGTAAATACACAGCAGCCAGCACACCCAGAGGCATGACAAAAACTGTCATCAAAAATACCATGACAACTGTCCCGACCAGTGCTGGATAAACGCCACCTGCCCCAGCGCCTGTCTCATGCCCCAGGGTCAGAAACCGTGCAATATTCTTCGCCGCAATAGACCATGCTTCCGTGCGCGTAAGTTGATTGGGAAAATACCAATAATCCACCTCACTAAGAGCATAGCGATAGATCTCACCACGACTACTCATCAGTTCCAACACATCCTCATTCAAGGCCTTGTAGTATCCTAAAATTCTACCTTCAACGTGGTGTTGAACCAAGATCGCGGATTGGGGCTTGCTTCTGATTACATCACCACTCCGCCGATCTAACCTCAGCAACCTTACCTCGGTCGACACTAGGGCGCCTTGATCGATAAGCACGGCGGAGTCATCGCGATAAATTGCGAGACCTACAACGGAATTCTCGATAGAGCTTTGGGTCCATTGATAGACCGGCATTGGCCACCATTGCGGCTTAGCTTGCTGCAATAACAAAGCCAACATAGAAACCAACCCCGCCAGAGCCAGCACTAAGGCACCCGCGCAAAAGAACATAACCGCGTCGTCAAAGCGCCACCTAGAAGCTTGCTTGCTAAGCCGGCTCGTCATAACTGCGCCACTCGCTCTCGCAACCTAACTCTGACCCATTCAGCAAAGGAATTAAGCACAAACGTAAACAGAAAAAGCAGTAAAGCAATAAACATCAGCACATGGAAATGCAAAGAATCAGGCACCACTTCGGGCATTTCCAGAGCTAACGTTGCCGATAAAGTACGTAAACCTGTCAGCAGGCTGGCATCCATAGTGGGGGTGTTGCCTGTCGCCATTAGAACAATCATAGTTTCACCTACTGCTCTTGCAAAACCCATCATAATAGCCGAAATTATACCGGGCGCCGCGGTCGGCAGAACAACGGATTTTGCGGCCTGCCATTCGCTGGCCCCCATAGCTAATGCCCCTTCACGTAAATAGCTTGGCACCGCCGCCAGGGCGTCTTCAGCTATCGAGTATATAGTCGGAATTACGGCAAAACCCATCACCAGACCTACCACAATGGCGTTGCGCTGCTCGTATTCAAGGCCCCATTTTTGAGCCAAGAATGACACCAAACTCTGCGAGGTCTCGCCTGCAATAACATCAGTCAATACACTGGCTATCAAGGCTGCTACTGCTATAGCAACGGCGCTAAACAATAATTCAAAGCCGGATAGCCTTGCCTCGGTACGATTACCTGGCAGTAAGCGCCAAATTCTCGACGCCAAATACAGGCAAAACGGAACAGCCACGCTAAACAAAAGTATCAGGCCTAGGTTTTTTTCAAGCCACGGTGCAAACCACAATCCAGCGACCAGACCAAGAATCACCGTAGGGATGGCCGCCAGCAACTCTACTAGTGGTTTGATTCGAGCACGCATATCTGCCGCTAGAAAGTACGAAGTAAAAATTGCTGCCGCTATCGCCAATGGGGCTGCAAATAAAAGACTATAAATTGCAGCTTTTAGTGTGCCCATTAACAGAGGCGTTATCGAGAACTTGGACTCGGAGGTGGGCGCCAAAGGCATGCTCTGCCAAATGTATTGAGGGCTCTGATAGCCCTCGTACATGCGGCCTTCAAATAGACCTGAAACACCGAGGCTGCGGTCACGCGCATCGAACCGAACAACGAATATCTTGTTTACTGTGGTGCCCACGAGTGAACCTTCGGGTGTCATGTGCCAACTCAACGCTGATGCATCCTCCCCCGAGTTGGCCGGCAAAGGGAAGTGCCGTTGGCTCCTGAAGTCCGTATCAAACCATTCAAGGTTTCCGCTACTACTTGACGTAATTAGACCCCCGAAAGGTGACGCGAATACATTATCAACTTCTTGATCTGTTGGGCGATATTGATCCAAAAGGTTAAAGACTGGTCCTTGCTCACCAAACGAAAGCCCATAGATATGAACTAAGTTAGCCGCATCAACAACAGAAACCCCGTAGGATGAGCGTAAAGCCTGCACCTTATCCACGCCAGAAATGTTAGAGAAGCGCCCTGAACTGATACCTAAATCTCTGTCATAAATCTGATATCGCCCGTCTTCGTCGACTTTCAGGAGCAAGCCCCCTTGGCTGATAAGAAACAGGCGAGACAGATCAACACTGGTATCAAGACGCAATTGTCTCTGAACTCTAAACTCGGTGGTTGGCGATACCGGCCCGCTCTCGGAGTAAGTCGATAGCCACTCTACTCGGTTCTGGTACCGTAACAAGACGTGAAAGACATTGTTATTCTCGACCTGAACCCTTAAAGCCTCAGGAACGCCTGCTAGTTGCTCAGAAACTATGGGCTCCTGAGTTTGTAGCTGTGAAGACGCCGAGACCCACCAGTCGTAGTCGCTATAAAGTCTTAAAAGCCCTGTACTTGACACAGTGGCAAGCACTGAAGAATCCCGCTGGTCGATTGCAAGCCGAATTACGTCGCCAACCACAGCCTGGTGTAACCCCCCTGCCTGGCGCTTTAATGAAATAATCTTGAAATTACCAGAGTCCGCGTCTTGAGTCAGATACTCAGTCTCGCTAAGCGCACTAATCATTGTGCCGGACATATCAAATTTGTGAGTTAATGCGTCGGGAGTGGTTCCGCTCCAGAAGAGTGGCCAAGAGGCCCAAACCAAAAATAAAAAAATTGAGGCTATTGCCAAAAGCACCAAAGTTGCACCAATAGTTACCGCCACCGTAGCAACACGGTCTATCCACCTGCGAGACGCCGATAGCGATGACCTGACAGCATTACCAGGCGATCTCATAAACCTACGTTCGCTCGAATTTGTACGCGTACGTCATTGGGCAGAGGAATAAAACCCGATCGTTTAATGATTTCCTGCCCTTGATCAGACAATACTAGATCAACGAAATCACGTTCAGCGCCTGCCAAAGGCTCTGTCGCAGTTTGATTGACATACAAATATAAAGGCCTCGCAAGTGGGTAATCACCACTCAGACTAGCACTGGGTTCTGGAAGGAATGCGGTAGAATTCTGATCCACACTAATTGCAAGTATCTTGACCAGAGGCGACTGGTAGCCAACGCCACTGTAGCCTATGCCGCGAACGGAGCCTCCCACAGACTGCACTACCGAACTTGACCCTGGCTGCTCGGCAACGTTTCTGCTGAAGTCGCCACCGCACAGCGCAACCTGTCTAAAATAGTTGTAGGTCCCCGACGCCGAATTGCGGCCAAAGGTAGTGATTTTTTGTTCAGCAGTGTCTATCTCAGGACCAAGCTCCGACCAATCGTGAATCGCTTTGTTACGGCCGCACCGGCGTGTCGCTGAAAATATCGCATCGACCTGTGGAAGGCTGAGTTGCCGCAATGGGTTCTGCCAATGAACAAAGACCGCAACAGCGTCTACCCCAATAACTACCTCGGTCACATCATACCCACGTTCCTGCCGAAACCGTAGTTTCTCGGCTTGGGACATGCGTCGACTCATGGGACCAAGGCTCGCAGTGCCTTCTTGCAATGCCGGAGGCGCGGTACTAGATCCATTTGCCTGAACTTGCATGACTACATCGGGATACTGCTGGTTAAATACTCTGGCTAGGCTAGTCATTACACCACCGAGTGTGTCCGAGCCTACACTTGAAAGTTTGGTGGCTGGGGTAGCCGCGTGAGCCGCCGCAAACCAAAAAGCTAGTCCCAAAATAGCGGCCAGCTGCGCAGATATATTAGGCTCAGCGAGTTTGGCGCGTCTCATTAAGTCAAGCGTCGCGTCGCGTTCGATGAAAAATCAAACTAAAGCAACTACCTGAGCCAAGCTTCGACTCGATTTTTAGTTGCGCCTCGTGACTGACAGCGACATGTTTTACGATAGCTAAACCCAATCCTGTACCTCCTCCTGCGAAAGATCGCGATTCATCGACACGGTAAAAGCGCTCGGTAAGGCGAGGAATGTGTTCCTCGGCTATACCCACGCCTTGATCGCAGACCTCAATACAACAGCCCTCGTCCATCTCACGTACACTTAATGATACTGGCTTGCCCGCGGGGGAATATTTCAGGGCATTCACAAGCAAATTACTGACTGCGCTGAATATCTCCCGGTAATCGCCTTCGATTTTTGCGTTTTGAAATGGGCATTTAAACTCGATTATTCGAGATGGGTATCCACCGCTTAAATCATCTACCACCTCTTTACTTAGGGCAACCAAATCTACTTGCTCCCGCACTCGCTTCTTCGTTGCCGTCGCTTCAATCTTAGACAACCACAACAAGTCTCTTACCAAAGTCTCCATCCGCTGTGACTGCTGTGCCATTTGCTCAAGCGGCTTTATAAATGACGGCGGCAACATTTCCGATTGCGACAAAAGCGTGTCTACATAGCCCGATATAACCGTTAAAGGCGTTCGGAGTTCATGCGAGACATTGCCGACAAAATCCTGTCGAGTCTGCTCAATCTGCACCAGCTGCGTGACATCTCGGACCAGTATCAGACGATCTCCGATACCAAAGGAGCTGACTTCAACTTGAAGGTGCCTAACCGGAAAATCGTTGGTGCTAAACGTCAGTGGCTCAGCATAGTCGCCCACAATAATATAGCTTGAGAACTCGGGATAACGAACCAGGCTCAGCAAGTTTTGGCCTTTATCTTGAGGATAACGCAAACCCAACAAGTACTCTGCGGAACCGTTACTCCACTCGATCAACCCCTTCTGGTCAATTAGCAGAGCCCCGTCGCGCAGCGAGCGGAAAGAGTCGCGAAGGTAATCTACAGTATGCTGTAGGCGTGACCGCGCGTCGCGGTTGTGCCGTTGAATCGCATACATTTGGTCAAGCATCATCCCCCATATACCTGACCCCTCTGGCGGCTCTGACTCTGGATGATCGATCCAACGCAGCACCCTTCGAAGCTGCCACAAATAACCGAACACAAAAAAAAACAAAACGACGATTAATGCTTCAGCTATGGCATCGACGGTCCAGCCGATGCCGCCTGCGATCAACAAAAGTAATATAAGTGTTTGAAGTTCTCTATACCATCGCCCCACCGCTCGCATAAAATCTAGATCCCAGGCGGTGAAAAGCGATACCCCGTACCACGTACGGTCTGAATGAAGTGACTGCAGTCACCCATGTCATTTTGTAAGGCTTTACGCAACCGGCGGATATGCACATCGACTGTACGTTCTTCGACGTAAACATTACCACCCCACACTTGATCAAGCAGCTGACTGCGGGTATATGCTCGCTCTGGGTGCGCCATAAAAAACGACAACAGCTTAAATTCGGTGGGACCCATCGCTAAGAGCTCGCCTGCGATGAATACTCGGTGACTGCTCATATCAAGGACCAATTCACCCGCCTCAATGCGCTCTGACGAGGGCATAGCGCCACTTCTGCGCAACAGCGCACGAATTCGTGCGATGAGTTCACGTGGAGCAAATGGCTTGGTGATATAGTCGTCAGCCCCGACCTCCAAACCCTGAATAACGTTGTCTTCCGAGGTCTTAGCGGTCAACATGATGACCGGAAGCTCCTCTGTGAGCTTGTCGCGTTTTAAGCGCCGAAGTAACTCTATGCCACTGCCGCCCGGCAACATCCAATCCAGCAAGACAATGTCTGGGCGACGGTCGACAATAATCGCGTGAGCGTCTAGTATGTTATCGGCTTCAATACAACGCAAATCCGCTATTTCTAGCGCCATCCGCAACATATCCCGAATAGCGACTTCGTCTTCTACAACCAGTACTGAACAATTCTTCACGGCAACAACTCCCTGCACGAATACTGTAATATTGCAACATTATCGCGTGCGAGGCATGACAATTCTGTGACAAAGTGAAATAAAAATGACAATCGCCTTAGAACCAGTCGAACCAGCCCTTGTTGGCCACGTCCAGACGGTTCTGGCACCCTTGAAATTGAGTTTTGTATCGCCCCGCTCGGGCATGAACTTTATCTGCGACGCCGATCAACCAAGCTTTTGACTTATACGTGCCTCTGGCGTAACCACCTTGCCCCTCATGGTAATTTAAGTATAAGGCTCTGGCGTTGGTGGCTGACACACCATTTTCTTTGTAAGAAAGCTTATTGTACCAGCCGATAAAGTCGATGGCGTCAGCGAAATCATCCCGGTCGGCTCCGTAGGCGCCCGCATCTCGTTTATACCGCTCCCAGGTTCCAGTCAACGCTTGTGAATAGCCGTACGCGTTGGAAGGCCGAAAGCCGGGAATAAAGCCTAAAATCTTTTTCCTTGGCGGCTTAGCCTTTGCCACAAACTTAGATTCCTGGTGAACAATAGCCATCATCGTCGGAATGTCAGCGTCCCAGCGCTTTGCCGATTTCTTCGCGCTTTTATACCATCCCTCTTTTTCGTAAAAAATGGCGCAAATGTCATCTAAATCGTTGGGAGGAGAAGTAGCGCACCCCGCAAGAACGATCAGTAAAAGGCTAAATCCAATTCGACTTGCGCGCGACAAATTCTTCTTCATCTATCACCTCTACCCCTAGCGCCTGTGCTTTTTTCAGCTTACTACCTGCCCCCGGGCCTGCCAGCAATACTGAGGTTGTTTTGGAAACACTACCAGCGACGTTTGCCCCAAAGGATCTTAATAATTCGGAGGCTTCTTCACGCGACAAGTGCTCGAGCTTGCCAGTAACCACCCAAGTTTGTCCGGCGAGAGGGGCGTTCTGCGTCTCTGAGCTCACGATTTCCGGCCATTCTAGACCGGCATCTAATAAGTTATGTACAACCTTTAGATTAGCCGAAGTAGCCAGAAACGCTCGGATATGTTTGGCTACGATGGGTCCAATATCGGGTACAGCTAGCAAATCATCGGTAGACGCCGCCAAAAGGGTGTCGATATCACCAAAATGCTTACTTAACCGATCGGCGGTTGTAACGCCTACCTCACGTATACCCAGCGCATACAAAAAGCGAGGAAACGTAGTTTGTTTAGAGCGCTCTATTGCATCGATCAAGTTTTGAGCAGACTTGGATCCCATTCGCGGTAAGGCAGCCAGCTCACTATGGGTAAGGCTATAAACACCACCGGGATCTTTCAGGCGCCCCATCTCCACCAGCTGATCCACCAACTTTTCACCGAAACCCTCTACGTCCATGGCTTTACGTGAAACAAAATGAATAATCGCGCCTTTACGCTGTGCTGAACAGCTTAAAGCACCACTGCAGCGTTGCACAGCTTCGCCTTCCTCGCGTAATACTGGCGATCCGCAAACGGGGCATTGAGTAGGAAAATTAATGCTGCGCAACTCGCCTTGACGCTCTTGAGTCAAAGCTCGTGCTACCTGAGGGATGACATCTCCAGCTCGACGCACGATCACCAGATCACCTATCTTAATTTGGAGGCGCTCGATTTCGTCCTCATTGTGAAGTGTTGCGTTACTAACAACAACACCTCCCACCGAAACCGGCTCAAGCCGAGCTACTGGCGTTATAGCGCCCGTTCGACCAACCTGAAACTCGACATCTATCAGACGCGTTACCGCTTCTTCTGCCGGAAATTTCCTAGCAATAGCCCAGCGCGGGGCTCTAGACACAAACCCCAAATAGGACTGCTCAGCCAGCGAATTAACTTTATAGACGATCCCGTCGATATCGAAGTCTAAACTGCTTCTGCGACGGGATAGTTGCTCATAATAATCTATACAGGCTCGAATTCCCGAAACCGCTTCAACCTCTACGTTAACCGGTAATCCAAGCGACTTGTACCACTGTAGCAGACCAAACTGCGTTTCGGGGAGCGTGACGCCCTCGGTAACACCAACACCATAACAGTAGAACGCTAAGGGCCTTTTGGCGGTGATGCTCGGATCGAGCTGCCGTAAACTACCTGCAGCGGCATTGCGCGGGTTCGCAAAGATCTTCTCGCCGCTAGACTCCGCAAGCTCATTCAGGCGCGCAAAGCCGCGCTTAGGCATAAATATTTCGCCTCGCACTTCAAGAGTTTCGATCGTTTCGGCGCTATGTAGGCGCAGAGGAATACTCTTCACGGTCCTTACATTGTGGGTTATGTCCTCCCCTGTCTGACCATCACCTCGAGTCGCGGCCTGAACCAAGACCCCTCGCTCGTAGCGAATCGCGACTGCGATACCATCGAGCTTGGGCTCGCACATATACTCAATCGGCGCCATCTCAACCGAACCGAGTCGCTCACGAGCTCTTCGATCAAAATCGAGTAACTCTTCGTCGGAAAAGGCGTTATCAAGCGATAACATCGGAACGCTATGCGATACGGGTAAAAAGCCCGCCACTGGCTTTCCGCCAACTCGTTGCGTGGGCGAATCGCTGCGAGAGGACTCTGGGCTCTGGGCTTCTAATGCCTGCAATTCTCGAAACAGCTGGTCGTATACACCATCCGATACGCTGGGTGCGTCTTGCTCGTAATACTCACGACTGTATCGATCTAACAGTTCGATCAGCTCAACAATACGCCTGGCAGGATCGGGAGACATAAAACTTATGACCGCTTTTGTAGCAGCTGTTTTCGGGCATACTCGCGCAACAGCGTTTTGTCGTGCTCAATAGCTTGCTTCGTTAGTACACTGTGTGAATGATCAAGCAAAGCACCACCTAAATGCTGCACCACCGCCCGCGCAGTTTCCAGCATCGCTTCGTACGCAGTTAGCAAATCTTTGGGCCCCGGAACTCGCATGAAAAATACGACCCCTGAGGTTTGCAGTGAACTCATTTCGTCTATATCGAAGACACCCGGTTTTAACAGGTTGGCCACGCTGAATTGTATCGGACCACGACCTCCACTCTGCTCGTGGCGATGAAAAAAACCCAAATCACCGAAGCGTAGATCACAAGCCAATAGTAGCTGCAATAATGTATCTCCCTGATAGGGTTTACCATCGTCCGCCTTTAGGTGGATCAAGGACACATGCTCTGGTGGCGTGTTATCGATGAGGTCTTGTGCACCACTCACGGCATCTTCTTCCGTATCAAGAGCTTCTAACCAGTCGACTGTTTGCCCTGGAGGAGCTAAGTGTTCGGTGACTTGGGGGCTAGACGATTCGCTTGAATTGGAGGAGCTCACACTTAATTCTTGAACACTTTCGCTTGCCATACCTTCTTCAGACTCGCCACCTACACCAGCAGCCGCTTCAGTAGCTGAAGAGGTATCGATTCGGGAAGACTGATCTTGAGATTCCTCTACTGCACCGCGTGGTTTCGTAGCGTCATGATTTTCGTTCGCGTAGCATTGAGCCTCTTCATCGCCATCCACGCCGTCGTCGGCGCGATAAACCACCCTCGCCCCGCCGTTGGGTAATTCTTTTAACCAACCAAACTCGGCTTGGGGCTCTTGTCGGGCGGATTTTTTCGCCCGCATCAAACGTTCGTTTTCGGCCCGCTGCTTAAAGGCGCGACGAATAGCGTCTAATAAAATAACCACCACAAGAGCGACACCCGCCAACAATATCCACTCTCTCATGCCCAGTTCCAAGCCCATAGGCTAATATTCTCCTTTGTTTTTCTAGTTCGCTGCGAGCTCTGCTGCCTCTTCAACGTCTACGGATACTAAACGCGATACGCCAGGTTCGTGCATAGTCACACCGAGAAGTTGGTCAGCAACCTCCATAGAAATTTTGTTGTGCGTAATGTAAATGAACTGCACCTTCTCGGACATTTCTTTGACCATGCGAGCATACCGTCCTACGTTGGCATCATCGAGAGGCGCATCGACTTCGTCCAGCATACAAAAAGGCGCAGGGTTTAGCTGGAAAATCGAAAATACCAAGGCGATCGCCGTCAGCGCTTTTTCACCGCCTGACAAAAGGTGAATCGTACTGTTTTTCTTGCCTGGGGGTCGCGCAATAATAGCAATGCCCGTATCGAGCAAGTCCTCTCCGGTCATCTCCAGATGCGCGGATCCGCCGCCGAAGACTCGAGGAAATAGGGCTTGAAGACCAGCATTGACTTCCTCAAAAGTTTCTCGGAAACGGCTTCTTGTTTCCTTATCGATTTTGCGGATCGCCGATTCAAGGGTTTCTAAGGCAGAGGTCAAATCCTCGTGCTGCGCATCAAGATAAGTCTTACGTTCCGACTGAGAAGCAAACTCATCAATTGCCGCCAGGTTGATCGCACCCAGCCGGCTAATCTTGCGCCCTAGTTCCTCTAATAACGCTTGCACCTGTGGAATCGAGTGCTCGTCACGAATGAGTTCCAATGCGGCATCAACTGTCCACTCATCCTCTTTTAAACGATCGACCAATGTCTGCTGCTGCACAGTCATGGTCTGACGCTGTAAACGCTGTTGCTCGAGCTGTGCCGAACATTCATCGCGGCGACGCTCTATCCCCAAACGTGCTTGTTCAGCTGAACGTATTGTTTGCTCTAAAGCACCCAAATCATCGCGAGCCTGGCTCAGCTTTTCTTCTGTTTGTAAGCGCAACTCGAGCTGTTCATCGAGCTGTGCTTTTAGAGTTTGAGTGGCGCTATCGTCATTAGCAGCAAGCTCCTCTAGAATTTGCTCGCGCTGTTCCGCCAACTCTTGTGTTTGTTGGCGCAGCCTTTCAATCGCCTGTGCTGTCGAACTTACCTGCGCGAGCAACTGCTGTTCCTGCAAAGTCACGCTGTAATGTGCGTCGCGATCTTCTCGCGCAGACTGACGTAATTCATCTAACTTAACGCGTATATTATCTCGCTCGGAGATTAAGGTCTCACGCTGTATTGCGTCAGCCTCCATAATCTCTATAGCCTCGACCACTTCACGGCGAGCCTGAGCAATGCTGTCTTCTTCTTGCTCGTACTCAATCTTAGCCTCTTCAAGCTCAGCTAAAATCTGTTCTTTACGCTCGTGTTCTTTGGCAAATCTCGCTGCAACAGCTGAGATCTGCGCGTTGATACGACTCTCGTCGCCACTCAGTGCTTGCATCGAGACTCGAGCATCCTCTGCCGTTCGGTCCTGCAGAAGCACTTTATTCTCTAAGTCATTCAGCGCATTCTCGGTCGCTGCAACCGACTCGTCTATCGCGGCGATCTCGGATTCTAAAACGTCGATCTCTTGCTGCCGAAAAAGCACACTGTCTTCACCGCTTACAGCCTGAGATAATCGCACCCAGTCCGCGCCCATCCACACGCCCTCCGGCGTGATCACGGACTCGTCAGACGCCAAGCTAGCGCGCAAACTTAAAGCCTGATCAAGCGTTTCGGCCACACGCACTCTGGTCAAAATGCTGGGAACCCACAAAGTTTTTACTTGCGCTGCTAAGGTGCCAAAGGGCTTTTGCAATTGATTTCGCCCTTGTAGATACAGCTTTGCAGCAGGAAAACTCTGAATTTGCTGCTCGGTTAAAACCGCCGCATCGGCGACAAAACCATGAATATCGTCCGCCAACACACGCTCAACCGCAACCTGCCATTGCTGCTCTACCGACAAGTCTTCCAAAAGCGGTGTTAACTGCAAGTTCTTGAGCGTATTGATCCAATCCTCGACCTGAACTTGACCTTGAGCTTGAGTCGCTTCCTGTAGGGCGTTCAAAGACGCGGCGCGCCCTCGCTTTTCTCGAGCGAGCGTTTGCATCTCGCTAAGGCTTTGTCGCAAAGCGCCTAGCTCAGCTCGCGCGCCTTCGCGCTGCTGCAGCGCCTGCTGACGGGTCTCCTCTAAACCTATTTGTTGTTCACGCAAGGCTTCTAGCTCTAGCCGCATGCCTTGCTGATCGCCGCCGCTCGAACTTGGTGCAAGTGTCGCAAGCTCTTCCCTTAAACCTTCTGACCGTCTGGCCAACCTGGATAGGACCTGCTCCAGGTGCTTGATACGAGACTGTTGTACTTCGCTACGTTGTCGGGCCGACGACGCCGATTGGTTAAATGTGTCCCATGCGTGCTGCCATGCTTGCATGGATTCCTCAGCCATAGTGAGCTCACCGGTAGACTGCTCTAAACGAGCCTCCGCTTCGGCTCGCAATGGTCCAATTGTTTCTAAGGCTGCTTTCGCTTCGCTAACAGATTCCAGATCACTGTGCAGTGATTCGTTGGCAAGCCCCATAGACGCATCGGTTTGCGCTAAACGCTGCTGCAATTGGCTATGGCGCTGGTTCTGAAAATTTATTGCTTGCTCAAAACGCGTAACCTCGGCTCCAATGGCGTAGTAATCTGCTTGCACCCGATTGCAATGCTCTGCCGCCTCGGCCTGAGCAACACGCTTTTCTTCCAGATTGGCTTCAAGCGCTCTGTACTCGGCAATAATCGCTTCGCGCTGCACCTCGATATCGCTGATCGAGAACGCTAGCTTTTCAACGTGTTGCGACAGCTCCCGCCACTGCATCGCCGCAAGCGAAGCTTTCGACTCCCGCTCTTGCTGTTTGAATTCGCGGTACTTCTCGGCAGCTTGAGCCTGGCGTTCTAGGTGATAAATCTGACGCCCTAGTTCGTCGCGAATATCCTGTAACCGCTCTAGATTTTCCATTGTGCGACGCATTCGCCCTTCGGTCTCCCGGCGTCGCTCTTTATACTTAGAAATGCCTGCGGCTTCCTCGATAAAAATCCGAAGTTCTTCAGGCTTGGACTCAATGAGTCTAGAGATCATTCCCTGCTCGATAATCGCGTAACTGCGCGGACCAAGACCTGTCCCAAGGAAAATGTCTGTAATATCGCGACGCCGACAACGAGCGCCATTTAAAAAATAGTCCGATTGCCCTGCACGGGTGACCAAACGTTTGATTGCAATTTCAGAAAAACGGGCGTATTCGCCCCCAACGGTACCGTCCTGATTATCAAATACCAATTCAATCGAGGCTTGCCCGACGGGCTGTCGCCCGCCCGAGCCATTAAAGATGACGTCGGTCATTGACTCGCCGCGCAAGTTTTTGGCCGAGCTCTCGCCCATAACCCAGCGCACGGCATCAATGATATTAGATTTGCCACAGCCATTGGGCCCCACGACGGCGCTCATGTTGTGTGGAAATTGCACGGTGGTGGGATCCACGAAAGACTTGAATCCCGCCAGTTTTATAGACTTTAATCGCATGCTTCTCGCACTTATCACTACCGACTCGTCGGCACACTAAACTATCGGTTAAAGACGTTAAGTGTACCCGCTTTCGAGCAGTTCGCCTATGGCTTAGGCCCCGCGATTTATTGCGCCGGTGCTAACCTTAACGAAATAGCATCTTGTTTGCCCACCGGCACTGATAGTAAGTTTTCAGCCCTATAAGGAGCGCCCGCACTTGATGCGTTACCGGTCAGCGACAAATGCGCCGAAATTGACACCGCTGTTTGTGCCGACAAATGCTGCCCGGCCATTGAATCAGAGTCCGATAAAGTAATCGTCACGGGCAATTCGGAAACAGCCAAACGTCTTACCGCTAGCGGCATGCCTCGATCCATACCCTCAGGCCTGACGACAACGAACACCGTACCAGACTTCTGTTGGGGCACCTCGGTAAATTCGACTGTCAATACCAGCGACCCTGGATCAGATACTCTAGGGGCAACCTGATCGACCCCCAGCGCTTGTTCCGCTTGCGTCAACAAATCATCCAAAACACTAGCTTCTGACGTGCCACTGCCATTCATTGCGCGCAAAACACGCCAATGCTTTATAGCCTCGCCATAGGCACCGGACTCGAACGCCACCATGCCTAATAATCCTAATGCGGTTGTCTGACGCGGATTTAGGCTTATTGCCTGCTCGGCCCACAAACGACTCCGTTCATCAAACTGACGATTGGCACTTAAATACCGTGCTTGCGCTGCGTACGCCAAAATCTGGGGCGATTCAGGCATGAGCTCCACCATGTGCTCGTATATTTGACTCGCTTTCGGATATGCATTTTGCCCCATGTAGTAACGACCAAGTAGTCCAAGGTATGTTGGGTTATCTGGACGTTGATCTAGGCGGGCCTCGATTCGGGCCACTAACTCTTGTACTTCCGAATCGGAGCTGTCTTCAGTCAGCACCTCTAATCGCTCTGCAATAGCTAAATCTTCGTACGCGCCCACTTGCGTATACACGGCGTAGGCGATACCACAGGCTATTGCAACGCCCAAAAGGATAGTCTTTATATCCGCCATTCCAGACTTTGCGTCTTGCTCTGGCAAGTCCTTAAGACCTTCTTCAAGCAGTCTCAGAGCTGCTTCTTGTGATAGCGTCGGGTCATCCGCCAAAAGCTCTCGTTTGCGCATTTCCAGCCACTGTAGGTTGGCCTGCTTTGTCCCCACAACAGGTCTGGGTCTGCGGCCGAACAACAAAAACGACAGCAACATAACGCATGCCGCTGCCAGTATAGCAATTGCAAAACTCATTCAGATTGATCCTTTAATAGCTCGGCAATATCGCTGGCGTGTTCGCTAACGGTCTCTTTTGTAGCGCTGCGACTTAGGGTCACAGCCACCCAAATTGCACCACCAATACCCAAAAAAATCCAGGGTGCCAACCAAAGCCAACGGGTAACGCCATCAGAAGCGGGATTGTAGCGCACAAATTCTCCGTACCGAGCAACCATGCCGTCAACGATTTCCTCGTCGGTAAGGCCAGCCTCTAGCTCCTGATAAAGCCTGCGACGCAAGTCTTCCGAAATAGGTGCGTTAGAGTCAGCGATCGTTTGATTTTGACATTTCGGACAGCGCAACTCATCGACCAAACGATGATAACGCACTTCTAACTCAGGGCGACTGAATTCATAGGTTTCAATAACGGCCAGCACCGGCATTGAAATCAGCAAAACGATCACCGTTAAATGCAGCCTCATTCAATCAACTCCCGGTAAGCTTGCCCCAATTCACCCGACCAGGTGCGCTGGTTGACTTCGCCAACATGGCGGTAACGAATAACTCCCTGGGCGTCAATGACATAGGTTTCTGGAGCGCCGTAAACCCCCAAATCCAACCCAAAATCGCCGTTGGGATCGGTAATATTGACACTGTAAGGGTCCCCCAATCGCACCAACCACCCAAGCGCTTTAGTGTCCTCATCTTTATAATTCAGTCCAATGATCGGAACACCCTCAGCTGCCAACTTCATCAGGTAGGGATGCTCCGCGACGCAGGTGGGGCACCAGGTGCCCCAAACGTTTAACAAGCTTACGCGACCAAGAATGTTATCTCGAACGATGTAGTCCTGGGTGCCAAGTTTACGCAAATTAAACTCTGGCAACTCACGATCGATCAAGGCTGATGGCAATTGGGTAGGGTCCAGCGACAAGCCACGGTAGAGCAGACCAGCCAAGCCAATAAAGATCGCCACAGGAACAAAAAGAAACAATCTACCCATACGTGAGCGCCTCCCGGCCTTGTCTTAAGTGCGCTTTGGCACGGCGATAGCGACGATCAGCTAGAGTGATAAAGGCTCCGAACCCCATAAGGGTGGCGCCTATCCACATCCACCGAACCAAGGGCTTATAATGCAAACGCACTGACCAGGCTCCGTCTTTACCTAGCGCCTCGCCCAACGCAACGTAAAGGTCACGCGTAAACCCTGCGTCGATCGCGGCCTCAGTCATAACTTGTCCAGACGCTAGATATTGCCTCTTCTGGGGGCGCAGTTCAGTTAGCCGCTGACCTTGGTAATAAACGGTAAATACACCCTCATCACCCCGGTAATTAGCTCCTGTGATAGAACCACTTCCATGAAAATCAAACCGGTAACCAGAGAGCTCGGCGCTGTCGCCCGGCGCCATTCTCAGGTCTTTTTCTACATTCCATTGTGTTACCACCACAACGCTGATGACGCACATCGCAAACCCAAAGTGCGCCAGTACCATGCCCCAATAACTCGCCGTCTGTCGCCCGAAGACCAGTGACCAGGATTGAGCTCCGCTTTTCTTCAAATGTAGATCTATGACTAAACCACCGACGATCCATACTGCAAGCAACACAGACAACGCTACCCATAGGTTAAAACCTTGCCCTAAAAACGGTAAGGCAAGTCCTGCAGCAAGCGCGCTCGCGGCGCTTACGGCCAGATATTTTGTCCAGCGGCCAGCGTCGTCTTGGCGCCAACGAGTAAATGGCCCTATACCCATAATTGGGATAAGCAAGGCCATTAATGGCACAAACACCGCATTAAAATACGGAGGGCCCACTGAATATTTGCCCTGCCCTAAGGCATCCATAAGCAGAGGAAACAAGGTGCCGAACAGAACGGTCAGGGTAGCCACCAAAAACACAACATTATTAAATAACAATAGCGTCTCTCGCGATAGCCAGGCGTTACGGATACCGCTATTCACGGCTGGTGCTCTTAGCGCGTATAGCACCAAAGAGCCACCGACGACGATCAGTAAAAACACCAAAATAAACAGACCCCTCTCTGGGTCTGCAGCAAAGGCGTGAACCGAAGTTAAGACACCTGAACGCACTAAAAAAGTCCCGAGTAAAGACAAAGAAAAACTGGCAATTGCAAGTAAAACCGTCCAGCTTTTAAACACCCCTCGCTTTTCGGTAACTGCCAGTGAGTGCACCAACGCAGTGCCTGCCAACCATGGCATGAACGAAGCGTTCTCTACGGGATCCCAGAACCACCAACCCCCCCAACCAAGCTCATAGTAAGCCCACCAGCTCCCAAGCATGATCCCCAAGGTTAAAAATGCCCAAGCGGCATTAGTCCAAGGCCTTGACCAGCGGGCCCAGGCCGCATCCAGGCGGCCACCCAGCAAGGCTGCGATAGCAAACGCAAAAGCCACCGAAAAGCCGACGTAACCCATGTACAAAATAGGTGGATGAATAATCAGACCGGGGTCTTGCAACAGGGGGTTAAGATCACGCCCATCAGCAGGAATATCGGGCAAATTCCTAGCGAATGGATTGGAGGTAAAGAGCGAGAATGCAATAAACCCAACGCCGATGAGTCCCATTATCGAAAGGACTCGCGCGTACAGAACCTGTGGCAGTTCGGAGCTGAATAAAGCGACGGCAAAGGTCCAAGCGCACAAGACTAACACCCAAAGCAACATCGACCCCTCATGGTTGCCCCAAACGGCCGAAAACTTATAAAACCAAGGCAGCAATGAATTACTGTTATTCGCGACAACGACCAGTGAAAAGTCATCTTGCAGGAAGGCCGCTACTAGAAAACCAAAACTGATCGCAGCAAACAAGAACAGTGCTGTCGCCAGGGGCTTCGCCGAATTCATTGCAGAACCGTTGCCCGAAAAGCTACCCCACATAGGTAGCAATGTTAGTCCACTGGCACTAACCAGTGCCATGATAAGAGCAAAAGCGCCATATTCAGCAATCATATCTTTTTACCCGCGGCCTCTAGGGCTTCTGCCACTTCAGGCGGCATGTAATTTTCGTCGTGCTTTGCGAGCACTTCATCCGCCACAAAAATTCCCAGCGTGTCCAGTTTGCCAGCGGCGACTACACCCTGCCCCTCGCCGAATAAGTCAGGAAGGATTCCAGAGTACAAAACGGGAACAGTGCCTGCATAATCTGTAACTTCAAAGCGAACGTCCAAAGAATTATCGGAACGTTGGATACTCCCCTCTACTACCATTCCTCCCACGCGAATTGACTGTCCGACAGGGGCCTTGCCTGCAATCACGTCTGCAGGCGGGTAAAACAAGTTGATGTTACCGCGCAAACCGTAAGTGACCAAACCAATCCCGAGACTGGATAGGACAACCACGGCCAACACAACAATCAAACGTTTTTTGCGTTTCGGATGCATGACATTACTCCTGTAGCGACTGAGTCTTTTCGAGTGCTAAATAGCGTTGCTTCAATCGACGTTTCAAACTCCCGAGACGCCACAAAGGCGCGATCACGAGTAGACCGATAACAACGAAAAATGCACCGTAGCTGAACCAAACAAAAGGCCCGTGACCTGCCATTGACCATAAATCAGACCATGAATCGAAGTACATTACGACTCTCCCAAAATTTCTTTTTTAACCCAGGCCGTCTTTGCCTCGGTTTCTAACAGAGTCAGCCGCAACCCCATCAACAACAAACATGTATATAAACAATACACAGCTACGATCATTAGAAGTAAGGGGTAAAACATGCTCGGATCGATGGTCGAACCGCCAGTAAATTTGATCGACGCGGGCTGGTGTAAGCTGTACCACCAATCGACAGACTTATAGATGATTGGAATATTTACGGTGCCGACTAGACTTAAAATGGCACAGGCTTTGGATGCCAAGGCTTTGTTGTCATAGGCTTCATACAGCGCGAAAACGCCCAAGTACAGGAATAACAGAACTACCATGGAAGTAATTCGAGCATCCCAAACCCAGTACGTGCCCCATGTTGGTTTGCCCCATACCGCCCCAGTCAATAAAGCTAGAAATGTCATTGCGGCACCAATGGGTGCGGCAACACGCATGGCCATATCAGCTACCTTCAGACGCCAAATCAAGCTAATGGCTCCGGCTATCGCCATAACATAATAACCCGCCAAAGAGACCACGCTGACCGGGACATGAATGTAAATGATCCGGTAACTGTTACCCTGGCGAAAGTCTGGAGGCGTAAACGCTAAGCCCCAAACAGAGCCAGCGACAACCAAAACAATGGCTAAGGGCAGCAAATATCGCAGCAACTGCCCCGAGAATCGATAGATCCAAGGGGACGATCCCAAACGATGAAACCAAGTCCAAGCCATTACATAGCTCCCCTTTGCTGCAATATCTGCATGGTCTACACCTCTAAACTGATTTTGATGGATGACCCTATCGCCAGTGGTGTTAAGGCTAGCGCCAACAAAGACAAGCCGCCCAGAATACTGATTAGAGAGTCAACAGGCATCCCGTTTACCGCTCGCTCCACCACACCCGCACCAAGAATCAACACGGGCACCTCAAGCGGCAATATTAGAAGACTTAAAAGCATTCCGCCACGTCGTAACGCCATCGTTAAAGCCGCTCCCACACACCCAAACGCACTCAACACCAATGTGCCCAAAGCCAGACTCACGGCTAATGTCCCAAGCCCCTCATCAGGCAAAGAAAGCAACTGACCGAACGCTGGCGAGAAAAGCGCCAATGGCAATCCGGTCAGACACCAATGTGCCACCACATAACCCAACGAGGCTAAATAGAGCGATTCACCCGATACTAGTAACTGCTCTAAGGCGCCGTCGTCGTAGTCACCACGGAATATTGTCTCAGCCGACAGCAACCCGGCCAAAAGGGCTGTAATCCAAAGTAAACCTGGTGCAAACTGGCTCAATACACTCTGTTGCGGCCCTAACCCAAGAGGCATCAGCAAAACGACAACACCATAAAAAAATAGCGGATTTAACACCGCTGCCGGACGCCGAAAGGCCAACAAGAGCTGCCGCACCAAAACCTTGCCGAACACGCTACGATACATACGGACTTTGTCCTTTGCCGCGCAAGTGTAAGGTGCTTGTGCTTAGCTGAAGCTTAAGAGGCTGATGCGAGGTGTAAATCACACTACCGCCGTTGCGCACTTGTCTGTCGATACAGGCTTCAATGATGGCCACTCCATCTACGTCGATCGCCGTAAGAGGCTCATCTAACAACCACAGAGGTGCGTCCACCAAAAAAAGCCTTGCTAACGCTATCCGTCGTTGCTGCCCTGCCGAGAGTCGGTAAGCGTACTCATCCCGGTAATCAGCAAGACCGACTGTCGCCAGAGCGTCATTTAATTGTCGTTCATCGCCATTTTGAGCGTCGCCGAGATGTAATCGCAGGTTTTCTATCGCCGTAAAATCGCTCTTGATGCCGGCTTTGTGCCCCAGAAACAGGAAATCTGCTAACACGCTAAGCCTACCTTCAAGGCTCTGCGGCGCTAACCCCGCTATCGCTCGCATCAAACTCGTTTTGCCGGCCCCATTATCACCTTTTATCTGCCACAGCTCACCGCTTTTAACATGCCAATCTAACTGCGAAAACAAACATCGACGGCCTCTAACTACGGCAAGATCCGAGCATTTAAGCAAGTACGAGTGCGACATCTACAGATTCACCATGCGAATATCACTCAATGGCTTGATAGTGTTGGTGCCTTTTAGCGAGATAAAGTCGAATAAATCACGATCGGCTAACTGAGAGGGGCTGATATTGCCAAGAGCTTTGAAAATGGTTTCGGCGCGACCTGGGTAGTCCCGTTCCCATTGCGCCAACATTTCCTTGACTTGTACACGCTGCAAATGCTCCTGCGAGCCGCATAAATTACACGGAATTATCGGAAAACCTCGAGCTCGAGCGAAGCGTTCAATGTCAGCCTCTTTGCAGTAGGCCAGTGGCCTAATAATTACGTTCTTACCATCGTCACTGAGAAGTTTGGGCGGCATTGCTTTCAAGCTACCTTGAAAGAACATATTCAGAAACAAGGTCTCCACGATGTCGTCTCGGTGGTGCCCAAGAGCGATTTTTTGTGCGCCTATTTCCTCTGCAAATCCATATAAAGTGCCCCGCCGCAAACGGGAACACAGACCGCAGGTCGTCTTACCTTCGGGAATTACCCGTTTAACGACACTGTATGTGTCACGCTCGAGAATGTAGTATTCGATACCTAATGCATCCAGATACTCGGGTAGCACATGTTCTGGGAAGCCAGGCTGTTTTTGATCTAGGTTAACAGCGACCAATTCGAACGAGATAGGGGCACTCTTCTTAAGGCTCATCAGAATCTCGAGCATCGTGTAAGAATCTTTTCCGCCAGACAGGCATACCATGACCCGATCGCCGTCCTCGATCATGTTGTAATCGACAATCGCTTCTCCTACTTGGCGCCGCAAACGTTTTTGCAACTTGTTAAAGTCATACTGGGTTTTTGGCTTGGCAGACATGGACTGCACGGCTCCTTGATCAGACGCGGCCGCTATTTTACGCACTACGTTGATATAAGGTCTACCCGTAAGGCTGTTGCTCCTTGTAATTTCAGCCTCAAAACAAGACAATAGCGCCGGTTAATTACATTCACTTCGTAAAGGAAATCAGCATGAAACAACCTGTACGCGTTACAGTCACGGGAGCGGCCGGTCAAATCGGTTACGCCTTACTGTTCAGAATCGCTTCTGGCGCTATGTTGGGTGACGATCAACCCGTGATTTTAAAGCTTTTAGATATCACCCCAGCACTTGAAGCGCTGGAGGGTGTGCGTATGGAATTAGAAGACTGCGCCTTTCCTTTACTGGCCGGCATCGAGTGCACCGACGACCCTAATGTGGGCTTTAAAGAAACAGATTACGCGCTGTTGGTAGGCGCCCGCCCTCGCGGCCCAGGCATGGAACGTAAAGACCTACTTGAAGCCAATGCAGCCATTTTTTCGGTTCAAGGTAAAGCTATCAACGATCACGCCAGCCGCAACATTAAAGTCTTGGTAGTAGGCAACCCTGCTAACACTAACGCGTTAATTACCCAGCGCAATGCACCCGATATTGATCCACGTAACTTTACCGCCATGACACGCCTTGACCACAACCGTGCTATGACTCAAATTGCGATCAAGACTGGGACTACAGTGAACGAAGTCACCAACATGACGATCTGGGGAAACCACTCCGCAACGCAGTATCCAGACCTTTTCAACGCCAAAGTCAACGGTCAACCGGCCATCGATATGGTTGATCAGATCTGGTACGAAGAAAGTTTCATTCCAACCGTACAGCAACGGGGAGCGGCCATCATCAAAGCACGAGGCGCCTCCTCGGCCGCGTCTGCCGCGAACGCTGCAATTGGCCACATGCGCTCGTGGGCGCTTGGCACCGAAGGCGAAGACTGGGTATCCATGGGCGTTTATTCCGATGGTTCCTATGGCATTGCTGAAGGGCTGATCTATTCGTTTCCTTGCCGCTGCTGCAATGGCGAATGGGTTATCGTTCAAGATGCTGACGTCAACGAGTTCTCGCGCGCTAAAATGTCGGCGACCGAGCAAGAGTTGATCGAAGAACGTGACGCCGTAGCGCATTTGTTGGGTTAATATTAATGCCCGCGAACTCAGCTGCCGCCAGTAGCTACCACCACGGTAACCTGCGCGAGGCGCTCATCGACTCGGCTGAGCAGGCTATTGTCGATCAAGCGGCCGAAGCTATGAGTTTGCGGGCGCTCGCTCGCAACGCCGGGGTTTCGCAAACGGCACCCTATCGACACTTTAGTGACCGCAACACATTGCTTGCAGCCGTGTCAGAACGGGGCTACCAGCGCCTTATTAGCGCATTACACAGCGCCATTGACTCGATCGACGATGACGCCGAGCGACAGGTTCGTGAGGCTGCGAGATGTTATGTTCAGTTCGCAATCGACAACCCGCAACTATTTAAATTAATGTTTGGGCCTTTGTTGCAACCGACATTGACTTATCCTGAACTGCACGCTCGCATTCGCGAATGCAATCATTTAGTGCAGACCATGCTGTCAAACGGTATTCGGTCAGGTTCATTTCGTGAGGATGATATCCGCTATCTCACGAACACGGCATGGGCAGGTATTCACGGATTAGCAACGCTGGTTATCGACATGCCTGACTTATTTGAACAACACATCGAACTCGAGCGCCAGATGGATATAAGCGTTCGCTCTCTTCTAAATTGCATGCAAGAGCCCGGCGCTTAACATCTAAACCGTAAGCCTTCCGCGACCCGCGATTTTTTAGTATTAAGTACTCACCGGACGCGTCCAAGCGCTAAGACGCTCGCAAAGCAAAAATAGGCTCCACTCGCACGCTTCTGCTGCAGCTCAGCCACCCGACCCACGACATCATCACCGCGCTGACCGCAGGCACACTAATCCACAGCCACCACAAGCCGGTGTACGAGCCCTCGAACATCGTCTGATAAATACCCCATATCGCGATCTCAGCAGCGCCTACACCCAGTAAACCTGCGATATAACCTATAGCTGCAAATTCACACCACACCGACGCCGCCAACGCCGAAGCTTTAGCCCCAAAAACCTTTAGCACCGCATTCTCGTGAGTTCGTTCCGCCAAGGTACCTGTAACCCCCATAACAAGCACCAAAATACCCGCTACCACAATCAGCAGCAAAACTGCTTCGATCGCTTTCGACACACTTGTAACGATATCTTGCAGTTGTTTAATTATGACATCAATTTCCAGCACTGTGAGCGTAGGGAAGGTCTTGATAAGATCATTCAGTAGGACCTTTTGAGTCTCTGGTAGGTAAAAACTGCTCAGATATGTCGAGCCGCCCTCGGGCACAGCACCAGGTTCCACCACGACAAAAAAGTTAGGACGCATACTTTGCCAGTCAACCTCTCTGAGACTGGTAACCACCAAATCAATCTGCTCGGAACCTCTACGATAGCGCAGCTTGTCGCCCAGTTTAATTCCACTGCGTTGTGCGTACTCCTCTTCAACAGAAACTTCAGGAACGCCATCGACCTGGAACCATTGTCCGGCCAACAGCGTGTTAGCTTCTGGCAAGGAATCAGTCCATGAAAAGTTTGTTTCTCGTTGACGCTCGGGGCCTTCGCTGCCGATAAGCGCGCGTGAATTCACACCTATTAAACGAGCCCTAGACATCGGATACGAAGCCTGTGGCACCACATCTCGGTCCTGTAAAAACCGCTCGAATGCTACGACCTCTGCATGCTGTAAATTGACCACAAAATGATTGGGAGCGTCATCAGGCAACTGATTTTGCCATTGTTCTATAAGGCTTGTGCGCACAAGCCCTAACAAGACCATTAACATGATTGCCGACCCGAACATTACCACGTTAAACCCGTTAGCTCGAGCGTGTCGTCGCATGCTGGCGCTGGCAAGACGCCATATCGCGGAGCCGGACGGTAAGGCGCCAACTAATCGTCGAAAGACTAAAGACGACACCAGCAGCCCTACTACCATTATCACACTTAAGGCCAGCAGCAAGGAACCAGTAAGGATCCAATTGTGCGTATAAAACTGGGTAAGAAACAACAAGCCCCCAACGGCTAGTGCGATATCAACGGGCGCTAAACCGGCAAATAAAGTCAGCTCTTGACGCAACACGCGAAGAGGACTCGCGCCCGCCAGCCGTATGAAGCTTGGTCCTATAAACGACGAGATACAGACCACTAAGGTGACAAGCCCAACGCCGAACGGTCGAATGGGATAAGCAACATCACTGGAAGACGAAATTAAATCGCGCAGTATGTAGCTGGCTGTAATTTCAAGCCCCAAAGCTAGGGTAAAGCCGATACCTAAAGCACAGCAAGCAACAACCGCAAGAAGACCGGTGTAAAGGCCAAGAATTTTTAGGCGCGTGGCGCCGAGTGTTTTCAGAACCGCCACATAGGCAAAATGGCGTTCACCAAACCGCCGTGCCGCCATTAGCATCGCGACCCCAGAAAGCAACACACCCACACTACCCGCCAGCAACAAAAATCGTTCTGCTCTATCTAGCGCCTGCGCGACACTCGGTTGCGACTCTTGTATTGTTCTGACCCTAACCCGCTCTTGGTAGAACGATTCCAGGCTTTTACGCGTGTTTGCAAGTGCAGCTTCGGGTCCCGCCAGTAACAATCGATATGATACCCTGCTAGCCGCCTGAACCATGCCGGTAGACCCGATATCTTCGAAGCGCATTAGCACCCGCGGCGCGCTGTCGAACATCGAGCCCCCGGCGTCGGGCTCGGAACGAATGATACCACTGACGCGTAAAGTAGACTTACCTAAGGCTATCGAGTCTCCAAGGCTGACCCCTAACAAGGGAAAAAGTCTGGGGGCCAACCATACCTCTCCAATGTCAGGCAGAGTGTCGTTAACACGCAACTCGCCGAACGGTGTGATACTGGTTTTGAGACTTCCTCGCAAAGGATAGTCCGCACTTACCGCCTTTGCCGATACTAAGGCAAAACCCTCCCCTTCTGCTTGAACCATAGTGGCAAATGTAAGAGTCTGCGCAACCTCAAGACCATCGCTGAGCAGTTGTGACCACTCGTTTTCCGCAAGAATTTCTCTGGCGTCAAAAACCGTATCGGCTGCTAAAAATTGAGTGCTCTCGCCCACCAGCCGGAGGGTCAAGCGATCGGTGAACAAGCTAATGCCACTAACCATTGCAACCGCAAGAGCCAAGGATGCGATAAGAACGTGCAATTCACCGGCACGCCATTCACGCGCAAACCACCACCATAAAGACATTATGCGACATCCTCTAGAAGTCCGTTTCGGATTCGCACTACTCTGTGGCAACGCCCCGCTAAGACAGGATCATGGGTGACCAATACCAGTGTTTTACCCTGAGACTCGGTCATCGAGAAAAGCAAATCTGCGATGTGGCCGCCGGTCGCCTCATCCAGATTGCCTGTCGGCTCGTCAGCGAACAAGATGTTAGGATGCGTGACAAAAGCACGCGCAATCGCAACACGCTGCTGCTCTCCGCCCGACAGTTGTTTGGGGAAATGATACAGCCGCTCTTCCAAACCCACCTGCTGCAATTGGCGGATCGCAAATGCCTGGGCCTCTGCCGCGCTATGGCCTGCAATCTGCGCGGGTAAAGCGACATTATCTAGCGCAGTCAGAGAGGGCAAGAGCTGAAAACTTTGAAAAATGAAACCGACCTCTTGCCCCCGCCAATTCGCGCGAGCATCTTCATCGGCCTGACTGACCACGAAGTTCGCATGACTAACGCTGCCGCAAGTTGGTGTATCTAAACCCGCCAACAATCCAAGCAGGGTGGATTTTCCCGAACCCGATGTCCCTAAAATAGCAATTGATTCGCCTGGCTTGATTTCTAAGTCAATCCCTTTCAAGATCGAGATTGTTTGATCGCCGAGAGCCACCGTTTTGAAAAGTTTAGCTGCAATAAGCATAAAGAAGTTCTCCGTAGTGCCCTACCTACGTTTGGCCATCCTAATCGGATTGTTGTTACCCCCGCTCGGTCAAGCGCGCGAGCCAACCAAAGTTTTGGTTTTGGGCGATAGCATAAGCGCAGCTTATGGCATGAATATCGAACAAGGCTGGGTGCATTTGTGGGCGCAGAGCCTACAAGACGAAGCACGAATCATCAATGCTAGCCTCAGCGGTGAGACTACTGCTGGCGGATTAGCCCGTCTGCCCGCCTTGCTGAGCAAACACCAACCTCAAGTCGTAGTCATCGAACTGGGCGGGAACGATGGTCTGCGGGGGTACCCGCTGAGTCGACTCAAACAGAATTTGACGCAGCTGGTAAGCCTAAGTCAAGCCGCCGGCTCTCAAGTGGCGTTAGTGCCTATGCAGATCCCACCCAATTACGGTGAAGTCTACACACGCCGCTTTTATGAAACCTTCGCGCAAGTCGCTGCAGCACAAGAAGCCACAGTAACACCTTTTATCTTGGAAGACGTTGCATTGATAAAAGAGCTCATGCAAAACGACGGCATTCATCCAACAGCTTCGGCACAACCCCTATTGCTTGCCAAGATCGAATCAACACTGAATTCAATGTTGCGCTCAACGGAGGACAACGCCCAATGACCAGCACAAAATCCGTGCGTAAACAACAAGCCTTCGACGTCATTTTTGGCACGGAAAGCCCCGCCGGGAAAGCATTTGATATTGTCCTTATCATTGCCATACTAAGCAGTGTTACGGTTGTGATTGCCGACTCAATACCCGACTTACACGAGCAGTATGGACGTATATTTTGGCAAATTGAGTGGGGGTTCACAGTTTTTTTCAGCCTCGAGTACTGCATAAGAATTTGGTGCAGCCCTAACCCAAAGGCGTATGTGACCAGCGGCTTTGGTGTTGTTGACCTCTTGTCTGTGTTACCTACTTACATCGCGATACTGGTGCCTCAGGCTGCGCCTCTATTAATTTTAAGGGTACTGCGTATTTTGCGCATATTTAGGGTCTTAAGGCTGCTCCCATATGTGCGGGAATCGGCAGTTTTAATCGAGGCGCTGCGTCGCTCTCGACGAAAAATCTTGGTTTTTTTCTCGATGATGATAGTCATATCAACCATTTACGGCTGCCTGCTTTATGTCGTGGAAGGACCCGACCATGGTTTTAACACCATTCCAGAAAGTATTTACTGGGCAATTGTGACTGTCACCACGGTGGGCTATGGTGACGTCGTACCTATGACAGCATTGGGGCGCGGCATTGCCGCACTGGGAATGCTCACGGGTTATGCCATTATTGCCGTGCCCACTGGAATTATCACGGCAGAACTGACACACGAAATGCGGCGACAGCGAGACTTTCGCTCATGTGAGCACTGCAATCGGACTGGACACGACAGCGACTCGGAGCATTGTAAATATTGCGGTGCTTTGCTACCCGCCCGATCGTTTTAACTCACTGCTTCTTGAGGCAATCTGGTTTATACTACGCGCTGACTTTTAGACGCGTACGATTATGCCTACTGCCTTGTTCGACTACCCTAAGTATTGGGCTGAATGCTTGGGACCTGCACCCTTTCTACCCACCTCTCGTGCCGAGATGGATGAGCTTGGTTGGGACGCGTGCGACATAATTATCGTAACGGGTGATGCCTATGTCGACCACCCCAGCTTTGGGATGGCCGTTATTGGTCGCGTACTCGAGGCCCAAGGCTTCCGCGTAGGCATCATCGCCCAACCCAATTGGCAGAACTGTGCGGACTTTAAGCGTTTGGGTCAGCCCACTCTATTTTTCGGCGTCGCTGCTGGAAACATGGATTCAATGATTAACCGCTACACCGCAGACCGGAAAAGGCGCAACGACGACGCCTACACGCCAGATGGAAAACCCGACCATCGGCCTGACAGAGCGGTTATCGTCTACAGCCAGCGCGTTCGAGAAGCCTACAAAGATGCGCCGATTATTATCGGCGGTATCGAGGCAAGCCTTCGTCGCATAGCCCACTATGACTACTGGAGCGAGAAAATACGCCGCTCGGTACTGTTGGACAGTCGCGCAGATTTACTTTTATTTGGTAACGCCGAGCGAGCCATTTGCGAGGTGGCTCACAGGCTGAGTCGAGGCGACTCGGTAGAGTCGGTTCGCGACATACGGGGCGTTGCATTTAAAACCAAAGGCATTCTGCCCAATTATACTATGGTGGATTCATCGACCATTGACGTTGTAGGGCCGGTCGATGTTCAACCAAACCCCTATGAAATGGTCACAGAAGAGACCTGCGAAAACAAAGACTCGCAAACTCAAGTCGTTCAATTACTGGACCCCAAACATCAAAATATGCAAACCGTAATTCGCATTCCGAGTTATGAGCAGGTCAGTGAGGACCGGGCACTGTATGCGCATGCCTCGAGAGTGCTTCACAAAGAGACCAACCCCCACAACGCAAGACCCTTAGTCCAGCAACATGGCGACACCGAAGTATGGATAACGCCTCCCCCAATGCCGCTAACGACCGAAGAACTTGACTGGGTATTTGAACTACCCTACCAACGCGCAGCCCACCCGAGTTATGGTGGGGCAAAGATTCCCGCGTTCGAAATGATCCAACATTCCATCAATATCATGCGCGGCTGCTTTGGCGGCTGTACGTTTTGCTCTATAACGGAGCATGAAGGTCGAATCATCCAAAACAGATCAGAGGAATCGATACTCAAAGAAATCGAAAAAATTCGGGACACAAGTAAGGCATTTACAGGGGTCATATCGGATTTGGGAGGTCCCACCGCCAATATGTGGCGACTCGCTTGCAAAGACCCCAAGATCGAAGCATCGTGTCGAAAACTGAGCTGTGTGTTCCCCGGAATCTGCAAAAATTTGAACACCGACCAAACGCCTCTGATCCAGCTTTACCGAAAAGCGCGCAACATTCCCGGCATTAAGAAAGTGTTGATCGCTTCTGGACTGCGCTACGACATCGCTGTTGAGACGCCCGAGTACGTGGAAGAGCTGGTGACCCATCATGTTGGTGGCTACTTAAAAATTGCCCCGGAGCACACCGAACAGGGACCGTTATCGGCCATGATGAAACCGGGAATAGGCACCTACGACCGCTTTAAAAAGCTGTTCGACAAATACAGCAAAAAGGCAGGTAAAGAACAGTATCTTATACCCTACTTCATAGCCGCTCACCCGGGAACCGAAGATGAGGACATGTTAAACCTTGCACTATGGCTAAAACGTAACGGCTTCCGCGCCGACCAGGTGCAAACGTTCTATCCCTCCCCTATGGCGACCGCAACGGCAATGTACCATACTGGCTACAATCCGCTGAAACCCGTGCGTCGCGCAGGCCCGAAGATCGCGCGAGTCCAAAAGCTCAGTCAACGCCGTCTACATAAGGCGTTTTTGAGGTATCATGACTCGGAGAATTGGCCCGCGTTGCGTGACACACTGCGCGCTATGGGTCGAAAAGATTTGATTGGCTACGGTAAACAACACTTGGTCCCCCCCAGGCAGCCACCACAGCGGCACCGCTCACTGGTGGACCACAAGCAGCGTTTTGCGACTCAGCACACAGGTATAGACCCGGTTAACCAGCGCCGGCAGCCACCCAAAAAACGTCGCTAAGTATCGAGGAGACGCTCTTGAACCGAAAGATTATCCTACCTATGGTGTTTGTAGCTCTCGGGGCATTGACCGCGGCAGTTCTTATTCTAAATCCAAAACAACTCTCGGAAGCGTCACTAGACCGTGTCCCTCCGAAGGTTTCAGTCACCAGCGCAGTTCTAGTTGACGAGCCTCTGATTATCGACTCTCAGGGGACCATTATGCCTGCACACCGTATCATTCTCGCGGCGGAAGTAGCTGGACGGGTAAGTTCTATTTCTGAAAAATTTCAGAGAGGCGGGTCCTTCGAGCAAGACGAAATTTTATTCACCATCGATAAGACCGATGCCCGTCTGGCCCTGGAGCGTGCAAAGGCAAACTACAATACCGCTCGTATCGACCTAGAGATCGTGCGCAGCGATTACAAGAGAGCCTCACAGCTTAAGCAACAAAATCTGATTAGTGATCAAGCACTCGAGCAGACGCAGCTTCTCCTTGCGCGAACAGAAGCGCAGGAAAAGTCGACCGCCATAGCGCTAAAGGAGGCTGAACTGCAGCTTGAACGCACCAGCGTCAAGGCACCCTTTAACGGGCGCATCGAAGATGAATCGATAGACATTGGTCAGTTTATCAACCGCGGAGAACCCGTCGCAGAGCTGATCTCCTTGCGAAACTATGAGGTACGATTACCAATACCACGCGACCAACTCGCCTACTTAGACTTACCCTTTTCCACCAACGGAATTATTCCCTTACATCAGCAGCCCAACGTTCTTTTAAGTGGCGAATTCGCCGGGCAGGAGTGGATTCGTGATGCTAAGTTGGTCCGGACTGAGGCACTTATTGACAGAGCAACTCGTCAAGTGTTCGCGGTAGCACAACTAACCATTGACAGCGACAATCCAGATACATTGCTTCCTCTCGGCCTCTTCGTAAAGGCCGAAATAGAGGGTATCACGCCTAAAAATGCGTATCGATTACCTCGCACCAGTCTAGCCACAGGGAGTCGAATCTTAATTGTCGACGGCAATAATCAGTTGCGCTTCGAGTCCGTAAAAATACTAAGACTAGAGCACGACGAGGTAGTCATTCAAGATGGGCTAAATCTCGACATGATGATATGTGTATCAGCTGGTCGCACAGTAGTCGACGGTATGCATGTTATCCCGGTTATGGCGATAGACCGATGAATCGCATCATCGCTTGGTTCGTTCACAATCGAGTGGCGGCGAACCTCCTAATGCTAATTCTTATCGCAGGTGGTGTTCTTGCACTGCCACAGCTCTACTTAGAAGAATTTCCTGAAGTCGAGGTTGATGCTGTATCCATTAGGATTCCCTATTTAGGTGCAGCGCCCCAAGAAGTGGAGTCGGCTGTTTGTATCCGAGCGGAGGAAGCCTTAGAAGGAACAGAGGGTATAGATACACTTCGCTCCACGGCAGCAGAAGGGATGTGCTCGATTATAGCCGAACTGGTTGAGGGGGTAGATCGTTCAAAAGTCGCTAATGATATCCGTAGCAAAGTTGATGCGATCGACTCGTTTCCCGCAGAAACAGAGCGTCCAATTACCTCAGAAATCAGCGTGGTGGCCAATGTCTTGCACCTCGTTGTCTCCGGTGCAACAAGCGAAAAAGGACTTAAAAATCTTACACAAAATATTCGAGATGATATCGCCGCACTACCGGGCGTATCTCAAGTCGATATTAATTTCAGCCGAGACTTCGAAATCTCGATCGAGGTGCCCGAGCATAATTTGCGCCAATTTGACTTAACTCTTGAGCAAATTGGTCAAGTGGTTCGCGCCAATAGCCTTGATCTTCCTGGCGGCGCACTCGACACACCCAGCGGAGAAATTCTGCTGCGAACGCAGGGGCAAGCCTATAGCGGGCAAGAGTTTGAGGACATCATAGTTACAGCAAACCAGGATGGACGCCGCACCAGCCTAGCCGAAATAGCTCATGTGCGCGACGCCTTTGTCGATGCCGACATAACCGCCCGATTCAATGGACAGCGAGCCATGTCTATCATGGTCTCCAGAGTAGGGAAAGAGGATACGCTCGAGATCGCGGAGGCGGTTAAGGCGTACCTGGCTAGACTCGAACCAACTTTGCCAGAGGGTATATATGTCCAGATCTGGAAAGACGAATCACAAGATCTCACTGATAGACTCCAAGCGCTGACCGATAATGCACGAAGCGGCCTCCTCTTGGTCTTAATAGTACTAGCTCTGTTCTTGCAATTTAGGCTCGCTTTGTGGGTTGCGGCGGGAATCCCGATTGCTTTGCTGGGTACTCTTGCGATATTCCCAGCTCTCAACATCGCTATAAGCACAATGTCGATCATGGCATTTATTCTAGTTATAGGAATTCTCGTAGACGATGCCATTGTGGTAGGTGAACGCATATTCGCTCATGAAGAAATGGGCAAGACCCGACGACAAGCAGCTATCGATGGCACTAACGAGGTCTCGACGCCTGTCATTTTTGGCGTTCTTACAACCATGGCCACCTTCATTCCTATTATGAACATTCCTGGCGAGATCGGTGGTTTTTTCCTTGTCATCGGAGCGGTTGTCATAATCGCTCTGTTTTTTAGTATCTTCGAATCGCAACTTATACTGCCACACCATCTGGCGCACCGACGAGTCGCCGCGCCGAGTGACAAAAAAAATGCCTGGCAAAAAATTCAGGCTCGACTTTCCGAGAAACTCGATCGTTTCGCTGTTAACCGTTTTAAGCCCATGGTGCGTTTATCGATCGAGTACCGTTACGCGACATTAGCGGTAGGCGTCGCCATATTGTTAATCGCATTGGGTGCCTTGTTGTCTGGTCGGGTCCTTTTTCAATTTTTCCCAGCACTTGAAGGCACCCGACTGTACGCCTCCGTCGTGATGCCAGAGGGTACACCTATTGAGACCACGCAAGCGGTGGTCCAAAGAATTGAAGACTCTGCCGAGCAACTGAAGCAAGAGTTAAACGAAACACCTTTTTTTGCGGGGCAAGAGCCCTTTTCTAAGATTTATACCGCCGTTGGTACCACCTTGCCCAAAGGCTCACTCGAATTCGGAGTTCCTGTTCAGTCTAATATTGGTGAAGTCGCTGTCCACCTAAACCTACCGGAATCATACGAAGGAATCTCCACTAGCACGATAGCCAATCGCTGGCGAGAGCTCACGGGGACGATTCCCGACGTAGTTGAACTGAAAATTTCTGCCAACAGCTTCACAATCGGTGCTGCCATAGAGATAGAGCTGCTGGGGCGAGACTTGGAAGAGCTCCGTTCGGTCGCAGAAGAGCTAAAATCCACGCTGCGCGCCTACCCCGGGGTGGTCGATATTTCGGATTCTTTCCGATCCGGAAAGCAAGAAGTGAAACTAAAGCTCAAACCCGAGGCCAGGCATTATGGAGTCTCACTAAGAGATCTCGGAGCCCAAGTACGCCATGCTTTTTATGGCTACGAGGCACAAAGAATTCAGCGCGGAGGAGACGATCTGCGCGTCATGGTCCGCTACCCTCAAGCTGAACGTGCAGCATTCGGTGCTATTGAGCAGATGTTCATCCGGACCCCAACTGGGTCGGCAGTTCCCTTTTCCGACATTGCTGAAGCCGAGATTGGACAGGGTTTTACTACCATCTCTCGGGTAAATGGAGAACGTGTCATCACAGTGACGGCTGAGGTGTTACGAGACAAGATCACTCCTGAGCAAGTGCTAACTGGCGTCCTAAACAAACACCTCCCGAAAATTTTAGAGACCCACCCTGGCGTTACTTTCGGACTTTCGGGCGAGGCAGAGGACCGCGCTGAATCCATGAGTTCTTTGGGTGCTTACGCTCTTCTCGCACTACTGGTGATTTATGCTTTACTCGCCATTCCTCTGCAGTCTTACCTGCACCCGCTTGTCATTATGAGCGTCATTCCCTTTGGCGCCATCGGGGCCATTTTTGGACACTTTGTAATGGATGTTGATCTTACGTTCTTGAGTGTTTTGGGCATTGTCGCTCTGTCAGGCGTTGTCGTTAACTCGAGTCTTGTATTGGTCGACTATGTCAACCGCCAACGCGCGTCCGGCACTGCGCTTGCAGACGCTTTGGTTAGCGCAGGCGTCGTGAGATTCCGGCCTATCTTGCTAACTAGCTTGACAACCTTTATCGGCTTGTTGCCGATGGTATTTGATACTAATTCGGCAACACACCTTTTTGTGCCCTTGGCGACTTCGCTCGCCTTTGGTGTACTCATTGGTACAGTGATTACACTCTTTTTAGTACCTAGCCTGTATCACATCACTGAAGATTTATTTGGGGGAAAATCGGCCGACTAATACTCGGCCACCCAAGCGTCCATACGCTGCTCTAGTAGATTGAGCGGTAAAGCACCTGCACCGAGCAAATGATCGTGGAACGCCCGAATATCGAATTGATCACCCAGCTGCGCTTCCGCTTTGCCACGCAATTCTAAGATTTTGAGCTGGCCGATTTTGTAGGCTAGGGCCTGTCCTGGCCAACCAATGTAGCGGTCTATCTCGTTAATAATATCGGCCTCAGTCTTCGCTGCATTCTGCATGAAATATTCAATAGCTTCTTGTCGGCTCCAGCCCATGTAATGCATGCCGGTATCGACCACCAAACGAACCGCACGCCACATGTCATAAACCAACTGTCCGTAGCGAGAGTAAGGGTCTTGATATAACCCCAGTTCATACCCAAGCCTTTCTGAGTAAAGCCCCCAGCCTTCTACGAACGCAGTAGCCCCACCGATTTTGCGAAACATCGGTATACCTTCGAGCTCCCGAGCCAGAGCAATCTGTAAATGATGCCCCGGCATTGCCTCATGCACACTCAAGACTTCCATTTCAAATTTTGGACGCACCTCAGGTCGGTACAAATTGACGTAATAATAGCCTGCTCGCGAACCGTCGGCCGCCGGCGGCATGTAGTACGCAGTCGTGGTATCCGGTGCAATTTGGTCGGGAATGGGTCGCACGCCGTAAGGAATTCGCGGCAAGCGCCCAAACAATTTCACTAACTCCGGATCAATACGCTTGGATATCACCCGATACTGATCGTATAGATCATCAGCATTATCGTAGTAAAACTGGGGATCGGTTCGTAAAAACTCGTTAAAAGCCTGTAAGTCACCGTCAAAACCCACCTCTTTGATGACCGCCTCCATAGCCGCACGTATACGTGCGACTTCGGCGAGTCCAATATCGTGAATTTGCTGCGGGCTTAAGTCTGTGGTGGTGAACCTCTGGGCAGCAAACTCATACAGCGCTTTACCCTCAGGTAAACTTCCCACACCCACATCAGATCGGGCAGCAGGCAGATAGCGCTGATTAAAAAAAGCCTCAAACTTTTGATACGCAGGGACTACCGCTTCTCTTACCAGACGCTCAGCACGCTCGGCTAACATCTGCGAATCGGCATGGGACAGTGAGTCCGACATTTTGCCGAACGGCTCGTAAAAGGGATTGTCTTCCAACTGAACTTGGGTGATTTTTGCAAGTTGGGCCGGAATACGCTCCATGATCACTTTCGCCTGAACTCGATTTTCGCGAATGCCCTCTTCCAATACGGCCTGTTCTTGTTCGAGTCGGATTGGCAATGCCTCAAGACGCATCAACCAACGCTCGTAGTCATCTTTGGTTCGAAACGGCAAGGTCTCTGCAGCAGTGTAAAGCGACTGGGGACCACCACGCATGGTAATGCCCATTAAATAAAATCCTAGCTCGTAGCCGCGTCGCTGATTCTGTATTTGCAGCAACAAGAGCTCTTTATTCAATTTTGCCTGGGCAGACAGTAAGGCCGTATCAATGACAAGTAAACGTTGTTCGAATTCGGCAAGAACTTTATCCTTGCGGGTCTGCGCCTCTAAACTGACGTCGTCCCACTCACTGGCGCGTTGAGTGTCGCCCATGAACACGGCGTACTCAGGCGAAGTAGCGACTACCCACTGCCAGTGCTCATCGATCAGCGCATTTAAAGCGTCATCGCTAGCAAACGATGACATCACAACGCAGACATTCGCCAGCAACAGGAAAAAGCCTTGCCGAATCATGATTTAGCCCTCGTGCGTAGGTTGTATCAATGTTTTTAAACCAGTCGCTTGGCTAGCGTATTCGCGCACTAGTTCCAGAGATAAAGCCTCAGGCAAGGACACACGATGCGCATAGTGGCTTGCAAAGCTACTTGTCAGTTCAGCCGCAACACGGGCTCGCATGCGCATCATGACCTCGACACCCGCCCGCGCTAGAAATTGAGGTAGCAACCAACCGTTAATCGACCACGCAAAACCAAATCCACGATGCAAAGTCGTCGGGCTCACGTCCAAACCGCCGTAGATATAAAGTTGTTTGAATCGGTCGCTGCCGTAGCGGTTGTATTCGGTCAAATGTCTCGCCGCTGCGGCCTCCATACCATTGAGTAATGTGCTCCCTAGAGCCCCCCCACCCGTCGCATCAAATGCTAGGGTAGCGTTATACCGATCACAAGCGTCAGTAAGATCGGCAAAAAAACTAGCGTCTTGACTGTTCAGTACACACTCAGCGCCTTGGCTCTGTAGCAGCGTTTTTTGTGTTTCCGATCGAACCACGCAGATCAAAGGAATCCCATCGGCTAGGCACAAGCGGTTTAACATTTGCCCTAAATTAGACGCCGCTGCAGTATGGATAATGGCACTGTGCCCTTCCATCTTCATAGTCTCTATCATTCCCAAGGCCGTCATGGGGTTGACGAAGCTTGAAGCACCCTGTTCTGCACTCGCGCCTTCGGGCAAAGTCAAACATTCCATCACATTAGCAATACGATACTCCGCATACATACCACCGCCAAAAGTGCCGACTTTTTTGCCCAGAAGCGCTTGCGCAGCATCTGAGTCACCCGCGGCAATTACCGTACCTGATCCCTCATTACCCGTGGGCAGTGCCATACCTAAACGCGCGGCAAAAAACTGAACCGCGCCGGGCTTCGCTTTAGCAGTAATCTTGGTCTCGTAACCTGAACCGGAAGACGTCAGTGTGTCTAAGTCCATAGGTGCGGTCAACAACGCCAAATCAGACGGGTTAATGGGTGCTGCTTCAACCTGAACAAGCACCTGATCTGAAGCTAAATTCGAAAAGTCTCGTGATTCAAAGTAAAGCGAAGCTTCGCCATCGGCAGTAAGTAGAGATTTTAGTTGATAGCCAGTAGTCATAATTATCCTTGTTGATTTAATGGTTTTCGAGAAGTCTAGCGAGTCGTTCGGGAGAGCGCCAAGACCCCCAAACCAATCGCCCCAGATATAAGACGGCTAAGCACATTAGCATAGCTACAAAGGTCCACCAAGAGGCCATCGGCCCAAGTTGCCAGACTTTAATAATAAACACTTGCGCCACTAACATCGCCCAATGCACCGATACCGAGGCAAACATCAACCATCGCGTATCGCCGGCGCCCCTCAACACGGCGGACGCAACAAGATTGATACCGTCGGCAATGACGTAACAAGCAAGCCCTAACATCATAGCCTTGGCGAGCACGCTGATCTCGGCAAAATCCGCCGACCCGGTGTCGAAAACAGCGACCAACGCAGAGCTATAGAGCGCGAACACAATGGCTACGCACACGGTAACACTTACAGCAATGGAAAAGCCTGCAGCTATAACCCGGTCCATGTTCTGTAGTTGACCCGCTCCAATATAACGTCCAGTCAGACTCATCACAGCAATGTGTAAACCCACCATCGAGATAAAAGACATTAAATCCCAGTTGAATACGATGGCCATAGCCGCACCCTCGCGGACACCGTAGTTTTGGAACATCAACATAAATAAATTAAAAGTCACCACGTTCATGAATGACTCCAGCCCCGACGGAAGTCCATATCGAATAAACTTCCTCAAGATAAGTGTGTCAACGACACAGCTTTTACTGACCTGATACAGTCTTCTTACACTAGAATGGAGGTAAAAAATTAAAAACAAGCCTAACGTTAGCGCCGTCGCAATCACGGTTCCAAGGGCTGCTCCACGAATACCCATCGCAGGCAAACCCCAATGACCGAAGACTAGAGCATAGCTCAGGGCGATATTCAGAAAAACACCAGAAACATCGCACACCATCACCACCCAAGAGCGTCCGATACCACTAAAAAATGATGACAGGCATGCCTTCGCCAAACTAAATACACCGCCGTAAATCAGCATTTCGAAATAGGCTGTTTCGAGCGCTATTAAATCGTCGCCATGTCCCACCCAATGGAATAGCTGAGTTACCGGAAATATCAAAAGCAACAACAGAGGTGCTGCAAGCAATGATATTAGCAGGCCTTGAGTGACCACTTTACTGCATTGAGCAAACCGGGTGGCACCCGAGTACTGAGCAACCATTGCGTTGCCATAGGAAATAACACCAAAAAAAAGCGATAGTACGACGAAAGAAGTAACACCGCCAGACATCGACGCCGAGATGTGCTGTGCGCTAATCTGCGCCATAAAATAACGATCGGTAAAGATCATAAAGGCGTAGGCGCCCTGCGATATCACGATCGGGAATGCTAGTACAGAAAGTTCTTTAAAAATGGCTCGAAAGCCGCGTTCAGACATGGAGTTTGCTCAAAAACAAAAACGACACGGCATCATACGCGACTTTAGTTGGAACAAAAGCTTTAACGCCCTAGCGCCATTCGTTCACTAGAATAGCGCCAAGCAGCCAGGCTCAAAATAAGCGTCGCTATCGCCAGCTGAGAACTCACATAAACGACCAGTTCTAACCTCCCAACCGCCTCGCCACGCAAAATTGCCATAATAAGCTGGTTTTGTGACACAAAGGGCACGGCATACATCCACAATTGCGTCTTAACAGGATTAATCATCAAGGCAAATGTTGGAATAATGGGCAGTAGGGTCAGCACGCTCATGTAGCTTTGAGCCTCTTTAACGGTTTTGGCGTTTGCTGCCAGCAAAGTCAGGAGAGCCACACCGATTAGCGCGATTGGTATTAAACTCAGAGCAATACCCCCGGTCGCCATCCAGCTGAGCTTCATCTCGACGATGAGGTTTGGAGCGAAGCTAAAACTCAATTTGAATGCCAGTAAGGCCACGCTAATCATCATGAGCCCAAATCCCAAGCAGGCCATGACTTTGCCCAACATGATTTGCCAGGCTGGAGCCGGTACCAAGAGCAAGCTTTCGAGTGACTCGCGTTCGCGTTCGCCCGCGGTCACATCGATCACAAAATAAGCACCACCCAGAAATGCGGTCAAAATAAGAAAATACGGCAGAAACAGCAGGGCCTGTCCCGCTCGACTAGCCTCAGTGGCCAAATCGTTGCGCACAATTAATAAGGCAGACGCTGAGCCGGGATCAACGCCTCGGCTAAGCATTCTTAAGCGCCCCATCTGACTGCTGTACTGGTTCAACAGACCGTCTACTCGAGCTCTCGCAACCCGCGCAGATTCTCGTGAGCTATCGTAATACACATTCACTCGAGCATTCTCTTGCGAGTACCACTGCTCTGGGTAGTCAGAGGTAATCTCTAGTATGACTTCATGTTCTTGTTCCTTGATCGCGCTGGTAATCTCTGCTGGCGCGTCAACAACTTCAACATTTCTTTGCTCTAACCAGGTAACAAGATTTGGTGCCAGCTCGGTACCAACAACGGGTAGTTTCAGCACAGATTCCATCTGCTTGGTGCGTTTTTCTGCTGCATAAGCATTCATGCCGATAATTAAGGCTGGCGCCAACAATGCGCCCATAGCTAAGCCGATAAGGACCGTACGTCGATCTCGCATCAGGTCGCGCCACTCTTTCCGCATTACGGTCAGTATTAAACTCATAGCATAAGCCCCTCTTCCGAGCCGATCAGTTGCACGAAGGCATCTTCGAGCGACTCTTGCTGCGTTAGCTGTTTTAGATGCTCGGGGGAGCCCTTAGCCATTACTGAGCCTTTGGCAATGACCACCACATGATCACACAAAGCGGCGACCTCCTGCATGATATGGGTCGAGAGTACGATGCAGCGTCCCTCGGCTTTGCAATTGAGCAAGAAACGACGCAAACCTCGTGTTGTCATAACATCTAGGCCATTAGTGGGTTCATCCAGCACGATATTCTGGGGGCGGTGAATCACCGATCGCGCTATTGCCGTTTTGGTGCGCTGCCCCTGCGAGAACCCTTCACAGCGTCGATCAACAAAGTCGGACATCTCTAAATTTTGGATGAGGCGCTCGAGCTCCGGCTCGTAGTCTTTTGGACCCAAACCGTTAAGCTCAGCGAAGTAGGCGATGTTTTCGCGTGCTGTTAAACGGGGGTATAGGCCCCTCGTATCTGGCAATACACCCAGACGCCTGCGCACTTCGACCTTGTCATCTTGAATATCCATACCATCCACACGGACTGAGCCGTGACTCGGCCTCAGCAAGCCATACAGCAGGCGCATCGTAGTGGTTTTTCCTGCACCATTAGGTCCAAGTAATCCAGTGATTTGGCCGTCATGCGCGGTCATCGACACGTCCGTCACGGCCTGAATGATTCCCTTCTTTGTCGCAAATGACTTTGCCAACGAATTAATTTCAATCATTTCAGGGCTCCCATCCGTGTGCACCCGTAAATACAGGAAGACTCAGTCTGGTATCAATGCACTCAGTCTCAGGAAAAGCTAAGGTTTCGACAAAGTCGCCGACAAGGCGAGGTAAGCACCCGACACTCAATACCCCATGCCCTTCACCCCGAACAGAAATATGTTGCGCATTTTGCAAACCCGACACAATGATATCGCCGTAGCGTGGCGGCGTAACGGGATCAAATTCCCCCGTTAAAACCAGAGTGGGAATCGCGTGTCTAGCCAAGGTATGAAAATCATCAGCTACCGCTTTTTGCGGCCAGACTTCACACTGAGAACGCGAGAATTCAATCAACTGGGTACCTAACAAAGTATCTGCTTCAGCGTCAACATCCTGCTGCGTCAAACCGGGAATAGACTCGCTGCAGATTACCGATAGCTGCAAGCCGTGACTGATTGCCTCTTGCATTGACTCGACCACAATGTGGTTTAAGGCCAAAATATCAGCAAAACCGTCTTGCTTCGCACTGACCAGCAAAGCCGGCAACATTACCGCGGTAGACGACTGATAACTCAGCATTCTCAATACCGAGATTAGATGGTTAGGGTCGACCATGGTCACATGATACTCCCCGGTTCTTGGATGACGGTAGCGCGTTTCAGTCGGCGAGTTCTCAAGCTGATCCAACAGTTCGTTAAGCACTGCGCGAGTGTCACCAAGCTCAGCATGGCAGTCTGCGCTTTCTGTACAGGCGCTTAAGCGGGCATTGATCGCAAAATCTAAATTGCGCCCGTGTTCACTCAGTAGAACTAGATTTGATGGCACGGGACTATCCAGCAACAAACTGCGAGTTTTGTCTGGATAAAGCGCTGCATAGCGCTGAGCCAAGCGGGTACCGTAAGACACGCCCGCTACGTTTAGGGCACTGAACCCTAAGCCTTGCCGTACCAGATCCAGATCTTTTGCGGCGTCGTCCGTCGTGTAATGAGCAAGGGCACGTCCCGCGTAAAGGCTAAGACAATCCTGAGCCAATCGCTTTGCAACAGCCCGATCGCTTGCATCTAAGGCCGCGATCTCGTCTTCGCTAAAGGGGCAATCCAAAGATTGTGAAGATCCTGTGCCGCGTTGATCCATCAGTAGTAATGGAGCAAACTCACCCACTTTAGACAGCCCAGAGCGAATTGAGGGAAACGAGCTACGGGCACCCTGCCCCGGACCTCCCGCTAAAAAAACCAAAGGCACGGCGCCTTCCACTTGACTGCGAGGGGGTATCCAGGTCAACGCCAGATCCACCTTCGGGCTCTTAGGGTCGTTATGATTTTCGGGTACTGACAGACTGCCACACCAGGCCGCATATACCGAGCGCTGACCCTCTGCCATGCATTTTTCAAACTCGATGGATCCAATGCGTTTTGTTTCTGTTGCGAAGCTTTCAATGCTCGCACTCGCTAGCAAGACTAGCGCGATTGCTCTGACCATCACCCATATTCCGTAATAACACAGCCTCTAGGGTATGATATGCTTTGCGCCTTGTCACACATTCACGATGAACACCCCATGCGACGCGACAAACTACCCGAAGGCGGCGAATGACTCATGGCAACTCTGGCACTTTGGCAAACCATCGCGATCTTTTGTGTTTTTATTTGGTCAGGCTTTGTCCGTTCCGGTTTAGGTTTTGGTGGAGCTGTTCTGTCGCTACCTTTTTTGCTGCTGGTCCACGATCAGCCGCTGGTATTTTTACCCCTAGTCTCCGTGCATCTGCTTGTGTTTTCGTCTTTAACTATAGCCCAACCTTGGATTGCAAATATAGCGCGTGGTCAAAAACCGGCGTTTGATTCAAACATTAACTGGACCTATCTACGAAAGATTTTAGCGGTTACGATTATCCCTAAGTTATTGGGCGTGTTTGGTGTCATTAGCCTGCCTAACGAAGTGATCACGACCTTTATTTTTGTGATTGTGCTGATCTATGGATTCAGTTACGTCTTGAAGAAAAATTTTGTTTCGAACCATCCGGCACTCGATTTTGTCTTCCTCGTGCTGGGCGGCTATGTTTCGGGGACGTCGCTAATTGGCGCGCCTTTAATTATTGCCGTAATGGCGAGAGAACTGCCCAGAGCGCAACTACGCGACACACTATTCGCGCTTTGGTTTATTCTGGTATCGATCAAACTGGCTGCTTTCGCCGCTGCTGGCATTGATTTGCAGTGGCAAGCCCATGTGTGGCTTCTGCCCGCCGCCGCCATCGGGCATGTGCTGGGGCTAAAATTTCACCAGTACTCGCTTAAAGTCGAGCCGAAACGTTTTATGCAGTGGATCGGTGCCGCGCTCATAGCGGTCGCTCTCGCGGGCTTACTTCAGCACTAGGCCGCTCGTCTTGTGCAGTATCCAGCGAATACCTTAACGCCCTAAAAAATTTTCCACCAAAGGCACAACTGACTCTGGCGACTCTAGCGGAAATAGATGTCCACCCTGCATTACCACAATGCTGACACCTCTCTGAGCCTTCTTCCAGCGTTCGATAACGGGCTGTGAAATAACGTCGCTCTGCTCGCCCACTAAGCCCAAGGTTGGCACATTTAAGCGCTTTAGTTTCGACCAAACCCAAGGCGCCGACATATAAATTTCTGCTTCCCATTCCCGCGAGAATCGCAACGCGACACCGTCTTCTCGCTCACCAAAGCCGGCACGAATGTAACCCCATAGCGCTTCATCGCTAAAGTTCGTAAACGCCCGCGCCTTGCGATGAAACTGAAAAGCTTCAGTATAATCACCAAAGAAATTGGGCCGACGCAAAGCCTTGCGTACCATCGGCATTTGTTCACGTCTTGAGCGTGGTAAAAAACGCATCGCGAGTTGCATTGCCGGTGGAATAAATACGGGGTCCAGTACGATGAGTCGCGAACACAAAGCGCTGTCCTGCGATGCCGCCAACATCGACACAGTACCTCCCAAGCTATGGCCCAGTAGCGCGACAGGCTCACTAAAGGTCTGTCTCAGCTGACTGATGTAATCGTCGGCAAAATGGCTCCACTGTACGCCCTTGTATGGGCCTTCAGGCATTCGCAGAGGCAGGTGATCGTAGGTATAAACCGATGCGAAGTCACTTAAAGCCTCCAGTAATGTCTGGTAGCTTCCAGGTGGGTAACCGTTTGCATGGGCAAAACAAATTTTCGTTGAAGCAGACCCACCAAAATGTTGAATTGCCATAAAAAACCTTAATTCTGTGCACGTAAATCAAACAGCAAAACTCCTCGGAGCTACTGTTTCAGGGATGGGCTCTGTGTTAACAGAGCCCTGAGAGTGTTACCAGTGGCTTGGCGCATGCGCCGGGCAAATAGGAAACTCTTCCTCTGGACGCGTCATACCCCAGTTTTCGGCATTCCAGAGCGCATTATCGCCCTCTCGTTCAAACCACAGTTTGCCCCGCTCGCGAGCCTCTGGTGCGAGCTGGTTCATGCTTAAACTGTCGTACAAGCGGCCATCGATACTGACCATCGCCACGCTGTCAGTATTGCGGATGTCCTCGAGTGGATTCTTGTCTAACACCACAAAGTCCGCAAGTTTACCCACTTCCAGGCTGCCTATTTCACTATCCATATTCAAATAGCGCGCACCATCGATAGTCGCCGCCTGCAGTGCCTTCTCGGGCGTCATACCCCCCTTGGCGAGAGACCACATTTCCCAATGATAACCAAGCCCCTGCAACTGGCCGTGCGCACCGACGGTCACAAGTACGCCGCGATCCTGCAGGGCTTTGCCGCTTGCCGCCACCGTTTTAAAAAAGTAGTCGTCTTCAGCAGCCTGTTCGACTCGACGTGAACGCGCGGTAAGCTCCGCAAGAGGTGTGTAGCGGCCCAGCAGTTCATGCTCCCAGACATTAGAATCCTGATACCAATAATATTCGCTGTTAAGCCCAGCGTAGTTAACCACTAAGGTCTGTGTGTAACCTACATGTGGAGCCCCCTGCCACAATCGCAGCACATCTTCATAGAGCGGCGCGACAGGCAAATTATGTTCAAGCCCCGTCGATCCATCCAGGATGTGGGTCAGCTGGTTATAAAAAGTAGC
>JAHEKX010000007.1:205936-226466 GCA_024644535.1 Gammaproteobacteria bacterium
CCAACAATCGGGATAATTCTAGCATTCTGATAGGCGATAAGCTTATCTGAACGAGTTACGGGGAACTTAAGATCTAGTTTGTATTGTTCTGGCTTTGCCCCTGGCTGACTTATATCCAAACTACTGTAAGTCGAGCCCAAGCTCCAGTGCAAAGTCTCAGACGACCAGTGCAGGTAACGTCCTGCGCCTTCCGAAACCTGGCTTGATGTAAGCTCTGCCCCTCCCAAAGCTTGCTCTTTAGCAGAAAGAACAATGGGGGCGACGTACACCTTAAAATCTTTTCGATACGCTATGTGTTGCCCTGATGGGTCAATCGTCCACTCACTGATGGCCCCTAGGCTATAGCGCGTGCGCTGTTGGGTTCCATCAGTATTAACCGAACTCACAAACCGTTTGTCACCACCGCCATGCTCGAAGGCAATTAGGTCCTCGCGCAGGAATATCGGTTTACGCCCCTCACGCAGCAGGCGCCGAGCCGTGCCGTTCTTACTCGATACATAAATTCCAGGTTCAAGGCCATGTAGCAGACCTCTGAAAGAATTACCGGTTTGCTTTTGGTATACCACCAGTCCCTGATTGTTCACGTCCGGGTGTTGATAATGACCTGGCTCATCGGTGATTTTTTCAAGCCCCGACAGACCTTTTGATCCGCGCCATTTCGCTCGATAAATTGAGCCGTAGGTTTCGTCTTGCCAATGGGCAAATACGAGATATTTACCGTCAGCGCTAAACTGTGGAGCGTACTCGAAGCCATCGAGCTTTGTCAGTCGTTTAGGTTCAGGGTTTTTTAGATCCACGAAATACAAATGCCCCAGCGAATGAAACACGACGTAGCGGCCGTCGGGTGATGTTGCAAAATCCCGCAGCATTTCCGAGGTCAACTGATCGACACCTACCGTTGGTGTCGCTTTGCTACTTAACGCTAGAGTCTGAGAAACTTCTGCGGTGAAAGGAATACCCACGACAGCCTTTGAGTCGGCATCGACACGGTGTAACTTCCCACCAGCCCAGAACACAATCGACTGACTGTCAGGCGTCCATGCAAAATTTGGGTATAGGCCAAACAGGGCCCAGACCTCCTGCTGGTCATGATCTAGCTCTCGGTAGAGAACGTGATTTTGACCCGTGCGACGATCGTACAACATCAACACAGAATCAGTTTGTACCCGTTTAACGTAAGCAATATAACGTCCATCAGGCGAAGGCTCTGGGCGTACCGCTCCCCCGGGGCCTCCTAGTAACGCAATATTTTCGCCGGTTTCGAGGTCCAAACGCCGAGTGACATAAATGCCTTCATGAGGATTTTTGTTGTACTGAAAATAGGGGCCTGGCGTGGCATCTTGCGTGTAAAAAAGATAGCGGCCATCGGGTGAATAAACTGGGTCATTCTCGTCTTGCTGCTCATTTCGCTTCGACGTAAGTTGGACGCCGCTTCCTCCATCGAGATGGTAAAACCACATCTCACCGGAGCCCAGTGATCGCGAGCCCGTGAAATGCTTGCGCGCGACGATACCCGACCCATTGGGATGCCAACGAGGGTTTGTGAGCGAACGAAATTTTTCCGTGGTCACTGCTCTCTCTTGCTTGTTATCGAGATCCATGACGAAAATGTTATTGCCGCCATTGGCGTCGCTAATGTAGGTCAGCAACTTACCATCGGGACTAAATCGAGGCTGCACTTCTTGCGCCAAAGTAGTCGTCAAGCGCTCAGCCCGGCCGCCCGCGATGGGTAGCAAATACAAATCGCCTAGCATATCAAACACGACCTGAGTCCCGTCGGGACTTACATCAACATTGAGCCAAGTACCCTCATCGGTAGTGAACTCCACTTTTTCAGTGGGCCCCTGCCAAATCATCTGATGTAACTCGTTGCTCGGTGCCTCAGCATCCGCGACTTTCCCCGCCACAGATGCCGCCCACACCCACGATTGACCGAAAATGCCGACCAGTATCGCCGCACACTTCAACGTATAGCGCCTATTGAACTTTATCATCGTCATATTCTGTTCACTCATTCAGCGACCGCAAAACCCTCAATGGCTTTAATTTCTAAATAGTCAGTAAAACCGTGCGCACCCCATTCGCGTCCGTTTCCGGATTGTTTATAGCCACCGAATGGGATACCGGGACCACCTGAGGCGCCGTTAATTTTTACGTTTCCAGCCCTAATTTTACGTGCGACTCGACGTGCTCGATCAAGATCACCGCTTTGTACGTAGCCTGCCAAACCGTAATTGGTATCGTTTGCGATTTGGATAGCTTCTTCCTCAGTTTCATAAGGAATGATCACCAATACAGGGCCGAAAATTTCCTCCTGAGCAATTGTCATTTCGTTAGAGACAGCCGAGAATACCGTTGGCTTGACAAAATAACCTGAGCTTATGCCATCTGGGCGACCTAAACCGCCACACACTAACTTAGCGCCCTCCTCAATACCTTTACCGATAAGGCCTTGAACTCGGTCGAATTGCACCTGGCTGACCAGAGGCCCCATATTGGTGGCCTCATCGGCAGGATCGCCAACAGCAACCATGCCAGCTGCTACAATGGCAGCCGCCTCGGCCTGTGCCACTTGGTCACGGTGCACCAGCATACGCGAGGGCGCGTTACAGCTTTGTCCTGTATTGTGAAACATGTGCATGGCTCCGCGGATCACCGCTTCCTCGACATTGGCATCCGGCAAGATAATATTTGGCGATTTACCGCCCAATTCTTGCGTGACCCGCTTCACCGTCGGAGCAGCATTCTGAGCAATCAATGTTCCCGCACGCGTCGACCCAGTGAAAGACACCAAATCAACGTCTGGGTGTTTCGATAAGGCAGTTCCGACGCCGGCACCATCGCCATTGACTAAGTTAAACACCCCAGCAGGAACACCAGCCTCGTCAAGAATTTCAGCAAAAACAACGGCCGACAAGGGCGCGACTTCGCTCGGTTTCAGAACCATCGTGCAGCCAGTCGCTAGGGCCGGCGCCACTTTGCAGGCAATTTGGTTGACCGGCCAGTTCCAAGGCGTGATCAACGCGCAGACTCCGATGGGCTCTTTTACCACCTTATGCTCACCGTGATCTTCTTCGAACGAATAGCTTTGTAATACATTCAGCGCCTCAGCGATGTGTGCTAAACCCGCGCCGGCCTGGGCTTCGATGGCGAGCGTCGCAGGTGCTCCCATTTCCAAACGAATGGCCTCTGCCACATCTGCGTAGCGCGCCTGGTAAACCCCGATAATCCGTCCCAGCAACTCTGCGCGTTGCTCGACACTCCACTCAGAGTAGGCGTCAAACGCCACTTTGGCGGCTGCAACAGCGCGATCAACATCGGCATCACCGCCCAAACTTATTCGCCCTACCACCTCTTCATCCGCTGGGTTTATCACATCACAGGCTCTACCCTCGATCGGGTCTACCCACTCACCATTAATGTAAAACTGTGTGTACTCGCGCATTAAACTGCTCCGTATTATTTTTTGACGAACTAGAGTGTATCAATACCCCTGCGTTTTCCTAGGCCTTTTTGGGACAAAACCGCATCGGTGGTCATACACGTTGCCAAAGCTTGCTCAGTGCCGCTACCATGCGGCTTCAATCAGAGGAGATAAGATATGCAATCCGAAGAGCTCACATTATTTAAAGATATGGCACGCCGCGCCTTCGAGGCGGAGATACAGCCTTATTACGACACCTGGGAAGAAGAAAAATGGGTGCCAAGAACGCTTTGGAACACTTTAGGTGAAGCGGGTTTGTTGTGTCCCGACGTTACCGAGGAGTATGGCGGCGCAGGTACCGGGCCAGAAGTGACGCTCGCGATGATAGAAGAGATGTCCTATATGGGCTTCGGTGGCCTCGCTTCAGGCTATGGCATTCACTCGAACATTGTAGCGCCTTACCTTATCCACCACGGAACCGATGCACAGAAAGAACGCTGGCTACCTAAGATGGTCACGGGCGAGGCCGTTGGTGCACTCGGCATGTCGGAACCCGGCGCAGGTAGCGACGTACAGGGCATCAAAACCAATGCCGTGCGTGATGGCGACGATTGGCTTTTAAATGGCTCCAAAATTTTTATCACCAACGGTATGCACGCCGATCTAGTCATCGTGGCCGCCATTACCGACCCTGGCAAAGGTGCTAAAGGTACTTCGTTGTTCTTAGTGGATACATCTTTGCCAGGATTTGAGCGCGGTAAAAAACTCGATAAAATTGGTCAGCACGCCTCGGATACAGCCCTTCTGTTTTTCCAAGACATGCGCCTTCCCGCCGACGCACTGTTGGGCGAAGAGAACAAGGGCTTCGTCATCATGATGCAAGAGCTTCCCCGAGAGCGGCTCGGCATCGCGGCACAGGCAGTCTATCAAGCGCAAGGCGCTTTAGACCTGACCGTGCAATACGTTCAAGAGCGACAAGCCTTTGGACAAGCCATAGCGAAATTTCAGAATACGCGGTTTAAACTGGCTGACGTAAAAACCGAGATTGCCTTGAATAAAGCGCTGTACGAAAGTTGCGCAGCACAATATGCACGAGGCGAACTTAGCGCTGACGATGCCGCCATGTTAAAACTGGCGTCCTGTGACATGCAGTGCCGTGTGGTCGATGACTGTTTACAGCTCTTTGGAGGCTACGGCTATACCACCGAGTACCCCATTTCACGTTTTTACGTCGACGCTCGTATACAGCGTATTTATGGCGGTTCAGCCGAAATTATGCGCGAGCTCGTAGCGCGCAGTATTCTTGGACGTTAAGTAAACTTCTTTGTTATTCTGGGCGTACCAAGGGTATGCCCATCAACTTTAGGAGTCATCATGCGTCTTATAAAAACCCTCTCGGCAGCTGCATTAACTGCTACTTTAAGTACCGCCGCCATTGCTCACCAGGTTAAAGAAGAGCCCAACCAGAGTTATCGGCAGTCCTACTTTGCCTTGATCGGCGCTAACGCTGGACCACTTTTTGGCATGGCACAAGGAAAAATCGACTATGACCAAAAGCAAGCTGCCACCCACATTGGCAACCTGCAGGCCCTCTCGAGCATTGATGTCACCAGCGCTTTTCCGGCGGGTAGTGACAAGGGAACAACGCGTGCAAAACCCGAGATCTGGTCAAATAAAGATGATTTCGGTAACAAGTTTGCGAAGATGCAAGATGCGATCAACGCACTCTCTGCCGACACGAAAGGTATAAGCAATCTTGGTGGCTTAGGGCAATCCTGCAAATCCTGCCACGACGATTACAAAGCCAAAGATTATTTGTACTGAGCTAGAAACTCCACAGCGGTTCGGGCTCTGGCAACCAGAGCCCGATCGTTACCACCAAAGCCGCGAAAAACACTAAAACCAGCACTCCCAAGCCTAGCTTTGGACGACTTGTGGGAACGAGCGTGAGTTTAGACCCGAAACCCATTTGAGTAATCAGACCGTCTTTTCTGACCCACTGGTGATAGCACACCACAACGATATGGAGTAACGCCAGAACTTGTATCGCTAGCCAAGATGCTTCATGTATCTCACTGGCGATTTCAATGATGCCGTCAGTCGCGAATACAGTGAGCGGACCTTGTAATAGAAGTTCGTCGGTATTAAAAAGGCCTGAGATCGTTTGTACTAGTAGTAGAGCGAGCATACTGATAACTGACCAGCCTCCCATAGGGTTGTGCCCAGGCTGCTCAGAGCGATCGCCCCTGAGGTAGGCAATAATCGATGGAAGCCCGACGACAAACTGCGAAAATCTGGCGTATTCAGATCCCATACAACCCCACAAACATCGCCACAGCACGAGCACCAACAGCGTGTAGCCCGCATAAGCATGCCACTGCATTTGGCCGTTCTCTGCGCTCCACCAGGCAAATGCAATTAAAATGGGAAAACACCAATGAACAAGACGCTGCAGTAAATCCCATATCGGATACATCGCCGCCTTTAAACCCCCTCTACCGAATTTTATCCAAGCGCTGCTCACCCTCGGGCAAGCCCTCGACAACGGTGTTGATGATGCCGCGAATAATCTCCGTACGATGACGCGGCCCCGGAGCGTCAGCGCTTAAGGTCTCGTAACCGGCATCACCAGGGTACATCGCGGCAAAGCCTCCCTCAATTGGAACACCATGGGGCTCAACCACAACAGGCGTACGGGTCTCGAGTGCTGCGACAACGTCATCCACGGAACTGAATTCACTAATTGCTTTAAGCGTCATATAGGTTGGAGGCAACATCGGCAACTCACCGGCATGATGGCGCTGAAAAATATTGGAAACCGACAACCAACATGCATCATGTATTTCGCCGTTATCGATCTGCACCTCTGACTGATCGCGAAGAGCCGCAACGAATAGCCAGGTCGAAAAACGACGAGATTCGCCTTTGGGCGTTGTCCAATGGCTAATTTGATAAAGATCCTTGGGATCCACAGCCAAACCACACTCTTCCATTGCCTCTCGGCAGGCCGCCACTTTGGCCGCTTCGGTAATATCATTCTGGCATACTGCAATATCCCGCGTATCGACTGATCCACCTGGAAACACCCAAGCACCCGCGGCAAATGCAAGTGCTTTGTTGCGTCGCAACATCAGTGCCTCAATTTCCAGATCACCCTGACGAATTAGAGCTACGGTACCTGCTGGTTTGATCGGAAGGTCTTTAGACTCACTCACTAAACAGCTCCAGCAGAGCAATCACTGTCGCTTCGACCCCCAGAGTCACAGACATTTCGGGTTCAATTTTAAACAGACCAGAATGATGAGAGGGCACCGGCGCACCACCATTCTTAGCGGCTTCAATCTGCTCTGCAGGTGTTCCACCAACCGCAAAGTAGGTACTGGGGATATACGGATCAACCGTAAAAAATCCGAAGTCCTCTGCCCCCATGCTCAGACGCTTAGATTCTTCAAAGATGTCATCGCCCAGGGTAGATTGCCAAACCGAACGCAATCGCTCGGTGAGTGCTCTGTCATTCAACGTCGGTGGAGCACTATCGTCACTGATGATCACTTTTGGCAGTTTATCGTCTGGCAGACCCGCTACTCGGCCCATATTCTCGGCAATACGAACAATCCCGTCGAGTAGCAGTTGGCGACTTTTAGCATCCTCGCTGCGAACCGTCAGCTCCAGGTGCGCCGAATCAGAAATAATGTTGTGTTTGGTTCCTGCGTGAAATGACCCTACCGTCACCACGCCTGGCTCACGCGGGGGCAATTCACGACTGATTAGCGTCTGCAGCCCTAGAACAATTTGCGAGCCCAACACCACGGGGTCCACTCCTGAATGCGGACTGGCCCCATGCGCGGCCACACCCGTAATAGCAATATCAACGGTATCGGCTCCAGAATACATAGCATCGGTCGCCGCGACCAGCTTGCCGGCAGGGATATCCGCAGAGACGTGAAGGGCCAAGGCATAATCGGGCTTAGGATAAGGCCCCCAAAGCCCGTCTTTCATCATCATTTTGGCACCGCCAATAAGCTCTTCGGCGGGCTGGCCAATCAGCATTAGTGTGCCACTCCAAGAGCCTTTGTTGGCCGCCATGTAGCGCGCCGTGCCAACCAGACTCGTCATATGCATATCGTGACCACAAGCGTGCATAACCGGCACCTCAAGGCCCGCACCGTTGGTTTGCGTTACCGTCGACGCATAGGGAAGCCCACTTTTCTCTAATACTGGCAAACCGTCCATGTCTGCGCGCACCATAATTGTAGGCCCAGTTCCATTTTCCATGAGGGCTATGATCCCGGTGCCACCAATACCCGTCGCCACGTCAAAGCCCACGGACTGAAGCTCTCCGGCCAATCGCTCGGCCGTTTTAAACTCCATCGTAGACAGCTCAGGGTTACGGTGAAACTGCACAAAGAGCTCGCCAAGGTGTTGCTCATAATCGGCTTGAACCGACGCACTAATTGCGTCAGAGCCAACAGCAGCGCTACTTGTATTCGCCATCGTTAGTACTAGTGCTAGCGTGCATGCTGAAAAAAAGGAGGGTTTCATAATTATCCTTACTGATTTATCAAATCGTATTTCGAAGCCAAGATGTCAATAATTTCTGCTCGAGGGTCATCCGACAACTGTATTTTCTTACCCGTAACTCGCTCAGCCACGCCGGTGTAAGTCGCACTGACCTGCAATAAAACCTCGACGGGCAATTCCAAGCTTGCCGCCAGGGCAAAACGCTCGTCCATGCGCGACTTGTCCAGCAAAACATCGGGGTCTAAGACCGTATTAAGAAGCAGCTGCCGGAACTCCTCTTTCGAGCGCTCTACGACCTGCCCCTGACGATAGGCTTCACCTTCCCAAATACGAGAAGAGTCTGGCGTCCCCACCTCATCCATGTAAATTAGACGTTGATCACCATTCGCATCTGTGACGTAACCAAACTCGAATTTGGTATCCACAAAAATTTGATCGAGAGCCTGCAGTCGCTGATCAATGAGCGCAAAGCCATCGCGCAGCAGGGTTTCGTAGTGGTCAACGTCGGCAATAGACTGGAACTTAAATGCCCGCCAATTGCCCAGTAGCTGCTGACGCGTGACGTTGACATCGTCCGCTTCTGGCACGCCAGGAATGCCTCGCATAATGCCCTTAGTCGAGGGTGTGATCAGCAACTCAGGAAGCCGCTGGTCGCGCTCTAGCCCCTCGGGTAACTCAATACCACAAAAGACACGCTCACCCTTAGTGTACGCACGCCACATCGAACCCGTAATGTATTGACGAGCAATGGCTTCGACCATCACTGGCTGGGCTTTCTGCACAATCCATACCAGAGGATGAGGCACATCGACGATATGGCTATCTGCAAGACCCGCCTGCTTAAATTGCTCGAACCAATGTTGCGATATCGCATTTAAAGCCGCGCCCTTACCGGGTACGCCCGCCATTCCACCTTGGCCTTTCCAAAGACATTCGAAGGCCGAAATCCGATCACTGATAACCATAATCGCAAGCGGCGCATTGGGAGCAACATCATAACCTTGCGTTTTAATCAAGCGCTCACTATCGGCTTGAGTTAACCAATAAACCGAGCGTACTTTGCCACTGTGGACTGGCTGCTCAGTCCGAATTGGTAGCGTATCCGCTACCGCCAACACCTGGGGTGTAGACACCATAAAGAAACTCCTAACCGTGAATTAAACGCAAACTATAACCACACTTGCACTCGGCCGCTAGTATTATGAGTCCGCGCAATCGTAACCTAATACGAGGCCTGCTATAATCTGCCGCCTCAATAATTCGAAGCAAGAGTTCCTATGGTCCAGTTATCAACTCGATTGCACTGCAAAGCACTGTTAGTCTGTCTAGGCATTGGGGCACCGCTGCTCGCAAACGCGGACCAATTAGAAGAAGTTTTTGTCAGCGCAACACGTTCTGCAGCCCCAATCCAGTCACTGAATGTGAGCGCTTATCGACTCGGGCCAGAGCAACTGGCGCAAGCGGCCGCAACCCATCTAAATGAAATCGCAACACGTTTGCCAGCGATATGGGTAAGTAGAGGAAATGGACAAGAGAGCTTGGTCAGTGTCCGCTCGCCTGTCCTAACGGGTAGCGGTGGATGTGGCTCGATTCTAATGGCTCAGAACAACATTTCACTGCGCGCCCCGGGTTTTTGCAATGTAAACCAACTGTTCGACGCTCATTTAGAGTTCGCCGGCTCAATCGAGACCATCAACGGACCTACGCCCGCTACCTATGGTGCTAATGGCCTGCACGGCATGATCAACCTTTTGGCTCCAGCAGACACTATAACCGCAACGAATTCAATTGCCGTGGAGATCGGGGCTCACAACTACAATCGTATTAATATTACCCAAAAACTCGGCGCAGCCGACAAGCCGTGGCTATTTGGCTTTACCGGTGTTTCTGATGGCGGTTATAAAAAAGACGCCGGCTACGATCAACAAAAACTGAGCATCTTGCATACCCGCCAGAGCGGCACTCTGAGTTATATGACTTTGCTATCACTGACCAACCTGAACCAAGAAACGGCCGGCTATATTCAAGGTGACGACGCATACAAAAACACTAGCGTAAAACGCGACAACCCCAACCCAGAGGCATTTCGCGATGCCTATGCCCTAAATGTATCGCACCAAATCGGTAGTGACGCAAAGTCCACCAACCCTTGGTCTATCACTTTTTTTGCTCGACAAAACGATATGCGCTTTTTACAGCACTATCTGCCATGGCAAGCGGTTGAAGAAACTGGCCATAGCAGTATCGGCATTCAAAGTTCTTGGCAGTCGACCTGGGCCGGGGGCACAGCTCAGGTAGGACTGGACAGCCAGATGACACAAGGCTACCTAAAAGAAACCCAACCCCAGCCATTCAGCCCAAATCAACCGCAAGGTGCCCACTACGATTACGAAGTGGATGCCAACACCTCCGCCATTTACGCGCTATACACCAAAGACCTGAATGCCGTGGTGAGTTGGAGCGGCGGTATTCGTTTTGAATCTACCTTGTATGATTACGACAATCGCCTAAGCGATGGCAGCGTTTGTGCACCCACCGCCAGCGCTTGCCGTTTTTATCGAGCCAAGGACGGTACCGATAGGTTTAGTGATTGGAGCGGTCACAGCGGACTTTTGTGGCAAGTCAAAGACGATCACACACTTAGAATTCGCATAGCGACAGGCTATCGCCCCCCAGAAACTGGCGAACTGTATCGCCTGCAGAACGGCCAAACAGCTGCACAGCTAGACTCTGAGAGTGCTCGCAGCATTGAGCTCGGTTGGCGAGCGAGTTTCGACACGATAGAAATGGATGCCAATATTTATCGCATGCGCAAATCTGACGTGATCTTTCAAGATGCCAATCGCTACTACGTTACCGGAGCAAAAACACGCCACCAAGGATTTGAGTTGAAGGTCAGCTCTAAATTTTCCGGCCCATGGAACGCAGACTTAGCGGCTAGCTACGGATCTCACGAGTACGCGAATGATCCGGGCTATTTGGGTGTTAGCCAGGCGATTGTAGGAAATGCGATCGACACTGCTCCCGAGTGGATGGCCAGCGCCCGCGTTCGCTACACCAAAGCAGCGTGGCAGGCCGAGCTGGAGGCGATCTATCTTGACCGCTACGCCACCGAACCTACCAACAGTAATTGGTACCCGGGGCACACACTAATTAACTTGCGCGCCACGCGCCCATTGAGCCAGCAATGGAACATGAGCTTACGCGTAATGAACGTAACCGATGCCGACTATGCTGAGCGCGCCGATTACGGCTTTGGTAACGAGCGGTTCTTTGTTGGTGAACCCAGAAGCCTGTTTCTAACGCTGACCTATCAGCCCTAGCTTAGGCCTGCTGCCCGCCGCTATATGGCGGGCACATCAAGACCTCTAGACCATCGAAGCAATACCCACAGCCTCACGAATTTGCTTCATCAAAGGCGCCGAGTGTTCTCGCGCCTTTACCGCGCCTTCTTGCAGAACCCGCTCAATTTCCTCTGGGTTATTCATTAACGCTTCATACCTACCACGAGCTTCGCTTAAGTGATCATTAATGAGATCGTAAAGGCGTTTTTTGGCTTCGCCCCACGCTATCCCCCTCTCAAACTCTTGACGCATTGAGGTGCGCTCTGCGCTCGTTGCAAAGGCACTCCAGATTTGAAAAACCGTCGATGTGCCGGGGTCCTTGGGCTGCCCTGGCTCGAGTAAATTGGTTTTGATTTTATTAATCGATTTTTTTAACCTTTTTTCGGTATCGAATAGGGGGATGGTATTGCCGTAGCTTTTGCTCATTTTGCGGCCGTCCAACCCAAGCAAAACGTCCGTTTCCTGATCAACAACAGCTTCTGGCAGTACCAACAAGTCGCCGTAATGGTGATTGAAACGACTGGCTATATCGCGCGCCATCTCGATATGTTGGATTTGATCCTTGCCTACAGGCACGTGGGTGGCCTTAAACATTAAGATGTCGGCCGCCATTAAAACAGGGTAATTGAAAAGCCCCATAGTAACACCGAAATCAGGATCCGCGTCGCGTGCCTCGTTGTCTGCGACCGCTGCTTTGTAAGCGTGCGCCCTGTTCATCAAGCCTTTGGCCGCCGAGCAGGACAAAATCCAGCACAACTCTGGAATCTCAGGTACGTCAGACTGGCGGTAAAACACCGCGGCCTTTGTATCGAGCCCCAGGGCGAGCCAAGTTGCGGCTATCTCGCGGGAAGATTGTCGAACCATTGCGGGGTCGTGGCACTTAATCAGCGCGTGATAGTCTGCCAAAAACAGAAACGATTCGGTATCGGCTTGCTTCGATGCAGTAACACAAGGCGCAATTGCACCGACGTAGTTCCCTAGATGCGGCGTGCCGGTCGTGGTAATCCCGGTCAGCACACGTTTCACAGCAGTCATAATCTTACCCTTCTACGTTGCTTGCCTGGTAGCGGCTGAAATAATGCGTTAATACGGTCTGGAGATAGCCAATATCCGCGCAGCCTGCGAGCTCCCGGATCGAGTGCATTGCAAAAGTAGGCACGCCGACATCGAGGGTCTGGATACCCGTTTCACCCGCAGTAATGGGCCCAATGGTTGATCCGCACCCCATATCCGTGCGCACCACAAACGACTGCACAGGCACATCACACTGCTGCGCAAGGGTCCTAAAGTAGCCTGCAGTCAGGCTATTGGTCGCGTAGCGCTGATTCGAATTAATTTTTATCACCGGACCTGCATTCAAAAGCGGTCCGTGGTTATCGTCGTGGCGATCCGCAAAATTGGGATGAATACCATGAGCGTTGTCACACGAGATCATAAACGAGGCCCCGATCATGGCTCGATATCGAGCGGGATCCGGTTCGAGCTGTTGCAAAACTCGCGTCAAGAGCGGGCCATTGGCGCCGGCAGCCGAGAGACTACCGACTTCCTCGTGGTCATTGCACACCATCAGTGCCGTAGTGTCACCATCGGCAGCCAACAAAGCTTCGATACCCACGTAACAGCTTAATAAGTTATCTAGACGCGCCGCCGCGAATAAGGAATGGTCTAGACCTATAACGGAGGCCTGCTGAGCATCGTAAAAACAGAGCTCGTAGTCTAACACTTCTTCTACCCGACCACCGTCAGCTTCAATAAGGACCTGCAATTGCGCTCTGATCGACCAGTCATCGATATTCTGCCCCAAGATTGGAAGTATGTCTGTTTGCGGATTAATACTGCGCCGCTGATTCACCTCGCGATCCAAATGAATCGCCAAGCTCGGTATAACAGCCACGGGGTGTTCAAAATTGACCAGCGCCGATTTGACCACATTTCCCACCCGATAGCTGACCCGCCCCGCTAGCGACAAGTCTCTATCAAACCATGGGTTAAGCAATACGCCACCGTACACCTCGACCCCAAGTTGTGCATATCCTTGGCGAGTTTTTTCAGGCTTTGGCTTTACCATTAGCGTAGGACTATCGGTATGCGCACCGGCCAAAGCGATGCCCTCACTGGCCAAATCGTTATGCCCAACCCGCACTGCAACAATCGAACTGCCATTGGCAGTACGATAATAGCTGCCACCGGGCTCAACAACCGTATTGGTCTCGAGCGCTACAAACCCAGCCGCATCCAGACGATTCTGAATGGCTTTTACGGCATGGAATGGTGTGACAGCCTTGGCTAAAAAAGCTTTCAAGCCCATCACAGTGTTGCTTGGTGTGTTACTCATAGTCACCACTTAATCGCCAGTTTTTGTTTGCATACGTTTAAACAGGCTGGAGGTATCCCAGCGACCGCCGCCCATCGCCTGCACCTGGGCATAGTAGCTATCAACAAGCTGCGTCACTGGCAGACTCAGACCCAACTGCCTGGCTCGATCCTGTACCAAGCCTAAATCTTTTCGCATCCAATCGACCGCAAAACCGTGATTGTATTGGTCTTGCAGCATCGTTTGATAACGATTTTCCATTTGCCATGACTGCGCGGCACCTTGGCGAATAACCTCTATTACCGCGGAGGTATCAAGCCCCGCCTGCTCAGAGAACGTCATGGCCTCTGCAAGACCTTGAACGATGCCAGCTATACAAATCTGATTAACCATCTTGGCTAACTGCCCGCTACCTGCATCACCAAGCAGTCGAACGCAGCGTGCGTACGACTCAATGGCGGTCTCTACTTTCGCAAAGTCCGCGGGCGAGCCGCCGCACATTACCGTCAGTAAACCCTTCTCTGCACCCGCCTGTCCACCCGATACAGGGGCATCTACGAAGCCGACTTCGACCTCTTGGCACAGGGCGTAAAGCTCTAATGCCAAATCAGCACTCGCTGTAGTGTGATCTACTAGGGTGGTACCCGGTTCCATCTGACACAGAGCACCTTCTTCACCGAGAACGACCGAGCGCACATCGTCGTCATTCCCCACGCAGATGAAAACGATATCGGCGCCATTGGCCGCAGTACGCGGCGAAGCTGCACTGCCCCCGCCATACTGGCTCACCCACTGCTCTGTCCGCGCCGGTGTCCGATTAAATACGGTCACTTGGTGCCCGTTTTGCTGTAAATGACCGGCCATAGGGTAGCCCATGACCCCTAAGCCAATAAAACTGACCTTCACCCAACATCTCCTGCTATTACCAGCCAAAATAAAATTGCAGCCAAACCTACGCGATACCAAACAAACGGCATCAACCCAATCTTACCAAGTAATTTCAAAAACACCGCAATGCAGCTGTACGCAGCCAGCGCAGAGACACCGGCGGCAGAGGCCAACATAAGCCAGTCGACGGAGTCACTTTGACCCGACAGCTCCAGTAGTTTCAGCAATCCAGCTCCTGCAATGACGGGTATCGACATCAAAAATGAGGTATCCGCCGCACGTTGATAGCTCATACCAAAAAGTATGCCGGCGGTAATAGTAACGCCCGAACGCGAGACGCCAGGCACTAACGCCATAGCTTGCGCAACACCCATCAGCAAAGCCATGCTCCAAAAAGACACTCGCCAGTCGTCGTTCGCAGACACTCGTTTATCTGCTATACCCAGCAGCACCCCAAATACTACGGTCGTTGAGGCAATCACGAAAACAGAGCGAAGGTGCGCTTCGATCCAACGATCAGCAAATACACCCACCAAAACAGCGGGCACGGTTGCCAAAGCTAGAAAGAATATATCGTGCAATGCCGATTTGTCTTTGCCAGTCTGTGCGCCCAGCCAAGCGCCCTCGGCCAGCTGTAGCAAGCGAACTCGGTAGTACAGCACCACAGCCGCAAGAGTGCCCACATGAACGGCAACGTCAAAAGCCAGGCCCTGATCTGGCCAACCCAACACCTTTGCCGGCAGAACAAGGTGGGCCGACGATGATATCGGTAGAAATTCGGTTAGGCCCTGCACCAAGGCCAGAATAAACCATTGCCAGTCACTCATCGAGCAGCCCGCTGTTCGGCCAAAGTTTTCCAACCGATGTTATCTTGCCCGTACAATGGTTCTGCGTTTAGCGCATCAACCACCAACCCTTTATTCAGTCGACTGGTCGCGATATCGAAGGCCAATTCAACGCGTGGTTCGACCCAACATGCGTTGTCGATTTCCCGCAGGACTGCATGATCTCGCATAGAGGAGTTCATTATTACCGCAACATTTGAACTGTGAATTGACGTAACCAGCGCATCGGCATCGCCGACCGTGAGCTGCGGTGTATGAGTGCTGTCATGGGACTTAAACCAAGTCCAAAAATATTCACCCACCTTAGACTCCACGGCTACTAAAACACAAGTGCCTGGCAACAGCGTTTTTGAGGCCTGCCCAAGCTGATCGACACCACTCAAATACAGTAGTTCTAGGGTGTTCAATTCCACAACCGGGCACTTTTTGACGTAAGCGATACCTTGGACAACACTCGCCGCTAGACGCGATCCGGTATAAGACCCAGGACCTCGGTTAAACCCTATTGCATCTACACGTGCACTTGCCAAACCGCCCGAACTTTCGAACAGAGCACGCACCAAAGCCATAAGATCGCGACTATTGCGCTCACTTGGGTCGCTGCGCACAACACGGCGCTCCTCTGAGTTACCTAAGGCAAGCGTCGCACTCCGTGTTGCGGTGTCTAACAGTAGTATTTGCGTCATGCTAGAATTATCGCACACTCATTCCCCGTAAACGACGATTTGAACGCGATTGTGAATAAAAATAGTGTCCACGGTTTAATCTTAGCAGGCGGTCAAAGCCGTCGCTTGAACGGAATCGATAAAGGGTTGCTGGACGTTCAAGGTAAGGCGCTTGTAGAGCACGTAGCAGGCAACCTTAAAAACCAAACGGATGGTATTAGCATTGTCGCTAATCGCTCGCTAAGCGCTTACCAGCAGTACGCACCCAAAGTGTTACCAGATACAATCACTGGGTTTGCTGGCCCTCTCGCGGGCTTGGCGACATTTGCTGAACTCGCTGAGTCTAGCTGGGTCGCAATCGTTGCCTGTGACTTGATTTTTTTACCCGAAGACTGGGTAGATCGGCTCCTGACCGAGGCGCTTAACCGCAATCAAAATGTCGTATGCGCCATCGATAAAATATCGGGTAAGCGCGCTCTGTGCGCAGTTGCACGACGAGACTGTCTCGCCAGTGCCACCACCCTACTGTGCTCGGGCCAACCACGATGGATGGACTGGCTGGCATACAATCGCGCAGGCACTGAACCACTTGAAACCACGAAACTGTTCAACATTAACTCACTGGAGGACGCAAAAGAAGCTGAGATTCTGCTTAAAATAAGACCATTAAGTCATTGATTACCATGAGCTTGAGGCCTTGGCGTCGCTATCTTTAAAAGCTACCCAATTCGCTTCGTCGGCGTTTAACACCTGTTTCCATAACATAACCTCAGTTTTCAATTTGTCCATCAAAAACCGAGCCGCGTCGAACGCCTCAGCACGATGTTTAGAGGTTACCGCAACTGCGACTATTTCATCTGTCGGGCGCAAATCTCCCACTCTGTGATGCACCAAGACTGCGCCCAAATCCCAGCGAGATCGCGCTTGTGTTATAACGTCAACGATCGAAGACTGAGTTAACTCAGGGTGGTGTTGCAGACGTAAAATTTGTAACCGCCCAGAGCTTAGGCTTTTATCAAACTCACGCACTAACCCCACAAACACCACGACCGCACCCAAATCTTCGATATTGCTGGAAGCGCCTCGCAAACTGCCGTACACCCCTGCGATGTCAAGCTCCTGCTGTGTAACCAGAATATGATCAGCGTTTTCCAACACCTCTAACCACCAGTAACAGGGGGGAGCAAAGCTACCGTATCACCGTCATTAAGCACAAAACTTTGCGGCTCGACCCTGTTGTTCACTGCCACCTTAAAAAACGGCGAACTAACGATTTCTGACATTTCAGGCGCACGTTCCAAAAACCCCAACACAAGCGTCTCGATGGTTAATGTCGCCTCGACCGAGGACCAACGCTTACCGAGTTGCAATTCGAAATCGCTTAAACAACCAAATAGAATTAGGTCGCCCTCAAGCATGCCAATCTCCAGATTTTCCGCCAGACTTAGACACCAAGGCAATATCAAAAGTTATGCCCTTATCAATTGCCTTGCACATATCATAAACGGTTAAAGCGGCCACAGAAGCCCCCGTTAAGGCCTCCATTTCGACACCGGTAACGCTTCGAGTTTTTACCGAACACGCAATCTCAAGTTCATCGCCGTTCCAGTCAAACACTACCGAAGCCTTCGTGACCGGCAATGGGTGACATAACGGGATCAGCTCGCTACATTTTTTAACAGCTTGAATACCTGCAATTCGAGCCGTACCCAGCACATCGCCCTTAGGAATAGTGTCGTCGCGCAGAGCACTCACGACAGTTTGCGGCAATTGCATGCGAGCAAGCGCTTGAGCCTCTCTATTAGATTCGGGCTTATCCGACACATCTACCATGACAGCCTGGCCATGCTCGTTTATATGAGTAAAACTCATGAATTCTTCAACCTTAGTGCCCACAAGCACTGCATTCATCACGCTTTGTTAGCTGTAACTTTAGAGTATTTAAACCCCACGCATCAAGGCAAGTTAGTCCCTCGGGAGGGTCGCCCAGTAGCGACCTGATCGCCTGCGTCGCACCCAATAAAGCGATAGCGCCAACAGCTGGCGCTAAGACCCCAAGGGTGTGACACCCGCCTAGCGGATCTGCGGCACCGCCGAGGTAGCACTGCAAGCAAGGCTTGTTGGTATCGTAGCCCCTAGCAAAGAATAACCGCCCCTCCATTGCAACCGCTGCCATGTACAGTAAGGGTACCTGACGGTTTATCGAATAGGTGTTAAGCACCGCACCGACACTTGGCGTATCGGTAGCATCGATAATCAAGTCAAAGTGGCTCTCAGGCACTTGGCTAGCCGCAGTGAGTTTAAGAGTTATAGCATCGATATCAGAGTCCGGGTACTGCCTGGTGAGCTTTTCGGCAACAACCAGGGCCTTTTTGTGGCCTAGGTCCCGCTCATCAAATAACACTTGTCGAGGCAGATTATGAGCTTCCACGACATCGTGATCGATAATGGTGATATACCCTATGCCCGAGCTTGCCAAATACAAGACCAGAGGGCATCCGAGCCCACCAGCACCCACAACCAGCACTCTCGACTCGAGTAATTTTGTTTGTCCAACAAGATCGAGCTCCGGCAGGACCAGTTGTCGACTGTACCGCAACAACTGGTTATCTGAGAGCATAAGTAAGGCGCGCCTTAGTTACCTAAAGCGGCGGTAATACGTGCTTTGATGTCATCTAAGGAACCTACACCTTCAACACGATGGTATCTCGGGGCGCTGTCACCTGACATACCTTGATAAAATCCAACAAGCGGAGCCGTTTGATCGTGGTAGACGCTCAAGCGACGTCGAACCGTATCCTCTTTATCATCGTCGCGCTGCACTAGATCGTCGCCTGTTTCATCATCTTTACCAGCGACTTTCGGTGGATTATGCTGGACATGATAGATGCGGCCGGAGGCTTCGTGCACCCTGCGGCCCCCTAGGCGAGATACTATTTCATCGTCTGGGACCGCGATTTCAAGCACATGGTCAATATCCACCCCTGCGCTGACCAATGCTTCCGCCTGCGGTATGGTCCGTGGGAAGCCGTCAAACAAAAAACCATTGGCACAATCATCTTGCTGAATCCGCTCTTTGACCAAGCCAATGATGATATCGTCGGAGACCAAGGCGCCAGAATCCATGACAGCTTTTGCCTTCAAACCTAGCTCTGTACCCGCTTTAACCGCGGCTCGTAGCATATCTCCGGTCGAGATCTGCACAATTCCAAACTGTTCGGTAATGAACTGAGCCTGTGTACCTTTTCCTGCGCCGGGCGCACCCAATAAGATGATTCTCATATCTTTCCTTGTTATAACTGGCCAAACACCGCTGCTTGACAGCATCCCCCCAAATCGAACGAGCTAAGATACACAGGGCTTTATCCAAGCACAACCCTACCAAAGCCGAATATCAGAGCAAAATTTGTTCATGACCGAGATTGCGATCCAAGCCGTCGCTTCGCCTCGCGCCAAAGCGCGTCACGGTATTGCTCTGACGCTTTTTCTAGCGGCGTATTCTGATCGTTTGCAAGTTCTGCGCAAAGCCTAACTCTCGCCTCAAACTTACTGTTACTTTGGCGCAGCAATTGCTCTGCATCGAAATCGAGTTTCCTAGCCAAATTCACACAAGTAAATAAAATATCACCCAGCTCGGCAGCAATCGCGTCTGGCACCCTAAGCTCCAACGCCTCCTCGAATTCTTGGGTTTCGTTCTTTAACGCTTCAACCACCTCATTAAGATTGGTCCAATCCATACCCAATCGAGACGCCCGCTTCTGCAATTTTTGAGCACGACTCAGGGCCGGAAGACTAACAGGCACGTCATCCAAGGCATGAGTTTGTTGACGTAAGTTTCGTTCTTGTTGCTTTATTTCTTCCCAGCGATCTTTGATGTCGCGCTCTGGAGTTTGTTTTACGGAGACTCCGCGAGACACCAGCGTTCCCTCTGGGAACACATGGGGGTGGCGACGAATGAGTTTCGCGACAATACCGTGGACCACGTCATCAAAATTGTATTGTCCACGCTCTTCCGCTAGCTGCGCATAGAATATGACTTGAAACAGCACATCACCCAACTCATCCCGCGCGGCCTGGTCATCACCCTGCTCCAAGGCGTCGACCAGCTCGTAAACCTCTTCTATGGTGAAAGAAACTATTGTTTGCGCGTTCTGCTTAAGATCCCAGGGACAACCGTCTGCGGGGTCGCGCAAGCGCCGCATCAAATAGCGCAAATCGTCAATGTCATAGTTATCATCAGACACCTTAGGAGACCTCATTAACACGCTCTGCAGATATCACATTCGGCAACTGATTCAGCTGAGCCAAAGCAGAATCAAGAACCGCCAAGCCGCTTACCTCTAATTCAATACGCTGGTAAGCCAATTGGGTTCGTCTATCCGTCTGGGTGTTCACCGAAATCATATTGGCTCCTGCTTGCGACAACGTCTCCGTCACATCGCGCAAAAGCCCTTTACGGTCATAGGCTCGAATTTCAATAATGACCTCCAGAGCTGCAATCTGCCCTTCATCCCAGCGCACTTCCACCA
>JAHEKX010000007.1:226566-366601 GCA_024644535.1 Gammaproteobacteria bacterium
GGCTGATCGGCGGTGATAATGAGCACTCTATCCCCAGTATTCAATACTTGATTCAAGGGCGCCAAACTACCATTCACCCGAGCACCTTTGCAGCGATGCCCGATCTGTGTATGCACGTGGTAGGCAAAATCGACAGGCGTTGCGCCCTGCGTTAAATTGACAATATCGCCTTTTGGGGTGAACACAAACACTCGGTCGTAATCGGCATCAAACTGCAAGGACTCAGCAATACTGCTCGCCTCGCCTGACTCGTCGTGCCAGCGTAGGGCTTGCCGCAACCACTCTATTTTCTCTTCATAAACCGACCCACTGCTCGTTCGATCGCTTTTTTTGTAACGCCAGTGAGCGCACACGCCCAGCTCCGCCTCGTTGTGCATTTCGCTGGTACGGACTTGGACTTCTAATACTTTGCCCTCCGGGCCAATCACCGCTGTGTGCAGCGACCGATAGCCATTGGGTTTGGGGTTGGCGATGTAGTCGTCAAACTCATTGGGTATGGTGCGCCACAGCCCATGAATAACGCCCAAGGTGGTATAACAGTCCTTCACGGTGGGCACCAGAATACGTATGGCGCGCACATCATGTACCTGTGAGAAGCCGATGCCTTTGCGCTGCATCTTTTTCCAGATACTAAAAATGTGCTTAGCGCGGCCATTAATTGCGCTAGAAACACGTGCATCTTTTAGCGCGGAATCGACCGTCTGGGACACCCGTCGGATATAGCGATCGCGCTCTACTCGCTTACCGTCAAGCAACTTCGCGATTCGCTTATAGACTGAGGGCTGGGTATACCTAAAGGCCAAATCCTCCAGCTCCCATTTTAACTGTCCAATCCCCAAGCGATGCGCCAAAGGAACGTAAAGCCCATTGACTTCTGCAGCTAGCCGCTCACGCCGCTCTTGGTCATTTTTAACCACTCGAATAGCACAAGTCCGCTCGGCAAGTTTAATTAATGCAACCCGAACATCATCGACCATAGCAACGAGCATCTGTCTAAGATTGTCGTTCGCGGATTGGGGTTGTCCGAGCACAGCCGTCGTGGTGAATTGCTGCACATCTGCCACGTCGGCCATTTTTAACACGCCCACGACAAGGGCCTCAACAGACTTACCAAATTGCCGCCGCACCGATTCAACGCTAAGGCGTTGCTCGCGCACGGCTCGATATAATACTCCTGCGCACAGTGCCTGCACGTCGACCTTTAGCTCGATAAGAATCAGTGCAATATCCAGACTATCGGCAACCAAATTAGACGTCTGCGCCCAATCGTTGCAATCGACGCCCACACGATCCGATGCACTCTGCACACAGCTCAAAGCCTCCGACACCAATCCAGCGCCAGATTCGGAATACAGCTCGGTCAAGCGTGTTTGCCACACCGCCAGATCTTGGCCGTTGATCGAGCTAATTAGCGAGGATTCGCGCACCCAAACCATAGCGATTAACCCGCGAAAACTCCGGTCGACAAATAGCGATCACCGCGGTCACAAACAATGGCTACAATAACCGCATTTTCTACTTCGCGACTCAAGCGCAAAGCACCAGCCATAACACCGCCTGAGCTCACGCCACAAAATATACCTTCTTCCTTGGCCATGCGGCGCATCGTAACCTCTGCTTCCCGTTGGTCAATATCGTAAATATGGTCAACCGTATCGGGTTTATAAATACTGGGTAAATAGGCCTCGGGCCATCGGCGAATCCCGGGTATACTCGCGCCGTCCGCTGGCTGTAAACCCACAATCTGAATAGCGGGGTTAACCGATTTAAAAAATCGCGAACACCCCATGATGGTGCCAGTGGTACCCATGGACGCCACGAAATGAGTAATGCTGCCGGCTGTCTGATCCCAGATTTCTGGGCCCGTGCCACAAAAATGGGCTGCAGGATTATCTGGATTACCAAACTGATCTAATACTCGGCCAAGGCCTTGCGCCTGCATGGACAGAGCAAGGTCTCTGGCGCCCTCCATACCCTGCTGCTGGCTAACTTCAATTAATTCCGCGCCGTAGGCAGCCATTGCTAACTTGCGCTCTTCGCTCATGTGCGATGGCATAATGAGTTTAAGTTTATACCCCTTAATTGCAGCCGCCATCGCTAGTGCAATACCCGTATTGCCAGAAGTCGCCTCAATTAAGGTGTCGCCGGGCTGTATATCGCCTCGGGACTCGGCCGCTTGAATCATGTTAAGAGCGGGTCGATCTTTGACTGACCCCGCCGGATTATTACCTTCTAGCTTAGCGAGAATGGTGTTGCTCGTGTTTCCCGGCATGCGCTGTAAGCGTACTAAAGGCGTCCCACCTATGCAGGACTCTATCGTTGGGTAATTCACCATCTGGAGCTATCTCCTTCTATCGGGTTCAACATGGCGCGATCAGATGATACACAGCAAAAGCGAGCGCATAACGACGCTCGTCGCTGAGCGATACAGAAACTGCCGTATTGGTGGACAATAGTGCTTGTGCGTCACCGAGCAGGTCTACACGTGGCTGTCCCAAATCGCTATTAAGCACCTGTATCGTTTGCCACTGTAGCGCCCCTCGTAAGCCTGTCCCAAAGCACTTAGAAACAGCCTCTTTAGCAGCGAAGCGTTTGGCTAAAAAATTTACACAATAATCGCGCTCTTGATACGCCCGCCACTCCATCGGGGTCAAAATGCGGCGTGCAAAACGGTCTGGATGACGCGTTACCGCGGCTGAAATGCGCTTGATATCAACGATGTCAGACCCTAAACCCAATATCATTACGTATTTCTCCCACTACTGTTGCTGCTGAGCCTGTTGTTGCCACAGCAGACGGGATTTAAACGGCGCCTCACCAATGTACGGCAACAGTAAGGTGTAACACAGCTCTCGCGCGAATCTGCTCGCCCACACCTCACCATCATTCGCTGCTAGTGCCATCACCCAAAGCCCAGGCGTGCACTTAACCGCCGCGTGCTCAGCAACCTCTATCCACCCTGCATTGGGTTCAAAATGATACCACTTATCAGCGGCAATTGGCTTGCCATTTAGGTCTACCGTTAAGTCCGGGTCGCCGCCCAGTGTTTGTAAAATGCTCCATTCGAAGCGCCGCAGAGGCTTTCTGGGCGATCCCCCCAAACTCAAGGTATCCAGCAGGCTGGCATAATCGGCAAACAGCTCGGTGTAAGACTCCTCTTGCTGAAGCAAACGCAGAAGGAGCTCGTTGGCGTAATATGCCGCGTAGAAACAGTCGTGGTGGAATGAATAAGGCTCGCGAAGATCTTCAGCATCCACTAGCGTCTTTAGATCGCCGCGCCCCTGAAATCTAACAACAATCGGCCGAAAAAGCTGCAGGCGCTGCGCTAGCGAACCACCAACGCGCTTACGCTTTGCGCCCTTTACAACACAAGAGACCTTACCCCGCTCAGGTGTGAATAGATCGACAATCTCGCTACTTTCTTGAAAGGGACGTTTGCGCAACACAAAGGCCGGCTGCTGTATCCCACTGGCCATGACTAGTCAGCGTCACTAAAACCGAGGCTTTTCATGGCGCGGGCGTCATCAGACCAGTTAACTTTAACCTTTACCCACAGTTTTAACACGACTTTGTGATCGAATAAGCGCTCCATATCAAGCCGAGCCTCGGTGCCTATCGATTTCAAGCGGCTGCCGCCATCGCCAATTAAAATTTTCTTCTGCCCCTGCCGCTCAACGTAAATTGTGGCGTGTATTTCGGTGAAACGCTCGCCCACTTCAAAACTTTCGATGGCTACGGTTGCGGAATATGGCAGCTCATCACCTAGCTGCCGTGTAATTTTTTCGCGCACGATTTCAGATGCCAAAAACCGGGAGCTTCGAGTGGTGACCTGATCTTCGGGAAACAAGGCCTCACCCGCTGGGCTTAACTTAACGAGAGTATGCACCAACCGCTGCACATCACTGGGCGTAAACGCCGACACCGGCACGATTTCATCGGCACCCGATTTTTGGTAGAGCTCTTCCAAATACGGCAGCAAGCGGCCTTTATCGTTTAACAAGTCTACCTTGTTGACCACCAGCACTAATTTAGCCGAATGCCGCTTAACTTGCTTAAACACTCGCTCGTCATCGGCATTCCAATGCGTTCGATCCACAATCATGCAAATAATATCCGTATCCGCCATCGCTTGTGTCGCTGCTTGGTTCATATATTCATTTAACGCTTTCTTGTGCTCTGAATGAATTCCAGGCGTATCGACGAACACTAATTGAAATTCACCTTCAGTGTGAATACCGAGTAAAGCGTGTCGGGTGGTTTGGGGCTTGCGCGAGGTTATGCTGATTTTCTGACCAAGTATGTGATTTAACAGGGTCGATTTACCTACATTGGGGCGCCCAACAATAGCAACGATCGCCGATTTTTTAATAGCTTCTGTCATTGTAATCTATCCAATATTTGCTGCGCTGAACTCTGCTCAGCGCGACGGCGACTGCTAGCACTCGCTGTTTCTTTGAGCCCCTTGCTAGGCACTCTGCACTCCACCACAAAGACTTTTTGATGGTCTTCGCCACGGGTCGCCACCAAATGATACTCAGGCAAGGCCAACCCCCTGCCCTGCAACCACTCTTGCAAACTTGTTTTTGCGTCCTTACTAGCGGCAAACGAAGCTTCATCATTCAAGCGGTCACGAAACCACGTAAACACGACATCTTTGGCAGTGTCGAAGTCAGAGTCCAGCAATATGGCCGCGGCGACTGCCTCTAATGTATCGGCGAGTATTGACTTACGTCTGTGGCCACCACTTTTACGCTCGCCTTGACCGAGTTCTATGTAGTCGCCCAGATTCCGCTCGCGAGCAATGGCCGCTAACGTTTCTCCTTTTACCAAATACGCGCGTCTGCGGCTCATTTCCCCTTCAGGAGCTTCGGGATAACGTCTAAACAAAGCTTCAGCGACGACATGATTGACGAGCGAGTCACCCAAAAATTCAAGTCGCTCGTTGTTTTTCGCACCAACACTGCGGTGCGCCAAAGCCAAGCCCAGCAAGTTGAGATCCGCAAATTGATGGCCTATAGCCTGTTGCAACGCACTGAGTTGCAAGCCTGTTAGCCTCAATGGATACCACCTACCCGATCGAAGCTGGGGGTGCTTAAGACCGACTCCCAATGCATCCATATCGCAAAGGCTTTACCCACAATATCTTCTTCTGGCACTTGCCCCCACACTCGACTATCGCTCGAGTTATCGCGGTTGTCGCCCATCATGAAATAATGTCCGGGCTGTACCACTTCTCTGAAGTCTCGAACTGGGCGCAATGGATCGAGCTGGACGTTTCTTGTTTCGCCACTGGTCAGTATTTCAGAAAGCAAGTGGTAGGGCCTACCACGTTCAATTACAACATCCACGAACTCGAGCTCAAGCACCTCACCGTTCACCCAAAGCTGCTTGTTTTTATATTCGATCACATCGCCGGGAATTCCGACCACGCGCTTGATGAAGTAGGTCTTATTTTGATGTGGCGGAAAAAAAACCATCACATCGCCGCGTTGCGGTTCGCCAATGTCGATTACTTTGGTTCGCGCAACTGGCAAACGTAAACCGTAGGTAAATTTGTTCACCAGAATGTAGTCGCCTACTTGCAAAGTAGGCACCATCGAAGATGAAGGAATTTGAAAGGGCTCGACAATGAAAGAGCGCAAGACAAATATCACCAATAAAACGGGAAAAAACGATCGCGCGTACTCAACCACAACGGGCTCTTGTAGAGCTGGCACATCATGCGCGACATTCTTCGACAGTGCCTCATGCTGTTGACGACGCCGTGGCGCAAAAACCAATGCATCCACTAACCACACGAGCCCACTGACCAAAACCAACACCAATAAAATTAACGGAAAATCGAATGACATGAGGGTCCCTTAGTTGTCTACCTGCAATACGGCGAGGAACGCAGCCTGAGGCACTTCCACGCGACCGACTTGCTTCATACGTTTTTTACCAGCTTTTTGCTTCTCGAGGAGCTTGCGTTTTCGGGTGGCATCACCACCATAACATTTTGCCGTAACGTTTTTGCGCAGAGCCTTAACTGTCTGACGCGCAACGACTTTACCGCCCACCGCGGCCTGAATTGCCACATCGAACATCTGCCGAGGTATCAGGTCTTTCATTTTTTCGGTTAGGGCTCGTCCACGTGACATTACGTGGTCACGATGCACAATGACTGCTAAAGCGTCTACCCGCTCGCCATTAATCAGAACGTCCAAACGCTGCAGGTTGGCAGGTTCGAAGCGCTCGAAACTGTAATCTAGAGAGGCGTAGCCTCGAGATACTGATTTTAAACGGTCGAAGAAATCCAGCACCACCTCTGACATGGGCAAGTCGAAAGTGAGCGATACTTGCGACCCTAAGAACTGCATATCTTTCTGTGCACCGCGTTTTTCGATGCACAAGGTAATAACATTGCCTAAGTAGTCTTGTGGCACCAAAATGTGGGCCCGGGCAATAGGCTCTCGAATTTCCTGAATCACTCCGAGATCAGGCAAGGCACTGGGGTTGTCGACAGTGATGACTTCGCCGTCTTTTTTCTCGACTTCGTAAACAACCGTTGGCGCGGTGGTAATAAGATCTAAGTCGTATTCACGCTCAAGCCGCTCTTGGATAATTTCCATGTGCAACATGCCCAAGAACCCGCAGCGAAAACCAAAACCCAGGGCGTCAGAGGTTTCAGGCTCATAAAAGAGTGACGCATCGTTCACAGTTAATTTTCCGAGGGCTTCACGAAAATCCTCGTAGTCATCGGTAGAAACCGTGAAAATCCCAGCATAAACTTGGGGTTTGATACGTTGAAACCCAGGAAGCGCAGGCGTTTCTGGGTACTGAGCACTGATTAATGTATCCCCTACCGGGGCCCCCAAAATATCCTTAATGCCCGCGATCATGAACCCCACTTCACCGGCCCGCAAACAAGCAGTCTCGGTGCGCTTGGGAGTAAAAATACCTACGCTATCTACTTGGTGCCCTTTACCGTTTGAGCGCGTCACCACACGATCGCGTTTTTTCAAAGTACCCTGAACTACGCGCACCAGTGACACGACACCCAAGTAGTTATCGAACCATGAGTCGATAATCAGAGCCTGCAAGGGTGCTTCGTAATCACCAACCGGAGGTGGAATCATGTGAACGATTTCTTCCAGCACCTTATCCATCCCAAAACCGGTCTTCGCGCTACAAGGAACGGCGTTGGTGGCGTCTATACCGATGATCTCCTCGATTTCGACCTTAACTTTCTCTGGCTCAGCTTGGGGCAGGTCCATTTTGTTGAGAATAGGGACAACTTCGAGACCTTGCTCGATGGCTTTATAGCAGTTGGCGACGGACTGAGCTTCAACTCCCTGACCGGCATCGACCACTAGCAAAGCGCCCTCACAGGCGGACAAAGAGCGCGAAACTTCATAGCTAAAGTCGACGTGTCCTGGCGTATCAATAAAGTTAAGCTGATAAGTCCTGCCGTCCAGCGCTTGATAATTCAGGGTCACACTCTGCGATTTGATAGTGATGCCGCGCTCTCGCTCGATGTCCATCGAGTCAAGAACCTGCTCTGCCATTTCACGCTCACTCAGTCCTCCGCAGATCTGAATCAAGCGATCCGCTAACGTGGATTTACCGTGGTCAATGTGTGCAATAATTGAAAAGTTGCGGATGTGTGTTAGATCGCTCAAGCATTGTTCTCGCAGGTAAATTAAAGATGGTGTGCGCGCGGGGGCAATTGTAGCCTAAGCTCGCCCCCCCCGCCATCCTCACCCGCTCCTTATGGTAGTATGACCCTTGCGATTTAGGGGCTAGGTACCCGCAGCCCTCGAAACATAGGCGAACCTCTGCGATTCAAACGCAAAGGAATCGATTGGCCAGGTTCAAGTTGCGCAACCGCTTTATCAAAGTCGGCCACATTTCGGATTGGAGTCGAACCGATCATTGTAATCGCATCTCCCGGCAAAATACCTTGCGTCGCAGCGGGAGAATCTGGTACCACTTCATCGACAACAACCGCTGCATTCAACTTCATAGCATCTAATATCTGTTGTTCCGCGTTTTTAACCACAAGCCCCAACGGATTCTCTACGCTCGATTGCGAACTTGCCACCACTGGCTGACCACGGTCGGGCAAAGCACCAACCTCTACCGTCAAAGTCATCATGCCGCCGTCTCGCATAACGCCGACTTCAACCTTACTGTCGGGCTTGACCAAGCCTACAACATGCGGCAGCTGAGCAGATGTTTCAATGGTTTCACCTCCAAAAGTTACAATGACGTCGCCCGACTCCAGACCCGCATCGGCAGCGGGACTATCGGCCACCACATCGACCACGAGGGCACCTCTTGGCCTGTCTAAACCGAACCCTTCGGCGAGATTCTTGTCTACATTTTGGATGCTCACTCCCAACCAACCGCGCTTGACTTGCCCGCCATCTCGGAGCTGATCTATGACGTCTCGCACGACACTGACAGGAATGGCAAACGACAGCCCAATCGAGCCGCCAGATCGGGTGTAGATTTGGGAATTCACGCCCACGACCTCGCCGGATAAGTTGAACAAAGGACCGCCACTGTTACCGGGATTGATCGCTACATCCGTTTGAATAAATGGCACATAGTTGTCGTTGGTTTCCGTCGGTAACGATCGGCCCATGGCGCTGACGATGCCAGCCGTTACCGAAAAGTCCAAACCGAACGGAGACCCTATCGCTAGCACCCATTCGCCGACTTTTAACTGATCTGGTTTTGCTAGTGGCAGTATTGGCAGACTCTCAGCTTCGACTTTCAAAAGCGCCAAATCAGACAGCTCATCAAGCCCCACAATGACAGCGTCGTACTCTCGGCGATCCGAAAACCGAACCACTACAGAGTCGGCGCCTTCCACCACATGATTGTTGGTCACGATGTAGCCATCTTCGGTCAACACGAAACCAGAGCCCATGGAGCTGCGAGAGCGCGGCGAATTCGGCATGCTACGAGGATCGAAGAATCGTCTTAGATAATCGGGCAAGTCATCTTGATCAAAGGACTTCAAGTCATCGCCACTCTTCTCCGACTTATATTCAACTAAAATTTTGACCACCGCAGGGGCACTGTTTTCCACAATCTGTGTAAAGTCGGGCAGGCTCGACCCAACACTAGAGGCGCTGCACATGACTAACATTATCGCTACTAGCCACCGATATGGTGCCATAACTCTCTCCTTTAACGACTGACAGCCGCCACTTTTAGTTGAGCGGCCCTTTGAAAACTCTTTAAGCTCTAAGGCTCCCGGTCACTTCTTACTATGGGAGCATTTGGATATTTCAAGCAGGCTTGCGACTTCTTGCTGCACCGAAGCCTGAGACAACGACCATATGGCACTAAAGCCAAGACTGACAAGTAAAGCCAATATATGCAGCCCCGTTTGCGATGGCGCAAACACTGACACCGTTGTGACCAACACCATAACCAGCAGCAAAGGCTGTAGATAAGCTCTGAAGGTCAATAGCAACAATGCATTGGCCGGCATTATCAATTGAACCAGGTCACCTACAGCAATATCTAAGCGCTGCTCGCTAAGAGGCAAAGTGAACGTTTGCGAAGACTTTGACTTACTAAGCATTCCGTGACCACAACCCAGCTTAGCCGGGCAGGCGTTGCAAGCAGCCCGCCGCGACCCAGAAACCTCTGCGCTGGTTTGATCTTCAGAAACTGCGACAACGATAAGAGATTCACTCAGCACGGACAGACCATTCGATACTTTCCACCAACATTCTAGCGGTATTGATGGGAATTTCCCCAATGACAGACACCAAGGCTGCACCATCTTTCGTTTGCAAGCCACGGGTATAAGCTAAGGTAGCACCTCTATTAACTACGCCTTCGCCGACCCGAATGTCGCCTTTAGGGTGCTCAATGAACATACTAAACGTAGACAATCCATCGGTGTAAGTTTGCACCTCCGCCACCGCCGTATCACTTGAGGAAGCCTCTTCAAAACCAGCGGGCACCCAACCCAATGACCACGCGTAGGTGCTCTCTTTCGCTGTTTGCTGCGTCGCCTCAGACGATGTTTCCGCTGAACGAAATCCCTCGCGGTTAACCTCTGTTTCAGGACCCAAAGATAGGGCCCTTAACTCGACATTTTCTAAAGCGCTAGAGCCGCTAAAGGTTGTAGAACGCAATACAATTGCGTTTTTCTCGTCGACCACCAATTGAAAGCCATGGCGATACACATCTTTGGGCAAAGCAGTAATTACCGTAGCCGCGTCATTACCTAGCGGTTGTCGTTCGACTCGAAACTTATACCACCGCGCAACACCGCAACTGTCGACCGGCTCAAGCAAAAGACGATGACTGAGATTATCGCAATCGCTACTGTGATCTGGAATTTGTACCGAATAGTTACCATCTGGATCGGGCATACCACGGGTAATCATGATTTGTTGCGAACCTACTGCAGTCTGAACGACCGCTCGAGCCGCGAAGCTCGGGGCATGGCCCGAGGGCATAACAGAGCGCAAAACCTGAAGCGCCTCTTCATCTTCTGCGTTGCAGCCGACATCGGCCCAAACCAGGTTCGCGAAAGCCACTCCTATCAGAACCGAACCGGCACGCATAGTAGGGATCCACATGGCTCAGCGCTTACCCGACTCTGCTTCCGCTCGGGCCAGCGTTCCCGTCATGAGCGTCACCGGGGTGTGCAAAGCACCCTCTGTCGCGTGCTGCTGTGAATATAGCTCTAGGCGCTGACGAGCCAGCTCTTGATATAAACCCTCGATGGGCACAGGTGCTGGCGAGCGCATGACCTGCGTTTGCCCGAAACTCGCGGGAATAGCTTGCAAGCCTGCTGAATCGAGCGGCATGACGGGCATGGATCGAACTGTGGGTACGGCAGACGAGGCGATCGTCGCCGATTGGCTATTCGTATCTTGCTGCACTTGCAGACCCACCGCCACTCCCAGACATGCCACCGAGGCCGCCACCGCAAAGGGCCTGAGCACCTTAAACCAATATTGACGACGCAAAGGCCTAGCACCGGTGTGTATCAACTCTTCTCGAACTCGATCGGCAATGCTCAGGCCTGGCGCTGAGGCCGAGGTGCCGAGTAGGACTTCACGGTTAAGATGGTAGCGATGCCAAGTCGCACGCAAGCTAGGTTGCTGGTCTAGGCGCTTTAGCAAGCGATTCGTAGAAAACTCATCGAGATCTCCATCCATGAGTCGCGACAACAACTCATCGTATTCATTATTAATTTCCGTATTCTGCTTACTACTCACTGACACCTCTCTATTAGGCATAATTTACTTCGCCATTCATTGCCGCAGCCACTTGTTTGTCGACAGTTTCCCTACCGCGGAAAATGCGCGACCTAATGGTCCCTATCGGACAGCCCATAATGGCAGCTATATCCTCATAGCTCAGGCCATCGAACTCGCGCAAGCAGAGCGCAGTTCTAAGTTCGTCTGGCAATTCAGCTACCGCCTTGTTGATCACCAGCTCCAATTGTTGCGATGCAATCGCCGCCTCCGGGCTTTCGTGATCTTGCAACTGTTCTCCGCCATCTTGCAACGCAGCATCATCCACATCGATATCAACCCACGGCGTTCGTCTCGACCTTGCCACCAGATAGTTCTTGGCGGTATTCGTAGCGATGCGGAATAACCAAGTATAAAACGCGCTATCGCCGCGAAACTGCCCAAGGGCCTTGTATGCCTTGATGAAACTCTCCTGGGCCACATCTTGCGCTTCGTCACTGTCATTTACGAACCGTCTGATCACGCTCAGCACTCGATGCTGGTATTTAATGACCAGCAAGTCAAAGGCCCGTAAATCGCCCTTCTGTGCTCGCTCAACAAGCAATCGGTCCGATTCCTCGTCTGTTACTGAGCCACCGCTCACGCAATCTCCTCAATTTGTTTGGCTCTTGTTGGACTGAATTGCGTGTCAATCGCTTTTTCCGTCGCACTGCTTCTAAGAGCACTAATTTCTGCTAAAGTTCCCAGTATTGTGCCACGGAGTTAATATTTCTCATAAACCCGCTTCTGGCCCGTCATATTAACTGACTTTACGCGAGATGTTATTAACCAAATGGCTACAACACACTCTGAATACGATGTTGTTATTGTGGGCACAGGCGCCGCAGGCATGGCGCTCGCACTGCATCTACCCAAACACCTCCGGATCGCCTTACTGACAAAATCCACACTCAACCAGGGTAGCACTTACTGGGCGCAGGGGGGCATGGCCGCGGTGGTGGATGCAAATGACACTGTGGCGTCGCATGTCCAAGACACTTTAATTGCTGGAGCAGGATTGTGTGATCGCGACGCAGTCGAATTTACCGTTTCGCGCAGCAGTCATGTGGTCGATTGGCTGGTCGCGCTAGGCGTAAACTTTGATCGATTAAACGAGAATGAGCAACAAGGCACGAACTTTCATTTAACGCGCGAGGGAGGCCACAGTCACCGACGCATTCTTCATGCCGCCGATGCAACCGGCAAAGCCATTTCAAAGACCCTAAGCAAACACGTTGTCTCTGCTAGCAACATCGACGTGCTGACAGAGCGCGTTGCTGTCGATGTCATAGTGCACAATGGGCGCTGCAGGGGCTTGTATGCCCTAAACACCAAAACAGGCTCAGTAGACGCCTTCCAAACCAATGTGGTCGCGCTCGCTACGGGCGGCGCAAGTAAGGCATACCTGTACACAAGCAACCCAGACGGCAACAGCGGCGACGGCATTGCCATAGCATGGCGAGCCGGCTGCAGAGTTGCCAATATGGAATTTAATCAATTTCATCCAACTTGCCTGTATCACCCTAAAGCTAAATCTTATCTGATCACCGAGGCAATTCGAGGCGAAGGCGGCCATTTATTACTGCCAGACAGGCAACGATTTATGCATAAATTCGACGAGCGCGGAGAGCTCGCCCCCCGAGATATCGTTGCTCGTGCTATCGATCACGAAATGAAGCGTTTAGGCGCAGACCACCTGCTGCTAGATATCTCACACAAACCGGCATCTGAGGTGTTAACACATTTCCCAAACACCGCAAAAAAATGTTTGGAATACGGCATCGATATTACGAAGGAGCCCATACCCATTGTTCCAGCGGCACACTACACCTGCGGCGGTGTGGTCGTAGACCACTACGGCTGCACCGACATCACAGGTTTGTATGCCATTGGTGAAACCTCGCACACTGGACTGCACGGCGCAAATCGCATGGCTAGCAATTCACTGCTCGAATGCCTAGTCTATGGCGAATCTGCCGCTATTCACATCAACCAAGCAGCACTGACAGCCGAACCAAAAACCCCCGTCGCAGGCTGGGATGAAAGCCAAGTCACCGATTCGGACGAGGATGTCGTGATATCGCACAACTGGGATGAACTAAGACGTTTCATGTGGGACTATGTGGGCATTGTGCGCACTGATAAGCGGCTGGAACGAGCTCAACACCGATGCGATCTGTTGCGTTCTGAGATCAACGAGTATTACGCCAACTATCGGGTGACCAATGACCTACTCGAATTGCGCAACCTCAGCGTGGTTGCCGACTTAATGATTCGCTGTGCGCGCCAACGCAAAGAAAGCCGGGGCCTGCACTTCACTCTGGACTACCCCACCACTTCGCCACAGGCGTTAGACACTGTGCTGGCACCCGACTAGCTTTTGCCCCGAGCCCTGCGCGCAATGGACCTGAATTCCGCTTTAGGCAACTGCCAAGAGCAAAGCCAGGAGCAACGGCCGGTCTCGTCGAAACACCAAAGCAGACCGGGTAATACTGTATAGACATTTTTCGGCTGTACTACCATCGGTCTTACGCCTCGGGCGCCCCTGTTAATTTTCGAATCGTTACAACCAAGGCGGCAAATTTTGGGGCGTCTGGCTGAACGCGCTGCATCAGGTACGCATATAAGTCTTGATCTTGGCAGGTCATGAACTCTTCAAAGGTCGCGCGATCTGCAGCGCTTAAGTTCGCGTAATGCTGATCGACGAACGGTTCCAGCAACAAATCTAGCTCTAACATCCCGCGCCGCGCCGCCCAGCGCATTCGATTCACTTCACCAGCCTCAACCATACCTTCATCCAAACAGACACCCAAAAACGTAGTATACTGCATCGCGTCTCGAGATGCTTATTAGGCACTCACCCAAACTTGTTTTTGACCCAGTCTGGCTAAATTTGCTTATGTACAAGGTAACTCCAAACAGCTATTTTTCCGCGCTTGACCTTACAGGTCCCGACGCTTCGAAAACCTTGCAGGGCCAGCTCACGAATGACGTTGTGAACCAGCGAGACCAAAGCGGTATGAAAGGTTTGCTATGCAATATTAAAGGTCGCGTCGAATTAGTCGTAAGGGTATATAAACATTCGGCAGAACATTTAACACTGGTTGTACCAAGGGCAAATGCTGACCTCGTGAAACGTCGATTAGCGCCCTACATGGCCTTTTCTAAGAGTCAGTTAGTCGAGTGTGACCTCAGCGATAGCAGCCTGTTATTTGGGCCAGAAAGCGCTGACGCAAAAGAAACACTTGCCGGCCTTAGGTTTGACGGCTTGGCGCTGCTAAGTCCACAAGAACTGCTAAACACGACCGTACCCTTGACCCACAGTTCAATAGAAGACTTTCATACCTACCGGGCAAAACGAGGCATGCTTGAGCTCGACCCAGAGCAGAGTGGACTCTACACGCCTCAGGCACTTAGCCTCGACCGTCTTGGCTATGTAAGCTTTAAAAAAGGTTGCTATATGGGCCAAGAAATCATCGCTCGCTTGCATTACAAAGGCCAGTCAAAGTATCAACTCGCCGTTTTGCAGTGCTTGAGCGCTGTCGCCAATGAGACAAAGGTCACAAGTCTCGCTGGTGCAACTTTGGGAACCATCGTCGATTCAGCTGCAAATGCGTCGGGGCATTATCTTGCCAGCATTCGACTAGCAGAAGACGAGACAGCCGAGTATTTCGTGAACGATCACCCCGCCACTTTACTGCAATTATTTGGCAACTAGGCGCTTTGATTAGCTGGCAATGTTGTTATGCTTTGCGTTACTCTGAGCGGTTCATGGCATATGCTTTTGACTAACCAATGATCCACTCCCCGCCCGACAATCTGGAAACTCCCTGCTTGGTTCTTGCCGACGACAGGCAACAGCGCGGCGCGCTTAAATTTGGCGATAGTGTGAATGAACTTATGCTATCGGTCCCGGCTTTGCCCGAGCCCGGAGACATCCCGACCCCCCCGGCCCAAGTCCGGGAAACCGGCCGATTATTTATCCCTGGGCCGACAGATCCCCTATCCTACCGTGCTTAAACATGCGATCTCGGTGGTTGAACAACAAGTCGACATGCGAAGTAAGTTCTATGGCCGCAACAATATTGCCGTGTATAAGGGCCACGCCAAGTTTATTGATGATCAGAGAGTATCAGTTACGAGAGCCGATGGTTCTGTAGAAGAATTGCACTCGCAAGAATTCGTGATTGCCACGGGCAGCCGCCCCTATCACCCACCCGACGTCCCCTTTGAGCATTCGCGAGTCTATGACAGCGATACCATTTTGAGCTTAGAACATACACCCCGTAAGCTCATAATTTATGGGGCAGGCGTTATAGGGTGTGAATATGCCTCTATTTTTAGCGGTTTGGGTATTAAGGTTGAGTTGATTAACAGTTTCGAGAACCTATTGGCGTTTCTGGACGATGAAATCGCTGTTGCTCTAGATTACCACCTTCGCGAATCAGGCGTCATGGTCCGTCATCGCGAGATCTACGATCGAGTAGAGGCCAACCAAGAAGGTATTGCCCTGCACTTGCAATCAGGTAAGATCATCCGAAGCGACGCGCTACTATGGTGTAACGGCAGAAGCGGTAATACGCAAAACCTGGGACTTGAAAACATCGGGCTCCGCAGTGACGGCCGAGGCCAGATCAGAGTAAACCATCGCTACCAAACCGAAGTAACCAATGTCTACGCAGTGGGCGATGTCATTGGCTCTCCAAGTCTTGCCAGCGCTGCTTATGATCAAGGTCGCGCCGCGGCTTCCGCTAACGACAAAGACGTTCGTTTTGTCGACGATGTCCCAACGGGCATATACACAATTCCCGAAATCAGCTCAGTTGGTCGCACCGAGCGAGAACTTACCGATAACAAAATACCTTTCGAGGTAGGCCGAGCCTTTTTCAAGGATACAGCGCGCGGACAAATCTCGGGAGAAGGCACAGGCATGCTAAAAATACTGTTTTGCCCGAGTACACTCAGAATTTTGGGAATACATTGCTTTGGTGCCGAAGCCACCGAAATTATTCACATCGGTCAAGCAATCATGAAGCAACCAGAAACAGCGAATACCATTCGTTACTTTGTAGAAACAACCTTTAACTACCCTACTATGGCAGAAGCCTATCGCATTGCCGCATTAAATGGCTTGAATAGACTGTCGGGCTACTAGCGTGCTGCGACTCTGGAAAGGGCTATTCTGCGCCTTACTGCTGGCTGACCTAAGCGCAGCGGACGAGGTCGAGTCCTCGCGACACCGCTTTGACGCCAAGGCGCCTGATTGGATGGAGAATGTTGTTAACATTGAGGTGCCGGCAATAAAGTTTGAACACGGGCGTGCCCGACACTACACCGAATACTGTAGTGGCACCTTACTGAAAAGTTCTGCGACCTTACCCACTAGATTTGTGGTGAGCGCTTGGCATTGCGTAGAGTACTACCAAGATCTGAGTCGGGATCTTAAAGTGCAATTTCCGCATTCCCGATCTACCCACCGGTCTGCCTATACAGCACGTGTGATCGATAGCGGTGGCAGTATCTCCCGCGACTGGGCTTTACTGGAGCTAAGCAATGGTCCTAGCACAGCCCAACTAGAAGGCTTATCTTTGTTAGCGATTGACACAAGTAAACCCGCCACAGCAGCAGGCTTTGCAATGGCTTTACCGAATGGCCGGCAGCGCTTATCCTTCGATAATTCCTGTCAAGCTAATGGAGAGACAGAGTGGGTGCGTTGCACCACCTCTAAAGGGGCTTCTGGCGGCCCGATCGTACAAACCCATGAATCAATGCCCGGTATCGTCGGGGTTATATCACAAGGTGACAGCCAAGCCTTAACCATCAGTTTCCCCAGCGCCAGGCTACCTCAACGCTGGACAACCACTTTCTCAGCCCAGTTACTCTGACACCACCTTGGCGTGTCTCTGCCGATCAGGCGGAGCCGAACCGATGTGTTGCTCCTGCCTCAACGCAGCGAGTTCTATTTGTTTCTGCCGTTCTGCAAACCGAATCTTTTGGTCATCGGTTAATTGGTCATAGCAGCGCGGGCAACAAACTCCTTTTTGATAGCGAGGGTCAAGCTTTTGCTCTTCTGTAATAGGATGACGACAGCCGTGACACTGGTCGTATTGTCCTTTTTCCAGTCGGTGATTGACCGAGACCCGATTGTCAAAAACAAAACATTCACCCTGCCATTTGGATTCGGCTTCAGGTACTTCTTCCAAATACTTAAGAATACCGCCCTTTAAGTGGTACACCTCATCGAATCCCTGTTCAAGCATGTAGGCTGTCGCTTTTTCACAACGAATGCCACCGGTACAAAACATTGCCACCTTTTTATGCTTGGCAGGATCCATATGTTTTTCTACGTAAGTAGGAAATTCTCTGAAGGTCGTCGTTTTAGGATCAAGTGCCCCCTCAAAGGTGCCAATTTCGAACTCATAATCGTTGCGGGTATCCACGAGAACGACATCAGGATCTGAAATAAGTTCGTTCCAATCTTTCGGCTCGACGTAGCGCCCAACAACAACATTGGGATCAATACCCCCGATACCCATCGTGACAATTTCTCGTTTTAATTTTACCTTCATTCGGTAAAAGGGCTTTTCTTGATAGTACGATTCTTTGTGCTCCAATGCCTCAAGCCCGGGCAATCCTCGCAAATAAATTAGAAGCTGATTAATGCCCTCTCGAGTGCCAGACACAGTGCCATTAATACCCTCATGCGCGAGTAGCAGCGTCCCCTTTATACCCAAGGTCAGGCAGGTTTCTAATATAGGTTCACGTAAGGCCTTGTAATCAGGAAAACTCACAAAACGATACATCGCGGCAACAACAATGTCGGTCGCCTGATCGAGCTTTGAGTCAGTAATCATCGGCTACCTCCCAAGCACTCTGGCGAGCTCGGGCTTTGCTGACTACGTTGGCGCCACTGCTCCGGGCTATACAAATGCAGAGCTAAAGCGTGCACTGGCCCGTCGAGCAAGTCGGAAACCAACCCATATACCGCCTGGTGTCTTTTAACTCGGGGCATAGAATCGAAGGCATCAACAACCACCGTCAAGGCAAAGTGTGTTTCAGAACCGTCGGGCACATTATGCTTATGGCTCTCGTTTTCTAATAACACCAGCGCCTGCGGGAACGCGTCACTGACGCGGGACCGAAGTGTAGCCTCTATCGTCATAAACAAACCCTCTTGTTCAAAAGGGTAAAGTATACCTGATCCGACAAAGTCTAGAAGCACACAATCTACGACAATTCAGTTGAAACAAGGCCGCAAGTTCTCTAGTCTTTTCCGTCTATAATTTCATTCCGCGGAATGATAGGACACTATGACAGAATTCGACGTGTTTTTTGACGGGCAATGCCTGCCGGGTTTTGGGCAGCAAGAGGTTCGCCAGAATCTTCAAGAACTCTTCAAAGCCAATGACGCTGTTCTGGATTTACTGTTCTCTGGCGACGAGCAAAAGGTAAAAAGTGGTCTCAACGAAGCCCGTGCAAAGCGCTACGCCAGCGCTCTTCGCAAAGCCGGTGCCAAGCCACTGGTTCGCAAAAAGGCCGTCATTCAACCCTCGCACGTAAGTAGCGACCCGCTGACATTTCAACGACCTGTAAGCTCGAAGGGGTTCGATCTAAGCCCACCAGGCAGCCTGATTTTGCGCCCCGACGAAAAACCCAAAGTCAACTCTGTTATGATAAATACCGACCATCTTAACGCGCTAGAACCCGGCGTTTATAGCGCGCCACCAGAGAGCCCAATAGCGCAAGTGCCAAATACCAACCATCTGCGCATAAGCAACAACTCTGAAGCCATGGGCCGAGTAACCTTACCCGCGAAACGCTTTAACCTAAACGCTTACCAACTTGCACCTGAAGGCTGTGACTTATCAGAGTTCGCTCGGCCCTCGCTACCGACGTTGGAGCCTATACTTGAGCTCACTTTAACGCCAATGACTAAGACCCCCTAAATCGCCAATGGAAAATACACCTCTACCCGTAATCCGGGGTTATTGTCTTTAAGCTCAACATTAGCACGGTGATAAAAAGCAATAGCCTGCACCAAAGATAAACCCAACCCATGCCCCTTATGCTCGCTGCGACTGGGTTCTCCGCGATAGAAGCGCCTGAACACCTGCTTACGTTCGGCTTGGGGGATACCAATACCGCTATCGGCAATACTGACACTCAACTGTTCTGGACCAAAACGCTCTAGACGAATCTGTATTAACCCACCCGAAGCGGTAAACTTTATGGCGTTGTCAATAATATTGGCGAACATTTGCCCAAGAAGGTCTGTCTCACCATTAATCTGATCGACATACTCAGCCTGAAAGTCAAGCAAGACGCCCGCGTCATGCGCCACGGGCTCGTACATATCAACCACATCTTGCAGTACAACGCGCAGACTCACTTTCTTAGCGTCACCGCGTATCTGACTGCCCGCCTCGAGCATGGATATACGCAGTAAAGCGTTAAATGAGCCTAATAAGTCATCACAGTCCGACAATAACTCGTCGATCGTCGACTCATATTCCCGCGGAACTTGGGGTTTTAGCTGCGTGAGTTTATTTCGAAGTCGTGTCAATGGCGTGCGCAAATCATGTGCAATGTTATCTGATACCGAACGCACTCCCTGCAATGACAGGGCAACGTGCTCTAACATCTCGTTTCCAACGTCTACCAAATCTTTTAAATACGGGGTTACGGTTTCAGGCTGTAATCGCCTCGCCAAATTCTGCCCCATGATCGCACGAAGTTCTTTACTGATTCGATGAGTGCCCATCAACGCCCGGTGTGTTGCAACCGAGGTTATTACCATGGCGCCCAACCAAAACACGGCTATAACCAGCGCAACGTTGCCGATCAAATAATTAATCGTGTCAAACTCTTTCTGATAAAACCGACCTACCGTCAACATCAGACCAGGATTCAGTGCTTTGGTTTCCGCTAGCATTTTATGGTCATTGTCAGTGTTAGAACCAAGCCCCTGCCACAAAAACTGAATAGGGCCGGTAGCGGTCTCGCGATACACAACGGCTGGCGCTAGGGCGCTGGTATCAGCGAACTTAAACTCAAGAAAATACAGCACATCGGCGCTGTCATCACTATAACCCTGGCGCGCCACAATGTCCGTTAAACGCTCGAGGCCGTGGTTGTGATAGACCTCTGACAAAAACTGAATTCGCCCGTGTATGTCAGAATTTAGCTGCGTGTAGAGATTAGAGTAAGAAAAAAAGGTCAATACGATAAATAGTAAGCCGCCAACAGCGGCCAGCGCCAAGGAAAACCTTGACAACAGGTGTACCCTAAGTGTCAGAACCCAAGCAATGATTAGCGAGCTATTCATCACCGAAGCGATATCCCGCACCCCTGACGGTGTGCACCAAAGGGTAGTCAAAGCCGCGATCAATTTTTTGACGTAATCGGGAAATATGTACGTCAATCACGTTCGTTTGCGGATCAAAATGATAGCCCCAGACGTTCTCTAACAGCATGCTCCGTGTTACGATTTTACCTGCATTACGCATTAAATATTCGAGCAAACGATATTCACGTGGCTGTAAGACAATAATCCGACCTGCTCGTCGAACCTCTTGACTGATCAAATCTAGGCGCAAACCTTCGGCTTCAAGGGTTGTTCGAAAATCAGCCCCCAATGGCGCCAAACGCCTGTGAATAGCCTCTAGTCGTGCCATGAGCTCTTCCGACGAGAACGGTTTTACCAGATAATCATCCGCGCCGATTTGTAAGCCTTTGACACGATCATCCACCTCGCCAAGGGCGCTCAAAATAAGCACGGGGGTCAAATCACCTTTGTCGCGTAAGCTTTTTATGATACTCAAACCATCCAATTTCGGCAGCATCCGATCGACGATCAAAGCGTCCCAGCGTGCCGAGTTGGCAGCCAACAGCCCCTCGGTGCCAGTCGATGCACGCTCGCAGTTGTGTCCTTTTACCGCAAGTTCGCTGGTGACAAAATCAGCCACTGACGAATCATCCTCTATTAACAATACTTTCATGACAACTACCACCCAAAAACTGCGTTTACGCTACTACTATCGTATACTAACTTCGCTGCGTTTCATCATACTAGGAAACTTCTATTTATGTCTGCTCCAATCGCCCCACCCTTTCATCGCCACCTTTTAGCTTTGGTGTATGACACGTTCCTGGTGGTTCCAATTATCATGGCATCGACTGCTCTGATCATGGCGCTGTATGTGCAAATATTTCCTGTCGACACCAGTGAAGAGGTCGTGGCACTCCCATCTGGATTGGTGCAGTCGACCGCCGTGCTTAGTGTCGCGATTTTTTACTTTATTTTTTGGCGCCGTGGCGGGCAAACACTCGGCATGCAAGCTTGGAAAGTCAAACTGGTCAATTCTGCCGGTCTTCCCGTCTCTAACACTCAGATTCTTACGCGTTTGGTAGCCGCACTAGCAGCTTATGGCGCGTTTGGTTTAGGAATAGCGTGGCGTTTTGTCGATCCCGATAACTGCTATCTGCACGATCGACTCTCCGGTACTCGGCTGACAACCGTGCCCAAGGCCAAGTAAATTATGGCGCTCGGTACAATAGCCAAGATGCCAAAAAGAGACCTACAGCTAACGGAAACATAACTGCCACCACCGGCGAAATGCCGTACACGATCGTGACTGAGGCAACGACGTCTTGGCTGATTTTGAAGATCAAGCCTACCAGAGTTCCTACGAACACTCTGAGCCCTAGGGTGCCGTCCCGTAGCGGACCAAAAATAAACCCCATGGCAACCAGAACCAATATAAAAATCGCCAGAGGCTGGGTTAGCTTCCGCCACGCAGCTACTTCGTAGTCGGCTGATTCAAGCCCTTGCTGCCTAAGGTAATGACTGTATTGAAACAAACTATTAATACCCAACCGCTCCGGGCTCAGTGACTCCATGGCTAACAAATCAGGAGTGAGGTCCGTCTCCCATAATAGAGTCGTATGTTGGCTAGTTTGGGAACCCCAAGAATTCACTTGGGTTCGTTTCACATTTTCCAGCAGCCAACCTGTATTCTGAAAGGTCGCACGAGTGGCGCTCATCGACTCGTGCAATCGCCAATTATCGTCGAAGGTAAATAAAGTTACGCCGTAAATAACCCCGCCGGCTTGGACCGCATTAAAGTGTATAAAGTGACTCCCTTCACGATTCCACATGCCGTAGCGTCCCGTAATCGAACCTTTATTGCTTAAAGCAAGGGCTCGCTCAGCTGCACCAAACTGTTCGCTTTTCGGCACCACAAATTCGCCCATAAGGAGCATAACGCCCGCAAACACCAACACAGGCTTGATCAATATCCTAAGCAAATGCCACGACGACAAACCCGCCCCACGTATTACCACCAACTCACTGGTCGATGCCAACTGCCCCAGAGCAACGAGCACGCCAATCAGAATAGCGATGGGGGCAAGCTCTACAACGCGAGCTGGTAAAGACGCCCCCACATAGAGTAAAGCTTTCGAAAAAGTATAATTCGCCTTCAAGTCCTGCAGCTCGTCGATAAAGGCAGATAGCGCATCTAAGCCAACCAGCACAAGCAAGACCAAACAGGTCGCATAAATCACTTGCATGCCCACGTAGCGATCAAGAATTTGCATTAATGCATCCCTGCGGCGCGTGCGAACCTGAGACGCCAATGCGGCCAGAGCAGCACAATACAACCGATACCTGCGATCAAGGCATGCAAAGCCCACAAGCTAGCAACGGACTCACCCTCAGCCACAGCACCGCGAAGACTCGCTAGACCCACCAAATAAACCAGATACAAGATAACAGCGGGCAGCAGCATGGTATAACGCCCTCTCCTTCTATCGGTCCGAGCAAGCCCTAAAGCGAGAAACGCCAAGTTAAAGGGCATCAGAACCAATGATATTCGCCAGTGCAAAGTCGCTGTGCTCGCGGCATTGCCATCTGCCAGTAAGACATGAGTTGGAAGTGCATCATAAAAATCGTCGCCAAAGGCGCTAGCGGCTGGATCAATATCGGGCAAACGCTCACCTAACACCTCGAATTCGGTGACTCGATATTCTAGTTGACCAGGCTGCCCTTGATAACGTCGTCCGTTCAAGAGCTCTAAATAGCGGCCTCCATGGTCTTGCGAGCTAACCACACGCCCGCGCTCGGCGTAGGTCAAGGTAATCAAGGGTTCGCCGTCACTATCCAACCCTTGTTCTGCTACGAACAAACCTCGCAGACCTTGCTTGTCCGAATCGACAGACTCGGCGTACAAGGTATCAAAACCACCGCTACGACGCTGAAAACGACCTGGGACAAACGCCGCTAGGCCCTGATGGTCGGATGCCTCGGTAACTAAAGTCAAGACCTTGGTCTTGGTCCAGGGTGTAAAACCTAAAGACAGCCCCGCACTCACGACGGCAACGAGCGCACTCGACACGAACACCCACCGCAACAGATGCCAGGGCCCAATACCACTAGCGCTCATCACCACCATTTCACTGTCGATGTAGAGTCGTCCAAGCGACAACATTAAACCGACGAAAAAACCGAGCGGCAGGATCAATTCCAAGTAACTCGGTATGGAAAAAAACATAATAGAGGCCAAAAAGCCAGCTGCCAAATCACCCTCTGCCACGTCTGCAAGAAGTCGCACAAATTGGCTACTAAACACAACCAGAAAGACGACCAGCGAAACGGCACACGTATGCATTAAAATATCACGGGTTAGATATCGAACTATTAGCACCCTGCCGCTTTGCCCCCTATACTAGTGACTCAATAAAACGTTTCCATAGTACACTATGGCCCGAACGACTTCAGAGGAATTTTTATGTCGGATTTAGTATTTACCACCAAAACAGGGGCACCAGAGTCGCATAAGACATCCTGCCTAGTAGTGGCCATGAGTAAAACAAAATCTCTACCAGTGGCGCTTGAAAATCTCGACAGCGCGCTTGGCGGTGCCCTCACGAGAGTGATTAAAAGCAAAGATTTCAGCGGCGACACCAAACAAATCGTGTCTTTAGCCGCTACCGATCAATTCCCGAGATTGATCTTGCTGGGGTTAGGTGAAAACCCTGTGCAGGCACCCAAGACTCGACAAGCGGTGGCAACACTGTGGAGTGCAGCATCAAAAACCAAAGCTAAAGACTTAGTCATCGACTTCAGCGCGGCCAACATTGAGGCCGGATGTGACGTTGCCCAAATTGTGGCTCAAGAAATCACTACGGGGACCTACAGCTACACTCGCACTGTTAGCAACCCAAAACCAGGCAGTAGCATCAAGAAGGTGACCTTGCTGGTAGCAGATAAAAACGAGATCGCTTCAACCAAAGCGGCTCTTTTATCGGGACAGGCCATTGGCACTGGTATCAACTATGCGCGCGAGCTTGCGAATCTGCCGGGAAATATATGCACACCGACTTACTTAGCGGACCAGGCTACAGAGCTCGCCAACACGTACTCATCCATTTCTGCCACGTCGCTTGGCGAAGCCGAAATGCGCGAATTAGGCATGAATTCCCTGCTCTCTGTTTCAGCGGGGTCAGATCAAGAAGCCAAACTCATTATCATGCAATACAAAGGAAATAGCGCAACCGATACGCAGCACTGCTTAGTGGGCAAAGGTATCACCTTTGATACGGGCGGTATTTCGCTAAAACCGGGCGCCAAGATGGACGAGATGAAGTTTGATATGGGCGGTGCAGCGAGCGTCTTCGGTACCCTGCAAGCTCTGGCCCTGCTCAACGCCAAGGTCAATGTAGTAGGCATTGTTGCGGCAGCAGAAAACATGCCCAGCGGAAGCGCAACCAAACCTGGCGATGTAGTGACCAGCATGGCCGGGCTGACAATCGAGATCTTAAACACCGACGCCGAAGGTAGACTTGTTTTATGCGATGCTTTGACGTACGCCGAACGATTTAGCCCCTTATCGGTAGTCGATATCGCCACGCTAACAGGCGCATGTGTGGTTGCCTTAGGACACCATGCAACCGGTCTGTATGCTAACAATGACACCCTAGCGGCTGAGTTAATAGCCGCTGGCGAGCAAACGGGCGACCGTGCGTGGCGCATGCCTTTATGGGACGAATACCAGTCGCAACTTGACAGCCCCTTCGCCGATATGGGCAACATCGGCGGCCCCGCAGCCGGCAGTGTCACCGCCGCCTGTTTCTTGTCTCGATTCACCAAGGCTTACTCGTGGGCTCATTTGGATATTGCAGGCAGCGCCTGGAACTCAGCCCCTAAAGGTGCCACTGGCCGCCCCGTAGCTCTTCTAACACAATACCTAACAAAACAGCCGTAACCCCATGACTAAAGTGGGTTTTTATGTTGTCCAGTCAGACGCGACCACAGCCAGCCATCGCGTCGCCGCGGTACTGGCTGAGAAAGCACTGAATCGTGGTCACCGCATTTTTGTGCTGGCTCGCGATGAATCGCACGCGCTGGAGCTACACGACACTTTTTGGTCATTTCGCCAAGATGCTTTTTTGCCGGTAAGCCTAAGTCACGAGCGGGTAGACTCGGCTATTGTCATTGGGCACTCAAGCCCTACCCCTGACCATCATGATTGCCTCATCAACTTATCGATGAGCACCGACAACTTTGCCTCCCGCTTTCATCGTATCGTCGAAATAGTGACCCAACAGTCACAGCATTTAGACGCTATGCGCGAGGCTTGGCGTTGGTATAAACACCGCGGCTTTACGATAGAAAAACACGACGTAACGCTGCCAAATCACGTATAATTCGCGGTTTTTAGACCAAGGCCCCTAAGCAAATGGAAAAAACGTTTCAACCTGACGCTATCGAATATAAGTGGTACCAAGAATGGGAGAGCCAAGGATACTTTTCTCCTAGCGGTCAGGGGCGGCCCTACAGCATCATGATTCCGCCACCCAACGTGACCGGCAGCCTCCACATGGGACACGGATTTCAAGATACGATAATGGATGCCCTTATCCGTTATCACCGCATGCAGGGTTGCGACACATTGTGGCAACCGGGAACCGATCACGCAGGTATCGCCACCCAGATGGTGGTTGAACGCCAGCTCGAGGCGCAGGGCATTAAACGTCACGACATAGGTCGTGACGCGTTTGTTGAAAAAGTATGGGAGTGGAAAGCTCAATCAGGAGGAACCATTACCTCTCAGCTGCGACGTCTCGGCGCTTCGCTAGATTGGTCTCGCGAACGCTTTACCATGGACCCAGGGCTTTCGAATGCGGTGCAAAAAGTCTTTATCGATCTGTATCAAGAGGGTCTAATCTACCGCGGTCAACGTCTAGTAAACTGGGATCCAAAGCTCCATACCGCCGTGTCAGATCTCGAGGTACTGAACGAGGAAGAGCAAGGCTCATTGTGGCATTTCCGCTACCCCATAACCGGAACCAAAGATTTCTTGGTGGTTGCAACGACACGACCCGAGACCATGCTAGGAGATACCGCTGTAGCAGTGAACCCCAACGACCAGCGCTATCATCACTTGGTAGGCCAAACCATCGACCTACCCCTATGCGACCGCACCATTCCAATTATTGCAGACGACTACGTTGATCAAGAATTCGGCACGGGCTGCGTTAAGATCACGCCTGCGCACGACTTCAATGACTACGAAGTTGGCAAACGGCATGATCTGGTCATGATCAATGTCTTTACCGACAATGCTGAGATCAACAGCACGGCACCTGAGGCTTACCATGGGCTTGATCGCTTTGACGCCCGAGCGCGCATTGTTGCCGACCTTGAGGGCCTGGGACTGCTAGAAAAAATTGAACCGCACACTCTCAAAGTACCGCGCGGCGATCGCTCAGGTGCTGTGATCGAACCCTACCTCACCGACCAATGGTATGTCGATGCGAAAAAGCTCGCCGTGCCCGCAATCGCAGCGGTTGAAAATGGCGACATCGAATTTGTGCCCAAGCAATGGGAAAACACCTATTTTGCATGGATGCGCGACATCCAAGATTGGTGCATCAGCCGCCAACTCTGGTGGGGCCATCGCATTCCCGCGTGGTACGACCAGCAGGGCACGGTATATGTGGGCAGCGACGAAGTAGCCGTTCGAGCTCAATATCAACTAGATGACTCCGTTGTTTTGCGCCAAGACGACGATGTTCTAGATACTTGGTTTAGCTCGGCTTTATGGACGTTTTCAACGCTTGGATGGCCCGAGCAAACCCCTGAGCTGCAGCGCTACCACCCTACCTCGGTGCTGGTAACAGGCTTTGACATCATCTTCTTCTGGGTTGCCAGAATGATCATGATGACTCTTCACTTTAAACGTGAAGTGCCTTTCAAAACGGTATATGTGCATGGCTTGGTCCGTGATGCCGAGGGCCAAAAGATGTCTAAGTCGAAGGGTAATGTGTTGGACCCCATCGACCTGATCGACGGTATCGATTTAGAGACTCTCGTGTCTAAACGCACTTCTGGCATGATGCAGCCACAGAAGGCGAAAGCCATCGAAAAAGCAACGCGCAAACATTTCCCTGAGGGCATCCCCTCTTACGGTACCGACGCCTTGCGCTATACTTTTTACTCGCTTGCCTCCACCGGTCGTGACATCCGCTTCGACTTGGGCCGTATCGAAGGCTACAGGAATTTTTGCAACAAAATATGGAACGCCTCTCGTTATGTGATGACGCAATGCGAGCAAATTGATTTGCAGGGCGAGAAGGAACTCGGCGATGCCGAACGCTGGATCCAGGGGCGCTTGAATCAGACCTTAGCACAGGTCGAAAATTCAATGACACAATACCGCTTTGATCACGCGTCCCAGAGTCTTTACGAATTTTTCTGGAATGATTACTGCGATTGGTACCTGGAATTTAGCAAACCCGTTTTATGGGACGACGCGGCATCCGACGAACGCAAACGCGGAACCTATTTCACCCTAATATCTGTGCTAGAAGCCGCACTGCGGATGCTACATCCATTTATGCCCTTCATCACCGAAGAAATCTGGCAACGCGCGGCACCTTTGCTAGGAGAGCACAAGCCTTCCATCATGCTTGCATCCTATCCTCAAACCACTGATTTTGAAACAGCCACTCCCGCCGTAAACGCGTCTATCGAGCGTATTCAAGCGCTGATTGGCGCAACACGAACGTTGCGTAGTGATATGAATTTGAATCCGGGGCAAGTATTGCCGGCCATTTTATTTAGTGAGCATAGTAACGCGATGCAGGCGGTCCAGGCCAACGAGAGTTTACTGACTAAACTCGCTAAACTAGAGAGCATTACGTGGACCCAGGAGAAATCTAATGTCCCAGCCAGTGCTTCGCTTATCGCTGGGGATATAGAGCTTTGCATACCTTTGACAGGTCTTATTGATATCGAAAAAGAAGTCGAGCGAATCAGCAAACGTATCGAGCAACTGACCAAAGAGATCGATCGCCTTGACGGCAAACTTGCAAATCCAAATTTCGCTGACAGAGCGCCTGCGGAGGTCGTTGCCAAAGAAAAAGAGAAGCTCGACGTCTATCAAAACGAACTCGGCAAGATGCAAGAGCAGCTTGAAAGCGTTAAAGCCTTGAAATAAGGAGCAAAAAAGGCTAAGTTTCGGCTCAATAACAATAACAGCACCGAAGGTACACTATGTCTGATCGTGTCAGTGGAAAAGTTAAGTGGTTCAACAACGCCAAAGGTTACGGCTTTATAGAGCGTGAAAATGAAAGCGACGATGTATTTGTGCACTTCCGCTCTATTCAAGGAGACGGCTTTCGCACACTGAGCGAAGGCCAAGCCGTTGAATTCACTCTGGCGACAGGCCCTAAGGGCCTTCAAGCCGAAGACGTACACGCAAAGTAAATCGGCAAACTTTCAGTCATTAGTTAAGGATTCAATATGAACCTCATAAGCGCTGCAACGGCATTGGTTGCAGGCACTGTAATTACAAGCCTTGTTATCGAAAGCATAGGGGCACTGCCTTATGCACCATGGTCTTTGGCCGCACTTGCTTCAGTCATTACATTAGCAATAGCGCACCTTATGTTGCGCACCACCTCGTCGTTTGCCTCCGCAGGTCCAGGAAAAGTGCTCGAAGGACCCCGAGAGAGCGGCACGGTAAAGTGGTTTAATGCCACCAAAGGCTTTGGTTTTATTGTTTGCGACAGCGGCGATGAGGTCTTTGTGCATTTCCGCGCCCTAAGAAATGGCGGTCGCCGAAGTTTAAAAGACGGCCTTGCCGTCAGTTTCGTCATTACCAGTGGTGATCGTGGCCCGCAGGCGAGCGATGTGGAAATTCTGTAATACTGATTGGCATCACGGCTGAGCCAGCCCCTGTTATTGACCACAATTGGACATTCAACCGCCCAGAACGAACAAATCGCGCTAAGTTAGGCCTTTAGCGCTTGGCTTTCGCGTTGGTAACAGAGACAATGCGCGCCGTGAACTGCAATGGGCGAACCGGCGGACCAGTGAAAATTTTTGATCCCGACATTGTGACGCTGCTGCCGTCTTTTCAAACGGCACTGATCGAAACACATTGTCACCTCGACTACCTAAACGATAATGATTTGGATCGTGCACTCGAACTGGCGCGCTCGGTTGGAATAGATCGAATAATTACCATCGCCGTGTCGCCCGATAATCTCGATACGGTAATTAAAATTGCAGCAGGTCACCACCAGGTGTGGGCAACCCAAGGTATTCATCCACATGAAGCCAGTGCTTACAGCGATACTGTTCACAGCAAAATAGAATACCAATGTCAGCACAGTAAGGTCGTTGCCATAGGCGAAATTGGGCTAGATTACTACTATGACCACAGCGATCGGCAAGCACAAATAACTGCCTTCGAGCGTCAACTTGATATCGCCAAAGCGCACAACTTACCCGTCGTAATACACTCTCGTGAAGCCGACGATGACATGCTTGCCATACTTCGAGAACACGCCCCGAGCCTTGATCAAAAGGGCGTGATACACAGCTTTACCTCGGGGCAACAATTGGCCGAAGAAGCGTTAGAACTCGGCTTTTACTTGGGTTTTAACGGTATTACCACCTTTAAAAATGCCCAAAATGTTCGCGCCATTGTCAAACTGGCACCTATCGAACGGATAGTACTTGAAACAGATTCGCCGTACTTGACCCCGGCACCCTTCCGAGGAAAGCCCAATGCGCCGCATTTGTTAGGGCTGGTTGCCGCTCAGATAGCAGAGATTAAAGCTCTTCCCATCGAGGTCTGCCTGCAAACAGTGCGAGCTAACAGCTTGCGTTTATTTTGGAATTAATAGTCGATTATGTATACGGTTGGGCAACGATATCTCTCACAACTTGACCCGCAGCTGGGCTTGGGCATTATTGTTGAAACAGAGCCCCGAAGAGTTACCGTAGCGTTTCCTGCGGTGGACGAAGAGCGCACCTATGCTACCGCCAACGCACCTCTGAGCCGGCTACTCTTTAGAATCGGCGACACAATTCGTCTGGCCGACAACCATCTCTATACAGTGACCAAGGTAACCGAAAACACTGGTGTCGCAGTGTACTCAGTATTCACCGAAGACGGCCAAGAGATCGATGTCAGCGAAGTCGCCTTGGCTGCTGAATTAGAACTTAATCAACCCCAACAACGCCTGCTAACGGGCCAAATAGACAGTGCGGCTCTGTTCGAAACACGCTACAAGGCCATGCAATATCTGCATCAGCTGGACCAAACTGAGGTGCGGGGCTTGTTGGCGCCCAGAACCCTTCTGTTGCCCCACCAAGTCTATTTGGCCCAGCAAGTCGGGACTCGCCATGCACCCAGGGTCATGCTGGCCGATGAGGTTGGCTTGGGCAAAACCATTGAAGCAGGCATGATCATTCATCAGCAGCTTCATACCAATCGCGCCAAGCGTATTTTAGTGCTTACACCTGAGCCATTAATGGCCCAATGGCTGGTAGAATTGCGGCGCAAATTCAACCTCCGGTTCGATCTTTTGAACCAAGAACGACTGGACACCGATGATAATCCGTTTGAAGAAGCGCAGTGGGTTATCTCTTGCTTAGACTTGATATCTAAACGCGAGCATTTATCTGAGCAGATGCTGTCAGAGGACTGGGACCTAGTTATTATCGACGAAGCGCACCAACTCGAACATGCTGAAACAGCGATTAAACACTGTGTTGATCAGCTCTGTACCGTCACCCGCGGGTTACTATTGTTGACCGCAACACCAGAACAACTCGGCCAAAAGGCGCACTTCGAACGCTTACAGCTCTTGGATCCACACAGGTTTTCAAAATTCAGTGACTATCAGAGTAACGAGACTCGATATCAGCAAATAGATCAAGCTATTCAAGCCATCGAGGCGGGTTTCAGCCCAGAATTGCCCTTCCCTATTCACGGCAGCACGGCCCAGGCACAAATTCGATATTTGCTAGACTTTTACGGTACAGGTCGCTGCCTGTACCGAAATACGCGGGCTTCGGTCGCTGGTTTACCTGCACGCGCTTTGCATCCTCATCCGCTGGAAAGCGACATGACAGAGATCTCTGGCAATGATCTAATGCAACAGCTGTATCCTGAGCGCTATGAAACCGACGATCGTTGGGTGCTAACACACCCAAAGGTCACTTGGCTGGTGCAATTTCTAAAAGCAAATAAAACGGAAAAAGTCCTCGTTATTTGTGGTAATACCGCCGTCGCCACAGCCTTAGAAGATTACCTGCAGATGCGCGCGGGTATTCGGTCGTCGGCGTTCTACGAAGGTTTGAGTTTAGTTGAACGGGACCGGGCCGCGGCATACTTTCAAGAGACCGAGCAAGGCGCACAGGTATTGGTTTGTTCAGAAATTGGCAGTGAGGGTCGAAACTTTCAGTTTTCTCAGCACTTGGTGCTGTTCGATCTACCTTTATCGCCAGATCTACTCGAGCAACGCATTGGACGCCTAGATCGTATCGGCCAAAAACAGACAATTAACGTTCATGTACCCTACATCGTCAAAGGCGCGCAAGAGCAGCTTTTCAAATGGTATGCTCAAGGCCTTGAGGTCTTTAGGGAACATTGCGCTGGCGCGCAACGCTTGTACGACCAGTTTGCCGAAGAACTTCACGATTACTGCCTAGATCCAGGTGACAACATAGGCTTTATCGAACGGGTGTCAATCGCTACGGCAAACCTCAGAGAATCACTTAACGCTGGACGCAACCGATTACTGGAGCGTCATTCACTGGACGAAGAAAAAGCCGAAGAGTACATTGAACAAATCAAGAGGTGGGATAATTCTGCGCCACTGAGAGAGTGGCTTGAGCTAGCCAGCAATGCACTCGACCTCGATATAGAACCTCTCGATCAGGACACTTGGATTTTTAAAGCTAACGAGCATACGCATGAAGCTCTTATCCCCTACTTTCAGAACGATGCTCTCACTGGCACATTTGATCGAGAGATTGCCGCTAGCCGGGAAGACTGGGAGTTCCTAACTTGGGAACACCCTCTAGTAACAGAGACTCTAGAATTATTCGAGGCCGACACGCTCGGAAGCGGAACTCTATCGCGCCTGCGTTTACCCAATCTACCCGAAGGTACATTGCTACTTGAAGCGATTGCTGTCGTGAGGGTATTGGGTCAGTCACGCATGGATTTAAAGCGTTTTTTACCGCGCACACCCCTTCGACTACTTATCGACGAAAATGGCCGCAATTTAGCCGAAGCCCTACCGCCAGAAAAATTGAACCCACGACTCGAAAATTTGCCGGCAAAGGCGGCTGGTAGTGCCATAAAGCAGGTGCGAGAGCCACTTTTAAACCTAATTAGCAGAACAGAAAAGCAAGCTCAGAGCCTAGCTGGTGACTTTATCAACCGGGCACAGATAGCGTTCACAGACTATATCGACTCTGAAATTGAGCGCACTAGCTTACTCAGCCAAGCACAAGTAGATGCACAAATAAGTAACGACCTCGTGAGACTCAGGCAAGAACGAGAAATGGGCTACACTGCATTAGCGCAGTCACAGGTAAGCATTCACGCTCTGCGCTTAATCGCCACTCATCATTGATATTTTAGCGATACCAGATGGGCGATGAGTAGGCCCGCTCTTGAATCGCGTCCGGGTGGCCGATAACCGCGATCTGGAGCGCTTGCGCATCCAAACTCGAGTGCCGCACTGTCGCCACCTGCAGGACTCGAACGTAATAGAAGCTCGTCTGTGATTCATCAAAATCCGGATCTTGCCAGACAGCATTTAGCTGCGACGCTCCGCTCGAATCATTACTCACAAGAGCATCGTAAACCCGTTCATGGGTTTCGCCCTGACCATCAATCCATCCTTTCACCACTTGTATGCGCTGCAGGCCTGCACCTTTTGGATCTTGACCTGCAAAAATAGCCAAGCTAAAGCGCTCTCTGCCATCACTCTCGATCGCAGACCCCATGGGCACACCATCGATCGCCAATTTCGTGGTCGCATCCGCCTTGCTAATATCAAGCTCAGCGTCTGGCGCCAAGGCATAAACCTGCAAAGCTATGCGAGGCCCCGTCGAGGCGTAGACCTCTTTACGTTTAAATGCATCAATAATAGCCTCTCGGGTATTGGACTCGGCCCAGACGGCTGCAAGGCCAGCAGCTGACATCGACCAGCCGTTGGGGCCCGCGTCGTCACCCCACATCGCTTGTTTACGTTCTGGCACTGAATCCAGAGCCATCTTGCCATGAAAATTATCTTCTTCGGCCGACGATAAGCCGGTATGCGAGTCGGTCGACCCGATAAAACCAAGGCGATAAGGGTTCACGCCAACTTCCGCCTCGATCGCAAGTCCCCGCTTCAAGGCACTTCGCAGATAATCACCCTCGGTAGCCTTGTATTCCACATCCCCGACCTTAGCCAAGTAATGCGGGTATTCCTCGTAATCAGCAAACGCATCGTTTGGGCTTAGGTCAGGGTGGGTCTCTGAATCGCCCTTAATTTGGGTAATCTCTGCAATCGGCTCCCAACGAGCGCGTATCTTCGCGTATTCGGCATCAATGGGCCCGCCGCGCAAAGATGTGGTGTCAAACATCCACCCCTTAGAAAGGTTGGAATTATGTGGTATGGACACGAAACGAGCCCCGACATTTTGCTCCGCGCCGTCCAAAAACCGCCACAAGTCTTCAGGAAAAGGCGAATCGTTAAAAGAGAACGGCGTAATTTTAGCGGCTTGTTCCGCATTTGCGTCCGACACAACAACCCTATGCAGGTTGGCTCCACCTGGGGTTCCGGTCCATTCCCACCCGATCAGTGCAGTGAACTCTCCGGGCTTATTATAGCGGTCAGCGGTAGCGCTGATCGAATCCCACGCTGTAGCTCTAACGACTGGCATGTCGGGCATTAAACTACCGCTGTCATAACCAAGTCCTTCCATCGCCCTAGCTGTATCACGAGCGTCGGAATGCTCTGGAAGCAATGCTCCGAAAAATTTCAAACTGGTATCGTTCTCGACCGACCGCCGCAGTAGCCACGCTGTAACCTCTGCTCCCAGCCAGTCGCTCCAACCCAACTTCGCATTGCTGCCGCCTTCTTCATAGATGTGTTTGATCACGCCCATAAATTCAGCGTGATCGCTAACCACTAAGAAATCGAGAGGCGTATGTATCTGAACCCGGGCACGGTGAAAGGGGTGTATCACCGACTCGCCCATCGCATAGCGGTAAGCCGCAGCGGGATCTGCCGAACGGTTGCCGTTGGTATAGGCGTCGAATGAGTATGATGTATGCAAGTGCGTATCGCCCCACAATAACTCTTTAGCCGAAGTAGTACTTGCGTTAAGGACAGCAGCAGCGAAAAACGCAATAGTTAAAGCGTTTTTTGCTGCTATGCGTCTAGTTTTTGTCATAATGGCCTCTTTAGTTAAGACGCGTCAAAGCACGCCACAGGCGCGATAAGTGCGGAGTAGAAAAGCTCGAGTATCCATGGGATCGATAACACCGTCAATTTCCAGATGCGTGGCTGCTTCGGTGGCTTTACCAATGTCATAAAGCTGCGCAACTAAGGTTTCAAAGCGCGCTTGGCGCTCTAAAGGATCTTGAATTGCGTCTAGTTCTTTCCGATATCCCAGACGAACCGCCCCCTCTAGCCCCATGCCGCCAAATTCGCCAGTTGGCCAAGCCGCCGCATAATTTGGCGTGGCAAAACTGCCGCCCGTCATGGCCATTGCACCCAAACCGTAACCCTTGCGCAAAAAAATAGCGACCAAGGGTTGGGTAAAAGCTGCACCGGCTTCAAACATTCCTGCCATTCTGATCACCGCTGCTTGTGCCTCGCTGTCAGGGCCAACCATGAATCCCGGAGTATCGGTTAGTGATAGCAAAGGCAAATTGAAGCGCTCACACAGACGATACCAGCGCGCAGCCTTATCCGCGGCCTCAGCGTCCACAGCTCCACCGAGTTGTTGACAGTCGTTTGCAATCAATCCAATCGCGACGCCTTCGATGCGAATAAAGCCGGTAATGACACTGCGCCCATAGACACGCCCTACTTCAAGAAACGAATCTTTGTCACACAAACCCCGAATCACCTGTCGTACCGGATAGGCCCAGCGTCGATCCTCGGGGATAAGGTCCCGCAGCGTTTGAGCATCTAACTCGGGTTCGCAAGGTGCTACAGCGCCCTGAAAGTAGCTCAAAACTCTCTTAGCCACAGACGTTGCTTCCGCCTCGTCTTCGACCAGAATATCAACCACTCCATTCTTAAACTGCTGCTCTGCTGGACCAATTTGAGTCGGTTCAAACCGCCCCAAACCGCCTCCTTCAATCATGGCCGGACCCGCCATACCAATCCAGGAAGCACGAGTGGCAATGCGAATATCGCCAGAACCGAATAAAGCTGCGTTTCCCGCGAAACAGTATCCGTGATTCACCGTAATGCGTGGCACCCACCGCCCTAGCGCCGCCCAATCTCTAAAAGACGCCAGATGCAGACCTGCAATTTGCGTTTTTACATCGTCGTCGCCTGGCCGACCACCACCGCCTTCAGTATACATAACCACAGGGAGCTTAAGTTGCCGCGCTTGCGCAATGGCTCGATCTAACTTGTGATGGTGAAAGTAGCCTTGGGTACCCGCGAGCACAGTATAGTCGTTGACGATAACAACCGCAGACGCGCAATCAGACCCCACCTGCTTGGCGTTAATACTGGCCATGCCAGTAATTACACCATCGGCCGCAGTAGAGGAGCGCAATTCTTCGACTGACCGACGTGAACGCTGGGCAGCAATCGCGAGCTGCCCCCATTCGATCCACGAGTCAGCATCAACTAAATCGTGTAGGTTTTCTCTTGCAGTACGATAACCCCGCGAATGCCGACTTGCCACGGCCTTGGAGCGCCCAGAATCTAAGCTCGCATTCAAACGTGCCTGCAGTGCAGCAAGTTCTGGTCTGAGCTCTATTGTTTTTTTACCGCTCATGACACGCCTTGATTCACTTGGTTTCGACCGCGCGCTTGGATCGCCAGCCGACGTTGTGCAACCTGTTCGCCTTGGACATTTTGGTTCGCTTCGGTCATTAAGGCTTGTTCAATGGCCAGACCTTCATCCAAACCGACCGCCAAGCCTTCATTCAGCATCTGCTTGACGACACCCACAATGCGAGCGTCAGCTTCGTGAATATCCCGCGCGACGGCTTCTGCTTCGAGCAGCAATTGCTGTGAGGGAACCAGGCGCGACACTAAGCCCCAATCAGATGCTTGCTGAGCACTGATAAAATTACCCGTAAAATGAGCCTCTTTCGCACGGCTGGGGCCGATAATACGCGCCAGCCTTTGTGACAAACCCCAGCCTGGCGCGATACCGACGCGCGCGTGAGTATCGGCAAAACGCGCATTCTCGCAGCCAAGCAAAATATCTCCCATTAGCGCAAGCTCGAAACCGCCCGTCGCTGCAATACCATTTATAGCCATAATGACAGGTTTAGAAAACCGACGAAACGCCGAATGAATATCGTTACTACCAGAAATACCAAGTGCTTCCATGCCGTCTGGCTGGCTTAACAACTTCAGGTCTAAACCGGCACAAAAACCACGCCCAGCACCTGTCAGAACGATCGCTGAACAGGTGTCATCAACATCAAGCATGTCCAAGGCGGCGCACAGCTCTGCCATCATGTCGGGATTCAGTGCATTAAGGGACTCCGGGCGGTTCAGGGTCAGAACCGCGTACCCTTCTTTACGGTCAATTAAGACCGCTGGCATTTAACGTCCCTTCCAGACGGGGGCGCGACGCTCAAAGAAGGCCATCGCACCCTCTCTTGCATCTTCGCTGGCCACACACACCATCTGTAAATCCGCTTCTACAGAGATAGCTGTGCCGAAATCGCATTCCATAGCAGCACTCAAAGCCTCTTTGGTACAAGACAAAGACAAAGGCGACTTACCCGCAAGCGCTTGCGCCCACTCTAACGCCGCATCTTGAAGCTCTGCGTCTGCAACCACCTTATTCACCAAACCTAATTCAAGCGCGCGATCACCCGTAATTCGAGTTCCCTCGATCATGAGCTGGTACGCCAACTTGCGGCCCACTGTTCTTGCCAACAGCCAAGTTGATCCACCATCGGGTACAAGCCCGATCGCGCTAAACGCCTGATACAAGAACGCGTTTTCACCCATAACAGACAAATCACAGGCCATTGCAAACGCTGACCCAATGCCTGCAGCAGCACCATTGACGGCGCTAATCCACGGCTTAGAGGCTTCGGTTATTCCCAGCAAAGCGGGTTTGTATTCGTGATTTAATTGGTCATCCACACGAGAGCCGGGGGGTAACTGCTCACTTAAATCCGCACCGGCGCAGAAGGCCCGACCTGCACCTGTCAGAATCGCAACACGAATGCTGTCATCTTCGTTAACTTCGCGGATCGCTTTAAGGAGGTCTGAGCGCAAATCGGCATTAAAGGCATTGAGCTGATCGGGCCGATTCATGGTGACTCGAGCCACGTGATCAAAACGCTCGACGGTTACTGCTGTGTAATCGGGCATAGTAAGTTCTCTCCTAGGCTACGCTGTTATTGTTTTGAAGTTGCTCAATTTCATCGGCCGCAAAGCCCATCGCTTGTAGCACCGACACGGTATCCTCTCCGATTCCGTGAGCTCCATGGCGAATTTCTGAGGGCGTACGTGAAAAACGCGGTGCCGGAGACGGTTGAACAATACCATCAACTTCTTGATAGACGTTCCGAGCGACGTTAGCTGGGTGAGACGGCGCCTCTTTGAAGCTCAGTACGGGCGCGAAGCAGACATCAGTCCCTTCCATGATTGCACACCACTCATCGCGCGTCTTGCTCTTGAAAACTTCGGTGAGTTTGGCTTTGAGCTCGGACCACAGCGCCTGATTATTTTGATCTGCAAACGTCGTCTTATCTAACTCAGCCAATTCTAGCAGCAATGCATAGAACTGCGGCTCGATGGAGCCAACCGAGACATAGCCACCGCAGGCACACTCATAGGTGTCGTAAAAATGCGCAGCGCCATCGAGCATATTCGCCTCACGTTGCGTTGCATCCCAAGCACCCACCGCTTCAAATCCGTGCATCATCCACATTAACTGTGCAGCACCGTCGACCATCGCCACATCCAACACTTGTCCTTTGCCAGATTGTGACGATTCTAAAAGCGCAGCCAGCACACCATTGACTAATAGCATACCGCCACCACCCATATCGCCAATTAGGTTCAGTGCCGGCACGGGACGCTCACCGCGTCTCCCGGTTGCAAACAGTGCCCCGGTCAGCGAGATGTAGTTAATATCGTGACCCGCAGCTTGCGCCATCGGGCCCTCTTGGCCCCAACCCGTCATGCGAGCAAAAATCAACTTAGGATTGCGAGCCATACAAACGTCCGGGCCAATGCCTAACTTCTCGCAAACGCCGGGCCGATAGGGGTCGATCACGACATCCGCGTTTTCGACCAAGCGCAGAAACGTTTCAACACCCTCTTGTGATTTTAAATTGACTACGATCGATTTTTTACCGCGCGCACTCACATCTTTCATGATCCGTGGATCCATACCGCCTTTACGGTCAATACGAATGACTTCTGCACCCATATCGGCCAGTATCATACCGCCCATGGGCGCTGGGCCAATTCCACCCAACTCTAAGACCGTAAACCCGTTCAATGGTCCCATAGTGTTCTCCTTATCGAGGTTGCATTCTAATTGCGCCGTCGAGGCGAATGCACTCTCCGTTCACATAGTCGTTTTCAGCGATGAATACTGATAAGTGGGCAATCTCTTCTGCCTTACCCAAGCGCTGAGGATAGCACACGCTCGCCTCTAAAGATTTATAAGCTTGTTCTGGAAGCGCTTCAAACAGAGGGGTATGAATTAATCCGGGAACAATCGTGTTGACCCGAATTCCGTAGCTTGCCAAGTCACGAGCCATAGGCAAGGTCATACCGACAACACCACCTTTGCTGGCGCTGTAAGCTAATTGGCCCACCTGACCCTCGTAGGCCGCAATTGACGCAGTGTTGATAATTACACCACGGCCACCATCGCTATTAACAGGTTCGTTATTTGCCATTTGCTCGGCGGCATAACGGGCTACATTAAAGGTGCCAACCAAGTTCACGTTAATCACATGCATGTACTGATCAAGTGGAAAAACACCTTTCTTGGATAAGGTCTTTACCGCGTTACCGATTCCCGCGTAGTTATTACAAATGTGAAGAGCACCGAAGTGTGCAACGACACCCGATACGGCGTCGCGAACAGAGTTTTCATCAGCAACGTTGACCGACCAAAAAGCCACATTGTCTGCACCACACTGCGCGATGACTTCCTGCGCCTTCGTTTCGTTCATATCAAATATTGCGACTTTCACGCCCTTCCCCACATAAGCCTCTACCGTTGCTCGACCTAGTCCTGATGCACCACCCGTGACAATAGCGACTTTACCCTGTAAATCCATACCTCACTCCCAAAGTTTTCTTAAAAATTTCGCGTATTGAAGGGTACGTAGTCTTCCGCCAGACAGTCCCTCGAGATAATAATTTTCATGACTTCTGACGTGCCTGCATAGATCGGAGAGATACGCGCATCGGTAAACTGGCGACTAATGGGGTATTCGTCCATGTACCCAGCACCGCCGTGCAACTGAACACCCAAATCAGCCGCCGAAACCTGCAGTTCACTCGTCACTAATTTCGCTTTCGCGGCATCGACGGCGGTCAACTGGTCCGCATTGAAAGCGGCAACGCACTGATCAACGTAGCTCTGAGCTAAATCCAGCTCGGTGCGCATTTCGGCCATTTTAAACTGCGTGTTCTGATGGGCGGCTAGAGGCTTACCAAATACTTTACGCTGTCGAACATAATCGTAAGTTAAATCCCATGACAGCTGAGCCGCAGCCAAATAACCCACAGCACCAATCAAGCGCTCTTCGGCTAAACCTTCCATCAAATAAATAAACCCTTTACCGGCCTCGCCTAGTACATTGCCCTTGGGCACTTTGACATCATTAAAAAATAACTCGGCAGTATCCTGTGCTTTCAGGCCCATCTTTTTGAGGTTGCGCCCGCGCTCGAAACCTTCCATACCCCGCTCGACCATAAAAATAGTCATGTGGTGAGGGTTGTTCTCTGGATCAGTTTTAGCTGCCACGAATACCAAGTCGGCGTTAATCCCATTGGATATGTATGTTTTAGAGCCGTTTAATAGCCAGTAATCATCATGCTCGACTGCAGTAGTTCTCATGCCCGCCAAATCACTACCCGCATCGGGCTCTGTCATAGCGATTGCCATGATACATTCACCTCGAACAGCCTTGGGCAAGAACCGCTGACGCTGATCTTCATTGCCGAATCGAGTCAAATAAGGACCGACCAACCGTGAATGTAAGGTGTTATACCAATCCCCGCATCGGGCGTAGGCAGTTTCCTCGATAATGACCTGCTCAAAACGAAAGTCGTCATCCCCCATACCACCGTAGGTCTCGTCCGGCCAGACCATCAAAAAACCCTGTGCTCCGGCCGCTTCAAACGCTGAGCGTTCAACTCGACCCTGCTCGCGCCATATTTCCATATGGGGCACGATCTCTGCAGCCAAAAATTTCCGATAGGCATCCCGAAACATCTGCTGCTCTTCACTAAAAGCTCTGGGTAACATGCTGAGTCCTCGTTAAGGTAAATTTCAGTCAGCGACAATAAGAAACACAACAAAAGCCTGCAATGACAAAGAAATACAGGTAAATTGACATAAACTAACAATCATCGTTAACAAAAGCCCAAAGCATGCTAAGAAAACTCTCAATATCGGTCGATTTTGTGCGCGCAACGCTCGCCAATACGGTTGCGGCAGGACTGGACTCTAACCAGTTATTGATCAAGAATCGAATATCTCCCAGACTACTCCTCGAACCTGACGCCCGTATCTCTATGGAGCGCTTTGCGGATTTGCAAACCCACACCATGCGTGCAATGAAGGACGAAAGTTTGGGCTATCACTCTCGTTCCTTACCTCTTGGCACCTGGGCAATGATGTGCCATGCAACGATAGGTGCAGGAACCTTACTTGAAGCCACCGAGCGACTTTGCCAATTTTATCAATTGTTTGATTTTGACATCCATTGCGACACCCACAGCAGCACCAAAGATGTATCGATCACGTTACGACACATGTCGCCTGCTCCGAATCGAAATTTCTTGGACCATACTTTCTTGTTTAACTGCCATCGCTATCTCAGCTGGCTCGGCAACGCGTTTGTCCCCATCCACAAAGTGCGCTTGCAGGCTCCACGGCGTTTTTCACAGCAGGATTACCACCGCATGTTTTTAGGCGCCACGGTAAGCTTTTGCGAATCGTCTACCCTGATTTTGAGCCGCAAGGCACTACTGGCGAACATTGAACAAACACCTCTCTCTTTACGACACTACTCCAGACACCCCAATTTGATCATGCTAACGCAGAGCCACGCCGCGAGCGGCTGGGCGGGAAAGGTCTATGGCATTCTGCGACGAAACATCGACGCCCCTCCAGAACTAGAAAAAGTAGCATTAGCGCTCGGCATCCACACCCAGACATTGCGCCGAAGGTTAGATGCCGAGGGCACATCGTTTAGTGAAATTAAAGCGTTCATGCGGCGCGACTATGCGCTGCATTTGTTGGGAAAACAGGGTTTATCGATCGAAGAAATTGCGTATCGCACCGGATTTTCGGAATCTAGTGCGTTTATTCGAGCCTTCAAAGCCTGGACGGGAGTCACACCTTACACTTATCGCAAGGGGTTGTAGGGAACCCTTATTGAGCGTCAGCTAAGGCCAGAGTTTCCTGCAGCGTACGTTTTACAAACTTCCCGTTGGCATTGCGCGGAAGGGGCATCGCCACAAACCAAACATGTTTTGGCACTTTGAAAGAGGCCAACTGAGACGCGACGTGAGACTTGATCTCATCCGAACTCACAGTGTGGCCAGGGCGCAAGTAAACCGCAGCACCCACCTCTTCACCTAAACGCTCATCAGGCACCGAAAATACAGCGCATTCCGCCACAGCATCGTGTGAGAACACAGCGTTTTCAACCTCTGCGCAGTAAACATTTTCACCGCCGCGAATGACCATATCTTTGGCGCGATCCACCAAGAAGATGCATCCATCCTCGTCCATATAGGCAACGTCGCCGGTGTGCAACCAGCCCTCAGTAATCGAGTCGGCGGTGGCTTCGGCACGATTGAGATAACCTTTGATGACATTAGCGCCGCGAACCCATAACTCTCCCACCTCTCTGGCAGGTAGAGTCTGGCCCGCATCATTGACACATTTTGCTTCCAGGGTCGGTACTGCCCTTCCACAACTGGCCGGTTTCGCCACAAAAAATTCCGCGCCCATGGATGTAATAATGCCGGAGGTTTCGGTCATGCCATAGCCCGTGTTGGGTTTGGCGGTGGCCATTTCTTTATCGATTTTATGAACCAAATCGGGCTGCAAGGCTGCGCCACCGCCGCCCATCGTGCTCAAGCTGCTTAAATCATACTTATGAAAATCGGGGTGTAAAATAATCTCGCGCGACATCACAGGCACGGCGCTTAGCGCAGTCACCTTTTCGGCTTCTATCAGACGCATAGCTTCCACCACGTCCCACTTGTACATGTGTACTAAAGTCCCGCCCGCTAGGGTCGCCAAATAGGCCACACAGTTATTCGCGGTCACGTGGAATAGCGGTGTCGCTACCAGGGCAACTGGCGGCGGCGCGGATGGACTGGGCTCCGCACCCGCAATTCTGCGCAGCGCTTCAGCTTGTACGCCAGTCATAAAAACCATGTTCAGTGCGTTTGCGATACAACTGCGATGCGTTAACTGTGCTCCCTTAGGTCTTCCAGTAGTGCCTGAAGTGTAGAAAATACAGGCGTCTTGGTCCGAATCTAAGGTTGCCTCAGGCCATACCGAATCGGCGGCTAGAACCTTGCTATATGCCGAGGCACGGCCAAGCTCTGATTCAGCGACGCGGACACCCACCAGCTGTAAATCGGGGAACTGATCTCGTATACGTTCGAAACGCTCCAAGCGCTCTTGATCCATAAATGCCGCGACCGGTTGCGCGTCACTAAGTGCATAGGCCATTTCGTCGTCGACCCACCAGGCATTCATACCGACAACACTGGCCCCCATGGATACCACAGCCCAGTAAATCAGCATATATTCGGGATAATTGCGCATCGCGATCGCAACACGATCACCCTGCTTTACCCCGTTTTGATGAAGATATTGGGCTATCGAACGTGTCATTTTGTGCGCTTCAACGTAGCTAATGCGCTCATCTTGGTAAACAATATAATCGCGATCGCCGTGAGCTTCTGTCGCCCGCCAAAACGCAGACAAATTAGGTGGCGCCGTTTTAAAGTCACGCTGCGACACTCCGTGAATATCACGATCGACGATTTCAAATGGGCTGCCCTTGGCAACCATTTCTTCCCAGACAGTATTTAAGACATCAAACACGGTTAGCTCCTATTGTTATTGTAAGCGAGCATACCTTCACCCTCCCGCCCTCGCAATGCCCCAGAGGCTTAAATCGCTCTTTACCAAGCACCATAGATCAATGCTAAACTCGGGCCTCGCATAAAAATAGGAAACGGTATGAGCAATCAGGATATCGACACAAAACGCCTGGGCGATTATTTACAAGACTACATTCCAGGTCTTGGCGATGACATTCAAGCTGAAAAATTTGCCGGCGGACAGTCTAACCCTACCTTTAAGTTGACCAGTGGTAATCAACATTTTGTACTGCGTCGCAAACCCAAGGGCGAACTCTTAAAATCAGCGCATGCTGTTGACCGAGAGTTCCGCGTAATAAGCGCCTTGAATGGTACTGACGTACCCGTACCTCGCACCTACGTTCTGTGCGAGGACGACTCGGTTATCGGTTCTATGTTCTACGTAATGGAGTATAAAGAGGGCCGAATCCTCTGGGACCCAACGCTACCAGAAGTCGAGTCACCGCAGGAACGGGCCGGCATTTACGATTCAATGAACGCCACGCTGGCCGCTTTACACAACGTCAATATCGAGGCTGTGGGCCTGGGTGACTACGGGCGTCCGGGAAACTACTTCGAGCGCCAAGTAAGTCGCTGGAGCAAACAGTACCGTGCGTCCGAAATCGATACGATTTCGGACATGGAAACTCTAATGAAATACTTGGTGGATAACATGCCCCCAGACGACGGCTCGGTCTCGCTGGTTCACGGCGATTATCGTTTGGACAATATGATGTTCGCCCACGACAAGCCCGAGGTCATTGCCTTGCTTGACTGGGAGCTATCCACACTCGGCAACCCCATCGCCGACCTCGCAAATCAATGTATGGCTTGGATGCTACCCTCAGAGGGAAGCATGCGCGGCTTGAGTGATGTCAACCGCGTTGCCTTGGGCATTCCTAGCAACGAAGAGTACATAGCGAAATACTGTGAACGTACCGGCAGAACAGAAATTCAGCACTGGGATTTTTATTTGATCTTCTCTCTGTTCCGCCTTGCCGCTATCGTCCAAGGTATTCGCAAACGGGCCCAGATCGGCACAGCGTCAAGCACCGAAGCGGACGCGCGAGGCGACTTAGTTTATCCTCTCGCCGCGATGGGTGTAAGCATGATCCCCAAAGCCTAGGCAGCTTTAACGATGCGTGGCGCGGGTCTTCTCCGCGCCATTCTTGGGCGCTTAACGCCTGACTTCGGTTTTAAATCGCCCGACTCAAAACGCTCAAGAATTTGTTCCATTAACCGAGATATCCGCGTGCAGGTGCGAATTGTCTCAATATGAGGAAAAGCGGCTTGTTCTCCTGCCTGCATGAGCTCTAATAACTCTTGCTCGGACATATGCGTCAACAGCCTTGCAGGATTACGCCACTGGAATTTTGGCACGATATTGATATCTCCGCTGTAATCCTGGTCGATCAGACTGTGTACACCATTGACCAGTAAATTTAAGCGAGGCCAACGATCGCCCTCTTTTTGCACGACACCGCGATAAAAATTTAAAACTTCGCGAGACACACCGACGCCCAAATCACCCAGCGCTTTTCGCAATCTTGAGCGATCTTCAGGACCTCGCAATTTCAGGAATGGCGTCACCAAAGGATTGATCATGCTGACGATAAAATGATTTGTGCTGTACAACCGAGATAAACGTTTGGCAGGTAAATCATCGGCAATAGAACCGTCTACCCAGCGCCGCGAAGGTAAATAAGGCTGAGCCTCGCCGTGCACGTTTTTAGCCATTAACATCACTGGGGGGAATACACCCGGCACCGCGCAAGACGCCTCGACGGCTGACCGAATGTACACATTGGGTGACGTAATGGCATTCAACAGACGTGAGCGCTGATGAGGCTCTGCTGGCGCCACCGTAACACTTACTTGGCGCCCGGTTAGATGGTAGGCTTCCTGGAAGGTCAAATCTGGAATCAGGCGCGTGATAATATCGCGTAGCTCGCTTATATCGATAGTCGCTCCACCACCAAAAAGCCGCGCTAGCACGCCGGCTTCTTTTTCTGCCTCATGTCGAATTAAATTAGGATCGTAGAAGCGCTCTAAAGCCTTATCATCATGTGTGCCGATAATACCTGCCACCAGCGACCCGGCACTTGATCCCGATATCACGCGCGGCAGCAGCCCTTGATCTAACAGCGATTTCACAACCCCCATGTGGTAAAACCCAAGGACGCCGCCACCGCTTAACATCAAGGCCGAGCGTCCATAACAAATATTAGCGCGATAAAAAAAATCGAGCTTTTCTTCCACGCTGATTATGGAATCATCAAGTTCCGCAAGTGTTACAAGTGCATCGCTGATTTCTTCGATGTATTGCTCGACAAGCGTTTTCGTGCCGAACTTAGCGCGCTGATACAGCGTGTTTCGCCCCATACCCCCCATGTTGCCGTGGATACCTTCATTTAAGGTAAAGAGTAAACCTTGGTAGTCCTGTTTAACGCGCAAGGCGCGTAGGCGATCTAAACGCAGCCGAATCTGAGCATAGTCATACAGGCTGGATTGGTCCCTCTGCCGCCACCGTAAAGCGCCAGACAATTCGTCGTGGCGCTGCGCCGCACTCTCCCACTCAGGATAGGTAAGCGCGGCTGCGAGAGCCTCTTCCTGCGCCTTTAACTCAGATGTTTTCGACATGCTTTGCTCCCGCTACTGGGTTTTCGTATCGTCTGCTCTGGCCGCTGCTTTGTAGGCATCGACTAAATGGCGCTTGTACAGCTTACCATTATCCATGCGCGGCAACTTCTCCATGAAGTCGATAGCCTTGGGGACTTTGATCGAGGACAAACGTTCTTTGAGCCACTCTACCAGTTCAATAGCGACCTCGTCTGTAGCATCTACCCAATTTTCAGGTTCAACCACAGCGTGAACCCGCTCACCGAACTCATCATCAGGAATGCCAAAAACCGCAACATCTGCTACTAAGCCATGATTAATGAGTGTGTTTTCAATTTCTTGAGGATAAATATTCACGCCGCCGCTGATAATCGTAAAGTGTTTGCGATCGGTAAGATACAAATAGCCTTGTTCATCGACATAACCCACGTCCCCCGTGGTCGCCAATGCATCGTTCAGATACGCCTCTGCGGTTTTTTCAGGTTCCTTGTAATATTCAAAGCGAGCTCCCAAAGTAGCAGCTGCCTCAAAGTACACCGTCCCGACTTCGCCCACCGGCAACTCACGACCATCATCATCAAGTATGTGCAGTTTACCTGTGGTAACTCGCCCCACCGAACCTTTGTGCTCAAGCCACTCAGGAGAAGTAATCAAAGTCGCACCAATGCTTTCGCTAGCAGCGTAGTATTCATTAATGATGGGCCCCCACCAGTCGATCATTTGCTGCTTGATCTCGACCGGGCAAGGCGCAGCAGCGTGGATCGCAAACCGGTGTGAGGTTAGATCATACTTAGATCTAATTTGCGCGGACAATTTCAGCATGCGCACAAACATAATTGGCACCCACTGGCTGTGAGTTACCTCGTAACGCTCGATAGCCGCGAGTGCCGCCTCTGAGTCAAACTGTTCCATAACAACCACAGTGCCGCCCATATCCTGAGTCATCATGCTGTAGTGCAATGGCGCTGCGTGATACAGGGGCGCGGGACTTAAATAGGTGGTTTCGTCGCTAAAACCAAAGAATACACCAAGAGACGCACCCAGCGGATGCGGCGAATCGTAGGCCGAGTCAGGCGTAACTGGCAATACGCCCTTGGGTTTGCCTGTAGTCCCAGAAGAGTACAGCATTGCTGTGCCTTTGCTTTGATCATCAATAGGCTCGCGAGGCATTTGAGCCAACACGTCATCCCAAGACTCGTAGCCGGTTGCAACACCACCGAACATATATCGGTGTTCAATATTACTTGCCACCTGAAGCAAGTCCTTAGCTTGTTGGCGCAGAATAGCGCCAATAATGAACACTTTAGCCTCGCAGTTTTCCAAGATATAGGCAATTTCGTCTGCCTTTAAGTGTGTGCTGATCGGTGTAAAAATAACTCCGCTGCGATATGCCCCCCAGCAAATCTCGAGGAAATGCGCGTTATTCTCCATCATCAAAGCAATGTGATCACCAGCGTGTACGCCCAAAGTACGAAACAGCTGAGCAACTTGATTGGAGTGCTGATCAAAATCCTGATAAGTCGTTATCTGGCCACTGCTGGCCATGATGACGGCTGGCCTGAGGGGTGTTTGTTCAGCAGTTACTGAGATATGTGGCATGGTCTTATCCTTATCGTCTTATGTAAAGTATCGGGAGCACGCGTACCCTGAGCAAGCAATATTATCGGCAGGTACTGTCTTAAACTCAGCACTTCTGATACCGTTTTGTTTTCTCTACCAAGCCCTTAGCTTATGACACCGAGTGAGTTACGACAACTGTGCCGAGCAGGTAAATGGAACAGCACCACCGCTGGTGTTTGCGATGGCTATGTGCAATGCAATGTCGTAGCGCTACCCCAAGCCTATGCGGCGGACTTCGCGCGCTTCTGCGCGCAAAACCCAAGGCCGTGCCCGGTGATTGGACAATCAAACCCGGGCGAGACCAGCATTAGTGCTCTAGGGGGCTTTGACATACGAACCGACTGTCCCAAGTACCAACTATTTGTCGACGGCAACCCGACAGACAAACTACAAGACATGGGTGATTACTGGCAGCAGGACTGGGTCTTCTTTGCCATAGGCTGCTCGTTTTCGTTTGAGGATGCGCTGCTGGAGACGGGCATTCCGTTGCGTCACATCCAGCAGAACCGTAATGTTGCGATGTATAACACCAATATTGCGTGCCACAGCGCGGGGCCCTTTGGCGGCAATATGGTCGTCAGCATGCGACCGCTTAGCGTAGCCCATACCATTCGCGCAATTCAAATCTGCAGCCGTTTTCCGGCGGTACATGGCGCGCCCATTCACTTTGGCAACCCTCAAGACATCGGTATTGATGACATCGACAAGCCAGACTATGGTGACAAGATCGATATTTTAGACGGCGAGCTCCCTGTTTTTTGGGCCTGTGGCGTCACACCACAACAAGCGCTACGCGCTGCTAAATTGCCCATAGCTATTACTCATGCGCCCGGGCATATGTTAATCACCGATTTGCGCAACGCAGAGCTGGCGGCATTATGACCCAACTGAAATTAAATTGTGATTTGGGCGAAGCCTATGGTGTCTGGCATCTTGGCGACGATGAACCGATAATGCCCTTGATTGATCAAGCCAATATCGCGTGCGGATTCCACGCCGGCGACTCCAGCACCATGCTCAAAACATTAAAACTGGCTCGGGCCAACAAGGTTGAAATTGGAGCACACCCCTCTTACCCGGACCGAGTCGGGTTCGGCCGACGGTCAATGCGTATTGCGCCGGAAGACTTATATAACGATGTGCTTTACCAAACTGCAGCGCTCACAGGAATGGCCGCAACCTTGAATATTCGAGTATCGTACATCAAACCGCACGGCGCCCTTTACCATGACATGCTCAGCCAGTCAGTGACCTTTGGGGCATTGCTGCAAGCTGCAAAAGACTGTGCCTTAAAACTGATGGTGCCGGCTGGCGCCACAACGCAATTCATGCAGGAGCAGGCCGCCAATGAGGGTGTCGAGTTGATATTTGAAGCCTTCGCCGATCGTAGGTATACCAAGCACAAAACCTTACTGCCGCGAGCAGAACCAGGCGCGGTGTTGAGCAAATGCGAAATGCTAGAGCAGGCCCGTCGACTCATAACCGACAGCTGTGTGATAAGCGATTGCGGCACACCGATCGAACTGCGCGCCGATACCTTGTGTGTACACGGTGACAGCCCCTCTGCGTTAGCGGCCCTTCAAGAAATCCGGTGTTTGGTGAATGCTTGTGTTGACTGAAGAGACATTAAGATTAAGCGCCCGAGTAGAAGAACTCTTGGTAGCACACAATCCTCGGGGTATGGCGCGACTGCGTCCTCAGTTAGTGCCTGGCTACTGTGCTCGCGCAGCGAAGCAATTGTGGGACTTTCGAGATCGGACCATTCTTATCGGCACGGGATTTCCTGTGTCTAATACTTTCGAAACCGACGGCCCAGCTGGCGCAATGGCGCTTTACGACGCTCTGCAGTGTCTAGGAGCCAATGTCTGGATCGCAGGCCCACCGTCTTTAGCGGCTGTGCTTGCGCCAACGCACCAGGTGCTAGCATTGCACGCCGCGCACGCCCGCGAGCAGCAGCGCCACTGTGAAGAAAGTTTAGGGCGAATCAAGCCAGACCTGATTATCGCTATCGAGGTCCCCGGAGCCGCCGCAGACGGCCACTATTATAATATCCGAGGTATAGATATTTCAGCACAATGTGGCAATTTCGAAAGTTTTATAAAGACACAAGGCTGCCCTACCATAGGCATTGGCGATGGCGGTAACGAAGCCGGCATGGGGAATATCAGCGCGATAGCTGCAGATCTACCGATAAAACAAGCGGTAGGCCGCTGTAATGAACTGGTGATTGCCGATGTGAGTAACTGGGGAGCCTATGCTTTGGTGGGCTTTTTAGGCCACTGGGCAAAACAATCGTTTCTGCAAGATCTCCGCCAAAGACCTATATTAGAATGGCTGAGCGAACATGGGGCTGTCGATGGCGTCACCCACCAAAGAACAGCAACAGAAGACGGTCTGTCTTTGGGTAGCGGCAATCTCGTGATTGATGCTCTTGTAAAAGTCTTTAACACTGAGAAGGACACCCAATGACGCAGCCCGAACTCGCCTATCTTAATGGCAAATACCTGCCGAGACACGAAGCAAAAATCTCACCCATGGACCGGGGGTTTTTGTTTGGAGATGCCATCTACGAGGTCGTGCCGTGCCACCACCGCAAACCGATCGGGCTGCAGCGTCACATTGATCGTTTGCAGCGCAATCTGAAAGCCATCGGCATAACAGCAAATAAAAGCGACAATTACTGGCGCTCTGTCATCAACACTTTGGCACAAGACTCGCCCACAGAGCACTGTGGTATTTACCTGCATGTTTCACGAGGTGAGGCGCCCAAGCGGCACCACACCTACAATAACGATCTAACACCGACTGAATTTGCATACAGTTTCCAGATTGCCCCTCCTCCCTCTAGCGCCAACAAGCCCTCTATGGGCTTAAAATTAAAATCCCAAGAAGATCTGCGCTGGCTGCATTGCGATGTAAAAGTCACGGCACTGTTGGGTAACGTACTGCATTACCAACACGCTGTTGATGCAGGCTTTGACGAGGCTCTACTTTACAGACCTGGCGGGAAAATCACGGAAGCCTCGGCCAGCAACGTGTTTTGTATTAAAGATGCTACGATTTATACGCCCGTTTTAGACCACACCTTACTTCCCGGCATTACCCGAGGCTTAATTATTGATGTGCTGCGAGACAACAGTAGTTTAACGGTCTCAGAGCAAGATCTGACTCTACAAGATTTTCTAGAAGCCGATGAGGTTTGGCTAAGCTCGTCCACACGAGAGATCGCACCGGTGGTCCAAATCGACGAACGTATTATTGGTAGCGGTGAGACCGGTCCTATATGGGCAACTGTGATTGACCTTTTTCAGAAACACAAGTACGAGTACGCATGACACGTCCCACCTTCGCTTATATCGATATTCAGGCGCTTCGCTCTAACGCACAGTGGCTTAAGCAGCACTGCCATGGCAGTAGGTTGATGTGTGTGGTTAAAGCCGATGCTTACGGGCACGATATACGGCTTATTGCACCTGCTCTCGCCGATATCGCTGATGGCTTCGCGGTAGCTCATTGTGCCGAGGGTCTGGAGCTTAGAGCTGTAAACCCGACTGCACCTATTTTGGTGCTTGAAGGTGCCTTTGACACCACCGAACTTGATACTGCGTATCAACACGATTTAACCGTGGCCATTACCAACACTTGGCAAATAATTGACTACTTAGCACGACCAGCGAATCGTCGCCCCGCCATTTGGCTCAAAGTTGATACCGGCATGCACCGTCTAGGGCTGTCAGAATCCCAACTCGAAGATCTGTGTCGCGACCACCCCCTACCCCAAGATACCGTGCTATTTACGCACTTCTCAGACGCCGATACCGATTCTGAGAAAACCGCCCTACAGCTGGCCCTGCTCACTAAACTTGGTCAGCGCTACAAGCTACCCATGAGCGCGGCAAATTCACCTGCATGCCTAAGCTATAACGAGTCTCATCTGGATTGGGTGCGACCTGGCTATGCGCTCTACGGTGGAAGCCCGCTTACAGATATTGAAGAGCACCTGCGCCCAGTTATGAAGGTTTACACTCGTATTCATAGTATTCGATCGCTGCGCATCGGTGAATGCGTCGGCTACGGCAGCACTTGGAGCGCGAAGCAAGACTCACGTATTGCGACACTGCCTATTGGGTACGCCGATGGATACCCCAGGTCCATTGCCAGTGGGACTAAAGTCTGGCTGCACAACCAGTTTGCCCCTGTCGTTGGGCGCGTTTCGATGGATTTGATCACGGTCGATGTGACCGGCACACCTGAAGCAAAAGAAGGCGATTTGGTTGAGCTATGGGGCGATAACATACCCTTACACACCTTGGCCAATCACAGTGGCTTATCCGGCTATGAAATCATGGCTCGGGTTCCCAAGCGCTTGCAACGGAGCGATACCTGGCGTCTATAGGTTTACCCAGCTGCTCAGCGCGGGTTGCAAAAACCGAGTGCCGCCCTGAGTTTCAAAAACCGTGCTTTTTTCTCGAATCTCGATCACTTTGATACCGTTTATCTGCTGCCCCTCAGACCACCACTCGCGATTTATCATCACTTTACTGCCGCCTTCGCCGCGGTAATCGTGAGCGCTATACAACAAAGTCGGGACACGATCTCTGGCCTCCTCGGCCAAGGTCTCAAGAGTAGGTAAGGCGCTATTCAATACCGCATCGCGCTGACTGTTTGCTAATAAGCTTTGGGCGCGAGCAAGTAGTTGCGCTCCGTCAACACTTTGCGATATCGCTCTGGCTTCCTCTGGCGCTGTAACTTGCGGCTGCAATCGCTCAGTCGCCTCATCCAGCTGAGTCCGACTTGAGCCCGGTGGCACAACTTGTTTACTGGATTGTTGTGCAATACGCTCACGTTCTGCTATTGCCCTATCATACAGTGCTATGACGGCGACCGAGGGCTCTGGCGGCACTGTGTCTTCATGACCTTCGCTGCCAAAAGGCTCTGACTTATCACTAATCTGTGCATTACCACTGGCGGCAACCTGTGTGTGCGGCAAGACCGTATTTTTTCTCGCGGTAAAGTCAGCGTTGATCAACCAAACCGTTGCAACACTTCCTATCGCCATTGCTAGCGCCAAACTTAATACCCACTTAGAGGTAGAGATCGAGCTATCTTGGGCGTCTACCGTCACAGCTTGACCATTGGCCCGACGGTGCGCATCGCTTACCAGAGACATAAGGCTACCAACCTCGCCAGGCGTCTAACAGACGAGTGGTGCTCGGTCTTTCATTCATACTCGCTGCCAGTGCCACCAGGGTCTCGCGCCCTACCATTCCATCGGTTTTCAAACCCTGTTCCGCCTGAAACTGAATAACGCGTTCGTGTAAAGCTTGCGTGAACACTTCATCAGCTAGCACCAGGTTGGTTTTATCGTAGCGGCCGAATCGCTGAGCGACATCGACCACATCCAAACCGATCGAGCCCAAGCCAACCGCTGCGTCAAAACTCATTGGAGGGCGCCACACATACAGGTAGTCTCCCGTCCACAGAGACGCCAACTCTTCCAAGTCAGCCTGCACTGGGCCATTATCCGATATCAGCGTCACGTCTGACAGGCGCCCACCGTCGAGGCTCACTGTATCCACCAAGACAAAGTGCCTCTCTCGCAAGGGTGTCAGTAAAGACAGAATCACTGGGCGATTTAAGCGCGCGATGCTTTGCCAGTCACCTTGCGTTGCCTCGACACAGCGAAGCAGCGCATTATTCGCACAGGGTTGCCCAAAACCATCGTAAGTTTGCCAGAGCACTTGCTTCAATTCACCGTAAACTCGAATTGGCATTGGCTTCCCAGCATCCACTTCACTGATGGCGACGGGCTCTGCAGACGCGGCTACTGACGCGCTTTCCGCTTTTATACTGCTTTGCAATTGGTACCAAGTAATCACAGCGATAAACGCCAGAACTCCCGCACTTGCCAATATCGCCCAAGGTCGCCTTGACGACTTAGTCGAGCCGGTTCTGACCTGAACTTCGCCATCGGTCTGCCATAGTTCTTGGGCAGCTAAATGTGCCAACTTTTTGTCAGCGCTGCGCTTCTGCTGACCGAACAAGGCAACAAGCACTCGGTCGCATAATAAATTAATCAGTCGAGGCACGCCGCCAGTGCGCTCATGAACAGCGCGAATACAGCTGTCACTAAAAGGACTTACACCGGGCGCCATACCCGCGACCGAGAGCCGGTGCTGGATGTATTCGCTCGTCTCGTCTAGCGTTAACGCCCCAAGCTTATAACGACCAGTAATACGCTGATTCAACTGTCGAAGCTCTGGCTTGTTAAGTTTTGCCATCAGCTCAGGCTGCCCGATCAGGACAATCTGAAGCAATTTTTGCGTGTCCGTTTCTAGGTTTGTTAATAGCCGAACCTGCTCTAACACATCAAGCTCAAGATGCTGCGCCTCGTCTACCATGAGAATACTGCGTCGACCCTGCGCGTGATTTTGCAGTAAAAACTCTCGTAGTTTATCCGTCAGAATTTTCAAGCTGGCGCCACTGTCGACCCTAATACCAAAAGCATCGCAAGCCGAAGCCAAGAACTCTTGCGAAGATAGGGCGGGATTTTGAATTGTGGCGATGTCAGTGGTATCGGGCAACTGGGCCAAGAAATAGCGGTTTAATGTCGTTTTACCGGTACCCACCTCACCTGTAAGAATGACAAAACCGCCCCCAGCAACGCCATAAAGCAAGTGTGCAAGCGCCTCTTTGTGGCGTGAGCTCAAATACAAATAGCGAGGGTTGACCGCAATCGAAAACGGCGCTTCGCTCAAACCAAAATATTCAAGATACATACGCAACCCCAATGCCAGAGAGGACCATTATGCACTAGGCTTGAAGCAAGGAAAACAGGAGCTTACTGCTCGGTAACAGAGGCCAAGCGCTCAAGAGTGCTGTCGCACCAAACCAGTATTGACTCGGCATCGCGAATGCCCGCGTCTAACACTAAAGCAACACCCTTCATGCGGGTGCTTAGGGTTGAAAATTTAGCGTAACTTTTTTCTCGGATGCGGTAATACAAACTTAAATTCCTTTGAACGTGCTCGCGACGCTCCAGCACTTCTTGAACTAAGCCCGTTAGATTGTCGTCCGCCAAATTGTAGAGTTTAATAAATAACTCATCTTTCACAAACCGCGGCTTAGTGGTTTGGTGCACCCATGCATGCAAGTGTTCTTGTCCTTCAGCGGTTAGGCGATAGACCGTTTTATCTGGTCGCTTCTGCTGGGATATTGCGCGCGAACTGAGGTAATTTTTCTGGCTCAGCGTTTTCAGTTCTCGGTAAATTTGCTGATGCGAGGCCTGCCAAAAAAAGCCAAGACTGGTATCAAACCGCTTGGCCAACTCGTAGCCGGTCAACTCATCATCTAAAACGGCTGTCATAATGGCGTGGGCAAGCGACATGTGGTAATGAAAACTCCATTTAGCGGTAGACTCATTATGCAATTTGTTGCATAGTTAAGCAACTTAAAAACCACCTAGGAGACAGGCTATGAGTCTACCCGCGATATTAAAAGATAAAGTACGTATGCCGGCGATCGCCTCGCCACTGTTTATCATCTCTAACCCGGACCTCGTTATTGCCCAGTGTAAAGCGGGAATGATTGGCTCGTTTCCTTCGTTAAACGCACGCCCCATCGAACTTCTTGATCAGTGGTTAACGCGTATTAAAACGGAATTGGCTGAGCACGATGCCGCCAACCCAGACTCACCCGCAGCGCCCTACGCAGTGAACTTAATTGTTCATGGCTCGAATGACCGTCTACTAGAAGACTTAGCCTTGTGCGTTAAACACAAAGTACCGGTCATCATTACCTCTCTGGGCGCAAAACCGGAAATCAATGAAGCCATCCACAGCTACGGTGGTGTGGTACTGCATGACATTATTAACAATAAATTTGCTAAAAAAGCGATCGAGAAAGGTGCCGATGGCCTAATTGCAGTTGCGGCCGGCGCCGGCGGCCACGCAGGCACCCTTTCGCCCTTCGCGCTCATTCAAGAAATCCGAGAATGGTTCGATGGACCTCTTTTGTTATCTGGATCAATCGCCACGGGTGACGCGGTTTTAGCCGCTCAGGCCATGGGAGCGGATATGGGTTACATCGGATCGGCGTTTATTGCAACCAAAGAAGCAAACGCCGATGAGGGTTATAAACAGGCGATTGTAGACTACACAGCAGATGACATCATCTACAGCAACCTGTTTACTGGCGTACACGGCAACTACCTAAAGCCTTCGGTACGTGCCGCTGGCCTAGATCCAGACAACCTACCCGTGAGTGACCCTTCGGCCATGAACTTCGGCTCAGGCGGCAATACCGACGCTAAAGCTTGGAAAGACATCTGGGGCTGTGGGCAAGGCATTGGCGCCGTTAAGTCAGTCGAATCTGCTGGCGATCGCGTAGCGCGCCTGATTAAAGAGTACCAAGCTGCGAAAGCCCGCTTAGCAGCACTCTAAGGCGTCTTAAGACCAAAGGGGTGATATCATCACCCCTTTTTTTATCTCCGCCAACAAGAGCTCTGCGGTCGCTATTGCGTCTACCATGGCGTTGTGCCCTTGGTACGCCGGAAGGTTGTATCGGCGCCGGCACTGCGTAAGCGTTAACGATCCATTTTTAAGCACCTCACCACGGCGCATTAGTAGACGTTTTTCATTCAACAAGGTATCCACATAGCTGGGCCACCAGGGCGCACCAAACGCCCTTTGCATAGAGCGATTCAGGAATGCAAGATCAAGATCGGCGTTGTGAAATGCTGGCAGAGAACCGCGAGCTTCGGTCAGTAATTCGAACAAAATATCATTGATACACCGACCCTGTTGAAGCTCACAATCGCGAATCATGTGTATCGTCGCGCTTTGACCGACATTGGCATTACTTTTCACCAAACAATGCCTCGCGCTGTTCAACAGAATATCATCATGGGTCATTCGGACCCACCCGATACTGAGAAGCTCATCCTTTGCAGGGTCAAGCCCTGTCATTTCACAGTCAATAACAATAAAGCCTTGGTAGTCGCTCGACTGTGCTCCCTGCCCTTCGAGCCAAAAGTCCTGCAAACAATCATTTACCTTACGATTTGCTCGCCGCCTACGCCACAGGTTTCGCCAACGATTAAGCATTAATCTAAGCCTGATCGATAACGTAGCTTGATCACACTTTGCGCCTCTTTGATGATCGTAAAGGCATCGCGTAATTGTTCTTTACCCATTGTGCCAAGCGTCCTAGGGTTAATGTAATTACCCGGCGCTTCTCCGACCTCAATCAATCGACACTGCTCATCAATGCGAGCCTGCTGCAAAGTATGCAAAGCGTCGCTCAAGTTCCGTGCGTTCTTAATCTGCAACACCCCGTTCTTGGCTAAGGCACTAATACGCTCGTCTGTATTGACCTCAGGCAAACCATTAGCCAAGGCATGCAGGCGAGCGATATCAGTAATGGGTAAAATACCCCGCTTCTTAATATTTACCGACTCTTTGTGCTCCCCATTGTGTTCAACAATGAAGCGTCGGAAGACGCCCAAAGGTGGCGTTGCTCCGAGAGCGTTGGCCGCGAGTGCCGCAATAAAAATGGTATTGCCTTGAGTTTCGCGACGCATTGTTTGTTGCAGTCGCTCCGCCAAACTTAGATCACCGTATATCCCGCGGATATCGAAGAAAATTGTGACTCGCATTACCGCATCTTCGGTGGGAGTCCGAGTCCACTTAGCGACAGTCTCCTGCCACCGCCGCAGACTCATCCGCCATTCGGTATTTTTCGCCATTATATTCCCGGGACAGTAGCGATAGCCCACCAGCGCTAGTCCATCGCAGACATAGTTGGCTACATCTCGATACCAATCTCGCTCCGTCAAAGGTACGCCGTCATCAATGACCATGCCGTTGTCTTGATCTGCTCCAAGCAGTTGCTCGCCGCGCCCCTGAGAACCAAAACCTAACCAACAATAGGGTCCTGGGGCTGGACCATACCGGACTTCAGCTAGTTGCAACAAACGAACAACGATCGCATCACTAATTGCAGTCAGTAAGCGGCTGACATGCTGAGACTTAAGACCCGAAGACGACCACGCCACCATAAGCGAGGGCAAGTGCGTTACTATTGCGGCAATTGCCTCAACCGAATCTTGACGGCCGATGTGGGTCACCAAGTAGACCGGGTCATCTTGCTTAGCGAGCATCAAGTCAGACGTAGTAACAACACCGACTAAGCAATCTTGATCGATTACCGGAATGTGGTGAACACCCAGCTGCGTCATAGCAAGTGTGGCATCAAAAATTGTCGACTGAGCGCTCAGCGTTTTGGGACCACTGGTCATAATGGCGCTAACGGGCTCCAATACACTTAGCGCCTTTGCGACGCAGCGGACCCTGAGGTCACGATCGGTTACAATCCCGCTTAGAGCACCCTTATTGGTTATAAATGCCGAACTGACTCTCCTCTCAGACATTAGCTCGGCGACCCGCTGTATCGATGTGCTAGCGACGACGGTCAACACGGACTTGGCCATAATACCGGAAATAGCTGCATTCATCCGGTGAGGAATTGGCTCATAGCGTGCAGCCCTCCGTAATCTTCGGCTGCGTTGGGCTGAAAAGTAGCGATCAAAATGCCGCTGCTCCTTTCTAAGCGCTTGATAAGCGTCAGAAGGTAGCACATAGACAAGAGTGTCTTCTATGGCTTTAGCACCGACTTGAAGGCTTGTCGCATTAAGCCCCCGTAGACTAAAACTTTCCCCCTCGCCCAGGCGATCCATTAAAGAACCATCTTGATAGAACAGATCTACCGCTCCCGAGCGCAGCACCCTTAATCCTACTCGCTCGTCGTTCTGAAACAACTCGCCCTGTGGGTGGTAACAAATTTGAATCTGTGCAGCGATTACTGCTAAACGATCCGATGACAGAGAGTCAAAAGGCAAGGTCCCAGCCAGAAACTCTCTAACCGGATTTAATTCGACGGATTCAGCTGCCATACCGCCACCTAATCACGCCCTTGAGGTATAGTGTTCAGCCGCTCAAAAAACACCGTGTCAAGTTTTGCGAAGTATCGACTTCCGCGAATCTCGGCTACAAAAAAAAGTTTTTCCGCGTGATAGCCATTGACAGTATGGATCCATGAGTTGGTAGATTCATTAAATGGCACCTCTGCGGGTTTGGGGGGTTCGTTATCTAGCCCCAAACCCATCAAAACGCGGCTTACGCTCTGATTACTTACTATTTTTACCTTAACAGCACTATCAGATTTGTCTGCAATGAGCTCGAATTCAATGTCACCGTTACCAAGCGAACATTGGCCACTCGCATAACGGCAATTACTTTTCGCGACCAAAGGATAACTTTGGCCGGGTACCGCCTTGTGCGGAGTCTCGGCTCCAATAAGCCCAACCGCATACCAAGCGCCAACTGCTAATACCGGAGCCACCAGTAAAGCAACTACCACGTGTTTGTTAGTAAAAACTGACATAGTCATTCCTAAAAAAAACGGGCAGTAACCTGCCCGTTATACGTTTACAACACCAAGACTTATTAGTGATCTTGGGCCATTCCGGCGCCGGCGGGCACTCGAATATTTTCAACTAACTCTTGCACATCGTCTGGCACTTCTTTCGTTACGCTGGACACTGCAAAGGCTACTCCGAAGTTAACGATCGCGCCAACACACCCGAACGCATTTGGCTCGATACCCATAAACCAGTTCGGTGACAGGCTACCCAAAAACTCAGTACCCTGGATAAACATGATACCTTTATGCTGGAACACATACAGCAAGGTAACACCGATACCTGCGACCATACCCGCAATGGCACCTTCTTTATTTACGCGTTTGCTGAAAATACCCATCATCAGCGCGGGGAAAATTGACGAAGCTGCTAGACCAAAGGCCAAGGCTACAGTTCCAGCCGCGAATCCAGGTGGGTTAAAGCCGAGGTACCCAGCACCGGCAATTGCTACAGCCATTGCTACGCGCGAAGCCATCAACTCTTGCTTCTCATCGATATCTGGCGTCAACATCCCTTTTAGTAAGTCGTGCGAAATAGCCGACGAAATCGCTAGCAGTAAGCCTGCAGCAGTCGATAGAGCCGCCGCTAAACCGCCTGCGGCGACTAAGGCGATTACCCAATTAGGTAGTTTCGCAATCTCAGGGTTTGCCAATACCAAGATATCGTTGTCTACTTTGGTTAATTCGTTCGTCGCTTTATCTGCGCTGTACTGAATTAAGCCATCACCATTTTTATCGGTGTAACCCAAAAGACCGGTCTTCTCCCAGTTTTTAAACCACTGTGGCCGCTCTTCGTAAGCCAAATATACGCCCGGCTCAGGCTCGACTGTCTCCATGATATTGAAGCGAGCCATCGCACCAACTGCAGGTGCTGTGGTGTACAGTACCGCAATGAATACCAGAGCCCAACCAGCCGACGATCGTGCATCGCGGACTTTTGGTACGGTGAAGAAACGGATGATGACGTGAGGCAAACCCGCAGTACCTACCATTAAAGATAGGGTGTAAGCGAACATATTCAAGGTCGATATTCGAACATCGGTGGTGTATTCCTTAAACCCCAGCTCGGTGACCGTTTGATCCAGTTTATCAAGCAAGAATGTGTCGGTACCACTTAAGGTGCTACCCAAGCCCAGCTGCGGAAAAGGGTTGCCAGTAAGTTGTAGGCTGATAAATATTGCAGGAATAGTGTAAGCCAAGATAAGCACGCAGTACTGAGCAATCTGAGTGTAAGTAATACCCTTCATACCACCGAGAACGGCGTAGAAGAACACAATCACCATACCCACCAACAACCCAGTCTCATAACTCACTTCCAGAAAGCGCGAGAAGGCAACGCCGATGCCCTTCATCTGACCGATTACATAAGTCACCGAACAGATAATCAAACATACAACCGCTACCGCTCGTGCAGTTTTAGAATAGAAGCGGTCACCAATAAACTCAGGCACGGTAAACTTTCCGTACTTACGCAAATAAGGCGCTAGCAACATTGCCAAGATCACGAAGCCACCGGTCCATCCCATTAAGAACACCGAACCACCGTAGCCCATAAAGGCAATCATGCCCGCCATTGAAATGAATGACGCTGCCGACATCCAGTCAGCGGCCGTTGCCATACCATTAGCAACCGGGTTAATACCGCCCCCAGCAACATAGAACTCTTTGGTTGAGCCGGCTCGGGCCCAGATCGCGATCCCGATATAGAGAGCGAAGGTAAATCCTACGACAACGTAAGTTAAAGTTTGCAATTCCATAGCGTCGATTCCTTATTCTTCTTCAACGTTAAATTCACGATCTAACGCTGCCATTTTCTTGGTGTAATAAAAAATTAAGGCCACAAAGGTGTAAATCGAACCCTGTTGTGCAAACCAAAACCCCAACTTGTAACCCCCCAATCTGATCTCGTTTAAGGCATCAAAAAGCAAAATGCCGCAACCATAGCTTACGATAAACCACACCACCATAAGCTTGACCATCAGCGACAAATTGCGCTTCCAGTAAGCCCGAGCTTGATCATCGGTTAATTTGGACATGAGTATCTCCTCGTTGTTATGAACCCGACTGACTTGATGGTACCGGCCAAGTTAGTCGCGCGCTGTTAGACCTTAGTCTTAGAAAGCATATTTGACTGATAACTGCAGGCGATTCATATCACCATCACGACCATCTTCCAATTCCTTGCTGGCAAACATGAGCTCTCCACCTAGCATCAATCCCGGTGCTGGCAAATATTGCAGGTTTGCATGGAAAGACTGGTACTGTTTAGCCAGACCACCCGCTGCGGCGTAGTCAGCCATTGAAGGGTTATCCGCACTGGCGACAGACGCCGAAAATACACTTCGCCATTCGGGGTTCCAGTAGTGTTCATACGCCAAGGTCAGAGCTGTCTGGTCGATGGTCTCGATATCACCCTTCACGTTCAAATAACCGTCATTAAAGGCGTTCAATCCTAAGTATCGGCCCAAAGCTGAACCGTGGTTCAACATGTATTTCAGGTTGTTTTTACCTTCGGTAACGACCTTTCCGGCCAAGCTCAAACCATATCCCATGGCTTTATCGCTCTCTCCTTCCAGCGCTAAGGTACTGCGATCTTCATATCGCAACGTACGCATGACGCCCGCCAAAGAATAAGAATGGCCACCGTTTCCGCCGTTGTAGCGAACCACAATGTCCGGCATGGCTTCTGCATCATCCAGACGTGTACCATTTAGGCTATTCAAGCGGGTTGCGGGGTTTTCTAGAGCAAACTGATAATTACCGTTAGTCCAACGGATCATGGGTTGACGGTTAAACAGTGTGCCAACTGGACCAACAAAGTCCAACACACCAGGAAGGGCACCGACGTTAAAGAAAGTTGACCACGTTTGCCCTGCAAAGTGCAGGTTAATCATTTGCCATGCTTGAGCCAAGGCTTTGAACTGTAGCGCAATGTATGGCACAACTGCAGCAACAGCGACCACTGTCACGATTAATGCAAGGGACGGTCGCTTACCAAAACGAGCCGACAAATAATCGGCTAAGGATGTGACTCGCTGCTTCCGCCTTGTGTCGACCATGCGTTTGAACAGCGGCCACGCCAGCAGCATCAGCAAAATTGGACCCATATAAATAGGCGCGTGCGCCCATGGGCTGGTATTCGCTGTACCTACCGCTCCGTAAAACGTCCAAGAAGAGCAATACACTCCGAGCGAGAGCGCATAGACGAGCCCGCGCATGGTTTTACTAGACAATAGTGAACGACCAGCATCAACTCGGCGGTCAGCCAGCCAGGCCACCAAAAACAACACGAACATGTAGGCAATTCCAAGAGTTGCCAACAGCGTTGGTGATATCATCGCTTCCCCTTTTTTATTTGGAAAGCATACCTCAGGAATTCTTGACTAGGAACTGCCGTTTCAGCTCAGGAGTACAAATGCGCACCACGCCAATGCATACGACAGCAGACCATAACCGACCAAAAGTTGTAGCGGTAATTTAGCACTACCGCCCTCTCGGTATAGAGTTGCCAGTGTCGACACGCATTGTGCAGCAACCGCAAAGAACACCAGTAAGGCCACACCGGACGCCAAAGGCATACCGCTGTCTTGCACCCGCGTTGCCAAGGACACAACGTTCTCGGTAGCATCTTCAATGCCGTACAAGGTACCCAAGGTGCCGACAAATACTTCGCGTGCAACGAATGACGCCAAAATCGCAATGCCATACTTCCAATCTAACCCTAAGGGTTGGAACAAGGGCTCTATCAGACGGCCCACTGTGGCTAGATAGGACTGCGATAGATCTTGACCTTGATTGGGAAAATACCCCAAAAACCAGATCACCATGGTAATCCAAAAAATAACGGGACCCGCTTTTTTAACGAAATACCCGGCTCGCTCGACTGCGCCCCTAAGAATAGATTGCCACGAAGGTATTCGATACGGAGGCATTTCCAGCACAAAAGGTGCATCTTGCGCTTTCTGGGGAGTAACGCGAGAAATTACGGCGGTTACCAGCAAGGCGGTCACAATACCAAACAAATAAATACCGAACATCGCTAGGCCCTGTAATCCTAAAAGACCACCCGCTATGGTTTCGTTGGGAATAAAAGCGGCGATCAAGAGTGCATATACCGGCAAACGGGCAGAGCATGGCATCAAGGGAATAGCCATGTAAGTGAGCCAGCGCTTTCGTGGAGACTCAATCGTCCGCGCCGCATAAATTGCGGGAATAGCACAGGCCACACCGCTCAGCATAGGCACGAAACTTTTACCTGTAAGCCCAAAGGCATTAAGAGGCCGATGGCAAATAACCGCAGCCCGGGCTAAGTAACCCGAATCTTCCAAAGTCCCGACCACTAAAGTAAGTACAAAAATCTGTGGCACAAACACCAAAAATGCACCCACCCCACCAAAAATCGCATCGCGGACGAAATCGGCGGCAATGTCGTTACTAATAAAGGGGACTACTACCTCGGCGGACCATCCTAGCAAACTCTCGACGGCATCCATCATTGGCGACGCCCAAGTAAATATCGCTTGGAATAGTGAGAACATGATAACGAAAAACGCAGCTCCGCCAGTGACAGAATGTAGGAAGAAGTCGTCTAAGCGGCTGTGGCTTTTAAGTAACAAATCGCCCTTCGGGCCATAGGCATGAGCAAGCTGCTCTGCCCTATTGCGCTCCCATCCCTCGTCGCGAGCCAATAGTTTTGGATCCGGCTTAGGAACGCTTGTATTATTAGCGGACAGCACCTCCTGTAAGCGCTCTATCCCGCAGCCAGACTTAGCGGATAATCCGATCACTGGCGCACCCAATTCACGCCCCAACCCGTCGATATCCAGTGTGAGCTGGTGCTTATCTAGAATGTCGATCATATTGCACGCTACAACAAAAGGCAGGCCAGCGGCAATACAGGCTTCGCGCACCTGCAAAGCAAAAAACAGTCCTTTTTCTAAACGGGTAGCGTCAAGAACGCAGAGTACCGATTTGGTCTGCTCGCTAGTCTTTATTGCCTGTTGAAATGCCCTTACCGCAACTTCTTCCTCGCCTGAAATCGTGTGCAAAGAATAGACGCCGGGGAAATCGACCAACTGCAAGCTGGGATCAAAGCTGGCAACGCCAGCGTGAGTACTGACAGTGACACCAGGGAAATTGGCCACTTTTTGCTTCAAGCCGGTCAAGCGGTTAAACAGTAGAGTTTTACCTGAATTAGGGCTACCAACCACTAATACATCTTTCATCACGCTAGGCTCTCTGCGTAAATTTCGCGGGCAACTAGCTTGTCTAAAGAGTACACGGCATTGTCGACACGAAACAGCTTCGGTGCACCCAAACTCGGCGCTGCTGTACAGATCACTTTTGCTCCTGGGCGAAAACCAAGCTCTTGGAGCCGACGGCGATAATTTTCAGCGATCGCGTCGGAATACCGCGAAATAAGTGCGGTATCACCCCGTTGCAACTGCCACAGTGAAAGGGCTTTTTGATCCAAGCTAAACCTCGATACGGCTCAAAACAAAGGCCGACACATTAACAGATTTAAATGCAAATGGTAATACTTATCATTTGCAAAAACCAACCCCCCGATCCCGGTACAGCCTAAACGCGGCCTGATCTTTTCACCGCATCGGCCAAAAGCTCTAGCGCGCACTCGGTATCTTCCCAACCAATGCAGGCATCCGTAATGCTTTGACCATAAGTTAAGGCTTGCGTATCGATAACCTCTTGACGTCCTGCCACGATATTACTTTCGATCATTACTCCGAAAATACTGCGACTCCCACGAGCTACTTGTGTTGCGATGTCGCTAATAACATCCATCTGGCGAGCTGGATTCTTTCTGGAGTTAGCGTGACTGGCGTCGATCATTATACGCTGGGGCAAGCCGGCTTTGACAAGCATCGCGGCGGTATCATCAACAGCGAACATGTCGTAGTTCGGGTGCTTGCCACCGCGTAAAATCACGTGGCAGTCCTCGTTGCCCACTGTTTGAAAAATCGCAGAGTGACCCTGCTTAGTGACCGACAGAAAGTGATGCGGATTGGATGCCGATTTAATTGCATCGATGGCCACTTGAATATCGCCATCCGTGGCGTTCTTAAAACCGACAGGACACGACAAGCCCGACGCCAATTCGCGGTGCGTTTGGCTTTCGGTAGTGCGTGCACCGATTGCGCCCCACGACACCAAATCGGCAATGTACTGAGGGCTGATCAAATCTAAATACTCAGTCCCGGCGGGCAACCCAAGTTCGGCCAAATCCGCTAGTAATCGTCGCGCCAAGCCTAAGCCCTTATTTATTTTGAAGGTATTGTTCAGATCTGGATCGTTAATAAGCCCTTTCCAACCTACGATCGTTCGAGGCTTTTCAAAATAGACTCGCATGACGACCTCAAGCTCGTTGGCGTAACGTTTACGCAACGCAAACAATCGGCTGGCATAGTCCATAGCCGCCGCAGGGTCATGAATCGAACAGGGTCCCACGATAACGACTAAACGAGGATCATCGTCAGTCAGTACATTATGAATAGCGGAACGAGCCCGCGAAACGGTGTACACAGCGGCTTCACTTGCGGGAATTTCGGCCAGCAGCCTTTCCGGTGCGATCAATTCTATGGTTTTGTTGATCCGGGTATCGTCTGTCGTACTCATTGAGCTACTGCCTCTTACTGTTACTGACCACTTCAGTCCGTGGCCCTGATTAAATTATCTAGCAAACCCTCTGGTAGCAGGGGTTCCGTCATCTCTCCGATGACATTGCTAACAACCAAATGCGAAGCCATCCATGTGTGTAAACACCGAATGCGATCGTCAGCTTCAATGCCTCCAATCCCGCGTGATTCAAACACCTGTGCAAAAGCTGAGGTCTCGACTTCTGCTGTTTGCGCCGGTGTCCATAGAGCGCGACGGAGGGTTTGATGTGCACGATGGTCTGCCGCCATTCGCGCCCCCAGAGCTGGGTCAGCATCGACTTGGGCCTGCAAACTCGCTATGGCTCCGCCCGCCTCAAGTCGATCCAGTGCTAAATTCAGATCTGGATCGGTCAGCCAAAACGTCGTTGGAAATGGCTTTTTGCGCACAATCGGGGCTACCTGAATAACCGCCGGCCGGTTGGCACGCCAAACTATTACTGCGTGTAAACCCTGCGGAGCACGGCCTAGCTGCTCGGCAACAATAGCTTCTATGTCTGTTCCCAGGCTCACAGTAAACGACGCCTTACCTGTGGTAAAAGGGCGCTAGCATAGCAGATACATCGACTGCGGGCAGTGATTTAGATCATATTTACGTAAGCTAACGCGAGTCGTTAGAATTGACAGCGAGTCATCAACCCCCTACTCTGCACGGGTTCTTGGTGCCTACCGCCCGATGAGTGGCTGGGTAGGTTAAAAGGGAAGACTGGTGAAAAGACCAGCGCTGCCCCCGCAACGGTAATCAGCCTTAGCTGTAAGCCCGATACCTGCCAGAACAGCAACCGATGGAGCGGAGGGCTTACCATCAGGGTTTCTCGCTGACACCGATTAGGCCTATGACCCCTCCTTCAATCGCCTTACACTTTGGGATTGGGGACACTGTATGTTTATCAAAAAAGGCGCAGCTAGCGTCTTGCTTCTAGTAAGCCTTAACGCACTGGCGACCAGTAACAGTGCACTCGAAGAAATCGTGATTACCAGTTCACGGGTACCCGAGCCTTGGAGTGAAATCGCGACCGCAATAACCAAGCTGTCGAGGGAGGATCTAGATCACTACGGCAACTTGTCGCTAGTCGATATCCTGCAACATCAACCCTCGATGTCGGTGACACATACGGGCGGCATGGGTAAGGCGGCTACGGTGCGTATTCGAGGTGAGGAAGGGTATCGAACTTTGGTGGTACTTGACGGTATACCTTTGACCGACACCACGGGCACACAACACAGTCCTCGCTTGGAACATTTAACGACGCAGAGCGTGACGTCGGTCGAAATTTTGCGCGGCCCACAGGGGCTCATGTACGGAGCCGATGCTGGAGGCATTATTTTCCTGAGCTCTACACCCGACCAAAGAGGTTGGAGCAACGCGGTGGCATTAGAAACCGGACGCTACAATCAGCAATCAGTCTTTCTAAAAAGCGCCATCAGCGGTGAACAAGGTTACCTGCAAGTCAGCTGGCAAAACAGCTCGTTAGACGGCTTTAACGCATTAACTGCCGACAACACCACAAAAGATGCAGACGGATACGACAATGACACCAAACATATCAGTGGCGCCTGGCAAGTCACCCAAGATCTGCAGCTGAGCGCTGTGCATCGGGCCACCTCTGCGACCAACGAGTACGATGGTTGCTACAACGCCAACTTCCAAGTTACGCACGTATGCACCGACCAATATGACAACAGTGCTAGCCAGATTGCCGCAACCTTTGCTGGCGACAAAGCACTGCATCAAATCAGTTACAGCTTAACTCAAACCGAAAAAGCTTTTTACAGTGATAAGATCTTTTCGTTTGGCGCTGAAGGCAAGTTAAGATCGCTGGCTTGGGCCAGTAAATTAGACCTTAATGACTACATTCACGCAGTTGTAGGTGCCGATGCAGATCGCGCAGAACTCAATGATGGTAGCATCATACGCAAGCGCGATCAGCTTGGGCTATTCACCGAAATCAAGTGGGCGCCTCGTAAGTCCCTGACTTTAGCCGTCGGTGCTCGCACCGACGACAATGACGATTTCGGACGTCACAACTCGCTTCGCCTAACAGGCGTCGCCGTACAAACATTGAACGATAGCACCTTAAAATATAAAGCCAGCTACGGCACCGGATTCAGAGCCCCAAGCCTGTACGAGGTCGCCTACAACGCTGGTCCTTTCGCGTATGGCTCAGCTGCCAGTACTCGGCTTAAAGAGGAGCAAAGCGCAGGCTTTGACATCGGCATTGAATGGCTTGTCCAGACCGACCTTCACCTTCAGGTAACCTATTTTCGACAGACTGTAGAAGACGAGATTTTCTTCGACTTGGAAGCATATACGGGTTATTTACAGGACCAAGGCGAAGCCTTGGTCTCAGGTCTTGAATTAAGTGCCGACTGGCAGGTCAAGACTGGCCTATCAATCGCTGCCAATGCGACAATCATGGACAGTGAACGCCCCGATGGTGCCGCACGAATTTATCGGCCCGACAATCAGGCGTCACTATCAGTCCGCTACAGCGATCCAGACCAAAGATTCTCTGGCCAGGTAGTCCTGCAGCACCGCGGAGATTCGCGCGGCATAGTGAATCAAACGATCGACGGGTATACTGCACTAAGCTTCAAGTTACAGTACGCATTGACACCTGATCTTAGGCCGTATCTTCGGGTCGAAAATGCATTTGACGCAGATACCCGTGAAATCCCAAGTTACTGCGCCAGTCGCGCGGCAATTTATGCCGGCATGTCCTATCAGTTTTAGAGGTCCGTATGTCCGAAAAACGCGAACAAAAGCACAAAAAAGCCATGCAAAAACAAAAGGCATCGGTCGACGCGAGTATTGCGCAAGCCACCCAGGAACGCGGCGTCGCATTGCTGTTAACCGGTGACGGCAAAGGCAAATCAAGCTCGGCCTTTGGCATGGTTATGCGAGCACTAGGCTACGACCAAAAAGTAGGTGTTGTGCAGTTTATCAAGGGTGTCATTTTGTCAGGAGAGGAGATGTACCTGCGCAAATACTGCCCCCAGGTCGAATTTTATCAAATGGGCACAGGATTTACCTGGGACACCCAAGACCGAAGTGGTGACATTGCGGCTGCTGAAAAAACCTGGGAAGTAGCAAAAGCAATGCTAAACAATCCAGAACTCGATCTCGTCATCTTAGACGAACTAACCTACATGCTCTCGTTTGACTACTTAGATCAAAACGAAGTGTTAGAGGTCATCTCTCAACGCCCCTTTGAGCAGAGCGTAGTGGTGACGGGCCGCGGTGGAGGGAAGGCCTTGCAGGAGATTATGGATACCGTATCCGACGTCAAAGAGATCAAGCATGCCTACACGGCTGGGATCAAGGCTCGACACGGTGTGGATTACTAAACAGACTCAGCCCGCAACGCTGCTGATACTTTTGACACTCTTGCTTATCGCCTCTATCGGGGCCTTGCTAACGGGCACTTTTGACGTCGATATTAACGCCCTGTTCGACACTGCTGAACCGAAACATAACAACGCTTGGATCATTGTGGTTGATTTACGGCTGCCGAGAGTTCTGCTGGCCGGACTTGTTGGCGCCATATTGGCGATAGGCGGTGTGGTTATGCAGGCGTTATTCCGCAACCCCTTAGCCGACCCTTCTCTGATAGGAGTTACCGCCGGCGCCTCGTTAGGTGCAAGCCTTGCAATTGTTCTGTTCAGCGCCACAGGGGTGGGCATTATGTCCTTAACGACGGTCAGTATCGGAGCCTTTGCCGGCGGCCTGGCCGCCACTTATTTGGTGTATCGACTCGCGAAGAGAGGCGGTGAGTTTTCCGTAAGCACTATGCTACTAGCAGGTATCGCCGTTACAGCACTGGCCGGCAGTGTAGGTAACTTGATGGACTTTTTCGCCGACAACGCCGCCTTGCGACAGATATCTCTCTGGCGCATGGGAGGCCTCGATTCAGCGAATTTTGAGCGCGTAGCGGTTGTTACCGGGCCGGCTGTGGTTCTACTGGCAGCAGCCATTCACCACCGCAAAGCACTTAACGTTATGTTGCTTGGGGACTCGCAGGCACGTTATTTGGGTATAAACGTCACAAGAGTTCGCACCGGGCTGATTATTGCGGTGGCGATAGCGGTTTCCACTTCTGTTGCAATGGGAGGCACCATCGCCTTTATAGGGCTAATTATTCCCCACATGGCACGCCTCTTGTTTGGACCAAGTCACAGACGACTCATCCCTGCCTCGGCGTTATTGGGCGCTTGTCTACTTATCTGTGCCGATACAATTGCCCGAACGATATTAACGCCCGTGGAATTGCCTGCAGGTATTATCACGGCCTTACTTGGCGTACCGTTCTTTTTATACTTGCTAAATCGCGGTGCCAAGTATGTTTAAGCCATCGGTCATTTCAGCGCGTGAAATTAGCGTGAACATTGGCGAGCAAACTCGCATACAGACGCTATCAGTTAATCTATACGCTGGAGAGATTCTTGGCTTGATGGGGCCTAATGGTGCTGGAAAGACAACCCTACTTAGGGCTCTAACCGGCGATCTAGAGCCAGCAACTGGCCTTATTAAATTACAAGGCAAAGCACTGCTCGACTGGCCCTTAGAAGCTCGTGCCAAAATCGTTGGCGTCATGCCTCAGCACACCCGGCTTGATTTCGATTTCAGTGTGAGGGACGTTGTCGCCATGGGACGAGCTCCTCACACTACAGGCCGTATATTCGATCGCGAATGTATCAAACAAGTGCTTGATGTTTGTGGGTTAAACGAACTGGCTGAACAGCCCTACACTCAACTCTCGGGAGGCGAACAGCAACGTTGCCACTTGGCGCGCTGTCTGGTTCAAATCGAGCAAAGCACGCCGTCATTGGATGGTTGTGCTCTGCTGCTGGATGAGCCTTTTAACAGCATCGACATTGGCTACATCGAAAAGATTAAATGCTATTTACGAACCCTAGCCCAACGCGGTTTGACTATTGTTATTAGTTTGCACGACGTCAATTTACTTGCTCAATTGAGTGATCAAATTTTGGTCCTACACCAAGGACATTGCGTGGCACACGCCAGCCCAGCAGAAGTAATGAACCCAGCTCTATTCACAAAAGTATTTGGCGTTTCAGTGGAAGTCATATCGCATCCGACAAGCAATACACCGTGGGCTATTCCTTTATGAAATCTCGCCCGCTGTGCCTTACAAAATTAATACTAACCCTATACTTCGCCATCTGCTCGCCAGTGGTTTTGGCGGAAATAGCCGTGATCGACGATGCGGGTAAAACCGTTCGACTAGAACGATACGCACAGCGTATCGTGGCGCTGTCGCCTCACATTACCGAAAATCTATTCGCCGCGGGTCTGGGAACGCGAATCGTTGCCACAGTGGCTCACGCCGATTATCCCGCGCAAGCCAAAGCACTGCCGCGAATTGGAGGCTACAACAGTCTGAACCTGGAGGCTTTAATACAACTACAACCGGATTTGATCATTACCTGGGGGAGCGGAATAAGTTATGAATCACAGGCAAAATTACACGCCCTAGGAATTCCTATCTATATCAGTGAGCCTGAAACAATAGAGGGGATTCAAGAGAATATAGAAGACTTTGCATTACTTGGCGGACTCACACAAAATAACGTACCGGTACTAGGTACATTCACACAAGTGCTGGCTAAATATCCGAAGCGAGACGCAACCGCAACCGTATTTTACCAAATCTGGAATGAGCCCATTCAAACTCTAAATGGCGTTCATATTGCGAATGATGTTTTCTCACGCTGCGGTTTATACAATGCCTTTGCCACGTCCCACAGCGTGGCACCAACGCTAAGCGTGGAAAGCGTCATCACCGCGAGCCCCGATGTAATCATTGCAAGTGGCTTGGGTAACGAACGACCACCCTGGCTCGACCGCTGGACAAAATACAGCAGCATAAGCGCAGTTAAAAGCGGTGCTTTGTATGCACTAAACCCTGACTTGCTGCAACGACCGACACCACGCATTTTGGACGGGCTTACGCAGATTTGTAGTTGGTCTAGTCAGCTTCGCGCGTCAAACCCAAACGTTCACTGACGGTGGCAGTGAATACAACGTCAGTGCTGCTATTCAAAGCTGTTTCAGCACTATCTTGCACAACGCTTATCACGAAGCCGACCGCCACTACTTGCATAGCGACATCGGCTGATATTCCGAACAAACCGCAAGCCAAAGGAATGAGTAGCAAGCTCCCAGACGGAACACCGCTGGCACCACACGCCGCCAATGCCGCAACAACACACAACAGCAAACTACTCACAAATCCAACCTCAATGCCCAGTGTATTCACCGCGGCAAGGGTCAGTACCGTAATGGTGATAGCCGCACCGGCCATGTTAATGGTCGCGCCCACAGGTATGGTAACGCTATAGAGCGAGCTAGGAAGCCCCAACCGCTCAGCCAAGGCCAAATTCACAGGAATGTTAGCGGCGGATGAGCGCGTAAAAAAAGCGGTAATACCAGAATCTCGAAGGCAGGCCAGTATCAGTGGATAAGGGTTTTTTCCCGTCAATAAGGCTACGATAAGTCCATTGACCCCGAAAGCTACAAGCACCATAGCACCGACCAACAGCAGAGCGAGGTTCACATAATCAAACAACGCGTCGATACCCACGCGCGCCACGGTAACACTGACCAGCCCGAAAATCCCAACAGGGGCGAGCTGAATGATCCAGCGCACAATTTCAGTCAAACGTTCCGATACTGAGGCAAGGGCATGACGAATATTATCGGGGGCACTGCGGAAACTAATACCAAACAATAGACCCCAGACAAGACAAGCTAAAAAATTGGCTTCTATCAAGGCATTTATTGGGTTATCTACCATGCGTTTCAATACGTCGGCTAATACAGCAAGCACCGAACCAGGTGGATTACCATCTACAGCGCTGAGTAAGTGGAGCTGTTGAGGAAACATAAGGCTCAACAGCAAAGCTACGACCGCAGCGCCAACGGTGCCCAACAAGTACAATAGTACGGTTAGGCTTATCGCTGGGCGCGACGTTTGAGTGCGTTGCAAATTGGCCAAGGCCGAAGTCACTAAAACCAACACCAACATAGGTGCAATGGCCTTTAACAAGCCCACGAATAATTCACCAAGAATACCCGCTTCTTGACCCAAAGCAGGCGCAAAAACACCCAAGGTGACACCTAAAATAACGCCAACAGCGATACGCAAGACTAGCTTTTTAGAATCAAACAGTGCCATAACGACCCCTTTATAAGTGTTGAGCGCGAGCATAACACAGGCCTGAAACAATACGCATGGGTGTAGCGATTTTCGCCAGATCTGTTAGTGTTGCTGTGTTTTAAAAGAGGACTTAAATAATGAAACCAGAAACAATTGCACTACACACTGGCTACGATGGAGACCCAGCGACAAACGCAGCCACTACGCCCATTTACCAAACGACATCTTATACCTTTAACGATACGCAACATGGTGCAGACTTATTCGACTTAAAAGTACCCGGCAACATCTATAGCCGTATCATGAACCCGACTAACGCCGTTTTGGAAGCGCGCCTAGCGGCTCTCGAAGGCGGAGTTGGTGCACTTGCGGTGGCCTCAGGCATGGCGGCTATCCGCTACGCCATCGAAGCGATTGCCGAAGTTGGAACGAACATCGTAAGCACCTCACAACTATACGGTGGCACCTACAATTTATTCGCCCACACATTTCCTCGGCAAGGCATTGAAACACGCTTTGTCGCAGCGGACGATTTCGACAGGATTGCCTCACTAATCGATGAAAATACTCGCGCCTTGTTCTGCGAATCCATCGGTAACCCTGCAGGCAATATCGTGGACATCCGGCGCTGGGCCGATATCGCACATGCCGCTGGCGTACCCCTGATCGTCGACAACACAGTGGCAACTCCGCTCTTGTGTCGAGTTTTTGATCATGGCGCGGACATCTCGGTTCACTCGCTGACCAAATATATTGGCGGCCACGGCACGACAATTGGCGGAGCCATTGTCGATTCCGGAAGGTTCGACTGGGCTGGAAACAAAGACCGCTTTAAAATTTTGAACGAGCCCGACCCCTCTTATCATGGCGTGGTGTATACCGAGGCCTTGGGGCCCGCCGCCTTCATAGGTCGCTGTCGTGTCGTGCCCTTACGTAATACCGGGGCTGCATTATCAGCACAATCGGCTTTTCAAATCATGCAGGGCTTAGAGACGCTCGCTCTTAGAATGGAACGCCACTGCGAGAACACCGAAGCCGTCGCTGCACATTTACAGCAGCATCCAGCAGTCGAGTGGGTGAACTATGCGGCACTGCCTGATTCGCCCTATCATGAAACTTGCCAAACAATTTGTGGTGGCAAAGCCTCGGGCATTCTGAGCTTTGGCATTAAAGGCGGCAAGGAATCCGGCGCTAAGTTCATTGATGCTCTGCAACTCATCTTGCGCTTGGTAAATATCGGTGATGCAAAATCACTCGCCTGCCACCCTGCCACCACAACGCACCGACAGCTGAACGCAGAAGAATTAGCCTCTGCCGGTGTAAGTGAAGCGATGGTGCGTTTATCTATCGGCATCGAGCACATCGACGACATCCTTGCGGATGTCGATCAAGCGCTGACGGCATCTCAAGTCTGAGCTAGCAACACAAAAAAAGGGCGCCATTTAGCGCCCTTTTTTTGCTCCAGGTAGGACTATTAAGAAAACTGGTTCATCGTATTGTCTTTACCCGACGCCTTCAAAGCGCCTTCACCTGAAAAGTACTCTTTGTGGTCATCGCCCATATTTGACCCCGCCATGTCTTGGTGTTTGACACAGGCAATACCACGACGAATTTCTTGACGCTGCACACCACGCACGTAGGCCAACATACCCTCTTCACCAAAATAGCCTTCGGCCAGGGTATCGGTTGACAGGGCCGCTGTATGGTAGGTCGGCAGTGTGATCAAATGGTGGAAAACACCCGCTTCACGTGAAGCGTCCGCCTGGAAGGACTGAATCCAACGGTCCGCTTCAACTGCTAGATCGGAATTATCGTAGTCGATACTCATCAGGGCGCTACGGTCGTAAGCTGACAGGTCTTTACCCTCTGCAGTCCACGCATCGAATACCTGCTGGCGGAAGTTTAGAGTCCAGTTGAATGAAGGGCTGTTGTTATAAACCAGCTTGGCGTTTGGGATAACCTGGCGGATATCATTGACCATGCCGCCGATTTGACCAACATGTGGCTTCTCAGTCTCGATCCACAACAAATCAGCGCCGTTCTGCAGGCTGGTAATGCAATCCAAAACGCAGCGCTCTTCACCTGTACCTGCTTTGAATCGATACAAGCCGTTAGGTAAGCGCACAGGACGGACCAGAGCACCATTCTGCTTCAATATAATGTCGCCTTCGTTCACATCATCGGCACCCATTACCGGCTCAACCTCTAGGAACGCGTTGTATTTTGAGGCAAGATCACCCGGCTGCGTGCTTACTGGGATTTTCTGGGTTAGACCTGCACCCAATGAATCGGTGCGCGCAACAATCACCCCATTAGGTACGCCCAACTCCAAAAAAGCGTAGCGAACTGCATTAATTTTAGCCAAAAAATCTTCGTGCGGAACTGTGACTTTGCCGTCTTGGTGACCACATTGCTTAGCATCTGACACTTGGTTTTCGATTTGGATGGCACAGGCCCCCGCCTCGATCATTTTCTTCGCCAATAAATACGTAGCTTCTTCGTTTCCGAAGCCGGCATCGATGTCAGCGACAATTGGCACCACATGGGTTTCGTAGTTGTCAATTTTGTCTACGGCCGCTTTTTCCCCAGCCGCGTCGCCGGCAGATCGCGCCGCATCTAGGTCATGGAATAGATGTCCTAGTTCACGCGCATCAGCCTGGCGTAAAAACGTGTACAGCTCTTCAATTAACGCGGGGACCGAGGTTTTCTCGTGCATTGACTGGTCGGGTAAGGGCCCGAACTCAGAGCGAAGCGCAGCAATCATCCAACCGGACAAGTACAAGTAGCGCTTATTGGTAGTGCCGTGGTGCTTTTTAATCGCAATTAATTTTTGCTGGCCGACAAACCCATGCCAACAGCCCAACGACTGTGTATATTGGCTGCTGTCCGCATCGTACTCCGCCATGTCTTTGCGCATGATATCAGCGGTATACCGCGCGATATCCAACCCACTACGAAAGCGGTTTTGCACAGCCATACGAGCAGCGTACTCAGGGCTTATTGCATCCCACGTTCCGGCTTGCTGACCGATAAGATTAGCGAATTGTTCTACGGTTTCTTTGTATTGGCTCATTGTTCACCTCTGCGGTTGCCTGTTAAGTCTGATCTAGGGCTGGCCTAGCTGTCTTGTCACAACATGCTAGGCCGACAGAGGGTATAAATAAAATCAATAGATTTGATTTTTGGTATTCACAGTATGAATTTAAAGCTCTAGGCGGTAACGTCTAATCTTTGCAGCTAGCAGCAGCAACCCCACACCTACGACCACGCCCGCTATCTGCTCCGGCCAGGTAGCTTGAAACATATCCATCATAGAGTCATAGCTTTCGCCACCCGGCAAACACCGCGCCACCCGTTCAGCCAACCAGGAGCTTCCAAGCAACCATCGTTCGGCAAAAATAGCGCCAGCAGGAAGGCCAAACATCCACAACACCGGGGAATTTTTTGCCCAAGCCGACGCCACCAGACTCCATGCATATAACGGGCAGACAATAACAATCATGACTGGCAACTTCAGTGCTGTATTCCTAAAAATCTCAGCAATACTAAACCAACTAAAAGTCGAAACCTGTTCTAATGGCGCCGCTGTCCGCGCTAGAAAAAAAGCTCCTGCCGCCACAATCACAAGCTGAGTTACTATCGATATCACCGCGTATACAAGCGGCACAGCCAACCCGACAGTGAGGTATTTACTGAACACTTCTCGCCGGTCACTAATGGGCATCGAGCGCCAAAACAACACACTCCGGTCGCGTCGATCGTTATACAAGCTACCCGCCAAGTAGTTCACGGAAATGGTCCACATGACCAGTAAGAATACAACATTCAGGGCATTCAACACCTGGTTAAACTCTTTCCCATCCTTAAGATCATCAAAGCCTGAAGATAATCTGGGGGCGCTGAACGTCCAGTCGGCGGCAAAGTCCCACTCTGACTGATCAGCGCCTGCGGAACTAGCGCTGGGATACACCCACTCTCCGACTTGAGAACTGACTTCAGCCCCTTCAGACGACCGTATTTCAATGTCCACTTTGGCGTCTGGAATTTGATTGGCAACGAACCAGCCGATACCCTCTTCCCAGTCCGAAAACTGGCTGGCAAACACTGCTCCGCCCCAAGACACAACCGCCAAAAATGCAGCTATGACAATGGGTGTTACCAGAAAAGAACCGCGGTATTCGATAAAGTCACGGCGTAATAAAGCCTTTGCTGGATTGTAATTAGGATTCATCGGACACCTCCATCCATAGCGGCCACAAATAAATCAGCGATTGCTGGGGTGTGACACGCACCATATTGTTCAAGTTCCTGTCGTGGGACCGAATCAAAAATAAACGCTTGCCCCCCTAAAATATGGCGAGCACCGAAATACCGCAATCGACTCACTAAGGCGGCATTTTCCCCTAGCGCATGAACTTCTACGAAGCGATCCTCAAGGGCTGCCATGGGCGCATTCATTAACATTTCGCCGTCTTTCAAAAATACAAAATGCGTCAGAATGTGCTGGACCTCCTCGACTTGATGAGTGGAAATAACAATCGTGCGCTCAGCATCGAAGTAATCGTTAAGAAGTTGGTCGAAAAACTGCTTCCGATACAGGATGTCTAAGCCTAGTGTAGGTTCGTCTAAAATCAGTAGCCGCGCATCGACCGCCAAGGTCAATGCCAAATGCAACTGCACCATCATGCCTTTAGACAAAGTACCGATTTTGGCCTTCGCCCCCACCGAGGTTTGCTTCAAAAATCGTTCAGCTTTGGCTCGATTAAATTTGGGCTGAACACCCTCGACATAGGCAATTAACTGATCCACCCGCAGCCATCGCGGTAATACGGCCGTATCCGCAATGAAAGCAACGTCCTGCATCAGACCATGCCGCTCGGCACGCGGATCCTTGCCCAAAACCTCTAGTCGGCCCTCGCTGTGAGTTAAACCTAGCAAAGCTCGTAGCAGAGTGGTTTTACCCGCTCCATTGGGGCCAATTAGGCCAACGATACTACCCGCATCTAGGCGCCAATCTAATGACTTGATTGCATAGTTACCCTGATATTGTTTTCTTAGGTTGCTTACTTCAATTACAGTATTCATTACTCTTGCTCCCATTGCGCGAAGCGATCGCACAACTGTCTCGAATTGATCCCCAAGCGTTGGGCTTTGTAATAGATATAAGGTAGGTCTACCTCAAAGAACGTGCGTCTTAGCGACTGTTGTAACTTCGCCTGTGCGCCTTCGCACACGAAAACACCCACGCCCCGCTTAGTACACAACACTTCTTCTTCAATGAGTGACTGATACGCCTTATTAACGGTTAAATGGTTGACCCGGAAGTCGCTCGCTAGCTGACGTACCGAGGGAATACTGGTTCCTTCAAGCAAGGACGAATCCGCTATTCGTGAGGCAATGACTTCAGCGATTTGACGGTAAATAGGTTGATCTGCTCGCCACTCCATGGCCAATCTCCTTAATGTATTTGCTCGAGTTCACCAGAACCCAAGATTGACGCAGAAGTGGCATCTGCGGTCCTGTAATACACGCTACCCGAGCCGACTATATTGGCGTTAATCCTGTCAGATGAGTCTATACGCACATCTCCACTGCCAATAATATTTGCCATGATCGCGCCTGATGAGCATGTCTCTCCGCTAAAATCGCCGCTTCCGGCAATGTTAACGGTTAGGTCATCGACAACATGGCAATCATGGCTGACACCAAAATCGCCTGACCCACCAATCGACACCATGGCAGAGCCAGCATTTAAAGTGCCTATGTTAATTGCTCCCGAGCCGGCAATATTCGCCACCAAGCGCTCCACATCGAGCGCAGTGGCGTCTACATCGCCCGCACCACCTAGCACAATGGTTAAAGCGGAAAACGCACTGGGATGAAAATACACCGAGCCAGAACCTTGCAGTTCAACATTCAGCGCCTCGTTCATCTTCATGGGGCGCACAAATATTCGGCCACTACCTCTTAACGTCACCCTTTCGAGCTCAGGAAGTCGCACCTTGAACTTCACCGGCTCATCGTAATGAAGGCCTTGCTGAGATTTCCCCAAGAACAAGGTGTTGTCGTCTCGTGAGACCAAGGTATCGCCATCTAGCACCCCTTGAACCTGGACAGAGTAGTCACCCAAACTCAATTCCAGTTCGTGTTTGCCACTTAAAATGACTCTATTAAAGTCATTCAGCTCGTAGGTCTGTGTGATATCGCCTGCAGAATGTGCGCTGGCTACGCCTAACGCAGCCACGCTGCAAAGAGCGATAATTTGAATGACTCGCATAAGTGCCTCCTAAGTAACTGTTGTGCACGACTATAACAGCGTGAAAGAAGACAGCGAGACGCAGTCGATGAACTGAGCGGATGACCCGCCCAGCCGAGTAAAAAGTCGGTCTAAACCCTTACTTTTTCTTTTTTACGTGCGCCATTAGCCGGCGTTTACGGCTAATTTGGCGCTGGGTCAGTTTGTTTTTCCGACCCGCATACGGGTTCTCTGTGGTACGAAATTCAATTTTAATAGGCGTTCCTTCAATACCGAGTTCGCGCCGATAGACATTCTCCAGATAGCGCTCGTACGATGACGGCACTTTGGTAGTCTGGTTTCCATGCACTACAATACGCGGTGGATTTTGACCACCGGCGTGAGCGTAGCGCAGTTTAATCCGACGACCGTTCACCATTGGCGGCGGGTGATCCGATACCGCTCCTTCAAGAATACGGGTTAAGTAGTTGGTGCTAAGTTTCTGTGTCGCTGCTAAGTACGCCGTGTTAATCGCTTGATACAGATGCCCTACGCCACTACCGTGCAAGGCCGATATGAAGTGCATCTGAGCGAACTCAACGAACTTCAAACGCCGTGATATCGAGTCCTTAATACGATCTTTCTGGTACTCATCTAAGCCATCCCACTTGTTGATTACGACGACCAGGGCGCGTCCTGCCTCGATACAATGTCCCAGCAAATGCATATCCTGATCGACAATACCCTCATGCGCGTCCATCAATAACAGTACGACATTACTGTCATCTATCGCTTTCAGGGTTTTTACAATCGAGAATTTTTCGACGCTTTCGCGCACGTTTTTGCGCCGCCTAACACCGGCTGTATCAATTAGCGTGTAGTGCTCGCCTTCACGCTCAAAATCGATGTACACACTATCTCTCGTCGTGCCCGGATGATCGTAAACGACGACGCGCTCTTCGCCCAGCATTCGATTCACTAAAGTGGATTTGCCTACGTTAGGCCTGCCGACGATTGCGACCTTAATGCCGTGATCGAGTTCGGATTCGACATCCTCGTCTTCTGGGAATGGCGCTAAGACCTCTTCGATCATCGAGCGCACGCCCCTGTTATGGGACGCAGCAATGCGATACAACGGATCAATACCCAGAGCGTAAAAATCGCCCATCGCGGTATCGCTGTTCATGCCATCGACTTTATTAACTACAATATGAAAAGGGATACTTTGGCGTCTTAACAGCCCGACTAACTCTTGATCTACACCGGTTAATCCGGCGCGAGCATCCAATATCAGCAAAACTATGTCAGCTTCCTCGGCTGCAGCCATAGACTGTTGCGCCATAGGCAAATCAATGCCGCCTTCATCGCCAGTGATACCACCGGTATCAATAATTACGTAAGGCCTTTCGCCGACTTTACCTTCACCATATTTGCGATCGCGCGTGAGCCCCGAAAAATCGGCCACTAACGCATCTCGAGAACGAGTCAACTGATTAAATAAAGTCGACTTCCCGACATTAGGACGCCCCATTAGGGCAATGACCGGTTTCATTGGATTTAATCCTTGGCGCTGATCTCATAGGCGATCAACTTTCCTTTGTCGGTAAAGACGAAGAAGCGATTTCCCTGGCTAATAATATCCGCACGTGACGGATCACCGAGTTTCTCACGCCCGACAAAACGTCCGTCCACCTGAGACAGAACGTGTAGCATACCCTCAAAGTCGGTGAAGGCGAGATAACTCGCGACAGGTACCGGCTTGGTCGGCGCTCGATAGGACAAATCACTCTGCGCCCAACGTAACCCCTGACCATTGCGATAATAAGCCGATACTGTACCGTCTTGGTCGGCTACATAAACATTACTAAAACCCTGCGAGACACCGTTAACACTGGACGCCTCTTGTTGCCATAACTTTCTGCCGGTACGCAGATCAGCTGCGACTAAATAACCCTGGTAGCTGGAGGCGTAGAACTCATTGGCTATGATCTCCATAGCGCCATCGATATCGACCATTCGCTCGATTTCAGACCGACCCTGCGCGATTGCGACACGGAGTTCCCACTCGACACTCCCTTTTTCGACATCGAATGCGACGACGCGCCCGTTCGCAAAGCCCACATACGCGGTACCATCGCGTAAAATGGGCGTAGATGTCCCGCGAATTGTTAACACCGGCACATTACTGTCATAAGACCATAACAGGTCGCCCGATTGGGCATCTAAGCCTTGTGCACGGCCATCGTAGGTTTGGACAACAACCACTCGGCCATCCGATTGCGGTGCCGAGAGTACCTCTCCTCGTAACGTTTGCCGCCAAATTACTGAGCCATCGGCGGTGTCTAATGCCAACACTTGCCCCTCGGAGGTACCTACAAACAATCGATTATCTCTAACACCCACGCCACCTGAAACACTCTGGTCCAGCTCTTGCCGCCAAATACGTTTGCCAGAGCTTAATTGCAAAGACACGATCTCACCCTCATTGGATGCGGCGTAGATCCGGTCATCTTGAATAGCGGGCGTTAAGCGATATAAACCATCGCCTTGGCCATTGCCAACGCTTTCGCTCCAAAGCTTTTTCAGCCTGACTGCTTCGGTAATTTTTTGCAGCTCAGCGGGTTGGTTCACCTCTTCATCATCTAGCGAAAACCAACCTGAGACTGTAGAACACCCCGTGGTGGTCGCTATTAGAGCAATTGCAACACCGCGTTTCAGCATCAAAAACATGGTTACTCTCCGCTAGCCAATGGGCTTGAATTGCTATTCTGACGCGCATTGACAAAGGCCAACTTGGTTTCTAGGTCTGCTCGCAGATCACCATTTTCGTCAGCGACAACCGCCAGGGAAAGCGCTTCAGATGCCAAGGCATATTGCTCTTGAACAATATAAATGTCGGCTTTTGCTTGCCATGCCGCGGCAGCAATGGGTGTGTTTTCGAGAGAGCTGAGCGCCTGCAACGCTTGCTCAATGTCGCCCAAAGAGGCTTGCAATCGGGCGCGGCGCAGCTTCACTATTGAGTACATAGCAGAATCATCCGCTACGCTCGCTTCCAGAGCCTGCAGAGCAACCAATGCTTCTTGTGAGCGGCCTTGCGACACCCAGCTAGATATCTGTAACAGTTGACCCAGCTTAGAGTAGCCCGTACTGGCATAATCTTCTGTTAGCGCGGCAGCTAACTCGTCGAGACGAACTTTATCGGCATCGCTATTAAGGTCCCGCGAACTCAGAGAAATAAGCTCTTGATAAATACCTGAGGCTGCCTCGGCTTGCGTCGCTTGTCGAGCTTGCCAGCTCTGCCAGCCGACGCTTCCTATTACGCCAATAACGACGGCGGCGACGACGCCCTTACCGTTTTCATTCCACCATCGCTTAATGGCTTCTACTTGTTCTTCTTCCGTTCTGTAAGCGTCCACTGTTTTTCCCTTTCGCTTGTTGGCGGCTAAGGCCGCTACTCTACATGGTATTGCTGATTCGTTCGAGTTCTTGTGCGAGCAATGAGTTTGCCAGTGTGATCTGAGGCTCGTCATCGCGCAAAAACTTCAAGGTTACGGTATTGTTTTGAGCTTCCGTTTCGCCCCAGATCAATGCGACTTTGGCCCCGGATTTATCGGCGCGCTTCATTTGCGCCTTAAAACTGCCAGCGCCCGTATTCAGACGGATATCAAACTGCGGCAGGCTACTGCGCAAGGCCTCTATCCCCGCAAAGCAAGCGCGCTCGCCTGCCTCGCCCACCCCGACACCAAAGGCTAAGGGTAAAGTACTGGGCGCCTCAATACCCTGAGCGCCAAGTAGTAAAAGTATGCGCTCAAGCCCCATCGCAAACCCCACGCCGGGTGTAGGCTTACCGCCCAACTGAGCCACCAGCCCGTCATAACGGCCACCAGCACAAATTGTTCCCTGTGCACCCAACTCGGTAGTCACCCACTCAAAAACAGTCTTGTTGTAATAATCTAAGCCGCGCACTAGGCGCGGGTTTACAGTGTAGGCTACCTTGGCACCGTCCAAGTAGGCTTTCAACCGAGCAAAGTCGTTTACGGATTCTTCATCTAGGAAGTCATGTAAGTTAGGTGCGTTGGTCAAAAACTCTTGAGTCCGAGCATGTTTGCTATCTAATATGCGCAAGGGGTTAGTCTCTAAACGACGCTGACTATCTTCATCTAGTTCGCCTTTGAACGCACTTAAATAATCAACAAGTGCCGCCTTATAGGCAGCCCGAGCCTCAAGACTACCAATACTGTTTAACTGCAGTTGGACAGCGTCGGCTACGCCCAAATCTCGCCACAAACGCGCACTTAGCGCGATCAATTCAGCATCCGCATCGGGCGTGGCGACGCCAAAGGCCTCAAGCCCTATCTGTTGAAACTGTCGCAAACGGCCCTTCTGTGGACGCTCGTGGCGAAACATTGGTCCCCGGTACCAAAGTCGTTGAGGCGTCGATATCAGGTTATGTTGAACAGCCGCACGAACACAACCCGCAGTGCCCTCGGGTCGCAATGTCAACGAATCTCCGTTGCGATCGGCAAAGGTGTACATTTCTTTCTCGACGATATCGGTCACTTCACCAATAGAGCGAGCAAAAAGATGCGTCGACTCCAATATTGGCATGCGAATTTCTTGGTAGCCATAAGACTGCACCAGGTCCTGGACCTTTCGTTCCAACCACTGCCAAGACCCAGTATCCACGGGCAAAGTGTCTGGCATGCCGCGAATGGCTTGCAGAGTTTTCATAAGGTTTACCTACTAATTCTTCGCAATAATATTAGCTTCAGCTGCGGCTGTACTTTGCGCCAGCTCGTTTGCCTTGGCGCGGATGACTTGCTCCAAGTGGTCCACAAAATCCTTGTTGTCGACTTTATGATTGGGCTTGCCGTCCAAATAAATCAGATTATTGGGGCTAGCGCCCGTCAACCCCACATCGGCTTCTCTTGCTTCGCCTGGGCCATTAACCACGCAACCGATAACCGCAACATCCATGGGCTGCCTTATGTCTTCCAGCCGCATTTCAAGCTCATTCATCGTCGCTATCACGTCGAAGTTTTGGCGCGAACAGCTTGGACAGGCAATAAAGTTGATACCATTACTACGCAGCTTCAGACTTTTCAGAATATCAAAGCCCACTTTGACTTCTTGTACTGGGTCAGCCGCAAGTGAAATGCGAATGGTGTCCCCAATACCCTCCATCAACAAAAGGCCAAGCCCAATAGCTGACTTTACCGTGCCGTTGCGAAAGCCTCCAGCTTCAGTAATGCCTAGGTGCAGAGGCTGATCTATTTTTTTTGCCAACAGGCGGTATGCGTCTACTGCCATAAAAACGTCAGACGCTTTAACACTGACTTTGAAGTCCGGGTAATTAAACCGGTCTAGCAGTTCGACGTGGTTCATAGCCGACTCAACCAGAGCTTCGGCTGTTGGCTCGCCATACTTGCGCTGAAGTTCTTTGCCCAAAGACCCTGCGTTTACGCCAATGCGAATCGGAATACCTTTATCTCGCGCCGAATGGATAACCTCTTGCACCTTCTCCATTCGCCCAATATTGCCCGGATTAATACGCAAGCAGTCAACCCCGTACTCTGCGACAGCCAGTGCAATTTGGTGGTCAAAATGGATGTCTGCAACCAAGGGGACGTCAACTTGCTGACGGATTCTTTTAAACGCCTGCGCCGCGTCCATAGTTGGAACAGAGACGCGAACAATATCGGCACCCGCATCTGCAATCGCTTGAATCTGCGCAACGGTTGCGTCAACGTCGCAAGTTTCGGTGTTGGTCATGCTTTGCACACTAATCGGTGCATCGCCGCCCACCGGCACTTTGCCCACCCAAATCTTGCGGCTTTGACGACGAACTATCGGGCTAGGTGCGTGCATTAGTTACCCTCTATCCCGTTAATACCCTGGATCCTGCGCTGTTCTTGCATGGCTCTCGCCTCGGGAGAATTTGGATATAAATTTTGTAGCGCAAGCTCTAGACTTGCTTGTTCATCTTGCAATTGCAAAGCTCTGGCAAGCTGAACGCCCGCCCACAAACCCGCAGCAGGCTGATTTTTGACCAAGTTACGATAAGCAGAATAGTAACTCTGAGCAGTCAGATAGTCCCGCTGTTCTAACAAGAGCTGCGCCAAGGTCAGCAGAGCTAATGGGTTGCGAGCCTCCATCGTCAGCGCACGCTCCAAAGCTTCTATCGCTGATTCGGTTTTCCCCAATCGTGCTCGACATAAGCCCAGATTGGTAAAAGCCTGCGGACGCCCGCTGTACAAGGTATCACGAATCACAATCTCTAATTCGACTTCCGCTTCGGCAAACCGCTGCTGCGCAAACAAAAACGCCGCATAATTATTGCGCGCACGAGATAGAGTTTTATCCAGTAATAAGGCTTTTCGAAAGTTTTGCTCGGCTGAGTCAAACTCACCAGTCGATTGGTACACAAGCGCAAAAGCTTCGTAGACCTCGGCATTATTAGGGTCAATTTCCGCCGCTAATTTTAAATTGCGTTTGGCATTTTCCCAGTTACCCTGGCCGATGTAGGCGCGAGCCAACTCGACCCGCCGCTTCAGCGCAAGGTCGGGCACTTCCTTGTTGGTAAAGACCGTCTCGTTGGTCGTTACACAGCCCGCTAACAATAAAAGTGCGATGGCACCGACCAAAACCCGCATTAGCTCACCTCTACGACATCAAGTTGACCTTCCAATGCCGCCCGGTGTCGTTGCGACCGCTTAGTCCTGTCGACAACATCACCCACTAACTGCCCGCACGCAGCGCTGATATCGTCCCCTCGCGTGGTTCGCACGGTGACAATAAAGCCGGCATCAATCAACACTTGCCAAAATCTAGACACGGCGTTACCACTGGGTCGCTGATAGGAAGACCCCGGGAAAGTATTAAATGGTATCAAGTTGATTTTACAGGGGAAATGTTTCAGTAAAACAGCCAACTCTTTGGCATGCTCTACCTGATCATTGACGCCTGCAATCAGCGTGTACTCTATCGTGACGACTCGCTTTCGATCGTTTTGTGCATCCAAATACCGTTGTGCGCTAGCCAGTAATTCTGCGATTGGATATTTTTTATTAATCGGAACCAGCTGATTCCGTAAAGCATCATTAGGAGCATGCAATGACACTGCGAGACTGACACAACTTACCTCGGCCAGTTTATCCAGCGCTGGAACGACACCTGAAGTACTGAGTGTTACACGGCGTTTTGATAAACCGTACGCCAAATCGTCCATCATGAGATCCATGGACGAGACCACGGCATCAAAATTTAGCAACGGCTCGCCCATGCCCATCATGACTACATTAGTCACGACTCGGTCACTACCGGGTTGGAATGCGTTAAAGGAATCAATCGCAAGCCAGACCTGACCGATAATATCTGATGCGGAAAGATCGCGCTCAAAACCCTGCTTGCCGGTCGAACAAAAACTGCAATCCAAACTGCACCCGACCTGAGAGGACACACATAGGGTCGCACGGTCTCCGTCAGGAATAAGAACTGACTCGACCAAACCGCCCTCTATCGAACGAATTAGCCACTTGCGAGTACCGTCGACTGAATCATGACGACTGACCACCTCAGGTGGCTGAACGCAAGCGCGCTCTTTAAGCATAGTCCGAAGTGCTTTTGATAAATTGGTCATGGCGTCAAAATCACATACGCCATGATGATGAATCCATTTCATTACCTGCTGAGCTCGAAAAGATTTCTCTCCGAGCTCAGCAAAAAACGCTTCCATCTGCACACGGGTCAACCCGAGCAAGTTCACTCGAAAATCGCGACCATCAAAAGGAAGCGCTTCAGTACTCATTAGGCGCGATCACACAGTTCCGTTTGCGCGAAAAAATAGTTGATTTCACGTTCGGCTGATGCCGGCGAATCTGAACCATGAACTGCGTTGGCGTCAATTGATTGAGCGAAGTCCGCGCGAATGGTGCCTGCCGCCGCTTCTTTCGGATTGGTCGCGCCCATCAATTCGCGGTTTTTCATGACGGCGTTCTCACCCTCTAGCACCTGAACCATAACAGGACCAGATGTCATGAACTCGATCAGGTCTGGAAAAAACCCACGCTCTTTGTGCTCGGCGTAAAACCCGCCCGCGGTAGCATCGGTCAAACGCACCATTTTAGCGGCAACAATTTTTAAGCCGTTAGATTCAAAACGAGAGTAAATCTCGCCGATGACGTTTTTTCCGACCGCATCGGGTTTAACGATAGATAAAGTGCGTTGTACTGCCATCAATACTACTCCAAGTCGTGTTATTCAATATCGGGCTCGGGAGCATCCCGAGTTGGGCGCATATTATACGGACTTTAGCCTCATCGCGCATCTTAACACTCTGGTTTTTTTACCACTCTCAGCCCCTAATTTTCTTCGCTAATCCAAGGGGTTACCGCGTAACATTTTAAGCGTTATCACAAGCTCGTCGATCGCGACATCGATGTCTTCGCGGGTGGTAGCGCGCCCAAGACTAAAACGAAGAGCGCTATCCGAACGGGCACGACCTGCGCCAATACCCAACAGCACGTGTGACGGCTTCATGACCGCCGAGTTACACGCTGACCCCGAAGAAATCGCTATACCAACCAGTGCAGACAGCAGCGCCTCACCCTCTACGCCATCGAAAGACACATTAGCGGCCTGCGGTAACCGCGTCTTTAAACTACCGTTTAGTGTTGCACCCTCAATATCGAGCAAACGCTGGGTCATATAGCGACCCAAGTGGTCGTAGTGTGATTGATCCTCATCCCAGCGATCTTCGGCAAGCCTTGCCGCAGCACCAAAACCGGCAATCTGATGCGTGGGCAATGTCCCACTGCGAAACCCGCGCTCGTGGCCACCACCATGCACTTGAGCCACCGGGGCCGGCGTTACGCCCTTGCGGACGAACAAGGCACCGATGCCCTTGGGACCGTAGAACTTGTGCGCCGAGAGCGACAGTAAGTCGACTGGCACATCCGCTAAATCAATCAACAATTTCCCTGCGGCCTGGGCTGCATCGACATGCAACAACACGCCTTTCGACTTAAGCAACTGCCCGATTTCTTTTATCGGGTTAATCGTACCAAGCTCATTGTTAACCCACATAATCGAGACCAGTCTGGTATCTGCACGCAGCGATCGTTCCAGAACGCCGATATCGACCAAGCCCTCTTTCGTGGCGGGCAAAAACGACACGCCAACCCCTTTACGCTGCAGGTAATTAGCTGGGTCTAAAACGGCTTTATGCTCAATGGCACTGGTCACAAAATGGCCCGAAAAATTTAGGGCCTCAAACACGCCTTTAATCGCAAGGTTATTGGCCTCGGTTGCACCGGAGGTAAAAATAATCTCGCGCGGATCGGCACCAATAAGATCTGCAACTGCACCTCTAGCAACTTCTACACGATGCTCGGCCTGCCAGCCATACACGTGAGTGCGCGATGCCGGATTACCAAAATCACCTGACTCATCAAGACAGCTCATCATTGCATCCCTGACCTCGGGCGCAATTGGCGTCGTCGCTAAATAATCTAAGTAAATCGGTTTGTTACTCATGTTCGTCCGTCTTCTGCTGGAGTTCCGCACGAAGTGCACTACGCTCGAAAACCACCCTTTGCGTGCCCGTCAACATGCCCCTTAAAATGTTCAGCTCCATCTCATCGATCCGCATGCGGTTGTATAGCCGCTGCAATCGGGTCATCAGCTGACGCGGCGCCTCGGGATCTAGGAATTCTATGTCTATCAAAGTTTGCTCTAAATGTTCGTAAAAACGCTGCATCGCCTCTTTCGTCGCAAACGGCGCATCCCATTCCTCATCGGCAAGCACGGGCAACTTGTCGTACAGGGCCTGCATTCGCAGCTCGTAGCACAAGATCTGGACCGCCATGGCGAGGTTTAGCGAACGGTAAGCATCATCCGTTGGGACATTCACATGCAGATCACACAACTGCAGCTCATCGTTCGTTAGCCCTCTGTCCTCACGCCCAAACAGCATCGCGACCTGCCCTTTAGCAGACTCACTTCGAATTTGAACTGCCGCGCGGCGCGAGTCTAATATCGGCCACGGGATGCGCCGCTCACGAGCGCTCGTACCCACGACAAAATGACAGTCCGCAATAGCTTCCTCGACACTCGATACGACCCTGGTGGTGTCTAAAATATTGGCCGCGGAAGCCGCACGCCAAGTCGCCTCCTCGTCGGGGAAGCGTCGGGGCTTAACCAACACTAAGTTCGTAAACCCCATGTTTTTCATGGCGCGTGCAACACCACCGATATTTCCAGGATGCGATGGCTCTACCAAAACAACACGGACAGACTCAAACATTACATTTCTCGCTACTAAATTAGTGACAAAGTGTACCAGTTTTCTCCGTGCGAAGGAGCAGTAGCACTGGTATACTCGCCCGCTTAATTCAGCAGGACCCTAATACCATGGAACCAATGGTTAGTATTGCCTTGCGCGCAGCTCGCAAGGCCGGCGATATGATCGCTCGCGCGGCAGATGAACTCGACCGCCTTCCAATCGACAGCAAAGGCACCAATGACTTCGTTTCGGAAGTCGATCGAAACTCAGAAAGAGAAATTATTCAACAGCTGGCAAAAACCTATCCTGATCACGCGTTCCTCGGAGAAGAGTCGGGCAGAACTGGTCCTGAAGACGCCGAGTACGTCTGGATTATCGACCCGCTAGACGGAACCACCAATTATATAAGAGGCATTCCTCACTACGCAGTCTCGATTGCCTGCACCTACAAGGGAAAACTCGAACACGCGGTTATTCACAACCCCGTTTTACGCGAAGAATTTACCGCCTCTCGAGGTCGCGGGGCACAGTTTAACGGCCGCAGAATCCGCGTCTCCAACACACAGGGCTTAGAGTCGGCCTTAGTGGGCACAGGCATTCCATTTAAGGGTCATTGTGCCGAGAATCTACCCAATTACTCGGCCACCTTGGCTGAAATAGCCTCTCGCAGCGCCGGAATTCGACGTGCCGGGGCTGCCTCTTTGGACTTAGCCTACGTCGCCGCGGGACGTCTAGACGCGTTCTGGGAAATGGGACTAGCGCCGTGGGATATGGCGGCAGGTATACTCTTGGTGAAAGAAGCCGGCGGCCTGGTCAGCGACTTCGACGGCGGCGAGAAATTCATGGAGTCTGGCAATGTAGTTGCGGGCAACCCGCGCGCATTCAAATCTGTGTTGCAAATCGTCGCGTCCAAAGCTAAGGGGCACTAGCAAGGAAATTGGGGCTCAGACCTAAAGGGGTCTGCCCCCATCGATTTAGCTCAGGGTTCTAGCGCTAAATCTTCCTCGCCCTCGGGAACCGGAACAATCAAGTCTTCTTTGCTCACACCCAGAACAATCAGCAAATTTGCCGCCACGTAAATCGACGAGTAAGTTCCCACTAAAACACCCACGAGCAGTGCTACGGCAAAACCATGGATCATCTCGCCGCCAACAACGGCCAGAGAAATCAGCACCAGCAAGGTCGTCAACGAAGTGACCAAAGTACGCCCGAGCGTCTCGCTTAAGGATTGATTAATCACTTCTAGTGGATCCGTACGCCGTAACTTACGAAAGTTTTCGCGGATACGATCACTGACGACAATCGTATCATTTAAGGAATAACCAATGACGGCCAAAATCGCAGCCAAGACCGTCAAGTCGAACTCTAAATCAAACAGCGAAAAAAAGCCGAGCACAAGAATTACGTCATGAGCTAGGGCACCTACGGCGCCGAGAGCAAACTTCAACTGAAACCGAAAGGCGATGTACAGCATCACCAAGCCAAGGGCCAGCAACATCGCTAAACCACCCTGCTCGCGAAGCTCCTCTCCAACCTGAGGCCCAACAAATTCAATTCGACGCAACTCTACGTCTACCTCAGACTCGGTTTGTAAGATACCCAACAAAGCGGCACCCTGCTCGTCGGAGGTGCCTGCCGGCAATCGAATCAGTACGTCGCGATCGGTCCCGAAGCTCACAACAATAGCCCCAGCGTAACCACGTGATTGCAGGGTCTGACGAATAGCACTTAAATCAGCCGAATCGGCATATTCAACCTCAACCAAGGTCCCACCGGTAAAATCCAAACCCCAACTCAGCTCTTTAGTACCTAGTGATACAATACTTGCCAAAATCAACGTGGCGGACAAACCCGCGGCGAATCGGCGCCATGCCATAAAATCGATAATTTTCACTTTGCGACTCCCCCTATGGATAGGGTCTTAACTTTACGACCACCGTAAATGAAGTTAATTAGGGCTCTGGTTCCAACAATGGCGGTAAACATCGAGGTCAAAATACCTAGTGATAAAGTAACGGCAAATCCCTTGATGGGCCCTGTTCCCACGGCGTATAGAATAACAGCCACAATCAGGGTGGTGATATTCGCATCCAAGATCGTGCTCAAGGCCTGCTCAAACCCTTTATGAATAGCCATTTGGGCACTTGAGCCGCCATTAAGCTCCTCTCGAACCCTGGAAAATATCAGCACGTTGGCGTCTACCGCCATACCCACTGTGAGCACGATACCAGCAATACCGGGCAGCGTTAGAGTAGCGCCTAATAAAGACATAAAAGCCAGCAGTAACACAAGGTTACAACCCAAAGCGACCACTGCCACCGCGCCAAACACTCGGTAGTAGAGCAGCATAAAAATGACAACAAAGGCCAAGCCCAGCTGCACAGATTTCACACCAAGCTCAATATTTTCGGCACCCAGCGATGGCCCGACGGTTCGCTCTTCAACAAATGAGATCGGAGCCGCCAATGCACCGGCACGCAACATCAAAGCCAGCTCGCTCGCCTCGAGCGGACTGTCCAAGCCCGTGATTTGAAACTGAGCACCCAAGGCCTGTTGAATAACTGGCGCTGTCAAAATACGTTTTTCATCGTAGGGCACTTTGGTAATGACATCACTGCCATCGGCAGCAACCGCGTAAGAGGTCTTATATTTGCGTTCGATGAACAAGACGCCCATACGACGTTTAACGTTATTGCGTGTCGCACGCGACATAAGGGTACCGCCTTCGCTGTCGAGGCTAATACTCACATTCGGGCGACCATTTTGATCAAACCCCGCTGCCGCATTCGAAACGCGCTCGCCAGTTATAATAACGTCTCGCTCCAACCACTCGCTCATACCCAGACGATCTTCGCTGCGATATTCAAACCGCTGCTTTTCTGAGGGTCGTGCATTACTGCTAGCCACCAAGCGAAACTCTAGGTTCGCGACTTTACCCAAAATCCGTTTGGCTTCCGCGGTGTCTTGAATACCGGGAAGCTCGACCACAATACGATTACGGCCCTGGCGCTGCACCAGCGGCTCAGACACACCCAGTTCATTTACACGATTACGCAGGGTCGTTAAGTTCTGGGCTACCGCGTAGTCAACAAGCTGAGACTTAGCCTGCTCGGTCATGCTCACCTTCAAGCCGAACTGGCCGCCTTGTTCGTCTAGACGATCAAGCATCAGTTCGGGCATTTCTTCCGCAATCGCACTGCGCGCATCTTCGCGCTCTTGCTCACTGCCGTACTGAGAAACAACAGCACCCTGCTCGTCCAAATCAACTAGGCTCCTGATTCGACTTTCACGAAGCAATTTTTTAACCGCGGTCAAATAATACTCGTGCCTTCGTTCAAGCGCGGCATCAACATCGACCTCGAGCTTAAAATGCACACCACCACTCAAGTCTAAGCCCAACTTCATGGGTTGAGCGCCCAAATCGGTCAGCCATTCAGGCGTTGTGGGCGCTAAATTTAAAGCGACAATATAGCCATCGCCCAAGGCACGTGCGACACGAGCCTGCCCCACTAGCTGCTGATCAGCAGACTTCAGACGAATTAAAGCGTTGCGACCATTTTCTGATATCGATTCACCAAAGTGACCAACATCAGATGCCTCTAGGGACTGCAAAGCGCGCTTTAAGGTTGCGTCCGTAATAGTTTGGCCACTGCTTGCGCTCGTTATCTGAATAGCAGGATCAGGCGCATACAAGTTTGGGGCCGCATACACAAACCCAAAAAGCACAATGACCAACACAAGCAAATTTTTCCAGAGGGAATAACGGTTTAACATAGCTTACTCATAGAATTATTGACTCTTTTCACGACACTGACCGTTTGCCGCTCTAATTATGGGCAGGCTTTACCTGCCCCTTACTTTTTCTAACTCATCCATACCCTAGCGTTACGGAATAGACGCATCCATGCTCCATCTTCTTTCCAATCCTCTGGACACCACGAGTTTTGCACCGCTCTAAAAACTCGCTCTGGGTGCGGCATCATAATCGTAACCCGACCATCTTGACTGCAAAATCCGGTCACACCCTGTGGCGAGCCGTTAGGATTGCTCGGATACACTTCCGTTGTGCGAAGCTGATTATCTACATACTTGAGGCTTACTAATCCCGAATTCAAGGCTTTGGCCTGACTATTTACATCATCCCACTGTACCCGCCCTTCTCCGTGAGCCACGGCAATTGGCATAATACTGCCCTGCATACCCTGCAGTACAATTGACGGCGAGGCCACCACCTCTACCAAAGCAACGCGCGCCTCAAACTGCTCGGAGGTGTTGCGCTGAAACCGGGGCCAGTGCGCTGTGCCTGGAATAAGAGGTGCCAGCTGCGACAGCATCTGACAGCCATTGCAAACGCCTAAGCTTAAGGTGTCATTACGATCGAAGAACGCTTGAAACTCATCGGACAAGGCCCGGTTAAATAGAATAGATTTAGCCCAACCTGAGCCGGCGCCCAACACATCACCAAACGAGAAGCCTCCGCACGCCACTAAACCTTTAAAATCCTGAAGCCTAACACGCCTCGACACCAAATCACTCATGTGCACATCAACAGCGTCAAAACCGGCGCGATCAAAGGCTGCTGCCATTTCAACCTGACCGTTCACACCCTGCTCTCGCAAAATGGCGAATTTGGGTTTGGTGGTCAAGTTTAAATAAGGTGCGGCAATATCATCATTGAGGTCAAAGCCCAGGCGCACTGACATTCCCGGGTCATTAGCCCTTATGCCATTGTACTCTTGCTCTGCACACTCCGGGTTATCTCTAAGCTTTTGAATTTCGTAACTCGTGCGCGCCCAGAGCTTGTGAAGCGTGGTCCTTGATTCCACCAAAACAGTGCCTTCTTCAACCGCTAGGGTGATATCGTCCGAATCATTGGCGAAGCCCAAGGGGAGAATGCAATCTTCCAGACCCAAAGCCTCGCAACGACTAATGAAGGCATCGGCACGATTAGCCTTCACCTGAACAACCGCACCGATTTCCTCGCTAAACATCGCACTTAACAATTGATCACTTGCCACTGGCAAAGACAGCTCTAAGCCTGCGTGGCCTGCAAAGGCCATTTCTAAAACAGAGACGAGCGCACCGCCGTCAGAGCGATCGTGATAGGCATGCAAAGCGTCTTCGCTGACCGCCCACTGAATAAGTTCGAACAAGGCGCGAACTGAATCTGCGTCGACATCTGGGCAACGATCTCCCAGCTGTCCAAAGCTTTGTGCCAGCACCGACCCGCCCAAACGATTAGCGCCACGACCGAGATCGAGCAACAAGATTGGCGCCTCGGCATCGTGCGCTAGCTGGGGTGTAACCGTGCGGCGCACGTCTAACACAGGCGTAAACGCTGAAATAACCAGTGACACAGGAGCTGTCACCGACTTTTCTTCACCTTCTGACCACACGGTGCGCATGGACATGGAATCTTTACCCACCGGAATGGTCAGGCCAAGATCCGGGCAAAACTGCATTCCAACTGCTTCTACCGTATCGTACAAAATCGCGTCGTGATCACGATAACCTGCCGCACACATCCAGTTCGCAGACAACTTTATGTCCGATAGCTGTCCGATTTGCGTACCCGCCAAATTGGTTATTGCCTCTGCCACAGCCAGACGACCCGATGCTGGACCAGAAATAAGTGCCACAGGCGTTCGTTCGCCCATCGCCATGGCTTCGCCAACATAACCTTGGTAATCAACGGTGGTGACCGCGCAGTCAGCCACAGGTACCTGCCATGGGCCCACCATCTGATCTTGGGCAACCATACCCGTAATAGAGCGATCGCCAATGGTAATCAAAAACGACTTACTCGCGACCGTCGGATGGCTCAGAACTCGATCCAAGGCATCGGCAAAGGTACATTGAATGTCTAGCGCGCTTGCCACAGTGGCTTTACGCTCTACCGAGCGGTGCATTTTAGGTGGCTTGCCAAACAAAACCGACATAGGCAGGTCAACAGGCGTATTATCAAAGTAGCCATCAGCAACCGCAATGTGCTTCTCTTCGGTGGCAACACCTACAACCGCAAAAGGGCAACGCTCGCGCTCACAAAAGGCCCGAAAAACCTCTAAATTTTCGGGCTCTACAGCAAGGACGTAACGCTCTTGAGACTCGTTGCACCAAAGCGCCAAAGGTGACATGCCGGGCTCATCGTTGGGCACGTCGCGCAGCTGAAAGTGTCCTCCGCGCCCGCCGTCTTTTACTAACTCGGGCAATGCATTTGAAAGACCGCCAGCGCCAACATCGTGAATAAAGGCAATCGGATTCGACTCACCCAACTGCCAGCAACGGTCGATGACTTCTTGGCAGCGTCGCTCCATCTCGGGATTCTGCCGCTGTACCGAAGCAAAATCTAAATCTTCAGCCGAGCTACCGCTCGCCATCGAGGAGGCTGCGCCTCCACCTAAACCTATTTGCATTGCCGGGCCGCCAAGTACGATTAAGTGCGCACCGGCGCTGAATTCACCTTTTTCCACATGTTCCTGACGGATGTTGCCGTAACCGCCGGCGATCATGATAGGCTTGTGGTATCCATACACGCTTGTATCGCCATCTTGGGTAACTGTAAGCTCAAAGCTGCGAAAGTATCCGCTTAGGTTTGGACGTCCAAACTCGTTATTAAACGCCGCACCACCAATTGGGCCCTCAAGCATAATATCGAGCGCTGAGACAATGCGACCGGGCTTGCCATAGTCGCTATCCCAAGGCCTCGGAAACTGCTCCAAGTTCAAGCCCGAAACCGAAAAGCCGGCCAGTCCAACTTTGGGTTTGGATCCGCGCCCTACCGCGCCTTCGTCTCGTATTTCACCACCAGACCCTGTGCCCGCACCAGGAAAAGGTGCAATAGCCGTTGGGTGATTATGGGTCTCGACTTTCATGAGCAAGTGCACGGGCTCAAACGACGCCGAATACGAGCCTGTTACTGAGTTTGGATAAAAACGGTACGCTTCGGGCCCTTTAACCACCGCAGCGTTGTCCGAATAAGCTGACAAGACGTTATCACCAGCCAAGTTGTAGGTGTTGCGAATCATGCCAAACAAAGAGTGTGGCTGATCGACACCGTCAATGGTCCAGGTGGCATTAAAAATTTTATGACGACAGTGCTCCGAGTTTGCCTGGGCGAACATCATCAGCTCAACGTCGGAGGGATTACGCTTTAAACCCTGAAAACTCTCGACCAAGTAGTCGATTTCATCCTCAGCCAGCGCCAAACCGAGGGCTTTGTTGGCGTGTTCGAGCGCTGGACGCCCTTGCCCTATGATATCCACGGATGTCATCGGCGCCGCCTCTGCAGCAGTAAAAAAAGCGTCCAACGCGCCCCAGCGCGTGACTGCCGACTCGGTCATGCGGTCGTAGAAAACAGCCGGAATTTTACCCGAACCGATATCACCATCGAGCACAAAAACGAGTGCGCGCTCGACACGTATAACAGCTTCTATGTCACAGTGGTTCACGATATCCGTTGCTTTAGACGACCAGGGTGAAATCGTGCCCAATCGGGGCGACACCACACACACGGGCGCATTACTCTGGCCATCTACCACTTCGTCAGCCGCCAGTAAATCCATCAGTATCTGCCGGCCTTGGTCCGACAAATCAGATCTGAGCTGCACTAGGTAGGCGTAATAAGTAGAGCTTACCGCAACTGGGGATTGATCTAAGAGCAATTGATCGTTAATTTTAGCGATACGAAATTCTGAAAGTGCAGCGCCACCGCGGAGAATGAGCATGCTTTATTTAGCTCCATGCTATAGAGTGCAAGAAAGCAGCGAAGTGTACCTCAGTTCGCTTGCGCTGGCGACGAATAGGCGCAGAAAGTCACGCTTTTTAAGGGGAAAATCACTGAAATTAGGCGCCACCTTAATGTTGGCGATTATTCTGGCGGCCTGCGAGCAAAAAGATACGCTTCTAGAGGTCAAAGAGCGGGGCTACCTCACGGTGGTCACACGTACTAGCCCCACGACCTACTATCGCGACAATACCGGACCCACCGGATTTGAGTATCAGCTTACCCAACGGTTTGCAGACCAATTAGGTGTAGAGCTCAACGTCATCACGGAAAGCACCATCACAGGAATTTTTAGAAATTTACGCGAAGGCTCAGCGGACATCGCCAGTGCGGGATTAAGCCTTAGCGCATCAAGAGCCCAAGAATTCCCACATACACAAAGCTATTTTGACGTACAACCCTTATTGATTTACCGCAGTGGCGAGTTCCGACCCTTGTCGATAACCGATTTATACGACCACACCATCTTGGTCACAGCCAGCTCAAGTCATCTAGAGCTTCTAGAGAAGCTGCGAACGTCACATCCGCAGCTTCACTGGAGGGTAATCGCCAGCACTGACTCGGCGGATTTACTCGATCAAATATCAGAAGATAGCCCCTTTGCCATAGTCGACGACTACGATTTCAGCTTACAGCAACCGCTGTTTCCTCGCTTAAAGGAGGCCTTTAAGTTTGGAGACCAACAACAACTTGTTTGGTTTGTAACGAACGATTCACAAAGCGACACTCTCACAGAGGCGGCCAACTTGTTTTTAAGTGAAGTAAAAATCGACGGGGTTTTACCGGGGCTAGCAGAAGAATTTTTCAGCTACGAGCCGCTCGTGTCTCGCGCCGGCACGTTCACGTTTTCGCAAAATATGGAAACAGTTCTGCCCGACTATGAACATACAATTCGCCAAGTAGCGCATGAGTACAATATCGACTGGAACTTGCTAGCCGCTATTTCGTATCAAGAATCGCACTGGGATCCCAAAGCGAAGTCCTTTACTGGCGTTCGCGGCATGATGATGTTAACGCAGAGAACAGCAAGAGAATTAAACGTTAAAAATCGCATGGACCCACTAGAAAGCCTGCGTGGTGGTGCGCGATATCTCAACAAACTCAAGCGCCGCCTCGACCCCTCAATCGCTGAACCCGACCGGACCTACATGGCAATGGCAGCCTACAATATTGGCATGGGACACTTACAAGATGCTCGCAAATTAACGGCTCAAAAAGGCGACAACCCCATGGTTTGGGGCGACCTAATGCAGTATTTACCAAAACTTCAAAAGCCCACTTATTACCGCACCTTACGATTTGGGTACGCCCGCGGAGCGGAGGCGGTGACCTATGTTCAGAACATCCGCCACTACTCCAATATTTTATTATGGCGGGACATCACACAGGGACAAGAGATAGAGCGACACAACAGCCGCGACTTCCTACCCGAAAGCTTACAGGAGCTTCGCCTTTTGGGGTTCTGAAACAAGCGCTAATCGCTTTTCGCGCACCTGGTTACTGAACTTTACGATTTAGCAGCACGCTCGGACTTTTTAAGCAGTCGTCTCTCTTCGAAGAACAAGTGCAAAAGCTCGCCTGCCTGCTGTCCTAAAACGCCACCTTGCCACTGCACCTTATGATTCAGATGGTCAAAGTTAAAGGCATGACAACGGCTGCATACTGCACCTGCTTTTGGCTCTCTGGCGGCGAACACCAGACGCTTAACTCGTGCGTGCACCATCGCTCCGACGCACATCAGACACGGCTCTAGCGTGACGTAGAGACTAGCATCAACCAGTCGATAATTACCAATCTGTCTGCCGGCCTCACGCAAAGCCACAATCTCGGCATGGGCACTGGCATCAGCAGACCCAATCACCGAGTTATGTCCACTACCTAAGATCTCGCCGTCTTGTATAATGACGCAGCCCACGGGGACTTCGCCGCACGCGTATGCCTGCTTTGCTTGCAGCAACGCTCGACCCATCCAGTACTCGTCTTCATTCATACCTATTCAAACCTGCCAGATTCACAAGAGCACCTACTTCGCAGCTCGCTTATGGTAACATTTAGGCACATCTAATCGCACCATCGCAGCAAGGATCATATCACGTGTTAGACTTTCGACCGGAACAAAGCGCCATCTGGGCCCAACTTCAGAACGCTGTCGCCGACACCCCCAGCATCACTGCTTTATTTACGCAGGAACCAAACCGCGTCAGCGAACTGACTTTCGAAGCTGCAGGGCTACGTATTGACCTATCAAAGAATAAGGTAGCCCAAGGTCAAATCAAGCTTTTACTCGAATTCACAGCGTTATCACCTCTCGCGAACCACCGCTCGGCGATGCTCGCCGGACAACCCATAAATACCAGCGAAAATAGAGCGGTGCTTCACCCCGCACTGCGTGATTTTGGCGATATATCTTCGCTGACCAGCGCGTACCGCGACACGGTGTACCAGCAACGAGCCCAGATGCTTACAGCAGCAGAGCAAATCCGCTCCGGTAAGTGGCTGGGGCATACAGGCAAGGTCATTACCGATATCGTAAATATCGGGATCGGCGGCTCGGACCTCGGACCTAAATTGGTGTACGAGGCGCTGCGCGAATTTCGACATAACACCTTAACGGTGCATTTTATTTCGAATGTCGACGGTGCGGAAATCTACTCACTACTCAAGACACTTAATCCCGAAACCACCTTGGTTGCTATTGCCAGCAAAACCTTTACCACGCAAGAAACTCTTCTAAATGCAAAGACAGCACTCTCTTGGTTGCGTGAAGGACTCCGCATTAAGCAGGTGGAATCTTCGCCGCACGTAATCGCGCTAACAGCCAGTGCCTCTAATGCGGTAAGCTACGGTGTCGCCGCTGAGCGTGTGCTTCCCTTTGAAGAGTGGGTCGGCGGGCGGTACTCTCTTTGGTCAAGTATTGGCTTTGGCATCGCCTGCGCTGTAGGGGCTCAGGCATTTACTGAACTTCTGCAAGGTGCACACGCCCTAGACAAACATTTTGCCGAGGCTCCCCTGGATCAAAACATTCCGGTATTGATGGCATTAATAGGCATTTGGAACATCAACTTCTTGAAATATTCAACGCAAGCAGTCATACCTTATTGCGAACGGCTGGGTTTGTTAAGCGCTTATCTGCAACAACTTGATATGGAAAGCAATGGCAAAAGTACCCTCCGCGATAATACGAAAGCTGGCACGGCAACGGGCCCAATCGTTTGGGGACAGACGGGCACAAACGGGCAACACGCGTTTTTCCAACTCATGCACCAAGGCACTCACACTATTCCAGTCGAATTTATTGGCGCTTTGCAAGATACCCTTAGCGACAACACCCACCACCGCACTTTGTTGGTCAACATGATAGCGCAAGCATCGGCTTTAATGAGTGGAAAACCAGCACCTGATAGCCAAGCATACCGTGACTATCCCGGCGACAAACCATCAACCATGATCCTAATGGAGCAGCTAACCCCATCAACACTTGGAGCACTGATCGCCCTCTACGAACATAAGGTCTTTGTTCAGGGCTCCTTGTGGGGAATTAACTCATTCGACCAATGGGGCGTTGAACTAGGTAAAAAGCTCACCAACGAGCTGCTGCCACGAGAGGCGGATTTAAGTGGATTTGACGAATCAACTCAGGCTCTGATGGGATTGGTCAACACCCGTCTTTGAGCATTTTGTTGCAACTGGAGTGATCTATTTGCGGACCGAGTGGCTTTCTGACTCTAGGGAACCGTCTGTTAGCAGCTGTCAATAACTCAGGGGCGCAATGCAAGGGGCCGGACGACATGTCGTCTGGCCCTGCGTAACTTAAAGTTCGACCATGCACTCTGTGCAAAGAACCGTAGCCCTCGGCTCTGAGACGTCTTCAAACACATCAAAGATGCGGCTCATGTAGTCGCTAAAGGTAATCACTTCGCTAGATACTCGTACCCCAATATCGCCTTGCAATTCTTTTAGGATCATCATGGCCTTAGAGGGTTTCTTGGTCACATAATCCACGCTGTGGCCTTCCAACTGAGCCAGCTCAGCTGCCGCAGCAATAGCTGTATCCAAGTTACCCATGGCGTCGACCAAACCCAACTCTTGAGCTTTGCTACCTATCCATACACGACCACCCGCAATCGAGCGAATATAGTCTGGTTCTTTGTTACGCCCTTCCGCCACCAAATTAACAAACCGGTCGTAGGCCGTCGAAGCCCAACGCGCGAAAAGCGCATCCAACTTATCGGTCATAGGTAGCACCGGCGACCAGCCTGCATTTTCGGCCGTGGTCACACCATCAAAACTCACACCTGCCCAGTCCATAACTCGCTCGAAAGTAGGAAAGGCAACAGCTACACCAATGGAGCCTGAAATCGTTGTGGGCTCGGCGTATATTTTATCGGCCGACATGCTCACCCAAACACCACCAGAAGCCGCAACATCTCCCATACTTACAACCACAGGGATACCTTTACGTTGCGCGGCAGATACTTCATCGCGAATCATTTCGCTGGCGATAATCGAACCGCCAGGACTGTTTACGCGCAGTACAATCGCCTTAGTGCTATCTTTGGAATACGCAGTGCGCAGCAAGTTCGCGATATCGTCGGCCCCAGCAACACCCGGGCCTTGAGGCCCTTCTTGAATACCACCCTGCACAAACACAACAGCCACAGCGTCTTCATGCTGCTCGGGCGTACTCTTACTTAACGACGCATATTCATCCATCGAAATATGCGGATAAGTATCGCGACCATCTTTGGTGATTTTACCAAAGCGTTCCATCATGTATTCGCGATATTCCGGAAAGTTCATGGTGCCATCGATCAAGCCCATTGATTCTGCTTGGGCCAAGTTGTGGTAACCAGCCTCGCCCAGGAGCGGGACCGAGTAATCATCCGCCATGCTTTGTATAACAGCCGGCTCGACATCTCTTGCTAGTGCCATGCGAGCTTTCATTTCCTGCCAAATCGGCTGAAGCAGTTCGGTGCGCTGTTCACGATCAGCGTCGCTCATGTCTTGCCGAGTAAGGCCCTCTGTCGCCGACTTATAATCGCCCTGTGAATAATTGTGTATAGTAACGCGCAATTTATCGGTCAAGTCTCGCGTGTAGTCTCGATACCCGCCCAAACCTGAAATTGACAGAGCTCCAGCCGGGTGAATAAACACTTCATCCGCTTGCGAAGCCATTAAGTAACTGCCTGTACCTAGAGCGCGGCTATAGGCGATAATCGGTTTTCCGGTATCACGCAGGGCAGATAATTCCTCAGCGATCGCCAAAGCCGTGGTTGGGCCCGAAAAACCCACCTCGCTGAAATCTATGCTTACAGCGGCAAGCGACGAATCCTCGGCGGCACGTCGCAATAAAGCCACCAAATCACGCGTTTGAATTTGCTCTACGTCAGACACATTAAAGGGAAACTCGAGCTCGTCCGGAAACACCTCTTGATCAAGCACCAACCCTTTTGGAGCCAACATCAAAACCTTACCTTCTGCTGTTGGCTCTTCAGGCTGATCGAATACAGACTGAACCAGTGCTGAGACCACAGCAACAACAACCGCAAAGGTAATAAAATTTAAGACAAAGCCACGTAGCGCGCTTAGGATGCCCCCTAGCTTGCTGAAAAATCGTTTAAACATAACAACACTCCTTAATTCAGGTACAAGTGTATGTCAAAGCGGCTGGATTGTCCCCACAGAGCATCGCGACGGCGCATCGCTTCATCGAAAATATTGGCTAATTAGGTCCGACCGTGGAAAAAAGATCCGACCAGGGTGCAAAGTACATTGAAGTGCCCGTAATAAATAACACCGTATCGCCGTCAATTACTGACCGCATAGGTTCATCTGCAGCGTTAACGTCATCTACCGCAGCGCTCATATATCCTTGCGGCACCAGTCTTGCTTGGTTGCCTGTGGAAAAACCCTCAATGGAAAAGCCGTATAAGCGTTTTTTCTGGGTGTAAATCCCGCCCAGCTCAGTAGTGCCGCTAACGGGCACGGTGAAACGATAAGAATCACCGCTCAGGACCGTAAAAGCACGCCGATCGTATTCGGCAGGCGTATAAGACCATAACAAATCCGGCGCCAGATCAACGATACCTAGACTTAAAGGCCGAGCCAAATCACTGACATCGAAAAGCTCGATTTTGGGACTATTCAACTCATTCCGGCCAATGCCCAGTAATACGTCATCGGTGACGGGATGAAGAAAATTTGAGAATCCAGGTATCTCCAAACTTCCAGCGATAGCAGGATCTTTTGGATCACTTAGGTCAAGCACGTACAGTGGATCTTGCCGTTCAAAGGTAACCGCATAAGCCCTGTCACCTAAAAATCGAACACCGTACAAATCTTCGTTCGGCTTTCCAATCATTTCAGTGCGAACTTCATTGGGTAATTTCGCCACGGCGCTCAGTTCACCACCCAAAACATTGGCATCCAAAATCCATAACTGATGATCGAATCGGTCGTCTGGATCGTCCGTGATCGTTGTCGTGAGCATACGCAAAAATCCAGAGCTCTCACTCAGTCTGAAGTCACGCTGATCGCCCAGAAGAAGCTGTCCGTCAACGCGTCCTGATCCTTGATACTCGGTGCCGTTAAGCAACACAAACTGATGTACCAAAGTGGCGGATGCGGAACTTAGGTCATTTTCCAACAGATATAAATGCTCGGCCGTCACATAAACGCCTGATATGTCACCGAGATAACACTGAATACTCAAAGGTTCCGCGGTAGCAGCATCAACTTGGGTGACCAAGGTTACGACGGGATAGGGCGTGCTTTTACCCGCCCACTTATGATCCGGATTTACCCGTAAACAATCACTCGCAGCTGGGGACGGCACTGTTGCCTCGTTCCATTGAATCTTAGGTAAAATCGCATCGATATCGAGCTGCTCTAAAACGGCAACATTGGAATCTAACTGCTCTTGAGTACTGGGGTAATAAATATAATCTGGTAGCTCAGGTGTAAACCTGCTTATAACGGTAATGGTCGAACCCACTTTACGGCTCTGCACATAGCCGCCTTCGATTCTGAGCTGACCTTCGAGTGTTGGCGTAAGAGGGTCGGTCAGAGACCAATTTGAGATCTCCAGCATCTGGCCCGCCCAATCACCGACAGATTCGCTGTTCCAACCATAAGCGCCCCACCAACTACTCGAATTGACGAGTTGCACTTGAGCCTGATCGAGATAAAGCCCCTCCGCCAATAAACCCTCGCTTAAAGGAATCCTCGCTTCACCGGTGACACTCATTTGCAACGCATCCGTTACCAACACTCTCACCTCTGCATCGACAAAAGGCGGCACAGGAGCAAATAGAGCATCAGCGGCTACGTCGACTGCCGCGTCAACGGCAACAAAACAGCACCCGCCAGAACGCGACGGTGCAACCAGTAGCAGCTCACCGTTGTATTGCACCAGATCAGATTCGGCGACTTCGGCCTCAAGACGATAGCTTGTCGAATACGTCGGCGCGGGGGTAGCCACGGCATCCGCCGCTAGCGCGACCTCCGCAGCCCAGCCGAAACCCGATTCCGTGAAGCCATCGCGCACAAATTTCACGACCTCTTGATCGCTTGAAAAACTTAACAAAAGTCGATCGTCAACCGGCTCTTGTGTGACCGGTGGCTGCGAAGGAGTGCTGCCACTGCCGCCCCCACCGCCGCAGCTGCAAAGCGCAACGCTCAGGATTACACCGGAAAAAGCTCTAAAACCGAAACGCAGCCCATACATCATAGTAATCTTTGTACCAATCAACGCGGAGGGTCGAGCACATCGCCAATGCTTGAGTTTACCCTATACCAACCCGCTATTGAAAATCGATCACGTCTAGCCGGTAACACTTCATGAGGAAAGTTCTCGCTCAAGAATACCACCAGCGTACCCGCCAAGGGTGTGACTTTCAAACCGTCACGATCGCTTGCGTCTTTATATAGCACAAGCTCTCCGCCATCATCTGTGGCCCATTCACTGTTCAAGTAACCTACTACTGATAAAACCCTGTTCGTGCGACCACGAAAAGCATCGTAATGACGCTTGTAATACGCGCCCGCCGGATACCATGCATAGTGGCTTTCAAACGAGAACAGGCCCATAAATAGGCGTCGATTAATAGCCACCCTAAGGCTCTCGCACCATTCAAGCCAAGCTGCACCTGGCGCCGTTTCGCCCGTCATCCAACAAACCTTATCGGAGCGCACAAAATCGTTTGTATGATGCTGGGCATTGCGGCCAATACCGGCTCTGACAAACTCGCTGTCACCCAAAGTCATGACTTGATCTTGCAAAGCTAAAAGAATGTCAGCGGGCAAACAGCTTGGCTGTATCGAATAACCCTGATGCTGTAAATCATCGCAAATCCGCTCGGCGCGATCCTCGAGGACTTTTTCGCAGTCTAAGCGGGGCGACAGCTCATCACGTAACAAAGTATTCATTGTCAGTATTTTCCCAAAGATTGCAGTTTACTCTATTTCCCGTGATTTACCGTTCACGACGGTATAAATAATCTGTAGTCTGTGATCTGTGATCTGTGATCTTCACTGTACAAAATAGTGTGACTTGTGTCACATTTGCATCTGCGAATGATTTCCACGATAGGATGCCTACAATGGCCATTAAGAATCTTTCACCGCTCGATCGTGCCGTCCGCGGAATAGTCGCGGCCGTCGCTGTAACAACCGCACTGTTCTTCCCTGAGATTATCGGCGACCCTCTGCTGCAGGGCATTCTGATCGCCTTCGGTTTGCTCAACGCAATTTCGTTGGTCTTCGGCAACTGCTTGGTTTATCAAATTGCGGGAATATCAACCTACAAAGGTCCTGACGCTAAGGACACCTAAACCATGCCGCTGCACCCCCTTCTACTGGCAACCGATTCGGGGCTCAAACCTCGTATTATTGCCGGGTCGCTGGGCCTGGCCATCATTGTCTCTCTGATATTTATTGCGGTTGCTTATCGGCTTTCGACGGAACTGGGCCTAGAGGTGCAGACAGAAAGCGTCGAAACGCGAGCCAATACGCTGGTCCACGCCTTAGAGTTTGACGCCGAAAACCACACGCACGATGGCCTGAATACACAATACCTCGAACATTTAGTGGCGCAAAACTTCAACGACGCCTCGATTTTAGTGACGTTTAACGACCAGACGAGGCAGTATGGGCTAATCCCCGCAGATGCTTTAGCGGCATGAGCTTAATGAAAAACGCTAAGAACGCCAGCGACAACTCTCTGAACCAGCGTAAAAAACTACGCTTAAATCTAAAAGAGCAATCATCTGTCATCATTCTAAAGCGTACCATTCAATCGCCCACGACGGTAACACCCGACACGATACTGGATTACCTTGCCGGCCTAGTTATTGTCAACGACTACTCAGCGCGTGATTTGCAAATTCCGCAGATGCAATTCTATAAGGGCAAAAGTTTTCGGACTTTTGGCCCGGTTGGGCCATGGTTGTGCCTGCTAGAACCGCAGGACCTCAAGCATTTATTAAACTTAAACCTAGAGCTTAGAGTCGACAACCAGATACGCCAACAGGACAATACCAAAAACCTGGTGTTTCAGCCTGCTGAAACCCTGAGCGAACTCTCTGGCGTTCAAGACTTTGCGGCGGGCGATTTATTAGCAACCGGCACTCCATCAGGTTGCGCTCTTGCAGCACCATCGCCACGAATTCAGCGCCTAATGGGACTTTTACCGGAAAAGATCAAATGGCGTATGTTTGTTAACGCTCAGAGCAAGCGCAAACAGTACTTGCAACCGGGGCAGACTGTAACGACGAGTATTCGATCTGACTGCGGTAGCATCGATTTAGGTACACAATCCAATGCTGTGGTATCAGAATAATTACGCTTAAACCAATCGGTTTTTTTAAATTCATTAAAAAAACCGATTAATCCCTTCGGAAATATCAAATTCCATTTACGTCCTACAGCCCATACATTATGCGCAGCGACGGCATGTTGTGGCTTGTACGTGCCTATCGTTTGAACCTTTACGTAATGAACTGGAGGCTGGACGAACATGAAAAAACAAAAACGATCTTTGGTGCGCGCTGTAGCAATGACGCTGTCGTTAACGGCGGCATCATCGGGCGCTAGTGCCATGAGTGAGGCCAAAACCACGCAATTCTGGTGGCCCGAAGCCATTAACCTAAGCCCTCTGCGCCAACACGCGCCACAATCAAATCCTTATGGCGAAGACTTTGATTACGCCGCCGAATTTTCAAAGTTAGATCAGGATGCTGTGAAATCTGACATCGAAGCTCTACTGACTCAATCTCAAGACTGGTGGCCCTCAGACTACGGTCACTATGGCCCGTTCTTCATTAGAATGGCGTGGCACAGCGCTGGCACCTACCGCGTTAGTGATGGTCGGGGTGGCGCAGGTGGCGGGCAACAGCGATTTGAACCTCTAAACAGCTGGCCAGATAACGGAAACTTAGACAAAGCGCGACGGCTTCTGTGGCCGATCAAGCAAAAATACGGTCGCAGCCTGTCATGGGCCGATCTGATGGTATTAACAGGCAACGTATCACTTGAATCGATGGGCTTCAAAACCTTTGGTTTTGCCGGTGGTCGTGAAGACGACTGGGAACCCGACTTAGTCTATTGGGGACCAGAAAACGAGTTCCTAGACGACAAGCGCTATCATGGTAATCGCGAGCTTGAGCGCCCCTTGGCGGCAGTGCAAATGGGCTTAATCTATGTTAACCCCGAAGGACCTAATGGCAACCCTGACCCATTGTTGGCAGCAAAAGATATCCGTGAGACCTTCGGTCGCATGGCTATGAACGACGAAGAAACCGTTGCTTTAATTGCTGGCGGCCACACCTTTGGTAAAGCCCACGGTGCAAAAAGCCCCGAGGAATGTGTAGGCCCTGAGCCCGCGGCAGCTGCTATCGAAGAACAGGGTCTAGGCTGGACGAACAAGTGCGGCAAGGGTAATGCTGAAGATACTATCACCAGTGGCCTAGAAGGCGCTTGGTCAGTAAACCCCATCGCGTGGACAACACAGTACCTAGATAACTTATTCGCGTATGAGTGGGTTCAAACGCGCAGCCCTGCAGGCGCCATTCAGTGGATACCTGCTGAGGGGCAAGCAGCCAATTTAGTACCCGATGCGCACATCGAGGGCAAGCGTCACGCGCCCATCATGTTTACCACTGACTTATCGCTGAAGATGGATCCTGAGTACCGCAAAATCTCTAAGCGTTTCCAGGACAACCCTGAAGAGTTCGAGCTGGCGTTTGCAAAAGCGTGGTTCAAACTCACTCACCGTGACATGGGACCGGCTGCGCGCTATTTAGGAACAGATACGCCTAACGAAACCCTAACCTGGCAAGATCCAATTCCTTCAGTCGACCATAAGCTGGTCAACAACCGCGATGTCAAAAAGCTGAAAGCAGCAATTATTGACACGGGCTTGTCAACCCAGGAATTAGTCAGAACCGCATGGGCATCAGCCTCTAGCTTCCGCGGTACTGACATGCGCGGTGGCTCTAACGGCGCACGCATCCGCTTGGAGCCACAACGCAGCTGGGCGGCTAACAACCCAGAAGAGTTAGCCGGTGTCTTGCTAAAACTCGAGCAAGTACAAGCCGAGTTCAACAAGTCTGCACGTGGCGGCAAACAGGTCTCGTTGGCTGACATCATTGTTTTGGGCGGCGCAGTTGCGATTGAAGAAGCGGCCAAGCTGTCAGGCTATGACATCGAGGTTCCGTTCAACCCAGGTCGCGGAGACGCAACCCAGGAGCAAACCGATGTGGACTCATTTGCGGTACTTGAGCCAAACGCTGACGGTTTTAGAAACTATTACACCAGCGCGTCGTGGTCGTCGCCAGTTAACATGATGATCGACAAGGCGAACTTGCTGAACTTAACGGTGCCAGAGATGACCGCTCTGGTAGGTGGCTTGCGTGCTTTGGACGCGAACACTGCGGGTGCCAAACACGGTGTTTTCACCGACCGTCCAGGAACCTTAAGCACAGACTTCTTTGCGAACTTACTGGACATGTCGACGGTATGGAAGCCAGCTGCAGAGGCAGGTGTTTACGAAGGCAAAGACCGTGCTACAGGTGACCTTAAGTGGACTGCAACTCCAGTTGACCTAATGTTCGGTTCAAGCTCGGAGCTGCGTGCTATTGCAGAAGTTTATGCGGCTGCTGACGGAGGCGAGAAGTTCATAAACGACTTCGTTGCTGCCTGGACCAAGGTCATTACAGCCGATCGTTTTGACCTTAAATAAGCAGATCACTTCCTATCGACATTATAGCGGCCCTTACGGCCGCTTTTTTTTGCCCGCTTGCGGGCAAGTCGTAAAAGGATCTTCGTCACGTCGATGTCGACATGCTCAGTGCTTCGCGTATTATGCGAGCTTAATTGGCCTTTGTTGAACGGGTATGTCTAGATTTGGTTACACCATAGCGATTTTAGTTTGCCTGACCTTGCCTATGGCCGGCCGGACCGACATTGACACCGAGCGAACGCTTTACCAACTCATGAGCGAACGTATGTCACTCATGCCAGAAGTCGCCAAGTACAAATTACTTCACGACTTACCCATCGAAGATCTAGCGCGCGAAGCCACAGTTCTAGAGCGAACGGTAACGCGAATTCAAACCCTTAATCCGACCTATACAAAACTATTTTTTAGCCTGCAGATGAATGCCGCCAAGGAGCTACAAGATCAAGTCAGTGGGTCACCAACCAAACAGGCTTTGGTCACATCTGAGGTTCGCTCACTTAATGAAGATTTACGCCCTAAGCTTACCGCGCTGGGTGATCAAATTATTGAACAACTGCGCCTGGCGTACGATCTGGAACTTACGCCAAATCGCACGCTATTCGACAAACAGTTCGCTCGTTTTAAACTTGCCCCTCAACTTACAGACGGCCTATTCAACTCTCTCCAGCTGGTATTGACAAAGCCCCCCGAATCACGGCGCGACACCCTAGCGCGAATACAGTCAGGCAAAACCTTACGAGTGGGTGTGACGCTCGATTATGCGCCATTTAGCTACCAAAGTAAGACAGGCGAGTTTGTCGGGATAGATATTGAACTCGCAAAAGCCCTAGCCGCAGATTTCGGCTATGACATCGCTTGGGTTAAGACCTCTTGGCCGACACTTATGGCTGACGCTCAAAATGATCGCTTTGATATTGCGCTCAGCGGCATCTCAATTACCGCAGCGAGACAAAACCATATGATGTTTTCTGTACCCTACCACACCGGCGGCAAAACGGCGATTGGGCGCTGTGAGCCCAAGGCCAAGCTCACGAGTCTTGCCATGATCGATCGCTCTGAAGTACGAGTTATCGTCAACCCAGGCGGCACGAACGAGGCCTTTATTCGTCAGATTCTCAGCAAGGCCTCGATCACGATCCATCCTGACAACCGGACGATCTTTCAAGAGCTACTTAACGAAGCTTCAGACGTGATGTTCACTGACTCGATAGAGGCACACTTGCAAGCAAAAAAACACCCATCACTGTGTGTCCTCTTGGATCAACCTTTAACCTTCCAGCAAAAAGGCATACTGCTGCAACCCGATCCAGAGCTGAAAAAGCTTATCGATGACTGGCTACTGGAATACATCGCGTCGAAAGACCTGAAATCTTTATTCGAAAGGCACTCAGTAGTCCCAAACTAACGCTTAAATAAGCCTTTAAGCTTGTCCTGCACTTTGTCTTTTAGTTTAGATTCGGCTTTCGATTTCACCGCGTCTTTCACTACATCTTTTAACTGAGACTCCAATACATTTTTATCGACGCGAATGTCCGGGTTAACAAACGAACCCAGCACATGCACGGGAATATCAAAACCCTCCACCTCAACCTGCTCACCTTTAATATTGAGCGTCGCGTTGCTAAGTTGTGCCGCCAATACGATATCGAGGTCGCCTGCTGCTGAATGACGAAATTCACCGCTCACGCTAATGTTTACGATGGCTTGCTCCACTCTATTGGCAACAGAATTGTTCAGCTGACTTTTAATGGCTTGGTAATCAATATTGTTGAAGTAACCCTGTATACTGCTGTTTAAACCTGTGTCCAGCACTGAATCGAGACTGACATCCAAAGCGAGGTTGTCTGATACCGCGGTCACTTGTAGCCTAGGCACCAACCGGGCTTGCGCCGGCGCTGTGCTTAGAGAGGTCACGTCTAACACCAGTATTTCTGATTGAAGCCACTTCGCCTTTAGTGCATCTACGTAAATGCGATTTACCGTAGTCTGCCAATATCGGCGGGCTAGCGGCTCATGAACAATATAAGCATAACCACTGTTCTGAATTTGGTCGTCCAGCCAGGCCTCGTAATCGGGATCATCGGGTTTTGGCTGAGTGGCTTTGTCACGCGATGCCCACTTATCCATCCATTCTTTGACTTGAGCGAGGCGTTCTTTCCATTCTTTGGCCTGCGTTAAATACTCTTCGGCAGCATCCGCTTCGATGTCGCCAACATCGGGCATGCTCGTAGTACCCCTCATTAATTCACCCTTGACGGCGCGCTGAGTACCCGATTGAGCCTGACTAATCATAACTTCGTCGATATGTATCTGCTTGCGTAGGAAATCAGCCCAAGTTACCGTGGTAGCAAGGGTATCGGCTGCGAAAATGTTGGTATCTAAATCCTCCGAATCAGCAACTTGCAGACCATGCAAATTCACTCGCCCACGCCAAACATTGAATTCGGCTTGCTCTATATCCACAGTCGCACCATTAGCGGTACTTAGAACAGCTGCTAGCAAATCTTGAGCGTTGTTGTTTAACCATTGATTGCCAGCAATGCACGCAGCAACGGCAATAACACTGGCGAACGCAGTACCTTTCCAGCGCCAGAAACCGATGTCTTTATCAAGTGCAGCCGCAACCCCTTGGCGAGCGCTTACGCCCAAGGTCAATTGTAATACCCATCGGCCAATAGGCTTGCTGGCAAAAGCTTTATATTTGGTGCTAGATTCAAGTGAAGTCGCTCCGCGACGCACCCAGCCCAAGCCAGTCATCAGCAAACTTGAAATAGCCGCAGTCACCGGCAAAGTCCAAATTAATGCGCCCGACACCAGCGGGTATTCCAACCCAAACCAGGCTAGCACTGGGAGACCCGCTAGGTTCATCCAGGCCTCGGCGAACGGCCCTGTCAGTAGCCACTGCCCCGAGCTAAAAACCGCGCCCGCCCCGAGCCAAAAGACCGTCTTGGTCATTAGTATCGCTAGGGCCATAACACCCCAGTTGACGCGAAAGATAGCGGTCAACATCAGAACACACAGTATTAAGCCCGAGCTGTTTGAAGCACTTACCACGCTGGCGAGGCAGGCGCCCAGCCAGGTACTGATCACGACATGTGAAGTCGAAACCCCACCTCGTAAAAACTGCTTAATAGAATATCTAATCACGCGCCCAACTCCTAATGACTACAGGGTTTATTCCAACATCATACACCGGCGGGTCTCATGTATAATAGCTCACTCAAATAACACAGGCTCTGACGAGCCGCGAATCAGAGTCCCGCCCATGTCTATTGCAACACGCAACCTAAGCCTATTAATCGGCGCGCAACTTGCGTTCGTATCGGGCTCAGTCATCACCGTTACCATGGGTGGCATTATCGGGGCCAAAATAGCACCGTCTGCCAGTATCGCCACACTGCCCGTATCCCTCATGATTTTAGGTACAGCGCTTGGCACGATACCGGCTTCTAGAATCATGCAAACTTTTGGTCGTAAAACGGGGTTTATTGGCGCAGCTATCGCCGCGGCCGGCGCGATGGTATTGGCGGGTATCGCGATCGAGAAATCTCTATTTTGGTTGTATTGCATAGCGACAGCCTGTACCGGTGTCACCATTGCCTTTAGCCAACAATTTCGTTTTGCAGCAGCCGAGAGTGTGTCTTTACACCGTGCCGGTCTGGCGATCAGTTTAATATTGATCGGAAGCATAGGCGGTGCATTTTTAGGGCCAGAGCTCATCTCTCAGGGTGAGCGGTTTGCAGACAACGCCTTCATAGGCGCTTTACAAGCTGCGGCAGGCTTATTTTGTATTGCTGCAATATTGCTTGCATGCTTATCGCTACCAGAAACGATCGCTACAACCGATCAAGATCCAGCTCAAGCCCCCCGCCCACTGCTAGAGATTGCCCAAAACCCCTATTTTATCTTGGCCGTACTTTCGGGCACCGTAGGCTATGGCGTTATGACCTACATCATGACAGCCACACCCGTATCGATGCACGTACACGATGGCCACAGCCTAACTGATACCGCAGAGGTCATTCGTGCCCACGTCCTTGGCATGTACGTGCCCTCGCTATTTTCGGGTTTATTGATTACGCGCTTTGGCGAAAAACCCATAATCACACTGGGGCTTATCGCCTACGTAGTAACGCTGGCGGCGGCGTTCGCAGGCCAACAAGTCATGCACTATGCTATTTCGATGATTCTATTAGGCGTCGGCTGGAACTTTATGTTTGTTGGCGGCACCACACTATTGGTCAGCACGTATCGAGCCTCCGAGCGCTTCAGAGTGCAAGGTGTCAACGATGCCGCTGTGTTTGGCACTTCGGCTGTGGGCAGCCTGCTGGCGGGAACCTTACTTTCAAGTTTCGGGTGGACTACGGTCGTCGCCTCAACCATACCGGCCCTCGCGGTGGTTACAGTAACGCTGATATGGCTGCGAGGTAAGCCTCTGCCAACAGTTTAGGGTGGATCCGGGAACGAAAAATAGAGGCTTTTGTTCATAATCGCTTTAAATGTAGGGTGCTCAAGCCAGTGGTTCAGCCAAATGCGCAAAGCCTGCAGATTATCTTGCGTATCAAACCAAGGGCGATCGACATTGGCAAACTGCCTAACAAACGGAAACAGTGCCACGTCGGCCGCACTGGGTCTTGCACCCAACAAGAACGCTGACCTGCGTAAACGCGAATTCCAGGCGATTAAGGTCTTAAGCGCTTGTGAGCGATAATATTCTGGGCTGTGTTCTGGGTAACCCACATGGTATTTGTAGCGGTCCAACCATGGCTTAAACACCTGGTCACACTCGTTAATTAACGCATTTAAGTGCTCAAGATCAGGGCTCAACCAAGCATCGGGATCCGCTTGCCTAAGTGCCCAGAAGAGAATATCGCGGCTTTCGTCTAAGACCTCGCCAGATGGCAAGGCGAGCACAGGCACCGTGCCTTTCGGCGATAGCGTGAGCATGGCTTCAGGTTTATTTTTAAGCTCGACTTCGACCAGGTTTAGCGTAACGCGAGCCTGATAAAGCGCCATGCGAGCTCGCATGGCATAAGGACAGCGACGAAAACTAAACAGTCTTGGAAGGGCCATACACTACTTGCCTTGTCGCCAATTTATTGAAAGTTAGCGGCACGACCTTCCATTTGTGCCGTTACGGCTTCAATTTGATTCGGCTGACCAATGACTTTGTCTTGCTCGACTGACTCGGCCATCAACAACTCAGCGTCGCTGGCCTCACCTAGCAGGTTGCAAATACGCTTGCTGCCACGGACCGCTGCTGGGTTCTTCCCCGCAATCACCCTAGCAAGCGTCATTGCCGCCTCAACCGGATTGTCGGCCACGTGCGTTGCAAATCCCATTGAATGCGCCGCGGTTCCAGAAAACTCTTCATTGGTATAAATGAGTTGGCGCAACTGATCTTCACGAACGCTACCGCGCCATAAAGGGAAACCGCCCATATCCGGCACCAACCCCCATTTCATTTCCATGATAGAGCATCGCGTATCAGGGTGAATAAACCGAATATCGGCACCCGACATAATTTGAAAGCCGCCACCAAAGGCAATGCCATGCACGGCTGCAATGACTGGCACATCAAGAGTACGCCATCCCCAGGCTACCTGCTGCCAAGCATTTGCTAAACCATAGGTGCGTTCAATCAAATCTGATCCCACACTGTCGCCCGAATTGGTAAAGTTGCTCAAATCTAATCCAGCACAAAAGGCACGCCCCTCGCCTCTTAGAACCACGACTCTCAAATCGTTCATCGTACCCAGCTCATCAATAGCGTTGTTAATTGCTCGGAACATCCGTGGATCTAATGCGTTCATTTTTTCAGCGCGATTAAGGGTCACTAGGGCGATGTGGTCGACAACTTCAATGATGACTCGTTCAGACATGGCGGGGCCTTTTGTTATGATATAAAGCGCTAACTGTAACCCAAAATACAAAGCTTGTCTGGCATCCGCGAGTATGTTGCTTTACGATCCAAGCACATAAATAAGCTGTGGGGTTACCATGCACATTCTCTTAAAGATCGGGCTTGGGCTTTTAGCCTCAATTATCGTGCTAGCGGCAGTCCCTTACGTCTATATCGCGCTGTCGACTGAAAAGCTCGATAGAGCAGCGCAAGACGCCCTGGGCGGCTTATACCTTGACACCGAACAGGGACGGTTGTCTTACACGCGCGATGGCGACTTAAACGCTCCTGCCGTTATTCTAGTGCATGGCTTCAGCACACCTAAGTTTGTGTGGAATCAAGTCAAACCTGAGCTCGTCAAAGCCGGCTTTCAAGTCATCACCTTCGACCATCTAGGGCGCGGCTTGTCAGATAGACCCGATGGTCCCTACGACAGCAATCTGTATCGCCAAGAGCTCACGGATCTTATTATCGGACTTAAATTAACAACTCCCGTAAGCTTAGTTGGTTACTCTATGGGAGGCGCCAATGTGATTGATTATACCGCCCAGTATCCCGACAAAATTAAGCAGCTTGTCTTAATTGCTCCGGCCGGTTACATGGGGGATTCTGGCTCGCTAAGCACCCTGGCAAAGCCAGTCATAGGTGACTACATTGCTACTGTATTCGGCAAAGAATACGCGGCAAAATCCATTCGAGATGAAGTCAAGTCTGGTGCCGCACCCGCCGAGATGTTGCCGCTGTTTGAAAGACAGGCGTCCTACCAGGGGTACACCAAGGCCTTATTATCCACGTTACGGCACTACCCCATGGGGACCTTATCTGATCGCTATCAAATCGTAGGGGGAACTGGTATTCCCGTGCACGCCATCTGGGGTACCGCAGATCAAGTCGTTCCTTACTGCGGTTTAGCTGAAATGGCCGAAGACTTGCCACAGCTGACGTCAACCACCCTAGATGACGGCAACCACAACATTACGTACGCACGGGCTAGAGAAGTGACTGACGCTTTACTTTTAGCGCTAGGAGACCAATTTTAGCTGGAGCCGGGATCGCAAGGCGTGTGCGGCTAATCGACACAAGCGAGACATTGTCACCTTGCTGTCCGCGCGTTGCGATTAGGTCAACCTGTCTGTTTTCGACAGGGCTCGCCCGGGAGCAAGACGTCTATGCGTCACACCCCCCTGTCATGGCGCTTACCCATTTACTGATTAAATCTACACCCTCAACATGAGCCAAGGAGCGCCCTATCTCCGGCATCATTGCATCGGGTTGTGTGCTTTGCATACGATAAATCAATATCGACTGCGCTGGCTTACCTGGCACAATATCATGTAGACGATTCCCCGTTCCCCGCCCAGCCGCAATCGCTAATTTGCAGATACCTAACGCGGGACCATAGCGGGTATGGCTTTCTAAATGCAGGCCAGAAGTGTCAGCCGGGCCTTTCTTAGAATGGCAATGCGAGCAATTAATATCCAAATAGGCTCTGGCCCTACCCTCTAGAGATGCCGAGGTATCAGAATCGCTGGCATTTTTTGACCAATTATCGGCCGCCGGCGCTCTAAACAAGCGGCCCATCTCGATCATGAAATCAACTTGGTTATCAACTCCGGCCTGATAACTGTAGGGCTTATTAAGATGTCGTACTTTAGGCCCTATCGGTTCCATAACCCGATTATTTGAATCAGTCGCATGGCAACTAGCGCACTGGTTTGCATTGGGTATTACATAGTTAAAATCGACCTGGATGCCCCATGAGTCCTCTAAGGTAAGTGGAATAATATCACCCGTACGATGCAACAAAGCCTGGGTTTGCTCTTTATTCCAGCGGTACGGAATGGCAGCCCAGCCACCTAAACGGCGTACCAAAACTCGTGTTTCTATTAATCGAATTTTCGCAGTATCAAGCGCACCATTTACCAAGTCTGCGCTGCTATCGCTGACTTTTGCCACAGCCTCCGGTGTGCCACTCGATTTAGGATAATAAAATGTTTTGGTGATTACCGTGCCAACAGGAAAATCCAAAACATCATCTTGCTGATAGGTTGCCGCCGTTTGGCTTGGCATCCAAATGGTGCGAAGTTTATGAGCGTAATCCGTAAATAACGGCGTTGCCAGGTCGTAGGCAATAACGCCAGGACCAAGTCTTAGCTTGCCGCCCGAAAACGAGATCTGACCCCATTCCTCAAGGGTTTTCGGATTACCTTGGAGAATAAATTTAGGGTCTAGTGGTTTCGCGGTGCAAGCACTCAGGAGTGCTGCGACGACCCACCAGAATAGCCTGTATCGCAAAGCCACCGTCGCGATCCGTGGTCTATAAGAATGCAAGATCGATTTGAGGCAGGCCGTTCAAGGCACAACGAAACTCATCGCTTGCAAGTCGCGGATTAGCGTAGTTTCCAGGCGCATCCGCGTTCAACACATCTACGGAATCTGCCACGCAAATTCGGAGATCATCCGGCATTTTGCCGTCTACGTGTTTTTTCTCATCGACATAGCCATCGAACAACACATCAGGAAAACGCCCTGACAGGCCAAAGAGAGCAAATTTTAACGCTTGTAGATCTAATCCATCGGGAGACTCTCCGCCTCCTTCGTATTGATTATCGTGAATCCAGATCGTCTCGGGATAAGGATCAAAGCTATCCTGCACTGCGTAGTCAGAATAGCCGGTGGTATGCAAGCTTGAAATAATAATATTGGCCGTATCGTTATTGGCCAAGCGGTTGCCGAAAATTTCGACTTGATCATTGGAATTAATCACAATTCCTGAGCCCGCTGGAACCGACGCTACAGGCGTTCCCGCATGCCCGAAGTTTTCTGTGTTGTTCGAAAACACGTCATTATCATAGACCCGCGTTCGATACCCAGCCTGTGGCAAGTTGGGCATATTGAATACCAATATTCCACCGGTATTATTGGTTGCCACATTGCCATAGACATCGGCACCGATGCAATTTTCCACTTCGATGCCCGCCACATTCCATTCCGCACGATTATTGCGCACCACCACGTTGCGGGATTGACCCACATAAATACCCGCATCGGATGCACCAATCGCGATGCTACCTTCAATCAGAACATTTTCAGTTTGCACGGGATACAGGCCGTAGGCACCATTTTCCGTAGCGTACCCATCGGTCCATTCAACACGAACCCCGCGGATAATAATATTGGCGCCGTTATTCACCTTCAACCCATCGCCGATGGTGTCTTCGATAGCCAGATTCTCTAAAGTAAAATCGGATGCCGTAACCAATAAGCCCTCAGCGCCAGTCAGCTGCCCTTTGAAACTCAAAATGGTCTTATCCATACCCGCACCGCGAATGGTCACCCCATCCGTTGTGAGCATTAAAGATCGGTCAAATTTATGGAGCCCTGCTGGTATTTCAATAATATCTCCAGGCTGTGCATCAATTAAACGCTCGATTAACCGCCGCTGGTAATCTGAATCCGGCGTTTCATTCGACTTATCGTTTTGGCCACAACCCGCTAGTAATACCGACAGGCCAAGGGCCATTAGCGTTATTCTACGAGACATCTTTGTATCCTCTACCGATTTCTCAGAGACGAGTTTTTCACAATTAACTCAAGGGTGCAACGAAGCAAAACCTTTAAGCGCTATTAGCTAGATTGCCAATTTGTAAACGGCTCCGAGTCCTTTTGATAGACCAATCAATGAATACGCAATAGCGCCCGCGCTGAAATGAGTTTAAACGGAGCAGAGTTCGAGTTAATCGCCTTTTCGTTTCGCCGGTATCGTTTGACCGTCACGATAAATAATCAATGACTCCGCAGGACCATCACCACTTCGAATAAACTCAACCGTCATAGGCTTGTCCGAGCCGGCAACCTGGAACGTATTGCTTCCGTTCTGCGTCAAAAATCCGCCTCCCGCCATGCCAGCAGCCATTTTGAGCCCATCTTTCGCTTCGGTCACCTCAATCGTAATAAATGAAACCGAGTATTCCCCTAGGTATGGACCAAAGCCGCGATCAAAGGGAACCTCTTCCAACTCAGAGACGGACCAAGGCTTGCTGCGATCAGCGGTTGCTGCTCGAATTACGGCAACTTGATCGACCGATACCGCGCTGGCAGTATTGCCCCAAGATCGCCGCAGATAAGTCAGCAATCCAGCCAAGGTTTCATCATCTAGCGCTGCGATGTGCCCATGTGCCGGCATCACGCCATTCCATATCTTGCCATCGACCTCAATCGGCCCCGCCAATCCCTGCAAGATAATTCGTGCCAACCATTCGTGCGGACCATTTACCCATTCAACTCCAGCCAACGAAGGCGCCAAACCTGAAAGTCCCGCGCCATCGGGACTGTGGCATCCTGCACACCGGGGGTAAAAAGCTTCACCCTTCACCATCAATCGCTCTTGCTCTGGTGTTAAAGGATCAACACCCGCTGCGACAAGATCACCCGGCCAGGTAAAGGCTCTGTGTGCCGCTATTCTGGCGGCCGCCAATGGCTCGGAATTTATGTCTCGAACAAAAAGATCCGGCGCTTCTGCCAGCATGGCCGGCACAAAACCGGGCACACGAACAAGTCCCTGTAACCCATCCAGTAACGCTATTTGCTGCCACTCTCTGCTGGCATCGAGATTTGCAATCAGATCAACCAAACCCAGCAGAGCCTCAGGCGCTTCCTCTTCGCTGCCTAAAGGCCCTCGAAGCTGTTGGTAGGCTTGGGCGGCCAAGGCGCCAAGCAAGGCCTGCTTTGGCTCACTCGCCGCCTGCATCAATAGGCTACCCCCCAAGTCTGCTAAAAAAGCCAGTTCATTACCCTGCACGGCCGCCACCACGGCTTGGCGCACCAGCGCTTCGTCCATTGCGGTTTGCAGTGCACCTTGCAGCGCATTGCTGACTTGCGAACTGTAAGAAGACTGCGCTAATGCCAAGGCCCACTGCATAATGAATCGGGGCGACGAATTCTTGCGTCCATCGAGTAGCGAGGCAAGCTGTGCATCAGACAATAAGCTAGCACCGGCCCGAAGCGCCTGCGTTTGCCGCCATGCATCGTCGCTATCGAGCGCAGCCATAACAACTTCGACGCCAAGCTCACCGCGTCCCTCTAGCGCCCATAGAGCGTGTATCGCCGCCAGACTATTTTGGCCAGAAACTAATGCCTCGAGCTTGTCTCGAACATCCGTTTCTAGCGCCAACAAGAGTCGTTGGGAGGTATCGCGAATCCAGCCATTGTTAGACGCCAAGCCCTGAATTAACTCATCGACAGTCCAGGTACTGAGATCAGGAAACCCCGTCAGGGCCTTTCCCTCTTTATGTGTTACCCGCCAAATTCGACCCTTGCCCACCGGCTTATCTAGGTGTCTCTGTAAGATCTGGGCCCGCAATTCGTCACTCATGTAGTACGAGTCTTGCACGATACCGCGATACATATCGACGATATACAGTGCGCCATCTGGTCCATTGAAGGCGTCTACGGGTCGAAAGCGCTCGTCGGTTGAGCCCAGAAAATCACGCTCTCCCCATTCGGGATCTGGGTATAACTGTTGCTCCGCCACAAGCGTTAACCCGATGTCACTCATCCGAAACTGAGAAACGACATTACCGGCCACCTCTGGTATGAATACATCTCGATGATACTGTGGGGGGAACTGGTCACCCCGATACACTCCAACACCGCTTACGCCGGTCGCCTTATTCAAACGCCCATCATCACGCAATGTACCTTCAATATAGGCGCGATTGACACCCGGATTAACCCGAACTGAAAACACCTCGCTTGTTTCTGTTAGATTCGCTTCAATACCCAGATACCTTTGCGAGGTCTCACCACTCACTAAATCTTCACCTGCGAATAGATCCGCTTGCAACCAAGTCGAGTTGTGGTTGTAAAACAGACGCCCCCAGCTATCTTGATCCAAGCCCCACTGACCGCGTTTGGGTCCCGTGCGCACTTGGAGTTCGCCATCTACGTATTTAAAGCTTCGTGCAGATTTCGAGTTATAAAGCCAGTTATCCAGACCCTGCAGCAGTCCATTTTCCATATGCTCGACGTTGGCTTTACCAACATCAGGCCCGTAGTCACCGATGCGTTTGGGTTCAGTACAAACGGAATCTGGGCTTTCGAGCTCGCACAGCCATAAGTCTGGCGGAACACCAACCAAAACACCCTCGTTAATTACGGCAACAGCACGGGGATTGATGAGCTTGTCCATGAAAACCTCAGAGGTATCCATGACGCCATCGTGATCGGTATCGGTGAGGCGAACGATTTGCCCCACAGGTTCATCTTTGCCGTAGCCAAAAATGTCTGGCATGTAACCCCGCATTTCGACCACATACAATCGACTGCGCTCATCCCAAGCCATAGCCACGGGGTCCTCAACCAAAGGCTCGGCTGCGATCAGCTCGATCTTAAAGCCGGGTGCAATCCTAAAACGTTCTAGCGCTTCCTCGGGGTTCAAAATAGGCGCGGGTGCTGTATCAAGCGCGGTGTAATCAAGTCGCGCTTCTGCGTCCGCTGTCTCCTTGCCGCTGTCACTGCTACACGCCGCTAAAACCACCAAACCGCAGCTTGCCAACCACCGCCAACTATTTAGCCATTTTTTCATATCACTACCTATTTCGCCTGAAAGGTGAATCCTAGCCGCAGGGTTCGACCGACGGATGGGAATCCAATAGAGGTTTCAAAAGTTTCATCGAGAATATTATCAACGGACACGTCCACCGCGATTTGCGGACTGGTCTGCCACATCAAACGCCAATCAAGTCGACTTTGATCATCAAGCGCTAGCGTTAATGGCTGCCCGGAATAAAGCGAGGTATTAATGACCTCACCGGTTAAAGAGTAATCAAGCCGAGTGCTTAACATGGGGGCCAGTTGCCACTGCACAGCTAATGCTGATTTCCAATCGGGACGACCTTCTAGTTCACGATCGCTGCCAACAACGTCTATAGCGGTTTTAGTTAGATTAAACGCGACTTCAAGCTCTGGGCTAGGACGCCAGGTCCCCGATAACTCATAGCCTTGAGTCTCAACTCGATCGCGATTCACGTTGGTAAACGCCTGCGGGTCAAAGTCGATCAGGTTACGATAGCGGTTCTCGAAAGCCGCAGCTGATAGCGTCAACGCATCGCTCATTTGCCAGTTTATGCCCAAATCAAAACCGGTAGCTTCTTCTGGCAGAAGATTAGGGTTGCCCACCAAAGCGTGTCCAAGTGCGAAAAAGCTCGGTAACTTAAAGCCTTCGCCCCAATTAGCGCGAAGCTCAAGACCTGAGCCGAGTGTGTATTTCACCCCAACGCGGGACGTTTGCTGATTTTCACCACTGCTGGTGTCGTCATAACGGGTACTCACATTAAGGTCTAACGCGTCGCTCAATTCGGAAGACAGCTGCACGAAGCTACCGGTGGTGTCGCGCGACAAACGATAATCTGTGGGCAGCCTAAATCCGAAATCTAAATACCCAGCACTATCGCCCTCCTCTTCACGGTAGTCTAGACCAAAAGCCAACGTATGTTGATCAGTAAGCCTAACGGTACTGCGCACCGAGGCGCTATCCTGGGTAAAGGTCGCGTCAGATCCGTTAGGGGGGACTGCACCGTAGGGAGCAATCCCGGGCGAATCGGTCTTTTCTTCATACCTTAGACGATTAACGCGTAGCTCGGTTTGCCATTTCGATGACCAATGCTTGCGCCAACGGGTCGCCAACAGTTCACTGCGGTAGTCGGTGGTTTCTAGCGCCGAGCTTTGCGCCAATAACGGACCACCACTTTGCTCGGGGTAACTGGTACGATCGCCATCAAAATAGTGAATTTGCGCCGACAGTTGATCTGCCTCCGAGACGTCCCATTCTAGCTGCACGTTCAAAGTATCTGTTGTTCTTTGGCTACCCGACACCCATTCGCCACCGTCATAATGACCAAGTTCAATGGCAACACCTGCATCGCCAATATCAGCACTTGCGCTGAGTCGTGCTGAGCTGTAGCCTTTTTCACCGGCCTCTAATCGCAGCGCAGGCACTCTATGGCTTCCAGGTTTTGGGGTAATTAAGTGCACCACACCAGCCAAAGCATCGGAACCATGCACCACCGATTGCGGTCCCTTTACGACCTCGATACGATCCAGTGAAATCCCGTTCAGCAGGTTGATATCATAGCTGCCACCGCGCACGTTAGTTGGGTCATTTAACGGCACGCCGTTTAGTAACACCTTGGTAAAGTTGCCTTCCCCACCGCGTATCGACAGCGCTAAGAATCCACCGGCGCCGCCCTGCTCTTCTAACAACACACCAGGTAATGTTCGCAGGGCATCAGAGAGCTGGGCTTTATTCAGGGTCTCCACAGTCTCACCATCGAGCACCTCTATTGAGGCCGTGGCACGATCCAGACCGGTAGGCATATAGTTTTCGGTGACCACAACGGTTTCTAAAAACTGCTCATCTGGTGCATCTTGTGCCATTGGCGAGGTCGCCAGCAGTCCGCTAATGCATCCAGCTAAAACCCATGGGTACCGCTTCATTTTTTCTCCTTAGTGTGCTGCCGAGCGCTCTGCCAACAACTGCGCTTTAAGACTTAATTCTGCTGCTTTAAAAATATGGTCTTGCGTCATAGCACGCTCGGTGCCATTTAAACAATCTAGAATCAGCTGCCCGAAAAAAGGAAACCCTGTCTGCTGCAGGCAGTCTTCTCGGTGTTCTCCGTTTGGATCAACCAAAAGTACTGTCGACGCAGGTGCCTCGCCTGCAAGATCGATGTATTTTCGGCACTCAATAGAGCCCTCAGTACCCAAAATAAAAGTGCGACCATCGCCCCAGGTTCTCAGTCCGTCGGGGGTATACCAATCGACGCGGCTATAAAACGAGGCGCCATTGCTGGCCGTCATTGAAAATTCCCCAAAGTCTTCAAGTTCGGGGACATCAGGATGACTAAAATTCTCGACCCGCGCAAAGTTGACCGTGGCATCGTTTGCACCTGCGTAGGTCAAAAACTGTTCCACCTGATGGGAACCAATATCGGTCAAAATTCCACCGTAGCGCGCTTTCTGGAAAAACCAATCGGGACGCCCCGATTTATTTAACCGATGCGGTGCGATATTCAAGACTTGTAGGACACGCCCGATCGCGCCCTGCTCAATCAGCTCACCTGCCCGCCAAGCCGCGTCATTGTGAATACGCTCGGCGTAATACACCCAATAGCGCAGCCCCGTTGCAGCCACTGTTTCTTTCACTTCTGCAAGCTGATCCAAGGTTGTAAAGGGAGCTTTGTCGGTAAAGTAGTGTTTTCCCGACTGCAGCACGCGGACGCCAATATCCGCTCGCTCAGAGGGAACCGCTGCCGAGCAGACCAGCTGAATATCGGTTACTGCTAACAGTTGCTCAAACGAATCAAGGGCCACGACTTCGGGATAACGCTCGCAGAAAGCAGCCACCCGGGTGGGTTCTGGGTCGTACACATATTTCAGCGTTGCACCCGCATCACGCAAACCGTTGACCTGACCATAAATGTGGCCGTGATCCAAAAAAGCTGCCGCAATGCAGAATTCGCCCGGGCCAACCACAATTTCCGAAGAACCACTAGGGGCATAAGCCTCGCCATCTTTGATGTTCGTCATGGGCTACTTACCTCCATCCCAAGGCGACACTGGTGCTAAAAATGACGCTAGCTAAAACAGTGCCGATGCAGATCAACATGGCCGTGTTGAATAAAATTGCTCGCCCACCTTGTGGTCGGTCATCGCCGAGATAGGCTTTACGATTATTTAATAGCAACCAACCAAGATAGGCGATTGGCAGTAAAAATCCACTAATCGCCGAGGTGGGTAAAATTACATAGGCACCCATCGTCGACCACAAAAACACGCCAAGCACCGCGGGTGTAGGCAGTAACAGCCATAAGCGGTAAGCCTTAGAGTGCGGTTCCAACTTAAAAAGCTCGCCGGCCACTGCGCCGCAACACAGCATGTGCATGACCAGCGAGCCAACCGCCATACCTAAAATACCAATCGCAAAAATCAAGCGCCCTGTTATCGGGTCAATGCCAGCTTCAGTGAACATTAACGAAGCTTGGGCGGGACTGAGCTTACCTTGAATATCCATGCCACTACCGTGCAATGCGCCTGCCGCAGCAATCGCGATTAAACTCGTGACCAAAATGTACGGCAACACCAAACCCATCACAATATCGTATCGAGCCAGTTCGCGATGCGCTTTCCCCCATTTTCGGTCGAGCAATGTGTATCCGTAAATAAAGGTCATGTTAATACCCACTGCGGTGCCCAATGCCGCCATTACCGTCGTAACTCCGGCCAAATCTGAGGGAATCCGTCCGGGTACAAACCCGCGCATCGCAGCACCCCAATCAACCCTGCCTTCTAGGGTCGCGTATACCACAACCCACAAAAAGGCTAAGATAATGCCCGCGCTTAACCATTTAATGGCTGTTTCGAATATTCGAACGGGCTTGCCGCCTAGCCCGTAGTTCCAAGCGGTAAACGCACAAACAGCCCAAACGAGTATCGCAAACACGAACAGCCAAACCTCCCGCGCCGCGCCCGACTGCTGTGATAGCTCTGTGCCGCTGGCAACCGATACGACCTCCTCGATCATTCCCGCACTTAAAGGATAGTGAGAAAACCCCCAAATAACAGATGAGGCAATGGCAGCAAAAGCCCACAAGAACGCCAACGAAGGATTAACATGCTTACGCATGGCCTGATACGGACGCTCACCCGTGCTTAAAGTTTGGTGAGACAGCGCAAACAACATAATGCAGCCAATGATCATAGCGATGGGCTGCACCCACAACAAATCGTAGCCGTACTGAGCGCCCAGCGTTAATGAGGTAATGGCACTGCCACCCCCTAATGTCATCGCGCCTTGCAGCCAACCGGGACCACTTAACTTTAAATAAGTGGGCAAGCGTTTGAATGCCGGCTCGTTAGCTAGCGCCGCCAATTGTTGGGTTTCTATTTGTGCACTCATTATTATTCTCCGGGTGAACTTAGCGGTAGGAACTCGACATATCGATTTCAACTTCCACGTTTGCTTTTTGTCTCAGACTCGAATGGGCAATTTTGTGTTGGAGCTCTGCGTCGTACTCTACGGCATCAAGCGGCAACACAATATCGCCGCCCTTCCAAGTCGACATCAGCATTGCATTGGCTATGGCTAACGAATTTAAACCATCTTTTAGCGGAGCAATCAGCTCTGCCTTGCCGTTAATCGCATCAACAAAATTTTGCAGCACTAGGGCATGCTGATTGACACCGCGGTCTGCGGCAACGACCTCTCTACTGGTTTGAGGCATGCCAAACATTTCTTTGGTGGTCTGGTTGAACGCGGAAGTCGATACCGCATTAGTGGTACGCTGCAATTGGTGACCATCAAACACTAAGCTGCCGGCATCACCTATAATCTCAAATCGATTCACCCCAGGCGCCTCACCTGTAGAACCCACAAAGACGCCAGTCGCACCATTTTCGTACTCTAGGTAGGCTGTAACGTCATCTTCGACTTCCACATCGTGAAACCGCCCAAATTGGCAAAAGGCTCTTAGTTTCTTAGGCATACCACAAATCCACTGCATCACATCAAGATTGTGGATGCACTGATTCACCAGCACACCTCCGCCTTCGCCCCGCCAGGTTGCTCGCCAATCACTCACCTGAAAATAGACTTCGGGGCGAAACCAATTGGTCATGGTCCAATTAATCCGAATCAAATCACCTAAGTCCCCTGATGCGACAATGTCTCGCATGGCCAAAAATAAAGGATCTGTGCGCTGATTTAACATCAGAGCGCCAACCGTCGTGTCGCCCTGCTTTGCAAGTAGCGCCTCGCCCTCCGCGACCGACAAGCCCATGGGCTTTTCCATCATTAAGTGGAGCCCAGCCTCAAGCACCGCCTCGCCGACCTCACGATGAGAGTACGTGGGTGTTGCGACGATTATGGCATCGCATATTCCAGCGTCTATTAGATCTTGATAATGACCGTAGTGCAGCACGCCGAATTCGCCAATAGCGCCGTCTCCGCCACGACTGCACACAGCAACAAGCTTCGCACCCGATACATGGTTTTGGAGGATGTTACCGATATGCTGTTGGGCAATATTCCCTAAACCTACGACACCAATGCGCACCGCCGAACTTTCGACATTCACCTTATTATCTCCTGGGGTTAAAGCTACAACCGGTCAAGTGGTCAGGCCTATTAATGCTCTCAACCAAGCCCTGCAGTGTCAACACAACACAGTCGCAAACGGATTAAACCACGACACAACGATAATACAAACCGACCGGCCTGACCACTTTACCAACTAATCCACTTAAGGTAGCCTTGAGACACTCCCAACAGGAAGACTCGCCATGGCAATCATAAAAAAAATTCTTATCGGCCTTTTGATCATTGCGGCGCTGATCGCCGCCGGTTTGTTTGGTTATGCCAAGTACACTGGAATTTGGAACATTTTCTTCCCATCAACGCACCACGACTCGACCCCCCCAGAAATTAGCGAGTCTATTCAATCGCCCGCGATACTGGTATTTAGTAAAACCAATCAGTTTCGTCACCGAGACAGTATCGAAGGCGGTCTGATTCATTTTGAAGAACTCGCGCAACAACGGGGCTGGGGGTTTTATGCCACCGAAAACGGCGCGGTGTTCAATGCTGAGCAGCTGGCTTTATTCGACACTGTCTTATTCTTGAATGCCACTGGCGACATGTTAAGTGATGAGCAAGAGGCGGCCTTTGAGGGCTGGATGGAAGCCGGCGGTGGCTGGTTAGGGGTGCACGCTGCAGGTGATGGCTCGCACAAAACTTGGGACTGGTACATGGAAAACTTTATCGGCGTACCCTACGTCGCGCACATCTTAGGCCCTCAATTCCAAACCGCTACTGTTGTGACCGAAGATTTAGATCACCCGGTTAATCGCACCATCCCGAGCATCTGGGATCACGAAGAGGAATGGTATTCTTGGGCCTCAAGTCCACGTGAAACGGGGATGAACATTCTAGCAACGGTCGATGAGTCAACGTATTCACCCATTCAGAACTTCCGAGGAAAATCAAACGACCTGTCGATGGGTGACCACCCCGTCGTATGGTCGAACTGCGTTGGTTTTGGGCGCAGTGTTTATGCGACGATGGGGCACCGCCCCAGTGCCTTTAAACAGCCGCAGTATCAGCAGATTCTGATTAACGCATTGGAGTGGACCTTAGGTGTTGTAGAAGACACGGCTTGCGCACAACCCAGCAGCGAATTGACTCCCTAGCACTGTAAGGAGACAGATAAATGAAGCGCGCCCTTGTCCTAGCGCTTGCGGTAACTGCCGCAGGCATTACCTACGCTGCAATTAAGTACAACCCCGCTGACACAGAGCAGTGGACGCCTGACCCACCTGTTATTAGCGCAATTGCCGGCGAGCCACCCTCAGATGCCGTTGTATTGTTTGATGGCAGCTCACTTGAAGCTTGGACAACGCGCGATGGCGATGCCCCCGAATGGCTGATCAGCGACAATAACTTGGAAGTTGTGCCAGGCAGTGGGGACCTACTGTCAAAACAGGCCTTCTGCGACCTACAGCTTCATCTTGAATGGAAAGCCCCTACCTCCGACCCGAATGCAACCGGTCAGCAGCGCAGTAACAGCGGCGTATTTCTGCAGGACCGCTACGAAGTTCAGATACTGGACTCGTACCAAAACCAAACGTATGTCAATGGACAGGCCGGGGCGGTCTACAAGCAAACTCCCCCGCTGGTAAATGCCATGCTCCCACCCGAATCGTGGCAGTCTTACGACATCATCTTCACCGCACCGCGGTTTGAAGGCGATACCCTAACAAAACCAGCCCACGTTACCGTACTGCACAACGGCGTTCTGATTCAGAATCATACCGAGATCTTGGGCAACACCGTGTTCATTGGCCAACCCAGTTACAGCGCCCACAACTGTGCGCCGATACGATTGCAAGACCACCGCAATACTCTCTACTACCGCAACATTTGGGCTAGACCACTTTAATCGGCTTGACACTCTGATGTAGCGAGACCTCAATTGCCGCGAGCCTAGTAGGCTACTCATCCAAGGCAGCTTGCCGGGTCCGCAACAACCAGCCACTCGCGTGGCGCTCCCACACGTGCCAGTAACGCGAGTTAACCGTATCAAAATCCTCGCTATCGCCTTCTGTGCGCACATACCCCCACACCAAAAAGGTATTGCCTTCGGCGTGTACATAGCGCGCGCCCAGGTCAAATCGCTGCACTAAGTTAGGGCTCTCTTCTAAGTACTTGAGCAGGCGTGGTTTGGAAACGACCGTCTGATAGTGTGTCAGGTAGTTAAACTGCTCATGTAACAGAGGTTCGATCGATAACGGGTCGCGCGTCAGTCGCTCAAAATAGTCACGATCTACCGCTAGCACCTCGCTGACCGAGCCATCTCGCAACAGGCCCATTGGCTGAGCACACACCGCCTGCGTCAAAACCGTAAGCATCAACGCTAAAACCAACTGACGATACATCAACACCGATCTCCTAGTGACGCGCTCTTATAAAACGCCTAATCAACAAAGGTAACGGACCTGATACGCCAAAATCAGGCCACAAAAATTTAGAACAAGCTAACTAAGGCTTCAGCATCTAACCTCTCAATAACGAGGTCAAAAGTTCAACGCTTCCTAGCTCTAACGCTTGCCTACCTGGTCGCTCCGCCATTACAGCGAACATCTCGTCGCCGCGCTCGGTGCGCTCGACCAGCATACTGGAAAAAACCGCCATAATCAGACCTGAGATGGCCTGCAAGCGATACTCAGCCAATAATTCCGCCCGTTCAACTGACAAACCCTTAGACTCCAAGGTATCGAAGTACAGGTTAACGATGTTCAGTTCATGCGCTCGTCGCTCTGCGGGGTCGGCCAAACTTGTACCAATAAAATAGGCCACGTCCTTCATAGGGCAACCAATGCCCAAGGTTTGCCAATCCAGCACGAAGGGTCGTTCGGCTTGATCACTGAACAATAAATTGTCTAGGCGAAAGTCCCCGTGAACGAGCGTCGATAGAGCTGGCTGGCGTTGCTCTAGCTCGGCGTAATACCTGGCTACGACATCACCCATCGACAAGATATCTTCATCAATGCGACCTTGATAACGCCGTTTAAACTCGGGCCAAAACTCCGCATACAAGGCAATGCGCATGTCTTTCATAGCATGATCTTTGGCAAACAAGTGGTGTTGTGCAAGCGCCTCGTCGCCGACAAAGGGCGCGTGCAAATAAGCGAGCTCTTTAACACCAGACAGCACCTGTTCCACGCTGGCTCCTTGCAACTGATCACCCTGTTCAGCGGGCGAGCAATCCTGCAGCAAAAGCTGGAAATCACCGTCGTCAGCTTTAAACCAGCTGCCGTAACAGTGCGGGCAATTAATCAACGACCGCTGACGCAATTGTTGGTACCAAAAAATTTCTTTTTCGTAGAGCCCAAACTCAAGACTTGTAGCGCGGCTGGTAGGGTCCTCACTGGGGCACTTAATCACGACACTTTCAATTGGCTCAGAGTTAAATGGCGACCAGTCGAGACAACCGCGGTAACTAGCCGCCACCTGCCCTGTCCCCACCTTATGCCAATCAACCGCTTTGAGGCTATTTTTATTCGCCCCAAGCGCTTGCTCTAACCAATCATTAGATACCTTCGGTGCTGACATTGTAATCATCCTTTTTGGTAATCAGCTAAGCTCTAATGTCGTCAATCGTTGCAAAAAAATTTAGCCTCGATCAACATCCAAGCCCTGCCCCATACCTGTAGGCTCGTGAGCGCCAATAAACATCTGTTCCACAACACCGGTACCCTCATGGGTTTGCCCCAAAAATTCCAGAGTCACCTTGGATATTGCTTGTATATGTAAAAATCGAGGGTCCATTAAACATTGCTGAACATCCAAGACATCGTGGGCACAGGCATACTCACCATGATCCATACCGTGACCCCACTCTGCATGCATGTAACCAAGACCGGGCATGAAGAACGTTCTTACTGGCTCAAAAGTCAAAACCGCCTCGCCTTGATCCGATGCGCAAATCGCGCGCAACAGGCTAAGTCTGCGGCTGTTTACTGCCTCCCATTCATATTCGTAGTGCACGTCTTCAAACTTGATCAGCTCGCCACCTACTGCTTGAAGTGCACCCAAACGGTTCCAAGGGCGCCCGAACTCGTCGTCATTAGTGTGCGAAAAGGCAACGTAACCATCAAAGTTGCAAGGATTCCAAAGCCAGAAGAACTGACTCAAACCACCCTCGGTTGGGGGTTGTGGATCCGGCAATCCCACTGGGCGAATTCCCCAACTGCGATCGCGCGTGCCGCGAATTTTTTTACCCTGAAGGTCAATCACACCTGAGCCTACAGTAAGCGAGCCGCTCCACTCTACGTTCTGGGTCATGCGCGTGTAGTCCATTAGCGAGCGCGTGCCTATGCGGCGAGTGAACCTAGGTTCTTCCACTGGCCCGTGCCGAGCGGTCATCGTGACGTCAAGTGCAATATCACTGTCGTTGGCCGCCAACACGATACGCGATTGCACCAATGGTTCGTGGATATGAATCGATAAGGGCCCCACCTGCAACACCGAGCGCTCACCTTTCATCCGTTTGCTTGCTCGAAAGTTGTGTTGTTTACCCTCGGTCAAAATACTAACAGCGCCATCCATAATATCGAGGTTTGGATAAACACCAAAGGCCACCGCGAAGAAGATTTCCCCATCAGGTGAATAGCCATTAAAGAAGTAGCGATCGTAAAAATTACGATCCGTACCGGCATACGCCATGGGTTCGGGGGTTTGATGAAAGGGGTACTCGTCTGCGCCGGTGATCATGAATTAATCCTTATTACTATCCATTCACTTTAGACTAACCCAAAACCCAAGCTTTTTGCCAACGACTTGGACCTATGGTTATTGTTACCGCTCGGCAGATACTATTATTTTGCAGCTAGGTCTTTGTTCAGTATGATCCATGACTGAAACCCTTAGCGACTAGGAACCTGCCATGACCCATTTGACTTACCGGCACCCCATAGAAGAAACCGCGACGGAACGCTGGGCACGCTTCAAGCCGATCACCACTGGCGAAGAATACATTGGCAGCCTGAGAGGGCGTGACGTCAAGGTCTATTTGTTCGGTGAACAGGTGCAAGAACCAGTCGATCATCCAATTATCCGACCCTCAATTAACTCACTGCGCATGACATATGATCTTGCGATTAATGAACCCGAGCTGGCTACAGCACATTCGTCACTGATTAATGCCACAGTGAATCGTTTTCTGCACATTGTTGAATCACCGAACGACCTCGTACTTAAAAATAAAATGCAGCGCCGCATGGGGCAGCTCACAGGCACCTGTTTCCAGCGTTGCGCGGGTTTAGACACCATCAGTGTCCTTCACTCGATTACCTACGATATCGATCAAAAGCACGGTACGCCTTACCATCAGCGTTATCTCGATTTTATTAAAAAAGCGCAAAAACACAACATCATCCTCGGCGCAGGCATGACCGACCCGAAAGGTGATCGAAGCAAGCGCCCTTCTGAGCAAGCCGATCCAGATTTGTTCATGCATGTCACACGACGCAGTGACAAAGGTCTTTACGTTAAAGGCGCCAAAGCACACATGACAGGCGGGCTAAACTCACACTGGATTTGCGTTATGCCCACCCAGAACATGCTTGAGGGCGACAAAGACTACGCTGTAATTGGCATGGTCCCTGGTGACGCTGCGGGCCTAACCTATGTGTATGGCCGCCAATCCTGTGACACACGCGCCATGGAGGCAGGCGACATAGATAAAGGTAATGCGCAGTACGGTGGCCAAGAGACGCTGGTAATTTTCGACGACGTATTCATTCCTTGGGAGCACGTACTCATGGATGGCGAATACGAGTTCGCGCAAGATCTTGTAACACGCTTCACTGCGTATCACCGCGCTAGCTACGTGTGTAAAACCGGCTTGGGGGACGTTATGGTCGGCGCCGCGGCGACGATTGCTGAGTACAACGGTGCCGAACGAGCCAGCCACATTAAAGACAAGCTGGTCGAAATGACCCACCTGAACGAAACCATTTACTCCTCAGGCATTGCGTCATCACACGAGGCCAAACAGTTACCCTCGGGTATCTTTATGAACGACGCGCTGCTGGCCAACATTTGCAAGCATAACGTCACGCGTTTCCCCTATGAAATTTCTCGCCTTGCTCAAGATTTAGCGGGCGGAGTGATGGTGACACTGCCGTCTGAAGCTGACTTTAATAGCGCCGAAACCGGCGACCTACTGAGAAAGTACTTCCAAGGCCGCAGCGACATCCCAACCGAAGATCGTACTCGGATGCTCCGCCTCATTGAAAACATGACCTTAGGACGTAACGCCGTAGGCTATCTGACCGAATCAATGCACGGTGCGGGCTCTCCTCAAGCACAGCGTATCCAGATCACCCGCGCCATGGATGTTGACAACAAAAAGCAATATGCAAAAGATCTTGCAGGTATTATTGCTACAGATCGTGAAGCATAGATGATATTGGCTTGCCCCAACTGTCACGAAAGTCTAACTCCGCACAATCGCCACTGGTTATGTGATAGCGGCCATTCCTTCGACATCGCCAAAGAAGGCTACGTGAACCTTCTTGTTCCTAGCAAAGGCCAAAGTAAAGTCGCGGGCGATAGCGCAGACATGATTCAGGCTCGTAGAGCCATTCATGAGGCTGGCTTGTACGAGCCATTGGCAGCCACATTGCGCAAGGTTATTCATGAGCATGTTCAAAAGCCAACAAACATACTCGACATAGGCTGTGGCGAAGGCTACTACTCGCGTTATTTTCAAGAGCGTATGCCTGCACACCAGTATTACGGCATCGATATCTCCAAAACCGCCATTAAAACTGCAGCTAAGCAAAGCCAAACCATTCACTTTGCGGTAGCCAGTGCCTTTCGTATACCGGTTGAAACAGCGTCAGTCGGGTTAGCTACGCGAGTGTTCGCTCCCTCGAACGACGCAGAGGTCCACCGCGTACTCGCAAATGGCGGTTACTACCTAGAGACCGGTCCGGCTCCGCGACATTTTTGGGAGCTACGACAAGCATTGTATGACGAACCCAAAGCCCATACGCCGCATCGAATCGCGTTGGACAGATTTGACCTTGTGCAGCAAGACCAATGTCACTACCCTTTTGAGCTCGATAACGCTCAGCTTAACAACGTGATTGCAGCCACTCCCTTTGCCCACAAAGGTCATCGAGAGAAACGCGCCTCGCTGCTACAGCGGGACCAGCTCACAGTCACTATGGCGTTTGAATGGCGCTTATTTAAAAAACAATCATAGACCAATATTAGAACAGGGCCTTTTCCATGCAGTACCAATGCATTGCTTACGACATCAAAGATCACATTCTTACCATAACGCTTAACCGACCCGATCAAATGAACGCGTTTACAGTTGAGATGGCCAATGAGCTCGTGGATGCTTTTAACCGCGCCAGCGCTGATGACGAAGTTCGTGCTATTGTAGTAACCGGTGCAGGAAAAGCATTTTGTGCGGGCATGGATTTGTCCATCGGCGGTAATGTGTTCGGGCTGGACGAAAGCCAAGAACCCACCCTAGAAGATATGAACAATCGGCTAGACGACCCAGCCATTTTTGAGGGTGTGCGCGACACCGGTGGTCGTGTAAGTCTTGCGATTTACGACTGTGACAAGCCCGTAATTGCCGCCATCAACGGCGCTGCTGTGGGCATCGGTGCGACTATGACCTGCGCAATGGACATTCGGCTGGCGTCTGAAAAAGCGCGAATAGGCTTTGTGTTCAATAAAATTGGCGTGGTACCAGAAGCCTGCTCGAGCTGGTTTTTACCGCGTATAGTCGGTATTTCTCAAGCCTTGGAATGGTGCTACAGCGGCGACATCCTAACCGCAGAACAAGCGCAAGCCGGACGATTGGTAAAAGCCGTAATTCCCGCCGAGTCACTGCTCGATGAAGCATACAAAATCGCAGCGCGCATTGCCTCGCACTCTTCGGTTGCCATAGCCTTTACTCGCCAAATGATGTATCGCAATTCAGCGGCTCAACATCCCATCGAGGCACACAGGCTCGATTCGTTGGGCATGTTCTACGCCAGCCGAGGCGACGGTAAAGAAGGTGTGGCCTCGTTTTTAGAGAAGCGCGCGCCTGAATTCAATGGCAAAGTATCGAGTGATATGCCCGAGTTTTACGCTGATTGGAAGAAGCAGCCTTAAGAGCTGCTTTTTCCGCAAAAAAAACACCGCCGTAGCGGTGTTTCTCAAGCCCTATAACGGAGCTATTTCTTAAGAGCGGAATTAATGCTGGTCTCCGTCGCCTTACCGTAAGGAGGCAACAACCCAGCTAATTTACCGACGTTAAAGCGTGTTGTCTGGCTGTAGACTGACTTCGCGTGGCTGAAGGTTTTAAAACCCTCAACGCCATGGTAAGAACCCATGCCGCTTGGACCCACACCACCGAAGGGCATGTCTTCTTGCATGATGTGCATGATCACGTCATTTATACAGACGCCGCCAGAGGTCGTGCGTTTCAGGAATGCATCTTCTTCAGCCGCATCTTTACCGAAATAGTAAGCCGCTAAAGGCCGAGGGTTTGCATTGATGTGAGCAATGGTTTCTTCGAAGTCTTTGTAGGTGCGAATTGGCAACAGAGGACCGAAGATCTCTTCTTGCATGCATTTAGCATCGACATCAGGGCTTACGATCAAAGTTGGTGGAATTTTACCAGCCGCATTACCTTCAAAGTTCTCGTTGGCGGGGTTCAAAGGCACGACGCGATGCCCACGTTCGGCCGCGTCGGCAAGGTAAGACGACAAACGTGCGTTGTGGCGTTCGTTAATCACCGCGGTGTAATCGTCGTTAGCCAATAAGGTTGGATACATCTCGCCAACAGCCTTAGTCGCCAAAGAAACAACCTCGTCCAGTTTCTCTTCGGGTACCAACAAATAGTCGGGCGCCAAACAAATCTGGCCCGCATTAAGAGTTTTACCCAGCATAATACGCTGCATTGCTTGCTCAAGATCGGCACTGCGTGAAATAACAACGGGCGATTTGCCGCCCAGCTCTAAGGTCACTGGTACGAGATTACGCGCAGCTGACGCCAATACGTGACGAGCAATGCTCGTGGCCCCCGTGAAAATCATGTGATCGAATGGTAAGGAGGTAAACGCCTGACCTACTTCTGGACCACCCGTGACCGTAGTGACTTCTGAAGGGTCAAACCCTTCCGCAATAATCTCGGCAATAAGATCCGAGGTGACCGGCGTGAATTCAGATGGTTTAACCATAGCGCGGTTACCAGCCGACAAAATACCCGCCAGAGGCTGGAACACCATGGATACTGGAAAGTTCCAAGGCGCTACAATACCGACAACACCTTTAGGCTGGTACTCGATGTGTGAGCGGCCACCCAATAAATTCAGAGGGAACAGAGTCGGCCGCTTCTCGGACGTCATCCATTTTGCCATATGTTTTTTGCAGTGCTTTAACGAACCGATAGAACCAGCAACATCCGTCATCATGTTCACACTACGAGGACGGCATACGAAATCTTCGTTCAGCGCGTCGCTGATACGTTCGGCGTGACGCACCAAAATATCGATAGCGCGATCGATACGGTCTTTACGTACATCTAAAGATACAAAGCCTTCAGCTAAGTAGCTCTCTCGTTGAAGTTTTAGGGCCTCTTGCATTTTTTCTTCTGCATCGGGGCTGATTACCACTTGTTGAGGTGCGTTCATTTTCTAGCTCCTTGGTCGCAAGGTGTTATTAATATCTTCTTGAGTGTAGCGCGTAAAAATGAATTAAAACAGTCCTTAAACGGGGTTCGAAATGGACAAGTCGGGCCGATGTTTCGCAGAGCGGGCACTAAAACCTAATAACCAACACCTAAAACAAACGCAAAACATCTCTCAAGCCCACCGATAAAATCCTACCCGCATAAAAAAGCCGGCGCAAAAGGAGCCGGCTTTCGTCATGACCCTAACGGAATCACTTGGGTGGCATACGAATACCGCCGTCCAAACGAATCACTTCAGCATTCATGTAGGGATTGGTAATGCAATCCATAATCGCAAACGCTAACTCTTCGCCCTGACCCAAACGTTTTGGGAATAGCACTGACTGGCCGAGGTGCGCTTTGAACTGCTCAGCGTGCTCCCCTTCTCCGTATATAGGCGTGTCAATCAAGCCTGGAGCAACTGTGTTTACACGAATACCCACCGCGCTCAAGTCACGAGCGATGGGCAGCGTCATGCCAACCACGCCGCCTTTAGAGGCTGAATAAGCCGCTTGACCGATCTGACCATCAAACGCTGCACACGACGCCAAGTTAACGATTGCACCGCGGCTGCCATCGGCATCCATCGGCTCTTGCTTCGCCATAGCTGCAGCTGCGCGGCTTAGCACGTTAAAAGTACCAATCAAATTAACGTTAATAACAAAAGCAAAACGACCAAGATCATGTGGGTTGTTGTCTCGGTCGATGGTACGACCAGGCGCCCCAAGACCCGCGGAATTAACGCATGCACGCAAAGGACCCATTGCAACCGCCGCCTCTACCGCTGCATCCGCATCTTCAGTTTTTGTAACATCGCACTTTACAAATACACCGCCAATTTCTGCAGCAACCTGAGCACCTTTTTCTTCGTTAAGATCAGCAATGACGACTTTGGAGCCTGCAGCCGCCAGCTGACGAGCCGCTGCTTCACCAATACCCGATGCACCACCGGTTACAATTGACGAGCTTCCTTCTAAATTTACGCGTGGCATGATTTTTTATTCCTGTCTGTGAATTTGCGCCAGTATTTTTCGGCACCTACCGGCCAGTGTCAAGCTAACAACACGATCGCGACTCGACCATAGCAACTAATCCTTCTACGGAATAAAAGAAAGTCTGGACCTAATTCCAGAACACATCGTGCTGAAAACTCTTGGAGCTACACTCTAAATTTGTTCTACTTGCCGCTTGCCCACATCAGCGACAAGAGACTGATTTATGACCAACAACACCCAAAAAGCCACAATACAAGGTAAAGTAGCGCCGGGGTTTGAATCGGTTCGCGAGCTATTCGAACGCAACATGAATCGTTGGGCTGAAGAGCATGCTCAGTTGTGTGTGTATCACAAAGGTCAAAAGGTCGTCGATTTGTGGGGCTCCAAAGGTGATACAGGCTCGTTTACGTCTGATTCTTTGATCAATATATTTAGCAGTGGCAAGAGTCTGGAGGCTTTGGCAATAGCGCATCTAGCCGGCGCTGGGCTCTTAGACTACGACGCCCCTATTGCGCGCTATTGGCCCGAATTCGCAGCACAAGGTAAAGAAACGGTGACCGTGGCCGACCTGATGCGCCACGAAGCCGGACTCGCCAACTTTGACTTTTCGATCCCCACCGAAGACTTACTCACCCATAGAATTAAAGATAACGCTCTGGGCACACGTATCGAGCAACATCCCCAACATTTTCGCAATCAAGAGCGGACCACCAGGGAGTACCACGCTCTGACACGCGGCTGGATCGCCAATGAACTCTTCCGCCGCACAGATCCGCAAGGTCGCACCATTGGCGAATTCGTGCAGCAAGAAATCAGTCAGCCTTTGGACCTAGATTTAGCCGTTGGTGTAACCGAGGAACAATATCAGAGAAGAATACCAATTACTCCGATGCCGCCTCTAAAACATCTGCTAGCGACGTTTCGCCCCAAAATATTTGGCCGTCGCGTCCGGCACAACTCGATACAACTGTTCAGTCGCTTATTCATGCTAATCAAGAGTCTGTTTCGCGGAAAAACAAAAAAATGGCCAACGCCGATTCTAGGCATGACGGGCATTAGCTTTTTTAATGACAAACAGCTCGCTATGGGGGAAACG
>JAHEKX010000019.1 GCA_024644535.1 Gammaproteobacteria bacterium
GATACGCCCTCAGGAGGCGCATTGGATGAGTCACCGCATAGATATGTGGTCGTGTCCTGCAGAATTTTCGCGTTTAGCGGCGTTTGATATTTGGAGTCAAGCACCGCGCGGATAGGCTGATGATTGATGGCCGACTCAGCAGCTTTGCCTGTTAAGGGCACATCCTGTTCACGCACAGTCAGCGAGCAGTCATCGGCGAGTACGGTGCCCACGCCAGTGATGATCAGGCCCGATTCGGCGCGCAGTAGCTGAACGTCGCGCCGAGCGGCGGTACTGGTAATCCATTTGCTTTCGCCATTGGCTAGGGCAATTTTACCATCTAACGAGCAGGCAAGTTTTAAACGCACTCGACCATAGCCTCTGTCGAGTCGCAGCAAAAAACCCTGCAGTTGTTTTTTTACGGTATCGGCTAGCAGGCCAATATGTACTTCGATGCCTGCATCGCGTAGTGCGCTAAAGCCACTGCCAGATACCTCGGGGTAGGGGTCTTCGATAGCAGCAACGACTTTGCTGATTCCTGCTCGAATTAGTGCCTGGCTGCAAGGGCCGGTGCGGCCGTGGTGGTTGCAAGGTTCGAGTGTGACGTAAGCGGTCGCGCCGCGAGCGTGTTCGCCAGCTTGCGCCAAGGCTTGCACTTCCGCATGGCCTTTTCCTGGAGGTTGGGTGTGGCCTTCGCCCACAATATGACCATCGTTAACAATAACGCAGCCGACGTGAGGGTTAGGTTTGGCGCTGTATTTGCCCTGTTCTGCCAAATTGATGGCGCGCTGCATTAGGGCTGTGTCAGACCCTGTGTTCACTTTGCTGAGTCACCTGTGGGATGGCGCAAAGTATCAATTGCGTCTTTAAATTCAGAGATGTCTTGAAAGCTCCGATACACAGAGGCAAAACGGACGTAGGCGACCTCGTCAAGCGTGCGTAGCTCACTCATGACAAGCTCTCCGAGTACTCGAGATCCAACTTCGCGTTCACCGGCGGCGCGCAGAGCATGCTTTATACGCTGAATTACAGCCTCTATGGCTTCTACCGGCACGGGACGTTTTTCTAGGGCGCGTTGTAATCCCGCGCTCAGCTTGTCTTCGTCGAAAGGTTCGCGCACGCCGTTTTGTTTGACGATGCGCGGCATGACCAGTTCGGCGATTTCGTAGGTGGTAAAGCGTTCTTTGCAGTCGAAGCACTCGCGCCGACGACGCACTTGGTCGCCCTCCGCCACTAAGCGAGAGTCAATAACTTTTGTATCGTTAGCCGAGCAAAATGGACAGTGCATGCTCAATCCTTACTAAATTTGGGCAAATATTATCATGTTTAATGGGTGTTTACGCCTGTTATAACCTAGAGCGAGGGTCCAAGACAGTCGCATTTTTACTTCGTATTTCGCTAGGGGGGCTCCCTTATAAAAAGGTTTGGAGATGAGGTGCTGTCAGTCAATAAAGCTCATGATTCGTCATTGCGGCTCATCAAGTCGTATTTATCAAGCTCGCTGCGTAGTGTGGTGTCTTTGTACTTTGGAGATTTAGCTATGGCTGATGTGAATAGACGCACGGCTGGGACGTATTTTTTTACAATGCGATTAAGAGCTCAGCATCGTCCGTATTTAATAGATTATTCGGATTTGTGGGCAGAGGCTTTAAAGGCATTACACCAAAAGCATTCAGTGCGGATTCATGCGTACGTGTTATTGCCAGATCATTTACACATGATTTGGACTTTGGTTGCGGTGCCCGGGCATGTTCGCTGCTGCAATTTTTTGGCGCAGCACTTTAGTGTGGCACTGGCGAATCGAACGGGCGCTAGTGATAGATTGCAACAAACCGAGTTTCGCTTGTTTCGTTCTTATTACCCAACCACGTCTATCCACACCTTGGCCGAGCTAAGGCATTGGCAATCGCGAGTTCAGAATGACCCGGTGAGGCACGGCTTGGTTCAAGGGTCTGCCGACTGGTGTTACTCAAGTGCTACTCGGCGCGTCGGTGCCGGCGCGCCTTAGGCGAGTATTTACGCCGCTTGGTTTTGCTTGCGCGCTCTGGCTGTGCCTGTCCTAATTTCCTTTTCAAGACGTTTGGCATAGTGGTCAAAATGCAGCTGAATGGTGTGCCTAGGGCTGTCGTAATAGTGCCCTGTGTAGAACTCTTCGTCGGCCACAATTTCTTTGTGCATGGTGCTTGCATCAGGAAGTGTGTACTCACCTTTAATGTATGGCGCGACAAGTTTTGATTGTTGTTCGGCAAAGTTCACAAGGGTGGGTAACGATTGTGCAAGCCCCATATAAATCAGATTGGGCACCTCTGGTATGAACATGCGCTTGTAGAGTTTCGGCGGGTTATTTTGTTCATCTGCTTTGAACTGGGCTTGATCAAAAAATGGAAATTCGATTTTATAGCCGGTGCACCAGATGATCACGTCGAAATCTGATGCTGTGCCGTCGGTAAAATGAACCGTTTGTCCATCAAATCGGTCTATGCCGGTGCGGCCTTTGATGTCGCCCGAGCCTGCGCGCTGCAAAAATTCGCCTGAAATGGTGCCGTGTGCTTGCCAAACCTTATACGTGGGTTCAGGCAGGCCATAGTCTTTGGGGTTGCCAATTTGCTTGTTGGCGGTGACTTCCATGAGCCAGTTTTGGATTTTTTTAGGGACCCAGCCCGGTAGCATGACTTTATCGGCGGGTTTGCCGTTAATGTATTTTGGGAACACCCATACACCGCGGCGCATCGAAATGTGCAGTTCTTTAGTCAAAAACCGCATGGACAACTCCGATGAAATGTCCATCGCCGAGTTGCCCGAGCCCACAACCAACACGCGTTTATCTCGCATATCAATAGGGTCGAAGGGGGTGTTGTAGCTGTGAGCGTGAATTTGCTGCCCTGCAAAATCGCCAGGGTAGGCAGGTTCGGGCCAGCGTGGGCTCCAGTGGTGTCCGTTAGCCACCAATAAAAAGTCGTAGTGGCGAACCTGTCCGTCACTGGTTGTTACAGTCCATTGACCGCTGTTTTCGCGGTGTGCGTTTTCCACTTTGGTATTGAAGGTAATGGTCTTGCGTAGGTCAAAATGGTCAGTGTATTCGTTTAGGTATTTGAATATATCGCTGTGGTGCGGAAAGTCTGGCCAGTCGGCGGGTACCGGGTAGTCTTCAAAACCCATACGAAACTTTGAGGTGTCAATGTGCAGGCTTTGGTAGCACGCCGACATGCCGTTAGGGTTTTTGTAATACCAGTTGCCGCCAACGTTGTCCGAGGCTTCGAAGCAGTTGTAGCTAATGTTGTGGTCTTTTAGGCGCTTGATGGTGCTGATGCCGCTTGGGCCGGCGCCAATAACGCAGCACTTGGGTGAGGTGTTCGCCGACATAGGATAGCCCTGTATTGAAGTTGTTTGGCACAAGCGTAAGAAGATTTCACTGAGGATTCAAGTCGGCGGGTGCATTACTCGAAAGTAAAAGTGTGACCTGCGTATTTTGCGCGCGCTATCACTTGGTCTGGAAGCTAGATGCCTTGGCTGAATATCGCTGGCTTGAAGTCGACGAAATTGGTGACGAGAAGCAAGGCGGGTTGTTGGGCCTGGAGGTGCAGCTTAGCCCCAACTTCTCGATCGGCGGTGGTTACAACTTCACTGAGTTCAACGATCGTTTAACGGCCTTAGACTACGACGCGAAAGGTTGGTTTATTACTATCTCCGGACATTTCTAAATCGCCGATTTATTTGCTAGCTCAAGCCCCAGCGGCGCAGGCCTCTGGGGCTTTTTGTTATTTAAATGTGGCGATATGCGACTGGGCGCTGAGTCTTTTTATAGGCTATGCTTGGGGTTTTGTTTTGTACAGGAATGTCACAATGGATAAAACTACAGAAATCGAAGCGGCTGTGTTCCGTCGTTTACTAAAACATTTAGACGACAACAAAGATGTGCAGAACATTGACCTAATGATTCTGGCGAATTTCTGTCGTAACTGTTTGGCCAAGTGGTATGTCAGCTCGGCCGAAGAGCAGGGTGAAACCATCGACTACGAGGCGGCACGCGAGCGCGTTTACGGTATGCCTTACAGCGACTGGAAGGCGAATTATCAAGCCGATGCGACGCCAGAGCAGTTGGCGGCCTTGGATGCTCGTAACAGCAAAGGCTAGGATCTGCCCCCATACTTTGAATAATCAACTAAGATAAGGAATTACCGATGTCCCATTACCCGACACTTAATTTTGGTTTAAGTGAGGAACTCAATGCACTGCGGGATATGGTGGCTCAGTTTGCCGCCAACGAAATTACCCCGCGCGCGGCAGACATTGATTCAAGCAATCAATTCCCCATGGACTTATGGCGCAAATTTGGCGACCTTGGTTTGCTTGGCATTACCGTCGAAGAGCAATACGGTGGCTCGGGCATGGGCTATTTGGCGCACTGCATTGCGATGGAGGAGATCTCGCGAGCCTCGGCGTCCGTCGGGCTATCATATGGTGCGCATTCCAATTTGTGCGTAAACCAAATTCGTAAAAATGGCTCGGAAGAGCAGAAACAAACCTACTTGCCTAAACTGTGCAGCGGTGAGCACATTGGTGCCTTGGCGATGTCTGAGCCTGGTGCGGGTTCAGATGTGGTCAGCATGAGCCTGCGCGCCGATGACGCAGGTGACCACTATGTGCTCAACGGCAACAAGATGTGGATTACCAATGGCCCTGACGCTAATGTCTACGTGATCTACGCTAAAACCGACCCAAATGCCGGTTCTAAAGGCATTACTGCGTTTATTGTAGAGCGCGATTCCCCGGGATTTAGTCGAGCCCAAAAGCTCGATAAGCTGGGCATGCGAGGTTCTAACACCTGCGAGCTGGTATTCGAGGACTGCAAGGTCCCCAAAGCGAATATTCTGGGACAGCTGGGTCGTGGTGTGCAGGTCTTGATGTCGGGCTTAGACTACGAGCGCGCGGTACTGTCCGGTGGTCCGGTGGGGATAATGCAAGCCTGTATGGATGTCGTGGTGCCCTACATCCACGAGCGCAAGCAATTTGGGCAAGCCATTGGTGAATTCCAGTTAATTCAGGGCAAAATTGCTGATATGTACGTTGCTCTTAGTACGTCCCGCGCCTACTTGTACACGGTAGCGAATTCATTGGATCGCGGCGAAGAATCTAGAAAAGATGCCGCTGGTGTTATTTTGTATACGGCCGAGAAAGCCACGCAAATGGCTCTCGATGCGATACAGCTGCTAGGTGGAAACGGCTATATCAATGAGTATTCCACTGGACGTTTGCTGCGTGACGCCAAGCTTTATGAAATTGGAGCTGGCACAAGCGAGATTCGCCGAATGTTAATTGGACGAGAATTGTTCAAAGAATCGGCTTGAGTTGGGTGATTTTGTTATGAGCGAAGCAGCAAAATCCCACAAAAAGTTGATGACCGGTCAAAAAAAGCAAGGGCATTTTAGTGCCCTAAATATTTCGTTGGTGGACTGCGGCGATGACTGGGCGGAAATGAGTTTAACACCAACCGCGGCTTTAATCGGCGATCCCAGCACGGGAGCATTGCACAGTGGGCCTATCACAACTTTGCTAGACTCTGCTCTGGGCATTGCTGCCAGTCTTGCGTTACCTCGACTTGGCTTTGCGCCTACGATCGACTTGCGGGTGGATCACTTGCGAATGGCCAATGCACAAGAGCCCCTTATCGCTCGTGGTGAGGTGGTGCGCATAACGCGTAATGTGCTGTTTGCGAAGGGCTCGGTGCGCCAGGGAAATATCGAGATTGCTCATGCGGTGGGTAATTTTGTGCGTTTGAGTGACGAAGTGTTAGCGATAACTGAGGCACACATTCAGCAACAGCTGGAGGCCATGGATAGTGGGGTAGAGTTGTGAGTCTGAATGAAATTCTTGATAGGCCTTTGGGTGAACGTTCCGCGCAAACTATATTGGACAAAATTCCCTACGCGGTAATGATGGGCGTTTTGGCCGAGGAAAATCCTGGCACGTATGAGCCCTTGCGCTTCGTCATGCACGCCTCGGAGTTACATATGGGTAACCCAACTCTGCCGGCGATGCACGGTGGAGCCATAAGTGGCTTTATGGAGCTCGCCAGCGCTGTGCATATTCTCAGTTTTATGGAGACCGCCCGGTATCCCAAGCTTATTGATTTTTCGATTGACTATTTACGTGCTGCTCGCCTGCAGACGGTATACGCGTTGTGCGAGCTAATGCGAGAAGGTCGGAATTTAACCGCGGTGCAGGTGAAGGCTTGGCAAGACAATCCCGCAAAACCCGTGGCAATAGCACGTGCTCAGTTTTTGTGTGCAGATCGTTAAAATTTCTTATCGGGCAACTTATTGTACGGCGTCCTGGGGCGCCGTTTTTGTTAGTGTCATATATTAGTGACAGCTGAAACGTACGCTGTAATTGAGCGCTTTAGTTAAGCAAGCAAAGCAATAGATTCACTTAGGTGATCCGCGCATAAAAATACTTGAGAGTCTTTAGAACATACTGTATGTTCAAATTTGTTTTGGCGTGATTCATCTATCATAAATTTGAGGTTCTTACGGAGGTTATTGTGTCCGACCTAAACACCTTTCGCACCGAGGCCCGCGCATGGCTAGAGGCAAACTGCCCCGAGTCGATGCGGGTGCCTATTCGCAGTTTTGAAGATATCTATAACGGGGGGCGCAACCCCGAAATGTCACATCCAGACCAGAAGGTTTGGTGTGACCGTATGGCCGAGCGTGGCTGGACGGTGCCAGAGTGGCCCACAGCCTATGGTGGTGGCGGTTTAAGTAAGGAAGAAACCAAAGTATTGCGAGAAGAAATGGCGCGCATTGGTGCCCGTCCAGCTCTGGATAGCTTTGGTATTTCTATGCTTGGCCCCGCCTTGCTTAAATTTGGTAACGAAGAGCAAAAGCTAGAGCATTTGCCACCCATTGTGCGTGGCGAAATCCGGTGGTGCCAGGGTTATTCTGAGCCCAATGCCGGTTCTGACCTGGCTTCTTTGGCAACGCGCGCAGAAGACAAGGGCGATCATTACATAGTCAACGGCCAAAAAATCTGGACCTCGTACGCCGATAAAGCGGATTGGATTTTCTGCTTGGTGCGCACTGACAACACTGGCTCAAAGCACGAGGGTATTAGTTTTGTGCTGTTCGATATGGCCACCCCAGGTGTGACCACTCGCCCAATTAAGCTGATCAGCGGCTCGTCGCCTTTCTGTGAAACCTTCTTCGACGATGTGCCTGTGCTTAAAAAGAACTTGGTAGGAGAAGAAGGCAAAGGCTGGACCATTGCTAAGTACCTGCTAACCCATGAGCGTGAAATGATCTCAAGCTTTGGGGCGGCAAGCGGTAAAAAGACGCTGGGTCAACGTGCGGTCCACAACATGGGTGCCGACGTCTCGGGTCGATTGCGCGCCGGCACTTTGCGCTCTGTTATTGCGCAATACCAATTAGATACCTTGGCTTTTGGTGCGACGATGGAAAAGGTCACGGCTGAAGCTAAAGCGGGTCAAGGTTTAGGGCCGGCATCGTCTATTTTCAAATACTACGGTACCGAGCTTAATAAGCGCCGCAACGAACTGTTGCTGTCGGTCGAGGGTGAGTCAGCACTTGGCTGGGACGGCGAGGAATACAGCGAGGGTGAAATTGCTCGCGCTTGGTTGCGGTCTAAAGGTAACTCGATCGAGGGTGGTACCTCCGAAGTTCAATTAAACATTGTCGCCAAGCGTGTGCTTGGTTTGCCAGACGCGTAAGGGGGCAACATGTCATTAGTACTTAACGAAGAAGAAATCATGTTGCGCGACTCGGCCGCCGGTTTTTTGGCCGAGACCGCGAATGTTGAAGCGTTTCGTAAACACCGAGACAACCCGCCGCCCACGGGCTTTGATCAGGCCCTTTGGGGTTCGATCGCTGAGATGGGCTGGTGCGGTATCGCTATCGACGAAGCGCATGGCGGTTTAGGCTATGGGTTTACCGGTTTGGGTTTGATTATTGAGCAAATGGGCAAAAATTTAACGGTCTCACCGTTTAATAGCACCGTGTTAATGGCGGGTACCGCTATTGCTCAGTTCGGAACCGAGGCCCAAAAACAAGAATGGCTCCCAAAAATTGCTGCGGGTGAGGTCGTCATGGCTCTGGCGATTCAAGAGGGTAGTCACTTTGATCTTGAAGGTTTGTCGACGTCGGTTTTGGCACAAGGTGATGGCTTTGCAGTTAAGGCGGAGAAGCGGCAAGTGTTAGACGCCATGGGTGCCGATGCCTACGTTGTTGTGGGTAAAGATGCTTCTGGGTACCAAGCGTTTGTTGTTGCTGCTGACCAAGTGTCGATTCGTGATCAGTCTATGGTTGACGCTCGGTCTAGTGGAACAGTTGCTATTGACGCAACCTTGAGCGCCGACGCGCAAATGGACATCGAAAGCCTTAATAAGGGTGGTTTAGAGCGCGCCCTAGATGTCATCAACATCGGTTTGGCAGCTGAACTGCTGGGTGTTTCTGTTGAAGCGTTTGAGCGTACAGTAGGCTTTTTACGCGAGCGCAAGCAGTTCGGAAAAGTCATAGGTAGCTTCCAGGGTTTGCAGCATCGTGCGGCCGATTTATTTGCTGAGCTTGAACTTTGCAAGGCGATTGTCCTTAAAGGTTTGCGCGCAGTCGATGCAGGTGATGACCTGAGTGGTTTGGCCAGCGCTGTTAAGGCCAAGCTTGCGCAAATTTCTCAGCGTGCCACCAATGAGGGCGTGCAGATGCACGGCGGTATTGGCATGACCGATGAGTATGATATCGGTTTCTTTATTAAGCGTGCGCGTGTCTTAGAGCATACACTGGGTGACTTCCATTACCACCTAGATCGTTACGCGCTACAGGGCGGTTACTAGAATGTCAGTAACCGATGTTACGGATATTATCCGTCCTCTGGACGAGGCTGTTGCGGCGCTGACTCTGCCTGGCGCGCCGTTTGAGGTCACGCAAGCGGTTCTGCGGGGCCATGAATATCTTGTTTATGAGTCTATACCTAACAACTTAGGCGAGTATTTTGAGTTCATGCGCAAGCATGGAGACGCCGAGTTTTTGGTCTATTTGGATCAGCGCATTGGCTACACCGAAGCGCTTGAACTGGCTCTGGGCTTTGCCGCCAAGCTCAGCCAGCAGGGTGTGCAGAAGGGCGATCGAATTGCCATAGTATCGCGCAACAATCCCGAGTGGATTATTGCTTTTATCGCAGCCGTGGCAATGGGTGCTGTTGCAGTGCCCATGAATGGTTGGTGGACAACCGATGAGCTGGACTACGCCATCGATGATTCGGGTGCTAAGTGGGTGATTGCCGATGCTGAGCGAATCGAACGCTTGAATCCTTTGGTCGATAAGTATGCACTGAATATTGTTGCCACAGACCCAGCGGCAGCGGCATTGATTAATGCGCCTACCGTGCAAGATTGGGGGCGAGAAGGGCAAAGCCTAGATTGGCAGAAGCCTGAAGTGGATATCGATGACAATGCCACCATTCTTTACACGTCGGGCTCAACAGGCCACCCAAAGGGCGTGCTTTCAACGCACCGAGGCATTCTGTCTGCGTTATATAGTTGGTTGTTGATGGGCGTTGCTTCAAAGCAAGTTGAAGCCCTAGCGCCAGCTGAACCACAAGGCAAGGTGCAACCCGTGGGCTTACTGTGTATTCCTTTGTTTCACTGCACCGCCAGTCATTCTGCGTTCATGTTATCGATCTTGCCCGGGCGCAAGCTAATCATCATGTACAAGTGGGATGTCGATGAAGCCATGCGCTTGATTGAGCTAGAAAAAATAAGCTGGATGACGGGTGTGCCGACTATGTCAGCAGAGCTTCAGCGTGCGTCTCAAGGTAGCACCAGAGATTTGTCCAGTTTAGCCGAAGTCTATGCTGGTGGTGCAGCGCGGCCCGTCGACCAGGTTGAAAAGCTCGCAAGCACCTTCAAAAAGACGGCGCCAGGTTTGGGCTATGGTCTTACGGAAACTAACGCGTTGGGGGCTTTTAACAGTGGTGTGTTGTATTTGGCCAACCCAAGTAGCACAGGTCGCGCTGTACCAGCCGTTACCGAGTTTAAAATTATTGACTCGAAGGGAAATCGCCTAGGGCCCAATGAAATTGGCGAGGTCTGCATGAAATCTTCTGCTAATGCCGTGGGTTACTGGAATAAACCGGAAGCTACAGCTTCGGCCTTTATCAATGGATGGTTCCACACGGGAGACTTGGGTAAATTGGATGAAAATGGTTTCTTGAATATTGTTGACCGCATTAAAGACATCATCATCCGTGGCGGCGAGAATATCAGCTGTATCGAGGTGGAAGGGGGAATTTGCGCGCACCCTCAGGTATTAGAGGCGGCTGTGTTTGGTGTGCCCGATGAGCGCCTAGGAGAAGCAGTTGGTGTGGTCATTGTGGTTGAAGGTGAAATGAGTGACCCGTTGCAGACGCTACAAACTTATCTTAAGGATCACCTTGCAGCCTTCAAAATTCCAGCCTATGTTTGGGTACACGAGGGCAGTTTGCCCCGAACGGCGACTGGCAAAATATTTAAACGAGAACTAAAACAGCATTACAACGCTACGTTGTCCGCTGCATAACACAAGAGGGAAAACCATGGACTTAGGAATTAGCGAAAGACTCGAGCCGCTGTTGCACAGCGTAAAAACCTTTATCGCCGAAGAAATCGAGCCAATGGAAGACGAGTACTGGCAAGAAGTGGATACTGGCAGTCGCTGGGAATTTACTGATCGCCAGACTGAAATCCTAGAAACTTTGAAAGCCAAAGCGCGTGAGCAGGGGCTATGGAACTTCTTCCTAACGGGCGAGCACGGCTATGGTTTGACTACTGTAGAGTATGCTTATTTAGCAGAAGAGATGGGGAAAACACCCTTAGGTGCAGAAGTATTTAACTGCGCGGCGCCTGATACCGGCAACATGGAAGTGCTGCACAAATACGGCAGCGAAGCTCAAAAGGCGCAGTGGTTAGAGCCCTTGCTGAACGGCGAGATCCGTTCTGCCTACGCAATGACCGAGCCGGGCGTCGCCTCGTCGGATGCGACCAACATCTCGACCAATGCGGTACTTGACGGTGACGAGTGGGTAATCAACGGCGAAAAACACTGGATTTCGGGTGCCGGTGATCCACGTTGTAAGATCATGATTGTGATGGTTAAAACCAGTCCTGATGCGCCCACGCACAAGCAGCAGTCGCAAATTTTGGTGCCAAAAGACACCCCAGGGTTAGAGATTCTTCGCCCCATGACGGTGTTTGGGGAAGATGACGCCCCTCACGGTCACATGCACCTGCGTTTTAACAATGTGCGGGTTCCCAAAGACAACATCATTTTGGGCGAAGGTCGCGGATTTGAAATCTCACAGGGTCGCCTTGGTCCCGGTCGAATTCATCACTGCATGCGTGCATTGGGTGCCGCCGAGAAAGCGCTGAAGTTGTTGTGTGAACGTGCCACGACTCGCACCGCATTCGGTAAGCCTTTAGCGAAGCTGGGCGGCAACGTCGATATCATTGCGAACGCGCGAATGAATATTGAAATGAACCGGTTGTTGACCCTGAAAACCGCATGGCTGATGGATAACATCGATGCCAAACAAGCCCGTATTTGGATCTCGATGATTAAAACGACCGTACCCAATGCGGTACTTCAGATCGTGGATGACGCGATTCAAATGTACGGTGGCTTGGGTGTTTCTCAAGACACGCCGTTGGCTGGTATGTACAAGGGTTTACGCACTTTGCGCTTGGCCGATGGCCCTGATGCGGTGCACCGCATGGTGGTGGGTCGTCACGAATTGCGCAAGTATGCGACGCAAGATTCCGTGAGTGCGACCTTCCGTGACGGTTGATAGGGTCTGATCGCCAGCATATTAATTAGCGCGCCGCTACGGCGCTGAAAGGAGAATGACAATGCCAATAATTGTTGTACCAAAGGAAGAGTTACCCAACTACGTTGGGCATAAATTTGAGCCAGGTCAGTGGGTTGATGTGACGCAAGATAGAATCAACCAATTTGCCGATTGTACGGAAGATTTTCAGTACATCCACATTGACGAAGAGCGTGCGGCACAGACGCCATTTGGTGGCACCATCGCACATGGCTTCTTGACGCTTTCGCTGTTGGTCAAAATGTGTGAAGAAAATGCGATTGCACCGGAAGGTGTTGTCATGGGCATTAACTACGGTTTTGATAAGATCCGCTTTTTGGCGCCTGTTCGTGCGGGCAAGCGGGTTCGTGCACACAGCCAGATCGTGAGCATTGATGCCAAAGAAGGTGGCCGTTTCTTGACGAAGCAGGCAGTAAGTGTCGAGATCGAGGGCGAGGAAACCCCCGCTTTGATCGCAGAATGGTTAGGTATGGTAGTCACCGCGTAGGCGGTAAAACCTGCCCTTAAAGGAGGAAGTATGACAATTCGTTATGACGGCCAAGTGGCTATTGTGACTGGTGCAGGCGGCGGCTTAGGTCGTTCACATGCAATTGCGCTAGCGGCGCGCGGCGCTAAAGTCGTTGTAAATGACTTGGGTGGTTCGGTAGACGGTAGCGGTGGCTCAAGCGATGCAGCTAAAGCGGTTGTTGCTGAAATCGAGGCCGCTGGCGGTGAGGCCATGGCCAACGGCGCTAACGTTGCGGATTATGCCCAAGTTGAAAAAATGGTCGCAGAGACTATGGAGCACTGGGGTCGCATTGATATTTTAGTCAACAACGCGGGCATTTTACGCGACAAAAGCTTTATCAAAGGTTCGCTTGACGACTTTAAGTTGGTTGTTGATGTGCACTTGATGGGCAGCGTGAACTGCACCAAGGCAGTGTGGGATATCATGCGCGAGCAAGCTTATGGCCGTATTGTGGTCACCACCAGTTCCAGCGGCTTGTATGGCAACTTTGGCCAAACCAACTATGGCTCGGCCAAAATGGGTGTGATTGGCATGATGAATACCTTGGTTTTGGAGGGCGCTAAATACAACATTCATGTGAATGCCTTGGCTCCAACAGCGGGTACACGTATGACCGAGGGGCTAATTCAAGAAGACGCGTTCAAACTACTAACGCCAGAAACAGTAACGCCAGCGGTGCTTTATATGGTGTCAGAAGGTGGTCCAAACCGCACAATCTTAGCGGCGGGCGCAGGTGGGTATGCTGTTTCTAAAATCGTGGAAACCGAAGGCATTTGGTTGCCACCAGAAGAACAAACGCCCGAAGGCATTGCTGCTCATTGGGATCAAATTAACGACTTTAATACCGTTCGTGAATTAAAAGCGGGTGGCGAACAAACCATTAAATTTGTGATGGCGGCGGCTGCAGGCCACGGCATCTCGGCGGAGTAAAATCATGGCTAAAGAAGCAGTTATTGTAAGTACAGCACGTACCCCGATCGCCAAGGCGTATCGCGGTGGATTTAATAACTTGGGTGGCGCGAGCCTAGGTGCCGCATCGGTTGCCGAGGCCGTTCGTCGCGCCGGCATCGATCCAGCCGAGGTTGACGACGTAATCATGGGTTCTGCTTTGCAGCAGGGCGCGACTGGTACGAACGTCGCACGTCAAATTGCTTTGCGGGCGGGTTTGCCTGTCACCGTGAGCGGTATGACACTTGATCGTCAGTGCTCTTCCGGTCTTATGGCGGTTGCAACGGGCGCTAAGCAGATCATCGATGACGGTATGTCCGTGGTTGTGGGCGGTGGTTTAGAGTCTATTTCATTGGTGCAGAACGAGCACATGAACTTGCATCGTATGGTCGACGACGAATTAATGAAAATGGCTCCAAACATTCACATGCCCATGCTGCAAACTGCGGAAGTGGTAGCCAAGCGTTATGGTATTTCGCGCGATGCGATGGACGAGTACGGTTTTCAGTCGCAGCAGCGAACCGCACAAGCTTACACCGAAGGTCGCTTCGAAGCCGAATTGGTACCTGTAACTTGCGATCGTATTGTGTGGAATAAAGAAACCGGTGAGCAGTCTACCGCTACCGGCACTGTAACAGCCGATGAAGGTGTGCGTGCTACTTCATTAGAAGGTCTGTCTAACCTGCGCACTGTGATTGAAGGTGGCACCATTACAGCAGGTAATGCCTCGCAGTTGTCAGATGGTTCGTCAGCGCAGGTCATTATGGATGCGAAACTGGCCGAGCAGCGCGGGTTGGAGCCTTTGGGTGCGTATCGTGGCCTTGCTGTTGCAGGTTGCGAGCCAGACGAAATGGGTATTGGCCCTGTGTTCGCCATTCCAAAGCTGTTAAAAGCCAATGGCTTAACCATGGACGATATCGGTTTGTGGGAACTGAACGAAGCCTTCGCGGTGCAAGTACTGTACTGCCGTGACAAGTTGGGTATCGACAACGACAAACTGAACGTTAGCGGTGGTGCGATCTCAATTGGTCACCCATACGGTATGAGTGGTTCTCGTATGATCGGTCACGCCTTAATCGAAGGTAAGCGTCGAGGCGTCAAATACGTGGTGATTACCATGTGTGTTGGCGGCGGCATGGGCGCTGCTGGTCTGTTCGAAGTTTATTAATAACAAAGGGGAAGTTCATGAAAGCGGTTGTCTGTAAAGAGTTAGGTACTGCAGAAAAATTGGTCTACGAAGAAAACTGGCCCGACCCCGAGTGTGGACCTGGTCAGGTACTTGTCGATATCAAAGCCGCGGGCCTGAACTTCCCCGATGTATTAATTATTCAAGGTAAATATCAGTTCCAACCCGAAATGCCCTTTATACCTGGCGGTGAGTGTGCCGGTGTGGTTGCGGCTGTCGGTGAAGGTGTCACCCATGTTAAGCCCGGTGATTCTGTGATTGGCATGATCCAAACCGGTGGTTTTGCGACGCGTGTTGCGGCTCCGGCACAGTCGGTTTTTCCTATGCCTCCTGGACTGAGCTACGAGCAAGCCGCTGGCGTTAGCATGACCTACTTTACCTCCCACCATGCTCTAAAGCAGCGCGCTAACCTCCAACCTGGCGAGACGCTGTTGGTTATGGGTGCAGCGGGTGGTGTGGGCTCGACTGCTATTGAATTAGGTAAGTGGATGGGCGCGAAAGTGATCGCCGCAGCTAGCTCAGACGAGAAGCTCGAATTTTGTAAGCAGCTTGGTGCCGACGAGGTTATTAACTACAGCAAAGAAGACCTGAAAACCGTGTTAAAAGAAATGACTGGTGGCAAAGGCGTTGATGTCGTGTACGACCCCGTAGGTGGCGATTACGCAGAGCCTGCGCTTCGCAACATGGCTTGGAACGGTCGCTACTTGGTTGTTGGTTTTGCCAGCGGTCCAATTCCCAAAATTCCTCTGAACCTGGCACTGCTAAAAGGTTGTGCGATTATGGGTGTTTTCTGGGGACGTTTTGTCGGCGAAGAGCCGAAGGTTCATCTCGAGAACGTTGCCGAGTTGTGGAGCTTGTTCGAAAACAAAGTGCTCAACCCACAAGTCACCGAAAGTTTTGCACTAAGCGACTACCAAGCCGCTTATGATTGCATGACAGAGCGTCGCGCCCGAGGTAAGGTAATCCTTCGTACGGAGGACTAATCGTGACCATCAACTTTCAGTTTCGCACCGCGCCTCGCATTGTCTGCGAGGCCGGTTCTGCGTCTGCTTTAACCCAGTACCTACAAGATTTGGGTATTTCTAAACCCTTGTTTGTTACGGACCCCGGTCTGGTGCAAATTGGCTTGGTGCCACCTTTAATTGAGGCTGTCCGCCAGAGCGGTTTGGACGTGGTAGTGTTTGATCAGGTGCGTGAAGATCCACCAGAATCCGTTGTAAAAGATGCCGTCGCGCTGGGTAAAGGTTGTGACGGTGTTGTGGGTTTAGGCGGTGGCAGTTCGATGGATGTGGCTAAAGTCGTTGCGGCCCTGATGGGCAGCACGCAGCCACTGCATGAAATGTACGGCGTAGAGCAGGTAACTGGCTCTCGTTTGCCCTTAGTTTTAGTGCCGACGACCGCCGGTACGGGTTCGGAAGTTACACCTGTGGCTATTCTAACTACCGGTCAGACCACTAAGGCCGGTATTTCATCGGGTGTGTTGTTGCCCGATATTGCCCTACTGGATGTTGATCTGACCTTGGGTTTGCCAGCAAAAATTACCGCTATGACGGGTATTGATGCGATGGTCCACGCGATAGAGGCCTACACCTCTAAGCACAAAAAGAACCCGATGTGCGATATGTTGGCGCGAGAATCCTTACGGATGATGGCCGTGGCGCTGCCCAAAGTGCTTGCCGACGGCCGAGACAAGGAAGCGCGGCAAGATATGTTGTTGGGTGCGCATCTGGCGGGTCAAGCCTTTGCCAACTCGCCGGTGGCGGCGGTACATGCGCTGGCTTACCCAGTTGGTGGGCATTTTCATATTCCTCATGGCTTAAGTAACTCCTTAGTATTGCCGGCCGTATTACGCTTTAATCGCCCAATGGCGGAAGGTTTATACGCCGAGTTAGCTGAGTGCTTTATTCCAGATATTTTGGGTGATCAAGCGTCTCGTTGCGATCAGTTCATTGCCGTGCTGGAGCAGATGATTGCCGACTCGGGGTTGCCAGCAACCTTGGCAGAGGCGAACATACCCGAAGACTTTTTACCGACCTTGGCTAAAGATGCGATGTTACAGCAGCGCTTGTTGATTAATAATCCTCGCGAGTTGGATTACGACGATGCTTTGCGGATCTACCAAGAAGCCTACTCTGGAGTGGCTCAATGAGACCCTCTCGAGACGATTTTTCGGTTTTTTATCCCATTACCACGCGCTGGTCAGACAACGATATTTATGGCCATGTAAACAATGTGGTGTACTACAGTTACTTTGATACGGTGGCCAATCAGTATTTAATTGCCGAAGGTGGTTTGGATATTGATAAGGGCGAAACCATTGCCTTCGTGGTGTCTTCTGGTTGTGATTACTTTGCGCCGGTTGCCTACCCGCAGCCGCTAGAAGGCGGTATTGCGGTCGAGCACTTGGGTAATTCGTCCGTTCGTTACCGCATTGGTATTTTCGAGCAGGGTGCGAGCGAGGCCTCAGCCTGCGGGTTTTTTACCCACGTGTTTGTGACGCGCGCGGATCAAAAGTCGTGCCCCATTCCGGCAGATATTCGCGCGGCCTTAGGTAAGATTCATAAGGTTTGACTTTGGCTTATGTGAGCGCTTGCTCACCCATGGCGTCAGATTTTTTCCGGGATTACACGCGTTTTGAATACACCACGCCGGCAAGCACGATGGCAATAAACACCGCGGCTGCGATGTGTGGGTAGTGCGGGTCAAATTGGTATAGATATCCCGCGCCGACGGGGCCTATGCCGAAGCCAATCGCTGGGCAGCCTGAAATCATGCCGGCAGCGGCACCCTGCTCGTGCGGTTCCACTGCTAACGAAGTCGCCGAGATGATCGAGGGCATGGTGCATCCAACCCCCATACCCATAACACCCATGCCTGCGGCAATCAGCACGAATTCGCTAGAGGACGCAATCACCAAAGCACCAATACTGATAAAGCTAAGTCCTATTTTGATGAATCGGCCAGGCGTCCAGTTGACCCATTGCATAACTGTGGTTTGCATCAGAAAGGTAAAGCTTGCCGATGTCAGCATAGCAATGCCGGTAAGCTGAGCTGTTCTGACGCCAGTGAGATTAAGTTGATCCTGCAGGAAAAACCCCAGAGTCTGCTGAACGGCAGCAAAGCCCATGAATGTTCCTATTGCAATGGCGATAAAAGGCCAGATGCGAGTATCGGTGAATTTCAGTTTGACCGAATTTGTTCTGGGTATTCGGTCGGCCATTGGCGTAATTGGAATCATTTTCCACACCATTATTGCCATGATTAGTGTGATAAACGCGGCAGCGTAAAGTGGCGCCAGCAATCCAAAGGCTGCGGTCGCGCCGGCAAACGCGGGGCCTAAAATCATGCCCATACTGGACGCCGTGCCGAGTTTCGCCATGGCCTTAGTGCGTTTTTCGGGCGTGGTATGGTCTGCTGCGTATGCGGTGGTGCTGGGACCCGTTGCAGACATGATACCGGCGTGCAGACAGCGAGTGATCAATAGAGCTGTGAATAAAGGCGCACCGCTTAAAACGCCATTCAGTCCCAATACAAACGACGTGGCAAAAGCGCTAGTGCCAAAAACAAAGCCCACTAAGCCGATCATGATGACGGGTTTGCGGCCGATTCGATCGCTTAGGCGCCCCCAATAAGGTGATGCAAATCCGAAAGTGAGTGACGAGAAGGCGATCAGAATTGTTATCGAGAACTCCGTCATGTTCACTTCACGACCCAATGGCGCCAAAATAGCGAAGGTCATAGATTGACCCATACTAATCGCCATTAAACTGGCGATCAAAAGTGCGAGATGGCGGGTGGGTAGAGTCATGGTGGACATAATACAGTTACCTAATTACTCGGGTTTTACGGGTAGCCAACGCGGGTAGCTCTCTGGGAATAATCGCGTGAGTAGGCTCATCCATTTGGCGTCGCGGCCTATTAGGCAGCGCTTTTGACGACGGTCGATGGCCTTAAAAATGGTCTGAGCGGCTTGCGCAGGCGTGGTGGGCGCCATCGTATCAAAATCCGCCATGGCCTGCTCGCGGTTTGTATCGGTATTAAGTATTGTTGCAGACTTGACGATATTCGTTTTTATACCGCCTGGATGCACGCAGCATACGTGTATACCGTCTTCTTCCACTTCTTGTCGCAGCGCTTCGGTATAACCACGGACGGCAAATTTCGAGGCGTTATAAGCTGATTGAGAGGGCACAGCCATAATACCGAAAATGGAGGAAACGTTTACTAGGTGCGGGTCTTTGGACTGACGCAATAGGGGCAAAAACGCCTTGCTACCATGCACTACACCCCAAAAATTCACATCCATAACCCGGGCGATATCTTGATTGGATTGCGTCTCAGCGTTGGCGATAAGGGCTATACCTGCATTGTTGATGACGATATCAACGCCGCCAAAGGCATTCTGAATCGAGTCGCGCCAGGCCTTGACCGCCTCGAAGTTGCTGACATCCAGCTCGCTCGTTAAACATTGTGTTTCATCCAGACCGAGTTCCAGACGCAGTGTTTCTATGGTCGCAAAATTAATGTCGGCGAGGGCTAGTCGATAGCCGCGGTTGTGAGCCAGCTGCGCCAATGCGCGGCCGATACCGCTGCCCGCTCCAGTTATGGCAATAATTGGGTTCGACATCATGTTCTCCTTGTTATTTTCGACTTGCTACTCTATCATGCGCGCTTAAATGTACGAGCTAAAAATTAATCAATTCGAGCATCGCAAGACTCCCAGAGTCCTACAGCTCAGTTGTCGTTAAAGGCGAGGTCCGGTTTTACCGATCTCGCTTTTTTTGAGCCTGCATAATCAAGTTTTTACGTTTAAACTAGGAGGTGTCTTTGTCCACGCCAGCCATACTCGCCCTTGAAAATGGTCGTGTGTTTCGAGGAGAAGCGATAGGAGCAACAGGCTCAGTCGTAGGGGAAGTGGTTTTTAATACCGCGATGACAGGGTACCAAGAGATCCTTACTGACCCTTCTTACGCCAAGCAAATTGTGACCTTAACCTATCCTCATATCGGCAATACCGGTTGTAATAGTGAAGATGAAGAAGCCGGTGCAGTTTGGGCGCAGGGGCTTGTTATTCGGGATCTACCCCTTCTTGCCAGTAATTACCGTTCAGAAGAAGACTTATCAAGCTATTTAAAGCGACATAATATTTTGGGCATTGCCGAAATTGACACTCGGGCATTGACGCAGGTCTTGCGCGAGCAGGGTGCCCTGGCGGGTTGTATCATGGCGGGTGATCATATCGATGAAGATGCCGCCTTGGCGCAGGCCAAAGCATTTTCTGGCTTGAAAGGGATGGATTTAGCGCAAGAAGTCACAACCGCTGAAGCATTTACTTGGACGGCCGGAAGTTGGGCGTGGGACCAAGGTTTTAGCTCGTTATCAGACGAGCGTTTTCATGTCGTCGCCTATGATTTTGGCGCAAAGCGCAATATTTTGCGCATGCTAGTGGATCGGGGCTGTCATTTAACGGTTGTACCGGCAAAGACGCCAGCGGCCGATGTGCTGGCAATGAGTCCTGACGGCGTATTCTTATCTAATGGTCCCGGGGATCCTGAGCCCTGTACTTATGCTATTGAAGCCATTCAGCAGATACTCGATACCAATATTCCCGTATTTGGTATTTGCTTGGGCCATCAATTATTAGGCCTTGCCAGCGGTGCTAAGACCCTAAAAATGAAGTTCGGTCATCACGGTGCCAACCACCCAGTGCAAGATTTGCGTGATAAAACGGTAATGATCACCAGTCAGAACCACGGTTTTGCAATTGATGAGAACAACATGCCCGAGTGCCTTGAGGTGACACACGTCTCTTTATTCGACGGCTCGGTGCAGGGCATTCATCGCAAAGATAAAGCGGCCTTTAGTTTTCAGGGTCACCCAGAGGCAAGCCCCGGCCCCCACGATGCCGCCCCCTTATTTGACCATTTTATTGAGCTGATGACAGCGCGACAGGAAGGCTAAGCTGACATGCCAAAACGTACCGACATAAGCAGTATATTGATTTTGGGTGCCGGTCCGATTGTTATCGGCCAGGCTTGCGAATTTGACTACTCGGGTGCACAAGCGTGTAAAGCGCTGCGCGAAGAGGGTTACCGCGTTATTTTGGTGAACTCGAACCCCGCAACGATTATGACCGATCCGTCGATGGCCGATGCCACGTACATCGAGCCCATCGAGTGGGAAACGGTATCAAAAATTATCGAAGCAGAGCGCCCCGACGCCCTGCTACCAACCATGGGTGGTCAAACCGCCTTGAACTGCGCTTTAGATTTAGATAAGCACGGTGTGTTGAAAAAGTTTAACGTTGAAATGATCGGTGCGACCAAAGAAGCCATCGACAAAGCCGAAGATCGTCAGTTGTTTGACGATGCCATGAAGCGTATTGGTTTGGAGACCCCTCGTGCGGCAACAGCGCGCTCGATGGAGCATGCTTTTGCCATTCTTGAAGATATAGGCCTGCCCTGCATAATTCGCCCCTCGTTCACGATGGGCGGGTCTGGCGGCGGCATTGCCTATAACCGCGAAGAATTTGAAGAAATTTGTATTCGGGGCTTTGACTTGTCGCCCACGCACGAGCTTCTGATCGACGAAAGCCTAATCGGCTGGAAAGAGTTCGAAATGGAGGTCGTTCGCGACAAAAACGACAACTGCATTATCGTTTGTTCGATTGAGAACTTTGATGCTATGGGTGTCCATACTGGTGACAGCATAACGGTGGCTCCTGCACAAACACTGACCGATAAAGAAATGCAAATTATGCGCGATGCATCGCTAGCGGTGCTGCGTGAAATTGGTGTTGAAACGGGTGGGTCTAACGTACAGTTTGGCCAAGACCCGAAAACCGGGCGTTTCGTGATTATCGAGATGAACCCGCGAGTATCACGTTCATCCGCATTAGCTTCAAAGGCGACGGGCTTTCCGATCGCAAAAGTGGCTGCTAAGTTAGCTATTGGTTACACCTTGGACGAGCTCCAAAACGACATTACGGGCGGCACGACGCCGGCCTCGTTTGAGCCCGCGATTGACTATGTTGTGACCAAAATCCCGCGGTTTGCTTTTGAGAAGTTTGATACGGCTAATTCACGTCTGACCACACAAATGAAGTCGGTTGGCGAAGTAATGGCTATTGGTCGCACGTTCCAAGAGTCGATGCAGAAGGCAATGCGCGGGCTCGAAGTCGGTTCTGCTGGCTTTGAGCATCAGGTCGACGTTTCCAATCCGGACATGCGCGATGAATTGATCAATGAATTGACCAATCCTGGCCCAGATCGCTTGTGGTTCATTGGGGATGCCTTTCGCGCCGGTATGAGCGTAGACGAAGTCTACAAACTCAGTGGTGTTGACCCCTGGTTCTTAGTGCAAATTGAAGACATCATTGCAACCGAAAATGCACTGCAATCCGCGGTGCTGACTGACATCGACCACAAACAGATGTGGCGTTTGAAGCGCAAAGGTTTTGCGGACAAACGTCTGTCTGTATTGATGAGCAAAACAGAAGCTGAGATGCGCGACTATCGCCAGTCGTTGGGGATTCGTCCGGTTTATAAACGGGTTGATACCTGTGCCGCGGAATTCGCGTCAGCAACGGCTTATTTGTATTCGACTTACGAAGAAGAATGTGAAGCGCGGCCAACTGACCGCAAGAAGATTGTAGTGTTAGGCGGTGGTCCGAACCGCATTGGTCAAGGCATTGAGTTTGACTATTGCTGCGTGCACGCGGCGTTGGCAATGCGCGAAGACGGCTACGAAACTATTATGGTCAACTGCAACCCCGAGACCGTTTCAACCGATTACGATACCTCTGATCGTTTGTTCTTCGAGCCAGTGACGATTGAAGACGTATTAGAAATTATCGATCTTGAAAAACCTGTGGGCGTTATTGTGCAGTTTGGCGGCCAAACGCCGCTTAAGTTAGCTCGAGCTCTTGAAGCGAAGGGTGTGCCCATTATTGGTACAACGCCTGATGCGATCGATCGTGCTGAAGACCGCGAGCGTTTTCAGCACATGATCCAAAAGCTGGGTTTAAAACAGCCGGCCAACACCACGGTGCGCTCGGTGGATCAGGCACTAGAAGCTGCGGCCAGTATCGGTTATCCACTAGTGGTGCGCCCATCTTACGTGCTGGGTGGGCGAGCCATGGAGATCGTCTTCCGAGAAGAAGACCTGTTGCGTTACATGAAGAACGCTGTGCTGGTGTCTGACGACTCGCCAGTTTTGTTAGATAGCTTTCTCAGTGCCGCTATCGAGGTCGATATTGATGCGGTTAGCGATGGCAAGACTGTGGTCATCGGCGCCATTATGCAGCACATCGAGCAAGCGGGTGTTCACTCGGGTGACTCGGCATGCGCCTTACCTCCGTACAATTTGCCGATGGACGTGCAAAATGAAATGCGCGAACAAGTAAAGCAAATGGCATTAGAGTTAGGTGTTTGTGGCTTAATGAATGTGCAGTTGGCCTGGCAAGACAACGAAATCTATGTGATCGAAGTGAACCCTCGTGCCTCTCGTACGGTACCATTCGTATCTAAGTGTATCGGTGAATCTTTAGCAAAAGTGGCCGCACGTTGCATGGCGGGCCAAAGTTTGGAGTCACAGGGCTTTACCAAAGAAATTATTCCGAACTACTTCTCGGTTAAAGAGGCGGTTTTGCCCTTTAATAAGTTCCCTGGCGTTGACCCAATTCTGGGCCCCGAAATGAAATCGACCGGCGAAGTTATGGGTACTGGCGCGACTTTTCCTGATGCCTTTGCGAAAGCACAGTTGGCATCGGGTGGTAATGCGCCGCGTGAGGGGACTGTGTTGATCAGCGTGCGCGATGTCGATAAGCCAGGTGCTGTGAAAGTCGCTCAGAATCTCGCGAGTATCGGCTACAAGATTGCTGCGACAAGCGGCACGGCGGATGCGCTAGAACAAGCGGGCTTGACGGTAGAACGAGTGAATAAAGTGAACGAGGGGCGTCCGCATATTGTCGATTTCGTGAAGAATGATCAGGCCTCGCTGATCATCAACACGACAGAAGGGCGGCGTGCGATTTTGGATTCTGCTCCTATTCGCGCCAGCGCCGAAGCTCACAGGGTGTTTTATACCACTACCTTAGCGGGTGCTGAGGCCGTGTGTATGACATTGATGCAAGACGACGATAAGAAGGTGCGTCGTTTGCAAGATCTTCATGGAGGATTGCACTCATGAACAAAGTACCGATGACGAAAGCCGGTGAACAGGCTTTGCGAGCAGAACTGGAGCGTTTAAAGAAAGTAGATCGTCCTCGCATTGTCGCTGCGATTGCAGAGGCGCGAGAACACGGTGATCTAAAAGAGAATGCTGAGTATCATGCCGCGCGCGAACAGCAGAGCTTTGCGGAAGGTCGCATCATGGAGATCGAAGGCAAGTTGTCTTACGCTCAGGTCATTGACGTGACCACGATTCCGCATACGGGCAAAGTCATTTTCGGCACGACCGTCGACCTTATTAATCTCGCAAATGATCAGGAAGTGACTTACCGAATTGTGGGCGACGACGAGGCTGATGTGAAACAGAATCTTATTTCTGTTAGCTCACCTATTGCGCGTGCATTAATTGGTAAAGAGGAAGGTGACGTTGTAGTCGTCAAGGCGCCCAGCGGTGATGTCGAATACGAAATTGATCAGGTTAGGCACGAGGCCTAACCAAGATCAGTTACCCTAGGCCAACGCTGCGCGAATTAAGTTCGACAGCTTTGGGTTGGGCTTTTTGCTACGTCGAAGCAGTAACGCAGTATTGCCAATTACTTGCACCGCTTCAGCGTTGAGCTCGCCACATAGATCGCTGATAATTTCTGCTTTGCTGTCGCGATCCATGCCGGCGCACTTGATTTTGATAAGCTCGTGATCGTTCAACGCGCGATCGACCTCAGCGATTACGGTTTCACTTAAGCCTGAACCACCAACGGTGACTATGGGCTTTAATTTGTGGCCAATAGCGCGATATTGGCGTTTTTCAATGTTTTTCATGGTGATTCGTTTGTCATTCAGGGCGGCGGATGATACACAGGTCTGGGCTCGAATAATACGGTTTACACATTACTATGGCAAAAAAGAAATCCTCTAGCAAAGCGTGGCTGAAAGAGCACCGCGATGACGTCTACGTGCAGAGAGCTCAGAAAGAGGGCTACCGTTCGCGCGCCTGCTACAAATTAATCGAGCTTAATGAGCGTGACCGTTTGCTAAAGCCCGGTATGATGGTCGTTGATTTAGGTTCCGCACCCGGTGGGTGGTCGCAAGTCGCGGCCGGCATCGTAGGGGTAAAAGGTAGAGTGATTGCAACTGATATCCTGCCCATGGACACACTAGAAGACGTTGATTTTATTCAAGGTGATTTTACAGAAGAATCTGTATTCGACGAGCTATTGCTGGCTATTGGCGACGAACCGGTTGATTTAGTAATGTCGGATATGGCGCCCAACATGAGTGGCATGGCGGAGGTTGATCAGCCTCGCGCAATGTATCTGGTAGAGTTGGCGGTGGATATGGCGTCTCGCGTATTGGCTCCGAAAGGGGCGTTTGTGGCAAAGGTATTTCAGGGCGAGGGCTTCGATGAACTGTTTCGCAGTTTGCGCGAGCAATATCAAACGGTATTGACTCGCAAACCCGATGCGTCCCGCCCGCGTTCAAGAGAAGTGTATATTGTCGCAAAAGGCTATAAAGGTGCTTGAAATGTTGCTCGCTCGCCCCCACCTATCTGTAATGGCAGTATAAACAGTAGTAAACAGTGTTTCTGTGCGCTTGTAAGCTTGGTAAAACTTGGTGTCTATCTCACCTGCCAATTACTTACGAAGGCGTTATACTGAAGCTCATTCATGGGTGTGCGATGTCCGCTCTACAAAGTAAGCCGTGCAAGTGGAAGCGGCAAGCGAGGAAATGCTTTGAATAATGTAACCAGAAATTTGTTGTTGTGGGTGGTTATCGCCGCAGTACTGATGTCGGTGTTTAACAACTTCAGTACACAGCAATCGACCGAGCAGCTTGGCTATTCTGCATTTATTACCGAAGTGCAAAATGATCGTGTGAGTAAGGTGGTGATTGATGGGTTAACGATTAATGCTGAGCGTTACGACGGGTCCCGCTTTGAGTCCGTTCGCCCCATGGTTGAAGATCCGAAGCTGATGGACGACCTTCTCAGTCATAAAGTTGTGGTCGAGGGGAAAAAGCCCGAGCAGCAAAGTATCTGGATGCAGCTGTTGGTTGCCAGCTTTCCAATTCTTATCATCATTGCCGTATTTATGTTTTTTATGCGCCAGATGCAAGGTGGCGGTGGCGGTCGCGGCGGCCCAATGAGCTTTGGTAAAAGCAAGGCGAAGATGCTGGGCGAGGATCAAATCTCAACAACGTTTGCTGACGTTGCAGGTGTGGACGAAGCCAAAGAAGATGTCCAAGAGTTGGTTGAATTTTTGCGCGATCCTTCTCGGTTTCAAAAGCTGGGTGGCAGAATTCCTCGCGGCGTCCTAATGTCAGGCCAGCCGGGCACTGGTAAAACACTCCTGGCCAAAGCTATTGCCGGCGAAGCCAAGGTGCCATTCTTCTCGATTTCTGGTTCAGACTTCGTCGAGATGTTTGTGGGCGTGGGTGCCTCGCGTGTGCGAGACATGTTTGATCAAGCTAAGAAGCAATCGCCTTGTATTATTTTTATTGACGAGATTGATGCGGTAGGGCGCCACCGTGGCGCTGGACTTGGTGGTGGCAATGATGAACGTGAGCAAACGTTAAATCAGCTGTTGGTTGAAATGGATGGGTTTGAAGCAAACGACGGCGTCATTGTGATCGCGGCAACTAACCGTCCAGACGTCTTGGACCCTGCGTTACTGCGTCCTGGTCGTTTCGATCGGCAGGTCGTAGTGGGCTTGCCCGATATTCGGGGACGCGAGCAAATCTTGAAGGTGCACATGCGCAAAGTGCCTTTGGGTGAGGACGTAGAACCCTCGAAAATCGCGCGCGGAACCCCCGGGTTTTCAGGAGCTGATTTGGCTAATTTAGTGAATGAGGCGGCCTTGTTTGCTGCCCGTGCTAACATTCGCAAAGTAGGCATGCATCAGTTCGAATTGGCCAAAGATAAAATCATGATGGGCGCCGAGCGCAAGTCGATGGTAATGTCGGAGGCTGAAAAGCGCAATACGGCTTATCATGAGGCTGGGCATGCAATCGTTGGCCGATTAATGCCGGAGCATGATCCAGTATATAAAGTTTCTATTATTCCTAGAGGTCGGGCACTAGGCGTCACAATGTTTTTGCCTGAGGAAGATCGTTATAGCCACAGTCGTCGATACATCATTAGCTCTATCTGTAGTTTGTTCGGCGGCCGAATCGCGGAAGAAATTACTTTGGGCAAAGACGGAGTTACTACCGGAGCCTCAAATGACATTCAGCGTGCGACGAAAATGGCGCGGCGCATGGTGACACAGTGGGGTCTATCTGAGCGTCTTGGCCCGTTGATGTACGACGAAGCTGAAGAAGAAGTCTTTTTAGGGCGATCAGCGGGCCAAAATCGCGCTGGCGTTTCAGGCGATACCGCCAAGGCAATCGATGAAGAAGTTCGGTCTATCATTGACGAATGTTACACAGCGGCGCAAAAGATATTGGAAGAACATATCGACAAGTTACACTCTATGGCCGATGCGTTAATGCATTACGAGACGATTGATGCAGATCAAATCGACGATATTATGGCAGGTAGAGAGCCACGGGAGCCCTCGGATTGGAATGATTCGGCCGGTGGCGGAAGTGCTCCGTCGAGTAAAGAATCGAAAGGCAATGACAACGTCTCGCCAATTGGTGGTCCAGCCAGCGAACACTAGTTGCTATGATTAGCCAGTTCAATCCCGGCAGGTTCGTGGCAGCTGGTCGGGAGCTTTCCTTCCCTGCCGTGATGGGCGTGGTCAACACCACGCCCGATTCGTTTTCAGATGGCGGAACCCTTTATCAATCCACCGGGCTAGATTTAGACAAAGCCTTTGATCGCTGTGCAAAGATGGTCGAACAGGGTGCGACTATTTTAGATATAGGCGGCGAGAGCACCCGTCCGGGTTCGAACCCTGTCAGCGTTGATCGAGAGCTTGACCGCGTTATTCCCTTGGTTGAACGCATATCAAAAACACTTGATGTGGCCATATCTTTAGATACTTCCACTGCAAAAGTGATGACTGAAGGCGCCAATGTCGGCGCTCATATCATTAACGATGTACGGGCATTGCGTCGTGAAGGAGCATTAGATGCCGCGGCAAGAACAGAACTTGCGGTTTGCTTAATGCATATGCAAGGTGAGCCTAAGACCATGCAAACTCAACCTGAGTATCGGGACGTTGTTGCTGAGGTGAATGGTTTCTTGAACGAGCGAATTGCCGCCTGTATGTCTGCAGGTATTGCCAAAAGCCGATTGTGGATTGATCCAGGGTTTGGTTTTGGTAAGACTCTGGCGCATAATATCGAGTTAATGCGAAACATAGCTTACTTTTGTAATGGGGGTCACCCTGTTTTGGTGGGGGTGTCTAGAAAATCTATGATAGGTGCGCTCACAGGTAAGGATGTGGTTGAACGTATGGCTGGTGGTCTGGCATTGGCGACCTTTGCACTCATGCAGGGTGCGCATATCATTCGCTCGCACGATGTCAGCGAAACGGTCGACGCCGTAAAGGTAATAACGGCGCTTAAGGGGGAATAATGAGCAAACGCTATTTTGGTACCGATGGAATTCGCGGCGAAGTGGGCGTAGCACCTATCACACCAGACTTTATGCTTAAGCTGGGCTGGGCTGCAGGTAAAGTTTTCGCGTCCAAAGTGGGTAAGCAACGCCCTTTGGTGGTTATCGGTAAAGATACGCGAGTTTCAGGTTATATGTTCGAATCGGCTTTAGAAGCGGGTTTGGTTGCGGCTGGAGTCGACGTACGCTTACTCGGGCCAATGCCAACACCTGCGGTGTCGGTCATGACCCAGACGTTGAATGCTACGGCCGGTATTGTAATTAGTGCGTCGCACAACCCTTTTCAGGACAACGGCATCAAATTCTTTGGTCACGACGGCGGCAAGTTAGGTGATGAGCTAGAGTTTGAAATCGAGGCGATGATTGAGCGTCCTCTCGAGACCTCGGGTTCTAGCGCCTTAGGTAAAGTGGTTCGAATTAACGATGCGGGTGGGCGGTATATCGAATACTGCAAATCGACTGTGCCCCGAGGTTTTAGCCTAGCCGGTCTTAATTTAGTGGTGGATTGCGCTAATGGCGCGACCTATCACGTTGCGCCCGCCGTATTTCAAGAATTGGGCGCTACAGTGACAAAAATTGGCACTGAACCCAATGGCTTCAATATTAATGCCGGTGTGGGTTCTACGGACATGAGCGCGTTAGCAGCCCAGGTTCGACAAAGCCACGCGGACTTGGGTATTGCCTTTGACGGTGACGGTGATCGTGTGCTTTTTGTGGATCATCAGGGTGTCGAGATTGATGGCGATCAGTTGCTGTATGTCATGGCTAAATCGCGGCAGCAGCGGGGGTGTAGCGACCGAGGAGTAGTCGGTACATTAATGTCTAACTTGGGCCTAGAGGTGGGGTTAAAGGCTCTCGGTCTAGGATTCGTGCGTGCGAAAGTTGGCGACCGTTATGTGAAAGAGGCGATGCTAGAGCGCGGATGGATCTTGGGCGGCGAATCTTCGGGGCATTTAATTTGCACCGATGTATCGAATACCGGCGATGGTATCGTCTCGGCCTTGCAAGTATTACGCGCGGTCGTGGAAAGTGGCGATAGTCTTCGCGCACTTTGCTCTGAAATGGACGTGATGCCGCAAACTATGATCAACGTGCGCATGTCTGAGCGCGTCGATGTCACGGCTAATCCTCAAGTGCAAGCCGCGGTTGCCGAGGTTGAGTCTGCCTTGGGTGACTCGGGTCGTGTTCTACTGCGCTTGTCGGGCACCGAGCCTCTGGTGCGTGTAATGGTCGAAGGCAGTAATGCCAGTACCGTACACGAGTTGTGCGCGAGTTTGGCGACAAAAGTTGAGCAGGCACTTGCAGATTGACTTGTAACGAATCCTTGCTTTCGATAGACTTGCGCGCGCTTTAGGGGTGATGCTATGCCTAATACTCTAGTAGTTGGCAACTGGAAAATGTGGGGATCACGAGAGCAAGCTAAAACGCTTGCGTCGCAGGTGGGTCGATCGAACCAGACCGGCGTTGAGTGGGGTGTTTGTCCGCCCTTCCCGTATCTTCAGGTTGCCATCGACCAGCTCGGTTGTGACCGAGTGGGAGCACAAACCTTAAGTGCCGATAATACAGTGGCGCATACTGGTGATGTCAGTGCGGAAATGCTGGCGGATCTTGGGGTGAGATGGGTTATTGTGGGCCATTCCGAGCGGCGTGCAGAGCGACACGAAACAAATGGCGTTGTGCGTGCCCAGGTGGAACGGGCTTTAAGCCAAGGTTTAGTGCCTATCGTATGTGTTGGTGAAACTCTTGAGCAACGCAGTGAGGGCCAGGCCGAAGTGGTGGTGGTAGAGCAACTTAATGCGGCTTTACAGGACTTAGCGCCAAGCACCGATTTAGTGGTGGCTTACGAGCCTGTTTGGGCGATAGGTACCGGAGTAGTGGCAACGCCCGAGCAGGCACAAGCTATGCATGCGGTGGTTCGCCAGCGAGTAAAAGATCTGGGTTTGAGCGGGGATACGCCATTACTATACGGTGGTAGCGTCAAACCTGATAATGCCGAGGGCTTGTTTGCATTGGCAGATGTCGATGGTGCTTTAGTAGGTGGTGCCTCGTTAGATGCAGAAGCATTTTTAGCAATTATAAATGCCGCGGCGGCGGCAAAGGCCGAATAGGCAAGAGAATATGGAACAGATTATTTTAGTAGTACATTTGTTGGTGGCCTTGGCCATTATCGGTCTGATTATGATCCAGCAAGGTAAAGGCGCTGATATGGGTGCCTCCTTTGGTGCTGGTGCTTCGCAAACTTTGCTTGGCAGTGCCGGCAGCGGTAATGCGTTAACCAAAGCAACTTCGTGGTTAGTGGCTGCGTTTTTTGCGACCAGCTTTGCCTTGGCGGTTGTAGCGAACGAAAAGACGGCGCCTGTAGATGATTTGGGCATCGAAATTCCAGTAGAGGCAGAGTCGGCACCAGCGAGTGACTTACCTGTCGTGGACGATCAGCCTGAGGCAATTAGCCCAACCAGCGACTTGCCGACCGTTCCTGATTCAGGGGACAATTAAGTAGTAATAAAGCCGAAGTGGTGGAATTGGTAGACACGCCATCTTGAGGGGGTGGTGAGCATAGCTCGTGCGGGTTCAAGTCCCGCTTTCGGCACCAATCATTCGACAGCCGTGACCTTGGGGTTGCGGCTTTTGTTTTTCAGTAGCGTTGTTCTAGACGCGGGACTACCCCGGCCTTCGCAATTT
>JAHEKX010000017.1 GCA_024644535.1 Gammaproteobacteria bacterium
AGAATTTATTTTAGGGCTTTACGATACATCGAGTGTAACTTTTGAAAATTTGCGCGCTTGGCTTAGTGATAATACCAAAGTTCGTTAATTGCTGGTGCGAAGAAATGCTAAGGCGTGATAACGGGGTTTATCGCCTACTAACCCCCAAGTTTCCCACCGCAAAATACCTCGCCTCTGGATGAGCAAAATACCATCCACTTAAGCTTGATGGCATGGTCTTGCTTAGCCAATCATGTAGATCGAATCTTTGTCCAAACCCAAAACAACGCTCTTACGCTGGGTTAGATTTACTCGACCAAATCCTATCTGCGGCCTTGTGTTAGGCGCGTGGCGTTAGTTTCGCTAAGCACCTTCAACGCACACTCGTGAATAGTGTTTGCTGCGCGATGCGTATCTTGTAAAGTCGTTAGTGTATAACAGCACTACGAGCCCCCACTATGTTTGGTCGACTTCGCAAGTATCTTTCAACCTTAACCGTCTTAGCGTTACTAACAACAAACGTTCTGGTGTTGGTACACGACGCCACCAATGCGCTGCTATCGGCGGCTATGGTGGGTATAACCAAGCCCTTTGCCGCTTTGATTGGCTCGGCTGATAAGGTGGTGACAGTGCGTGGTCGACAAACCGAAACAATTGCTGGTTTAAAGGCCGACCTTAGGGAATCGAAACTGCACCCAAAACTTACAGGCGATCAAACGCGTGTTGCTAAGCGGGTAGCCGACAGTATTAAAACCCGCAACTTAAAAAGAGCGGCAGCCAGTACCGCGGCGATTGTGGTCGAAGCCGTGCCATACATTGGCATTCCTTTGATTATTGCAGAGACAAGCTACGAGATTGTTGGGTACTGCGGCACGTTTAATGACTTAAATGCACTTTATGAATCTTTGGGGCTAGAGCGGCCGATGGATAGCGGCGTGACCGACAAGGTCTGTAACCCCCGTTTGCCGACGTTGGCGGATATAAAACAGGCCATGCTCGGTCAGCAAAATTAAGTATGGCCCGCCGTTTGAGTGGGACTTTGACTTTATGCGATCTAAGGTAAAGGCCGATTACCGCGGGTTAGCAGGCAAAAAAAAGCGAGCCGAAGCTCGCTTTGTGCTGCGTGGTAAGGCTTAGAAGTTGTAATCAAGCTTCAAAGCAACGTTACGAGGACGCGCGTAGATCGAGTCGTAGCCGATGCCGTCTAAGCCAGCGCCTCTAATTACCGTGCGTGACAGTGGCAAGGTGCCGCCGACCAAACGGATTCGCTCGTCACCTAGGTTCTCGCCGATAATCGAAACACGCCATTTGCCGTCTTCGCTACCTAAACCGATTTGTGCGGCGTACTTGGTGTAGCCGTTTTCAATGAGGTTGGCATCCAGGTTTGACGAAAGAAAGTACTCCGATGAGTAGTCAACGTTTACGTTTGCATCTAGCACTAAACCGTTGCCTAAGCTGGTCGAGTAGTCGATGCCGGCGTTGGCTGTAGTTTCAGGCGCGAAGGGTGCAGTAAACCCTGAACGGTCGCAGAAAATACCGTTGGTAGGTGCTTCACCGTAGCCACACTGGCTGTCTTTAAAGTCGGTGTATTTATAGTCAAGCGAAGCGGCTGACGCATACAGCTCAATACCTTCGGCCAACAAATAACGACCGTCGATTTCAAAACCTTCTACATCGGCTGCCGACGCGTTTTGAACCAAGAAGCTCAAGGTGCCGTCGAAGATGTTGGTTTGAAGGTTAGTGTACTCGGTGGTGAAGTAGGTCGCGTTCAGTTCGGCACGATCCCAGCGCATTTTTACGCCCAGCTCGATGTTGTCGGCTTCTTCGCCTTCAAACTCGAAAGTGCCCGGTACTGCAACACCTGGTGTGCCAGGAATTGAGTTACCACGAATGTCAAAGCCGCCAGCTTTCGAGCCTTGGGTATACGACACGTAAGTCGAAATATTGTCGTTAAGGTCGTAGCTTAAACGCACTAAGGGGTCAAAGCTGTTTTCGCTGCGGTTGCCGTCGATGCTGTGGGCGCCGGTATTTAGAACCGCACCCCAAAGAAACGCCAGTGTTCCAGCGGGTGTGGCGTTGGTAGGCAGCGCTTCAATGCTAACCGCGCGAGCCCCGTCTTTGTCTTCGCTTGAATAGCGTGCACCGACCGTCAAGACGGTTTTCTCGTTAAGATTGATGTCAGCTTGCAAAAACGCAGACCACAAATCAGAGCTTTGTGTGTAAACGCGATCCCAGTACGAATCGACCATGGCGCCCAGGCCTGCTGCTGCCAAGAAACTGCCCAAATACACCTGGTCGGTTACGTCAACGTCAGCGGTCTGGTAAAACACACCACCGATGTAGTCGATTTTTTCACCGCCCGGTGAGGCGATGCGCAGCTCTTGCGAGAACTGTGAATACGATTCGGTTTGGTTGGTGCGGTCTAAGATTTCGAGGATTGTGTAGTCAACGTCCAACGTTTCTTTCGTGTCGTAATCGACGTAACCGGTCACCGAGGTCAGCGTTAAATCGCCTAGGTCGTAATCGGCAGTAATCACGAAATTGGTCATTTCGTTTAGGCTTTTCACATCGCCACTGGCACGAACCCAGTTTTCGTCGGTTTCAACGGCAATTGGGCCGGCAAACACCAAGCTATAGGCGTCTTGGGGTGCCATTGCTTCCATGGCGTAACCGTACTTGTCGAAATTGGCAGATTCGGCTTTAAAGTTAACCGACAGTTTGTCGCTGGCATCCCAGGTAAGCTGTGCGCGAAGGTAGTCTTCTTCACGCGAAGGCTCTTTGCGTTTTAGAAGTTCGTTTTCGATCCAGCCGTCGATGTCACGCCAAGAGGCGGTAATACGACCTTTTAAGGTATCGCTTAAGGGGCCAGACAATACCAACAAGGCTTGCTTTTCAGAGTGCTCGGATTCGTACGATACCGATACTTTGCCTTCGAATTCGTCGGTAGGCTTGGCCGAGGTAATGTTAACGGCGCCGGCAATGGCGTTTTTGCCAAATAGCGTAGGCTGTGGGCCACGCAGAACTTCTGCGCGCTCTAAATCTACCAGCGGCGTGCGGATTAGCTGGCTACGGCCGTAAGAAATGCCGTCGAAGTACATGGCAACCGACTGCTCGAAACCTTTGTTGGAACCCGTTTGTACGCCACGAATACCGATGTTGGAGTCAATTTGCGCTTCGGCTACGAAGAAGTTGGGAATAGAAGTCGACAAGTCATTCATGTTGTCGATGCTGCGATTTTCCAAGCGCTCGCCCGTAATGGCCGAGATAGAAATCGGTACGTCTTTTAATGTCTGTTCACGTTTCTGTGCGGTAACCACAACTTCTTCTAGCATTTGTGCAAGTGCTGCGGGGGTTGCAAGTGCCAGTGTCAGCGCACCCACAAGGGCTTTATGTTTTGTGTTAAGCATACAATTGTTCCTGGTTATCTTTATCGATTTGTATCCGTCTTGACGCGGCTTGCTTCGGCCAGCTTAATACTTTTATGCAAGTATTTTTTGGCCTGTGGGCTATGATAAAACGCGTGATTGCAGAAATGAACTGATTTTGACCAAAAAGTGCAATATGTCGCAAAATGGTAAAACAATAAGGTGCCTTTGTTCTGTAAGCCGGTGATTAAATTGCTAAATTGCCCTGTCTGCTTGTGTTTTTCTGGGTGCCCCTGGCCTTGTCTTTCGGTGTATCGCTCTGGCGTCGGTAAAAGGTGCCAAATACTCCCAATTTGTAAATTCCCATTGCTGTTGTATGGAACTTATGCAACATTGCGCGCGAATCGCTAAGACGCAGGCACGTAGGCGTTTTAAAGGCTTTTTACCCCTACCCTTTTTGTAGCCATATTTGGCTAGGAGACGAGATGGCATCGACAGATGCTGTTATTGATTACCGGGCCGCTAAGCAGTCGGATCTTGACGCTTTGGTTGCCCTTGAACATTCATGTTTTCAGTACGACAGGTTATCGCGGCGTAGTTTTCGGCATCACATACGCTCGACCAAGCGCGATCTAACCGTGGCAGAGCGTGCGGGGCACCTATTGGGGTATGGATTGGTGCTGTATCACCAAGGCACACGCTTGGCACGTATGTATTCGCTGGCGGTCAGCCCCGATGCGCGGGGCTTGGGTTTGGGGCGGGGGCTTATGCAAGCGCTTGAGCACAATGCCAGACGTGCAGGGCGACATTACATGCGCCTTGAAGTGGCAATGAATAATACGGGTGCTATTGCGCTGTACGAATCGGAAGGGTATCGGCCCTTTGGTGAGTACTTAGACTATTACGAAGACCACAGCAATGCCTTGCGTATGCACAAGCGAATTCGGCGCGCGCCCGTCGAGGGGCACTTTCAAGACGTGCCATGGTACCCGCAAAGTACAGAATTTACGTGTGGCCCAGCGTCATTGTTAATGGGCATGGCAAGTCTTGACCCTAAAAGCGAGTGCTCGTTAACGCACGAGCTTGATTTGTGGCGCGAGGCCACCACCATTTTTATGACCTCGGGGCACGGCGGGTGCCACCCTTTAGGTTTGGGCGTTGCGGCGGTAAACCGCGGTTTTCAGGTGCAGGTGTTTTTAAGTACAGATGAACCACTGTTTCTTGACGGGGTGCGATCTGATCATAAAAAAACCATCTTGCGTGAGGTCCACGAGCAATTTGTTACCCAGGCGCAGGGCTCGGGCGTTCAGGTGGTGTACGAACCCTTGTCACTAATCGAGCTTGAACAAGCAGTCGCCCAGGGCGCGGCGGTAATGGTTTTGGTCAGCACTTACCGGCTGGACGGTAAAAAAGCGCCGCACTGGGTGGTGTTAACGGGTATCGATGACGACTGTTTGTTTGTGCATGACCCCGATATCGACGAAAACGAACAAATCGCTGCAGACTGCCAGCATATTCCCATTGCGAAGGACGATTTCGACAAAATGGCCGCGTTTGGTGTTCAACGCCTGCGCGCCGCGCTGGTACTGCGGTATCAACAGGGCTAACACTAGCCACAAGGTATTATTTGCTACCATAAAAATGGAGGTAGGCATGTTAAAGCAAGGAATCACCGTTACGGTGTTGGGGCAAGATCTAGAAGCCTCGAAATTAAACGAGCTGGTGGTTGAACAGTTGGGTGCGGTGCGTTATCGCGATGCGTACGGTATTAAGACGATAAGCGGCGAAAGCTGGCTGTTCGACTACGGTATTTTAGTGTCTTGGGGCACCCCGGAAGACGAGCGACAGCAGCTGTTGGCTCAGCTTGATGACATTACTTCGGACGGTGTAGTGTCTATTCCGATGGAGCGCTACGCGTGGTCGATCGACGAAGTTCAGGGCTTTAGCGTTGCACACGATGTGCTAACGCTACCTAACGACGAGACCCAGGTAAAATTGGCATTAAGCCACGCCTTCGCGCAGTCGGCTAAAGTTATGTACTTTGAAGATATTGCCTTAAAGGTGATCGACAGTACCGCTAATATTCCGCACCAACTGGCGGCCACTGGCAAAATTCCTTTGTCACGCGTCGAGGTGTCAAAAACCCGAGGCCACTTATTAACCACAATCAACGACATCAATCTGCACTTTGGGCTATTAGATACCCCCGAATTCTTTTGGGACTACCCCGAGCTGGAATCGATGTATTTGCGTTTAGCCAAATATTTGGATCTGCAGCAGCGCATTGAAATTTTGGGCAAAAAATTGGCTACGCTTCAGAATATGCTCGACATGTTGGCCGAAGAGCAGCATCACAAACACGCCGCTTTCTTGGAATGGATTATTATTATTCTGATTGCCGTGGATATTGCGATTTACTTCTTTTAACACGCTAGCAGCGCTTCGGTTGTGCCCGGTACCCTTGTTAAGTAGCGGTGGGGATGGACTATTGCCAGGTGCTGCGAAATTTCGGTTTGGGTTCCGTAGTAGCCGGTAAAAGGCTACTACGGGCTCATAAGTCGTACTTAGCCTGCTAGATCTTTGTTGCGCTTTTCGGCCGCGGTCCAATCGTTGGGTAAGTATTTTGCTACAAAGAAAAAGCTAATAATCGAGGGTATAAAAAACGCACTCGTTACCGACATAGCGTAGCGAATGGCTTCTAAATCGGGTTGGCTGGCTTTGTACACGTCAATCAACCAGCCAGCAAACGTCGGGCCGCCACCTAAGGCAATCATGTTCAAAATAAAGAAGAACAAAGCGGTAGACATGGCGCGCATGTTAATCGGCGCCAGTGTTTGCGCAATGGCAAAACAGGGACCCAAGTAAGCGCCCAAGAACAGCAGCAGTGCCGTGGTTACCCCTAAGTGCAGCCACACGGTGGGCACCCAAAAACTGGCCACTGCCAGCGGTAAGCTTATGCCAATGGTAATGGCGGGTAGCCAGCCGTAGGCGCGAATATCTTTGGCGCCCCAAGCGTCTGTAATGCGCGCCCCCAAAAAGGCGCCGCCCGCGTAGGTTGTACCGTTAATTACACCCAGCACAATGACCAGTGTCTGAAAGTCAAAGCTTGGGTCTAGCATGACGACATATTTGGTTTGAAAAGCCGAGAAGGCGTATGACACAAACGACCCAAAGGCAATACCCAAAGCCATTGCCCACCAGGCCGGAATTTTAAGCAGCTGCTTTAACGACTCCTTAAAGGGTGGTTGCTTAATCGATGCGTGATCGTCGAACTCCATGGCGCCGCGCTTGGGTTCTTTTAGCACCAGTTTAACGACGCCGGCCAGCACCACGCCGGTGATGCCCAAGATAATAAAAATACGCCGCCAATCCACCTCGCCTTCGCCCATTAAGGACGCGGTTGCAAAGTAGGCCGCCATAATACCAATGGGAATGCCCATCGAGTACACGCCTAAGGCTCCGGCCCGTTCTTCTTTCGCGTACATATCCGAAATAATGGAATGCGAGCTGGGGCTGCCACCCGCTTCGCCAATGCCAACGCCCATGCGGGCTAAACCAATTTGTAAAAAGTTATTGGCTAAACCGGTGAGGGCGGTAAAGGCGCTCCAGGTGGCCAAGGCAATAGCTAAGATGTTGATCCGGCTGTAGCGGTCGGCCAGCCAGGCAATCGGAATGGCCACAATGGTATAAAACGTTGCAAACGCCAGGCCAATTAGCAAACCCAGTTGGGTGTTGGTTAGGTCCAGGTCCGCCTGGATAAAGGGCGCTAAAATGCCCACAATTTGGCGATCGATAAAATTAAAACCGTAAATGACGGTCAGTAAAAGTAGGGCAAACGTGCGGTAGTTTTTGTTGGGCGCTGGGCTCATGACATGCCTTAAACGTTGTTATTTTTGGAGCTCTAAACCTACGTTAAGCATGGCTGGGGGGCAAGTACTTTCGGTGCCAACTTGGCAGTATTGGTCTTGCCGGCACGGCAGGCACAGCGGGGGTTGGTTGCGCTAGCGCTTAAGGGCCCTTGTAGCCCCACGCAGTGCTGGCACGCGTTGGGTATGTGCCCACTGTAGTGCTGCTGACTTCGGGGTTTCCTAGCAGTGCCAAGTTCCGTTACTATGCTTGCTTGTTCGCTTTGTTGAAATGGTATGGCCGACCCTAAAGACTCGTCTGAATATTTAAGTACCTTAGCCAAAGGTTTATCGGTGCTTAAGTCGTTTACGCGCGAGCGACCAGAAATGACCTTAAGCGAAGTCGCGCGCGTTACCGAGCTCAATGCTGCGGTGGTTAGACGCTGCCTGATTACCTTTGAGTCATTAGGTTACATTGGTAAAAATGGCAATCAGTTTTTTTTAAAGCCTAAAGTTTTAGAACTTGGCAGTCAGTTCAACGAAATTTTTAATGTCGATAATACCCTTCGCCCTTTGCTGCAACGAATGCGAGATAAAACCGGCGACAGTGCGTCGTTTGCGGTGCTGATAGAAGGCGATATTTTTTACGTAAGTCATGCCTCGACCTATCGTGTAATTCGCATGCAAGCGGCAGCAGGTACGCGATTCCCGGCGTTAAATACCTCGTTAGGGCGCGCGATTTTGTCGACGTGGTCAGATCATGAAATGCGCGCATTTATTCATCGATACCCCGCGCGCGCGTTGACCAATCGGTCGGTAACCGACGCTAAAGAACTGTTGGCACGCTTACAGGATGCGCGCGTGCAAGGGTGGTGTAGTGTCAGTGACGAACTGGATTATGGCGTGACCTCTATTGCAGTTCCTATTGTCGTGCCAGGGGTCGGTACGGTGGGGTCTATTAACTGCTCGGCGGCTACCTCGCGGGTGGCTCACGAAAGTTTTGTTGATGAGCGGCTGCCGGTACTGCGCGAAACGGCTGACACTTTGGTGGCCGAATTACTGCGTGCACCGGTGCTGCTGCGGTCTATTCGCTCACGAGAAAATGACACCCAATCCATTGCGCAATAGCGATATTGGCGGCGGCGGCATGAGTCCAATTTACCAAGTGGCCTGCACCCTCGATTTTAACAAGTTCGGCTTTTACGTGGCGCTGCAAGTAGATCGCATGTGCCTGTCGAGAGTGGGTTTCTTGCGCGCCATTTAACAATAAAACCGGTGCCGTGATTGACCCAAGTTTGCCGGTAATATCGATGGGGCTAGGCAAAGCCCCAGGTTGCACTAAATCGTCACCGCCCCAGCGCGCTAGCACAGTGCTAAGTGCTTGTTTTTGTTGCGGGGTGACCCCGGTGCTTAGTAGTGGGTGGTGCAACCATTCTTGTCTAAGCTCTGCGATTAGCCCCTGTTCTTTTAGCTCTTTAAAATGGCCAAATGGAATGGCGTCGCGCGCGTCTTCGGGCACTTGAACGCCATCGACCACGCCGCCCTGCAAAATAGCCCCGGCAAACAGGTTGGGCTGCTGGGTCATGGCGCGCAGCGCCAAGCGCGCGCCTTGAGATACGCCAAACACAATAACCTCGGCGCTTAGCTGCTGGGTGATTGCCACTAAATCACTAAAGTCTGCGTCAAAGCTGGGTGCACAGTCACGTGCTCCAAAGCCACGACGATCGTAGCTGGCAATGGCCAGCGATGCACTGGCCAGCGCCGTTTGGCCACTAAAGCTTGTGTGATCCAGAGTCCAGCCATGCACACACAAAAGTACTCTGTTAGCATCTGCCGGGCCGTACCAATGCAAAGGAACGATTTCGTCGCCTACCTCGATAGGGCGCCTAAACACAGCGGTCATGATTTAGTCCTCTTGATACGCTACGGCGCCTTCTGCGCCGGTCCATAATGCATGACCCACAGGGTTTTGCATTTCTTCAACCACGTGCCCAACCAGGCCCGCACAGCGCGCAATTAACACCACGCCCCGCATCATGGTCGACGGAATTTCGGCGTGCGCCATTACCGCGGCCATGGCCGCACTAACATTCATCACCAAGGGTTTGCCCAGCACCTCTTTTAAGGCCTGTTCAATGGCCAGCATGGCCAGCAAAGCGGGGGCGTCGGATGGCAAATGTTCGATTAAGCGACTAACCCGAGGGTCGCGCCCTTTGTGTATGGGGTGGCCAAAACCGGGAATGGGTGCTTTGTTGGCTCGTGCCTGTACGACGGCGCTGTTGGCCGCTTCGGCCAAATCGGGTGCGCTTAATAGTTGGTTAACCAGCTCGCCACACTTGCCCGCAGTTCCCGCATAGCGGTCCCCTACGCCCAATAAGCCAGCCGCGACCGCGCCCTGCAGCGACTCGGGAGCCCCATGATAGGTCAGTCGCGAGGCGACGGCCGAGGGTACAAGGCCATGTTCCATAATGGTGACCAAGACCAAATCGACCAGCTTGACCTGTTGGTCGGTGGGTGGTTTACCTAAAGCCTGAAGTAAAAAAGCGGCCGTAAAACTGTAGTGGCCGATAACTTCATTGACTAAATCTTTTCCGCGCAGGGTAATGCTGTCGGCGTCGTAACCACATATCGCTGTTGTCGCTGTCATAAAAAATCTCCTGTGAGTGATCCATTTATAGACTAAATTGGTATACACTGCGAGTTCGAATAGCGAAATTCTTTTCGATAATCGAAAATAACAAAAAGGAGCAGGATATGAACCGTTCAAAGCGCACATTATTAAGTACAGCAGTCTTGGCTGCCCTAGTTGCGGCCGAGTCCGCTACGGCGGCTATGTTAGAAGAAGTTGTGGTCACCGCGCGTAAGCGTGCCGAGACCTTGGCCGAAAGCCCAATTTCGGTAAAAGCCTTTACCGATTCTGAAATCCGCGCGGCGGGTATTCAGTCGCCTCAAGATTTTGTGAACCTAACCCCCAACGTCACCCTGGTGCAAACCCAAAGCACGGGTAACTCGTTTTTGAACATTCGTGGCGTGTCTTCGGCGCGTAACAGTGAATTGGCCGCGGCGATCCTGATCGACGGTGTGCTAATGTCGAACCCCACTCAGCTGAACCAACAGTTGTTTGATATTCAGCAGGTAGAGGTTCTGCGTGGGCCTCAGGGCGCTTTGTATGGTCGTAACGCGATTGGTGGCGCAATTACCATTACCACGAAAAAGCCAAGCGACGAAACCGAAGGCGAAATTCAGGTGGGCTACGAGTCGGCACCCGGTGTCAGCGTAAAAGGCTACATGGGCGGTGCACTAAGCGACGATGGCAGTGTCACCTACCGTATTGCGGGTTCGTATCAGGACCACGACGGTTATTTGCGCAATACCTACCTTAAAGACGAAGCCGATCCGCTAAAAGATACCTCGTTCCGCGCCCGCATTAACTGGGATATTAGCGATAAGCTCACCACCGATTTTCGGGTCAGCTATTCTAAGCTTGAAACTCAAGCGTTTTACTTTGTGATTGGAGATCAGGCAGATAATACCGATCTTGAAATCATGACGAACAACCCGGGCAACAACGAACGTGAGTTTGTTAGTGCTAGCTTCAAGCTCGATTACGATATGGGTTTTGCAAGTCTGTCGGCCATTACGGCTTACGACGACGTGACGGAAGTGTCCAGCGGCGATCAGTTTAACTTTTTGCCTCGCGAGCACCCGTTTAACTACTTTAACAACGACGGTTTTGGTGGCTTTATTAAGTCTTTGACCGGCGACGCCCTAACCGACTTGTCACAAAACCAATACCTTGAAGTTGAATCGTTGTCGCAGGAAGTGCGGTTAACCTCTAACAACGAAGACGGCTTGCGTTGGATTGCGGGTGCCTATGCGATCCAGACCGATCGCTACATTTCGACCGGTTCGCAGATCGACCGTGGACTAGGCGTGTTTGATGTAGAAAAAACCTTTCGTGACTCGGTGTTCGTGAATCCGGCTGACCCCAGCCCGCAGTTGGGTATTTTGGCCGATGGCCAAGATAACTTTGCCTGGGCGGTATTTGGCCAGTTGGCGTACGACCTAAGCGATCAGTTGGAAGCGACCTTTTCGCTTCGTTACGATCGCGACACGCGCGAAAACACAGCATTAACGCCTCCGGTTTATGACGTTACTGGGTTGGGCTTAGTGTTTGGCGAGTCGCGTAAAGAAAGCTGGAGTGCAATGCAGCCCAAGTTAACACTGCGCTACCGCCCGAACGATGACTGGGTCGTATACGGCGACTTAAGCCGCGGCTTCCGTTCTGGTGGCTTTAACCAAACCGGTGTGGGTGTGGGTGTCCCCGTCGCGGGTGTTGACGACTTGTTCGACGAGCAGATCGCCGACAACTACGAAATTGGTGCCAAGGGCGAGTTGCTTGACGGTCGTTTGCGAGTCTCGGCGGCCCTATTTAGAACCAACTTAGAAGGTGCTTATTTCTTCTTGTACGATCCCGGCACTAACACGCAGAATCTAGGGTCGATTGATGAAGTCGAGTACACCGGGCTAGAGCTAGAGGGTAGCGCATTAATTGGTGAGTACCTGACTGCATTTTTCGGTATGGGCTTAACCGACAGCGAAATCCAAAAAGCCGCTGATCCTTCGCAAGTGGGTAATCAGGCACCCTTGGTAAGTGAAACAACCTTTAACTTAGGACTTCAGTATCGTGCGCCCTTGCGAGCGGTCGACAACATGGAATTCTTTGCACGGGCGGATTACCAGCGCTTGGGCGAGACCTGGTGGGAACCCAATAACGACTCGTCACGGTCGCCCGTGAACACACTAGATGTGCGCGCAGGTATCGAGTCGATCGACAACTGGAGTGTCACCGTATGGGCTAAGAATGCCACTGACCAAGAATACAACACCGAGTACTCGCCCGGTCCGGCGCCAGGCTTTAACTTCTTGTGGAAAGCCCAGCCCGTGCGCTACGGTATCGAATTCACTAAGTGGTTTTAAAGGAGACGATCGATGAACGTTACTCAATCAACTTTGCACCATAACGCCTATGTGTGTCGTGATCTTGAAGCAATCCGAGAATTTTACGAAGACGTGATTGGCTACCCTTTGGTGGCCACTTGGGCGGAACGAACAGATTTATTTGGCAAAGTGCGCACCTATGCGCACTGCTTTTTCGACATAGGAGACGGCGGTTGTTTAGCTTTTTTTCAGTTTGCCGATGAAGCCGACGCTCAAGAATTTGGCCCCGAACTGCAGCCATCGGGTTTTCGTCATTTGGCCATGAAGGTCGACCAGCCCACCCAAGATGCAATTAACGAGCGCCTGACCAAAGCAGGTTACTTTGAGACAGGACAGGCCTACCCGCTAAACCACGGGTACTGCTGGTCCACCTACTGCTTTGACCCCTCGGGTATGTTGATCGAATTTACGGTTGACCACGACGATGTCGAGAACATTAACAAAAACAAAGCTGCAACAGCGCACGCTGATTTAAAGCAGTGGTTAGCGGGTGATCACACGCCCAATAATGAACAATTTCACCGATAAGGTAAGGAATAACAATGGCAAAGTTAGCGGTAGTGACGCATTCGGGCTACGGCCACACGCAAGTGTTGGCCGAGGCGATTGTTGCGGGCGCGTCAAAGGTTCAGGGTGTCGAGGTCGTCAGTATTAATGCGGCCGACATTACGTCACCCGACGCCCAGGCATTGACCATACTGGATGGGTGCGACGGCATGATCTTGGGGTCACCTACCTACATGGGTTCAGCGTCGGCGGTGTTTAAAGGCTTTATGGAAGCCAGCTCGGGTCGCTGGATGGAACAGCGCTGGGCCAATAAATTGGCAGCCGGCTTTACCAATTCAGGGTCCATGAGCGGCGACAAAGAAAGCACCCTGCATCAGTTGGTCACGTTTGCTATGCAACACAGCATGGTGTGGGTGGGTTTAGGGCAAATGCCGGGCAACAACCATTCACAGGGCAGTGTGAACGACTTAAACCGTATTGGGGCGAGCTTGGGGCTGATGGCCCAGGCAAATGTTGACGAAGGTCCCGATACGGCGCCCATTGCGTCCGACCGTGAAACAGCCCAGCTGTTTGGCGAGCGGGTCGCCACTACGCTGGTGCGGTGGGGGTAGATAAGATGCGGGATCACGTGATTTTTGATCCGACCACTGAAACTCGGCCTTTGGCCGAGCAGTTTGAAATTGATCGTCAACGCTATTTAGATCAAATTCGCTACGTGTTCGAGCACTCGGCCTTTTATCGCGCTAAGTTCCAGCAGGCGGGATTTCGGTCCGCTGATGATCTGGGCGGCCTTGACGATATTGCGCAGCTGCCGTTTACCGAAAAAGATGAGCTGCGTGAATCGCAAGCCTTGCACCCCCCTTTTGGAAACCACATTGCCTCAAGTCCCGACGACTTGCGCCGCGTGTTTAGCACCAGCGGTACCACCGGTACGCCGTGTTATTTGGGTTTAACCCAGCACGATCTGGATATGTATGCCACCAACGTGGCGCGCGGCTACTCGGCCGCCGGTTTCAAGCCGGGGCAGCGGTTGGTGGTGGGCTTTAATGCGGGTCCATTTGTGGCCGGCGCCGTGTATTATGGGTTCGATAAAATCGGCTGTAGCGTTATTCCGGTGGGCACTGGTAACACCGAGCGTATGGTCACGGCCATTCAAAAATTGGGTGCTACTGGCGTCAGCTGTACGCCTTCGTATGGTTTGTATCTAATTGACTGGTGTCGCGACAAAGGGATCGATACCCAATCGCTTGGGCTGCAGAACATGATTACTGCCGGCGAACCTGGTGGGGGTGACCCTTTAATACGCAGCACCATTCGTGACGCTTTTGGCTGTACCATTCGCGAATCGATGGGTATTGGCGATATCTCGTTATCGGTATGGGCCGAAGACGCGTCCGAAGACGGCATGAATTTCATGGCGCGCGGGTTTGTGCACGTCGAGTTGATTGACCCAGTGTCGGGGCAAACGATTGCCTGGGAAGATGGTGCGCAAGGTGAGCTGGTCTACACGGCGCTACAGCGACAGGCGATGCCTTTGGTTCGATTTAGAAGTCGTGATCACGTCACGGTTAACATGAAGCCAAATCCAACGGGTCGAACAGGGCCGCGGATACGCTGTGTTGGTCGAACCGACGATATGTTAATTGTGCGGGGCGTTAACTTATTTCCAACTGCGGTGCGCAACGTGCTCGAAGGGTTTAATGGTCAGGTGTCGGGTATGTTCTCGATTCGTCCTAAGCTTAAAGCCGTATCGCAAGTGCCGCCATTGCCAGTGACTGTTGAGGTCGCACCGGGCGCGCAGGCCGACAATCCAGGCTTACAAAAAGGTATCGAGCAGCAGTTAAAAGAAAGACTGTTGGTGACCACACAGGTCACGTTGGTGCCGTATAACACGCTGCCTCGCGAAACCTATAAGTCCAAACTGGTTGATTACTCTGACGCCGTCGCGTAAAACTGATCTAACCAGCTTATCCAAACACGCCCGCCGTTTGCGGGCGCGTTCGTTCATAATTTACACCTGAAATAATAATGAGGACCACAATGAAAACTTTGCCGCTTTTTCCAACCTCGTTGGTGGGTAGTTATTCTCAGCCTGATTGGTTGATCGACAAATCTAAGTTGAAATCGCAGTTTCCACCCCGCACGCGCGCGCAGGAACTGTGGCGGGTAGCACCAGAATTTTTAGCCGAAGCTCAGGCCGATGCCGTGTGCCTAGCGGTTCGAGACCAGCTGGATGCTGGCCTGGATATTATTACTGATGGAGAAGCGTGTCGCGAAAGCTATTCCAATCACTTTGCCACCGCGCTAGACGGTATAGATACCTTGAACCACGGGCAGGCTCTAGATCGCAGTGGGGAGCCCGTACCAGTGCCCAGAATTGTGGGCCCTATTAAGCGCAAGCATCCGGTCAGCGTCGACGAAGTTAAGCGCTTGCGCGCCTTAACCGATCAGCCAATCAAGTTTACCGTGCCCGGTCCTTTTACTATGTCGCAGCAAGCTCAAGACGATTACTACGGTGACCGAGCAGCTGCGGCCATGGCGTATGCCGATGCAGTCCGCGAAGAGGTGATAGATTTGTTTGCCGCGGGTGCCGATGTGGTTCAGCTTGACGAACCCTACATGCAGGCTAGACCCGAGGCGGCTAACGAGTACGGTATTGCGGCCTTAAACCGCGCATTGGAAGGCGTCCAGGGCACCACCTGTGTGCACATTTGTTTTGGTTACGCGGCACTGATTCACGCGCGTCCCGAAGGCTATTCATTCCTGCCTCAGTTGCACAATGCCTGTTGTTCACAAATCTCTATCGAGACCGCACAGTCCGAGCTCGATTGCAGCGTGTTGGCGGGGTTACCTGATCAGACCATCCTGCTGGGCGTGATTGATTTGTCGACCGAAGTTGTCGAATCCCCCGAAACCATTGTTGCTCGGGTGGAGCGAGCGCTGCCATTTATCGACAAAGAGCGTATTGTGCTGGCACCCGATTGCGGTTTTAAGTATCTCAGTCGAGACGCCTCGTTTGGCAAAATGCAGGCCATGGCGCAAGCGGCACAAATTCTTAGGCAGCGCTACAGTTAACAAGAGCGTGTTGCCGAGGGTCTGGCAATCCTTAAGCGGACACAGCGTGTTTGATGACCTCGCTATAGCCAGTAAAGATTCTGGTGCCTTTATAGGCGCCCCGATCTATCAGCAACTCGTGCATATGCTGTAAATGGTAGGCAGGCACACCGGCGGCTATGTGGTGCTCGAGGTGGTAGTTCACGTGGTTTGGCCCAATTAATGTGCGAGTAAACCAGTTGGTGTAAGTCGTGCGCGTATTGTCGCGTGGGTCTTTGCTGAAGTGATCGGGCACACTGGCATGCTCTGCTACCTGGCGCAGGCGCACGGCCAGCATATGAAAGGTCATCATGCCGCCCAGCCAGACCAGATACAGCCAAGCGTCAAGCGCAAGGTGTAACACGCCAATAAGCATTAACTGCGACAACCAAAGCTTGGCAAAAGGCAGAGCGGCCTTGCGTTTACTTGCGTCAGCACTCAATAACCCCGTCAGCCCCATCACTTTAAACGCCATTAACTTAACGCCGGTTTGGCCTGTTAAGTCACGCATGATCTTGCGGCGAAAACTGCTTTTAGTGACGGGGTAAGCTTGGTAGTTGCCCAGGTCTGGGTCATCGTGGGTGCCCGCCATTTGGTGGTGTTTACGGTGTTGGGTGGCATAGCTGTCCAGATCATCAAAGGCTGGCCCAGCGGCAAGCCATTGCCCAATAACTTGGTTCAGCCATACTTGCTTAAAAAAGATATTGTGTCCGCATTCGTGCATGATTACGCCTAAGCCGTGAATGCGCCCCGCCAGGATAAAAGCACCCACCACAATGGTTAAGGGGTTGGGGTAGCGGTACATTGCATAAAACGCCGCGGCAATCATGGCCCAGTTTACAAATAGCATCCAGGCCGCCTTGGCGTTGCTGCGTTCTTGCAGCGCTAAGAATTCTTGGGTGCTTACGTAGTCGGTTATTTTCATTTTAGCTCCTGATCTGCGCCCTATTATAGAAGGCTTGGGTTACCCCGCAACAGGTGCATTGTTGCCGTTATTGCCACGGCGGCGGTTACGTGTGTCTGATGTCAGCTTCGGTAGGTTTCCTAGGCCCTCTAGAGTCGAACCGATAATTTGTCCGTTCTGACGCAACCCAATTGCATATGCTCGTGCCTAGTGCATTATTGACGGTTTATGCTCAAAATAATGAGATAAACATGTCTGTTTACTACCCTCACCGTCATATCAAAGCGCCTTTAAGTATCGCCCTAGTGCTTGTGTTGGGCGCCTGCGCTGACAGTGAGCCAGTCGATACTGTGGCGACCCCGTCGCCTGCGGGTGGCATGGCTTACCAAACTCCGGTTGTAAGCTCGCCGACCACGGGCCTTGCGTTGTCGGCGCCAGCAAACGTTTCGCTCAGTTCTGACGCGGTCTCCACCCACGCTGAGACCTTTGCCGCTAGCAAGGCGCTGACCGTAGGTAATGGCAAAGAGCTTGCTAAAACGCAGTTTGATGCGAACCGCATTAGTGGCGCTGAAGTTTTGACCGATGCCTTTGGGGGGAGCGTGTATCACTGGGCAACCCACCACTTAATGTCCAATGCAAAAATTACCGTGGCAAGCTCAGTCACATCGACCGTTGCAGATTCTGATTCTGCAGGCGTTTACCAGTTTGCGGGAATGTTGGCCGGCGAGTACGAGGTCAGCGCAGAACTTGCAGTAAGCGCCGCCGATATTGACCGAACCATAACGTCTGCCGATGCGCTCGCGGCGTTAAAAATAGCGGTTAACTTAAACCCCAATTCAGATCCCGATGGATCGGGTCCGCAGCAGGCTTTGCCCGTGTCGCCGTACCAGCTTATGGCAGCCGATTTTAACGGCGATGGGCGTGTGACCTCGGCTGACGCTCTTGCAATTTTAAAGGTGACGGTGGGTTTAAGCGATGCAGCTTCCCCCACCTGGAAGTTGGTGCCTCAATCGCTGCCAGTATGGCAAACCCATAATGCTAAAGATGCCGTACACACGGCCACTCAGGTGATGGCAGTGACGTACCCTGACGTTGCATCAATGGATTTTGTGGCGGTCTTGGCTGGCGACGTCAATGCCAGTTGGGTTGCGCCAACCGGTAGCTCGAGTGTTAGCGCGCAACAGCTCATACAACAAAGCGACATCTTGGGAGCGCCCACCACAATTTGGGGCTTGCGGGATGTGCGCGACACGGTTGCACCTGTTATCTCTTTATTGGGTGATGCCACGATTCAGATGGATCAGGGCGCATCTTTCAACGATCCTGGTGCAAGCGCGATCGATGCCGTGGACGGTGCGTTAACAGTGAGTGTGTCAGGTACCATCGGTGACGCTCCCGGTACTTATGCCCTGACCTATAGCGTGGCGGATTTGGCTGGGAATGTCTCGAGTGTAACGCGCGAAATTACGGTTGTTGCGCCGCCAGAGCCCGATGGCTTGGCTGTTGTTGCAGGCGGTGTGGCCGACGCGGTGTGGGATGCCGGCATTGTCGCCTTTGATGGTGCGCTAGACTATGCCGATTGCACCATGACCGGCGCGACAGTGTGTCAAAGTGTGTCGTGGAAAACGGCAACCGACAGCGAGCGCGGTGATGTGCTGGAAATTACGCACGCGCCGGGCGCCGCTCTGGCTGGGGTGTTCTTTTCAGCGACCACGCCTTTAGATTTGCGCGATTACGCCGACGGCGCCATCGTGTTTGATATTAAAGTGGTTAGCGGTGACAGTCGTATCACCATGAAGCTCGATTGCGTATACCCCTGTACCTCGGGGGATCAGCCGCTAGGTAATTTGCCGGTAGGCGAATGGCAAACGGTGCGAGTGGCTTTGGCCGACCTGGTGGCCGACGGGTTGAACTTAAGTAAAGTCAATACTGGTCTGGTGATTTGGGCGACTGGTCACGATAATACTGTATTTCGGATCGACAATATTCGATTCACCAAAACCATTGTGGGTGACGTTTGGGACGTCGGTGGTGGTTCGGGCGGCGGCACGGGCGGTGGTGGCCCGGTTACGACTGATTACCTGATTACAGCCTACGGTGCAGGATCGATTTCCGATACGATCAATAAAGCCAGTTACCGCTGTGTGTTTGATTTTGGTAACTGGATTTACAGCGCTGGTGTGGTATTACCTGGCATTGGCGGTTGTGACACAGCCACGGGCACGCCAATCGGCGAACCGGCCCCAATTTTGCCTAATTTGGTCGAGCCCGCGGCATCGGCACCCACCCCTACGCACAAGTGGTGGGGTTCGGTGCCGTTCTTAGGCGAAATGACCATTGGCGACCCCAACCGTGCGGCCTATATTACCCCTGATCCTTTAACCATTCGGATCACCAACGGTGGCTTTCGGGCCATGGGTATTCCTAATGGGCTAAAAGTGGTGAATCAGAATGAGTTTGCCTACCCCATTCCTGACCCCTTTGGTGAGGTCATGGACGGCATTGCCATTGCGCATAGTTCTGGAGCCAACCTACAGGGTTACCTTAAAGATCACAGCGACGGCTCGCTTACGGTTCAGTGGCAGTCGAAAGGCACGCCAGCCATGGAAGCAACGTTTGTTCACGGTTCACCTTACGTGTACATAAAAGTGCTGACCGGCGAGCTACGTATCAAAACACTGCGTGAAGACGGTGGCGAAAAGGGCACCTTCTATAGCAAGAACAACAGTCTGGGTGTATGGACCAGCGTGGCGGGTAACCACAATAATTTTCTGATTACCGGAGAAGGCGCGACAACGTTCACCAACCCTACCACTAATTTGATCGGCGCCACTAATGCGGCGAACGAATTCACCTTAACGTACTTACCGCAAACTTCGGGTGTGCCAACCGATGCTATGGCAGACTTTTTTGTTCAGCGCGCACGCAATGTGGTGAGCAAAGTCACGATTGACTACTCGGTGGATCAGGCGACCAACGACGTCACCGTGCACCATTCGTACCTTGATGCGCAGGGTGCCTTAGTGGATACCGTGACCGGCATGCACCCCTTGCATTGGAAATATGCGGGTATTACCAGTGCGCCTTATAGCGCACGTTCGGCGCGGGGTGTTATTCAGTTTGTAGCGCAAGCTGAGTTTAGTTACACCATGCCCTATGTGGGTGTCTTGCCCGCTTTGCCGTCGGTGAGCACCAGCTTATCCAGTGCTGAACTGAAAGCCAAATTCGATGCGTTCTTGGCGCTGGGTGAAAATACTTGGAACACCAATGGTCAAGGTCAGGCCTATCGCGACGCGTATTGGTCGGGCAAGAACTACAGCAAAGTCGCTGAGCTGATTGCCATTGCTCAGGACGCTGGACTGAGTGCAGAGGCCGATCGATTAACCGCGTGGCTCAAGACTGAACTTGAAGATTGGTTTACCGCCGAGACGGACGACGCTCTGGATGTCGATCAGTATTTCGTGTTCGATAAAAATTGGAACACACTGCTGGCTATGGAGGAGTCCTTTGCCTCGCATCAGAACCTAAACGATCACCACTTCCATTATGGCTACATTGTGCGCGCGGCTGCCGAGATATGCCGCAACGATCGCGCTTGGTGTGGGCAAGATCAGTACGGGCCTATGATTGAATTGCTTATTCGTGATTACGCTGCGGGTCGCGATGACCCCATGTTTCCTTACTTGCGCCATTTTGACCCTGCCAATGGTTTTAGCTGGGCGTCGGGTAATGTGAACTTTGCGCGCGGCAACAACAACGAGTCGACTTCGGAAGCTGCCAACGCCTATGGTGCAATGGTGCTATACGGTCTGATTACGGGTAACCAAGATATTACCGAACGTGGCATGTACCTGCACGCTTCGACTTCGGCGACCTATTGGGAGTACTGGAATAATATCGATGGTTACAACGGTGTCAGTGCCCAAAACGATAACTTTCCGCCCGGCTACGACAAAATTTCGACCTCGATTATTTGGGGTGACGGCGCGGTATTCTCGACTTGGTTCAGTGGCGCCTTTGCTCACATCTTAGGTATTCAAGGCCTGCCCTCAAACCCCTTGATTATGCATGTTGGTCTGCACAGCGATTACATGCGCGACTATGTGTCATTGGGGTTGTCGGAGTCGAGCAATGGCAAACCCTCGGGTTTACCTAACGACCAATGGCGTGACATTTGGTGGAATTTATGGGCGATGGCTGATGCACCTGCGGCCTTAGCAGATTATGAAACAATGCCTAACTATACGCCCGAGCAGGGCGAGACTTTGGCACACACTTACCACTGGGTACACAGCATGAATACCTTGGGTCAGCTGAAGACAGGGCTTGGCGAGGTCACCGCCGACTACCCAGGCGCCATGGTATTTGATAATCAGGGGGTTAAACGGTACGTTGTTTATAACTTTGGTGCCAATGCGATTATCGTGAACTTTAGTGACGGAGTAAGCGTGCAAGCTGCAGCTGAAGGTTTTACTGTAGAGGTTCGCTAGAACGCTAACTTATTCAGCGAGCGATTAGTTGCCCGCTGAATTAAGCAAGGCCGATTATTTTTTTTCTTGTTGGTTTATAGTATCTGCCTAAGCATTCTATAGCCTGGGAGAAAAATAATGTCTAAGTGGCTCCAGAAACTTGGTGCGGTGGCGTTTGGGTTAAGTGCTGCAGGCGTCGCCGCGGCTCCGTACTATATTGAATATTCGGGCGTGATTGATACGGTCGACGAGGTGGTGCCCAACAACCCCGACCAGTACGCCACCAACCCAGAATTGCCGGCGGCAGGCGAAGCCTTCCGTTTGGTGCTGGTCTTAGACAACGACGGCGCAAGTGACGCCCAAGAGCGTTTAAATGGCACCGACCCATTAGATGCTGCAAGTGTCGTAGTTACTCGGGCTCCAAAACCTGAAGGCTTATTACTGCGCGCCTTTGAAAGCGAAGCGGCAGTGAACCGACCCGGTTACGAGGCCATCGAAAACGGCGTGTCGGCCACAGTCTGGGTAGATCCAGCCGACTAAATTTCGGCTACGCGGTCGGCGGAAGCCATCGCACCTTTAGTTGCCTGGTATCAGGATCGCGGTTAAAAATACTTGGCCTACTCTACTTTTAACGCTGCGACTGACTACATCAATGCAGAGGTGCTGGCGACCATTAAAAGCATTAACCCGGACGGCGGCAATAGTTCCTTAAACAACATTTATGCCGCTGATTTTGTTGCCGGCATGGTGGCGGCGGCTAAAGATTATGTCGATGCTGGTGTCGATGGTATTGAATACGACATCGACGGTTACGCAGTGGCCGGTGCCTCGTTTGATGCCGACTCTGTAGCCCAATTTAATGCGTGGCTAGTCAGCGATCTTGGCTACACCGAAGCCCAACTTACTACGCTGCTGGGCGTCGATTTTCCGGTTGCGGGCTTTGATTACGGCGCCTACGTCATCACGAAGGGCGTAACCGTGACCGCTCGCGACCCCAATGTGAACAAGACGCTAACTTTGGGACCGATTACAGCACGGTATTGGGTAGCGACTACTTCCGTTTGTGGCGCGCGTTTCAGGCAGTGCGTGAGCGTGACTTTGTGTCGGAACTGACCGAACAGGTCAATACCTATGCTCAGGCGACACAAGGTAAAGCGCTAGTGTCTAAGATACCTAGTGTGCACTAAGCCGTGAACAATCCGTCTAGATTTGAAATTTGGCTACTTCCAACAAACGCTTCCCAGTTGGGTAGTACTATTGGTAAATCTGTTTCGGCGACCCCCATCCAGCGCGCAATCTGTGCGTACAGGCTATCGACCGCTGTTGTGGGAATGAAGCGACCTCGGCCCACGTCCAAAGGATTATCTTGCGACAGTTCGGGGAATTCTCCATAGACCTGGCCGCCGTGGACAGCACCGCCCACAACAAGAGCATTGCCACCCCAGCCATGATCTGAGCCTTTACCGTTAGAGGTCAGAGTGCGACCAAAATCCGAAATCGTAAAGCTTGTGACTTGGGTGCCGAGCCCGAGCTCATCCATGGCTAGGGCAAACTGCGATAAACCTGAATCGAGAGCGGGTAGCATTTCGGCTTGTTCGCTGAGTAAATTGTCGTGATGATCCCAGCCGCCGTAGGTCACGAAGAATGTTTGGCGAGTAACCCCTAAGGCTTCTCGCACCGAAATTAACTGCGCAATTCGCGCCATCGAGGCCGAAAAGTTGTCGTTGGCAAACGCAGTGGTAAGGGTTGGGGCTTGCGCCAGAATGCTGCTAACCACTTCGCCGGTGTCGATCGCTGATCGTAATTTTGATGCATAGGCATTGTGCAGCAGGTTGCTACTTTGGTAGTCGATTAGCGCGTCTAAAGCGGTCTTGAAGGTGGGGTTATCGATATACCCTCCAATCGAACGAACACCTGCCTGGGCGTTTAAACTGTAAGCGCCCACCTGGTTGCCCGTTTGGAATAAATTGTTGCCCGACAGGGAGATATTGTTTGCCAGAGTGACCCCGGTGTTTTGCCCGAGTAAATAGTCGCCGAGTCTGCCGCCAAATCCGGTGCCGCCGCGTGCGTCGGGGGTCGCAGTTTGCCAGCTAGTAATTTGGTCGGAATGCGAAAATAAACCCAGGGGAAGTTGCGAACTTACGTCATCGTAAACTGCGCGAGTGGTCGGCTGTGATAGCGGGCCGATATTCGCCAAGCAAGCAGCTTGACCCTGATTAAAGAGCGTCTGCAGGCCTGACATTGCGGGGTGCAGACCAAAGGTTACGCCCTGGTGTTCGGTATTTAGAGCAAGCAATGTGTTTTGCGCGAGCGCCAAGTCAGAACGACGTTGCCCGTATTGTGCGTAGGCCGCGTCTGATCTTGGTACCAATAGGTTAAAGCTATCGCATCCACCCGCTAACAACACGCATACAGTGGCTTTGTAGTCTTGCGCAGCAAAGGCGCTGGCGCTGTACAAGACGCTCGAAGGTAAGGCCTGTGCCGCTAGGGCTGCGCCGGAATAGCGCAAGGCTTGTTGAATAAGTTGACGTCGATTTAGGGTGCTCATTGTTCACCTCCGGTAACGGCTTGCTCGGGCGAGATGACCGCTAAATACAGAGCGAGTTTGGCGATATCTTGGTCCGATGCTCCTGTCGCTTCACTCAGGGTGTCGCGAATAATACCTCGGGTGCCAGTGCTTAACTGACCCTGGAAAAATTCCAGTTCAAGGCGATCTAGCAAATCTTCTTGATCGTTTGCTAGGGCTGCGTAGTCGCTTAAATCGATATTGATTTTAGGGTAGCCCTCGTATGTATCGATCGACTGCCCAGTGTACAGCGCGTAGGCCATTAAGTTGGTGACGCCGACCACGGTGTCTTCGGTGGTGATTTGAAGTTCAGGAGAGCTAAGGCCTGCCTGTGCTGCCGGTCCTGCAGGCCGATAAAAGGGCGAGTAAAAATTGAACACACTGGGCGGTGCTAAAACGAATTGCCCGGTTAAATTCTGTACGACACCGCCAAGGCCCATGTAATTTTGGCCCTCCTCGGGCGCGGCATTCAAACTGCGATTAAGCGCTAGATAGCGTCTAAAGGGTTCTCGGACGCGCACGCCCGTAGCGGCTTCCTGATCTGTAAAAATAGCGTTTATGACAGCGCGCATGTCGCCGCGAACACCACTGGTGTCGCCGTTAAAAGCTGCCGTCACGCGCGCTACATAGGCAGGTGACGGATTCGATGTGACCAAGCGTTGAATTAACTGTTTGCCCACAAACGGACCCACGTTAGGGTGGTTAAATAAATTCTTTACCGCATCGTGAATGTCCTGCATGCCGGTTTGTCCAGCGGGAATACTGTATCCGTTCAACAAAGTTTTAGCGCCAGGTTCATGATAGGTCTCAAACATCAGCATAGGGGTGTTGAAGGCCGGATTCGTTTTGCCAAAAAAAGTATTCGGCGAGTAGTCTGTACTGCCATAGCTTAAGCCTGTAAATACTTTAGAGAACTCGCGAATTGTGGTGTTGTTGTAGGTAGGAATAGAGCGACCTTCTGAATCGGTTTTTCGAGTGCCGTCTGGATTTAATTCGTACAGCCCGATAGTGAACAGTTGCATCACCTCGCGCGCATAGTTCTCATCGGGAAAGGTGTTGGCAACTGGATCGGTTTTGGCGTTATTCACATGGCTTAGGTAAAAACCCATGGCGGGGTGCAGTGTCACAGCCAGCAGAAGGTCTTCGAAATTCCCGAACGCGTGCGTTAAAAGCGTATCGTAGTAGTTCGACAGCGCCAGCGGATTCACAAAAATTTGAGTTGGTTCGGACACCACAAACAGCTGAGTCAGCGCGTAGGCGACCACCTGACGCATGGGGTCAGGTGCGGTAAATGCTTGCTCCCAAAAGGCATAACGCCGATAGAAGCCAGGATTTGGTGTGGCATTGACGTCGTAGCCGTACTCGGACAGATAGCGACGCACGATGGGTTCATGCAGGCCAACGCTGGCTTGGTACTGTTGTGCTAACCAGGCGTCTATTCCCTCTTTTGAAATTTGCTCGATCTCGGACATTCGCGGGCCAAAGGTCGTTTGGTCGGCAATTCGAGCAGCCTCGTTCAGGCTAAGCGCTGGAGTATTATCGGCTGGCGCTTGGGCGGCCGGCGCGGTGACGCTAGATCCGCCGCCTCCGCCTCCACCACAGGCGGTCAGAACAATACTGAAAATAAATGCTAAGCTTTTTTTTCTTATCATGTATTTGGATTGCCGGAGGCAATCTCTCGGTTGTTAGTCATGCAACAATATTGGCCCAAAGCGGCGCTCCGTCAAGTGTTTTGACCGCATCCAAAGTTTGCTAGTGTTTGGCAAACTTGGGCGTTTAAGATGGTAAAGTGATTAAAACTTTTTTAATCTGAGCTAAGCGTTGTCAGGAGTGCAAAATGTTTGGCGTAAGGCCCGTGATATCATTGCTTGTTGTTGTTGTTGTTGTTGTTGTCGTTATGGGGGGGTGGCGCCTTTGGTTGCATCCCCAAACCATTCCAGTTGGCGAGGCCTTGCACTTATCGTCAGAGCAGCAGAGCAGTTCTTCTGCTTCAGCAATCTCAGGTCTTACGGTTACGCTGTTGTGGTCGCAATCCGAGACCGCGACGCCTGCGTACACGCTACAAAGCCCCCTAGGGAGCTTGCGTGAAGGTGAGCGCACCCTGATATCCTTGCCCTCTGGTAGTCAGTACACGCTTGAAGTAAATACGACCGAATTCGGTCAAGGTGTTCAGCAAATTATGGGTACCGTTGACCCTGACGGTTTGCCTGGGTTTGCACTATTCACGATTGGCGAAGACCGCCTGTTTGGTACCCTCAATACCCCTGAAGGTGTCTACGAACTGGTGGGTACGCAAGCCAATTTCACGCTAAGGCGAGCACAGGATATCGATGCCGAGCGCCGACTTGGTACAGATTATAAAGTGAAAGAGTCGCTGGCTGACACAGCGCTGGCGCAAGACAAAAAGCTCCCTACAGATTTGGGTCCAAAACAGTAGCAAAGGTTATCGATAATGAATAAGTTCGTTCAAGGGTTATTGCTAGGTTTGGCCATGCTTATTGCTGCGCCTCATGTGAACGCAGTGCCGCGGTTAGATTGCCCTTGTGATATCTCGTTTACATCCCAAACCGCAGCTGTGATCACCGCTGGTGTTGTTAACTCAGACTCAACGTCTACTGGCGATATCTTGCTGACCGTGCAGGTCAGTGAGGATATAGCGTTCGGATCTTTTGTTATTTTAGCGGAAGTTGCTCTGCCTGCCCTTGGGGTTGGTGAGTCGCATGCTAGCGCCAGTTTCACGGTGCCTACGAGTTTCCCCTCGGCGCGCAATCTTTATTACTTTCGGGTTGCTGTTTCCGAAAACGGCTATACCACTGACTCAGTGCGCATGGCCTCGCCCGCAGAGATCGGCTACGATTTTGGTGAGGTCTATACGCTGGACAACAGTGCTAACGCTTTTTTACCTCAAAACCCGACCTTTGAGTTGGCAGCAAACGGCTCGGATTTCACTTTGAGCATTCCTCAAATTCTGAACGCTTCAGATATTACAGATTTTGGTAGTGTCACTATTGAGCTGTACGAATCGACAGCCACCACCGTGTATGGCGCTGTTTATGGCAATCAATTTAGTCAAACACTAGTCCAGCCTTTGTCGGCTGGGCAGAGCATAGATAATACCATCATTCAGGGGCAATTGAATGACACGCTTGCTCCACAGAATTATGTTCACTTAGCTATTCATGATTCAGTCGATAACCTCGTAATGTGGCAGACGGTTTATTCAAACACAGAGCAAAGTGTGGTGAATCGTGATATTCAGCTCGCGGGTGTCGATTACCTAACCGATACGGATGCCGACGGGGTGTCCGACTATTCCGAGCATTTGGCTGGCACCAAACCTTTGGATGCAAACGATTTGCCAGCGCCAAGCACCATACGGGTTCTGCTTCTGCAACCGTCTACTTTGTCCAATTATCCGGGATATGCGCCACGCGTGGCACATATAAAAGCCTATGCAAACCAAGTTCTAGCTCAGAGTGGTGTCGATGCGAAATTGGAATTTATAGGCCCGTTTGACTATGAAGTTAACGCGACCATCGAGGCGAAAGATAACTCAGAGTTGTTGGATTTACTTACTCAACGCAGTGCACCATTTGCTGATTTGGACTTTCTGCGCGCCAACAATGATGCTGATGTCACAATTTATTTAGATCGCTCGAAAGATCATGACACCAACTGCGGTGTGGCTTGGCTGTCGGGCGTTAACACCCACGGTGATGTTGCGCCCGATTTGGCCGCTACCGATTACAATGTGGGTGTGGTGGATATCGACTCTATTTACTGCTCGTCTCGGACACTCATTCACGAGTTGGGTCACTTAATGGGCTTGGGCCACTCGCGGCGCCAAGGCTCTGAGGGCACCTTTGCTTGGTCTGTCGGGCATGGTGTCGATAATGAATTTGTGTCGATTATGGCCTACGAGTCCTCGTATGGTAGTGCGGTAGAGCGCGATTATTTTTCATCCCCTTTGCTGAGTGATTGCGATGGGCAAGCATGTGGGGTTGATAAAAGCGATTTAACCGCAGGCGCCGATGCAGCTTTAAGTTTGAATGCTATTCGATTCCAAATGGCGAATATTGATGAAGGCTTTCGACCGCAAATTACGGTGCTTGGGAATAACCCGTTTGAAATCCAGCGTGATACGGCCTTCATGGACCCAGGGGCTGAAGCTTACGACTGGGAGGACGGCGACTTAAGCAGTCAAATTATTGCTAGCGGTATCGTCGATACGAGTGCGGTAGGTGAATACAGGATCAATTATCAAGTCACTGATATGGCCGATAACGTTGCAA
>JAHEKX010000028.1 GCA_024644535.1 Gammaproteobacteria bacterium
CAAAGCTGTTAGGTGATTGGGAGCAAGGTATAGAAGCAGAGCTTACTGTCTCTGCCTTGGGTGTGAGGCAATCTTTCGCCACTCGCAATACTGTAATTGACGGTCAAGAAATCCGTATGGAATTGCTGAACGGACCTCTGCAAAATCTTATCGGTCGCTGGCTTTTTCAGCCCCTTTCTCAAACTGCTTGTAAAGTTGAGTTAAACTTATCGTTTGAAACAACTGGTTCTTTAAAACGCATTGCCGCAGCCCAGCTGGTGGAGCGAACCAGTAATGCGGTCGTAGATGCTTTGGTTCAACGAGCACATCTGTCTTTTGGGAACACGTAATGAGCTCAGGTATCGCGGTTGAAGTAGCCTATGCTCTGCCCGATAAGCAGCTTATTAAAGCCTTTGAAGTGCCCCAAGGTACTACAGCTAGGCAGGCAGTTGAGCTCTCGTCGATTGCTGACTCGTTTGATGGTTTGATACTCGAGGGCAATGCCTTGGGTATATTCGGAAAAGCCGTTGCGAGTGACTACGTTTTGCGTGCGGGAGATCGGGTAGAGATTTATCGGCCTCTGATTGCCGACCCTAAAGAAGTGCGCAAAGAGCGCGCGGCCAAGACGCGCCTGTCTCGCGCTGAGAAAAAAGCCTAGTTTGCTTCAGCCTCAGCCTCAGCCTCAGTCTCAGCGTTTTTGCCTGTCTCGCTGCTGGGTGGGATTTTGCTATCAAAATGGCTTAATACGTCGCCGTCAAAGTAAACTGTCAGACGGTTCTCAAGAATTTGGATGTCACCACGAGAAAAAACGTAACGATAGTCCCAGCGATCTTCATTAAACGAATCTTCAACTAAGGGAGTGCCCAGGACAAAGCGAACTTGTCGTCGAGTCATGCCAGGCTTTAACTGATCTACCATTTCTTGTGTCACCACATTTCCCTGTTCGATGCCGATTTTATAAACCCCAGGAAAACCAACGAACCCACAGCCGGATAGAATAATTGTGGTTATAATGGCGATGAGAATGAGACGCATTGTGAGAAACCTTTAACTATAGTCAGAGCAGTGGCATCATACTGGCCTTAAGCGATAGAGAGAACCCCTAAATATGTCTTTTGAAAACCAAGAATTGAAAAAAGCGGGTCTCAAGGTCACCCTGCCACGCCTTAAAATTATGCAAATCCTCGAGGCCAGCTCCGAGCAGGGGCAGCATATGAGTGCCGAGGATGTGTACAAAGCGCTACTCGAGGCTGAAGAAGAGGTCGGCTTAGCCACCGTATATCGAGTTCTTACCCAGTTTGAATCGGCGGGGTTAGTTGCACGTCACAATTTTGAAACGGGCCACTCTGTGTACGAAATTGCAAAAGGTGAACACCACGACCACATGGTGTGTGTGGATACAGGTGAGGTTATCGAGTTTACCGACCCCGTGATTGAGGAGCGGCAGCATCAAATCGCGAAAGAGCACGGTTTTGATCTAGAAGATCATTCCCTGGTGCTTTACGTTCGTAAAAAAAGTAGTTAAGAGTTTTGTTTCAGTAGCTGCGCCGCGTGAGCTTTGGTTTGCTCGGTAATGTTAACTCCTCCGACCATTCGGGCTATTTCCTCAATTCGCTGTTCGTTCGATAGCCTTTGAATCACGGTTCGAACGTCTGCCTCGTCATAGGTCTTTGAGATTCTTAGGTGATGGTCGCCTTGGCCTGCTACTTGAGCCAAGTGCGTGACACATAGTATCTGAGAGTGCGAGGTGAGGCCGTGAAGTCGCTGGCCAACGATGTCGGCGGTGGCGCCACCGATGCCGACATCTACTTCGTCAAAAATTAGGGTTGGCGTTACGGATTGTTGCGCGGTAACCACTTGGATTGCCAGGCTAATGCGCGAGAGCTCGCCGCCCGAGGCGATTTTTGCTAGACCTTTTAATTCGCCTTGGCTTTGAGTGGCTATTTTGAATTCGATTTCTTCGGCGCCGTAGGGCGATAAAGCGTCACTCAAATGTGGTGTTAATGCCACGCCAAAGCGACAGTTGCCCATTGCCAACGATTGTAACTGACTATGTACCTCAGATTGCAGACGATCGCCGGCTGCTTCACGCTGATTCGATAAGGTCTTAGCCGTTTCGCCGTAGACGGCTCTAATATCTTTCAACTGTCGGTTAAGTTCGCCAATACGCTCGTCTGCGCTTAATAGGGCTTCGAGTTCAAGCTCGAATGCCTGCAGTTTTTCGGCAAGTTGAATCGGTTGTGTGCGATGTTTTCGAGCCAGCTCGTAGATTTTATCTAGGCGCTCGGTAACTTCTATTAAACGCTCGGGATCCAACTCAAGTTTGTCTGAGCGGCGCTCGATGTCGTGACGCGCCTCATCTACTTGAATAAGAGCAGAGTTTAAAAGTTCATAGGCCTCGCTGGTGAGCCCCGACTTTAGGCCCGATTCTAGCAAACGGATGGTTTGTCGCAATCCATCTGACTGTTGCTCGCAATGATACGATGCTTCTGACAGCTGTTGGATGAGCGTCTCGCCCTGGCTTAGCAGATCTTGCTCTTGCTCGAGGCTTTCGAGTTCGTCGGCGCTAAGAATAACACTTTGAAGCTCCTCGACTTGATACTCTAAAAAGGCTTTCGCGTCGTTAGTATCGGTCTCGCCTTGAGTAAGAGTGTCCAGTTCTTTTTTGACACTGCGGAAGTCCTGCGCCAGGTCGTAGACCTTGCGCAGGCAAGTAGTATCGGGAATCAGTTCGTCAAGAATATGTCGATGGTTCTTTTTGTTCATCAGCGATTGATGCGCGTGCTGGCCGTGGATGTCGACTAAAAATTCACCCAGCTCATTGCACTGTTGGGCAGTGCAGGGTACGCCATTGATATAGGCTTTACTTCGGCCTTCGCTGGTGACGATGCGGCGCAAAATTAGATCGTCGTCGCTATCAAAGTGATGTTTTGCCAGCCATTCCTGTGCTTCGTGCAGGCCATGTAAATCAAAACTTGCGCTGATTTCTGCTTTGTCTTTGCCGTAACGCACGCTGCCGGAGTCGGCCCGGTCGCCCAAGCATAATCCCAACGCGTCGATTAATATTGACTTGCCCGCGCCCGTTTCGCCCGTGATGACGGTCATGCCTGTATCGAAGTCGATAGCGACATCTTCGACGACAGCGAAATTTTTAATGTGAATGTGGGTGAGCATGCGCGGTGTCCTTATAATGCGCTAAGTGTATACCAAGTCGTAGAATACTGACTTAGTATGTCATGAGAATTGGCTGGTGCAAATTGATTCGAAATGGCGGTAATAGACTAGCTTGAAAGCGCCGAGTAGGGTATACCTAGGAGCGTTCTAAGAGTAAATAATGGCATGAAAGAGAAATACGTATCCGAGCGTTCGCAACTTGTGTTGCAGGCCTTGGTAAAGCGTTACATCCAAGAGGGCGCCCCTGTCGGCTCAAGTACTGTGCGCCAAGCGGCTGGCCTGCCGGTAAGTGCAGCAACGGTGCGTAACATCATGTCGGATCTGGAGCATCGAGGGTATTTACATGCGCCCCACACCTCGGCGGGACGTGTGCCAACCGCTGCTGGGTATCGCCTGTATGTTGACTCTTTATTGCAGGTGGATATGCCTGACGCTGCTACCTTTCAAGCATTACAAAATGAATTGAGTCCCGATCGCAGTTCGCGCGACTTAGTGCAGGTTACCTCTAATTTGCTGGCGGATATTACCGCGCAGGCTGGTTTAGTAACGGTGCCTCGCCCCGAATCGGCACAATTTCGGCAAGTCGAGTTTTTACCTTTATCGGGTAATCGTGTTTTGGTGATTTTGGTGTTGAACCAACACGAAGTTCAAAACAAAATTATCCATACCCATCAAGAGTTTGATGCTGACCAGCTGCGTTCGGCAGCGGCAATGATTAACGAGCGCTTCTCGGGGCGTACCTTTCAAGACATTGAAGGCATGATTGCTCAGGAATTACGAGAAGCGAAGTCTCGTATCGATCGCTATATGGAGGAAACTCTAGCCTTTGCAAACAAGGCCTTGAATGTTGGCCAAGCCACCGCAGAAGACTATCTTATGGCGGGAGAGTCTAGGTTGCTGGAATCGGCCTCGCCCGAAGAGCTCGAGCACCTAAAAGGTCTATTCCAAGCCCTAGAAAGTAAGAAGGACGTGCTGCATTTGCTAGAGCGATCTTCGGTCGCAGATGGTGTTAAAATTTTTATCGGTGAAGAGGCGGGCTTTAACGCCTTGGGTAACTTCTCGCTGGTGACCGCACCTTATGGCGACGGTAAGAAAACACTGGGTGTTCTCGGTGTTATTGGTCCCAAGCGTATGGAGTACAGTCGAGTGATTCCCATTGTTGATCTTACTGCCCGAATGCTCAGCCAAGCTTTGTCCAATTAAAGCCTTGAAAAAAACCAGTTTGCCCCCAAATCCCAATCAGTCTTTTATTTTTAATTTGACGTGATGAATAGGGGAATGCCGTGAGTGACCAAAAAGACCACGAACAACCTGAAGTAAACGAGGCGGAGGTGCAAGTAGAGGCGGTCGAGACCGCGGACACTGAGCGGCCTGAAGAGGCCGAGCAAGCAGGTCCAGACGAACAAATCCAGGCGCTAGAGCAAGCTTTAGGCGAGGCCAAAGAGGCTGTTTTGCGGGCCCAGGCAGATGCAATTAATTTCCAGCGTCGCGCTGAAAAAGAGATCGAGAAGGCACGCAAGTTTGCCCTCGAGGGGTTCTCGCGAGAAGTGTTGGTGGTAGCCGATAACCTTGAACGTGCCCTTAGCGTGGTAAACCGGGAAGACGAAGCGGTAACGTCGATTGTCGAGGGTATCGAGCTTACCCTAAAAAGCTTTTCTGACGTTCTTGCTAAGTTCAATGTGGAAGCGCTAGATCCCCACGGTGAGCCGTTTGATCCGCAGTTACACCAGGCGATGAGCATGGTGCCCAACCCAGAAGTTGAGCCCAACACTGTGATTGCTGTGATGCAAAAAGGTTACACCTTAAACGGCCGGCTTATTCGTCCCGCCATGGTCATGGTTAGCAAGGCTGATTAAGCCTTTTTTCTTGGGCCCCTTGAAATAAGCAAGCGCGGGCCCATATACATACCAACGAAATGTTAAGTGCTTTAAAAGAGCACGAGTAGGAGAAATATTATGGGCAAAATTATTGGAATCGACTTGGGTACAACGAACTCATGTGTCGCTGTTATGGATGGTGATAAGCCTCGCGTTATCGAGAATTCAGAGGGTGATCGCACCACTCCATCAATTATTGGTTACACCGAAGACGGCGAAATCTTGGTCGGGCAAAGCGCAAAGCGTCAAGCGGTCACTAACCCTAGGAACACTTTATTTGCTGTTAAACGTTTGATTGGACGTAAGTTCACCGATGATGTGGTTCAAAAAGACATCAAAATGGTGCCTTACTCGATCGTAGCTGCAGACAACGGTGATGCGTGGGTAGAAGCTAAAGGTAAGAAAATGGCGCCTCCTCAGGTGTCAGCGCAAGTTCTAATGAAAATGAAGAAAACTGCGGAAGAGTATTTAGGCGAGCCGGTGACCGAAGCGGTTATCACAGTGCCTGCTTACTTTAACGACTCGCAGCGTCAGGCGACCAAAGACGCCGGTAAAATTGCAGGCTTGGAAGTTAAGCGTATTATCAACGAGCCTACTGCTGCGGCCCTTGCTTATGGCATGGACAAAGTCAGCGGTGATAACGTTGTTGCGGTTTATGATTTGGGTGGTGGTACCTTCGATATTTCTATCATCGAAATTGCCGAAGTCGATGGCGAGCATCAGTTTGAGGTGTTGGCCACCAATGGTGACACCTTTCTGGGCGGAGAAGACTTTGACCTGCGTTTGATTGAGTACTTTGCGGCAGAGTTCAAGAAAGAGAACGGCATCGATTTACACAACGATCCATTGGCTCTGCAGCGTCTGAAGGAAGCGGCAGAGAAAGCTAAGATCGAGTTGTCGAGCTCGCAGCAGACCGAGGTCAATTTGCCTTACATCACGGCAGACGCAACCGGGCCCAAGCACTTGGTTGTGAAGCTGTCACGCAGCAAGCTTGAGTCGCTGGTAGAAGATCTTGTCAAGCGCTCTTTAGAGCCCGTAAAAGTGGCGTTGAAAGACGCAGGTCTTAGCCCCAGTGACATCAACGATGTGATTTTGGTGGGCGGTCAGACGCGTATGCCGATGGTGCAGAAAGCGGTAACAGAATTTTTTGGCAAAGAACCTCGTCGTGACGTCAACCCCGACGAAGCGGTGGCGGTAGGTGCTTCTATTCAGGGCGCGGTATTGTCAGGCGACGTGAAAGATGTGCTCTTGCTTGATGTTACACCTCTGACTCTGGGTATCGAAACTATGGGTGGTGTTGCCACGCCACTGATCGAGAAAAATACGACCATTCCAACGAAGAAGTCGCAGGTGTTCTCGACTGCCGATGACAACCAAACGGCTGTAACCATTCACGTGGTTCAGGGCGAGCGTAAGCAGGCGGCGCAGAACAAATCTTTGGGTCGCTTTGATTTAGCGGATATTCCGCCTGCACCACGCGGTATGCCTCAAGTTGAAGTGACTTTTGATTTGGATGCCAACGGTATCTTGAATGTGTCGGCAAAAGATAAGGCTACTGGTAAAGAGCAGTCGATTCGCATTACCGCTTCTAGTGGTTTGTCGGATGACGAAATCGAATCTATGGTGCGCGACGCCGAGGCAAACGCGGAAGCGGACGCTAAGTTCGAGGCGATGATATCGGCACGCAACAGTTGCGAAGGTATGGTCCACGCCGCAAAAAACACCCTGAAAGAAGCGGGTGAGCATGCGACAGACGACGAGAAATCAGCGATTGAAGCGGCAATAGCAGAAGCAGAAGAGGCTTTGAAAGGCGATGACAAAGAAGCCATCGACGCCGCTGCTGCCAAAGTAACCGAGGCAACAGGTCCTGTGGCTCAAAAGATGTACCAAGCGCAGGCTGCAGCTGGTGAACAAGCACAAGGTGCAGAAGCGCAAGATGCTGGTGCTGATGATGCGGTAGATGCTGAGTTCGAAGAAGTGAAAGACGACAAGAAGTAATCTCTTGTCAAAACGGACTCGACATCCAGTGTCGGTGTACAATAAAACATCAGCGCGGGTCTTAGTGCCCGCGTTGTTGTAAGTGGATTACTAAAAGACAGCAGAAGCTGTTGTTAACTAACTGCAATTGAAGTGTCATGTCAAAACGCGATTATTATGAAGTGCTAGGGGTTGCTCAAAACGCCGACGAAAAGGACATAAAAAAGGCCTATCGTCGGATAGCGATGAAATACCATCCTGACCGAAATTCGGATGACCCCAAAGCCGACGAGAAATTTAAAGAAGCAACAGAAGCCTACGAGGTCTTAACCGACAAAGAGAAAAGATCGGCTTACGATCGTTTCGGGCATGCCGCGGTTGACGGTTCTGCTGGCGGCGGTGGCGGTAGCGGCTTTGGTGATGGTGGTTTTGGCGATATCTTCGGGGATGTCTTTGGCGATATTTTCGGCGGTGGTCGAGGTCGTTCATCGGGGCCCCAACGCGGCTCGGATTTGCGTTATACCCTAGATATCTCGCTAGAGGATGCGGTCCACGGGAAAACGGTTGAAATTAAAGTACCAACGTTAGATTCCTGTGATACCTGCGATGGATCTGGCGCCAAGCCCGGCTCAAGTCCCAAGACCTGCGATACCTGCGGTGGCGTTGGGCAAGTTCGAATGCAGCAGGGCTTTTTCCAAGTTCAGCAGACCTGTCCCAGCTGTCGTGGACGCGGTAAGACGATTAGCGATCCGTGCGGAAGTTGTCGTGGTCAAGGTCGCGTAGAGCGCAGCAAAACCTTATCGGTCAAAGTACCGCCAGGCGTAGATACTGGCGATAGAATTCGATTGTCTGGCGAGGGCGAGGCTGGGCCTAATGGTGGTCCAAAAGGCGATTTATTCGTCGAAATGTCGGTACGCCAGCACCCTATTTTTGAGCGTGATGGCAAGCATTTGTACTGTGATGTGCCTATTACGTTTGCCGACGCGGCGTTAGGTGGGGAGCTTGAAGTGCCAACTCTTGAGGGGCGTGTTAAGTTAAAAATTCCAGAAGGGACACAGACGGGTAAATTGTTCCGTCTGCGCGGCAAGGGTGTGAAACCTGTTCGCGGCGGCGCCGTTGGCGATTTACTATGCCGTGTGACAGTAGAAACGCCAGTAGAGTTGAGCAAGCATCAAAAAGAGTTGTTGCAAACCTTTCAAGAAAGTTTGACGGAAGGCGGAAAAAAACAGTCACCTAAGCAGACAAGTTGGTTTGAAGGCGTCAAAAACTTTTTTGACGATATGAAATTATGAATATACGAGTTGGTGTTATCGGAGCCGCTGGCCGAATGGGGCGCACCCTAATCGAAGCCGTGGCTCAGCACGACGGGTTGACCTTGGCGGGAGCAACTGAGCGACCCGAGAGCTCCTTGATTGGCGCAGATGCTGGCGAACTGGCTGGCCTGGGTAAGCTAGGCGTGGCCATCGCCGGATCGGTGAACGATATCGTTACCGAGATCGATGTCCTGATCGACTTTTCGTCGCCCGTAGCGACGCTAGAGCACGTCAAGGCTTGTAAATCAGCCGGCACAGCGATTGTGATAGGAACAACGGGATTTACTGTTGACCAAGAAGCACAGATCGAGACTGCCTCACAGCAAATTCCTGTGTGTAAAGCCTCTAATTTTAGTACCGGTGTCAATCTGTGCTTTAAGTTGCTTGATATGGCGGCTCGTGTATTGGGCGATGACGTCGATATCGAGGTCATAGAAGCGCATCATCGTCACAAAGTAGATGCGCCCTCGGGCACAGCCTTAAGTATGGGGGGCGTAGTAGCCAATGCCTTGGGTCGTGATTTGGCTGAGGTCGCGGTTTATGGGCGCGAGGGTCAGACAGGCGCTCGTGACCGTGACACGATTGGGTTCGCGACGGTACGCGCTGGCGACATCATGGGCGATCATACGGTAATGTTTGCTGCAGACGGCGAGCGGGTAGAAATTACTCACAAGGCATCGAGTCGCATGTCGTTTGCGCGCGGCGCTTTAAGAGCGGCACAATGGTTGGTAGCAAAGCCGGCGTCCCTGTATGACATGCAAGACGTTCTGAATTTAAAGTAAGGATATCGAAATGACCGATTACATAGTGAATATCGATGAAAGCAACGCGATGCGTTTTCTTATCGAAGAATCTAATGTTCGCCCTGTAGTCGTTGATTTTTGGGCCGATTGGTGTGGACCTTGCAAAACCTTGATGCCCATTCTTGAAAAGTTGGCCCATGAATACGCAGGGGCATTTTTGCTGGCCAAGGTGAATGCCGATGAGCAGCAAAATATTGCCGGTCAGTTTGGCGTGCGCAGTCTGCCCACGGTCATGGTAATTCAGAACGGGCAGCCAGTAGATGGCTTTGCCGGCGCGCAATCCGAGGCCCAAGTGCGCGAATTGTTGCAAAAATACTTGCCCAGTCCTTGGGCTGCAGCCCTAGAGGAGGCGGCACGATTGATGGAGGTTGGTGATCAGCAAGCTGCCTTAACACTGCTGCGTAAAGCATACGATGATTCTGACCAAGATTTGGACATAGCGCTAAACCTAGCCCATGTGCTAATTCAGTGTAACCGGTTTGCAGAAGCAGAAACTGTGCTTGAGAACATTCGATTTGTAGACCGTGATGCTCGTTACGAACAGCTAGTGGCCGAGTTAGCATTAAAGCAAGAGGCTTCTAAGTCACCTGAAACAGAGGCCCTTGAAGCTAAGCTAGAGGCTGATCCTGATAACTTGGATTTAAGGGTTGACTTAGCTGTGCAGTATTCTGTCGATGGGCATTATGCCGATGCCTTAGAGCAGCTGATGGTGGTTTTAAAAACCAACCGGGATCATAACAACGGCGGCACTAAAAAGCGGATGCTAGATATCATAGCAAGCCTTGGTAAGGGCGACCCCATCGCCGTGGATTATCAGCGCAAGCTTTTTGGTTTGCTGTACTAAGTGCTTGGTGCAGGCGCGCCAATCGGGTGCGTCATCCCCCAACAATTCAGCGAGTTTTCTGGGCCTGAAAGCTAGGCTACCCCTATCTTTAAAGCGACTCCGTTTTATAAGCGTTTTGGTGTTGTCAGTGTCAACTCCCTGTGATACTTTGCGGTTATTCCAAAAATCATACTCTAAGTTCAAATCGGTAAAACTGGATGAAGCTAAGACTCGGTGCACTTTATTTTGCAATAGCGCTGGCAGGCTGCGGTGAGCAGTCCGATTTTGTTGGCGGTACAGAGGCGCAGCTGTCGGGCAGTGAGGCTTTGATTGCCCATACCAAAGTTTTCGACCAGCGTGTCGAGAATCCAGCCCCTGGCGTTTACGTCGCCATTGGTTATGCGCTAGCCAACAGTATTTGGATTGAAGGTGAGCATGGCGCCATAGTGGTTGATACCACCGAATCTCGGGGCGCCGCAGAGGTCGTGTTACGACAGTTTAGGCAGTATTCCGATCAGCCTGTAAAAGCCATTATTTACACCCACAATCACGCTGACCATATTATGGGCGCGTCGGTATTCGCGGCTGGAAATGAGGTGCTGATACTGTCTCATCGGACCTTGCCCAAGCACGTGGCGCGCGTTACTAATGTTTTGCTGCCTACCATCGAAACAAACGCTATGCGCATGTTCGGTGAGCGGCTTGCCGAAGGTGGTGAAGATATTATTAACGACGGTATTGGCCCCGAATTAAAACAAATCGCGGCGCAAGATGGCTTGGGTGCGCGCGGTTACCTTCCTCCGAACCAGACCTTTGATGACCGCCTCGATTTAGAGATCGAGGGGGTTAAGCTGAGTTTAATTCACGCTCCCGGTGAAACCGATGATCAAATTGTGGTGTGGCTGCCTGAGCTAGGTGTCCTGTTGCCCGGCGATAATGTCTACAAGGCGTTTCCGAATCTTTACACCATTCGAGGAACCCCATACCGTGATGTTCGTAAGTGGTCTGAAAGTGTTAGGGTTATGGCAGCGCTTAACCCTGAGGTCATGGTGCCAAGCCATACCGAGCCTGTGATCGGGCGAGACAACATACATGCGTTGCTTACCGATTATGCCGATGCAATTCAATTTGTGCACGACCAAACCATTCGTTTGATTAATGAAGGTTTGCGTCCTGATGATATCGTCCAAGCCATCCGTCTGCCACAAAACTTGGCTGAACACCCCTGGTTGCAGCCATTTTATGGCACCTTAGAGTGGGCGGTACGCTCAGTGTACACGGGTTATATGGGGTGGTTTGATGGCGACAGCGTTGATTTGTTTCCAACCCCAAAGCAAACCAAAGCGACTCGTTTGATAAATCTAATGGGAGGCGTAGAGGCAGTTTTGACCGAAGCTAGTGCGCACTTAGATAACGACCCTCAGTGGGCGGCCGAGTTAGCCGACTACGTGTTCTCTGCAGATTCGGGCAATACGCGGGCTCGAGAGCTAAAAGCCACAGCTTTGCGGTCCATGGCCAAAGTGGCTGTAAACCCAAACGCCAGAAACTGGTATTTGTCAGAGGCCCTAGAGCTTGAGCAGAAAGTCGTGTTCGAGCCGCGTCCAACGGATACCGAACGTTTGACTTACGCGCAAACCTTCCCAATCGAGAATATTTTAGAGCTTATGACAGTGTCATTGAACTCCTCAAAAAGCTTGGGTGTAAACACCAGTGTCGAGTTCGTTTTTCCCGATCAAAGTAAACGGTTCTTACTGACCGTGCGTAATCAAATATTAATAATTGATCGTTTGGATGAGCCCAGAGCAGATGCGGTTCGAGTGACGGTAAATGCCCACGATTGGGTAGCATTAGTAAGTCAAAACGATTCTTTGCCCGCCGCCCTGGCAAGCGGGCGGCTGGCTACTGATGGCGTGCGCGATCTGCCAGCTTTACTTAAGTTCTTAGCAATGTTTACAGATTAACAATGAAGAGGTGATACAAAGTGGATACACGATTTTCAGATGAAGACCTCGCCTTCCGTGACGAAGTGCGAGCATTTTTCAAAGAAGAATACACGCAAGAACTGCAAGATCGAATGAAGGATAAAACGACCTTCAAAGCGGCGGTTGTTGAATGGCAGAAGAAGCTCCACGCGAAAGGCTGGATTGCCCCTGGTTGGCCGGTTCAATATGGTGGTACTGGTTGGACGCCTACACAAAAATACATTTACGATTCAGAGCGTGCCTCTGCGGGTGTTCGTGATAACGTTCCCTTTGGACTGACCATGGTGGGTCCAGTGATCTATAACTTCGCTACTGAAGAGCAAAAAGCGCAATTTTTGCCTCGAATTTTAGGTAGTGATGACTGGTGGTGTCAGGGTTACTCGGAGCCAGGTTCAGGCTCAGATTTGGCGTCATTAAAGACCAAAGCAGAGCGTGATGGCGATGACTATATTGTGAATGGTGCGAAGATTTGGACTACTTACGCGCAATACGCTGATTGGATTTTTTGCTTGGTACGCACCAGCAATGAAGGTAAAAAACAAGAGGGTATTAGCTTCTTGTTGATCGATATGAAAACGCCAGGCATTAAAGTGAATCCCATCGTTTCTATCGACAATCACCACAGCCTAAACGAAGTCGAATTCAATAATGTGCGCGTTCCAGTCGCGAACCGAATAGGTGAAGAGAACCGCGGTTGGCACATCGCAAAATCACTGCTTGAGCACGAACGTACGGGTATTGCCGGTGTGGCTGACTGCAAGCGTGCTGTCACTGAAATTAAGAGATTGGCCTCGTCCGAAATTAATGGCGGCAAAGCTTTGATTGACAACCCAAATTTCCAAAGTCGGTTAGCCGACATCGACATTGAACTGATGGCCCTGGAATACACAGAATTGCGTGTGTTGGCGAGTTTGTCTGGTGGTGGTGCACCGGGCCCTGAGTCGTCGATGCTGAAAATTAAAGGTACCGAGATGCAACAGGCGACACAGACTTTAATGATGGATCTAGCGGCACATTACCAAGGTGTATTGCCAGCTGATCTAAGCCCAGAAGTTCTTGGACATTCCTTTGGTTCGCAAGCTCGTCAGTCGTTTATGTACGGTCGCGCCTCCACCATCTACGGTGGTTCGAACGAAGTGCAGAAAAACATCATCGCGAAAGCCGTACTTGGCCTGTAAGGAAGGAGACAACACATGAATTTTGATTTTAGTGAAGAGCAAAGCATGCTGCGCGACAGCGTGGCCAAGTACGTGCAAGATGACTATGATTGGGAAACGCGCAAAGCGGTTGCGGCTAGCGAAGGCGGCATGAGCGCAAAGAACTGGCAAACATTCGCCGAACTTGGCTGGTTATCGGTACCTTTCGACGAGCAGTATGGTGGTTTTGGTGGCGGCCCGATTGACGTCATGGTCATGATGGAAGAATTCGGTAAAGGCTTGGTGCTAGAGCCTTATTTGGCAACGGTTGTGTTGTTTGGCGGACTCTTGCAAAAAGGCACTAACGATGCCTTAAAAGAAGCCCTGATTCCCAGCATTATCGATGGGTCTTGCCTTGGTGCGTTCGCTTATCTAGAGCGCCAAAGCCGGCACGAACTTAGTGATGTGCTAACAACGGTTACCGCTGAAGGTGATGATCGCGTTATCAATGGTGAAAAGGTTGTTGTGACTAATGCCACCAACGCCAGTCAATTTATCGTATCTGCACGCGCTAGTGGCGACCAATCCGACAAAGAAGGTTTGTCTTTGTTTGTAGTGCCCGCCGATTCCGACGGCATTGAGTTAGTCTCGTATCGTTTAATGGATGGCCAAGTGGTTGCCAATGTGAGCTTCAATAACGTGCGCGTTTCGGCCAGCAACGCCGTATGTGCTGAGGGCGACGCCTGGAATCTGATTAATAACGTAACTCAAGATGCGATCTTGGCAGTTAGCGCTGAGGCCTTGGGTATTATGGGCCAGCTGAACTCGAAGACCGTTGAGTACACCAAAACTCGCGAGCAGTTTGGTGTCAAAATTTCGATTTTCCAAGCGCTGCAGCATCGTATGGTTGAGACCTTTATGGCGTACGAACAAACTAAGTCTTTGCTTTATCGCGCGGTGTGCGATTTTGAGGCCGATAAGCCTGAGAAACGTGAGTCGCTGTTGGCTTTAAAGATCATGATCGATAAAGCCGGTAAGCTGATCTACAGCGAAGCAATTCAACTGCACGGAGGTATGGGTATTACCGACGAGCTTGATATTGGTCACTACGCCAAGCGTTTGATGATGATTGGTACAACCTTTGGCGATGCGATGCATCATTTGACCGAGTTTACTGAAGCCCGTTACGCCAACTAGGAGATCAGCACATGGATATTAAAGGCAGCGTTGTTGTCGTCACAGGTGGTGGCAGTGGGATCGGTAAAGCTCTGTGCGAGCGTTTTCATGCAGAGGGCGCTGAAGCCATCGTTGTGGCAGACTTGAATCGAGAGGCAGCACAAGCTGTTGCAGATTCGCTGTCTGGCGTCGCCTTTGGTGTTGATGTGCGCAATGAGTCCCAAATTGTGAAAATGGTAAATGATGTGATAGAGCAATTTGGGCGCATAGACCTGTTTTGCTCTAACGCAGGCATTATCGCTGGTGATGGCCCACAGTGGTGGGCCACCTCGGCATCTAACAGTGTGTGGCAGGCGATGTGGGATATTCATGTGATGTCTCATATCTATGCTGCGCGTGCGTGTTTGCCTAGCATGATCGAACGCGGGCAGGGCTACTTTTTAAATACCGCCTCAGCCGCTGGGCTGTTGAGCCAAATTGGTGATGCAGCGTATTCAACAACCAAACACGCCGCTGTTGGTTTTGCTGAGTCGCTGGCTATCACTCATGGCGACGACGGCATTAAAGTCAGCGTTTTGTGTCCTCAGGCGGTCGATACCCCGATGATTCAAAGTGTCGAAGCGGGGGGCGTGGCCGGTGTTGATGGCGTTGCAACGCCGCAGCACGTGGCAGATTGCGTGGTTCAAGGTATCAAAGAAGAGCGGTTCTTAATCCTGCCACACCCTCAGGTGGATCAATATCGCGGCGCTAAAGCAGCAAATTATGACAGGTGGATAGGAGGTATGCGAAAATTGCGGCGTGCTTACCCTAAACCTGAGTTGTAATGCAGACCAATATCACGCCGGATACTGAAGTCCAAGAACGATTTGCCCGAGCCATTTTTAATGGCCTCGAGGCGTATTTCGCTGAGTTTCAAAATATTACCTTAGCGGCCCGCTCGCGATTCGAGCGAGCTGATTGGTTGGGGATGCACAAAGCCTCGACTGAGCGCATTGATCTTTACAAGAAAAAAGTGGGCGAGGTCATTCGCTACGTCGACGTTATTGCCGGTATTAATAAGAATGAATACCCGTTTTGGCGTGCGGTTAAGCATTATTATTCAGGCTTGATCGAAGGCCACAGCAATTTTGAAATTGCCGAAACCTTTTTCAATTCTGTTTATTGCTCGGTATTTGAGCACCGCTTGATCAAAGACGATCATGCTTTCGTATTCTCCACACAAGGCGATATGCCAAAGTCTGATATGACTCGAGTGTACCGTGCGTATGCCTGGGAAGAAGATGCCTCCGTAACATTTGGGGCTCTGCTCAAAGACTATGAGTTTGCCATTCCCTACGAAGATTTAGAGCGTGACTTAGCCTCTATTGCTCAATTGTTACACTCTTTTCTGGCACCAAAATTTTGCTTAGTGCCGGGTCAAACAGAAGTACAGGTTCTTGAGCATCACTTCTTCCGAAATAAATGCGCCTACATTGTCGGGCGCATTGTTACCGGCGATGACAGCATGCCCTTCGTGATTCCCTTGTTGCATTCCGAGAATCACGAAGTCTATGTCGACACCGTGCTGTTTGGCTCGGACCGAGTCAGTGTCATTTTTAGTTTTACCCGTTCGTACTTCATGGTCGATGCCAGCGTGCCGTCTAAGTATGTGCGCTTTTTGCAGCATCTGATGCCCGCTAAGCCCATATCAGAGATCTACAGCGCTATGGGCTACAACAAACACGGCAAGACCTATTATTACCGTTGTGCGACTCGGCATATGCAAACCACGAGTGATAAGTTCATTATCGCGCCGGGTATTAAAGGGATGGTGATGAGTGTGTTCACGCTGCCGTCCTACGACTTCGTATTCAAAATCATCAAAGATCGCTTTACGCCTCCAAAAGAGATGACACGAGAGCAGGTAAAGGCGAAGTACCGTTTTGTAAAACGCGCGGATCGCGCAGGTCGGATGGCAGATACACAAGAATTTAATCAGTTGGTGTTAGACCGTAGCCGCTTCTCAGATGAGCTCATGAAAGAGTTGTATGAGGTCGCCCCTTCAATTATTCACGAAAAGGGCTCGGCACTAATTATTGACCATGTTTATGTCGAGCGCCGCATGACCCCACTGAACTTGTATTTACAAAATGCCACTGACGAGCAAGTACATGATGTGATGGATGAATATGGTAACGCCATTAAGCAGCTTGCGGCGGCGAATATTTTTCCGGGTGATATGCTGTTGAAAAACTTCGGCGTGACACGTCATGGCCGGGTTGTGTTTTACGATTACGACGAAATTGTGCCCCTGGTCGATTGCAACTTTCGCAAGATTCCGGCACCGCGCACCGAAGCGGAAGAAATGGCCAGCAAACCCTGGTATACCGTGGGCCCGAACGATATTTTCCCTGAGGAATTCAGGCTGTTTTTCTCGGGCAATCAGCGTGCTCGCAAAGTCTTTGACAAGATGCACAGTGATTTGTACGAAGCAAAATTTTGGCAGAATTTGCAAGACAAAATTAACTCTGGACACGTCGAGGACTTTTTCCCTTATCGGCGTAAATACCGTTTTGATCCACTGAAAAAGACAGGATAAAAACTATGGCCACTATCATGATGGTTCGCCACGGCCAGGCGTCGTTTGGTACTGATAATTACGATCAGCTCTCGACGCTAGGGCAGCGCCAAGCTGACTTAATGGGCGAGTATTTTCGTGATACCGGAGTGGTGTTTGACGCCGCCTACTCGGGTCAGTTGTCGCGCCAACGCGAGACCTGTCAGCGTGTCTTAGCCAGCCAGCCCTCGGCGGTTGAACATCATATAGATCCTCGTTTTGACGAGGTGCGTAACGATGAGCAAGTGAATATTTTGTTCCCGTTATTGGCGCAGGCCGAGCCACGCCTGGCTAAGCTGATGGAAAGCGCAATGCAAGATTCAAAGCATTATCAGAAGATTATTGAGGCCGTGTTCACCGATTGGGTGACGCGTGAAGAGCCTCATCCCGACATTCAAAGTTGGCAAGAGTATTCGGGGGGTGTGATGTCTGGATTGAGCGATGTGATGCGTAACGAGGGGGCAGGTAAGACAGTGGGTATTTTTACGTCGGGTGGCACGGTTGCGACCGCTACTGCGCTTGTCTTAGGTGTAGGCGCAGACTTGGTGTATCGTTTCTACGAACCTGTCATTAACTGTTCTGTCACGCAGTTCTTTTATTCGGGCGATAAAATATCGTTGAGTCATTTTAACGACCATTCTATCTTGCATAAGCTTAGCGCTACCTTGGGCGAGCGGTTGGTGACGTATCGATGATAGAGTTTGTATTAGTTCGACATGGCGAAGCCGCCCAAAGCTGGGGCGAGCACAGCGACCCTGGTCTTAGCGAGTTGGGCAAGCAGCAAGCCGAATATGCCGCGTACACATTAAACGGCATTGCCCCCAGTGGACTTGTGTTGATATCAAGCCCAAAGCTTCGAGCTCAGGAAACGGCGGCGCCCTTAGCTGACTTTCGCGGTGCTCCGGTGATGATTGATGCCAGTTTTCAAGAGGTACCAAGCGTCACCGATTTGGCCAATCGACAAGAGTGGTTGAAGGGTTTGATGCGCCGTCGCTGGACTGAAGTGAATGAGCCCGTGGTCAAAGCTTGGCGTGAGAATATCATCCAGGGTGTACATCGCCTGGGTCATCATTCAGTGATATTCACACACTTCATGGTATTAAACGTCATTATCGGCCACATACGGCAAGATGACCGAGTGCTGCAATTTTGGCCTGGCAACTGTTCAATAACACGTTGTCGGTTAAATAACGGAATGCTGGAGTTGGTAGAGTTGGGTGCCGAACTCGACACCCACGTGAACTAGCTTTTCTTGGGGCGCACTCTAGCTAGGCTTTCTTGCACTGATGAAGCGATTAGAACGCCGTCGCGGTTATAAAAGCTGCCGCGGCTGAAGCCTCGATTCCCGAAAGCACTTGGACTATCTTGATCAGCTAGCACAAAGTCATCCACTCTAAAGGGTCGATGGAACCATAGGCCGTGATCTAGACTCGCTGCTTGCACATCATCCTGCGCGAGACTGACAGGATGTGGGTACATGGCGGTGCCCAGTAAACCGTAGTCGGAGATGTAAGCTAATAATACTTGGTGCAAACGGTGGTCATCGGGCAATTCTCTTTGCACTCGGAACCAAAATTGCTGGTGCGGATCCATTGGTTGGGGATTAATGTAGTCCCGTCGATGCACATTGCGTCGCTCTACGGGAAAGTGGTTTGGTGGGCGTAACACGTTTGATAAACGCTCTGCGTGATTTGCCCAGTATTCCTCTTCTGTTTCTACGGTCTCGGGGTCGGGAGCAGGTGGCATAGGCATTTGATGCTCGAAGCCTTCTTCCATTTTATGAAATGACGCCGACATATTGAAAATAGGGATGCCGTCTTGCTTGGCAACAATGCGTCGGGTGGTAAAGCTGCCCCCGTCTCGAATAGGGTCCACTTCAAACAAAATCTGTTTTTTAGGGTTGCCCGGACGCAAAAAGTAAGCGTGTAACGAGTGTGCGGGACGGTCTTCGTCGACGGTGCGGCTGGCCGCATTTAGGCATTGAGCTAGCACTTGCCCGCCAAAGATACGTGAGGGTTTTGGGGGGCTTTGACCAACAAATACATACTTGTCGATTTGTTCCACGTTCAGATAATCAATAAGTTTATCGATGTCCATTAGTTTTCCTGAGGGTTTAACAAACCATTGATTAATGCATCGAAGTATTCAATGGCGGTGTCGTGAATGTTATCGATTGGCCGCCATGCCCTTAGTTCCATTGCAGCGTTCAGCGCTCCGGTAATTAAGTTCTCGGCGACCAAGGTGTTGATAGGGCGTATCGTTTGATCTTCGATACCTTGCTCCAAAAAACGGCGCATCATGCGGTTGGTGTTATTGGTTCTTCTTAGTATCGGTTTACGGTGCTCTTCTACCAGCGCAGTAATGGTATTGTAGCGTACAAGCGGTCCAGCTTCTGACAGCTGTAGACTGAACAGTTGATGGCAGGTACTCACGACTTTGTTTAAGCCTTGATCGTCGCGGTCAATGATAGGGGCGTAGGCTGCCTCAATTTGATCTAAAGAGTAGTCGTAGCAGCGATACAGCAGCTCGTCTTTTGAGTTGATGTGGTAGTAAAAAGCCCCCTTGGACACATTCAAAAATTCGGCGATTTCATCTAATGAGGTACCGCTAAAGCCTTGTCGGTTAAAAAAACGAGTCCCGGCTTTGAAGAATGCCTCTTGCTTCAGGCGGTTTTGTGCATCTCGGTCAAACCCTAATTGCACCTGAGATGATTGTGGCGATTGCTCATGTATGTGTTGATAAGTGAATGTTTCCGCGGCGACCCCCGATAAAATAATGGACGCTGCCGCCTCGGCTAGGGCAGGGATTTCATCGTTGGGTACTGGCTCGAGCCAATAAAAGCTCCAATCTAGCGCACCAATAAGGGCCCTAGTTGATGTTGTAGTTCGGACTTGTCGGAATTCGCCGGCATCGATACCTTGCTGGATAAATATCCTTAGTTTTTTGAACATGGCGATATAGCCTTGCTCTATGTCTGCTCGACGATTCTCTTTTAAACTTGCTATTTCTAACAATGCCGCGACATGATGTCCGCGCCCTTCTTTGGCTAGGCGTATTGCTTCGAAATGGGCATTGATGTACGCCCGAATGCGATCGCTTGCAAGGCTGTGGGTTCGCTCTATCTCGGATAAGGTGTTGAGTACACCCTCAAGGGTGGCGGCGTAGCATTGATAAATAAGGTCTTCTTTGGTTTTTACATAGTAGTAAAGGCTGGTCTTGGTCAAACCCAAGGTCGCAGCGACATCGGCAAGCGTTGTCGCTCGGGCCCCTTTTGAGTTAAATAGCTTTGCGGCTTCCGACAATATGGCCGCTCGTTTTGCTGCATGTTGCGCGGTTTTATCAAACGGCGAGCCCTGGCTCGGTGCGGCAGATTTAACGTTTGTATTTTTGGGCAAAGTCAGCCTCAATTACTTAGAGTTCAGTGCACTGAACTTTAGGTATTTTTTTTGTCGCTGTCTAGGGTAAGCTGTAATGCAATTTAGTGAATTACTCGATATTTGTTATTTTTAGGGATCGTTTATGACAGACACAATACAATTTACTGTTCGCAACAATGTTGCTGAAATTACGCTGAACAATCCTGCAAAACACAACAGTTTGGGCAAGCTCGAGCTAGATGCTTTGGCAATCTGTCTTAACACAGTAGCTAACGACAAAACACTGAGAGTCTTGGTGATCAAAGGTGCTGGAGATAAGACCTTTTGCGGCGGCGCATCATTGCTGGATTTGCGAAATGGTGCAATTACCGGTGACGATTTTCAGGCAGTAACGGATCTGATTTCATCGCTAACTATTCCAACCGTAGCAGCACTTAATGGCAGTGTATTCGGTGGCGGAGCCGAGCTGGCTTTAAGCTGTGACTTTAGGATTGGTTGCGCCGGTATGATTTTGCGTGTGCCGCCTGCGACAATGGGATTGTGCTACCCCATTTCTGGCATTTGCACCTTCGTTCGTAAATTAGGGCCGACACTGAGTAAACGTTTGTTGTTGGCTGCTGAAAAGCTTATAGATGATGAACTGTTGTCGCTGGGCTTTTTAGATCATTTGGTTATGCCCGATAAATTTCAGCAAACCGTGGACCATTATGTCGAGCAGTTGGCTGCTAACGCACCTTTGTCTGTCCAGGGCATGAAGCAGATTATCGATCAAGTTATGAAGGGCGATTTAGATGACGAGTGGGCGCAAGCAATTGCTGATCAGTGCTGGACTTCAGCGGATCTGCAAGAGGGTTTGGCGGCGCAAAAAGACAAACGCTCGCCCGTGTTTAATGGAGTTTGACCGCACTTTGACCAAGTAACAGCAACCGATTAGGAGTGTTGTCGTCAGCTTTAACCGTAAATTCGCTCAGTGCCAGCAGAGGTTGTAGCAAGTGATCATTGGTAAGCAGTGAAGGCGTATCAAGCGCATGACCTAGCGCAATTTGTAGTTTAAAGTCACCTTCGTCGTGCGCTAAGGTCTTAACATTTATTGCCGTGCTAATAACTTGGTTCGTGAGATAGTTGTCTGGCAACCATTCAAGAATTCCGACCAGTATGGCGTAAAGGTGCACAGAGCTATGCGCGTCTAGGGCTTCCTCATTCACGTCGACAAGGGGAATATATTTGGGCTGACTGGAAAGCTTAGCCTCGTGGTATTGCTCGAAGGCGAGATTGACTAGTTCTGATGCATAATAGCTGGATTCGGCACGCTGAGAGATTAAGCGTTCATGCAAATAGCTGGTGCACTTTATAAGGTGTTCGGCAGCAAAGTTAGGCTCATTTGATTGCTCCGCTTCGTTTGCCAGATTGGTTACGTCCGTAAGCACTGACTGGAAAAGGTCGTCTCGGCTACTCAGTAATTGTGTAAAACGTTCGATTCGGTGGTAAAGGGTTTCGGTGTTGCCCTCGGTGGCTTCCACCATTTCTCTAGATAATGCGACCGCCTTTATTTGGAGCTGAACGGTATCGTACTGACGTTTAAAGAGCCACAGAGCGATCATGGCGAAGCATACGTAAAAGGCATAAGCCCACTTGGTTGCCCACGGTGCCGCTTTGACGATAATGTCAACGCCGATCCCTTCGTTGTTCCAGACCCCGTCGGCGTTTGCCCCAATTACTTTCAGAGTGTATTCGCCAGGCGATAAATTGGTATAGGTCGCTGAAGGCGTGTGTCCTCCATCAATCCAGTCATCATCGAGGCCCTCTAATTTATATTTGTATATGCTTCGATTCGGATTAATGTAATCCATTACCGCGAAACCTGCTGAAAAGTGGTATGCATCGTGTGGCAAGGTAATATCTTGTATTTGATGTAGTGGTGCCCCTATTTTCATTTGCTCGCCTTTTACCGCGAAGGAGGTGAAGTTGAGTTTTGGGGGCGGGGTTGGGGTGGGGGAGGTTAGTGGAAGTATGACAGCACCTTCGGTTGCTCCTAGAACTACGTGTTGGTTATCAAGCTTGCTAACGGCTCCGAAATTAAAATTGAAATATCTGCCCGATGGGGCAGTTAGTCTCTTCTTAGATATTTTTCCTGTCTCTAAGTCTATAATTGAAACCCCATTGTCCTGTGCTACTATCAGGGCTTCCTCGATCATGATGGCAGAGTAGCCTATTGTGTCTAACTGGAATCGTGATTTTTCGATAATCTTTGACGTGGCCTCATCATACATGTAAGTGATGATATTGCTGTCCAGTGTAGTCGCTATTACTGTTTGATTATCCACGGATAATGTCAAAAACTGGAATTTCTCATCATCAAATGACCCAGGCGCTAGTTGTCGCCTGTCCGATAAATCAACTAATTTAATTTTGAAGTCTTTAATGTAGAGTACTAATTGATCAGACAAACTAACAGGGCTCCATGCTGGCGCTGTATCGGCGACGTCAAAGAATGAGTTGCCACTTTCATCGAGGCGAACTAGGGTTAAACCTCGGGTCATCGAAGACAGGGCATACGTTCGAGAGTTTAGAGGAGAGAAACCAGTTAGCTTGGTTGGCCATGAAATACTCGGTATCGCCACGTTACTCAGATCATCCATCTTTTTTGCGATGGTATTCCCGCGGCTTCCGAATAATAAAACATCATTCAGTCTGTACACATTCATTAATCTTGTTTCTGGCATATTTTGAATTCTGGTTGCTGGGCAGCTAATTGAAGTCTCCTGCCTTTTTATAATCGCTAGACCGGCATATGTTGCGAGGATGATCCGGTCCTCAGTGGTGAATATGCCACCGACGTCATTTGAGATGAGTCCGCATGATTCTATGTCAATAACGCTCACCTCATCGTTTTTCAAAAAAGAAATTCCAGAGTATGTGCCGAGCCAGAAGATATGTTCCGATTGCTTAAGGATCGCTGTTACAAAGTTAGATTTAATTCTGCTGTTAGACTCATCTTTCACCCGCAGAGTGCCAGACTCTTGGTCTACTATGAGTAACCCGCGATGAGAACCAAGGACTATAGTATTTTCTGTTAGGGCTGTACTCGTAATTTCTGTGTTTTTAGGTAACTGATAAGAAAACGTTCTCTCGCCATTGATGTCCAAGTGAATTTTATTTGCGGAATCAATTATTAACAGTTTTGTGTCGTTGTTGTTCTTTGATAGCTTGTAATGGTTTTTTTTATTAGCTTGTTTCGTGTAAAAGTGCAGGTCTCGGAGTTTAGCTTTTTTAAATTCTAATTCAATAAGCTCTAGGCACCCTTCGAAGCCGCTCTCGCTGCATGGTGAGGTGCTAGATCGGTACAAAGATACCTCATCATTCTTATCTATGTGAGATGTATAGGTGTGAACCTTTCCGCTTTCGGTTATTGCAAGAAATTGTGCTTCGCTTAAAACTATTATTCCGGTTAGGGGCTCATACTTTCGTGTTTCAATATCTACGAATTGGTTTACTTCCCTGTCCAAAAATAAAAAGCCATCATTATAGGTTGCAGCGATCAAATATTCATCCAGCTCAAAAATATGGTGGACGTCAGCTACGTCATAGTTGTTTTCTTGCGTGTTATTGATTTGATTGTCTTGGTAGGGTCGGTATTTGAAGATTTTTTTTTCAGTGCTTACCCATGCACTACCAGTATCGTCTATAAATATTGTTTGGACAGCTCCGTTGAGCTCATTTAAATGACTCGTGGGTGAAAAAATGGACACTAACCCGTTAGCGGCACCATTCATGCAAAACCCCAGAGTTAAACAGCTAACGAGGATCGAAAAATTTATCTTCAGCATACTGCATTACAGTTGACTTGAATTCATATATCGAATTTTCTATAACGGCTCTCAATTCGCGATAGTTGTCGGTGGATTTTCCCGCTTCAATATCTTTCCCGATATTAGCTAACTTCACAGCGCCAATATTTAGAGACGCTGACTTAATCGCATGGCCGATAGCCAAAAGATTATCTACGATCATATCTGAAGAGTTTTCTAATAAGGCCGCCTTCTCAAAAATAGCTTTCTTGTAGCTCTCAAGCAAAGCATCAAAGTTTTCCGGGTTGTCTTTGAATATAGACAAAATCTGATCAATAACGGATTTATCAAATATTTCTTCGAGGTTTTTTGCTTCAAGCTCAGTGGGAATTGGTAAACCGTTTTCGCCCGAAACCTCCTTAATGAGCAGGGCTATTTTTTCATGAGTGAAAGGTTTTGCTACTACGAGATTCATCCCGGAATTGATGCAGGCGTCCTGCTCTTCTCCGCTAGTTCCTGCGGTTACCGCGATGATAAACGGTTCGGTGCCGCTAGCGCTGGGATAATTCCTGATTGTGCGTGTCGCCTCAAGGCCGTCCATTCGAGGCATCTGACAGTCCATGAATATCAGGTCATGGGAATTCTGATTATATTTTTCTAAAGCTTCTATCCCGTCGGACGCTAACTCACAATCGATACCGAAATACTTTAGCGTCTCAGACATGATTTTGCGATTTATTTCGACATCGTCAACAACCAAAACTTTTAAGGCGTGTATATGCTTTACTTTTTCAGTGTTTTCATTTTTTTTGGGAAGTTCTGGTGTAGCCAAAGGTCCAAGTGACTTTATTAACAATTCAGATGTGGTTGGATAAGACAAAGAGTCGTGAGTGTTGGGTCTATTTTTATAACTCCAGTGAATTGTCTTAATATTGTTTATTGATGAGAGGTTAACCGTCTCTATATCATTGAGCGCGGGGATAGGTGCTATGTTGGTGTGTCTACCGTATACGCGATGGAGCTGCTGCGAAAAATACTTGGCATCTCGCTTCCCTATACTCTCTTGTATGTGAGGTAGCGTAAAAGGTACTTTGCGCGCATGCTTGTCGGTCATTGAGACGGGAATAAATAGAGCCACCTTTGTCCCCCAGCCTTCTTTAGAGTGAATTTTCAACTCTCCACCCAAGAGAGCACTGAATTTTTGAACTATTGACAGGCCTAAACCCGTCCCTGCGATATTTTTTGAGAAGCTTTGTGTTGATGCTTGGCTGAACGCTTGGCTGAGTGTGGCGATTTCGTCTTTGTTTACGCCTACCCCGGTATCAGCAACGGAGATCATCAATAAGTTCACTGATTTGTCTTGCTCCGCTGTAGTAAGTTTCAGACTTATATGAACTTTTCCTTTATGAGTGAACTTAATGGAATTGCTTACTAAATTGGCTATCATTTGTCTTATTTTTTGTTGATCACTTATCACCTCTCGATCTGATTCGAACGTCCAATCTGCAGTTAGTTCGTTGCCGCTCTGAGCTGCGAATCCGTGATATAAGAAGATAGTTTCTTCCACCAGGTCGACACAATTAAAGCTCTCGTCGTTTACTTCCATTCTGCCTGCTTCTAACTTTGAAAAATCGAGGATGTCGGTCAGCGTTAAGAGTAAGCGTTGGCCTGAGTATCCTATTGAATCAACGTAGTTTCGTTGCTCATTCGAAAGTTTAGTCTTTTCAAGCAGCTCTTTGATGCCGAGAATTCCATGTAGCGGGGTTCGAATTTCATGCGAGATTGTAGAAATGAATTGAGTTTTAGCTTGATTGGCTTTTTCAGCTACTGCTGTAGCGTCAGCGAGCTCGTTTGTTCGTTTTTTTACTTCGCTTTCAAGAAGCTCCTGATGTGACTGAGCTAACCTCCATTTCCTTTGACTTAAATATCTAAGATATAAACTAATACTGATAATCAGAAAGGCATAAAAGATATATGCAGTATTGGTAAGGTACATTGGAGGATTAATCGTGATGTTTGCTGTGATCTTATTAGATAGCCATTCGCCATACGAGTTGGTCGACTGAATCTCAATTGCGTGGCGCCCAGGGGTGAGGGCGGGGAGGCTGAGTGAAGAGACTCCTTGTAGATCAATCCAGCGTTCTGATAGTGAGGAAATGCGGTACTGATAGTTGATATTTGAGGGATTGAGAAAATCCAAAGCTGAAAACTCAAGAGATAAATCTTCATACTGATTCGGTAACGTTAGAGACATCTGAGCGTTTTCTTGGATGCTGGGAAAAATTTTCCGTCCACCAGTTAAAACGCGAGTAAAGACCAAGTTTGGACGAAAAGTTCCTTCGAAATTAGTGCTTGGGTTTATTACGTTGAATCCCTTGTTCCCCCCAAATATCAACGAGCCATTTCGAGTCTTTGAGAAAACTGCGTGGTTGAACTCCGAATCTTGCAGTCCATGAAGTGGTAAGAAGTTATATATTCTTAACGATTTGGTATCTAGCTTGGAGACCCCCTTGTTGTGTGAGAACCATATGTTGTTTTGTTCGTCACTGCCAACCGCATAGATGTCATGGCTTTGAAAATGCAATGTATCAGATAAATTGATAATCGAAGGTTCTGGTGCTGTAAGCGATGCACCTTCAATTTTTGAAAGCGCCCCACTTTGAGTCCCTATCCACAGGTCCTTGTTTGGAGAGAGATACAGATACCAGGGGATATTGGACAGCAAGTTGTTCGGTTGTCCAGTGTTATTCCCGATGCTGGTTATTTGTTCTGTGGCTATCTCGTACCGGAATAGCCCGCGATCCGAGCCGATCCACAAATTCCCATACTCGTCATGTTCTAATGAGATAGAAAATGCCAGCTTCGACGACGCGGCTTGATCTGGAATCAAAATATTTGTGAGATCAATGCCGTCGTTAGAGACCGTAAAAATCCCTTCTCCCCAAGTGGAGATATAAATTTTCCCGTTAACATTTTTGATGTCTGTAACGCCAATGTTTTGAAGATTTTTGCCCGAGTTGGAATTTGTAAATTTGAATATCTCCCCACTAAGTTTGGAAACTTTATATAGTCCGTTGGAGAGTGTGCCTATCCAGAAATGTGAGGATGTTTCCTCAAAGCACATGACGGAACTATTAGATAATTTGCTCGTATTTTGTCCATGCCACGAGACGTTTCGTAACTCGTTATCGGCAAGCGAGTATGAAAAGACTCCTCGAGATGTACCGACTAGAACCGTGTCGGTCTCTGTTGCCAGCAGTGAATTTACTTGCCTTGATTCCAGAGCGGTGTTGGGTCCTATCAATTCAAATAACGTTTTGGTGCCTTCAGCCACCCCGTTGAAAGTGCCGATCCATATGAGCCCTGATCTGTCTTCGATAATATCTAAAATTTGGCTATCGGGTATCAGGCTGTTGAATGCATCGAATGTTTCAAGTAGATCTAGATGTTCATTTAACAAAATCAAACCCGGGCGTGTGCCCAGCATGAATTTGTGTTTGGATTGTGAGTGGTGGATTGAAAACGTTTCCTCTTGCGTGATGCGTTTTTGCATTCTGGCAGCGTATTCTAAATCGTCCCCAAGTGGCTCTAGCGCTAGTGTAAACGTTCCTAGACTATCGGTACCGATTGTCAAAGTATCGTCACTGTTCACAAAAATATCATGTACACGAAAATTGGAAACGGGAGCGCCGTTCTCGTCAAAAATATGAACTGGTCTTATTTGAGATGGCTGAGATAATGGTGCAATTAAGATAGGGTTCTCGCCATCCGATCCGATAAGCATGGCATCGGCCTGATATAAACGGAATACTCTTGCTGTTGAGTCACCAGACTCACCAAATGGAAGAAGCTCGTTCGAGTTTTGATCGTAGATCGCAAACAAGTTAGGAGCTGCGGGTCCGAGCCCCAGCCATAGTCGATTTAGTGGGTCCACGGTCATACCGTATATGAAGCGCGGTCCATTTTCCCCAAGGGGGCGGTCAAAGCCATCGATTTCCTTGATGAAGCGGTTTAATCCGCCACCTGCGGTCGCTACCCATATGGTCTCGAAGCCATCCTGGTCAATATGAGTAACAGCTTGATGAGAAAGAGAGTTTTTACTACTGGTGGAGGGTCTATATTGTGTCACAGACACGCCGTCGTAGCGATTTAAGCCCTCTTGAGTCAAGAGCCAGATCATTCCTTCATTATCTTGGAAGATTTGGCGGACCGATGATTGGGTTAACTGTGAAGAGGCTGGTGATACTTGGAAGCTATACTGTTCACTTTGAGCCACCATTGGCAATACCAAAGCTGTGGCCAAACAGACACTAAGTAATGCTTGATAGATCGAGCGTAGTTGCAGATTTCTCATTTATACAAGTAATTTGTTAACTTGCTAGTGAGCTTACCTCATTTCGAAGGGTAGGGTGAAAATTATGTAGCGCCGCAGCGCTACATACCCTGATAAATAGGTGCTACCGAATTCCCCATCGAAAGCCTTGAGTCTCATGGTGGCTGCGAATTCCCCATCGAAAGCCATTGGTTTCATAATTGCTCGGTGCCGACTGCGAAGACTGTGCCAGTACGACTTTGCTGCGGTTCTCTAAATTGTTTGAAAGTGAGCCGTTGTTTGTATCGGAGCGGCGTTGTGGCTTCGCCTCACCCCATTTGAAACCTTCGTGTTTCTTGGGGGCTATTCTGAGACTGTTTGAGACTTTGATTTGCACGCCCGCACCATCGGTCACATCACCCGCAACACTGAAGCCAGAAACTGCCGTCATAACTACCGCTACTGCTACTGTCGCTAATTTTTTCATTTCCTAAGCCCTCTCGTCTTTTAGACGTTGTTTTAAGATCTGGGATCAGGTTATCGCAGTAGGAAAATCGTTGAAGAGTTGCAAATACCCCTGCTGGGTTAGCATTGAAATTTTTTAAAGGATTTATGTGCTAATGGGTTTATTTGTTGGCTTTAAGGCTCTCTAGCTCTGCCAAATAACGCTCTATCCAAAAGGCTTGAAGATGGTCGGGCTGCGCTGTTTCTTGTTGGTCCAAGCGCTCTACGTACGCTTTTGCACCCCAAGCGACGCCCTGGACGGGGGCATCTTGTGCCGGGTCATCGCCCAACATTTCAAGTAAGGGTTTCGGGATGATGGGGCGACCCTGCTCATCAAGCTCAACCGGTCCGGTGAAGAAGAGCTCGCCCGTTATTTCTTGAGCGAACAGACCTTGACCATTGTCGCAGTCGTTATCGCCAACAGTAAGTGCGCTGCTGATGTTGAGTAAGCCCGAGCCCTGTTTGAGGGGTGAGTACGCCAGCTTACCATTTGGCAAAATGGCTGGGTTCGCTGAGCTCATCAAGCGGCATTTGACTTGATCTGGCGTTAAATCTGGCTCTAACTGCAACAGCAGTGCGATGGCGCCTGAAACGACGGCGGCGGCTTGCGAAGTGCCGGTCATGGCGATCCGATCTGACCTCTTCATGAAATCGGGGTGGTCTGTAGTCAGAGTAGACCCAGGGCGTGTTAATCCCTCGATGTGGCCGCCCGGTGCTACGAGGTCGGGTTTAACATGGCCGAGGGGGGTTGGGCCTAGTGATGAAAATAAAGGTACGAAGTCATCTCTCAGGTCCATAGGAGTCCAGCTGTCAGTAACGGCGCCTACACTGATGATGTAGGGTATGTTCGCTGGCGCACCAACGGTGACAGGATCTGGACCTGAATTGCCTACTGATGCCACCGCGACCACGCCTTGCCCCCACAGTCTGATAATGGCTTGGTTGACTGGATCTAACCAGTAGGGCCAACGCGGGCGCGAGGCGAAAGATAAATTAAGTATGCGGATATCCAATCGCTCACGATTGTCAGCGACCCATTGCATTGCTCGCAAAAGATGTAGCAGCGTTGCCTGCCCGTTGACGTCAAATGCTTTGATAGCGATTAAAGAAGCGTCGGGAGCAACACCCTGGTATCGCACCGCTTTGTCAACTTCGACGGTTGCGGAGTTCACGGCAATGCTTGCCATGTGGGTGCCGTGGCCACTGTCGTCGAACAAATCGTCGACTTCTTTACCACTTGTAGCGTCGTAGCGAGCTAGGATTCGCCGATTGCCTTTGCTAGTTAATTCTAGATTTGGGTGGCTCCAAAGACCTGAATCCAGAATCGCGATAGCAACGCCTTGGCCTAAGATCTCGAGCCGATGGAGATCTTTGGCTCCAATTAAGCTATTGAAATGCGTATCCTCGTTGTTGATTTCGTAGGCTTTGGCCAGCGTCGTCGAACAGTTGTTATTGAACTTTAGCGTAGCCTTGATCTCACTCTGATGTAGGTGTGGGTACCTAAAATTCAACTCGATTTGATGTGCAGTTTTTGTGAGCTTTTGCGATGTGCTCAATTGCAAATTTACATGCGTGTTATCTGAGTGAAGATTGACATTGGGTAGCGGTTTGCCGTCAATCGCAATGTCGAGATCAGTGCCCCAATAAGCGGGCCATCGTAATTCTAATTCTTCGAGAGTGGCGGGAGATTCGGCTTTTTGTAGAATAGGCCAGATAAGGCGAGAGCCGTCTATAGAGGCAAAGATCGAGCCTGCATAAGCGCAAGGAGCGGCCTGATCGGTATCATCGTTGTAAGAGTCGATAGTGTCTATGTGGTCAACAATGCGGGCTATTGACATGTGCTGCTTTAACGCCTGCTGTTGATCCTCGGTTAAAGTCGCGGCAACGGCGTTGATGAGAGCAAACTCTTCTTGTATCGACACACCCTCAGATTGCAGAGCGTTTAGCAGGGCAGTGTGATTATAACCTTGCACTAAGTAAAGAGCTTGGCCTAAGGCTGGGTCTGCTAGGAACCAGCCGATAAGAAGCTTGATTAAAAAGCGCGGTGTTTTCAAATCTGGAAGGGTTTAGTCAATAAACCAATGATGTTTTTGGCGGGCACGGGTCGTGAGAGGTAGAAGCCTTGCAGAGTGTCACAGCCATTTGCCACCAGATAGTCCATTTGCTCTTTGGTTTCCACGCCTTCTGCGACTAGCCCCAAGTTTAGTGCCTTAGCCAGCGAGGTAATGGCGTCTACAATTGCGTTGCCATTTTCGGTCCCGATACCCATCACAAAGCTTCTATCGATTTTCAAAACGTTGATCGGGAATTGCCTTAGGTAGCTAAGCGAAGAATACCCTGTGCCAAAGTCGTCTACCGCAAGGGTGACACCTAAGTCACAGAGCTCCGACAGTTTTTTAATGTTCGATTGGGCGTCTGTCATGATGGCGCTTTCGGTTAATTCAAGCTGGACTCGATGCTTGTTGAAATTTACTTCATCGAACAAATTCGTCACATGGCTTGCTAGATCGTCGTGATTAAATTCAAGCGCCGATATGTTGATGCTGATCTTAAAGTCCGAAAATCCAGCTTGCTCCCAGATTTTGCAGTCTTTGATGGCTTCTTTCATGACCCACGCGGTAAGCTCAATAATCTGTCCGGTTTGCTCGGCAACGGGGATAAACTGACCGGGTGAGATCATGCCGCGCTCGGGGTGATTCCATCTGACCAGTGCTTCTAATCCAGACAATGCCCCGTCGGCAGAGTTAACTAGCGGCTGATAATGTAGCTCTAGTTGGTTGTTGACCAAAGCCTCGCGAAGCTCCTCTTCCATTTTTAGGAGCTCAACTGCCGAGCTGTTCATGTCATCTTGGTAAAAACGATAACAGCTGCGCCCCATCGATTTGGCTGCGTACATGGCGGTATCGGCATTTCTTACAAGGGTGTCAGGGTCGGTGCCATCTTTGGGGAATAGGGCGATTCCGATACTGGGGGTGACTACCGGATTGTGGGATTGCAGCTCAACAGGTTGCGACAAACTGTGCAAGATACGCTTGGCAATGTCAGTGACTTTCTGGTCGTCTTCTACGTTTGGAATAACAACGGTGAATTCGTCTCCGCCCAAGCGCGCGATAATAATGCTTTCCTCTCCGCCGAGGTACTGATAGTCGCCTGCATCACTCAGAATATTAATATCGCCATAGTCGCTAAGTTGGTCGGTTAAGCGCTTAGCAATTTCTACTAGCAAACGATCACCACGGGCGTGGCCAATCGAGTCATTGATGCGTTTGAAATGGTCCAAGTCGATGAACATGACCGCCACATGCGCATCTTTGTTATGGTGTGTTAGTACCAGTCGGTCGAGTTCTTCGGTAAAGCTGCGACGGTTAGGTAGTGACGTTAGTGGGTCGTAATAAGCTAAATAGCGTAGGCGATCCTCTTGGCGCTTAAGCGCTTGCACATGCTGCGATGAGCGAAGCATGAATTTGACATCGCGTCCTAGCAGAGACCAATTCAATGGCTTGGTTTTGTATTGCGTAGCGCCCGCTCGAAATCCGCGATCGATACTCTCTTCATCGTCTGCGCCAGTTACCAGCAGGATGGGTACATCACGACCTTGCGGCATGCGTCTAATGCGTTCGCAGACTTCAAGGCCTGACATGCCGGGCATTTGAACATCCATCAAGACTAAGTCAGGTGATTCACGAACGAATAAATCGATGGCAGCGGGGCCGTTTTCGGCTTCAAGAACAACCATTCCCTCGGTTTCAAGGCATTGCCTCGTCAGCATACGAGTCATTGCATCATCGTCGGTTACGAGAATGGTTGGATTTTCACGACTGTCTTTCTCGGCCATTGCTTTACGCCAGTATGTTACATGTAGGCAAGGTTATCATTTACCGTCGGTCAAACCTAGAGTCTGTTAATTTCGCGTGCAGCTTGGGATCGGGGCTTAGCAGTAATCTTTCTGTCAAGATGTGGTAACATTCGCGCCGATTGTTTCATGGGTGGTTGTAGTTATGAGCTTAGCATCGGATAACTTAGAGCGAATTCGTCTCCAAGTCTCGGATCATTTGGACAAGGCGGAGCGGTTTCGGCGCAGTGAGCAGCAGACTCAAGCGCTGCTGGAGTCCATTGCTAAAAAGCTTGAGCTAGAGAATGCGGTCCTAGTCGCGCATTATTACACGGCGCCTGAAGTTCAAGCGCTAGCAGAGCAGACCGGAGGCTTTGTTTCCGATTCGCTAGAAATGGCACGCTTTGGTCGCGACCACCCAGCAAAAACCTTAGTTGTAGCCGGCGTTAAATTCATGGGAGAGACCGCAAAGATCTTAACGCCCAACAAGCGAGTACTTATGCCGACTCTAGAAGCAACGTGCTCTCTGGATATAGGTTGCCCTATTGATCAGTTCGATGCTTTTTGTAATCAGCACCCAGATCGGACGGTGGTGGTCTATGCAAACACCTCAGCGGCGGTAAAAGCTCGAGCGGATTGGGTGGTTACCTCAAGCATTGCTTTGCAGGTTGCAGAGCATTTGAACCAAAAAGGTGAAAAAATCTTATGGGCGCCGGACCGTCATTTAGGTGCCTACGTCAAAAAAGCCAGCGGAGCGGATATCATTGCATGGGATGGTGCATGTATTGTTCACGAGGAGTTCAAAGCGCGCGGTATTCTTGATTTGAAAAAAGCGCATCCCGATGCAGAGGTCCTTGCGCACCCAGAGTCGCCGGATTCGGTGCTCGAAATTGCTGATCAAATTGGATCGACTACTCAAATTATTCAGGCTGCGGTGAATTCAAAAGCCTCTAAATTTATTGTCGCAACAGACCAAGGCATTTTTTATAAGTTGCAACAAGCTGCGCCCGGCAAGACCTTTATGATTGCGCCGACAGCGGGTAATGGAGCGACTTGCCGCAGTTGTGCGAACTGTCCGTGGATGGCCATGAACGAGCTAGAAGTTCTGGATCGGGTCTTCGAGGCGGGCGGTAACGAGATCTTTGTTGACCCCGCTTTGGCCGAGCGCGCAATGCTACCCTTAGAGCGGATGCTCAGTTTTAAGGCGACGCTTTAGTTATAGCTCTTCAAGTCTGTCTCGAAACGCGTACACGGCTTTCAGTCGCTCTTCAATTTTAGATGACTCGACAAAATCGTTGCGCGCCAGCCTGAGTGCGTAGCGGAATTGCTTTTCGGCTTCGTCGGCAATGCCATGTAACAAGAAATATTCGCCCCGCGCTTGATGCAGTCCCTGAATGTCGCCCGACAAACCCTGAATTTCAGCAAGCCAATACCATAGTAATGGGTCGTTTTTTACGTCGCGTGCAATAGGCTCAAGCACTGCCTCCGCAATATGTGCTTGTTGGTTGGTCATTAGCGCGCGAGCATAAGCAAGAGCTAGTGCTTTATTGCCAGGATTGAGTTTTGTCGCCTTATCCAAGGTGTTTAGAACCCAGCTGGTATCGCGCTGTTGCACGGCGATATCAACTAAGCTCATCAAATAAGTCTGAGACGAAGAACGATTTTCCAGTAACGATTCCATGATGGCTCTTGCTTCGTCAAAGCGGCCTGCGGCGCTTAGGGACAAAGCTAAACCATAGTCGTGAGCTTCCGGAAAGGTCGCATCGCTAGCTTCCTGACCTTTAAATTGCGCTAGGGCTGTTTCCGGTGACTCGGCAAGATCAACCTGGACCTTGGCTTTCATTAAATGATAATCAAGGCTCGGTTTACTTTGCTTTGCTGGGTACTGCAGTAAGCGGTTCTTCGTGTCGGAGATGCGCGATTCTGACAATGGGTGACTGCGCAAAAATTCCGGTATGCGGTTACTGCTGGCGTATCGAGCCGCGCGCAACATCTGCTCGAACATGGCTGGGGTGGCCGCGGGATTACGCCCTGACATGGCCAAAGTTTGCATGCCGATGCGATCAGCTTCTTGTTCGTTGCCTCTGCTGTAGCGCAACGCTGCGTCCTGAGTCGCTGCTTGAGTGGCGGTAAGAGCAGCTAAGCCCATGTCCGAACCGGTGGTCGCAATTAGCACCAGGCCCGCTAACAAACCTGCTAGCGCTAGAGGCTGTTGCGTTTTAGCAAATTCCACTCTGCGAGAGAAATGCCTCTGACTTAAGTGCGCGATTTCGTGCGCAATGACTGAGGCAAATTGATCCTCTGTTTGTGCAAATTGAAATAAGCCCGTGTGTATTCCGATGACCCCGCCAGGCACGGCGAACGCATTCATGGTTGGGTTATTAACAATTACCACTTCAATGCGCTTGTCTTGCAGCTCGCTGTATTCAACCAGCTCGTAAACAAGATTCTCGACGTAGCGCTGCATGATGGGGTCTTCATAAACGTCGACTTGGCTGCGAAATAGCTTGAGCCAGGTCCGGCCGAGTTGATATTCGTATTCTGCCGAGAAAACGGTGCCGGCGCTGGACCCCAAGTCGGGGATCTTGAGCCCGGTATTGGCAAGAGCGCTAATAGCCGCGGCAAAACTTAGCATCAGGATCAAAAACCCTTTGGCAATTAGGCGCATTGCATTGGCGGATAAAACTGTCAAAGAGTTACCTCGGTAAATTAGGACTGGGTAGAAGTATAGCAAGTTGCGCCTGAAGTACTGTTGATTGAGACCAGCTGAGTGTCACAAAAGTTCACCTGATATTCAAACTTACACAGACATTGTATACTTTGCCATCAAATGCGGGCATTTAAGTGCGATATATGTCAGAGAATGTGATCGATGCCAGAGGTGCGCGTTGCCCCATGCCCTTGCTAATGGCTAAACGTGCGCTAATGGCTGCTGGCGCGGGTGATTGTGTGCGAGTGTATGCATCGGACCCGGGTTCTTGGCGAGACTTTCATGCGTATGCGAAATTAGCCAAAGAGCAGTTAAAAGCAGAGCGAGTGGGCGAGCAAGAGTTCGTGTATGAGTTCACCAAAAAACATCCCTGTTAGGACCCTGTATGCTGACGATTTTTAGAAAATGGTACGATCGGTATCTGTTTGAAGAAGAGTCAGTTTTGCTGCTGGTTCTGATCGGAGTGACCTTATTTTTGATGATGGCCTTGGGTACTGTCATGGCGCCCATTGTGGCCGCTATGATATTGGCCTACTTGGTGCAAGGCGTATCCACTCGAATGCAGGGTCTGAGCTTTCCGAGGTGGATGGGTTTTACGGCTGCGTATGGGTTATTTTTGGCGGTGTTTTTTGGTTCGATTTTAGGGTTGTTTCCTTTGGTGTGGCGTCAGCTTGTCACTTTAGCTTCCGAGTTCCCGCGGATGGTTAAGGAAGTCCAAAGCGCTTTGAGTGTTCTACCTGAAAAGTACCCACAGTTCATTTCTGAGCAACAAATTGTCGATTTGGTGGCCTCGGTTCAAAGCGAGCTCGCCCCAGCAGGTCAAAAGTTGTTGGAGCTCTCGTTGAACTCGATCCCGAGTTTGTTTGGCGTAATGATTTACCTGATTCTTATACCGCTGTTGGTTTTTTTCTTTCTAAAAGATAAAGACGCTATCACCGGCTGGCTGGCTGGGCAGCTTCCCAAGGAGCGCCCTTTGTTGCGCCAAATTTGGGGGGAGATGGACCTGCAAATTGCGAACTACGCCAGAGGGAAGGCTATCGAAGTTCTTATTGTGGGCTCGGTCAGCTATCTTGCGTTTTTGACAATGGGTTTAAATTATGCAGCGTTGCTGGGTTTGCTGGTTGGCTTGTCAGTTATTATTCCCTACGTTGGAGCAACTCTTGTTACCATTCCTGTGGTGCTCGTTGCCTTTTTTCAGTGGGGTATTGGCAACGAATTTTACACCGTGCTTGCAGTCTATTTAATTATTCAAATCCTCGATGGCAATGTCCTAGTGCCTTTGCTGTTTTCAGAAGCGGTTAATTTACATCCTGTGGCCATTATTTTGGCCGTATTATTTTTTGGTGGTATTTGGGGTTTGTGGGGAGCATTTTTCGCGATACCGCTGGCCACGTTAATTAAAGCTATTATGAACGCATGGCCTGTTCCTGAAGCCTACGAATCCATTACCTCAGACTCGACAGGAGAAACACTATGAGGCTTATCAATACGCTGTGGTCCTTTGGGCTGGTCGTCGCGTTGGGCGCATCTCTTGGTTGCCAACCTAACAGCACTCAGCAAGAGCCTGTTGCGCAAGACCCCAGTCAGCCGGTGGTAAGCCCGATAGACGATCGAGACTACCGCGCCCTCGAGCTCGACAATGGTTTGCAGGTATTGTTGGTGTCAGATCCCAAAACGCAGAAGGCAGCAGCGGCCTTAGATGTCTATGTCGGCAGCGGTGATAACCCAAAGGGTAGAGGTGGCTTGGCCCACTTTTTAGAGCACATGCTGTTCTTGGGTACCGAAAAGTATCCAGATCCTGCGGAGTACGAGCAGTACATTACAGAGCATGGTGGTAACCGCAATGCGTATACTTCGTTTGATCACACTAACTATTTTTTCGATGTGAACGCCGAGCATTTTACCGAGGCGCTAGATCGTTTTGCGCAATTTTTCGTGTCGCCCAAGATGGACGCCGAGTATGTCGATCGTGAGATGAATGCTGTTCAGGCCGAGTACCAAATGGGCTTAAAGTCGGACGGTCGTCGTGGGCTTGATGTGCTGCAAGCGCTAATGCACCCCGAGCACCCCTACAGTCAATTTTCCGTGGGCTCATTGGAATCATTGGCGGATCGCCCTGATCAACCGATACGCAAGGATCTACTCGCGTTCTACGAGCGTTACTACGTAGCGGGGAATATGCGCTTGGTAGTGCTTGGAACAGAGTCCTTAGATGCGCTAGAAGCTATGGCAAAAGCGTCTTTCTCAGAGGTGCCTGCTGGCGATGTGGTTCATGACTCGGTGAATGTGCCAATGTTCCCACAGAGTTTGCTGCCATCGGTGGTTGGTATCGAGCCCACAGCGGCGAATCGCAGCCTCGAAATTATTTTCCCGATTGGTGATTACACTAAACAGTATCTTAGCGATCCAGCTCGTTACCTTGGACATCTTCTGGGGCATGAAGGGCCGACCAGTCTGCTGGCGCAACTAAAACGAGAAGGCCTGGCCGAGTCTTTGTCGGCGGGTGCTGGTTTTCGATGGCGTGGAGGGGCTTTGTTCTATATTGATATCAAGCTAACTGAAGCGGGTATTGAAGCACGCAATCGTATAGTGCAAATGACGCACTCGGCGCTGGCACAACTGCGCGAAGATGGCGCGCAGTCCTGGGTATTTGATGAACTAAAGCAGCTCTCGGATTTGAACTTTCGTTTCCAGGAAAAAGGAGAGCCAATTGGTTACGTTAGTCGGTTAGCCAGTTCTATGCACGACTTTCCGGTGCGTGATTGGCTGCGGGGCGGCACCTACCTTGAGCAATTTGATGCTGCTCTGACCCAGAGTCTTCTGGATTCTATGTCCGCAGATAAAGCTCTGGTGACTTTATCCTACCCTGGCATTCAGACGAATACGCTTTCGCCTAATTATCAAACTCCTTACGCACTGGTATCGGGTGAGGATCTTGCCATGCCCTTATCGGCGGACGATGCCGCTCTAGCTAATATTGGCTTGCCCGCTCCTAATGCGTTCATTGCTGAAAATGTTGATGTCGTGTCACTGAGCGAAAAGGCGACAAGTTTGCCAGTAATGACCTCAGATCAGAGTGTCAACGTATGGTTTCAACACGACGATGAGTTTGAAGTGCCGAAAGGTGCTTTAAATGTGAATTTTCGCTCGGCCAAAGTAGGGCAGTCAGTTGAGGTCGATACAGCTTTGGAACTTTACACTGCTTTAGTTAGCGATCAGGCCAACGATTTTGCCTACGCGGCCCAAATTGCGGGTTTGCAGAGCTCTGTTTATCGGCACTCTCGAGGCATTAGCCTGCGAGTCAATGGTTATAATGACAAGCAGGTAGCTCTGCTGCAGCGATTGCTGTCGGTCATGCAGGTAATGGACTTTAGCGAGGAGCGATTTAATAATCTTCGCGCCGAGCGTATTCGTCAAATAGAAAACAAATCTGCGCAGCGGCCCGCGAGCCAGATCATGGGGGCGCTGCGTGAAGCATTAAATCACTCGTCGTGGAGTGACGAGGAGCAGATCGCTGCTTTACGGGGTTTAACGCTTTCGGAAGTGAAGAGCCAAGCCAAAGCGTTTTGGGATTCTGTAAATGCCGAAGCACTGTTGTATGGTAATTACGTCGATGCTGATACGGCAGCCGTGAAAGAGGCGTTAGCCCCGTTTGTCGGCAGCGGTGCGGGTCAGCTTCCGGCGCTTGCGATAACGAATCTCGATCAAGCTGAGCGTCAGCAGTTAACCCAAGAGTTAGATCATGATGACGCGGTGATCAGTTGGTACATTCAAGGAAACGATCGCTCAGTTCAGCAGCAAGCTTTGTTTGCCTTAACTGGCCAAGCGCTTAAATCTGGATTTTTCCAGCAATTGCGGACTGAGCAGCAGCTGGGATATATCGCCAGCGCTTTTTCGTGGCCTCAGAGCCGCGTGCCCGGTGTGGTCATGATTATTCAGTCACCTAGCCATTCAAGCTTAGATGTGCGTGACGCGATAGCAAAATTCTTGCAGGCTGTTCCAAGCGATATCGACGAGGCTGCATTTAATCGTCATCGTCAGGCTTTGGTGGCCGAGATCAACGAGCCCTTTAAAAACCTGTGGGAGCGTGCTGAGTTTTTGTGGCAATCGTTGGGTGAGGGAGATCATACCTTTACCTCGAAGCAGGATTTGGCGGACGCAGTTTCGGGGATCACTTACGCTGAATGGTTGGCGTTTTTTGAATCGCAAGTTTTGGAAACCCAAAGGTCATTATTGGTCGTAGCGCCAGGAAAGTTTGATAAATTTCCAGCTGAACCAATCCAGTATGAACAGCCTACAGACGCTAAGGCGGCTAATACGAGCTTCGCTATTGAACTTTAAGTTTGAAAGTTTACTACAACGAATGGGTCATAATCTGCATGATTCGCCCGATTTGGCCCCATTTTTATTGAGTTTTTAGGCTATTTTGTAATATTATTACGCTGTTCCGCGATTCTGCGGTGACTTTCAGTTTGGAGACTATTAGGCATGATGCATGATGTAGACCCCCAGGAAACGCGTGAATGGATTGAGGCTCTCGATGCCGTGGTTCGAGCTTCGAGTCCCGAGCGTGCCGGGTTTTTGCTAAGTGAGCTGGCAAAGCATGCAACGCAAGAGCGCTTGCCTCTGCCTCCTGCCATTACCACTCCTTTCCGTAACACCATTCCTGTGTCTGACGAGAAGGTCATGCCCGGCGATCTGTTCATGGAGCGCCGTATTCGCTCTCTTACTCGTTGGAATGCATTGGCTATGGTGATGCGAGCTAACGACAATGATGAAGGCTTGGGTGGTCACATTTCGAGCTTTAGTTCCAGCGCAACCCTATATGATGTTGGTTTTAACTATTTCTTCCGCGGTAACGAAAACGGTCAGCTCGGAGATCTGGTCTTCTTTCAAGGTCACAGTGCCCCGGGTGTTTATGCGCGCTCGTATCTTGAAGGCCGTTTAAGCGAAGAGCAGCTGGATAACTTCCGCCGTGAAGTCGATGGCAACGGCTTGTCATCTTACCCTCATCCATGGTTGATGCCCGACTATTGGCAGTTTCCTACGGTGTCTATGGGATTGGGGCCCATCCAGGCGATTTATCAGGCACACGTCATGAAATACCAGCAGAAGCGAGGCTTGGTCGATCATGGTGACCGTAACGTCTGGTGCTTTATGGGCGATGGTGAGTGTGATGAGCCTGAATCTTTGGGTGCTATCTCGCTTGCTGGTCGCGAGGGGCTAGGCAACCTAACTTTTGTTATTAACTGTAACTTGCAGCGCCTGGATGGACCGGTGCGCGGCAACGGTAAAATTATTCAAGAGCTTGAAGGTGTTTTCCGTGGCGCAGGCTGGGATGTTATAAAGGTTGTCTGGGGTCGTCGCTGGGATCCGTTGCTCGAAAAAGACGAAACTGGACTGTTACAAAAGCGCATGGATGAGGTTTGCGACGGTGAGTTGCAAAACTACAAGTACAACGGCGGCGCCTACACTCGCGAGCACTTTTTTGGCAAATACCCAGAGCTGTTAGAACTGGTTTCAGATTTGTCAGACGAAGACATCATGTATTTAAATCGTGGTGGACACGATCCTTATAAAGTCTATGCTGCCTATGCACAGGCGGTAGCTCAGCGTGAACGCCCGACCGTTATTTTGGCCATGACGGTTAAGGGTTATGGCACCGGCGAGGCGGGTGAGGCAAACAATGAGACCCACTCGTTGAAAAAGTTGGACATGGGCAGTCTGCGTGCTTTCCGTGACCGCTTCGGTATTCCGATAAGCGACGAAGAGCTGCAGCACGTGCCCTATTACCGGCCTTCGCCAGATAGCCCCGAAATTCGCTACATGATGCAGCGCCGTCAAGAACTACAGGGCGTCATGCCAAGTCGGCATAGCGAAGTCGAGCGATTACAAATTCCCGCTATCGAAGCATTTAGTTCACAGCTTGCCAGCAGTGGCAAACGTGAGGTTTCCACAACGATGGCCTTCGTGCGAATTCTGTCGACGCTGGTGAAAGACAAGCAAATGGGCGAACGAGTAGTGCCTATCGTACCCGACGAGGCGCGCACCTTTGGTATGGAGGGTATGTTCCGTCAACTGGGGATTTACTCGTCGGTGGGGCAGCGTTACACGCCGCATGACGCAGGTCAGATCATGTTCTACAAGGAAGACGAACGGGGCCAGATTCTAGAGGAAGGTATAAACGAAGCGGGTGCCATGAGTGCGTGGTTGGCCGCGGCAACCTCTTTCTCGACCAGCCGTTTAACGATGGTCCCATTCTATATTTTCTATTCCATGTTCGGTTTTCAGCGGATTGGTGATTTGGCTTGGGCTGCGGGCGATAGCCAGGCTCGTGGCTTCTTAATTGGTGCAACCGCAGGTCGAACTACGCTAAATGGTGAAGGTTTACAGCACCAAGATGGCCACAGTCACTTAATGGCATCTACCATTCCGAACTGCGTTAGCTACGATCCTACTTACGCGTACGAATTGGCAGTTATTATTCAAGATGGTATGCGCCGAATGTATGAAGTTGGAGAGAACTGCTTCTACTACATCACGACGATGAACGAAAACTATCATCAGCCTGAAATGCCAAAAGGTGTAGAAGAGGGCATTTTAAAAGGTATGTATCCTCGGGTTGTGTCTAAGAAGCGCGGCAAAAAGCGCGTCCAACTGATGGGCGCGGGTACCATTTTACGTGAGGTCGAAGCAGCTGCAGAAATGCTCGAGCAAGATTACGGTGTGGCCGCAGACGTTTGGAGCGTGACGAGTGTTAACGAGTTGGCACGTGAAGGTCGAGCGATTGAGCGTAGCAACCGATTGAATCCGGGTGCCGAGAAGGCGACCCCCTTCCTGACCGAGTGTTTGTCTGAGCGTTCAGGGCCTTGCATTATTGCGACGGACTACATCCGTGCCTACTCAGAGCAATTGCGTGCCTTTGTGCCCGAGCATTTTGTTGTGCTGGGAACCGATGGGTATGGACGCAGTGATACACGATCCAAATTAAGAGACTTTTTCGAAGTCAGTCGTGAATGGGTTGTATTGGCAGCTCTAAGCGCATTGGTCGATGAAGGTCTGCTCGATGCCAAGGTTGTTGTAGAAGCCATGCCTAAGCTGGGTATTTCTGCAACCAAGCTTGACCCCATGACGGTATAACGAGGTTAGGACTGAATACTATGGCAAAACAACAGGTAATTGTGCCCGATATCGGCGCGGATGCAGCTGAAGTTATCGAGTGGATGGTCCAAGTCGGAGACGAAGTGGCCGTCGATGACAGTCTGCTTGTATTGGAGTCTGACAAGGCCTCGATGGAAGTGCCGTCAACCTTGGCAGGAACCGTAGTCGAACTGCTCGTTAAAATCGGCGATTCGTTAACTGAGGGTGCAGCGATAATTGTGGTTGAGACGGCCCATTCAGCGCCTGAGCCAGCGCAGCTGACGGAAGAAACAGTTGAAGCGGTTCAGGCGGAAACTCCCGTTCAGGCAGAGGCTCAAGAGGCCGTGGCTGAAGTGCCCGACAATCAGACAGTAAGCATCGGCAAACACTCTGTGCTTGTTCCTGATATTGGAACCGATGATGCCGTTGAAGTTATTGAACTGTCGGTTTCAGTAGGTGATGAGGTCTTAGAGGGCGATACCTTACTCGTTCTAGAGTCAGATAAAGCCTCGATGGAAATTCCCGCCGACGCTTCAGGTAAGGTACTTGAAATTGCTGTGGTGATCGGTGCTTCTCTGAAACAGGGCGATCTTATCGGCGTACTTGAGGTTGCAGACAATCGAAGCGCACCACAAACATCCGTTCAGGAGCCGAAACTAGATGTTCCTGAAGTTATGTCACCGGCGCCTGCAGAGCCTAAAGCAGCCGCTGTGGCCTCGGCTCCAGTTGCTGAACCTAAAACGGCTTCATCGAGCTCTGACGTTGTTTACGCCGGCCCTGCGGTGCGTAAGCTCGCACGCGAGTTTTCAATTCCCTTAGAGCAGGTCAGTGGCTCGGGTCCTCGAGGGCGCGTCCTCAAAGAAGACTTGCACATTTTTGTAGAGCAGAGGCTGGCTAAGCCAGAGTCGGAAAGAGTTAGCAGTGGCGCGGGCATACCGACTGTGCCGGCGGTCGACTTCTCGCAGTTTGGGCCTGTCCGTGAAGAAGCACTAAGCAAGATTGGTAAAGTCACCGCCACCAATATGCAGCGTAGCTGGCTCAATGTGCCACATGTCACTCAATACGATGATGCAGATGTGACTGACCTAGAAGCATTCCGAGTAAGCCTAAAAGACGATGCGGCGCGCAGAGGCACCAAACTGACGCCGCTGCCATTCTTGTTAAAGGCGTGCGCCGTTGCGTTAAAAGATAACCCTAAATTCAATTCGTCGTTATCACCCGATAGCGAGTCGGTTATCTATAAAGAATATGTGCACATTGGTTTTGCCGTAGACACTCCTGCTGGATTGTTGGTGCCAGTCATTCGCGATGTCGACAAAAAAGGGCTTTGGGAACTCGCTGAGGAAGTCCTCGAGCTCGCTGCGCTGGCGCGCGACAAAAAGCTAAAACCAGCGCAAATGCAGGGCGCTTGTTTCACTATTTCCAGCCTGGGTGCTCTGGGCGGTAAGGGTTTTACGCCTATTGTGAACGCCCCAGAGGTTGGCATTTTGGGTGTGTCTAAATCGTCAGTGCAGCCCGTTTGGGACGGCTCCGGTTTCGCTCCTAGGACCATGCTACCGCTGTGTCTGTCATACGACCACCGGGTGATTAATGGCGCAGACGGAGGTCGCTTTATGAACCAAGTCGTGGACTTACTATCCGATATTCGCAGACTGACTTTGTAATTTCATTGGCCATTCTGGCACGGTTTCTGCAAGCTTAGGAATAAGTGTGTATGAAACAAGAGAGAATGGTTAATGATTCAAGGCCCCTCAAAAGGCATATCCCAGTGGCAAGCTGACTTTGCAGCTATCCATAAGCTGTCGATTGAGTACGTACGCCACATCGAAACCGTTTTTGCTGACCGGTTGTGCCAAGCCGCTTTGCACCGAATTGGTGCAAGCGCGCCGTTTCTATTGGGCATCTATGGTGCCCAAGGGTCGGGTAAAAGCACCTTAGCCGCCTACCTCGCTAAGCGCCACGCGTCCCAGGGTCTGGGAGATTGTGTTGTGCTGTCGATCGATGACTTTTATTTGACCAAAGCCCAACGACAGCAATTGGCGCGCGACGTCCATCCTTTGTTAAAGACTCGGGGTGTCCCCGGCACCCATGACATTGTCTTGCTTGAGACCACGCTCGACCGTTTAATCCATTTTGATGGCCCCGTCTCTATTCCGCGCTTTGATAAATTGGCTGATGATCGTATCCCCGCGAATCAATTCGATACGGTGTCCACGGCGCCCACCTTGGTTATTCTTGAGGGGTGGTGTGTGGGTATACAGGCTCAAAGCCAGGCCGATTTAACCGACTCTGTTAATCACCTTGAGCGCGTAGATGACCTCGAGGGTATCTGGCGCAATTATGTAAACACCTGCCTTGAGCGCGACTATTTACACCTATGGACAAGGCTTGACGAGTTGTGGGCACTGTTGGCCCCTGGGTTTGAGGTGGTGAGCGACTGGCGCACGGAGCAAGAAGTTCGACTCGGCGCCTCGTGCGACAAACCTACCATGACGCCACAGGAAATAGAGAGTTTTATACAGCACTACGAGCGTTTGACCTGTTCGTCGTTGCAATCGATGCCCGAATTCGCGGATCTGTGTTTACAGCTCGATAACCAGAGAACAATTATCGAAGTCACAGAGGGAAAACGGTGGTGTTATGAGTGTTAGTTTGATGGTGGTGACCGACCTCGATGGTACCTTGTTGGATCATTATTCTTACGATTTTAAGCCCGCGATGTCGGTAGTAGGGGCATTAAAGCGTTTGGGCATCCCATTGGTGTTTAACAGCTCTAAGACGTACGCGGAAATGCGCTACCTACAAGATCAGATGGGCCTGCTAGATCCTATGATTTGTGAAAATGGCTCGGCGATTTACTTGCCGAAAGAGCGTTTCCATGTGGCGCAAGCAGCCTGGGAGAATCACGGTGATTTTTGGCGAATCTCGCTGGCCAAGCCGCGCGAACACTGGCTGAGTATCCTGAGTGAATACCCCGATCAGGCATCCATACTGAGTTTTTCCTACATGGGGGTTCAGGGGGTGATGAACGCCACCGGGCTTGATTGGACAGAATCGGAACGCGCCTCGCAGCGAGAGTATACCGAGCCCTTAATGCCTCCAACAAATGACAACATTAAACAAGATCTCATTGCTTATCTCGGCGGCAGGGGAGCGATGGTGCAGCAAGGGGGGCGTTTTATGACGGTTGGCGATTCGGTCGACAAGGGGCGCGCCATGGAAACCTTGATCTGCTTGTGGAATCAAAAATACGGCGGTGAAGTGCGGACACTGGCCTTGGGCGATGGCTTAAACGATTTGGCCATGCTCGAAAAAGCAAACCGATCGGTTTGGATACGGTCTCCTGCTAATCCCACTCCCGATTTTGTTGTGCAGAAAAACTGGCAGATAACCCAAGCCTGTGGCCCCGCGGCCTGGGCTGAGGCCACACAGATGTGGCTGGAACAGCACGCTCACCGAGCGAGCTCAAATAAAGTTAAGGAACCCTATGGCTGATTTCTATCAAAATGGCATTGTAACGACCCTGCACAATTTGCGGGCAAGGCCGGTCGCCGCCTTGGAAAACGAGCTAGAACAATTTGCGAAAAAACGACCTCTGGGTTTGATTTTACCTTCACTGTATTCGGAACTTGAAGCGCCCGCTTTGGAAAATATCGTTAAAGAGCTTCAAAAGGTTTCGTATTTGAATCAGGTCGTAGTGGGGCTTGATCGGGCCAGTCACGCCGAATACCAGCATGCGCTGCGGTTTTTCGAACGGTTGCCGCAGCACCACCGTATTTTGTGGAATGACGGACCTCGTTTGAGGGCATTGGACGCAGAACTTGAAGCGCTCGATCTTGCGCCTAAAGAGTTGGGTAAAGGACGCAACGTTTGGTACTGCATGGGATATGTACTGGCGTCTAATCGCGCTGAGGCGGTGGCTTTACACGATTGCGATATAGTGACTTACGAGCGTGATTTGCTAGCAAAGCTGATTTATCCGGTAGCCCACCCAATGTTCAACTATGAGTTTTGCAAGGGCTTCTACGCTCGTGTCGCCGATGGAAAAATTAATGGGCGTGTCAGTCGCCTTTTGGTAACGCCTCTACTGCGCGCTGCTCAAAAAGTGTTGGGTAACATCGAGTATCTGACTTTTATGGACAGTTTTCGCTACCCCTTAGCGGGTGAGTTTTCTTTCCGTAGAGACGTGTTGACCGACTTGCGCATACCCAGTGATTGGGGCTTAGAGATCGGTGTTTTGTCTGAAATGTATCGCAACTACGCTAACAATAGATTGTGCCAGGCGGAAATTGCTGACCACTATGATCACAAGCATCAAGACTTATCCGAGAATGACTCACAAGCCGGCTTGTCGCGGATGTCTATCGATATCTCCAAGGCATTGTTCCGTAAGCTCGCCACCCAAGGCGTTACTCTAAGTCCCGAAATCTTTCGGGCAATTAAGGCTAGCTATTACCGTATTGCGCTGGATTTTGTCGAGAGCTACCGCAACGACGCCATTATGAATGGATTAACGGTCGATATTCATGCAGAAGAGCGCGCGGTCGAGTTGTTTGCAGATAACATCATTCAAGCCGGAGAAGTATTTCTGGCGCGCCCAAAAGAGCGGCCATTTATACCTTCGTGGAATCGCGTTATTAGCGCTGTTCCTGATGTGCTCGAGCGCTTATATGAAGTTGTAGAACTGGATTACTTGGATAATCGCGGGGATTAGCACGTGGCTTTAATATCACCCTTTGAGCATTTAACTGAGCGTGTTAAGCACTTGCTGCAGCAAATTTATAATGGCGTTTCGGGTGATGTTGATATCGAAGCCTTAACCCAATCGCTACTTAATGAAATGCGCCTGAGTGAAGAGTCTACTCAACCCTTAGCGCACAAGAACGTGTGGAGCCAACGAGATGCCTGGGTTATTACTTACGGGGATACAATTGTAAGGGATGACGAGAAACCGCTAATCACGTTGAGGCGATTTTTAGATCAGTATTTATCGGACGCGATCAACGGTGTTCACGTATTGCCGTTTTATCCTTACAGTTCCGATGATGGCTTTGCCGTGCTTGATTATTCCAGCGTTAATGAAACTCTCGGATCTTGGAATGATATTCAATCTTTGGCGTCTAGCTATTCGTTAATGGCGGATTTGGTGATTAATCACTGCTCAAGCCGCTCGCTTTGGTTTCAAAATTTTTTGAAAGGCGCGCACCCGGGCGCGGATTATTTTTTTACAGCAAGTCCCAACGATGATTTGACTTCGGTAGTTCGACCCAGGACTTCACCACTGTTGCAAGAGGTCGAGACCGCATTGGGCACTCGATATGTCTGGTGTACCTTCAGTCACGATCAGGTCGACTTGGACTTTCGCAACCCCGAAGTTTTGTGGCAGTTTGTATCGATTGTTCGGTTTTATCTGGATATGGGGGTGCGAATTTTCCGTCTGGATGCCGTGGCATTCTTATGGAAGCAGGCGGACTCTACAAGTATCAATTTGCCGCAAACCCATGCGGTAGTGCGTTTGTTGCGCGAGCTCATGGAGCACGCTATCTCTGAGTCAGTCATCATTACGGAAACCAATATCCCGAACATCGAGAACCTAAGCTATTTCGGCAATGGTAACGAAGCGCATGGGGTGTATAACTTCAGCTTACCGCCCTTGTTGTTGCACGCCTTGGTAGAGGGCGACTGTACCCATTTGAACCAATGGATGATGGGAATGCCGCCGGCGAAAACTGGAACAACCTATTTTAATTTTATTGCGTCTCACGACGGCATAGGTCTTCGCCCTGCCGAGGGGTTGTTAGACGACGCAGAGCTTCAGACTCTAATCAATGCTATGGAAGCAAGAGGCGGACGCTTGTCACGGCGAAGTACTGCCGATGGCGATTCGCGCGTGTATGAAATCAATATCTCATTGTTTGATGCGCTGTGCGATCCCGGCGACGAATTCATTGATATAGGTATACAGCGAATGGTCTGTGCCCACGCACTGATGTTCGCATTAGCGGGCATCCCCGGGATTTACATTCACAGTTTACTTGGTACACATAACGACTACGAGCGACTGGATCATTTAGGCTATAACCGCGCCATCAACCGGCGGCAATGGTCCGAGTTGGATTTGTTGGCTAAGCTTAATGACGAATTCTCGAGTCATGCGCGGGTTCTAGCGGGGCTGAAGAGCCTACTGGCGATACGGCAAAGACAATCCGCATTCCATCCCAACGCGGCTCAATTTTTGTTGCACCTTAACAAAGAGGTCTTTGGCTTTTGGCGTGAAAGCCTAGATGGCCGTCAGCGCATTTTTTGCTTATTCAATATGACGAGTAAGACACAAGAAGTTCACATGGCTGATCTGAATTTGGTGGAGCCTTATTGGGTAGATTTGGTTTCTGGGCAAGACCATGTGGACCGCAATCAGCGCGTAAACTTAAAGCCTTATCAAAGTTTGTGGCTAACTAATTTACCTAATCATCAGTAAGGTTTTGGTAGCAGTAGTCGCGCATTTTTCGGCTTGCTTCAAAGGGGCAAAGTTCAGTGCTGCTGGATTGTACCGCCCATTCTTCAAAGCTTAATAAGCCTGTTTTCGGTGGCGCTAGGTGATGGATGAACTTAAGCGTTTTGAACCCATCAAACCATTGATGCAGCTGCCGCTGAAATTTCTGTGGCGTAGGGCCATGCGTTCTACAGTGCGTTAACGCTGCTTCGATACCAAGGCTTACAAGTGCGGCACGTGCCTCATGTGATAGACCTTCGGTTAGAGCGTCTAGTGTTTGCCCCCCAGCGGCGATCTTACCTACTAAGCAATTCAAACTCTGAAAAACGTGTGGTGGATAAAAGACCTTTGTTTTGAGGGGGGCAGTTTGGTCGCTGAGCTTGCTTACACCTTGCCCTGTACCGAAGGGAGTCCGGTTAGAACGTCTAGACGACAAAATAATCGTCGACTCCAAACCCAGTGTCCGGATCTTGCCCAACTTGTTGGCTTTGTTGAGCAGGTAAAAATCTTCGCCGGCGGCCCGCTTTGGCATGCCGCGCACCTGCGCATAGGCCTTGGCGCGAATAGCGATACAGCTGCCTATGGAGTGATGCGCATAAGGTGATCTCGCCTGTATTAGTCCTGCGACGTAGTGGTGCAGTTTAAGTTCATACAACGCCAGGGCTAACTGTTCTTCTGGCGTATCGGCTTGGCTGTGGCTAAACGGGTACACGACCGCGGGCGTTTCAATGCTGGCGGCAGATAAGGTCTTGAAATAGTGCTCAGGTAACGACGCATCGGCATCGGTCATGGCAATCCAGTCGTTTTGGATGAGGCCAAGGTCATACCACTTCAAAGCGATATCTGCGGCAAACTTACGTGCTAGCCCCACTCCGTGCTTGGGGTTAAAGCCAGTTTGGTTAGTGCTGCGGTCGACTAATAGGATGTGACGATTGCCTTTCTCAAGTGTAATTAATTGGTCATACAGCCCCAGTCTCGCGCACGTTCGTCCGTGCGATACCGATTCAACTAATCGAGTGTTCGTGTCGCTGGAGCGTCCCTGCGGATGATTCACCAGCAGTATGATTAAGGTGTTGGGCGTTTGGGGCAAGTGGTCAGTGAATTCAGGCGATTCGTCGAAACAGGGGATGCACAATACCCATTGCCATTGGTGCTGACCGGGAGGGTCTGGAAGCCCCAGCTCTGCGTGACGGCTTAAGTATTGTTGGATGCTTTTTTGCATCATTCGAGCCTAGTGCAGCGCAGCGCGTAAAGGTAGCGACCTTACAATATTAGCCTCGATTTCAAGAAGCTCTTGCCAGCGCTCGTCCACTTCGATCTGGGGAAAATACAAGTAAGCCAAATTCAAAAACGTTTCGTAATGGCGTTCTTCAGATCGAGCAATAGCTGCATAGAACTGCTTGATACCGGGTTCTTCCAGCGCCTGGGCTACCAGAGCAAACCGCTCGGCACCTCGAGCTTCGATGATGCTAGCGGTTAGCAATCGGTCCATTAGGTAAGGATCTTGGCCCTGACGGAGGCTTTTTCGAAACTCAATGACGTAGAGATCTTTCGTATCTGCCGCCGTGATAATACCTCGAGCGTGAATCCATTTAACGACCTCGCGGTAATGGCTGAGTTCCTCGACAGCTAGGTCCGCCATGGTGCTCACTAGTTCGAGTTTGTCGGGGTAGTGGCTTAGCATGGATATTGCCATACCTGAGGCTTTTTTTTCTGCGGCCGCATGATCTAGCAAGAACTCATTGAAGTCAGCGAGTACGGTGTTGACCCATTCGGGTGAGGTACTGTAGCGCAGCGGTGAACTCATCAGGCATCCTTGTGTTGATTCGTGTGTATTGAACGAAAAATAAGCGCCAAACTCAAGGAGTACGCCTGTTTTAGCAGGCTGTGTTAGACTTGCGCCAGAATTACAGTTTGCCAGATTTACAAGGAATAAAGCATGGTTATTAAGCCTAAAGTTCGCGGTTTTTTATGCACTACAACGCATCCAGAGGGATGTGCCGAGAATGTCCGTCGACAAATTCGTTATACGCAAGCGCAAGGTGCTATTGACAGCGGTCCTCAGCGCGTTCTGGTTATTGGGGCTTCTACCGGTTATGGCCTTGCCTCACGTATTACCGCCGGCTTTGGTTGTGGTGCCAGCACCTTGGGCATCTTTTTCGAAAAACCCGGCACCGAGAAAAAAACCGGTACGGCGGGATGGTATAACTCAGCCGCTTTTCATGAGTGCGCTGAAGAAGAGGGTTTGTACGCAAAAAGTATTAATGGCGATGCTTTTTCTAATGCGTTAAAGCAACAAACTATTGATGTCATTCGCAAAGACCTCGGCCAGGTCGATTTGGTCGTTTACTCGCTTGCGGCACCTCGCCGAACGCATCCAGACACCGGGGTTGTGTACTCTTCAACATTAAAGCCTATTGGCGCCGCGTGCACTCAGAAGGGCGTTAATACCGATAAAGAAAGTATCCAGGACTTTCACTTAGAGCCAGCTAATGAAGAGGAAATAGCCAATACAGTTGCGGTCATGGGCGGCGAAGATTGGCAAATGTGGATTGATGCCCTCGATTCGGCCGGCGTGTTGGCTGAGGGCGCTAAAACCACAGCGTATACCTACATTGGCGAGAAGCTGACCTGGGATATCTATTGGCATGGTACGATCGGTGCGGCTAAAAAAGACTTAGACAAACGCGTTGTTGATATTCGCGCCAAGTTGGCAGAGAAAGACGGCGACGCTCGAGTCTCTGTGCTGAAGGCAGTAGTGACTCAGGCTAGTGCCGCCATTCCGGCCATGCCTATTTATTTGGCCATCCTATTTAAAGTGATGAAGGCCAAAGGCGTGCACGAGGGCTGTATCGAACAAATTCAATATTTGTTCCGTCACGGTTTGTATTCCTCGCACCCAGATATGGACGATGAAGGGCGCCTGCGTGCCGACGCTAAAGAGCTCGCAGAAGATGTTCAGGCTTCAGTCGCAGAGGCGTGGGACCGAATTGATACCGATAACTTAAATACGCTGTCCGATTTTGCAGGTTATAAGCGCGAATTTTTACAGTTGTTCGGTTTTGAAGTTGACGGTGTTGATTACGAAGCCGACGTCGACCCCGTGGTCGATATTGCTGGGCTGATTGAGCCCAATGTTTGAACCAGGACTTGCGGTTCAGCTGTCGCCCTTGGTTCGGCGGATAACGGCACCCAATCCAGGCCCGATGACAGGGCCTGGTACAAATACCTATTTGGTGGGCAGCGATGAAATTGCGGTCATTGACCCAGGTCCGGCAATCGATAGTCACATTGATGCCATCTTTGAGATCGGTGGTAGCGCAATTTCTCGCATTTTTTGCACTCATACACACAGCGACCATTCACCTGCTGCTGCTAGGTTAGCAGAGCTCACTGGCGCTGAGCTGATTGGTGCTGCGCCACCTAATGATCGTTTCAACGATCAAACCTTTACGCCGACAGTTCATGTCAGTGACGGCCAAACATTTACAGAATGTGACTACACGATTCGAGCGGTACATACACCTGGCCATGTGGGTAACCACTATTGCTTTTTCTTGGAAGAAGAGGGCATGGTCTTTGCTGGGGATCATGTGATGAATGGTTCAACCGTAGTGATTATTCCGCCTAGTGGCGATATGAAACACTATATCGAGTCGCTTCAAGCACTGGCTCAACTGCCTTTACAAGTGATTGCTCCAGCGCACGGAGATTTGATACAAGCGCCTTTGGATGAGATTAATGGTTTGATAGCGCACAGATTAAAGCGCGAGACTAAGGTCATTGATACGCTGGAGCGAATTGGCGCAACAACGATCTCCCAAATGGTTTCCGCCGTGTACGACGATGTCGATCCCAGTTTACATACTTGGGCCAAGTTGTCGCTTGAGGCGCATTTATTAAAATTAGAGGTCGAAATGCGAGTCAGTCGCTCTTCCGATGAGCGTTGGGCACTGATAAAGTAACCGCTGTAAACATTTAACAATAAGGAGTAGCGATGAATGGTTTAATGATGAGTGTTTCGCTCAATCTGAAATCGATTATTGAACATGGTACGCGAGTAAATGGTGATGCCGAGATCGTATCTGTAACACGAGACAATCCACGTCATCGTTATACCTACAAAGAGGCCTTTACTCGGGCGAATCAACTCGCATCAGCGATGTCGTCTTGGGGCTTGCAGCCTGGCGATCGCGTTGCAACACTTGCTTGGAACGACTACCGCCACTTCGAAACCTACTATGCAGTGGGTTGTTCAGGGTATGTGACACACACCATTAACCCGCGCTTATTCCCAGAGCAATTGGTGTTTATCATTAATCACGCCGATGATCAGTACGTATTTTTGGATGCTGATTTCGTACCTTTAGTCGAAAAAATCGCTGACCAATGTCCAAACGTTAAAGGGTACGTGGTCATGATCGGTGAAGAGCAAATGCCCGAGACTACGCTCCCGAACGCAATTTGCTATGAGACTTTGGTGGCTTCGGCAGCTGCCGACTACGAGTGGCCCGATGTGGACGAGAATTCGGCGTGTGCTTTGTGCTATACCTCGGGTACTACAGGTAACCCCAAAGGTGTCTTGTATTCTCACCGTTCAACCATACTGCACGCTTATGCTGGCTTATTGCCGGATGCCATGGGCCTAGGTCAAGCAGATATCATTTTGCCCATCGTACCCATGTTTCACGTTAATGCCTGGGGCTTGCCTTATGCTTGCCCAATGATAGGCGCTAAGTTGGTTATGCCCGGTAATAAGATGGGTGATGGCGAGACCCTGGCAACATTAATTAACGAAGAAAGTGTGACCTTCTCGGCCGGCGTCCCCACAGTTTGGTTGAGCTTAATTAATTATCTGAAACAAGCCGACATGCGCGTGGAAACCCTTAAGAAAGTCATTGTTGGTGGGTCTGCTTGCCCGCTGTCGATCATGGAAGACTTTGATACCTATGGTGTAGAAACGCGGGTAGGTTGGGGCATGACGGAAATGAGCCCATTGGGCACCACTAACCCGAGCATGGATATTCGCGATGAAATGCCAGCGGACGAGTTCGCCAAACTGCGTTTAAAAGCTGGGCGCCCCATTTACGGTTGTGAGGTCAAAATTACTGATGACGACAACAACGAGTTACCCTGGGATGGTGTGGCTTTTGGTTCGCTCAAAGTCCGCGGACCTTGGATTTGCAGTGCGTATTACAAACTGGAGGGTAGCTCTGCTCATGGCGACGACGGTTGGTTTGAAACCGGTGACGTAGCGACCATTGATCCTCGCGGTTATATCGCTATTACCGACCGAACCAAAGATGTCATTAAATCGGGTGGCGAATGGATTTCATCAATTGATGTCGAAAACGTGGCAACCGACCACCCGAAAGTGGCGGAGGCCGCGGTTATTGGACGTATCCACGACAAGTGGGGCGAGCGACCCTTGCTGATTGTGGTGCGCAACGCACAAGGTGCTGATTTAACCGCCGAGGAAATTACCGCATGGTTTGACGGTAAGATTGCGAAGTGGTGGACGCCCGATGCGGTTGAGTTCATTGAAGAAATGCCCCACACCGCAACCGGGAAGATCCAGAAAACGACCTTGCGCGATATCTTCGCTGACTTTACGTTCTCGAGTTAAGGCAGCATTCAAGCACAAAGGCCCGCATCTTTGATGCGGGCTTTTTTCATTGAGAGCGAAAATGTCCAAGTCACACAATATCTACCTTGCTATGACCCTAGTATCGGCCATGTTGATGGCCGCGATCGGGCCTTTGGCAAGATGGTCTGAGACAGCCCCAGAGGTTGTTACCTTTTATCGTGTGTTCATTGGTGCTGCGTGCATAGTGGTTTTGGGTGTGCTGCAGAAACGCAGGTTTAGCCTAGCGTTCAAGCCGACTCTTCAATCGATCATGGCGGGTGTTGCCCTGACAGGTTTCATGGTTGCCTATGTTAAAGCGGTAGAGCTGATGCCGATGGCTGAGGCGGTCATGATTATGTATCTGGCGCCTTTGCTTGCGGCGGTGGGTGCGTATGTTTTCTTCGGCGAAAAACTGACGGGTTTAAGCTTGGCGATGGTGGGCTTGGCTCTGGCGGGTTTCGTTTTAATGATCGACTTTGATGCGCGGCCAAGCGGCATGGACGAAACCTATGCCTTTGGCTTGATGTTTGCCCTGACTGCGTGCCTAAGCTATACCAGTTTTATATTGATCAACCGGCGGCCCAGCAAGCTTGAGCCTATTCAGAGTACTTTAGTTCAGCTCAGTGTTGCATCACTTTTGTTGGCGTACTTTGCTGTCGATGCTGGTATTCCCGAACAAGAACAGTGGCTGTGGCTTGTGTTGATTGGGGTGGGGCCGGGATTTTTGGCGATGGTGTTTGCAGTTCAAGCCTTGAGTCGAATTCCCGCGGTCACATACGGTACCTTGGCCTATATGGAGCCCTTAACGGTTGCCGTGCTAGCGTGGGGCTTTTTTGGCGAGGTCATGAATACACAGCAATTGATCGGTGCCGCTTGTATTATTTTGGCCGGTTTGGTGAAGGCAAGGGTAGCCAGTAAGTCATATTGACCTTCCAAAAAAAAGCCCAGTAGCTCGCGCTACTGGGCTTTTTACTTACCGTGGGGCTGGCTTACATCATGCCGCCCATACCACCCATGCCGCCCATATCAGGCATTGCAGGGCCAGCGTTTTCTTCAACGATATCAGTGATCATTACTTCAGTGGTAATCATCAAACCAGCTACTGAACCCGCCGCTTGTAGTGCTGTGCGCGTTACTTTAGCTGGGTCGAGGATACCCATCTCGATCATATCACCGTATTCGCCAGTCGCTGCGTTGTAGCCAAAGTTACCTTCACCAGCTTTCACTTTTTCCAGTACCACAGAGGCTTCATCGCCAGCGTTTGCAACGATCTGACGCAGTGGGCCTTCCATTGCACGAAGGGCAGCGTTAATACCGTGAGTTTGATCTTCGTTGTCGCCAGTCAACCCATGAATAGAGGTCAAGGCACGAACTAGAGCAACGCCACCGCCTGCAACAACGCCTTCTTCTACCGCGGCGCGGGTTGCGTGCAAGGCGTCTTCTACGCGTGCTTTTTTCTCTTTCATTTCCATTTCGGTTGCTGCGCCAACTTTAATGACCGCAACACCGCCTGCCAATTTAGCAACGCGCTCTTGCAGTTTTTCGCGGTCGTAGTCAGATGAAGTGTTTTCGATCTGAACACGGATTTCTTTAACGCGAGCCTGAATGGCTTCAGCATCACCAGCGCCATCGATGATGGTGGTGTTGTCTTTGTCCATGGTAACGCGTTTCGCAGTACCTAGGTGCTCTAGAGTTGCAGACTCAAGATCTAAACCTACTTCTTCAGAGATCACAACGCCGCCTGTTAAAGTCGCAATGTCTTGCAACATGGCTTTACGACGGTCGCCGAAGCCGGGCGCTTTACAGGCCGCAACTTTCACGATGCCGCGCATGTTGTTTACAACCAAAGTTGCTAGGGCTTCGCCCTCGACGTCTTCAGCAACGATAACCAGAGGCTTAGACGCTTTAGCGACTTGCTCTAGCAGCGGCAACATTTCACGGATGTTAGAGATCTTTTTATCGACCAACAAAATGAACGGAGCGTCAATTTCGGCGCTCATGTTGTCTTGGTTGTTGATGAAGTAGGGTGATAGGTAACCGCGGTCAAACTGCATACCTTCTACCACGTCGAGTTCGTTCTGCAGACCAGAACCTTCTTCAACGGTGATCACACCTTCTTTACCAACTTTTTCCATTGCTTCAGCAATGATGTCGCCGACTTGGCTATCACTGTTGGCAGAAATGGTGCCTACCTGGGCGATGGCTTTTTTATCTTCGCAAGGGATAGCAGCGGCAGAGATCTTCTCGACAGCCGCGATGATCGCTTTATCAATACCGCGCTTAAGATCCATTGGGTTCATGCCTGCAGCGACGGCTTTTAAGCCTTCGTTTACAATGGATTGAGCCAATACTGTTGCAGTGGTTGTGCCGTCACCCGCGACATCAGACGCTTGAGAGGCCACTTCTTTGACCATTTGTGCGCCCATGTTTTCAAGCTTGTCTTTCAGCTCGATTTCTTTCGCTACCGATACGCCGTCTTTGGTCACGGTTGGGGCGCCGAAAGATTTGTCTAGTACAACGTTACGGCCTTTAGGGCCTAAGGTTGCTTTTACGGCGTCAGCCAGAGTGTTAACGCCTTTTAACATGCGCTGACGCGCCTTATCACCAAATACTACTTCTTTTGCCATGATTAAATTCCTTGACTGTTAGTGTGAAACGAAAATTACTCTACGACTGCGTAGATTTCGCTTTCGCTCATAATAATTAATTCTTCACCGTCGACTTCGATGGTGTTGCTACCAGCGTACTGGCCAAACACAACGGTATCGCCGACTTTAACTGCCATAGCACGTGTTTCGCCGCTATCCAGAGCTTTGCCTGTACCGACAGCTACCACTTCACCTTGGTTTGGTTTTTCTTTTGCAGAGCCGGGCAACAAGATGCCGCCAGCGGTGGTTTGCTCTTCTTCCTTGCGACGAACGACCACACGGTCGTACAACGGACGAATATTCATTGATGTCAATCTCCACTAATCAGATGTTATAGACACCCCTTTATCAGGGCTGAGTTGTATATGGGGGTGTGCACGTGTTTTTCAAGGGGTGAGTTAGCACTCTTTTGCATAGAGTGCTAAAATTTTTTTCGGGTAACATTATTTATGAAAATCAATAGGTTGAGGTTAGTCGCGATCTTTTTCTTCGTATTCACCTTCAATCACAGTGTAATTTTTATCTGTTTTTCTATCGTAGTGCGTGGTCTGTTCTGACGTTTGTTGCCCCAGTATCGAGGCGAGCTTGCGCCGCAAGGGGGCAATTAAAATAAACACAGCGCTGATATCTGACAGCAGCCCGGGAATCATTAATAGTATTGCAGCAAAGCCAATGGCCATGTCGTCGAGCAGCAGGCGACTAGAAATCCAGGCTTGTCCTGTCTGCGCTGCCTGTGCCTGCTTAAGCATATTTAGGCCTTGCTTCTTTAGTAGTGTTAAGCCGGCGAAAAAGGTCGCGAGTATATAAAGTAGAGTATTTAAGCTGCCGATCTGGTCGCCCAGCTCGAGAAGGGTGAATAGCTCGAACAATGGGAATAGTAGAATGAACAGTTGCATGGCATCTCCGCGGTCACATCTACTGTAACATTGGGGGCTAAACCGATACTACAGTCTTCTTAAGTCTATTAATCGGGTACAATCGCCTTTTTTTCAAGAGGCAAATTGAAATGGATTTAACCAACAAGGTTATTGCGATTACCGGCGGTGCTCAGGGCTTAGGCTTTAGCATGGCCGAAGGTTTGGCTAAAAAGGGTGCTCAGTTTGCGCTGATTGATGTTAACGCCGAGCGTTTGGACGAGGCTGTAGCTAAGCTTGCTAACATGGGGGCCACGGCACGTGCTTACCTAACAAACGTTGCCGATGAGCAAAGCGTGGTAAATACCTTCGGCGCAATTGTGCATGATTTTGGTGCATTGGATGCCCTAGTAAATAATGCCGGTATTCTGCGCGATGGCATGTTATTGAAAGTAAAAGATGGCGAAATCGTCAAGAAAATGTCCTTAGCCGAATGGCAAGCGGTGATTGATGTGAATTTAACGGGGGTGTTTTTGTGCGGTCGTGAAGCGGCTGAGCGCATGATCACTTTGGGTACTCAGGGCGTTATCATCAATATCTCGTCAGTATCGCGTGCTGGGAATATCGGGCAAACGAACTATTCGGCGGCTAAGGCGGGTGTTGCCGCTATGGCAGTGACTTGGGCAAAAGAGCTGGCGCGATTTGGTATTCGCGCCATGGCGATCGCGCCCGGCTTTATCGGCACTGAAATGATTGCCTCTATGAAGCCGGAAGCTCTGGCGAAAATGTCCTCGCAAATCCCCTTGGGGCGTGTGGGTGAGCCATCGGAAATTGCATCGACGGTGGCGTTTATTCTTGAAAATGACTACCTGACGGGTCGAGTGATAGAAACTGATGGTGGAATTCGCATCTAGGCTTCGGTTGCAGCAACAATATCTTTGACCAAACGGCTGTCGCACATTTGCGGTGCAACAGCCGTTTATTGCCTAGGCGGCGCTTAGCTATAAAAACAAAGGTAAGCCACAGGCGCAGTAACCCGTACATCAAAGGATTGGTCGGCTTCAACTTCGAACTGGCTACCCGCTTGATAAGATTGCCAATCGTCAGATCCCGGTAGGCGAACGTTTAATTCGCCATATACCACCTGCATGACTTCGTGCTGGCTAGTGCCGAAGGTGTATTCGCCCGCTGCCATTACGCCCGACGTCACACCACCGTCGGGACCTGTAAACGCGATCGACTTAACATTGCCATCAAAATATTCATTTACGCTCAGCATACTATTGCTCCAAAAATTTCAGGCGACGAACATACACTCTCTACTTGGCACTGTCATTCGAAAAGTCTCGCCATGTGTGGCGTTTTAAGGTCAGCTTAGCGTGTAGGTTGATTATTTTGAATTTGCTCGCCTTACTTTGTCAGTATCGCTTGGGCGTGACACAATCAACGAGTCTTGGCATGCGCTTTAGATCAACGCCAATAGACGCTTTTTCCAGATAGCTTCGACGGATACTGTGAATATGAGTTGGCAAACAACCTTGGGAAGTTATAAAGACATCCGCTTGCTGTGGGTTTTTTTGATGGGTTGTTCTTCGGGCTTTCCGTTCGTTCTTATTGGCTCTAATTTTAGTGGATGGTTGACCGATGCCGGAATTTCGCGGGCAGAGGTGGGTTTAATGGGGTCAGTTGCAACGGTCTATGCCATTAACTTTCTGTGGGCTCCATTAGTGGATCGAGTCCATATTCCTGTGCTGGGGGCTAAGTTTGGGCAGCGCCGCAGCTGGATCTTAAGTATGCAGGTTCTTATGTTGCTTTTGGTCCTTTCCATTACTCAGGTCGATCCCGGTCTGGGATTGTGGTTGCCTGGAGTGATAGCGCTGGGCATTGCGCTGTGCAGTGCCACGCAGGATATCGCGGTCGACGCCTATCGTATTGATCAATTCGCTCCCGAAGAGCAGAGTTTTATGCCTCCCGCGGCAGCGCTCGCGATAATCGGTTGGTGGACCGGTTATTCTCTTCCGGGATATTTGGCGTTTAGCAACGCCGATGGTTTGGGCTGGAACCATGTTTATGGATTAATGGCTGTTGTTCTCGTTGTGCTAATTGGAGCTACTCTAATGGTTCGTGAGCCCAGCTCAAATCGAGATGTGCTGCAACAAGAGGCTGGTGCACGCTACTCTGAATCAAATGGTTTGAAAACATGGCTGCTGGTAACTCTGGTTGAGCCGTTTGCTGATTTTTTTAGAAAGAATGGGGTGCGTGTTGCCCTAATGCTCATGCTGTTCATTTTCTTGTTCAAAATTGGCGAGGCTTTTTTGGGTCGGATGTCGATCGTGTTCTACAAAGAAGTAGGGTTCAGTAACCAGCAGATTGCAGAGTACACCAAGCTGTTCGGCTGGATGATCACTATTGTATTTACGATGTTGGGGAGTTTATTTAACACGCATTTTGGGGTGGTGAAAGGTTTGTTGATCGGCGGCATTGCTATGGCCGCTAGCAACTTAATGTTCGCCGTTATCGCTGCGGCAGGGCCGTTAGAGTGGCTGCTAGTGCTAACGCTTATCGTCGATAATTTTACAACGGCGTTTTCTACGGTAGCGTTTGTGTCCTTTTTAACAGCATTAACCGGCAGAGCCTTTAGTGCTACGCAATACGCTTTGTTGGCCTCGCTCGGGAATTTAAGTCGAACAACCTTTGCCGGTTTCAGCGGATATGCGGTCGACTGGTTAGGGTCTTGGGAGCGTTTTTTTGTCGTGACAGCTTTAATGGTTCTGCCGTCCTTGTTAATGCTTTATTGCTTGCGTGATCGATTTGCGAGGTTGCCGAATATAGACATTAAGTCGGACAGCTCTAAATTCACAAAGGCATAGTCATGCCCCCACAAAGGTGGTTAAAATGGGTTGTTGGTGCTTTTAAGTATCAGCGTTTAAAAATGCTGTGACAGAATGTGTGTCATAAGCAAATAAAAGAACTTTAAGGCTAGGTCAAAGGAGACAATAGCAATGGTCGAGTTAAATTTTTTGGCGCGATGGTTCCACGTGTTGTTTGGGGTGGTGTGGATCGGGATGCTGTACTACTTCAATTTTGTGCAAATGGCTTATTTTGCAGAGGCTGAGCCTAGTGCTAAGTCAGATGCAATGAAAAAACTCGCACCGCGCGCGCTGTGGTGGTTCCGCTGGGGTGCTGCGGCGACCTTCGTTACTGGTTTGGCACTGCTACATTTGGGTGGTTACTCGTTTGCGATGATGGCAGAACGGCCTTTCATTTGGTTGGGCGTATTAATGGGCACTTTGATGTTCCTGAACGTCTGGTTAATTATTTGGCCTAACCAGCAAATTGTCCTAGGTATGAAAGAAGGCGACGGTGCGGCGGCAGGTGCCAAAGCCACGCTGGCCTCGCGAACGAATACCTTGTTCTCTGGCCCTATGCTATTTGGTATGCTGGCGGCATCACACTATGCTGTTGGGGGTTCACCCCAAGCCTTTTACGTAGGCGCAGGTATAGTATTGCTGCTCGAAATCAATGCGATCTTTGGTAAGCTGGGCATGTTAAAGTCTGTGGCGGGCGTTGTGCATGCAAGTCTTGCTTTAACTCTGGTTCTTTGGGGCGTTGTTAGCTACCTCTAGAGGGTTTCTGCGCAGTCCTGCGCAGGGTATAATCGGGTTTTTGATTGGGACAGCCGTATGGCCGACGATTTTGAACCCCTTACCTCGATAGTGGCTGAGGTCGACGAAGACCGTCGACCTCAGGCCCGTTCTCGGCGCCCAGCAGCGCCAAATTCTGGCCTTGGTGCTCGAGTCTTTACCGCGACGTTTGTGTTTGTAGCGCTTGCTGTCGCCATTGCAAGTGTTATTTGGTCGTGGCAGCTTCAGCAGCAGCTGGTAGAAGCCAGTCACATTATGGAGCGCCATAACGAGCGAATTATGGAGCTCGAGGCCGCGCTTGCTGATACCGACGAAGGTTTAAGTCAAAATGCAGCGCAAATGGCGGTGCGTGTTAAAGAACTCTATTCAGAAGTCGATAAGCTTTGGGCCAGTGCGTGGCGGCGTAATAAGGCCGACATCGAGGCCTTGCAGCAAGCCTCTACAAACCAAGATAAAGCTCTTAAGGCCTTGGTCTCGGCAGATAAAGCGGCTATTGATGAGCGAGCTCAGACCACAGCGATGCTAGATTTGCTGCGCAAAGATATGGCCGCACTAAAGTCGGTTGCTTCAGACCTAGAGCGTCTTACGGCCAACGCATCAAACAACCAGACAGCGCTTGAGCGAACCGCAGACAAAGTGAACAAGTTAACCCTACAATTCGCTGCGCTATCTAAGCGAGTAGAAGGTAACGAAGAATGGATAGGCTCGATTAACGCTTTCCGCCGCCAAGTGAATACCACGCTCAGTGACTTACAGCGCGCGGTGCGCGAGTTGGAAGCACCCACAACGCCTTCTACCCCCTAAATCGGAGACCCCATGACCGTTATTCGCCAAGACGACTTTATTGATAGCGTTGCCGACGCTCTGCAGTTTATTTCGTACTATCATCCCAAAGATTTTGTGCAGGCAATCCACCAAGCCTACGAGCATGAATTAAACCCGGCCGCAAAAGACGCAATGGCTCAGATCTTGATTAACTCAAGGTTGTGCGCGCAGGGTAAGCGCCCAATCTGTCAGGATACCGGCATCGTAACCGTTTTTCTGAAAATTGGTATGGATGTGGTTTGGGACGCGACACTGTCGGTAGCTGACATGGTGAATGAAGGTGTTCGCCGTGCGTATCTGCACCCAGATAATGTGCTGCGCGCTTCGATTCTTGAGGATCCCGCCGGTGCTCGAAGAAATACCAAAGACAACACGCCCGCGGTAATTCACATGGAGGTGGTTACCGGTAATACCGTCGACGTTCAGGTTGCCGCAAAAGGCGGTGGCTCCGAGAATAAATCCAAACTAGCAATGCTGAACCCGTCTGACAGTATCGTCGATTGGGTGGTCAAAACTGTACCTACTATGGGTGCAGGATGGTGCCCTCCGGGGATGCTGGGCATAGGTATTGGCGGAACCGCTGAAAAGGCGGCCGTGATGGCGAAAGAGTCCCTAATGGACCCCATCGATATACATGAACTGCGCAAGCGAGGTCCCTCGAGCCGCGTGGAGGAATTGCGGTTGGAAATTATGGATGCTGTGAACCGTCTGGGTATAGGTGCTCAAGGGTTGGGCGGCTTAACGACTGTGCTTGATGTAAAAATTAAAGATTATCCGACGCACGCCGCGTCTTTGCCTGTGGCTATGATTCCAAATTGCGCAGCAACTCGGCATGCACACTTTGTGTTAGATGGCTCGGGTCCTGCGCTACAGACACCTCCGGATTTGAACGACTGGCCAGATATTACTTGGGAGGTAGGTGAGACGGTTCGTCGAGTGAACCTAGATACCGTGACACGAGAAGAAGCGGGCTCTTGGAAGCCCGGCGATACTTTGCTGCTGTCGGGCAAGATGTTGACCGGTCGGGATGCGGCTCACAAAAAAATGAAAGAGCTGATCGAGAGTGGTGAAGGGCTACCTGAAGGGGTCGACTTGAAAGGGCGTTTTATCTACTACGTGGGCCCCGTAGATCCTGTACGCGATGAAATTGTGGGTCCTGCAGGTCCGACGACTTCGACGCGCATGGATAAATTTACCGACTTTATTCTCGAAAAAACCGGTTTGTTGGGCATGATTGGTAAAGCCGAGCGCGGCCCCGCCGGGATTGAAGCGATTAAAAAGCACAAGGCGGTTTACTTAATGGCTGTTGGCGGAGCGGCCTACTTAGTGTCTAAAGCGATTACTTCATCACGCGTTGTTGCTTTCGAAGAATTGGGAATGGAAGCCATATACGAGTTTGAGGTCAAAGACATGCCCGTTAGTGTCGCGGTCGATGCTAACGGTGTGTCGGTGCACCAAACTGGGCCGCAGGAATGGCGCGCCAAAATCGAAGAGCAGGCACTCGAGCTTGTCTGATACTTTTTACTGGCACGACTACGAAACCTTCGGGGCGAGTCCGGCAAAGGATCGTCCCTGCCAATTTGCCGGATTACGCACCGACGCTGATTTGAATGTGATAGGCGACCCATTGGTCGTTTATGCTCGTCCTACTCCCGATTATTTACCCAATCCCATGGCCGTTCTGGTTACCGGTATAACGCCACAAGAAGCACTACAGAAAGGTGTTTCAGAGCGGGAATTTATTGCACGAATTCATGCCGAGCTAAGTCAGCCCTCAACTTGCGGTGTCGGTTACAACTCATTACGCTTTGATGATGAAGTAACGCGCTATACCTTGTACCGCAATTTTTATGATCCTTACGCTCGCGAGTATCAGGATGGCAATTCCCGCTGGGATTTGATTGATCTTGTGCGAGCAAGCTATGCGCTGCGGCCAGAGGGGGTAGAGTGGCCGATGTCCGAAGAAGGGTTTATGTCGGCGAAGCTCGAACGTTTAACGGCAGCGAATGGTATCGAACATGCGGGGGCGCACGACGCTTTGGTGGATGTTAAAGCCACCATTGAATTGGCAAAACTGATCAAGGCTAAGCAGCCTAAATTGTTCGAATATTACTTGGGTTTGCGTTTTAAGCGCTCTGCTCAAGAGCAACTGGCCCTTGGTCAGTGGCGCCCAGTCTTGCACGTGTCTGGTATGTTCGGCGCGCGGCAAGCCAACATCGGTTTAGTGGTGCCAGCTATTCAGCATCCTAGGAATAAAAATGAGATTATCACCATCGACCTGAGCCAGTCGCCCGAGAGGCTTTTGGAGTACTCGGCTGACGAGTTGCGACAGCGTCTTTATACCCCCGCCGAGCAACTTCAGGGTGAGCGTCCAGCTCTTAAATCGATTCACATAAACCGTGCACCCTTTATTGCACCAGCAAAAATGATGACCGACGAAGTCGCAGTTAGAGCGAATTTGGATATGTCGGCCTTGCGCGAGAACATGAAGGCTCTGCAAGCGCTGGTAAAAGAGCGAGGCAACGAGTTGGTTACGCAATTGCGTGATGTTTACGCTGCCAAGCGAGCCGTTGACCGCACCGACCCAGAATGGGATTTGTACGGTGGTTTTTTATCGGATGGTGACAGGCGCCTATGCGACCAAATAAAAGGTGCATCGCCGCAGATACTTGCCCGCAGTAGCTTCCCCTTTGAAGATCGACGTTTGGGTGAGCTATTGTTTCGATATCGCGCGCGTAACTTCCCAGAGTCTTTGTCACTTGATGAAAAAATGCAGTGGCAAGAGTTTTGTTTTGAGCGTATAACGCGCGAAGATCAGGGTACTATGCACATGGAGCGTTTGTTCGAGGAAATCGCCGTAATACGGCAGGTTTCAGCTGATGACACTCGAACTATGCAGCTTATGGATGCATTGGAATCGTATTCGGACACATTGTTGGCGCAAGAATAGCGCTTTAAAAGGAGTTTGTGTGAAGTTCGCCGGCAGTCATATTTTATCGGTGTCACAGTTTGAGCGTGCAGATGTAGAGCACGTCTTCGCGGTGGCGGATCGCATGCGCCCATTCGCGGAGCGTGAGCTCATGACTAAAGCCCTAGACGGCGCCATACTGGGGGCGATGTTCTTCGAGCCCTCGACTCGAACGCGAGTGAGTTTTGGCAGCGCCTTTAACTTGCTGGGGGGCGAGGTGCGCGAGACCACCGGATTTGAGCACAGTGCCATCGCCAAAGGCGAATCGCTCTACGATACCGCGCGTGTGATCAGTGGTTACAGCGATGTTATCGCAATGCGCCACCCAGAATCGGGCTCGGTCAGTGAATTCGCGGCGGCCAGTCGAGTACCGGTTATCAATGGCGGGGACGGTAGTAACGAACACCCCAGTCAGGCTTTGCTGGATTTATACACCATTCGCAAAGAGCGTCAGGACCGAGGTGGTGAGGTCGATGGGTTGCGAATAGCTTTAGTCGGCGATTTAAAATACGGACGCACCGTGCACTCACTCTGCCAGTTGCTGTCGGTATTTAAGAACCTGCACATTGCTTTAGTGTCGCCTAAAGAATTGTGCATGCCCGAGTACATTATCGAGCAATTACGCGAGGCGGGTCACAATGTGATCGAGTCCGATCAGCTAGAAGCGTCGATCAGTCAGGTCGATATTGTGTATTCAACCAGGTTGCAAGAAGAGCGTTTTAGCTCGACGCAAGAAGCAGATCTGTATCGGGGGCGTTTCCGCTTGAATCAGGCAATTTACACGCAGAATTGCCAGCCTAATACGGTGATTATGCATCCACTGCCACGTGATAGCAGAGCTAACGCTCGTGAGCTGGATGTGGACCTGAACGATAATCCCAATTTAGCTATTTTTAGACAGACAGATAATGGTGTTTTGGTCCGCATGGCTCTATTTGCGCTTATTTTAGATGTCGTTGCGTTGGTTGAAAAAGAAGCCCGCCCTGTTCAATGGTTTACGGCAAGACGATTTAAATGACCTATTCGCCCCAATACACCCATGCAGATGTTGAAATTCTAGACCAGAATTGGGTGTTCAGGGGTTATTTTGGTGTGCGGCAAGTAAAACTCCGGCACCGTAAATTTGACGGGGGATGGAGCCGGTCCATCACTCGCGAGCTCTTCGAACGTGGTGATGCCGTGGCTGTATTGCCTTACGATATCGGGCGTGACGAGCTAGTTTTGATAGAGCAATTCAGACCGGGCGCTTTAAAGGATGACGGCAGTCCATGGATGCTGGAACTCATTGCAGGAGTGGTCGAGCCGGAAGAGTCCGACAGCGAGGTCGTGCATCGCGAGGCTCTAGAAGAAGCGGGTTGTACCTTGGATAAAATAGAGCTGATCGCCACGTTTTACCCCAGCGCCGGTGCATGCACAGAGCAAATCCGTTGTTTCGTCGGGCGCGTTAATAGTGCGCCCGAATCCGGGATTTTCGGTTTAGATGAAGAGCACGAAGACATCAAGGTTCACCGAGTCTCGTGTGAGCGAGCTTTTGCTATGCTCAGAGACAATAAAATCAATAACGGCCACACCTTAATTGCGCTGCAGTGGTTAGCGCTAAATCATCAGGCTTTGCGGGAGCGGTGGGTCTGAGGATGGACGAATCTAGCCCCACTTCGCCGACGAAACCAATTAAGAAAGGCCTGCTGGGCTCTAGCGCAATCGTAGCCAGTATGACTTTTATATCGCGCATTCTTGGTCTAATTCGCGATGTGGTTTTGGCTGCCTTTATCGGTGCGACGGCCAATGCCGATGCGTTTTTTGTGGCTTTTAAAATCCCTAACTTTTTGCGGCGTTTGTTCGCCGAGGGTGCCTTTGCACAGGCCTTTATTCCAGTCTTGGCCGATTATCGAGCTACCGGTGATGATCGAGCTATTCAGCAATTTATTGATAAAGTTACCGGTATGTTGGGTGGAGTGCTGCTCGCTGTCACCGCATTTATGATGGTGGCAGCTCCGGTCGTGACTGCTATTTTTGCGCCAGGATTTTTGGGCGACACCGCTAAATTTGAGCTTACGGCCGAGATGTTGCGCATCACTTTTCCGTACTTGTTGTTTATTTCGTTGACAGGTGTTGCAGGCGCAATTCTGAACTCGTACGGTTATTTTGCGATACCCGCAGTGACGCCTGTGCTGCTGAATATTTGCCTTATTGGAGCGGCCTTAGTTGCCGCCCCGTGGTTCGAGCCTCCCATAATGGCTCTGGCCTGGGGAGTGTTTGCAGCTGGCGCCTGCCAGCTGACCTTGCAGCTGCCATTTTTGAGCCGCATCCAGCGCTTGCCTAAACCGGTATGGGACCGCCAAGATCAGGGCGTGCGACGGGTGTTGTGGTTAATGCTCCCCGCTTTATTTGGCGTTTCGGTCAGTCAAATCAATTTATTGCTCGATACGGTATTGGCATCGCTATTGCCCAGTGGTTCAGTATCTTGGTTGTATTATTCCGATCGATTAACCGAGCTGCCCTTAGGTGTTTTTGGTATTGCAATTGCCACGGTGATTCTGCCCAATTTATCGGACTTGAAAGCTCAACAAAATACCGAGCAGTCCAAACGGGTTCTGGATTGGGCGGTGCGCATGGTGGTGCTGATTGCCTTGCCTGCAACGGTAGCTCTTTGGATTCTAAGTAAACCCATTCTTGTTACCTTGTTTCAGTATGGGGCCATGCAAGAGTACGACATTACCATGGCTACTTTGAGTATGCGTGCTTATGCCTTGGGCTTGTTGGCTTTTATGCTGATTAAAGTCTTGGCTCCTGGTTTCTACGCCCAAAAAGATACAAAAACGCCGGTCAAAATTGGTGTAATCGCCATGGTCAGTAATATGGTCTTGAATGTCGCGTTTGTCTTTCCGTTGTTGCACTTTTACAATCTTGGGCACGTGGGCTTGGCCCTGGCGACATCTTGCTCTGCCTTTATTAATGCGGGTCTTTTAATGCGTGGCTTACAGACGCGAAATTTGCTGACTTGGCAGGCAGGTTGGACCAAGTTTTTAATCGCCCTGATCTTGGCGTTGGCGGGTATGATTGCCGCCTTGCTGTTGCTATTGCCGCTGATGCAAGATTTTGTAGGTGTATCGTGGTGGCTTCGCGCTGTTCAGCTTGCCGCCCTTGTTGCCGCAGGAGCGTTAACTTTTGGCGTGGTCGCTTATTTTGGTGGTATTCGTCTGGCACAATTGCGGTCGCCAAGCCCATAAAAAGCCATTATCGGGTTAGGCTGATTAGAGCTAATTGGTTATACTGGGGCGCTTTGTTGCAGGCAAAAGTCATCACATGGAGCTAATCCGCGGATTACACAACTTACGCGCTAGGCATCGGGGCTGTGTGGCCACCGTCGGTGCGTTTGATGGCGTGCATCGAGGACATCAGTGGGTGTTGCAACATCTGGTCGAGCGTGCGCACGAGCGAGATCTTCCCACTACTGTGATTTTGTTTGAACCTTTGCCCAAAGAGTATATTCGGCCGCTGGAAGCTCCTGCTCGAATCATGAACTTCAGAGAGAAGGCCGAAGCCTTAGCCGAATGTGGTATCGATCGAGTATTGCGCATTCACTTTAATGCCGCCGTTCAGCAAATGACTGCTGAGAGTTTTATTCAAGACGTGTTCTATCAGGGGCTGGGTGCACGTTACGTCGTGTTGGGTGATGACTTTAGGTTTGGTAACGACCGCGAGGGTGATACCGAGCTCATGATGCGTCGAGGCAGGCGTCTCGGATTCGAATGCGCCGCGACGCCTACTTTTGAGTACGAAGGTGGACGTGTCAGCAGTACACGGATCCGCGATGTATTGGCTAAAGGTGGCTTTGATGAGGCAGAGACCCTGCTGGGACGGCGCTTTTCGATGTCGGGTCGCGTTGTCTACGGTAAACAATTAGGGCGCCAGTTAGGTTTTCCAACGGCTAACATTCGCCTGCATCGTCTGCGAGCACCTGTTAATGGTGTGTTTGCGGTTCGAGTGGATGGCCCAGGTTTAACTGGGGCTCCCGCTATTGCGAATGTCGGCACCAGGCCGACCGTTGATGATTCGATAGAGGCAAATTTAGAAGTCCATCTCATCGACAGGAATATCGATTTGTATGGCAAGCAAATAAAGGTGACGTTTCAGCATAAAGTCCGAGACGAAATGAAGTTTAACGGCATCGATCAACTAAAAGAACGGGTTCTTGCGGATATTGCTGATACGCGCCGCTGGTTCCAAGAGCAAGAGTAGTAAGAGATTATTATGACCGACTATAAAGCTAGCCTTAACCTGCCATATACTGACTTTCCTATGAAAGCAGGTCTAGCTCAGCGCGAGCCTGAACGTTTAAGAGCGTGGAACCAACAAGGCTTATACCAAAAAATTCGCGAGCACTCTGCAGGGCGCCCCAAATTTATCCTGCACGATGGCCCTCCGTACGCCAATGGTGAGCTTCACCTGGGGCATTCGGTGAATAAAATTTTGAAAGACATGATTGTTAAATCTCGGCAATTGGCTGGATTTGACGCGCCTTATGTTCCCGGCTGGGATTGTCACGGGCTGCCGATCGAGCTTAATGTTGAAAAGAAAGTGGGTAAGCCGGGTCAAAAAATTACCGCGTCTGAGTTCCGTCAAAAATGCCGTGAGTATGCTAAGGGACAAATTGATGGTCAGCGCGAAGACTTCAAACGCCTAGGTGTCGTGGGCGACTGGGATAATCCTTACCTGACCATGAACCCAAAATTTGAAGCAAATATTATTCGTACCTTAGCGAAATTAATTGATCGAGGTCATTTGCTTAAAGGCTATAAGCCTGTTCACTGGTGTTTAGATTGTGCATCTGCATTAGCAGAAGCCGAAGTGGAATACGCGGACAAAGAGTCGCCTGCAATTGATGTGGGCTTTGCAGCGGTTGCGCCATCAGATGTGGCCGCGGCATTCGGTGTTAACGAACTCGCAAGTGTTTCGTTAGTCATTTGGACGACAACGCCTTGGACTCTGCCAGCGAACCAAGCGGTTTGCCTGAATGCAGACTTAGACTACGACCTAGTGCGGACTAAGAATGGTGCTTTTGTGTTGGCTACAGCGCTGGTCGAGAGCTGCATGAAGCGTTTTGGAATCGAAGAATATTCTGTGGCGGCAACGGTAAAAGGCGCGGTGTTAGAACACGTGGCACTGCAACACCCCTTTGCTGAGCGTGAGGTACCTGTTATTTTGGGTGATCATGTGACAACCGAGGCGGGCACTGGATGTGTGCATACGGCCCCCGCTCATGGTCAGGACGATTATCAAGTCGGTTTAAAATACGACTTGCCGACTGAAAACCCGGTAATGAGTAACGGCGTGTTTGCGCCCGAAACCCCGCTCGTGGGCGGTGTGTATGTGACCAAAGCGAATGGAACCATTATTGACTCTCTGGAAGATTCGAGTGCTTTAATGGCGCACAAGGCGTTTATACATTCCTATCCGCATTGTTGGCGTCATAAGACCCCAATTATTTTTCGAGCGACACCTCAATGGTTTATCAGTATGAGCCAAAAAGGTTTATTAAACGACGCCAAAGCCGCAGCGGACCAAGTGAACTGGGTACCTGATTGGGGAAAGGCGCGTATCGATGCGATGTTAGCGGACCGACCGGATTGGTGTATTTCTAGGCAGCGAACGTGGGGTGCACCGATAGCGCTGTTTGTTCACAAAGAAACGGGGGAATTGCATCCCAAGACCCAGGAACTGATGGAGACGGTGGCGCTTGCGGTTGAGGAAGGCGGCATTGACGCGTGGTTCGATATGGCTCCAGAGGCTGTTTTGGGTAATGACGCGGAATCTTACGATAAAGTCACCGATACTCTAGATGTCTGGTTTGACTCGGGTGTAACCCACGCGTGTGTGTTGCGCGAGCGAGACGAGTTGCAAGCGCCTGCTGATTTATACTTAGAAGGTTCAGACCAGCATCGTGGTTGGTTCCAATCAAGTTTACTTACTGGCGTTGGTGCGTATGGTCAAGCGCCCTATAAAGCCGTTTTGACCCATGGTTTCACCGTAGATGATCAGGGCCGCAAGATGTCCAAGTCATTGGGCAACATTCTGTCGATTAAAGAGGCCAGCAACAAGTGGGGTGCTGATATTCTGCGTTTGTGGGTTGCTGCAACCGATTATCGTGGCGAAGTTGCCTTTGGTGATGAGATTTTTAATCGAACCTCTGATGCCTATCGTCGTATCCGCAATACGGCGCGATTCTTGTTGGCCAACTTGGTTGGGTTTGAACCAAGCAAGCATCAATTGTCACAGGACGATATGTTGCCTTTAGATCGTTGGATGGTTTATCGAGCGGCACAATTGCAAGGCGATATTGCTACGGCCTTCGACACGTATCAATTCCACTTAGTCTACCAAAAAGTGCATCATTTTTGTTCGGTGGAACTGGGCGGATTTTATCTGGATATCATTAAAGATCGCCAGTATACAACCCAGGGTGATAGTCAGGCCCGACGATCTGCGCAAACGGCGCTGTATCATATCATTCACGCCTTGGTCCGCTGGGTTGCTCCAATTTTGAGTTTTACTGCTGATGAAATCTGGGAGCACATTCCGGGCGACAAGTCTGAGTCGGTATTTTGCGAGCAGTGGTATGAGGCTGTGGCTCACATTCAGCCTGATGTCCAGTTAGGTGACGCGTATTGGCAGCAGGTTGTCGAGGTAAGGCGAGCGGTGAATGGCGCGCTTGAGACGGCTCGTTCAGAAGGTTTGATCAAAGGCGGATTGGATGCGGCGGTTGTCCTATACGCAAGCGACCAGCTTGCTGGAACATTAAACGCTTTGGAAGACGAGCTGCGGTTTGTGCTAATTACTTCAGGAGCCAAGGTTAAGGCTTTAACGCAGGCGTCGAGTTCTGCTAGAGCCACGGATCTTGATGGCTTAAAGATCGAGGTTATGCGCTCGGAGAACGAGAAGTGCGACCGGTGTTGGCATCGTCGTGACGATGTGGGTCAGCACGAGCACCATCCCTCTTTGTGTGGGCGCTGCGTTGAAAATATCGATGGTTCTGGAGAAGTCCGTCACTATGCCTAAGGCGACCCGTTTAGCGGTTTGGTTTGGCGCTGTGCTGGCTTTAGTGGTAGTCGACCAGGCTACTAAAGCTTGGGCGTCTGCTGAGCTCGTCTACGCTCAACCGAACGAGATATTGTCGTGGCTTAATATTACGCTACACCATAACGAGGGCGCTGCATTCTCGTTTTTGAGCCATGCAGGCGGGTGGCAACGTTACTTTTTTACGGGTATTGCCGTAGGCGTCAGTGTTGTCATTACAGTCTGGATGACTCGCCTGAAACCTGAAGAGTATGTATTGGGCTGGGCGTTAGCATTGGTTCTTAGTGGCGCGGTGGGTAATGTCATTGACCGCATTTTATTGGGCTATGTCGTCGATTTTATCTCGGTTCATTGGCAGCATTGGTATTTTCCGACTTTTAATGTGGCCGATAGTTGTATCACTTTAGGAGCCATTGGCCTGTTGGTGGATGGTTTTAAAAGCCCCTCCAACGCTTAAAAGGGAGTTACAAGATCACATGGATACACTTAGTATTGGTCCTGGCACGCGAGTAAACCTTAATTTTGCTCTAGTTCTTGAAGACGGTAGTGAGATCGATAATAACTTCGAATCTGATCCCGTCTCTTTCGTGTTCGGTGATGGCAATGTACTTGCTGGCTTCGAGCAGAAACTTGTGGGTTTAGTTGCGGGGGATACAAAAGAAATCGCCGTTAGCCCGGAAGATGGTTTTGGGCAGCCTAACCCCAACAACGTTCAAGAAGTGAAACGCTCATCGTTTGGTCCAGAGGAGTTGAGCTTGGGCTTGGTGTGTAGTTTTGCCGATGCCGAGGGTGGTGAATTGCCAGGTGTGATTGTCGGCTTAGACGAGTCAACAGTCACGGTAGATTTTAATCACCCCTTGGCGGGGCGAACCGTGATCTTCAAAGTTGCAATTCATTCGGTAGAAGTCGAAGAGGTGCACTGATGAAAGTAATACTTGCCAATCCTCGTGGGTTTTGCGCGGGTGTGGATCGCGCCATTGATATCGTTAACCGAGCCCTTGATCTACTGGGATCCCCCATTTTTGTCCGTCACGAGGTAGTTCATAACAAAGTCGTTGTGGATGATCTGCGTAGCAAAGGCGCGGTGTTTGTTGAAGAGCTGGATGAAGTGCCCGAGGGTGCGACCGTGATTTTTTCAGCGCACGGCGTGTCGCAGGCGGTTCGAGCAGAAGCGGATCGTAGAGGGCTTAAGGTGTTTGACGCCACCTGCCCTCTGGTCACTAAAGTGCACATGGAAGTCACTCTTTACAGCCGTGGCGGTGATGAGTGTATCTTGATCGGTCACAAAGGCCACCCCGAAGTCGATGGCACGATGGGGCAGTACGACGCATCTAACGGTGGCGCTATGTATTTAGTCGAGCACGAGGATGATGTAGCAAGGCTGCAGGTAAAGAACCCCGAGCGTTTGTTCTATGTTACGCAAACGACTTTATCTGTCGACGACACGGCGAAGGTTATTGATGCGTTGCGAGAACGGTTTCCAAGTATTAAAGGCCCCAGAAAGGACGATATTTGCTACGCAACTCAAAATAGACAGGACGCCGTCAAGGCTCTGGCCGAGCAAGCCGACTGTATTTTAGTGGTCGGGTCGCCCAACAGTTCAAACTCGAATCGTTTGCGGGAATTGGCGGCTCGGATGGGGACTCCTGCTTACTTAATCGACGGGCCCGAAGACCTGCAAAGCGAGTGGTTTGCAACGAGCCGTACGGTTGGCATTACCGCTGGGGCTTCGGCACCAGAGCACCTGGTACAGGCGGTGGCGACGGCGATGCAGGATTGGGGTGGCGAGCTCGCTGTAGAATTGGACGGACGTCAAGAAAATATCACTTTTAGTTTGCCCAAAGAGCTTCGAATTCCGGTCCGCAATTTGAATTAGACACCTTTTTGGCGCGTTTTAGGTTGTAAGCGAGCAAAACGTTTGCAGTTATAATCGATGATTGCATGCTCTGAGTTTTACTCGGAGCCTGTATGCGACAAACCGGTTTAACGTTAATCGAAATTTTAATTACCCTAACAATTCTCTCGATTTTGTTGGGGGTGATGCCGCCGTTGATGTCGAGTCTGGTGGTCAAAATCCAAACGCATACCACTGTGCGCTCTTTCTCGCATCATTTACATTGGGCCCGAGCCGAAGCCATAGCGCGCTTTGCCACGGTAGGCGTTTGCCCCCTGGATCCTGGAAATATTTCGCGCTGCGGCCATTCTTATTCACAAGGATGGCTAATTTTTCATGATGTTAACCATAACCGTCGGTATGGAAGGGGCGATGTTCTGCTGAAGGTCAAACATATGAAAAACTCAGGTCTCGAGTTCAAAAACCGGGCAGGAACCCGCTTGGTAAACCGGACAATATGGTTTAAGGGCAACGGGGTCTCTGGTTCAGCAATGACCTTGGTCGCTTGTATAGATATCTTGCCCAGGAAGGCTGCTGGACTTGTGCTTAACAATATCGGGCGAATTAGTATTCGTAGTCATTTTAGCGCTTGCGCTAAAGATCAATAGTACAGTGCTTAACTGCCGGCGGGCGTAAACTGTTCAACATGGTTAATAAATTTTCACATTTAGGATTCAAGGCGGGATCTGCAGGTCTTACGACCATTGAACTGATGATTGCCTTGGCTGTCTTCGCCATTATGGCATCGCTGGCCGCACCGTCTATGCAAAGCCTTGTTACCAACTACCGAGAACGAACGGCCATCAATCAGCTAACCGGCTACGTGCGCTTGGCTAGCTCAGAGGCAATTACTCGCTCAGCTTATGTAAGCTTGTGTGGATCAACTGATGGGGCAAGCTGTGATGGCGATTTGAAAGAAGGTTGGTTGGTATTTGAAGACGCCAACGGGGACGGTGTATATCAAAGCGCAAATGACACCTTAATTCGAAGTGGGACTCTGGGTATGGGAGAGCGCTACTTCGCCGATGCCAATGGTGCTGAGACTGCAAGCCCATTAATTTATGGTCGTGATGGGTCAAGACGTGGTGGCGACATCCGCTGGCAATTTTGTTTCTCGGCGGCTGCGAAGCATCTGCGTCAATTTTCTGTGAATGCTGCGCGTTACCTAAAAGTCGAAAAAGTCGCCGCACTGGGGTGCAGTTAGGTTTATGAACTCAGTGCGCGACCCAAAAGTTAGAGGCGTGGCCCTAATTGAAATTTTAATTTCACTGTTGATTTTATCGGTGGGGGTCATTGGCTTATCCAATGTGCAAATTAATGCCAAGCGTGTCGCACAAGAAGCTCTGCAACGCACCAAGGCTGCGTCAATTGCGTCTGATATGCTGGAGCGAATTCGCGCCAACCCAACCGGATTTGCTGCCTACCAAGGCGCGGAGGTGGGACGCGCTAGTATTGCGGATGAACCCGCTAATTGCCGTTCAGTCGCCTGTGCCCCAGCGGAAGTCGCGGCGCGTGACTTGTGGGAGTGGCAGCATGCATTGGATGGTGCCGGCGAAACTCGAGTCGCCGACGACGTCACCCGCCAAGTCGGTGGTTTATACCTCCCCTACGGTTGCGTCGTCACCGATTTCGCTGGGCAAGCGGGTCGAGTGCAAGTTACCGTTGCTTGGGAGGGTTTTCGGGACCTGGGATATACCGGAGGGAATACTTGTGGTGCAGTTTTAGGCTTGAAGCGCCAATTGTTGTCATTTGAAAGCTACGTAGCAGGTGCGAGGCAATGACGTCAAAATTAGGCAAAAGTTTAGGCTTGACCTTGGTCGAACTGATGGTCTCGCTGGCCATTGGCTCTGCTCTAATGCTTGCGGGTGCCACCTTGTTTCTAAATTCAAGACAATCTTACATGCAAGACGAGCAAGCTGCTTATGTTCAGGAAGTGGGTCGCTATAGTTTGCGTTTTTTGAGCCGTGAATTAGGGCTGGCTGGTTTTTTGGGAGGTGTGCAACAACCTGAACTTATAGAAGTCGAGCAAACCTTACTGGGTGGCGCTGAGCTGACCCCCAGTAGCAATTGTTATCACTTTTTGCTGAATGTAGAGGAAGGTTTATCGCACTTTAATAACGTGACGGAGCAGGGTTTAGAGACTGATAGCAATGGCTCGGCAACAGGGCGCTCGTTGCCGATCGATTGTTTCTCGGACAGCGAGACACTTATGCAAGGCAGCGATGTGGTTATTGTGCGACGAGTTAAAGATAGCCGGACTGTTATTCAGGGTTTGGAACAAGCCTCTGTGAACCCTAGCGCAACGTATTTATCGATTGTTCGCTACAACGAAATGTTTGCCTTGAATAATGGCGGCACATCAAGTTTGGCGAATGAGGAAGCCAAATCCGACACTTGGGCTGAGACCGATTTGTGGGAATACATGCCGCAGTTGCTTTACGTAAGAGTCCGTAATTCAGAGCAATGCGCGGGCGATACCTATGAGACTGTCGAGTTGTGCCGACTTCGCCTTAATCAATCGGGGTCAGGTTTGGCGCCAACTCAATGTTTGGTGGAGGGCGTAGAGCGAATTAATGTTGTTTATGGTTTGGATACCGACGACGATCTGTTTGTTGATATGTTCACAGAGCAACCCACTCCGGCGGAACTTGAAAACGCGATCAGTGCTCGCTTGACCATATTGGCACGATCGGATCAGACCGACGCACGTTACATGGATGATAAAGGTTATGAGCTCGGAAGCGTGACCTTTACACCCTCTGCGGATGACAATACTTGTAATGACCGAATCCGACGGTCGATGTTTGGGACGACGATTTTGCTGCGAAATATGGATGCGGTGGGATTATGAGCAAAAATAAGTTTAGTCATCAACCTCGACTGGCCCCTGTCCAATTGCGCGGTCAGCGCGGCGCGGTGCTAATCGTCTCGATGATTTTATTGCTTTTACTAGGGCTTCTAGCTACGACTCTATCTGAGAATAGTTTGCTGCAGGTGCAAATGTCGGGCAATGATGAAGCAAAGCTTGCATCTACCCACGAGGCTCTAGCGATTGTTGAGGCTATTATCGACAACCCCGGTTCCGCCCCCGTTTTGGGCGATATCGGATATACCGTTTGTCCGATCTCAGAGGCATTAAGCCCAGCTAGTATTGATTGCAGTGAGAACACCATAGATTTGAGCGACTTAGATGTGGTGCCGGACGATGCAGATGTTAGCTTCTATGTTCGTCGCGTGGGGCCAGAAGAAGTGCCCCTGCCTTTTGTCGATGCGACACGCGCTGGCAGTGCCGCCCGGTTTAAACTGGCTAGACACGAAATTGTGGTCGATATCGACCGTACAGCGACTAACCGTGGGCGCACACAGCTAGTGCAAGGTTTGATACGAGTCCTTCCTGAGGCTGGCGTGGTGACGATCAATGAGTAAATTACCAAGATTCCTCGGTCAGGTTTGTGCTTGTGTAAGCCTGAACTTTGCGGCTAACGCATGGCCCGATGACGTGGAAATCTACTATTCCGCCTTTGGCGGTTCTGCTAAACCGTTGGTGATGCTAACCCTGGATCTGCGCTCAAACTTAGGTTCCACCGAGTGCTTATCTGCTGCTAGCGAGAGCTGTGTGAGTCATCTTGGTGACGAGTTGTATCAACAATTAGATTTAATGACTCGCAATCTTGATGGCTCGTTCACCGAAGGCGGAGATGGTATTGTTGATTTGACCCATTTTTCCATTCTGCCCGATTTGACCAGTCAGTGGCAGGCTATGGGGGTGCGCGTCAGTTTGTTCGATGTGTTACGTGCCGCAATTCGAGAGGTTCTTACCAGCGATATCGTGATTGACAGCGGTATTCATATTGGATTGATGGTTTCTCACGACGATACCTGTAAAGGCAATGGCGCTTCAGGGCCCGATGAGCTTCCAACGGGGACGGGGCTTGGCTGTAGCAACGGGGCCTATGTGTTAAAGGGCTTTTTTGACGTCACTGATGCCGCGGAGCGGAATGACTTTTTTGCTAGACTGGGTCGTATCCCGCAACCGAGCTCGAACTTTGGTGGCCACGGTACATGGTCTGGCCACCCCTACCAACTCAAAGAAATTTATTTTGAATTTTACCGTTATATTACCGGGCAGGACGTATACAACGGGTTTCTTAGCTACGATGACTTTAATAGCGGTGATTCGCGCAGCGCCATGGGTAGCGCAAGTAACGACATAGTAGAGCCCTGGAATACTTTGCTCGCACCCGATACCGGAGCGTGGTCCGCCGCCGGAGGTGCTTCGACACTGAACTATGAGTCGCCATTTGAGACGGGTAGTTCGGATGACTGGGCGTGCTCGCGGGTCTTTATGGTCAATACGCTATTTGGGACAACGACGGCGGGTGATGATTCTGACGATGCTATTAAGGCGTTGCGACCCTTGGGGCTTGGATTGTCCGATGCGCGTGACGAGACCGACGTCATTGCGGCATTAAAGGCTATTGATGTCGCTCCCAATGCAGGGGAGGAATATTCCGGTGCGCTGCCGGTGGTGGAGGGTGATCAGTCGGTTACCTCATATTTTATTGCTGATACCACCAACAAAACCCAAGACGATTGGGCTCGTGCAGGTGGAACTGATAATGCCTTGTCACTGGGCTCTGGAGCCGATATTACAGACGCTTTTGCCGCTATTTTTAATTCTATTATTACCGAAAGTTCTACCTTGGTGGCAGCCTCGGTTCCGGTGAACGTATTCAGCCGCGCAGAGACTTACGACAATGTATTCTTGGCGTTGTTCCAAGTGGAAGAGGGCGCGCGTTGGCCCGGAAACATCAAGAAACTTAAGATTGGGCGTCGAAGCACGACCAATGCAAACGGTAACTCTATTTTGGTCCCTGAAATTCAAGGTGTGAACAGTCAACGGGCCTTCGATGCCACAGATGGACGTATTGTTAATACAGCCTTGACATATTGGACTGATGCCAGCTTAGATGACGTGGTTACTGCTGACCCCGATTTGAATGAAATAGCCGGTAGAGATGGTCATTCGGTGAAGCGCGGTGGCGCTGGACAACAGTTGCCAGGGACTTCTTTTAACAAGTGCACCCCTGCGCCAACAAATAGCTTAGGAGCGGACTGCACTCGCAATTTGTATGTGCAGAGCCCTTCCGATGCATCCGAACTAGTCGACTTTGATACCAGTCTAGCGAGTGGATTGGCTTCAAAACTGTTAACACACGGTGCGGGGCAATTCGCCGGATCTGAAACCCAAGTTGCAGCGGATATGATAGCCTGGATGCGAGGGTTGACCAATCTTGATGCTCAGTTGTCAAACACGGAAGAACCCAGAGAGTGGCTGATGGGCGATGTGTTGCACTCTAAACCTTTACCTTTGAACTACGGTGATTCTGACGCTGAGGGTGGTGGCTACAGTCTTACCAACCCTAATATTCGTCTCTTTTATGGCAGCAACGACGGTTGGCTACGCCAGGTTAAGAATACGGATGCGAGTGGCGCTCAGTCGGGCCAAGAGGTGTGGGCATTTATGCCGCAAGAGGTGTTGGCGGCGCAGTATTACTTGGCCAGTAACACACAGCCCGCACCTGGTTACCACCCCTATGGGGTGGACGCGGAGGTTAGCTCTTTGTTAATCGATCGTAATCGCGATGGCAGTATTCAAGGTGGTTTAAACGACGGTAATTTGTCAGGAGAGAGTGATAAGGCCATTATCTATTTTGGTTTGCGCCGGGGTGGTAAAGCGATGTACGCGTTGGACGTTAGCGATCCCGATGCCGCTCCCCACCTGATGTGGTCAATAACACCTGATACAGCTGGTTTCGAACGCATCGGACTCACGTTCTCAAAACCTGTGGTGACCCAAGTGCGAATGGCCGGACGCTTGCGCTCAGTGCTTATTTTTGGCGCAGGATACAACGGTGGCTGGGCTAGTGACTATCAGTCTCGCGTTGGAAAAGACGCAAGGAATGTTAAGACCACCGATTCCATTGGCAACGATATTTATGTTGTCGATGCCCAGACCGGTGATCTGCTCTGGTCGGCGAGTAGTTCGTCCAGTATAGAACACAGCGTTGCTTCTAATGTCACCGTTGCTGATGTCGATTTGAACGGTGTGACGGATATCGCCTACGTAGGCGATACGGGCGGTAACGTGTGGCGTTTGGATTTTCCTGAAGACGGCACGTCTTGGAGTGCCAGTTTGTTGGCTGAGCTTGGTGGTGCTGGCGCTTCAGATCGACGTTTCTTCCACGCACCTGACGTTGTATTCGCGAAAGAAGACGTCAGTAGCGGCGATGTTGAGGGCGCGACAGTCGAAAGTAGCCGTCCTTATATTGGTGTTGTTATTAGCAGCGGCGATCGAGCCAACCCCAGAGGTGCTGCCGTAAATGATTTCGTGTATATGATTAAAGACACGCTGGTTAGCTCGGGCGACGGTGACACCCGAAGCGGTACCGTGAGCCATAGCGATCTGCTAAATGTCACGGCTATCTGCGGTTCTTTGGAAGATGCCGATTGTGAGCCCGATGATTTACCCTATGGCTGGAAGTTGTCTTTGGGGCAGCTTGGTGAAAAAGGCTTAGCGAGCCCAATCACAGCAGAGGGCGTCAGTTTCTTCACTACCTATCTTCCTGAGGGTGAGTCGGTGCAGGGCCAGTGCGCCCCCGGTGTGGGCAGCGGCCGCTTATATGCCGTTGCGTTCGCCAACGGTTCGCCCGTAGTAAACCTGCAGGGTGATTCTGACACGATTACCTTAAGCGATCGCTATACGACTCTGGATTCTCCGGGTATACCCGCCGGGATCAAACCCATTGCGGTTGAAGGGCGCTACGGTGTTTTAGTACCCGGCGGTGATATAAGAGATTTAGAAGGCCGTTTCTTATGGCGAGCTTATTTCCGGGAGTTAGGTTTAGATGATTTGTAATCAGTCTATGGGACTCTGTCACAAGCGATCACGACAGGTGTCTGGATTTTCGTTAATCGAGCTAATGATGGTCATCGTGATTGTTGGGATCTTGGCAGCGATTGCTGTGCCGAGCTATCAGAGCTCGGTGCTTCGAAGTCATCGTTTCATTGCTCAGGGGATGTTGGTCGATACAGCCGCACGTCAGGCCCAATACTTTGTCAATAATAAAACCTACGCGACGACCTTAGAAGAGCTCGGACTATCCGACCCCTATTACGTAAATGCTAACGCTGACCTTAGCGCTGAAGCCGATGGCATCTACCAGATCGTTTTAGTGGCGGACAGCGGTCAATGGAACAGTTTTGAGGCAGAGCCCCTTAACTCTCAGGTTAACGACACCACCTGCGCGACGCTAAGTTTAAGTCGAACAGGTGAGAAAGGAGCTACCGGAACCGATCCCTCTCGTTGCTGGTAGAGATGGGTGCACTCTCTGGCTGAATTGCCTATACTCGCCTTCTTTTAGCGGCGAGGCGTTCAGTAGTGACAGAAACAATGCAGTTGGTGCTTGCTCAGTGTAATACTCATGTGGGTGATTTTGAGGGCAATCTCGCGCTTTGCAAAACCATCATCGAGCAAGCGCAACAAGAGTACGCTCGCCCTGTTGTCATCTTTCCGGAACTCACGCTGACTGGCTATCCGCCTGAAGACTTATTGTTACGACCAAGTATAGAGCCCCGCGTTGAAGCCGCACTTAGCGAACTTTGTGACATGGTAACGACCGCTCATGTGGTCGTGGGTTATCCTCGACGTTTGGGCGACACTTTATACAATGCTGCTGGCGTGATTCATCAGGGCGTCTTGATTAGCGAATACCACAAGTGGTGCCTGCCGAACTATCAAGTATTTGATGAGAAGCGTTACTTTGAGGCGGGTACAGAACCGTGCGTAGTGACGATTCACGGAGTGCCCGTAGGTCTGAGTATTTGCGAGGATATATGGGCCCCAGAGCCGACTCTAGCGGCAAAAAAGGCCGGTGCGCAACTCATTCTTAATTTAAATGCATCTCCCTTTCACCGCTGCAAACAGAACGAACGGATTGGTGTTGTTGCCAAGCGCGTTGCCGAAACGGGTGTGCCTGTGGTTTATGTTAACCAGGTTGGAGGGCAAGACGAGCTTGTGTTTGATGGCGGCTCCTTTGCGATGAATTCCCAAGGTCAAGTTGTTAAGCAGTTACCGAGGTTTCGTGACGCCTACGCTTTTGTTGATTACCCGTTCGGGCCCGCCGAAATGCCAATCCACGCGGGGGCTACAGATAAGTTGGCAGGTTTCGCGCTAGGAGACTTGCAAGAGGTTTGGCAAGCACTGGTCGTTGGGGTTCGAGACTACGTTAATAAAAATGGCTTTCCGGGTGTTGTGCTGGGATTGTCGGGTGGCGTTGATTCCGCCCTAACACTGGCCGTTGCCGAAGCAGCGCTGGGCGCAGATCGCGTACAGGCCGTGATGATGCCGTTTAAGTACACGTCTCAGATGAGTCTAGAAGACGCTGCCGAGCAGGCCAACAATATGGGCGTGCGCTATTCAGTCATTCCTATCGAGCCGATCTACAATGCCTTTATGAGCGCTTTGGCGGATGAATTCGAGGGTCGCAAGTCGGATACTACCGAAGAGAACTTGCAGGCTCGGGCGCGCGGTGTGATCTTGATGTCCATTTCCAATAAGACGGGTAAATTGGTGCTAACCACAGGCAACAAAAGCGAAATAGCGGTAGGTTACTCGACCTTGTATGGTGACATGGCGGGGGGTTTTGATGTGCTCAAAGATGTGCCCAAGACATTGGTCTTTGCTTTGTGTTGGTATCGAAATAGTTTGGGACCCTGTATTCCAGAGCGAGTGATAACGCGACCACCCTCAGCGGAATTGGCACCAGACCAAAAAGATGAAGATTCACTGCCACCGTACGAAGTTTTAGATCAGATTATCGACTTGTATGTCGAAATGGATTGTAGTGCGCAAAACATCATCGATCGGGGCTTTGCCGAGGCTGATGTGCATCGCGCTGTACGTTTGGTCGATTTGAATGAGTATAAGCGCCGACAGGCCCCAATTGGTGTTCGTTTAACGCGAAGGGGATTTGGTCGTGATCGACGTTACCCGATCACATCTAAATGGAAGCCAGGTGTTTAACCTGGCTATCATGCCCTAGGGTTCGTAGTTGAATTGAGGTGGCTGCGGGGGATCGAATAAGCCTAAGCTGACTTTGTTAATCCACGATTGGTCGGCGTCATCAACTTGAGCAACGTTAAATTCACCGTTAGCTTGCAGGCTGGGGTGCTCAGGATAGTTTGCTTTCAGGGTATCTATGGAGGTTTGCGCCAGCTCGGGCATATCCAATAATAAATAGCCGTGCGCTACTACTGCCAAGGCGTCGGCCATCGCTGTACTGCCTTGGTAGTTTTCGATTACATAGCGTCCACGGTTCAAAGCTGCTAAGTAGGCTCCCCGAAGGAAGTAGTAGTTAGCGACATCGATTTCATGACGCGCTAGCAAATTTCTGAGGTGAACCATGCGGGCGCGTGCGTCCGCTGCGTATTCAGATTCTGGAAATCGAGCCAATAACTGTGCGAATTCCGTAAACGCTTCTTCGATGTGCTTGGTATCTCGCGAGGACTCTGAGGTTGGGAGAAAGCGCGAAAAAATGTTGGAGTTGCCAGAGTAAGCGGCCAAGCCCTTCATGTAATAGGCGTAGTCAATACTTGGGTGCTGTGGGTGTAGACGAATAAAACGATCGGCGGCTTCGATAGCGGCTTCGGGTTCGTAGGCACCGTAATGTGCGTAGATAATCTCGAGTTGCGCTTGTTCTGCATACTTACCGAACGGATAGCGAGACTCGAGCTGCTGCAGGGCTTTGATCGCCATGTCGTAATTTTTTGATCGCAGATACTTTTGAGCTTCAGAGTAAATCTGCTGCTCTGCGGCATTAGCTTGGCTGTCGAGTTCATCGTTGCTCGCGCAGGCGCCTAGCAATAAAAACAGGCACGATGCTAAAAAGATACCTAGGCGTGAGTATTTAAGCGTCATCAAAGTGGTAAACTCTAGTTTTGGTAAAGCGGCATTTAACCACATGCCGGCCACTACATAAACAGGTACGGCATGAAAGAAGTGATACAACGTAGCGGAATCGTTCCAATCGAGTTACATCGGAAACGTGTCGACCAAGTGGCGGCTGCCTTGTGGCCTGAATTTTCGCGCGGCAAACTCCAAGAATGGATCAAATCGGGCGCGCTATTGGTAGATGGCAATAACGCAAAACCCAAACAGAGTGTCGACGTCGACTCGGTGCTAACGATAGGCGCAGAGCTAGAGCCAGTAGTGCATTGGCAACCGCAGTCGATCCCCATGAACATTGTTTACGAAGATGAAGAAGTGATTGTGGTGAACAAGCCCGTTGGCCTGGTCGTGCATCCGGCAGCGGGAAATTGGGATGGCACCCTCGTAAACGCTCTGTTGGCGCATGAAGCGTCGCTAGAGAAGCTTCCTCGCGCAGGTATCGTACACCGTTTAGATAAAGATACCTCGGGATTGATGGTGGTTGCTAAGACTTTGCAGTCACACACAGCATTGGTCGAGGCGCTTCAGGAACGTGAAGTGTCGCGGCATTATGTTGCAATCGCCCATGGTTCGATGACGGGTGGGGGCGTGGTGGATGCACCCATCGGCCGACATCCTACCATGCGACAAAAAATGGCGGTGGTCGCAAGTGGTAAGCCCGCGCGGACACACTATAGTCTTGGGCAACGGTTTAATCATTTTACAGAGTTGCATCTAAAGCTTGAAACGGGGCGAACGCATCAAATCCGTGTACATATGGCGCATAAAAAGCACCCTTTGGTCGGTGATTCCACGTACGGCGGTCGAGCTCGAGTGCCGGGCAACAGTGCGCCTGAATTGGTGCAGGCCATTCGTGAGTTTCCGCGGCAGGCCTTGCACGCCAAAGAACTAGCGTTTTTTCATCCAGCGTCGGATGAGTGGATGAGCTTTGAAGCGCCGATACCCGAAGATATGCAGCAGCTAATGGAAACGCTCGAGTGCTACGATGCCCCTTAACACCCTAGAAACACACTTTCCTCTAGCGGGAAATTTGCCCCAGGGTGTTCGGTTTTGGTGGGGCGGCGGTCAGGCTGGGCCTGAGGTTCGATCATTTGATAGGAGCGAACAGGGACAAAAAGCACTAGCGGATTTGGCCGCTGAGTTACAGGTGCATGCAATTACGCGCATGCGTCAAGTGCACGGCGGGAAGTGCACTTTTGTTCATATGCCGAGTGACGAACTTACCGATACGGATGCTTGCGTCAGTACCCTAGCAGGCGCGTACGGCGTTATGACAGCCGATTGCTTACCAGTGGTTGCATGTTCTTCCGATGGTCAGCAGGTGGGTGTTGCCCATGCCGGTTGGAGGGGGCTAGCCGCGGGCGTTCTCGCAAGCTGGGTAGATCGCTTTTCCTGTGAGTCGCAAGCGTTGACCGTATGGATCGGCCCCGCAATCTGTCACTCGTGTTTCCAGGTGGGGCATGATGTGGTGTCTGCCTTTGAGCAAGCCCCTGAGTTTGAAAATATCGATATTCGGCCCCACATACGCCCCGATGCATTCGAGGTAGGCAAATACCGCCTCGATCTCAAGCAGCTAGCGGTGGCGCAGTTACGTAGTCTGGGTGTTGGGTGTGTCGTTGTTAGTGATCTGTGCACGATGTGCGAGCACAGTTTGCATTCTTATCGCCGCAATGCCACTCACCACCGAATACTTTGCGGTGTAGTCAAAAAAGACCCTAGTTGAAATAGGGGTATTTCGTCCCCATATCTATACCAAGAGTGATTGACGCTCAGCGTCATCAAAAGGAGATAGTTATGAGAATGGATAAACTTACGAACCAGTTGCAAGGGGCAATTGCTGATGCTCAGTCGCTAGCGGTCGGTAAAGACCACAGCGTTATCGAGCCCGTGCACTTGATTAAGGCTTTAGTCGATCAACGCGGTGGTTCAACTCGGCCTTTGTTACAAAAAGCCGGCGCTAATATGGCGTCTCTGAGTAGCGAACTTACCAAGCAGTTCGAGCAACTGCCCACGATTGCGAATGCCACAGGCGACGTGCATATGTCGAATGAGTTGGCACGTTTGCTGAACACCAGCGACAAGTTGGCGCAAAAGCGCAATGATGCCTACGTTTCAAGTGACATGGTACTGCTCGCAGCATTAGAGGTACAGACAGCGGTAAAGAAACTCTTGGAAGCCTCGGGTTTAACGAAACCCGCACTGGAGGATGCTATTCACCAGGTAAGAGGGGGTGAAAGCGTTAATCAGCCCGAGGCGGAAGAAGCTCGTCAGGCGCTACAGAAATACACGATTGATCTGACCGAGCGCGCGGAAGCCGGTAAGTTAGATCCGGTGATCGGGCGTGACGATGAAATTCGCCGAACTATTCAGGTTTTGCAGCGCCGTACGAAAAACAACCCAGTATTAATCGGTGAGCCCGGCGTGGGTAAAACAGCAATTGTTGAGGGCCTCGCGCAGCGAATCGTGAATGGCGAAGTGCCTGAAGGTTTAAAAGATAAGAGGTTACTGTCGCTAGACTTAGGTGCTTTGCTGGCGGGGACCAAATTTCGTGGGGATTTTGAAGAGCGTTTGAAATCTGTTCTAAACGAACTTTCGAAAGAAGAGGGGCGCGTCATTTTATTCATCGACGAGGTTCACACGATGGTTGGCGCAGGAAAAGCAGAAGGCTCCATGGATGCGGGCAACATGCTCAAGCCTGCTTTGGCTCGCGGTGAATTACACTGTGTGGGTGCTACGACGCTGGACGAGTATCGGCAATATATTGAAAAAGATGCAGCCCTTGAGCGTCGTTTTCAGAAGGTACTTGTAAATGAACCCTCTGAACAAGATACCATTGCGATTCTTCGGGGGCTAAAAGAGCGCTACGAAGTACATCACAGCGTCCAAATTACCGATAGCGCTATTATTGCAGCGGCTAAGCTCTCGCAGCGCTATATTACTGACCGTCAGCTTCCAGATAAGGCAATTGATTTAATCGACGAGGCCGCGAGTCGGATTCGTATGGAAATCGACTCTAAACCCGAGTCGATGGACAAACTAGAACGCCGATTAATTCAATTAAAAATTGAGCGGGAAGCGGTGAAGCGAGATGCCGACTCGGGCGCTAAAAAGCAGCTGGAACAACTGAATAAAGACATTGAACAGGTCGAACGTGAGTACTCTGATTTAGAAGAGATTTGGAAAGCTGAAAAAGCGTCTTTGCAAGGTGCGGCCCAGATTAAAAGCGATATCGAGCAAGCGAAGCTCGAGCTGGAGAGTGCTCGTCGCGCCGGAGACCTGAGCCGAATGTCCGAGTTACAGTACGGCAAGCTGCCCGAGCTTGAAAAGCTGCTAGCGCAAGCAGAGCAGAGCGAGCAAACTGAAAGACAACTGCTGCGCAACAACGTCACCGACGAGGAGGTTGCTGAGGTGGTGTCGCGTTGGACCGGTATTCCCGTGGCTAAAATGTTAGAGGGCGATCGAGATAAACTGCTCAGAATGGAAGATGCTCTTCATCAGCAAGTGGTGGGCCAAGACGAAGCCGTTCGAGCCGTGTCCGATGCGGTAAGACGGGCTCGAGCAGGCTTGTCAGACCCTAACCGTCCCAATGGATCATTTTTATTTTTGGGTCCCACCGGCGTTGGTAAAACCGAGCTCTGCAAATCGCTAGCTAACTTCTTGTTCGACAGTGAGCAGTCCATGGTGCGTATCGATATGTCCGAGTTTATGGAGAAACATTCGGTCGCGCGTCTGATCGGTGCGCCTCCAGGCTACGTTGGGTATGAGCAAGGGGGTTATTTGACCGAAGCTGTGCGGCGTCGGCCTTACTCACTATTATTGCTTGATGAGGTCGAGAAAGCACATCCCGATGTGTTTAACATTTTGTTGCAAGTTCTCGAGGATGGTCGCTTAACCGATGGTCAAGGTCGGACTGTGGATTTTCGCAATACCGTTGTCGTTATGACCTCTAACCTGGGTTCAGATGTGATTCAAGAAATGGCGGGTGAAGAGAACTACGTTTCCATGAAGCAGGCGGTTATGGCGATTGTCGGTAATCATTTTCGCCCTGAATTTATCAATCGAGTCGATGAATCTGTGGTGTTTCATCCATTAGCACAAAACCAGATTCGCGACATCGCCGAGATTCAGCTAGGCGGTCTGCGCGCACGTTTGCAGGCGCAGGAAATCGAGCTTGATGTGTCTGTCGCTCTGCTTGATCATCTGGCGTCGGCAGGATTTGATCCGGTTTACGGGGCCCGGCCGCTTAAGCGCGCGATTCAGCAGCAGCTCGAGAACCCCCTGGCACAAGCCTTGCTGGCGGGCAAGTTTGGTGCGGGAGACACAATATCGGCCGACTTTGCAGACGATCAGGCGCGGTTTAGTTAGCGGCCGCCTACTCGCAATATTGATCTATTAAGAGCAGCGCCTGTTGGCGTTGCTCCTTTTTTTCTTCAACCGTTAGGTAACGATAACTACCGTCATCATCTCTAGTTCGAATTTGGTTGAAGCTGTCTAGTGTTGTTAGATTGGACTGCGCCCGTTGGCAGTAAGAGGCGTCTAAGTCAATGCCTTGCATACTCTTATTAGTCGCGGCAACGGTTGTCGTTTCTATATCGGCTTCGAAGCGCGAACGTTGCTCTGTGCCCGTTTCGGCGTTTTGTATTTTAAAATTAATTCCCGGTGCTGGCGGTCGATCGCTATGAACAAAACTACCATCATCTGCTGTCCACACGTAAACAGGAGTGCTCCACGCTAACTGTGCTGTGCATAGAAGTAATAAACCCAATAGGTTAAGTTGTCTTGTTGTAAGCATTTTTCTAGGCCCTGTTCGTAATGTGCATAACACTACTGCAACTACCGAATGCGTGCAATTGTTAAAAGTTAATCCATATCGGTTGACTTTGGGCTCGTCTGGCCTAACAATTGCGCCGCTGATGAAAAGTCGATGTGCGTACTGTATATCGTACTTGCTGCTGTAAGGAATAATCTCAGCACAGCATCAGTAGCCCCGTACATACAGCTAAGCTGTGGCTTGAACTGCGTTATTCCGCAGGCGAACTAAACGGGTTCACTCTTTTAGAAGAGTGGCATCGCCAAGGAAATGCATTTCGTCTTCGTGCGGGCGCACAGGATGGGGTGCAAACCAATCTCTAGCACTCCATCGTTATTAAAAATGTGTCGGTTATGTCTGACGCACAACGAGGAGTTGATCAGTGGAAATGCTGTCAGGTGGCGAAATGATCGCCCGAGCTTTAGAGCTCGAAAATGTTGAATACATCTTCGGTTATCCGGGTGGGGCTGTGCTCCACATCTATGACGCTTTATACAAAGACTGCAAGGTTCCGCATGTGTTGGTGCGGCATGAGCAGGCTGCAACCCACGCAGCAGATGCCTATGCGCGCGCGACAGGAAAAGCCGGAGTAGTCCTGGTTACGTCTGGTCCGGGCGCTACTAACGCGGTAACTGGAATTGCCACCGCCTATATGGATTCGATTCCTATGGTGGTATTTTCAGGGCAAGTGCAGAGTCACCTGATTGGCGAGGATGCTTTTCAAGAAACCGATATGCTAGGTATTTCGCGTCCGGTCGTAAAGCACAGTTTCCAGGTTAGACATGCAGAAGAATTGCCACTGATCATCAAAAAGGCGTTTCACATTGCAACCACTGGTCGCCCTGGTCCTGTGGTAATTGATATCCCCAAAGACATGACCAAGCCAGACGAAAAGTTTCCTTTCAAATATCCAGAAAGCGTTGATATGCGTTCATATTCGCCTATTCAGCGCGGCCATGCGGGCCAAATTAAGAAAGCGGCTAAGCTTTTGCTGAGTGCTAAGCGTCCCGTTATTTATGCGGGTGGTGGTGTGATTTTGGGTGGTGCCAGCGAGCTGCTCACTGGGCTCGCGCAAGAGCTTAACTTCCCTGTCACTAACACTTTGATGGGCTTGGGCGCCTACCCAGCTACTGATCGTCAATTTTTGGGTATGCTGGGTATGCATGGCTTTTACGAAGCGAACATGGCGATGCATCATTCAGACGTCATTTTGGCTGTAGGCGCGCGCTTTGACGATCGCGTAACCAACACGGTCAGTAAATTCTGTCCTGGCGCAAAAATCATTCATATTGATATCGACCCGACCTCAATCTCGAAAACTGTGAACGCAGATGTTCCGATCGTAGGGCCGGTACAAACCGTCCTGGTAGACATGTTGGCGCAAGTTAAAACCTTGCGAAAAAAAGACAAAAGTTTGCCCGATTCGCAAGCACTAGACCGTTGGTGGGGTCAAATTGACGAATGGCGGGATAAGCACGGTTTGTGGACTGCTGACCGCTTTGGGACAGACGGCGAGCAAATTATGCCGCAGCAAGTCATTCAAAGCTTGTACCGGGTAACCAAAGGCGATGCTTATATCACCAGCGATGTCGGTCAGCATCAAATGTTTGCGGCGCAGTACTATAAATTCGACAAGCCTCACCGCTGGATTAATTCCGGAGGCTTGGGAACTATGGGCTTTGGTTTGCCTGCGGCGATGGGCGTTAAGCTTGCACATCCCGATGCTGATGTGGCCTGCGTTACCGGTGAAGGCTCAATTCAGATGAACATTCAAGAGCTGTCGACCTGCACGCAGTACAATACGCCAATTAAGATTATTAATCTGCGCAACAACTATTTAGGCATGGTGAAGCAGTGGCAGGATATGCAGTATGAAGGTCGTCATGCCATGAGTACTTACGAAGATTCACTACCAGATTTCGTGAAGTTGGCAGAGGCCTATGGGCACGTGGGAATGCAAGTGACTAAGTTGGAAGACCTGGACGCTGCCATGGAGAAAGCGTTTGCCATGAAGGACAAGCTGGTGTTCTTGGATATCTTTATCGATCCAACCGAGCACGTATACCCCATGCATGTGGCACCTAACGGCGCTATGAAAGATATGTGGCTCAATAAACACGAGAGGACTTCATAATGCGGCGTATCATTTCAATTCTGATGGAAAACGAACCTGGTGCTTTATCTCGTGTCGTAGGACTATTTTCGCAACGCGGTTACAATATTGACACCTTAAACGTAGCTGCTACCGAGGATCCAACTCTGTCTCGCCTTACAGTAACAACGGTGGGTGATGACCGCGTGATCGAGCAAATCACCAAGCAGTTAAACAAGCTGGTCGATGTTGTCAAGCTTGTGGACTTAAGCGAAGGTACTCACGTTGAGCGTGATCTTATGCTGGTTAAAGTGCGTGCAGAAGGCAGTGTTCGAGACGAAATCCGTCGTATTACTGAGATCTTTCGCGGACAAATTGTCGACGTTGGTCCGCAGGTCTTTACTATTCAGTTAACGGGTGCCGCGGAAAAGTTAGATGCATTCTTGGCTTCTATGGAGGAGGGCTCGATCTTAGAGGTTGTTCGATCTGGCGTGGTTGGTATCTCTCGAGGTGAGAAAGTGTTGCGGCTATAGTGCTCGCCAAAACAAAAAAGCCAGCTTCACGAAGCTGGCTTTTTTGTGTCTTATGTTTGTTCGAAGCCTAGTATGTGAAGCTCAGCTGGCGTAAGTCGGCGGGACTTGATGACGTTCCGATGAACACACTGTAGTCTCCGCTTGCCATTACCCACTTACTGGACGTTGGATCGAACGTAGAGAAAGGGTGATTGGTTGCATCGAAGTTGATCGTGATGTCTAGAGTTTTGTTGCCGCCAACCGAGACATTCACCTTGTCAAAAGCGATCAATCGTTTTGGGGGCTGTCCTTTAACCGGAATACCCGCGTACACTTGAATAACTTCGGCGCCGTCGCGTTGACCGACGTTCTTCACGTCAATACTGATTCGAATACTTGTATCACCAAGGGATAGCGTGGGTTCAGACAATTCAAACTGTGTGTATGACAACCCGTGACCGAAAGGGAATGCCACACAGGGGTTTGTGCCTTGCGGTGTCAGCTCGCACTGGCCGCTCACGTTAGCATCATACCAGCGATAGCCAATGTTAAGGCCCTCTAAATACTCCACAGAGCCTTTGCCGTCTACTTCAACGCCGGGGAAATAACGCGCGTCTTCTTTGATGGTGTCAAGAAAACCCATGCCAGAGTAAGGGTAGGTTACCGGACTTTTGGCGGAAGGATTGATCTTGCCCCACAACGCATCTGCAACAACGTGCCCATCTTCTTGCCCTGGGAACCAAGCTTCGATGATGGCGGGGCCCGTAGCACCGATTATGTTGTCAGCGTTAGGTAGACTAATGCCGGCATTGTTTTTCATTACTAACGCTGTTTTGGTCGCGATATTCTCGGATATGGCAAGTACCTGATCTATCATGTCGATCGTATTGCTATTGCGCTCGGGGTTTAGAGGCTTGTCATCCGTGCGCGTTACCGTGGTAATTTGATTGGGATGATCGGTGTACCAATCAAGGGTGTCACCCATGGAGACAACTGCGCCGATGCCGGTCTGGTCATGCAGAGTGGCACGATCGGCACCTTCTTCTGCTATTGATCCAACCATAATTACAACGGCGTCGGCGTCCCGAATGGCTTGGGTATATTGAGCTAAGTTGCTGTTATCGTCATCGATCAAAATAAGTTCGACTTGCGCTGAGCTGTTTCCGAGTTCGTTTAACACATCTTTAATGCCCGCGACTGGGGCAATTGTGTAGTGCGGCACGACATCTGAGCTACCACCACCGGCGCCCATAGGTTTGCCGACAACAACGCCACCGGCTACTGCCTGTTGCGCATAGACCTGTGATCGTTTTCCGATGACTAAGACCTTTTGCGTTGATGTTTCAAACGGCAATACGTCGTTATTTTGTAGTAGTACAATTGAATTCTGGCCGATGATTCTGGCCTTTTCGCCACCACCCTGTATGTCCATGGGAGTTTGTACAATCGGCCTCCCAAAAATACCCATTTTGAACATTTGGATGTACCGTCGCTTCAGTGCCAAGTCGATATCGCTGTCCTGAAGTTCGCCGTTAGCTAGCGCTACGTCGAGCTTCTCAGGAGACCAAAACAAAGGCTGAGGCATGAGATGGTCAAGCCCAGCTTTCATCGATTTGGCGGTGCTTTTTACTGCAAAAAAGTCCGATTGAACGTAACCTTCAAAACCCCACTGATCGCGCAAGACTCCAGTTAATAGTGCTTCGTTTTCGCACATCTGGTGGCCATTTACATCGTTGTATGAGCACATTAACGACGCGACTTCCCCGTCTTTTACTGCCATTTCGAATGGAAGTAAGTACAGCTCGTGCAGCACTTGTGGCTCTATTGTTTGGGCAATATTCATGCGGTTAGTTTCTTGCTCATTGGCCGCAAAGTGCTTGGCCATTGCGATTACACCCTCTGACTGAATTTTTTTGATTTGAGCTGTCGCTATTGCACCCGAAAGAAACGGATCCTCTCCGTTATATTCAAAATTTCGACCCAGTGCCGGGTTACGTGCTAGGTTGATGCCGGGTGCTTCGAATACATGCAGGGCGAGGGCTTTGGCTTCATCGGCGATGACTTGCCCAAACAGTGCCGCCATGTCTGTGTCGAATGATGCGGCTACCGCCATAGCGGATGGCAGAGCCGTAGCCTTGGCCGATGAGGGGTCTGTGTAGGCCGCCCAAAACGGACTGTTTTCGGTAATGCTGTTCGCGTCCACGCAGTCGTTCTGACCGATACCTACGGGGCCGTTGGTGATGCGTAAGGTGGGAATGCCGAGTTCGGCGATGCCTCTAACGTGGCGCGCACCATAGCAATTGGGAAGCTCTGGCACGATTTCCGGTACGTTACCCACAAGTTGTTGCTGTTTTTGCTCAAGGGTCATAGCTGCCAGCAGTAAGTCGGCGCGCTCTGCCGGTGGTAGGGTGCTGTCTCGCCAACTGACTCGCTTATCTTGGCTTGCTGAATTACACGCAACCAAAGTCGCACTAAGGCTTACACAGCACAGCAGCCGGGTAAGATTTTTTATGGTGAATGTACTTTTAGTCATGATTGTTATGCTCTTTGATATTGATTCGGCATGTTACCGCAAAAATGAAAATCTGGTAAGACCACCTTACCAGTTCCGGGCTTATTCGAGCGTTTGCTTTTTGTTTTCGTTGGAATACGTGGTGCTCAGGCTGAAAACGAGCAGAGGGGGTGGCGGCTGGATACAAAAAACCCGGCACGGAGGCCGGGTTACACGGGCTTTTAATTAGCGGTCATGAATTACGCCAAAGACTTCATTGCGGTCATGTAGCCGCGTAACTTCTTGCCAACCACTTCCACAGGATGGTTTCGAATTGCTTCGTTCGCGGCAATAAGTTCTCGGTTGTCAACTGAGTTGTCGTTACCGATACCTTGACCAATGACGTCGATGGTGATGTTACTCATAAAGTCTGCCAGTAATGGGCGACAGGCATGGTCAAATAAATAGCAGCCGTACTCTGCGGTATCAGAAATAACGACGTTCATCTCATACAATTTTCGGCGTGCGATAGTATTCGCAATTAAAGGTGTTTCGTGTAGTGATTCGTAGTACGCTGATTCGGCAATAATACCTGCCGCCACCATGGTTTCAAACGCAAGCTCAACACCGGCTTTGACCATAGCTATCATCAAGATACCGTTGTCATAAAACTCTTGTTCCGAGATTTGCTGAGTGGTGTTTTCAGCTTTCTCGAAGGCTGTTTCAGCGGTAGCTGCACGCCATTTCAGAAGGTTGGCGTCATCGTTATCCCAGTCAGCCATCATGGTAGAAGAAAACTCACCGGTGATAATATCGTCTTGGTGTTTTTCATACAGTGCGCGCATGATGTCTTTCAACTCTTCAGCCAGGTAGAAAGCACGCAGCTTTGCAGGGTTAGACAGACGATCCATCATATTGGTGATGCCGCCTTGTTTCAGACCTTCGGTGACTGTCTCCCAGCCGTACTGAATCAATTTCGAGGCATACCCTGAATCAATACCTGACGCTACCATTTTGTCGAAGCATAAGATCGAACCTGTTTGCAGCATGCCGCATAAAATGGTCTGTTCACCCATTAAGTCTGATTTCACCTCGGCGATGAACGAGCTTTGCAGTACACCAGCGCGGTGGCCGCCTGTTCCTACTGCATAGGCTTTAGCCAGTTCCAAGCCTTCGCCGTTAGGGTCATTTTCAGTGTGAACGGCAATCAGTGTGGGCACACCAAAGCCGCGTTTGTATTCTTCGCGAACTTCCGTGCCGGGGCACTTAGGTGCAACCATAATTACCGTGATGTCTTCGCGGATTTGCATGCCTTCTTCTACGATGTTGAAGCCGTGCGAGTAAGATAAGCATGCTCCGTGTTTCATTAAAGGCATCACCTGAGACACAACTGCAGAGTGCTGTTTGTCGGGAGTTAGGTTAAGTACCATGTCAGCACTTGGGATAAGCTCTTCGTAGGTGCCGACGGTAAAGCCGTTATCGGTTGCGTTTTTCCATGACTGACGCTTTTCTGAAATCGCTTCAGCGCGCAGACTGTATGAGACATCTAAGCCGCTGTCGCGCAAGTTTAAGCCTTGATTCAACCCTTGAGCGCCGCAGCCAACGATCACAAGTTTTTTGCCTTTGAGTTTTTCAACGCCATCGCTAAATTCACTGGAATCCATAAAGCGACACTTGCCCAATTGGGCGAGTTGTAAACGTAGGGGTAGCGTATTGAAGTAGTTGTTGCGCACGATGCGTCCTCTCTGATTACTGGAAATTTTGAGTTGCGTACGATACGGTATTTCTTTAATTGCGTAAAACGCTAAAATACCAATACAGTTTTGCGGATAATGCAACATGGATCGAAAATCACTGTCAGTATTTCTTAGTGTGGCCGGCACGTTAAACTTTTCTCGTGTGGCCGAGTTAAATCATATGAGTGTATCTGCGGTAAGTCGCACGATTGGGCGGTTGGAGGAGGAGGTGGGCACGCCTTTGCTGCAACGAGACCGGCGTTCAATGCACCTTACGCCTGCTGGTCGGGAGTTCGAACAATTTGCCAAAGAGTCGGTAGTGCGCTGGGATGAGATGCGTCGGCTGCTGAGTTCACCTGACTACTTGCGAGGCGAGCTCAGCTTGTTTTGCTCGGTCACGGCCTCGCTGAATGTCATGGGTCCGGTCATCGAGGTGTTTCAGTCGCGTTACGAGCACGTTGATCTGATGCTACACACGGGTGATCAGGCAGATGGTATTGCTCGAGTACTTAATCGTTCGGACGATTTGGCAGTAAGCGGATACCCCGAGCGTATGCCGCAATCTTTGGCGTTTATCGAACTCATGGAATCCCCCTTGGTGTTGTGTATCCCGCGGCGAGATTGCAGCGTCAGGCAACACGTTTTGCAGCCCGAAGTTGACTGGTCACGAGTGCCTTTTATCTTGCCTGAACGCGGCGTGTCGCGAGAATTGCTGGATGTGTGGTTTGCGAACTTGGGCGTTCAGCCCGATGTGTACGCGCAAGTCGCAGGCCATGAGGCCATCGTCGCCATGGTAAGTCTTGGGCTCGGGGTTGGTGTAGTGCCAAAGTTGGTTCACGACGGAGTCGGTATGAGCGATCGAGTAGAGCTCATTGCTGGGCCAAACGATTTGCCTGTGTTGCCTGTGGGTCTTTGCGCTTTGAAACAGCGTTTAAAAGACCCTTTGCTCGCAACTTTTTGGCAAGTCGCTGCGCAGACATATGACGTTGCGTGATAGCATAGGCAAAGTTGAACAGGAGTCGTATGGCATCATGACAAACAAAACTACGCCCGATGAGGAGGGAACCAAAATTCCTGGCCTGGATGCTGATGACCTCGCTGCCCTAGAGCAGTTAGTGGAGGACCACGAAGAGGAAGTCTTAGAAGGCGGGAAAACGGTGCGCCGACGCGGGGTCTATCTGCTGCCCAATTTATTTACTACGGGGGCTCTATTCGCAGGCTTTTACGCGGTGGTCGCGGCCTTGAAGGGGGATTTTGAGGCGGCGCCTATCGCCATCTTCTTCGCAATGGTATTCGATGGCTTAGATGGCAGAGTCGCGCGTCTGACCAACACCAGCAGCAAGTTCGGGGCTGAATACGATAGTTTGTCTGACATGGTGTCTTTTGGTGTCGCGCCGGCATTGGTCATGTTTAGTTTTGCATTGCAAGATTTGGGTAAGTTCGGTTGGAGTGCGGCCTTTGTGTACGTCGCGTGTGCAGCGTTAAGGTTAGCTCGGTTCAATACCAAGATCGGTTCAGACGACGGCAACTTTTTTACCGGTTTAGCCAGCCCAGCGGCGGCAGCCGTCGTGGCTAGCGCGGTTTGGTTGGCACACGATTTGGGCTTTGTCGAGGGGGCTGGCGTTCCCACAGAGTTGGGCGTTTTGTTGGCGATCATGACGGCATTACTGGGGTTTGCCATGGTGGCGAATTTTAAGTACCCCTCCTTTAAGGGCCTTGATGTCCGCGGGCGTGTGCCATTTGCTGTTATTTTTATCATCGTGATCGTCTTTAGTCTGGTGACGCTGCATCCTCCGACCGTATTTTTGGCGACATTTTTGGTCTATGCGCTGTCTTCGCCCGTATTAGCATTGGTAAACCGCCTTCGTCCTGCAAAGTCTGTAGATGAGGGCGACCAATAGCGGCTTTAGATTGGGTGCGCGTTTATGACCAAGCAGTTCACTGACCCTACACTTTGTTCCTCCGATATTACGCCAGAGTCGAGTTATCTTAATCGACGCCAATTCATGAAGAGCGCTGTTGCTGGTTCGAGCGCGCTGCTTGCGGCACAGCCGCTTGTCTCAAAAGCGTCCGATTTTGTTGGCGTCGACACCTTCATGTCGGCCGAAGAATCGGGCTGGGCTTTGCAGGCGCCCGATGTATTGACGCCTTTTACGGATGTCTCTGGTTACAATAACTTTTATGAGTTTGGGATGGATAAATCTGACCCTGCTCGATACGCCTCAGCTATGACTCTTGACCCGTGGTCAATACGAATCAGTAGCGACGGCGGAGAAACAGCCGACATACAATTCGAAGATTTGTTGCGTGCTATGGATTTACAGGAGCGCATTTACCGGCTGCGGTGCGTGGAGGCGTGGTCTATGGTGATTCCCTGGAATGGGTTTCCTTTAGCCGAGTTACTTCGCTGGCTGAATCCGGAAGGTAGCTATAGGTTCGTGCAGTTTCGAACGCGGTACACGCGTTCTGAAATGCGTGGTACGCGCTCTTTTAGTAGTGTGATCGACTGGCCTTATCAAGAGGCTTTAAGGATGGATGAGGCTATGAATGCCTTGTCGTTTATTGCGGTAGGCCTGTACGGTAAATCATTGCCCGCACAGAATGGCGCGCCGCTTAGGTTGGTCGTGCCCTGGAAATATGGTTTTAAAAGTATTAAATCTATCGCTAGTATTCATTTTACCAACCGTCAGCCCCAGACCAGCTGGCAGTCTATCGCACCGCATGAATATGGTTTTTATGCCAACGTTAACCCTGAGGTCGACCATCCGCGGTGGTCGCAGCGGTACGAGCGCCGATTGCCGTCGTCGCTGTTTAGCCCAAATCGTATTCCCACTCGGATCTTTAATGGCTACGGTGAGTATGTTGCTGACCTGTATAAAGACTTAGATCTGAGGCAGTACTATTAGCTCGGATTTTGTCTTGGGTCTTAAGCGACGGCTTGGTGCTGGGCGCTGGGCAATTCATGTTGCAGGTTTGCTGAGTTTTATTTGGCTGGCGGCTGCTGCAATACAGAACCAATTGGGTCCAGATCCTATTAAGCAGCTGGCGCTACTGACCGGTGACCGAGGATTTCAATTTTTACTATTTTCCTTGGCCATCTCTCCGTTGGCTAGAATGGTATCTGCGCCGCTGCTAATACAGTGGCGCCGTCCTGCAGGTCTTTGGGCCTTTTACTTTTTGTGTTTGCACTTGTTGGTGTTTGCGCAAGGATATATCGGTTGGTCTTGGGCTCTTCTCGTGGAAGAGCTTATTGAGCGTCCGTACATCAGCGTTGGCGCTCTCGCATGGCTGATGTTAGTCCCTCTAGCGCTAACTTCCACGCGCCTTGCTCGGCGTAAATTGGGTCGGCGTTGGGGGGTATTACATCGCCTGGTTTTTGTAGTGGCAGCACTTGGATGTGTACATCTATTGTGGCAAGTCCGGGCCGATTGGATTAATGCTGGTCTCTACACACTGATTTGTGTTCTAATTGTGGGTTCCCGTTATCGAAACGCGAGTTGGTTTTTGAAGGCAAATTAACGTTGAAGTAGTGGGTTTTGGATGGCGCAGATTTGTCAGCCTGGCGAGCAATTTTCAGGCTCGGTTAAAAAGTTTGAAAAAAGTAAAAAAAGCGCTTGCGTGGTTTGTGGTGTTACGTATAATGCGCCTCCTCGGTAAGGGAACGGTCTTACCGAAAAGCTAAAGCCCTGGCGGTTTTAGGTTGTTTAACAGACAGATGAAGACAGAAATGTGGGCACTTGTTGAGGTGTATGGCTAACATATATCAGATACAAGTGAACCATTAATTCATAGTAATTTTTGATTTCGAATTGTATCTGAGCCGAGATTTGTACGTTAGCGCTGGTTAAAGCGAAAACGTGCCCTCTTGCTTATGCAGAGGATAAAGATTGAACTGAAGAGTTTGATCATGGCTCAGATTGAACGCTGGCGGCAGGCCTAACACATGCAAGTCGAGCGAGAAAGGTTTTCGGACTGAGTACAGCGGCGGACGGGTGAGTAACGCGTAGGAATCTACCCAGTAGTGGGGGACAACTTAGGGAAACTTAAGCTAATACCGCATACGCCCTAAGGGGGAAAGCGGGGGATCTTCGGACCTCGCGCTATTGGAAGAGCCTGCGTTAGATTAGCTAGTTGGTGGGGTAAAGGCTCACCAAGGCGACGATCTATAGCTGGTCTGAGAGGATGATCAGCCACACTGGGACTGAGACACGGCCCAGACTCCTACGGGAGGCAGCAGTGGGGAATATTGCGCAATGGGCGAAAGCCTGACGCAGCCATGCCGCGTGTGTGAAGAAGGCCTTAGGGTTGTAAAGCACTTTCAATTGGGAGGAAGGGGTTAAAGTTAATAGCTTTGACTTTTGACGTTACCTTTAGAAGAAGCACCGGCTAACTCCGTGCCAGCAGCCGCGGTAATACGGAGGGTGCAAGCGTTAATCGGAATTACTGGGCGTAAAGCGCGCGTAGGCGGTTTATTAAGTCGGATGTGAAAGCCCCGGGCTCAACCTGGGAACTGCACCCGATACTGGTCGACTTGAGTGCGAGAGAGGGAGGTAGAATTCCATGTGTAGCGGTGAAATGCGTAGATATATGGAGGAATACCGGTGGCGAAGGCGGCCTCCTGGCTCGACACTGACGCTGAGGTGCGAAAGCGTGGGTAGCAAACAGGATTAGATACCCTGGTAGTCCACGCCGTAAACGATGTCTACTAGCCGTTGGGGAACTTGATTCTTTAGTGGCGCAGCTAACGCAATAAGTAGACCGCCTGGGGAGTACGGCCGCAAGGTTAAAACTCAAATGAATTGACGGGGGCCCGCACAAGCGGTGGAGCATGTGGTTTAATTCGATGCAACGCGAAGAACCTTACCAGGTCTTGACATCCTGCGAATTTTCTAGAGATAGATTAGTGCCTTCGGGAACGCAGTGACAGGTGCTGCATGGCTGTCGTCAGCTCGTGTCGTGAGATGTTGGGTTAAGTCCCGTAACGAGCGCAACCCTTGTCCTTAGTTGCCAGCACGTAATGGTGGGAACTCTAAGGAGACTGCCGGTGACAAACCGGAGGAAGGTGGGGACGACGTCAAGTCATCATGGCCCTTACGACCTGGGCTACACACGTGCTACAATGGGAAATACAAAGGGTTGCGAAGCGGCGACGTGGAGCCAATCCCATAAAATTTTTCGTAGTCCGGATTGAAGTCTGCAACTCGACTTCATGAAGTCGGAATCGCTAGTAATCGTGAATCAGAATGTCACGGTGAATACGTTCCCGGGCCTTGTACACACCGCCCGTCACACCATGGGAGTGGGTTGCTCCAGAAGTGGTTAGTCTAACCTTCGGGGGGACGATCACCACGGAGTGATTCATGACTGGGGTGAAGTCGTAACAAGGTAGCCCTAGGGGAACCTGGGGCTGGATCACCTCCTTAAACGAAAGCTATTACTCAATGAGTGTTCACATTTTTGTCTTCATCAAACGGTTTATGCGATAGATAGATCACGAGCTGCGCCGTCTTGGGTGTTGGTGTTCGAAAGAGTGCTGATGTTCGGGAGTGGGTTGCTGCGCTGTATTTTGTTGTCGTGTCGAGGCGTTTTGAGAGAGATAGAGGGAGTGTGCGGATGGCACATGACCGAGAGCTCGAGCAAAACAACGCAGACAGGGCAAGAAAAAACGAGCAACAACAGGCCTGTAGCTCAGTTGGTTAGAGCGCACCCCTGATAAGGGTGAGGTCGGCAGTTCAAATCTGCCCAGGCCTACCAAAATTGCGTTATACGTCGTTGTCGAGCTCCTCGCATAGCAGGCTATGCGTCGTTGGTCGGCGCCTCGTCTAACACGATTTGACGCTAGAGATGTCATGTTGGAGACGGCATATCTGCTAGAGGTCATTAATTGGTGTACTTGGCGGGTATTCGTGATGACTGCGTAGTTTAGGGGCTATAGCTCAGCTGGGAGAGCGCTTGATTTGCATTCAAGAGGTCCGCGGTTCGATCCCGCGTAGCTCCACCACTTGCTGCAGAGTTTATCGTATAAGAAGTTAGAAACGAGCACATTATGTTGTGTGTTGGTTTCTGGTTTTTGCGACCGGAATGTTCTTTAACAAGATAGAAAGCTGAGTCTAGAACTGATGTGTATGACCTAAGGGTTGTATTGC
>JAHEKX010000002.1:0-96305 GCA_024644535.1 Gammaproteobacteria bacterium
ATCGGGCTGGTAATAGCATCGCAATGCGGCATGTTAATCACATGCACGCGATCACTGCTTTCAAAGCCGGCCTCTTCGGGGGCGAACACATAGAGCTCGCCACCGCGGGAGCGCACTTCTTCGAGATTGGAACGCAGTTTTTCTAAGAGCTCGTCGTTGGGGGCTACCGCAATGACCGGCATGTCTTCATCCACTAAGGCTAAGGGGCCGTGCTTAAGCTCGCCGGCGGGGTAGGCCTCGGCGTGGATGTACGAGATCTCTTTTAGTTTAAGCGAGCCTTCAAGCGCAATCGGATAATACACGCCTCGGCCCAGAAACAAGGCGTGATGTTTTTGTATGAACCGTTCTGATACAGCCTCTATTTGAGTGCGCTGTGCAAGAACGGCCTCGACATCATCAGGTAAAGACCTAAGCGCCTGCAGCAGTTGATTTTGCAGCTGGGCATCCAAACCTTTCCGGCGGCCAAACGCTAACAACATGACCAATACACCCACGAGCTGTGTGGTAAACGCCTTAGTAGACGCCACGCCGATTTCCGGGCCCGCTTGGGTTAAAAACACTAAGTCACTTTCACGTACCAAGGCGCTATTGTCTACATTGGCTATAACGAGCGATGCCAAAAACTCTCCGGGGGCTGCATCGCGCAGGGCTGCCAGACTATCAGCCGTTTCACCCGACTGGGAAATTGTCAGAAGCAGGGTGTTGGGACGTTTGGCACGAGCACGATAACGGAATTCCGAGGCAACCTCGACATAGCAAGGCATACCCAAATGCTGTTCGAACCAATATTTGGCCACCATACCGGCGTGGTACGAGGTGCCACAGGCCACTATTTGGATGGCTTCGACTTGGTCGAAAATAGCGCTCGCGTTATCGCCAAAAATCGTTTCATCAACTGTGGGCAAACCCGCATAGCTGACCGTTTCGGCCAAGACTCGGGGTTGCTCGTAGATCTCTTTTAACATGAAGTGATCAAAATCACCCTTACTGGCTTGGTCGAGTTTGTCTTTTAACTCAACAATCGGCCGTTCGGCGGTTTGGCCGTCGCGCGCCCACACGTGGTAGTGCTTTGGTGTTAAGCTAACGCGGTCACCTTCTTCTAGATAAATAAATCGGTTAGTGACTTGTCGCAGCGCTAGTGGATCAGAGGCGACAAAGTACTCTCCAAAGCCAATGCCTAAGACCAAAGGGCTACCATGCCGAGCCGCGGCAATACGCTCAGGGTGAGCAATATCTATCGCGGCAATTGCATACGCGCCCTGTAAGCGCTCAACCACTTGCTCTAGGGCCTTATCAAGGTCTTCGCCCTTGTGAAGCTCTAGGTAAAGTAAGTGGGCGATGACTTCCGAGTCGGTTTGCGAGCTAAACGCTATGCCTTGAGCCTGTAGTTCTTTGCGCAAGGCGTCGTGGTTTTCGATGATACCGTTGTGCACAATGGCGACACGGTTTTGACTGACGTGTGGGTGAGCATTTTCAGCAGACGGGACGCCGTGTGTCGCCCAGCGTGTGTGGGCAATACCAACGTGGCTACTCGACGGGTTGGCGTTAATCGCGTCCTCTAGATTGGCCACCTTGCCCTGATGCTTCGAGAGATAAAGCTCACCATTATCGAGTAAAGCAACACCCGCACTGTCGTAGCCTCGATATTCTAAGCTATGTAAACCTGCGAGTAAGATTTCTGAGACCGGACGTTGCGCGGTTGCGCCTACAATACCACACATAGTAATTCCTACTTGTTTTTCTCGGGGCGTTTCCAACCCGAAATATTACGTTGTTTGCCTCGGCCAATAGCAAGTTCGCCTTGTCCTACTGTTTTGGTCACGACGGAGCCAGCACCCACAAACCCATCGGTTTCAATCGTGACGGGTGCAACAAGAGTTGAATTAGAACCGATAAACACATTGTCGCCCATCGTCGTTTGAAACTTATTAGCGCCATCGTAGTTACAGGTGATGGTGCCGGCACCCACATTAACGCCAGCACCCAGAACAGCGTCGCCGATATAGGACAAATGATTTACCTTTGAACCTTCGCCCAGAACAGCTTTTTTGGTCTCGACAAAATTACCAATTTTGGTTTTGTCGGCAAGTTCAGTTCCGGGTCGTAAGCGCGCAAAGGGTCCGATGTTGGCCGAAGCTCCCACGATCGCTTGCTCAAGATGACTCATAGCGCAAATTCGTGTACCTGAACCAATGGTAGAATTGCGGATGACACAGTTAGGCTCGATTATCACGCCATCACCAAGAACAACCTCACCTTCAAAAACAGCGTTAACATCAACAAAACAGTCTTTACCCGCCGTCAGTGTCCCACGGATATCTACGCGTGCCGGATCGGCAACGCCCAGACCTTGCGCCATCAAAGTTTGTACTTGTCGAAGTTGATATGCACGCTCAAGTTGAACCAGCTGTGCGCGCGTATTCACACCTTCGGTCTCTATAGCATCATCAACGGTCACAACCTGGACGTCGAAGCCATCGGTGACCGCCATAGAAAGCACGTCAGGCAGATAGTATTCGCCTTGCGCGTTGTTGTTTGTTACTCGAGGCAAATACTTTTTCAGCATGAGCGCGGGCATCGCCATAACGCCTGTATTGACCTCTTGGACTCGAAGTTCATCGGCACCGGCATCTTTTTGTTCAACGACGCGAGCGAACAAGCCCTTATCGTCGCGTATCACGCGCCCGTAGCCTTGAGGGTCAGTCAAAACAGCTGTTAGTAGGGCGGGGCCTTGTGCAGCCTTTTCGACCAATGGTTCCAAAGTCGCCGGCCGAAGTAGCGGTACGTCGCCATACAGAACCAGGACGGTGGCGTCGTCATCGAGCGCTGATATTGTTTGCAATACCGCATGGCCCGTACCTTTTTGTTCAACTTGTTCGACCCAAGTGAGCGCACTTTCAGCAAATGTTTGCCTGACGTGCTCGCCACCATGACCATACACAACGATCGTGTTACCGCTTTCAAGCGCAGCTGCAGTGTCGAGCACATGACCTAGCAGGGGTTTGTTGGCGATAGTATGCAGTACTTTAGGTGTCTCGCTTTTCATGCGCGAACCCCGGCCTGCTGCAAGTATTACAATATTAAGTGTCATAGTGTCTCCCCCGCACAATAGTACCCTTACAGGCGCAATTTGCCATGACAATTTTGTCATCTAGAAGCAAAAAACCCGACGCTAGGCCGGGCTTATAAACTATTACCGCCGGTTCAATTAGCGGGTTTTCTGTCGAATCTTTTGCAGGGTTCGTAGCTGTGCCGCAGCTTCCGCTAAGCGCGCTGAAGCACGACCATAATCAAAATCTGCGCTTTGATTTTCCAGTGCCGCCGCCGCCTCTTGGCGTGCTTGCTCGGCCGCAGCTTCATCCATATCGTCTGCACGCAAAGCGGTATCCGCAAGAATCGATACCACGCCTGGCTGAACTTCTAAAAAGCCGCCAGACACGTAGAAGATATCTTCTTCGCCGCCTTGCTTCACAATACGAACAGGACCAGGAACCAAAGAGGTTAGCAAAGGCGCGTGTCCATAACCCACGCCTAGTTCACCTAAAGTCCCCGTCGCTACCAACGTTTCAACCAAACCTGAGAAAATCTCTTGCTCGGCGCTGACGATGTCACAATGTATTGTCATGGCCATACGCGATGTCCCTATCGTCAGTTATTCTTACAGTTTAGCCGCTTTTTCAACAGCTTCTTCGATTGTGCCTACCATGTAAAAAGCTTGCTCTGGAAGGTGATCATACTCACCGGCCAAAATAGCATTAAAGCCCGCAATGGTATCTTTCAAAGAGACATATTTGCCTGGCGCACCAGTAAACACTTCCGCAACGTGGAATGGCTGAGATAAGAAACGTTCAATTTTACGAGCACGAGCCACAATCAGCTTATCGTCTTCAGATAATTCATCCATGCCCAAAATCGCAATAATATCTTTAAGCTCTTTATAACGCTGAAGTACAGTCTGCACGCCACGAGCGGCATCGTAGTGCTCTTGGCCAATCAACAAGGGATCTAACTGACGAGAGGTTGAGTCCAAAGGATCTACCGCAGGATAAATACCTTTTGCAGCAATATCACGGCTAAGTACTACTGTAGAATCTAAGTGAGCAAACGTGGTTGCTGGCGATGGGTCAGTTAAGTCATCCGCAGGCACGTATACCGCCTGGATCGACGTGATCGAACCAATACGCGTTGAGGTAATTCGTTCCTGAAGGACGCCCATTTCTTCTGCCAACGTCGGCTGATAACCTACCGCAGATGGCATACGGCCCAAAAGTGCTGACACTTCGGTTCCCGCTAGCGTGTAACGATAGATATTGTCAACGAAAAGCAGTACGTCACGGCCTTCGTCACGGAATTTTTCCGCCATGGTCAAACCGGTCAGGGCCACGCGCAAACGGTTCCCTGGTGGCTCATTCATTTGTCCGTAGACCATCGCTACTTTTGAATTAGTAAAGTTCTCTACGTCGACAACTTTAGATTCCTGCATTTCGTAATAGAAGTCGTTACCCTCACGAGTACGCTCACCCACACCGGCAAAGACCGATAAACCTGAGTGCTCGGTTGCGATATTGTTAATTAACTCCATCATATTTACGGTTTTACCTACACCCGCGCCGCCAAACAGACCAACTTTGCCGCCCTTTGCGAAAGGACATACTAAATCGATCACTTTAATGCCGGTTTCTAGCAATTCGTCGCTAGCTGACAACTCTTCATACGTAGGCGCTTTACGGTGAATCGACGCGCGCTCTTCTTCACCAATAGGACCTTTTTCGTCGATGGGATTGCCCAACACATCCATAATACGGCCTAGGGTCGCAATACCTACAGGTACTTGAATAGGGGCTTTGGTGTTGGTTACAGGCAATCCGCGGCTTACACCTTCAGAAGAGCCCATAGCAATCGCGCGAACCACGCCATCGCCCAGCTGTTGCTGAACTTCAAGGGTTAAACCTTTTTCTTCGACCAAAAGGGCGTCGTAGACCTGTGGCACTTCATCCCGCGGAAATTCAACGTCGATAACCGCGCCGATGATTTGAACAATGCGTCCGCTGCTCATGTTCGGATCCTCTATTTACTCTTACTTCGCGCATTAAATGCGCACCAATTTGTTGCGACGCTTAGCTAATAGCCGCTGCGCCGCCCACTATTTCTGAAAGCTCTTGTGTAATTGCCGCCTGACGAGCTTTGTTATAAACCAACTGCAACTCATCAATAAGCTCACCGGCATTATCCGACGCGTTTTTCATCGCTAGCATACGAGCGGCCTGCTCGCATGCAGCGTTTTCGACAACAGCCTGATAAACCTGTGATTCGATATAGCGCGCCATCAATGACTCGAGCAGCTCTTCAGCATCAGGCTCATATAAGTAGTCCCAATGATGTGCCATATCACTTGTTTCTTCCGCAACGATTGGCAGTACTTGCCTAACCGTCGGTGTTTGAGTCATGGTGTTCACAAAATCGTTCGACACCAAATGCAGCTTATCGATCGTACCCGCCTCAAACGCGTCTAGCATCGTTTTCACGCTGCCGATTAAATCCGCTAAGGCTGGAGCTTCTCCAATGTCGCGAGTCGCTGCCACAACATTGCCACCAAAGCTATTGAAGAACGAAGTTGCTTTTGCACCAATTAGACACAAATCGACCTCTACGCCTTGATCTGCCCACTGCTTCATGGATGCAACGGTTGCTTTAAACAAATTTATGTTTAAACCGCCGCACAATCCGCGATCGGTCGAAACTACAATATAGCCGACTCGCTTAACCTCTCGTTCTTCCATGAAACGGTGGCGATACTCTGGCGTCGCATTAGCTAAGTGGCCAATAACGGCGCGGATGCGCGCAGAATAGGGCTTACCTAACTGCATACGATCCTGTGCACGACGCATTTTACTTGCGGCAACCATTTCCATCGCAGAAGTAATTTTCTGCGTACTTTGGATGCTGTTAATCTGCGTCCTGATTTCTTTTCCGACAGCCATACCTCAGTCCCCGAACCTTACCAAGCTTGCGACGCTTTAAAGGTTTCAATTGCTGATTTAAAGGTCGCTTCAATGTCACCGTCGTACTTGCCTGTGGCGACGATGTCGGTCATCAGCGCACCGTGCTCAGCGTGCATGTACGCTAACAATGCATCTTCGAAAGGCAAAATCTTTGCGACTTCGATGTCTTTTAAATAACCTTCGTTGGCTGCATAAAGCATGATGCCCATTTCGGCGATAGAGCGCGGTGAATACTGCTTCTGCTTCATTAGCTCAGTAACACGCTCACCGTGGTCAAGCTGGGCTTTAGTTGCTTCATCAAGATCTGATGCAAACTGCGAGAACGCCGCCAATTCACGATACTGCGCCAGAGCAGTACGAATACCACCTGACAGCTTTTTCATAATTTTAGTCTGAGCCGCACCACCAACACGAGATACTGAAATACCCGCGTTCATAGCAGGACGAACACCCGAGTTAAACATATCAGTTTCTAAAAAGATCTGGCCGTCAGTAATTGAAATTACGTTTGTAGGTACGAAGGCAGATACGTCACCGGCCTGTGTTTCAATAACGGGTAACGCGGTCAAGGAACCTGTTTTTCCCTTAACTTCACCGTTGGTGAACTGCTCTACGTAGTCAGCGTTTACACGTGCCGCACGCTCTAACAAACGTGAGTGCAAGTAGAAAACGTCACCAGGATACGCCTCACGACCTGGAGGACGACGCAACAACAACGAGATTTGACGATAAGCGATAGCCTGCTTGGTCAAATCGTCGTAAATGATTAAGGCATCTTCACCGCGGTCACGATAATATTCGCCCATAGTGCAACCCGCAAAGGGCGCCAAGAACTGCATTGATGCAGGGTCTGAGGCGGTAGCCGCAACGACAATCGTGTGACCCATTGCGCCGTGCTCTTCCAATTTACGAACGACAGCTGCAACCGAAGAGGCTTTCTGACCAACAGCAACATAGATACACTTAATACCCGTATGCTTCTGGTTGATGATGGCATCAACCGCGATCGCTGTTTTACCGATCTGGCGGTCACCAATAATTAACTCACGCTGACCGCGACCAATTGGCACCATGGCGTCGATCGCTTTTAAACCAATTTGCACAGGCTGGTCTACAGACTGACGAGCAATTACACCTGGTGCAACTTTTTCGATAGCGTCTGTGACAGTAGCGGCGATAGGGCCTTTACCATCAATCGGGTTACCCAGGGCGTCTACGACACGACCCTGCAGTTCTGGACCAACCGGAACCTCCAAGATTCGGCCTGTACAACGGCAGGTTTGACCTTCAGCCAATGACTTATAGTCACCCAAAACCACGGCACCTACGGAATCGCGCTCAAGGTTAAGCGCCATACCATAGACACCTCCTTCAAACTCGATCATCTCACCGTACATCACGTCGGTTAAACCGTGAATACGAATAATACCGTCCGTTACCGATACAATAGTACCCTCGTTTCGGGCTTCACTTGAGACATCAAGTTGGTCAATACGTTGACGGATGATGTCGCTAATCTCTGATGGATTCAGCTGCTGCATGCTCGGTTCCTCAATCCTACGAATTCATTGCTTCGGCCAGTTTGTTTAAACGGCCGCGCACCGACCCGTCGATCACCAGATCGCCGGCTCGAATCACCACACCGCCGATAAGAGAGCTATCGGTTCGAGTGTGAACATTTATGTCTTTCTCTAATTTTCCTTTTAGCACTGCCACCAAACTTTGGGTTTGGTCGTCAGACAAATCAAAAGCAGATACCACTTCCACTTCCACAGACGCTTCGAGGTTTGCTTTTAATTGGTTAAACTGTGCTTGAATACTAGGCAATAGCGCTAAGCGACGGTTGTCGGCCAGCACTTTAACAAAATTAGCAAAACCACCATTGGCATCAACACCCAAGACCTCGATGATGACAGAGGACAACTGTGTAGGCGTTTTGGCTGGATCACCAAGAAGTTGCGCTATTTTTGGCTGTGCAACAACCCTAGATGCGGCCTCTAACTGGCTTGCCCAATCGGCCAATTGCGATTGACCCTGAGCATAAGCAAACGCCGCTTTGGCGTAAGGTCTTGCTAGGGTAGTCAACTCGGCCATGGTTAGTGCAACTCCGCTGTTAACTTGCTAACTAAATCGGCGTGTGCCGACTGGTCTATCGCGGCACCAAGCACTTTTTCAGCACCCAGGAAGGTTAAGCTCGCTAATTCCGCACGAAGCTCTGCTTTTGCTCGATTTTTTTCTTGCTCGATTTCAGCTAACGCCGAAGCCTTAACTTTTTCCGCTTCGGCAGATGCAGCGTTTTTTGCTTCTTCAATTAAAGCATTCGCGCGCTTGTTAGCCGCGTCAATGACACTGGCTGCTTCTGCTTTAGCTGCTTTCATTTGTTCGACAGCGCGTTTTTGCGCCAGCTCAAGATCGTGACTCGCACGGTCTGCCGCTGCTAAGCCGTCAGCAATTTTTTCGGCGCGTTCTTGCATTGCTGCAACAATGGGTGGCCATACGTATTTCATGCAGAACGCAACAAATACAATAAAAGCGACCATTTGGCCGATAAGAGTTAGATTAATATTCACGCCTTGCTCCTCATAAATACGGAGCTCACGGCTGTGAGCTCCAGCGTTTTAGTGGGGCTAGAAATTAACCAGCAACAACGAAAATCAAGTACATCGCAATACCCACACCGATAATGGGGATCGCGTCGACTAGACCTGCGCCTAAGAAGAAGGTCACCTGCAGTTTAGGTGCCAACTCTGGCTGACGTGCAGAACCTTCGAGCAACTTACCGCCCAAAATACCCACACCGATCGCTGCGCCCAAGCCACCGAGGCCCATCATAATCGCGGCTGCTACGTAAATAAGTTCCATGGTTTTCTCCTAGGGTTGTTTTAAAGTCAAACTCTTAGTGGTCTTCGTGCGCCATGCTCAGGTACACGATAGTGAGTACCATAAAGATGAACGCCTGAAGGGTAATTACTAAAATATGGAAAATCGCCCAACCCATTTGTAACAAGCCGGCTGGCAACATCCAAGCAATGCCCGCACTGAAAAGTGCAGCAATCAAAATAAAGATCATTTCACCCGCGTACATATTACCGAACAAACGCAAGCCTAATGAGAAGGGCTTTGCTAATAGGCCGACAACTTCCATAAACAAATTAACGGGGATAAACGCAGGGTGATTGAAAGGATTTAAAGTTAACTCTTTCACAAAACCAAACCCTTTGACTTTGATTGAGTAGTACAGCATAAGAATAAAAATGCCTAGCGCCATTCCCATGGTGATATTTGGGTCGGTAGAAGGCACTATTTTCTGATAGCCAACGCCAGCCAATCCTAATAAATGCGGAACCAAATCAACCGGAAGTAAATCCATAAGATTCATTAAGAACACCCAGCAGAAAATGGTTAACGCCAGGGGTGCAACCAAGGGGTTGCGGCCATGAAAGGTGTCTTTTACCGTGCCATCAACAAATTCAACAACCATTTCGGCGAAATTAACCAAGCCTGACGGAACACCAGATTGTGCTTGTTTCGCGACTCGACGAAACAGCCAACAAAAAAGGATGCCTAAACCTATCGACCAAGCTAACGAGTCAACATGAACAGCATTAAACCCCATTGCAGCGATTTCTTCACCGCCATGTGCCATTGCCCACTGACCCCCTTCACCAACAACACTTCCGTCGTAACGGACCGTTCCCTCAGGCAACCTGCCATAAGTTAAGTTCGTTAAGTGGTGAACGATGTATTCAGAAATGGTTTGAGACTCACCTGACATATCTGATTCCCGCTGCATTAGCTTTTTTGTGCCGCTATTGCGACCCAACTATTTCCCGCCGTGATAAGTAGCGTCTGCATGATAAAGCCAGAAAATACCGCTCCAGCTCTAACATCAGGCAAAGTAAATACCCACGCAAACCCTAACGCACACAACCCAAATTTTACCCATGCGGCTAACAGTGCCACTTGTGGTACAACCCTTCCCTGTTTCAAGCGAAAAGTCTTCGCAACCGCCCACCCTTGTGGTATTGCTGCTATTAATATTCCGTACACCAACGATGCTGTCTGATTAGACGTTAACCAAAAAGAACCACCGGCTGCCAGCGCGCCCGCTGCGAAAAACATGCAAAAAAAAGTTCGCCACATTAGCGAACGATATTGCGTTACGTTCGAGCGCTTGGCATCCATAACTTTTAGAGGCCGCGTGCAAGCGGGCGAATTATAGAGATTAAGCCCTTAAGGTTCAACTTAAAGCTCTCGATAAAATGAGGATTATTCACCAGAAGAATCGCGCCTAGCTGATATGAGCCAATATTCCGTCTAATTCATCGAGTGAATTATAAGCCAAAACCAGCTTTCCTTTGCCTTTTCGCCCGTGCTGTATCTGGACTTTAGCACCTAGTTTAGACGCGAGTTCTGTTTCTAGCGCTTTAATATTGGGGTCTTGCTTTAGTTGTTCCTTATTTTGGTTGTCGCCTTCTAGTTGCCGCGCTACGAGAGCCTCGGTTTCACGAACGGTTAAACCCTTGGCAACCACCCACCGAGCCGCCGCGGCCTGCTGGTCTTGAGGCAAACCTAGTAATGCCTTGGCATGACCCATTTCAATATCACCGCGCTCAAGCAAAACTTGCGTTTCCTTAGGAAGAGACATTAAGCGTAAAAAGTTAGCAATCGTGGATCGTGATTTACCTACCGCAGTTGCGACTTCTTGTTGTGTCAATTCAAATTCTGTTTGTAAGCGATGTAAAGCAATAGCTTCTTCCATTGCGTTCAAGTCTTCGCGCTGAATATTTTCGATTAACGCCATTGCCAACGCAGTTTCGTCGCTAAGCTTACGCACTAATGCGGGAATGGTATCTAAGCCGGCTAATTGGGTGGCTCGCCAGCGTCTTTCTCCGGCGATAAGTTCATATTTTTGCGGTGCAATTTCTCGAACAACGATTGGTTGCATTACTCCTTGAGCCCTAATGCTCGCGGCTAATTCCTCTAAGGCTTCAGGTTCAATATCACGTCTCGGCTGATACTGCCCTCGTTGGATAAGCTCGACTGGCAACTTTTTTAAGGTGGCGTAATCACCCAAGTCTTGCTCTGTATTATTACTCTCTGAAGAAGATGCTTCGTGGTTCGTTTCACGTAACAACGCGTTTAAACCTCTACCCAAACCTCTTTTTTTTGCTGACATACAATTTACCTGTTTGCTGTACTCTGGCGCCGCACTAATTCGGCAGCTAAAGCCAAATAGGCTTTGGCGCCCGCTGATTGTTTATCATAATGCATAGCGGGTAGGCCATGACTAGGCGCTTCGGCCAAGCGAATATTCCGAGGTACCACTGTACGAAACACTTTTTTCCCAAAAAATTCATGCAACTGATTGGACACATCGTTCGTTAAACTCGTTCTTGGATCAAACATAGTTCGGAGTATACCGACAATATCCAAACCGGGGTTCAAATGTTCTTTCACGCCATCAACCGTTTCGAGCAGGTCCGATAAACCCTCTAGAGCAAAATATTCACACTGCATAGCAATAATAATGCCATTTGCTGCCACCAAACCATTTACCGTTAACATTGTAAGCGTCGGAGGGCAATCAATTAAGATGTAATCGTATTGGTCTTGTATTTTCTGCAGGCTTTTGCGCAAACGTGAATCTCGCCCTATTTCGCCCATCAATTTAACATCGGCTTCAGTTAAGTCGCTATTTGCAGGCAAGACATCAAACCTGGCGACTTCTGAACGGGCGATTGCTTTAGTAATTTCAACTCGGTTTAACAATACATCGCAAACCGTTAAGTCGAGTTCGTTTTTGTTGACCCCAGACCCCATGGTTGCATTACCTTGAGGATCTAAGTCAATTAACAATACGCGGCGCTTCATAGCCGCCAGAGAAGCCGCAAGATTGACGCAGGTTGTCGTTTTACCTACGCCACCTTTTTGGTTTGCAATAGCGATAATCTGTGGCACTTAATTAACCTTATTCGTAGAAAGCGCGGTGGCAATAATCAGATGCCGTTCTTCCGGTAAGTACGGCACCGATAATGGAATTACTTTATTAATATCGCACAGCGACGAGGCTTCGGCTAGTTCTGACTCAGGATACCGGCCTTTCATGGCATAAATCTGACCCTTAGGCGTTAATCGCGGTAATGCCAGTTCAATAAAATCAAAAAGTGACGCAAACGCTCTTGAAATAACAATATCAAAGGTGTGCGTTAGCTCGGCCGTGTTTGCTCTTGCATGGACAACATGTAAATTAGACAAAGTTAGTTCGTAGCCAACTTGCTGCATAAAACGCGTTTTCTTAATATTGCTGTCTAAGCCAAAAACCGTTAAGCCTGGGTAAACTATAGCCAGAATCATGCTGGGTAACCCTGCGCCGGCGCCAATATCGAGCAGGCTTCGCGCTTCCCCACAAAAAGGCACTACGCTTAAAGAATCTAGAATATGCTTGATCAGCATTTCCTCTGGATCGCGCACAGCGGTTAAGTTGTAGGCTTTATTCCATTTTTGAAGTAAAGCCACATAAAGCAACAGTTGTTCTTGTTGCTGCTCACTTAAAGCCAGCTGTATTTGGTCGAGTCCTTGTTGTAAAAGCTGTGCTAGCGCCGGTTCGTTAGGCACTTTTCTTAACTTCTTTGTCAGAGCGATGTCTTTTTAAGTAGATGGCTAACAACGATAAAGCGGCTGGTGTCATACCCGCAATCCGACCCGCTTGATCCAAGGTGAGCGGTTGAACGTCTTCCAGTTTAGACCGTAGCTCATTCGATAAACCAGATACCAACTGATAATTAAAATTACCGGGAATTTGGGTATCAATCTGGCCGGCCATACGCTGAATTTCTTGTTCTTGTCGCGCAATGTAACCCGCGTATTTCGACTCAATCTCGACTTGTTGAGCCACATCGGCTCTTTCACAGGGATTTCCCTTTAAATTAGCAACGTCCACATATCGCAATTCGGGGCGTTTTAGCAAATCTAGCAAAGAATACTCTCGTGTTAACGGTTTACCGCTAATCGTTTGTATCTTTTCAGCTTGAGGCGTTTTCGCTTGAATGTAGGTGGTTGCCAAACGCTCGTGTTCCGCAGACACCTGCTCCATTTTAGTCGAATAATCGTGCCAACGCTCATCATTTACAAGACCCAACTCTCGACCGACAGTCGTTAACCGTTGATCCGCGTTGTCTTCACGCAACATCAATCGATACTCTGCGCGAGAAGTAAACATCCGGTAAGGTTCTGCGGTTCCGTGGGTCACCAAATCATCAATCATAACGCCAATGTAGGCTTCTTTTCTGGTCGGGTACCATGCAGGAATGCCTTTCACACGTAAACCGGCATTTAGACCAGCAATTAAGCCTTGTGCGCCCGCTTCTTCATAGCCTGTTGTGCCATTGATTTGCCCGGCAAAGAACAACCCACTTATCGCCTTGGTTTCGAGCGTGTGCTTTAAGCCTCTGGGATCAAAGAAGTCATATTCAATTGCATATCCAGGACGAACAATATGGGCATTCTCGAAGCCTCTTATGCTTCGAACTACAGCGTATTGCACATCAAAAGGCAAACTTGTCGAGATTCCGTTTGGATACAACTCGTTAGTTGTTAAGCCTTCTGGTTCTACAAACACCTGATGCGAATCTTTGTCGGCGAACCGATGAATTTTGTCTTCAATGCTGGGGCAATATCTTGGCCCAGTACCTTCAATGACCCCCGAAAATAAAGGCGACCTATCGAGGTTCTTGGCAATAATATCGTGTGTTTGCGCATTAGTGTGCGTTATCCAACAGCACATTTGCTTAGGGTGCGTTTTAATTGAGCCCATCAATGACATAACCGGCTCGGGGGTATCACCCCACTGCTCTTGCATAACAGAAAAATCTACCGTTCGAGCATCAATTCGTGGTGGAGTTCCTGTTTTTAAGCGGTCGACCCGCAAATCAAGGTCGTGCAAACGCGCAGCCAAGGTCATTGCGGCGGGGTCGCCCGCGCGACCTCCCTGACTTTGTTCTAGACCTATATGAATTTTACCCGCTAAAAATGTTCCTGCGGTTAGGACCACTGAGGGTGCCTTAAAGCGAAGCCCCATTTGAGTAATCACACCTTCGACGCGATTGGCTTTAATGATTAAATCATCGACTGCTTGCTGAAAAATCCATAGGTTCTTTTGTTGCTCTAAACGCTTTCGAATCGCAGCTTTGTATAAGACACGATCGGCTTGTGCGCGGGTTGCTCGCACAGCGGGACCTTTGCGAGAATTAAGGACTCTAAATTGAATACCTGCTTCATCGGTGGCCTCTGCCATTGCGCCACCTAAGGCGTCGATTTCTCGAACAAGGTGACTTTTACCAATCCCGCCGATAGCAGGGTTGCATGACATTTGACCTAAGGTATCGACGCTGTGTGTGATTAATAGCGTATTACAGCCCATTCTAGCCGAAGCTAGTGCTGCTTCTGTTCCCGCATGACCGCCACCGATAACAATAACGTCAAAGGTCTGTGGATAGTCCACTGAATAACCCTCTTAACTCTGAAAAGTTGCCCATTATACGAGTAAATATTTGCTCAAGCCAAAATTTGTTCTTGGTCTTTTTATAGAAGTGTTATTCATAATTTATGATTAAATAAAGAGATATATATTAGGTATATAGTTCTTATTCTAGTAGTTATTAGGACACACGATATCTGTGCAGAAGACCATAAAACTCAATAAAATCATAACTTTAATGGGTTTAAAAAAGATGTAAAAATAGGGCTAAAGTAGGTGGAAATAGTAAGCACAATCTGTGTATAACTTTGCGCGCATTTAAGGCTTTTTTTTGTACACTTTTTTTTCAGGCGTTCTACATTTTTTGTTCACAGGTCTATGAAACTCAGAACTAGTCTGTGCATGACCTGTGATTTGTTGTGGATAACTTTATTTTCCGATGCAAAAACTACTAAAAATTTCGCCTAATAAGTCTTCGTTGGTAAATTCACCAGTAATGGAATTGATAGTCAGCTGAGCAAGACGAAGGTCTTCTGCCAGTAATTCTGAGGCGGCATGGTCTTGAAGTTGGTCAAAGCCATTTTGAAGTGCGTTGAGCGTGGCTTGCAATGCAGAAATATGACGTTGTCTTGCAGAGAAAAGGTGTTCTGATTCAGGATGCAGACCCATAGCGTCAATAATGGCCTGTTTTAGTTCTTCGATATTTAAGCCTAATTTAGCAGCGATACTCACATTAGTTGTTGCTTCTTGGATATATGGCATAGGCCCATTAAGCAGGTCAATCTTATTACTGACTCCAATAAATGGGTGCGCTAGGCAGGCTTCAGCTAGATTCGGCGGCAGAAGCGAATATAGGCTTACAGATTGCTGAGAAGTAGCACTTGCATCCATTAAAAACAGGACTAATTGCGCACGGTTTAAGGTATCGACAGCCCTTTGAATGCCAGCCTGCTCGATTATGTCGTCGGTTACCCTAAGGCCAGCAGTATCGATAAAGGTAACAGGTACTCCTTTGATGTTAACAATTGTTTCTAGGATGTCACGGGTGGTACCTGGTATGTCCGTTACAATCGCTTTGTCTAATCCGCAGAGTTGATTAAGCAAAGAAGACTTGCCGGCGTTCGGTGCACCTACCAATGCAACAGCAAGACCTTCCTGGATAATTTGTCCTTGATTAGCTTGGTGAAGTGTATTCTCGGTCTCTTTAATTATAGCTAGTAGTTGGCTTCGGACATCGAGCTCTGAAATAAAATCGATTTCTTCTTCTGGGAAGTCGATGGCAGCCTCAACTAAAACGCGCAAACTAATGATCTTGGTTAATAGGCCGTTAACGTGATTGGAAAAGGCGCCTTGCAATGAGTTTTGAGCGTTCTTTGCGGCAGTCTCTGTGTTTGCATTGATTAAGTCAGAGATAGCCTCTGCTTGAACTAGGTCTAGTTTATTGTTTAAAAAAGCCCGCTTTGAAAATTCGCCTGGCTCTGCAAGACGGCCTCCTAGATAGCAAATTTCGGCGAGCAAGCGGTTTAAGACGATTGGGCTACCGTGGGTTTGCAGCTCAATAACATCTTCTCCGGTAAAAGACGCTGGATTTGCAAAGAACAGCAATAAGCCGGTGTCGATTAACTCACCTCGAGATGTGTTAAGCGAGCTAAAATGCGCCGTTCGTGGAGTGATGTTGGTGACGGAGGATAATTGGCTCGCAATAGCTAGCGCTTTAGATCCACTGATCCGAATAATGCCGACACCACCTCGTCCTGGTGGTGTGGCAATGGCGCAGATTGTATCTCTGTCGGAAGCTGGGCCTGCGTGCATTAGCGATTAGGTGCTGAGTTCTCTATTTGTTTGGTAATGATGTATTGCTGCGTCATCGACAGCAGATTATTCACAACCCAATACAGCACCAGGCCGGCAGGGAACCATAAGAAGAAGAAGGTAAATACGATGGGTAGCCATTGCATTAACTTTGCTTGCATAGGGTCTGGTGGTGGTGGATTGAGTTTTTGCATAAACCACATGCTAGCGCCCATAAGGATAGGAAGCACAAAGTAAGGATCCATAACAGACAGGTCGTGAATCCATAAAGCAAAAGGCGCATGTCGCAGCTCTACGCTTTCCATCAGGGTCCAATAAAGGGCAATAAACACGGGCATTTGCACAAGAATAGGAAGGCAGCCACCCATTGGGTTGATCTTTTCTTTCTTGTACAGCTCCATCATCGCTTGGCTTTGTTTTTGTTTATCGTCGGCATACTGCTCGCGTATATCAGCCATCTTTGGTTGTACGCGGCGCATATTCGCCATTGAACGGTAGCTTGTCGCCGATAGCTTGAAAAAGGCACCTTTAATAAGCACGGTGAGTAAAATAATGGCGACACCCCAGTTACCGACTAAGTCATGAATTTTAGTTAGCAGCCAGAATAGCGGTTGGGCAATCCACCAAAGCCAGCCGTAATCGACGCTGAGCTCGAGGAAAGGAGAAATTTTTTCTAGTGAATATTGGTCTTTTGGTCCAACGTAAAGCTTCGCGCTGGTGGCTGCTGTGGAGCCAGGCGCAATGACTGTAGCGGGACTTAGGAATCCGGCGATGTTAAATCCATCTTTGGTAACGCGGGTGGTGTAGGTGTGTGTTTTATTAGGGTTAGGTATCCAGGCACTTAAAAAGTAGTGCTGAATCATAGCGATCCAGCTGCCTTGAGTTTGTGCCTTATAGGGTTCTTCCACCATATCGGCGAAGGTGAATTTTTTGAAGCGATCGTCAGTGTTGCTGGTTGCGGCGCCTAAAAAGGGCGCTAAACCCATGCCGGAATTTTCACGCGATGGATCAGCAGAGCTGTCTCGTTTTAGTTGTCCAAATAAATAGACTGTTTTGGACTCTACAGCGTTGTTAGAAAGTTGATAGTTGACGTCAATAAGGTGGGAGCCGCGGTTAAACACGAATTCTTTCGTTACCGATAGGCCATTGGTGCCATTGTGATAAAGCGTTACGGTTAACGAGTTTTGGTTGTCTTCTAGTGTGTAACTTGTATTTTCTGTTTCGTATTGAGCGCGCTGTTTAGTATCGGTGCCGTCAGGTCCGACTAAACCACTTTGTGCAACATAAGCGCGCCTAGCGTTTTGTTCTAACAACACAAAAGGATCTGACGGGTTATCGAGTTTGGCCAAATAATTGCGCAGGCCCGCGTATACAATGTCCCCTCCTTGTAAATCAATAGTCACAACTAAAGTATCGGTAGTGACAGTCACAGCACCTTGGCTTGTGGTGCTTGGATTGACGAAAGAAGGCTCGTTAGCGGCGTCAATAACACTAGGTATATCTGAGCTCAGGTCACCGATGGTTGCGGAGCCAGGCGCTTCAACGAGTGGCGCCATGATGGCTTGTTGCTCTGTGGCTTTGTCTTTAAAGATGACCCACTCGGTTAGTAGCATCCATGAAAGAACGGCTATGGCGCCAATGAGTGCGTAGCGTTGAATATCCATAGTGATCACTTATTTATGGGTTGTTGAGTTTTGGGAACCGGGTCATAGCCGCCGTCGTGCCATGGATGACATTTTCCTAGCCTTTGAGCGGTTAGTACTGATCCGCGCAAAGTACCATGCTCTTTCAAAGCTTCTACTGCATATTCAGAGCAGGTTGGATAAAAGCGGCAGTTGCGGCCTAAAAAGGGGCTTAAGAGCAAACTATAAAGCTTTATAAAATTAATTAGCAACTGACGCATCGGATTTACGATATTCACTAACGGTTCGTGAGGCTTGAGCTTGAACGTTCGCAATTATTTTACCAATAGCGTGTCGTATCGACTTTGTGTTCAAAACTCCAGCACCTGAGCGCGCCAACAATACCATGTCTAGCGGCAAAGCGCCCTCTTTTTGACACCGAAACACTTCGCGAGCCTGTCGTTTTATGCGATTTCGCCCGACAGCAGTTTTGACATGCTTTTTGGCAATGACAAGCCCCAAGCGAGACTGACCACCCATGCCTGGTTTTGCGAGCAGTAAAAAGGTTTGAGAGTGGGCTTTGAAAGGAGCGTTGCTAAATACGTGTTGATAGTCGCTTTTGGTCAGCAATCTTTTTTGCCGACCAAAAGAGGAAAGGTGCTTACAATCGTTCACGGAACCAAGAAGAGGTCCAGGGGCGATTAAGCGGATAAACGCTTACGACCTTTTGCGCGACGGCGGTTAATAAGTTGACGGCCTGACTTAGTAGCCATGCGAGCGCGGAAACCGTGGGTGCGTTTGCGTTTTAAGACGCTTGGCTGAAAAGTTCTTTTCATGATCAATACCTAACAAGTAATTTGTTTTAAGGCCAAAGGCCCGTTCAAAGGGCGCGTATTCTAGATCCTTTCTGTAATGTAAGCAAGCTGAAAACGGAGGTAAATGTTTAAAAAAGTGAAAAAAAGGTATTGGAAAAACAAACAAAAAACGCACCTGTTTCTAACAACTTATACAAAACTTATCCACAGCAAATTTGGTTTAGAACGAAGTTGTTTGACTTAAAAAAACGATAAACCGTTGTTTTTTATAAAAAAACAAAAAAACCCACGTTGGTTGTGGATAATTTTTCTTAAAAACATTAAGATTTGCTCACAGCGATAAAAACGATGGGTGAACTATGAATTTGGAACGGCGTGATGGCCGTCCCGGCACGGGGGCAAAAGTGGTACAGATTGATTGGCAAGAATGTTTGACAAGGCTATCTGAACAAATACCAGATCAACAATACAGAACATGGATTGCTCCTCTCCTGCTAGATCAGCAAGGTACCACGCATTATGTACTCGCACCCAACCGGTTTATAAGAGATTTCGTCAAAGAAAAGTTTAATGATCGCATTGAAGAAGTTCTTCGGGCAGAGCTCGGAGAGCAGCGTCTAGATTTGAAGTTCGGCATAGTGACGCAAGCGGCAAGGCCAAAGGCAGATTCTCGAGTGGGTCAGTCATCAAAACCAGATACGCCAAGCCTGTCAGTTGTTGGCAAGCCTGACACCACGACAACGACTACCACCCGAAATGTCGGTGTGCAAGTAGAGGGCGGCTTGTCGCATCAAAACAATTTGGTCGAGCACTATTCCTTTGACTCTTTCGTCGAGGGTAAATCAAATCAGCTAGCTTTGGCGGCAGCTCGTCAAATTAAAGATAACCCCGGCTTTGCCTACAACCCGCTGTTTATTTACGGGGGGGTTGGCCTTGGAAAAACGCATTTGATGCACGCTGTGGGTAATGCCTTAAAACAAGACAACCCTAACGCTAAGATTATATATTTGCACAGTGAGCGTTTTGTCGCGGATATGGTGAAAGCATTGCAACTAAATGCGATATCAGATTTTAAAAGGTACTATCGGTCGGTGGATGCCTTGTTGATTGACGATATCCAGTTTTTTGCCGGCAAGGAGCGATCACAAGAAGAATTTTTTCATACGTTCAACGCATTGCTTGAAGGTGGCCATCAAATGATATTAACTTGTGATAGGTACCCTAAGGAAATCGATGGATTAGAAGAGCGCTTAAAATCTCGTTTTGGCTGGGGGTTAACGGTCGCGGTGGAGCCACCGGAGCTAGAGACTCGAGTTGCTATTTTAATGAAAAAGGCCCATCAGATTGGTGTGTTTTTGCCAGAGGATGCGGCTTTCTTTATTGCTCAGCGCATACGCTCGAATGTTCGTGAGCTAGAGGGTGCCTTGAAACGCGTGATGGCGAGCGCTCACTTTCACCAGAAGCCGATAGATATTGCGATGGTGAAAGATAGCCTTAAAGATTTGTTGGCGCTGCAAGACAAGCAGGTCAGCTTAGATAATATACAAAGGATTGTTGCGGAATATTATCGAATAAAAGTTGCAGACTTGATGTCTAAAAGGCGGAGTCGCTCGGTTGCCAGACCAAGGCAGGTGGCGATGGCCTTGGCCAAAGAGCTAACTAATCATAGTCTTCCGGAGATAGGTGACAGTTTTGGTGGTCGAGATCACACGACAGTCTTGCATGCATGTCGTAAAATAGAAGAGCTGAAAGGCACGAATAACGATATCAGAGAGGACGTCAAAAATCTTCTTAGGGCACTAACAACATAAATGATACTGCTGGCAATAGTAGAAAATAGTTAAGGATTTTCGATGAAGTTTTCAATTGAAAGAGAAGCTCTAGTTAAGCCCTTGAGTTTGGTGGCCGGTGTTGTTGAGCGCCGCCAAACATTACCAATACTGGCCAATGTACTGGTTAGCGTCGAAGGCTCCCAGTTGTCGCTGGTGGGTACAGATCTGGAAGTTGAACTAACAGGACGAGTATCTCTAGAAGACCCCGATTCTGTTGGCGGGTCGGTGACAGTGCCTGGTCGCAAATTGTTCGATATTTGTAAGTCTTTACCAGAAGGTAGTGTCATAGAGCTCGTACAAGATGGTGCAAAACTGGTTGTGAAGTCTGGCCGGTCACGATTTAGCCTGGCGACTCTGCCGGCAACCGAGTTTCCGCTGGTGGATTCACTTAATGTCCGGGGGTCGATGACGGTGGATCAACAGGCCTTAAAAGCGCTTATTGAACAAACCGCGTTTGCCATGGCCCAGCAAGATGTTCGCTATTATCTGAATGGAATGTTATGGGAGCTTAGTTCGGGTGAGTTTCGCGTTGTTGCTACAGACGGCCACCGCTTGGCAACCAGCCACATCGCATTGAGCGGTGGGGTGGTGCAGGGCTTAGCGGGGCCGGACGCCACCCAAATTATCTTGCCAAGAAAGGGTGTGCTCGAGTTATCACGGTTGTTGCATCCGGGTGATGCGCCGGCAGAGGTGTCTTTGGGTGACAACCACTTAAAGGTAGACACGGCTTCGTTTACGTTTATTAGTAAGTTAGTTGATGGGAAATTTCCAGATTATCAGCGTGTTTTGCCAAAAAACTCGACCAAAACGGTTGTCGGAGAGCGCGACGTGCTGAAAAGCGCGCTGTCGCGGGCAGCTATTTTAAGTAACGAAAAGTATCGCGGAATTCGCCTACACCTGTCAAACGATCAGGTTCAGGTCGTGGCAAACAACCCCGAACAAGAAGAGGCTGAAGAAATTGTATCGGTGGAGTATCAGGGCGAGTCTTTAGAGATAGGGTTTAATGTGAGTTACTTGCTAGACGTACTGGGTGTGATCCACGAAGATAATGTAAAAATTAGCTTATCGGATCCAAGTGGAAGCGCCCTGTTAGAAGCGGCGGCGGAGCATGCAAATGCAATGTATGTTGTGATGCCTATGAGGCTGTGAGGCCCTTCGTGGCAAGCATTGTTATTTAAGGCTCTTATACAAGGGCCTTTTTTATAGCCAATCCAATAAAACCGAGTGATACAGCAGGTCACCGTTAAAAATGTTAACCCGTGTACAGATTGTCAATTTCCGAAACATCGCCACGCAGCATATAGGCGACCTGTCGGTATTTAATGTTTTTCTGGGAGATAATGGTGCTGGAAAGACCTCTGTATTAGAAGCAATACATACCCTGGGTCACGGAAGGTCGTTTCGAAAGCAGGGTGGCCAAAAGGATGCGTTAGTAAGCTTTGGGAGCGACCGCTTAGTCGTTTTTGGTGAGCAGATAACAGGTGTTGGCTTGTCGACCCCGGTCACTGATCAGCCCCCGAACATAGATCGGTTGGGGTTGTCACGGCTGGCTAACGGAGATATTCAAATAAAAATTAATGGGGCAAAGGTCCATCGATTGTCCGACATGGCGCTTCGCTTGCCGGCGCTGGCACTTAACTCAGACACGTTCGATTTACTAACGGGTGCGGCAGCAGAGCGGCGGCGCTATATTGATTGGGCGGTGTTCCACGTGGAACACGATTTCAACGACGCTTCCAAGAGGTATTCCCTCGCCCTTCAACAGCGGAACTCGATCATGAGACGAATAACCCGCGACTTGGGTGTGCCAGCGCCGCCTGGTGAGTCTGTTGTGGCTGCCGCCGAGTGTTGCCAAGAGCTGTCGATATGGACTGACTCTGTGGCAGAGCTGGGCGAGACGGTCGCTGGTTTTCGTCACAAGCAGTTTGGTTTGTTGAATCGACTGTTCTTGGAAACACTGGATGAGTTGGGTGGTGGGCACATGGGGGTTCAGCTTGGGTATCGGTGTGGTTGGAGTCGGGGAGCCACACTACAAGAGGCGCTCAAAAAGGGTCTCGCGACAGATTTGAGTCGAGGATTTACGCAGTGTGGCCCTCATCGGGCAGATGTTCAGGTGTTGGTTGGCAAGAGTGTGGCTGGGTCAGCACGGCTTGCAAGAGACATACTGTCGAGGGGTCAGCTAAAGCTGGTGGTTTTGGCGATGAAGTTGGCGCAGGTTAGATACTATCAATATTGCTCGCGCCCTGATGATGGGGCGCCCGCGGTCCACGGGGGCGGTCGGGCGGGTGGCGGGAATGACGGGCTGCGCGATAGGGGGTTGCGCGGGGAGACCATAAGTCTGTTGTTGGACGATGTGTCGGCGGAATTTGATGGAGAGCGCCTGCGAGCGCTCGGCAGGGTTTTGGATTCTGTGTTGGCGTCGGGAGGTGTTCAGGTGTTTGCGACAACGACTTCGGCGCCGGCGCTGTCCCCGCTTTTGGAGGGGCTTTCAGGTCGGCATTATAAGGTGTTCCACGTGGAACATGGGGTGGTCTCGGCTTCCGAATAACACCCAATTTGGCAGACACGTGCTATAATGGGCTCTGTTTTCCTACAGGGTTGCCTCTTTTATGTCGAATCAAAACTACGATTCCTCAAGTATTACCGTTTTGAAGGGCTTGGATGCTGTACGAAAGCGCCCGGGAATGTACATCGGCGATACGGATGATGGTACTGGATTGCACCATATGGTGTTTGAGGTCGTTGATAATAGTATTGATGAAGCGTTGGCGGGTCATTGTTCGACCATCGAAATTATTGTGCACCCGGACGAGTCAATTACTGTCACAGATGATGGCCGTGGAATACCAACGGAAATGCATGAAGAGGGCGTTTCTGCAGCCGAAGTGATTATGACGGTGCTGCACGCTGGCGGCAAGTTCGATGACAACACGTATAAAGTTTCGGGAGGTCTGCACGGCGTTGGTGTGTCAGTGGTTAATGCGTTGTCGTCGTCTTTGATTTTAACCGTCCGTCGTCAAGGAAAGGTTTTTGAGCAGCACTACCAACACGGTGTGCCACAAGCACCCTTGGCTGTGGTTGGTGAGACCCAACAAACAGGTACAACAGTTCGGTTTTGTCCTTCGCCCGATACTTTTAGTAACATCGCGTTTCACTTTGATATTTTGGCGAAGCGTCTACGTGAACTGGCTTTCTTGAATTCTGGCGTAAACATTAAGTTAACTGATGAGCGTTCTGGTCAAAGCGAGGTTTATAACTACGATGGCGGCTTGGGTGCTTTTGTTGATTATTTAAACCGCAACAAAACCCCGATCAACAAGTTGTTTCATTTTTCAAACGAAGCGGATGAAGAAACGGGTGTGGCTGTAGAGGTTGCACTTCAGTGGAACGATTCCTTTCAAGAGAATTTATTGTGTTATACCAACAACATTCCACAGAAGGATGGTGGCACTCATTTAGCGGGCTTTAGAGCAGCCCTAACTCGCGGATTAAACAGCTATATCGAGCGAGAGGGATTGGGTAAAAAGGCCAAGATAGGAACTACCGGCGACGATGCTAGAGAGGGTTTGACGGCGATTGTTTCAGTGAAAGTTCCTGACCCCAAGTTTTCATCGCAAACGAAAGAGAAGCTGGTGTCTTCTGAGGTCAAAACAGCGGTAGAACAGGCAATGGCCGAGCGTTTAAGCGAGTATCTTCTTGAGCATCCTGGTGACGCAAAAACAATTGTCGGAAAAATGTTGGATGCTGCGCGTGCTCGAGAAGCAGCCCGTAAAGCTCGCGAAATGACACGTCGAAAGGGTGCTTTGGATATTGCTGGTCTACCCGGTAAGTTGGCGGATTGCCAAGAAAAAGACCCCGCTTTGTCAGAGGTTTATCTCGTTGAGGGCGATTCCGCAGGCGGTTCGGCCAAGCAGGGTCGGAACCGTAAATTTCAAGCGATTTTACCACTTAAAGGTAAAATTCTTAATGTCGAGAAAGCGCGATTCGATAAGATGCTAGGTTCGGCAGAAGTAGGAACTATCGTCACAGCTTTAGGTTGCGGGATTGGGAGCTCGGAGTTTAATGCCGATAAGTTAAGGTACCACTCTATTATTATTATGACTGACGCCGATGTGGACGGTTCGCACATCCGCACCTTGTTGTTGACATTTTTCTTTAGGCACATGCGGGAGCTTATCGAGCGTGGTCACATTTATATAGCGCAGCCGCCGTTGTACAAAATTAGCAAAGGCAAGCAGTCTCAGTATTTAAAAGATGACGACGCGCTTAACGCGTTCTTAACGCAAGCGGCACTAGACGATGCAGCCTTGATTACTGATCCTGAGGCTCCGCCAATTTCGGGCGCGGCGCTGGAAGCTTTGGTCGAGCAGTATCGAGCCGTTGACAAAACCATTGCACGTTTATCTCGTTTGTATACTCATGATGTGTTGTGGCGTTTGGTTTATAGCGAGGTTTTAACGGTAGATGCCATGGCTGATGAACAGAATGTTCAGAAGTTTGGCGCGAATCTGAGCGACCGGTTACAGCGATATTCGGTAAATGGTAGCGAGTACTCTGTGTTTGTTCGTAAGGACCCGGAACGCAGTTTATATTTGCCCGTCGTTAAATTTTATAACCACGGGGTAGAGTATGAAACTGTTTTGGGCCGGGACTTCTTTGGGTCGGCAGAATATCGACAGTTAACGGCTCTGGGTGCTACGTTGGGTGATTTAATTGGCCCTGAAGGCGCCATTCGTCGAGGCGAGAAATCGCAGCCTGTTCGTGAGTTTACCGAGGTCTTATCTTGGTTGATGACCGAAGCTGCAAAAGGCTACAGCATCCAGCGTTATAAGGGTTTGGGTGAAATGAACCCGGATCAGCTGTGGGAAACGACGATGGATCCCGAAAGCCGCCGCATGCTGCAGGTTACTATTGAGGATGCCATTATGGCCGATCAAATGTTCACAACTTTAATGGGCGATCAGGTCGAGCCGCGTCGCGAATTTATCGAGCAAAATGCGTTAAACGTGGCCAATTTAGATGTGTAACTAACTAAAAAGCCTTTATAAAGCCCTGTTTGATAAAGGAGCAGGGTCTTTTTTAAAGGGCAGTATGTTAGTCCTACCGGTTAGTAGTAATCTACGAAATGGCTAGTTCTTTAAGGTCTGCAACGGCACCGAATAAAGAGGCCATAGTAGCGAGTAAGCCCAAGCGGTTTTGCCTTAGCTTCACGTCTTCAGCGTTTACCATTACCTCGTTGAAGAAAACATCGATTGGTTCACGCAAGGACGCCAGATGCGTTAAATACGCGGAATAATCCTGGGTCTTGATGGCTTGATCAAGAGCGGGTGTGAGCGTTTGAATCGCCTTGGCAAGTGCTTTTTCGGCTGCTTCAACTAGCAATTCGTTGGTGTAGCTTGCGTCAAATGAGCCCGCCTTTGCGAGGATATTACCAACCCGTTTGTAAGCGCTCGCTAACTCTGAAGACTCTGGAATGCCTGAAAACTCAACAATAGCAGCGAGTCTGTTTTGAAAGTCGAGAGGTTCATTGACACTCTGATTAATGACCGCCCGAACAGTGGTTACAGGGATACCTTGTGCTTCATATCGAGCATAGTAGCGCTCGTTTAGGTACGAGATTAGGTTTTCCAGTGTGTCTTCAGGTGCTTGAAACGGCAATCCACTGATAGCCTCTGCGAATAACTCTTTGATGTTTAGCGAGAGCTTGTTTTCAATGATCAACCGTAACAGCGCTAAAGATGCTCGGCGAAGCGCGAAAGGGTCTTTAGATCCTGAGGGAATTTCACCAATTGCGAATATGCCCGCTAGAGTATCGCAGCGGTCGGCGATGGCCACTGCGGTGGCTTCTAGAGTGCTAGGTAGCGCGTCTGTTGCGAATCGGGGCAAGTAGTGTTGTTCAATAACAGTTGCAACCTCGTCACCTAGGTCTTCGGCACGAGCATAATATGCCCCAGCAATACCCTGAAGTTCTGGAAATTCATTAACGAGCTCCGATGCAAGGTCTGATTTTGCTAACGAGGCACCGCGGGTTGCGATACTTGCGTCTGCACCCACTTTTGTAGCGATGACTGCAGCAAGAGACGTCACTCGGCTGACTTTATCGTGAACGGACCCGAGCTTCTGCTGGAACGTCATCTTTTCTAGAACCGCTTGCCGTTCAGCCAGAGGAGTTTTTAAATCGGTGTCGTAAAAGAAAGCCGCGTCGGCGAGCCTCGGACGAATAACGCGTTCATTACCGTGCACTATGCGTTCTGGGTTTGGGCTTTCAATGTTAGCTATAGTGATGAAGCGAGGTAATAGCTTGCCGTTTGTGTCCTGTAGGTGAAAGTATTTTTGGTGTTCCTTCATTGAGGCAATCAGGGCTTCTGACGGCACCCGCAAAAAATCGCGATCAAAGGCACCTGATAAAGCGACGGGCCATTCTACTAGTGCGGTGACTTCATCCAGTAAATCGTCATCAATCTGGGCTTCGGCCGAAAAAGTTGTTGCTAGCGTCTGAACTTGTTCGAGTATTAAAGCTCTGCGTTTCTCATAGTCGACAACAACTTTAACAGCGAACAAATTTGCTTCGTAAGAAGAGGGCGATTGAATTGTAATGGGCTCTGGGGCCATAAATCGATGGCCATACGAAATTCTCGTAGCGGGTAGTCCGAATATGCTGCCAAGGTTGTCGTTATCGCCATACAAACAAACGACCCAATGCACTGGTCGGACGAACTCTGTTCGCGATGACCCCCATCGCATGCGTTTGGCAATAGGAAGTTTCGCCAGCGCTTCGTTGACCACCTGAGTAGCAACTTGCTCGGTTTGTGCGCCAGGCACCGTCTTAGTAACACCAAGTCGAGGACCTTTTTCGGAATCAATCAGCTCAAGCTCGTCAGCGCTGAGCCCTTGTTTTTTTGCGAAACCAACTGCGGCAGGGGTCCATTCTCCAGCGTTATTTTTGGCTGCCGAAGCAGGTGGACCAAGAATGACTTCTTGTGTATCTGGGCTTCTATTGGGGAGCCGGTTGATTCTTACCGCCAGACGGCGTGGACTTGCAAACCATTCGCTTTGCTCAGGTTTAAGGTTTAACTGAGCGAAGCCCGCGACGACTTCGTCGTGGAAAGCCTGGGCCAAACCACGAAGTGACTTTGGGGGTAATTCTTCGGTGCCGATTTCAACTAAAAACGCTTCGTTCATACTTGAACCTCTTTGTTCCATTTTGCCAGTGCGTCATCGCGCATGTCGGGGCTGGCTTGCGGAAAACCTAGCTTCGCACGGGCATCGTAATAGGCTAACGCGGCAGCTCGTGCGATTGCTCGTACACGAAGAATATAACGCTGCCTCTCAGTCACTGAGATGGCATGCCGTGCGTCTAGCAAATTAAATGTATGTGATGCCTTCATTACCATTTCGTACGCGGGTAGCGGCAACGCTTTGTCTGCAAGGCGTTTGGCTTCGGTTTCAAGGTGGTCAAACTGGGTAAACAAGAAGTCTACGGGTGCTTCTTCGAAGTTGTAGGTCGACATTTCGACTTCGTTCTGGTGATAAACATCGCCATAGGTGATGTCGCCATTTGGCCCTCTGGCCCAAATCAGGTCATAACAAGAGTCTACCCCCTGTATGTACATGGCGATACGTTCAAGCCCATAAGTAATTTCGCCCGTTACAGGAAAGCATTCGATACCGCCAGCTTGTTGGAAGTAGGTAAACTGGGTGACTTCCATGCCATTGAGCCACACTTCCCAGCCTAGCCCCCACGCACCAAGGGTTGGCGACTCCCAATTATCTTCGACAAATCGGACATCGTGTACTTTAGAGTCAATGCCCAAGGTTGCTAGACTATCGAGATATAGCTCAAGAATATTGTCGGGTGAAGGTTTAAGCGCAACTTGAAATTGGTAATAGTGTTGCAGGCGGTTGGGGTTTTCCCCATAGCGACCGTCGGTTGGGCGCCGGCTAGGCTGAACATAAGCTGCTCGCCAATTTTCTGGACCTATGGCGCGCAAGAATGTAGCAGGATGAAATGTTCCTGCGCCAACTTCCATATCCAGAGGTTGAATAATAACACAGCCGTGGTCCCCCCAAAATTTCTGCAGGGTGAGAATAATTTCTTGGAAAGACATCACTGGATTGTCTGTAGACACGCCAACCTCGCTACACAAGCTGTACAAAGGGCCGTATTATACAGACTTATGAGTAGACGATATACGGGCTTGGGCACAAGGGTCCGCCTTAGCAGGGGTTGAATGACAACATCTTTAATAAAAGTGGGCCTTTCTATACTTAGAATCATGCCTTTATCTTGGGCTCGTCGAATCGGGCGTTGGCTAGGCGCATTGGTGTGGGCCTTAGGTTTCCGTGAGCGACATATCGCCCAAGTTAATATTCAGCTCGCTTTTCCGCACTTAAGTAACAGAGATCAACGTGCTCTTGCGAGGCGTTCCGTGCAAGCGGCAGGCGAGTGGTTTTGCGAATTGGGCCGAGTATGGCTTGGATCGCAGCAAGAGATAAGTAAGCTGGCCCTTAAAGTACACGGTCTCGATGAGCTTGCTGAAACCCAAGCAAGAGGTCAAGGTGTTGTGTTTTTGGGGCCACACATTGGAAACTGGGAGTTTGCTGGGCTTTACATAAATACACTTTTGCCTTTGTCTTGTTTGTACGAGCCACCCGAGCAGCCGGGCCTTGAAGACTTTATTGTCGATGCGCGGGGCCGTTTTGGTATGACAACGTTCCCGACCACACCAAAAGGGGTTGTTGGTTTAACCCGCGCCTTAAAGTCGGGACGAGCGGTTGGTGTGTTACCAGACCAGGTGCCGAGAGACCTCTCGGCTGGATGCAACGCACCGTTTATGGGGCAGATGTGTTTTACACCAACCCTGGCTGTGAAACTTGCACAGAGAACAAGTGCGCGTTTGTTTTACTTGATTGCCTATCGCGTTGATGGTGGTTTTGAAATGCTTATCAAGCCCGCCGACGATGCGATTTATAGTAAAGATATGACAGCGGCGATGACTGTTATGAATCAGGGCATAGCCGATTTGTTAGCACCCTACCCCGAGCAATATCAATGGACATACAAGCGCTTTCGAGTTCGTCCACAGCAGGGACCAAATTCTTACCATCGAGGTAAATAAATGAAAAACCAGTACATGGGAAAGTTAGTTGGTGGCCTGATTGGCTTCTTAACATTGGGCCCTTTTGGGCTCTTGTTAGGACTCTGGCTGGGCCATGCTTTTGATAAAGGTTTGGGTGGTTTGGCGAAATTTGCCTCTCCAGAGTTTCGAGCAAAAATTCAGGAAAGCTTCTTTACTACAACATTTCGGTTATTGGGTTGTCTTGCCAAGGCTGATGGGCGAGTCAGTGAGTCCGAAATTGCTCATGCCGAGATGTTAATTGCCCAAATGGGCTTAGACGCCTTGGGTCGACAACGAGCGATAGCCTTGTTTAAAGAAGGTTCCACTAACGAGTTTCAGTTAGAGGTCGTGGTTAACGATTTTTTGGGCCTTGCCGGCCGTCACCCGCAACTAAAACAAACACTATTGCTTTTTTTAATTTCTATGGCGCTTGCCGATGGCACAATGGATCCGGCCGAGCGTAATATTCTTGACCATATTGGCCGATTGCTGGGGTTTAGTGAAGCTCAGGTTGCCCACTTATTACGTATGGCACAAGCGCAAGGTCGTTTTCATCAAACGCCTGGCTCGAAAGGAAGTGTTAACGATATTCAAGTGGCTTACGAAGCTTTAGGTGTAGAGCAAACAGCCACCGATTCCGAGGTTAAGCGCGCTTACAGAAAGCTTATGAGTGAAAACCATCCGGACAAACTCATAGCCAAAGGCGTGCCTGATTCTATGATCAAAATCGCAACCGAAAAGTCACAGGAAATTCAAGCGGCCTATGAGTTGATAAAAAAACGACGTGCAAACGGATAGCGCGCTTAGCGGCGCCAGAACATGGGTGTAAACAACACCAATAGGGTGAATACCTCTAAACGCCCCAGTAGCATGGTAAACGCTAACACCAATTTTGTGTGGTCTGATACCGTTGAATAGTTTGATGATACATCACCCAAGCCGGGACCTAAGTTATTCAATGATGCCGCTACGGCCGAAAATGCGCTTAAAAAATCTAGCCCCATAGCCATTAAAATTAACAATATCATTAAAAAAGCGATGACATAAACCGCGAAAAAGCTCCAAACAGCACTCACAATTGCTGCATCCACTCGACGCCCCCCGACTCGCAAAGGAATAATGGCTTGAGGGTGAATAAGCTGGCGCATTTCTCGCAAGCCTTGCTTTACGATTAATAGTACTCGCATTACTTTTAAACCACCGCCAGTAGAACCTACACAGCCACCAATGAAAGAAAACAAGATCAGCATCATGGGAAGGAATGTGGGCCACGATGAAAAATCGGTCGTGGTGAAACCGGTAGTAGTTGCCATGGATATTGCTTGAAACACGCCATGCACCACGCTTTCTTGTGGGTCCAGCGTTTTTGTAGCCAATAAAAGTAAGCAAGTCACGACGATACTTGTTGCAATACAAAGCAGAAAAAACCCGGTTTCAGGGTCATAGATATAGCCTTTCAGGCTTTTATGTTTCCAAGCAAAAAAATGTAGACCAAAATTAATGGCAGCTATTGCCATAAACAGGCTGCTTATCCATAAAATACCGTCGTTATCGAAGTAGCCCATACTGGCATCGTGAGTCGAAAAGCCACCTATGGCAATGGTCGAGAAAGCGTGACCAATTGCATCAAAACTGTTCATGCCGGCCAAGTAGTAAGCTATAGCACAGGCCAGAGTGAGGGTGATGTACACGTAAAATAGAGCCAGCGCTGTACCGCTGATGCGCGGAGTTAATTTATTGTCTTTGGATGGACCCGGTGTTTCGGCGCGATACAGAGCCATGCCCCCTACCCCAAGCATGGGTAATATCGCCATGGCGACCACAATAATTCCGATTCCGCCTAACCACTGCAGTAACTGGCGATAGAGAAGTAGTGATCGTGGAAGCTCGTCGAGACCTACCAATACGGTTGCGCCTGTCGTGGTCAAACCCGAAATCGATTCAAAAATTGCCGCGGGCAGTGTCAAGCCAAGGTCGGGTGCGAGCCATAGTGGCGCTGCTCCAAAAACCCCAAGAACTAACCAAAATAAAGAGGTTACAAAAAACCCATCGCGAATACGTAGTTCAGATTGCGCCCCCGCGCACGGAGCCCACAGCAAAAAGCCACCTAAAAGGGTAATTAAAAACCCATCAATGAACGCGGTTACGGTGTTGTCCTGATCGAGCCATGCAAGGGCTAGTGATGGCAGCATCGCGGTTGAAAACAGCATAAGTAGCATGCCAAGAATTCTAAACGAGGTTGCTAGCGACATAATCTAAAAGAAAAATCCAAATCCAGGGTTAAAAAGCTTTTCGACCTCTCCTATTCGGGCTTTGTCGGTCACAAAAATAATAACGTGATCCTCATGTTCAACGGTCACATGGCCGTGCGCAATAATGACTTCGTTGCCGCGAACAATCGCGCCAATGGTGACACCGGCGGGTAATTTAATATCATCGAGTCGACGACCCACAACCTTGGATGATTTTTTATCACCTCGCACAACAATCTCTAGTGATTCTGCCGCTCCACGCCGAAGCGAGTGCACACTACTGACATCGCCTTTACGAATATGGGTTAGCAAGGACCCAATCGTAATTTGCTGAGGTGAAATTGAAATATCAATCTCGTCACCAATGAGCTCAGAATACGCAGGGTTAGTGATAAGCGTGATGACTTTTTTTGCCCCCATACGCTTGGCAAGCATCGACATCATAATGTTTGATTCGTCGTTATTGGTCAACGCACAAAAAACGTCTGTGGTCTCAATGTTCTCGTTACGTAACAGCTGTGGGTCAGCAGCACTTCCGTGCAGTACTAATGCTGACTTCATTCTTTCTGAAAGGGTGCGGCACCGCTGATAATTTTGTTCGATGATTTTGACGTCGTACTGGTCTTCCAAGGCCAAAGCTAGGGTACTACCAATATTGCCACCTCCCGCAACGATGACATTACGATAGTCCTTATCGATGCGCCGAAGTTCTGACATGACGTTGCGGATGTGTTTTCGGTCGGCCAAGAAAAACACTTCGTCGCCTGATTCGACGATCGTGTCGCCCTCGGGGATTAAGGGGCGATCTTGACGGAAAATGGCAGCCACACGCGTATCTACTTTTGGCATGTGCTCACGAATTTCTTTTAGCTGATGACCCACAATGGGTCCGCCTGCCACGGCCTTGACCGCCACCAGTTGAACGCGCCCGTCCGCAAAATCTAAAACCTGTAGTGCTCCTGGGTTTACGATAAGTTGCTTAATGTTTTGTGTAACGAGTTGTTCGGGCCCAATAATTACATCAATGGGTATGTGAGCTTCTTCGAACAGACGTGAATGATAGTTGAGGTAATCTTGGTCTCGAATTCGCGCGATTTTTTTCGGGCTATTGAAAACGCTGTGCGCGACTTGGCAGGCAACGATGTTAATTTCGTCACTGTTAGTCACTGCAATAATCAGTTCGGCGTCTGCTGCTCCCGCGCGCTCCAACGTCGATGGAAGTGATGCCGGGCCTTCCACCGTGCGAATATCAAGGCGATCTTGTAGGCTCCTAAGAATGGCTGCGTCTGTGTCTACAACGGTAATATCGTTCTGTTCGCTGGCCAGCTGTTCGGCGAGTGTTCCGCCTACTTGGCCTGCACCTAGTATGATGATCTTCATCGCGGTACGGAGCCTAAAGAGATTTTGTGTACCATACTGAATCCTGCTTTAGAATCCCAGTGTTTTTGTTTGTCGTCTTACGCTTTTTGTAAGCGGCAGAAGAACAAGCCATCTGAGCCCTCTCTTTTGGGAATGAGCTGGCGCCCAAATTCGGTGGCGTAACCCCATGAACTGCAAATGGCATCGACCGATGCTTGCTTTTCCTGCTTAAGAAAGCGGCGAACGGTTTGATCATTCTCTTGCTCGAATATCGAGCACGTGACATACAAAAGGGTTCCGCCGATTTTAAGTTTAGGCCACAAGTCTTGCAGAATATTGAGCTGCTGCCTCTGAAACTGCGCCAAGTCAGATTGTAAGCGCAAGGTTTTAATGTCGGGGTGTCGACGAACGACGCCAGACCCCGAGCAAGGCACGTCGGCTAGAATATGGTCAAAGCATTCGCGCTCGCTGCGTTGTGCTTCTGACAGCTCCTGTATGTCGACCTTAAGCCCTAGTCTTGAGATGCTTTGTTTAACCATAAGTAAGCGCTCACTACTAACATCTCTGGCTATTACAAAACTGTTCGGGTAAGACTCGGCTAGGTGACAAGCTTTTCCACCAGGGGCGGAGCATGCGTCTAAAATACGTTGCCCAGGTTGAATTGCTAAAAGCGGAGCCGCTAGCTGAGCGGCCTCGTCTTGAACCGATATCCAGCCCTCATTGAACCCCGGAAGTTTCTCGACGGCGCAAGCTTGATCTAGGCGGATGCATTCGGGTGCTTGTTGCGACTGCGTACCGCTAACATCTGCGGCTGTCAGTTTCTTCAGGTACTCATCAGTAGATAAAAGGCTTTGGTTAACCCGAAGGCACATTGGCCCCGCATGATTGTTGGCCTCAATAATTTTGGCCGCATGTTCCGGCCACTGCTCAGCGATCATTTGGTACATCCACTCGGAATGACTTGCTGTTGATGCGGTACTTAAATTCTGGCGGAGCTTATCTTGCTCACGAATAAAACGGCGTAAACAGCCATTAATCAGCTTGATTGCCCACGTTTTTTTGAGTTTCTTAGCTAGATTAACGCTTTCGTTGACGGCAGCGTGATCGGGGGTCCGCAGGTACTCAATCTGATAAAGACCTGTTAGCAAAATAGCGTGAACTTCAGCTTCCTTCGCTTTTATGGGTTTAGACAGCAGCTGACTTAGTAAGCCATTTAGTCTTGGTAGCGCATTTATGGTGCCCTGCGCGAGTTGATGCGCAAAGGCCTTCTGCTGTTGGTCTAGGCCTTGACCATAATCCGAGACTCGAATTGAATGGCCTATCAACACTTGGCTAACAGCTCGAACGGCGCTAAACCTGGCATTTGAGGGATTCATGCCAGAGGCCTACCAAGTATCGCTCCCACGCTGAAAGGGTTTTTATTGCTGTTTATTACATCTCTAACGGCCAAGGCTTTACCGCCAGGTAGTTGCACTACGGTTAAGCTTAAAATACCCGCAGCACACTGTACCTGAATATCTTCAGTGCTTACTTTAAGGATTGTTCCCGCCGGATGCTCTGGCTTACTGACATCGTCAATGACTGTTGCTTTATGGATTCTTAGGCGTTCGTTATTGGCGCTGGTGAAGGCACCAGGAAACGGGTAAAACGCTCTTATCTTGCGGTCCAACTCAATCGCCGGTTGGCCAAAATTGATAAAGGCTTCGGTTTTGGTGATTTTGTGAGCATACGTTGATGTATCGTGATCCTGCGTTTTGGCTTGGCTTTGCAGGTTGTCTAGGTCTTCGAGCGTGGCAATAAGTGCCTGTGCCCCAATTGTTTCGAGTTCGCTAAATAAGGTTCCGGCTGTAGTTGTTGGTGTGATAAGGCACGTGCGCGCCGTTAAAACAGGACCGGTATCTAAGCCCGCTTCCATTTGCATAATGCAAACACCTGTTTCGGTGTCGCCGGCTTCAATCGCGCGCTGTACCGGGGCTGCACCGCGCCACCTCGGCAATAGCGACCCGTGTACATTCAAGCAGCCATACTTTGGGATATCCAAAACTGACTGCGGTAACAACATGCCATAAGCGACTACCACGAGTACATCCAAATGTTGGTTCAACAACGCATTTTGAATACCCTCGTCTTTTAATGTAGAGGGTTGCCAAACGGGTATGTTTGCAGCCTCGGCTACCATTTTTGTGGGGCTAGGCATCAGTTTTTTACCGCGCCCCGCGGGCCGGTCGGGTTGCGTGAGTACAAGAGGGACATCAAACCCATGTTGTAACAAGGCGTGTAGATGTCGGGCGGCAAAATCTGGCGTCCCGGCAAAGCCCACGCGCAAAGGTTGATCTGTCATTAGCCTTTCGCCCGTTGGGTTTTTTCAAGCTTCTTACGGATGCGGTTACGCTTTAAAGGCGACAAGTAATCGACGAACAACTTACCGTCTAGATGATCTATTTCGTGTTGTAAGCAAATTGCCAGTAAGCCACCTAGTTCTTCTAAATAAGCTTCACCATCTTCATTGAGCGCTCGGACTCTGATGCGCTGAGGCCTGCATACCGTGTCATAAAAGCCGGGTACTGATAAACATCCCTCATCGTATTCACCTAACTCTGGATCAAGGACCTCTACTTCAGGGTTAATAAATACCCGAGGTTCTGACTTGTCTTCGCTAATATCGATCACCAGAATGCGCTCGTGCACATTGACCTGTGTTGCCGCAAGACCAATACCCGGTGCTTGGTACATGGTCTCGAACATATCTTTAATTAACGCGCGATGCTGCTCTGTTACCTCTGTCACGGCTTTGGCGACGGTGCGCAAGCGAGGGTCTGGGAATTCTAAAATTTGCAGTAAAGCCATAATCGTAAAATCGTTGGATAACTAACGTATTATACCGCAATGACTAAAAGCAGGTTAGGGATTCATCGAAATCGTTCAGGGGCTGTGAATTTTGTGAACAAAGAGTATCATGCTGTCATATCGAAAAGGTTGAAATAGCAGGTTGCCTAATATGTTGTGTCGAATCAGTCGTTTTTGGTGTGGTGTGTTTGTGTCCTTGTTTATCGCAAGCACCATTAGCGCTGAGGATTTGCTTGAGGTAAACCCGGAGGCGCCCACAGAATACCGCGTTCAGTCGGGAGATACTCTTTGGGACATTGCTGATATGTATTTATCGGAACCTTGGCGCTGGCAAGAGCTGTGGGCTGGCAACCCCCATATTGATAATCCAGACTTAATTTACCCAGGAGACGTTCTTAGTTTACGCGTGCCTAGCGGTGGCCGGCCGCAGTTACGTATTTCACGAGGCGGCGAGGTAAAACTTAAACCGGGAATGCGAGTTACACCCTTAGACCTAGCAATCCCGTTAATCGGCTTAGATGAGATTGGCGCGTTTTTACGTCGCAATCGTGTTTTAGAGAAGGCTCAGGCCGAACAAGCCCCCTATATTTTGGCTTCGAACAAACAGAATCTATTAAGTGCCCCGGGCGATATCGTAGTTGCTCGCGGTCCTGTCGCTGTGGTCGCCCAATCAGGGCAGGATGCTGTGTACGGCGTGTATCGCCTGGGCCAGCAGTTTAAAGACCCGGGCACCGGCGAAGCCTTGGGGATTGAGGCCCGTTTAATTGGCTCGGCCCAAAAGCTACAGGGTTCTTCTGATAGCGCAGAGCTGACAGAGTTTGAAGTAAAGACTGTAAAGGAAGAGATTCGTCAGGGGGATCGTTTGTTACCCCTGCGGGAGCGTATTCTTGATGCTGCGTATCAACCTCGGGCGCCAGAATTTGAGGTGACTGATGGATACATGATTGCGGTTGAGGGTGGTGTGAGCCAAATTGGTTCGTTAAATACGGTCATACTGAATAAAGGTGCTCGCGATGGCCTAGCAGTAGGGCATATGCTGCATATTTACCAAACTGGGGCCCATGTACGCGATGAACTTGAGGGCGATATGGTGCGTCTGCCGGATGTGCGGGCGGGGTTGCTGATGGTCTTTGAAGTTTTCGACAAGTCGAGCTTGGCAGTTGTGTTAAAGGCAAGTCGCCCGCTGTCGGTCATGGATAAGGTTAAAACCCCGTAACAAAAAAATTGTTAACCGGTCGATCAAGGATGATCTATGGACCTTTTAGAACAGGAAGTTGCGGCGCTGTTACACAGCGCCACTCGCGGTAATGATACCTTACTTACAGCGGCATTCGCGCATTTTAGCGACATCCCTACCCTCGTTGCTGCCTCTAGCCAAGATTGGACGGCATTTGAGTTGCTAACGAAAACCTCGTCCGCTGCTTTTAAAGACGTTTTGCAACGAATACGCTGTGGGGGATTGAGTCTAGAGGACCGAAACATTATAGACCTTTTGCGTGATTTAGGTGTGCAGGTCCTAACTCAGGTCGATGCCGCTTACCCAACATTGCTACACCAAATTCCCGATCCACCGCCGGTGTTGTATCGACGGGGCATTTGGCAGGATTTAAACACACCACAGATAGCGATGGTGGGCGCACGTAAAGCATCGCCGCAAGCGCAGAAATTGGCACAAACTTATGCTCGTGAGTTAGCTGCTAACGGCTTAGTTGTGACCAGTGGCATGGCGGTCGGGATCGATGCTTTTGCTCACGCGGGTGCTTTGGAGTCGGGACATACCATTGCCGTGTTGGGCACGGGAATTGATAAGATATACCCCAGTCGGCATCATCGATTGGCCCAGCAGATACTCTCACAAGGGTGTTTGCTGTCTGATCACCCTATTGGCACCGGCCCTACTCATTACACTTTTCCAAAGCGCAATCGGATTGTAAGCGGATTATCTCGTTTGGTGATTGTGGTGGAGGCTGCACGTAACAGTGGTTCGCTGATAACGGCTCGGCACGCCTTAGACCAAAATAAAGAACTGATGGTTTTTCCTTGGTCGGCTCTGCACAGTCAGGGTTTGGGTTGCTTGGATCTAATGATCGATGGCGCCGGCGTAATACGAGATTTTCAAGACGTTTGGCTGACTTTGGCAAAAACAAATTTACGGGTTGAGTTACAGTCAATGCCTGTCGATCAAGTCAGTACGACCGTTGCTTTAAGTCCAGAGTGCGAACGCCTGTTAGGGTTAATAGGCGATACACCGGTAAGCAGTGTGGACTTGTCGGCGCGGGTCAGAAAGCCGATTACCTGGGTGCAAGAGCATTTACTTGAACTCGAGTTGGCTAATTGCATCGCCGCTTCTGGGTTTGGGTATGTTCGACTTTAAATTTACCTGACACAGTTTCATTGTTAAGATGCGCGCCCTATATTTGCCATAAGTAGCCAGAGGAAAGTGATTATGAGTACGCCATTTGTTGCGATCGTTATGGGTTCTGATTCTGATTTGCCCGTCATGGAAGCCAGCTTCGACGTTCTGAAAAAATTCGGTATTCCTTTTGAAGTTCGAATTACATCGGCGCACCGTACCCCGGCTGCAGCCAAGGCTTTTATTGAGGATGCCGATAAACGTGGGTGTGCAGCTTTTATTGCCGCAGCGGGTATGGCCGCGCATTTAGCTGGCGCAGTATCGGCCACCACGGTAAAACCCGTAATCGGTGTACCTATGAACGCATCTTTGGATGGCCTAGACGCCTTACTGTCGACCGTACAAATGCCAGCGGGTATTCCGGTTGCAACGGTTGCTATTGGAAAAGCCGGTGCGAAAAACGCCGCGTATTTAGCAGCGCAAATTATAGCGGTGTCTGATCCAGCATTGGCCGAGGCCTTACGTGAAGAGCGTGCCGACAACGCTCGCGCAATCGAGAGCAAAAACGCAGAGTTGCAGGCCAAGCTCAAAGGCTAACGGTATGCGTTACCCTTTTCACTGCCTGAGAGCGCGAAGGGTATTAGCGCAAGGCGGGGTTATTGCTTATCCTACGGAAGGTGTCTGGGGATTAGGGTGTGACCCTTTTAACAAAAGGGCCGTCGAACGGCTATTGGACTTAAAAGATCGGCCGTGGCAAAAAGGCTTAATTGTTGCCTTGGCGAATGAGGGCGTGGCAATGGCGCTGCTGCGAACGTTGCCACAGGATCGTCAAAAGGCGATTAGTGCAACCTGGCCCGGCCCTCACACATGGTTGTTACCGCATAATGGTTTGTGGCCCAGCTGGGTCACAGGTGAATCGGATTTTATAGCCTGTCGTCTAAGTGCATACCCTGTTGTGTGCGATTTGGCGTTGGCCTCTGGCGGCGCCATAATTTCTACCTCTGCTAACCCAGCAGGACAAGCGCCAGCCATGACAGCGCAAGAAGTTCGGCAGTACTTTGGGCGTTCAGTTGATTTTATTATGCCCGGCGGAGTACAGGGTTTACAAAAGACCAGCGCTATTCGACACGGTACAACGGGCGAAACCCTCCGGGAGTAATAGATCGATACCATGGACATTCAATCTGTAAAGGACTATCTGCTGGGCTTGCAAGAAGCGATTTGCGACGAATTAAGTGACCTAGACGGCTCCGTTTTTGTTACGGACGCCTGGGATCGCCCAGAAGGTGGAGGTGGCCGCTCGCGCGTGTTGGCTGATGGTGCCCTTATCGAGAAAGGCGGCGTTAATTTTTCGCACGTGCAAGGGGCATCTATGCCAGGATCTGCCACAGCGCACCGACCGGAGCTTGCGGGTCGTAGCTTTCAGGCGATGGGCGTGTCTTTGGTGATTCATCCGAAAAACCCCTATATTCCCACCTCGCATGCCAACGTGCGTCTATTTGTGGCTGAAAAAGCAGGTGAAGCGCCTATCTGGTGGTTTGGTGGTGGTTACGACCTAACACCCTATTACGGGTTCGAAGAAGATTGCATCCAGTGGCATCGCACTGCAAAGACGGCCTGTGAGCCCTTTGGCGATGAGCTTTATTCGAAGTACAAGCACTGGTGTGACGAGTACTTCTATTTGCCTCATCGGCAAGAACCTCGAGGTGTTGGGGGCTTGTTTTACGACGATTTGAACGAAGGTGGGTTTGAGCGCTGTTTTGGTTTTATGCGTTCTGTTGGTGACTCGTATATGCGCGCCTATCGACCGATTGTAGAGCGCCGGCGTGATATGGTTTACGGTGAACGCGAGCGAAATTGGCAGCTTTATCGTCGAGGCCGGTATGTAGAATTTAATTTGGTGTTCGATCGTGGCACCCTGTTTGGACTGCAATCTAACGGGCGCACCGAATCAATTTTGATGTCGTTACCCCCTTTGGTTCGATGGGAGTATGCGTATCAGCCGCAAGCTGGCTCGCCGGAAGCGGATTTGCTGTCTAAATACTTAATCTCTAAAGAGTGGGTGTAGCTATGAGCGATGATGTGACCATGGCGGTTGGCCATCGAAAATACGCAGTATTTGGCAATCCGATCAAACAAAGCCGCTCACCCTTTATACACGCCGAGTTTGCGAAACAAACCGGCATATCGCTTCAGTATCGCGCCATTCGTGTTGAGCTAAACGATTTCGAGCGCTCGGTGACGGATTTTTTTAAAGGCGATGGGTCGGGTCTTAATGTCACTGTGCCGTTTAAAGAACGCGCTTACCAGTTGGCTTCGCGCCACAGTGCCAGAGCAATTCGAGCTAAGGCGTGCAATACTCTCAAGCCCGATACCAATGGGGTATACGGTGACAACACCGACGGTATTGGTCTGATTAGAGACATGGTTGCAAATCACGGCTGGAATTTGCGCGGTGCTCGAATTCTATTGCTGGGTGCCGGTGGCGCCGCGCGCGGTGTTATGGAGCCTCTATTGCGAGAAAGTCCTGAGTATTTGGTTGTGGCAAATCGCACGGTTGCTAAAGCCGAGACTTTAGCGCAAGAATTTGCCGATTTAGGTAAGGTGACAGCGAGAAGTTTAACCGATTTAGGCTCTGAACCCGGGTTCGACATCATTATCAATGCAACTAGCGCAGGTTTGAAAGGTGAGACGCCTAGCTTGCCCGGTTCGCTGTTAGGTGACCGCTGTTGTTGTTACGACATGGTGTACGGCGCAGACCCCACGGCATTTATGCGTTGGGCTGCAGAAAACGCTGCTTGGGCGGTCTCGGATGGTTTAGGCATGCTGGTAGAGCAGGCCGCGGAAAGCTTTTATACATGGCACCAAGAACGTCCTGATACCGCAAGTGTCATTAATCACTTGCGCGGATCTTTGGCGGCGGCTTAAGCGGCTATTAATCGTAACCGCAGCCATACTCTTCGATGTGCTCGTCTTTAAGACGTACGTAATTGCTCGCGCTGTAGGTGAAAAACTCACGCTCTTTTTGCTTTAAGGGTCGGATTTGCTTGGCGGGTGAGCCCGCATACATGTACCCACTTTCCAGTGTCTTGCCCGGGGCAACTAATGCGCCCGCCGCGACAACGACCTCGTCTTCTACAATGGCGCCGTCCATGACAATAGCGCCCATACCAATCAGTACACGATTGCCGATAGTACAGCCATGCAAGGTGACGCTGTGACCAATTGTGACGTCTTCACCGATAATTAGCGGCCATCCGTCCGGATTAAAGGGCCCTGCATGCGTAATGTGAAGAACGCTGTTGTCTTGAACGCTGGTCCGAGCCCCTATGCGAATTTGGTGCATATCGCCGCGAACCGATACTTGCGGCCAGACGCTGACGTCCTCGCTGAGTTCGACGTCACCTAAGACCACGGCACTTTTATCCACAAACACTCGTTTACCGAGCTTTGGTGTCCACTGTTTAAACTTTCGAACTGCGGCCATATACCTCATATCCTTTAGAAGCGCTACACTATACAAAACCAGGAGGATACTATGAGTCGACGACGTTTTATAGCAGGAGCCGTATGCCCTCGATGCGCAAAAATGGATACTATCGTGGTCGACATGGACGCAGATTTGAGAGAATGCGTTGACTGTGGTTTTCAAGAAGCGCGGCCGCAGGCTCCTTCGTCGTCAGAACTTCCCACGCGTGTTAGCCGCGGACTGTCGCGCCGAACCGAAACCGCTGCGGAACCAGTTCGGTTGATGGATCTCTCAATTAGTACAAAAAAAGATTCTTAACACGATTTGTACAACCTTTCGTCTATTTGAACATTTTAATATCCCATATAACCATATGTGGTGTTTGTTAATTGCTTGCTCGTCTACATGTAGGGTTTTTGCTATTAATTCAAAGGTTTGTAAAAAAGTTAGCCTGAATCAGCCTCTTAGTGTTTTTCGTTGAAACATCGTCTATAATCTCGCCGCTGCGCGATCGATCAGTTTCCACAGGCTGGCGTCGTGTACCGTGTTTGATGTCGCGAGGCGCCTCAGGTGTCGAAATGGGGAGCGGGGTCAACGCCAAACAAAATTAATTTACGGAGACACAGCAGAATGGGTTTCATTAGTGAGCGACTGCGCGCAATAGTAATACACGCCGCCGCCTTGATTGTTACCGTGTTAAGCGGTGGTGCTTTGGCCTCTGGGTCAAAGGTCAATCAGTTGGATATGTCACCGGGAGTGACTGCCACGGGGCAGGCAATTTACGATCTACACACCGCGATTCTTTGGATTTGTATCGTGATTGGTGTGCTGGTCTTCGGGGTCATGTTTTACTCCATCATCTACCATCGCAAATCAAAAGGTTACAAGGCATCAAACTTTCACGAAAGCACAACCGTAGAGATTGCCTGGACGGTAGTGCCTTTTTTAATCCTGATCGGTATGGCTGTTCCTGCCACGTCAACACTGATTCAGGTGTACGACACTGATGAAGCCGAGATGGACATCCTAATCACCGGTTACCAGTGGAAGTGGAAGTATGAGTATCTGAACGAAAATGGCGAGAATGTTGCTTTTTTCAGTAATTTACGAACTGCTCAAGACGAAATCTATAACACGGAAGACAAAGGCGAGCACTATCTGTTAGAAGTGGATCAGCCAGTTGTCATTCCAGTCGACACCAAAGTCCGTTTCCTGGTCACAGCCAACGACGTCATCCACTCATGGTGGGTGCCTGAGCTGGCAGTCAAGCGTGATGCTATTCCAGGCTTCGTGAACGAAACCTGGACGCGGGCAGAAGAAACCGGCATTTACCGTGGCCAATGCGCAGAGTTGTGTGGAAAAGACCACGGCTTCATGCCAATTGTGGTGAATGTCGTTTCAAAAGAAGACTACGCAGCATGGTTGGAAACGAAGCAAGCAGAAGCCGCTGAAATTAAAGCCTTAATGGCGCAGACCTTTACTATGGATGAATTGGTGGCGCGAGGTAAGAACGTCTACCAAGGCTACTGTGCTGCGTGTCATGGCATGAATGGCGAAGGCGGCTTGGGTAGAGCAATCGCTGGCAGTGCTATAGCAACTGGCGATTTAACTAAGCACCTAGACATTGGTGTTAACGGCGTTCCGGGAACGGCGATGCAGGCCTTCGGTGGCCAGATGAATGACGTCGATATGGCGGCAGTTATCACATACCAGCGCAATGCGTTTGGTAACAACATGGGCGATATGGTTCAGCCCATCGATGTATTCAATCACAAGAAAGGCTAAGCGGAGAGGTTACTCAAATGGGAGATCATCATCACGGCCCAGCTCAAGGGCTCTCTCGGTGGCTATTTACCACCAACCACAAAGATATTGGAACCATGTACTTGTGGTTCTCTTTTGCGATGTTTATTTTGGGTGGCGCTTTCGCCATGATCATTCGTGCCGAGCTGTTTCAGCCTGGCATGCAGTTGGTTGAGCCCGCGTTCTTCAACCAGATGACGACCCTTCACGGCCTGATTATGGTATTTGGGGCTATTATGCCCTCGTTCGTTGGCTTGGCTAACTGGATGATTCCGATGATGATCGGTGCGCCAGATATGGCTTTGCCTCGCATGAACAACTGGTCGTTTTGGATTTTGCCACCTGCATTCCTAATTTTGGCTAGTACCTTGTTTATGGAAGGCGGTGCACCAGCATTTGGCTGGACGTTCTATGCGCCTTTGTCGACGACCTATGCGCCTCCATCGGTGACCTACTTTATCTTCTCGATCCACGTATTGGGCTTGTCATCGATTATGGGTTCGATCAACATTATCGCGACGGTAATGAATATGCGTGCGCCGGGCATGACGTATATGAAGATGCCCTTGTTCGTATGGACATGGTTGATCACTGCGTTCTTGCTTGTGGCTGTAATGCCGGTGCTGGCAGGTGCAGTGACCATGATGCTGATGGACATTCACTTCGGTACTAGCTTCTTCTCAGCAGCAGGCGGCGGCGACCCTGTGCTGTTCCAGCACGTGTTCTGGTTCTTCGGTCACCCTGAAGTGTATATTATTATTTTGCCAGCCTTCGGTGTGGTATCGCAGATTATTCCAGCGTTCTCTCGTAAGCCATTGTTCGGCTACGCTTCAATGGTCTACGCGACGGCTGCGATCGCTTTCTTGTCGTTCATCGTATGGGCGCACCACATGTACACTGTAGGTATGCCCATTGCTGGTGAGCTGTTCTTCATGTACGCCACTATGCTGATTGCGGTGCCCACGGGCGTTAAAGTCTTTAACTGGATAACAACAATGTGGCGCGGTTCAATGAGCTTTGAAACCCCCATGCTGTTCTCGATTGGTTTCTTGGTGCTATTTACCATCGGTGGCTTTACAGGCCTGATGCTGTCAATCGCTCCCGCTGATTTCCAGTACCATGACAGCTACTTTGTGGTTGCTCACTTCCATTACGTAATGGTGGCCGGTGCGGTATTCAGCATGACGGCAGCGGTTTATTACTGGTTACCGAAGTGGTGTGGCCGCATGTACAACGAAACCATGGGTAAAACGCACTTCTGGATTTCGTTTATCGGTTTCAACGTGACCTTCTTCCCGCAGCATTTCGTAGGTCTAGCGGGTATGCCTCGTCGTATCCCCGACTACGCCTTGCAGTTCGCTGACTTTAACATGATGTCGAGTATTGGTGCGTTTATCTACGGCGCGTCGCAGATCATGTTCTTGTACAACGTTATTGCGACGATTGTTGCTGGTAAGCCAACCAGTGACGAAAAAGTATGGGACGGTGCAGAGGGTCTAGAGTGGACGGTAGCGACACCAGCGCCTTACCACACGTTCGAGACTCCACCAGCGGTTCGATAACTAGGGGTAGCTGATTAGTGATACGGGTAAGCAAAAATCCGACGGTTGATACCGCCGCCAAATTAGTGGCGGTGGCTATCGGTATGTTTGCATTTGTATTTGTTGTCATGGTGCCTTTGTATGATGTGCTGTGCGACGCACTGGGTATCAACGGCAAAACCGACGGATCGCAGTATACTTCGGTACCTGTTGCGATTGATGACTCCAGGACAGTTACCGTTCAGTTTGTTGCTACAAACAACGAAGGCATGCCTTGGGAATTTGGGCCGAGCGTTACTGCGATGAAGGTGCATCCTGGTGCAGTAAATGACACAGTATTTTTTGCTCGTAATCCGTTATCGAAAGACATGGTTGCACAGGCCATTCCGAGTATTTCGCCCGCGCGTGCGGTTAAATATTTTCATAAAACGGAATGCTTTTGCTTTAACCAGCAGCCTCTCGAAGCAAATGCAAAAGCTGAGATGCCCTTGCAGTTTATTATTGATCAAGATCTACCGAAAGACATACAGACAATAACCTTGTCGTATACTATTTTTGATGTAACCGACGCTGTTAGCGGAAGTTTGGCAGCCCGGTAGCGCGCTAACCCGGGGGGTGGGGCGCTTTTGGTTTCAGGGAGAAACATAATGAGTGATCAGGCTACAACGCACGAAAAATATTACGTGCCCGAGAAAAGCTCGATGGCGGTTTTCGCCACCATTGGCCTTATTATGAGCACATTTGGTGCCGCAACAGCAATGAACCAGGCAACGTTTGGAGACGGCGAAGCTTCGTTTACCACGATGTACATCGGGTTATGTATTTTCGCGGCCGTATTGTTCAGCTGGTTCAGAATAACCATCAAAGAAAACTTGGCTGGCATGAATAGTGTTCAGCTGAAGAAATCATACGTGATTGGTATGTTCTGGTTCATCTTCTCGGAAGTGATGTTTTTCGCAGCGTTCTTTGGAGCACTGTTCTACGTGAGAACGCTGTCAGGCCCTTGGTTGGCCGGCGAAGGCGAAGGTGGTGCATGGAACCATTTATTATGGGAAGGGTTTCAGTATAGCTGGCCTATGATGCAAACTCCGCAGGAGGCTGTGGGTGGCGTATCTAATCAGGTTATGGCCAACATGGGCACTTTCACCAGCGCACACAAATCTATGGCGTTTGCAGAAGTTGACGCTTGGTATAAATGGCTTCCAATGTGGAATACTATAATCTTACTAACCTCTAGTGGTACGGTACATATTGCTCATGAAGGTCTGTTATCAGGCAACAAATCGCGTTTTAACTTGTGGTTGGGTATTACGGTCGGTTTAGGTGTAATTTTCGTAGGGCTTCAGATGCTTGAGTACTACGAAGCCTACGCCCATTTCGGACTCACTTTGAATTCGGGTGTTTACGGTTCAACCTTTTTTATGCTGACAGGGTTTCACGGCTTTCACGTACTAATGGGTACTTTTATGTTGGGAGTCCAGTTGGTTCGTTCGCTGAAAGCTGGCCATTTCACCAGCGATGACCACTTTGGCTTTGAAGCGTCATCCTGGTATTGGCACTTTGTTGATGTGGTATGGGTTGGTTTGTTCCTGTTCGTTTATATTCTGTAAGTTACTCCGTCTGGCCCGCTTGCGGGCCAGAATCCCAAGGGTTTCTATGACCCAACTGACCGGTTGCAACGCCATAAACAATGACACAGATTAATGCAATGGCGAGCGTAAGTCGGGCGCCTAGCGAGTGAAAGGTTCTCCTGCTGTTTTTGTCGCCTTGGTCGGTCATTAAAAAATAAAATCCACTGCCAAGACTGGCCACAAGCGCTAACATTAGCACCGCAATGATTATTTTGAGCATGATAAGTATCTCTGATGATGTCGCTTGCAGTATAGCGGACTCTTGCCCAGCACGCTCTGCCGAGCGACGATAAGGTCTATTTTATGGCGCGCATACATTTTGACTTTGAGTGGCGTTTAACATTGTTCGTTGCACTGCTGTTGCCGTTTTTAGTCAGTTTGGGTTTTTGGCAGCTAGGGCGTGCTGACGAAAAGCGTATGTTGTCGAACAGTGCAGTTGCTCAGGATCTGGCTCCGCCCCTGACCGCCGATAAATTGGACGGGCTTAGTTCTGAGCAGCTGTCAGGCCGCAAAGTCCGTTTGCATGGTGACTATCTGTCACAACAATTTCTGCTCGATAACCAGATTAAACAGGGTCGTTTTGGTAACGACGTCGTGCAGCTGTTTCAAGATATCGCAGGGCGAATTTATTTTGTTAATCGCGGTTGGGTGCCAGCCGATCCCGCAAGACAACATGCTACCGTGATACCGGTGCGGCCCCATGTCTCGTCGATTGAGGGGCGCATTTATGTGCCACCAAGTAAACCCTATATATTAAAAGTCGACACCTTGGTTGACGGGCATTCGCCGCAAACAGTGCAGGCGCTAGATATAGAAACGCTAAGTGGGTTTGTTACAGCGAACCATCAGACGCCTTACCCGTATTTGGTTCGTTTACTCAGTGACGACGCCTCAGCCTTTGATGCCTCGTGGCCCATCGTCAATATTTCCGATGCCAAGCACATAGGCTATGCCATACAATGGTTCAGCATGGCGTTTGTGTTAGCTCTGCTCTTTATTCATCGCTCAAGTAATATTTGGGCTGTACTTCGCGGTAAAGCCGAGGACTGATATGTCGCAACAACGATTAACAAGCAATCGGTTGATATTGCTCAGCATTATCGGGTTGCCCGTGACCATGATTTTAGCTGCTACATGGCTGTGGTATTTTGTCGCGCGCGGCGATATCGATATCGTCGATATGTTGGGAACCTCCAATCATGGGGCTCTGTTAAATCCTCCCGTGCAGTTGGTCGATCAACCCTTCAAGAACCAATTTGGGGCTACGGCTGCGTTTTTAACTGATAAACACCAATGGAGCTTTGTCATACCTGTGCCCGCGCAGTGTGACCAGAGTTGTGTATCAACGCTATATACCACACGTCAGATCCATGTCGGCTTGGGTAAGGAATTTGGTCGAGTCCGTCGTGTCTTCGTTAGCCCTGAGGTCATCGATTCGGCTGCGCCCATGCCTCAAAGCCAGCAAGATGTGGGGTCTTCAAACCCCACTACCTTGGGCTCATATCTCGAGGTGCAGCACAATGGCATGCCCTTGCTCGTGTTGAACTCAGACTCGTTTGCTAAAGTATTTGGCGATCTTCAGGTGGGTACCTGGTTTTTAGCAGATCCTGCCGGGTGGATGATGATGTCTTTTGATGCCAATTCGCACTATAAAGATGTGATTTCCGATTTGAAGTTTTTGTTAAAGAATTCAGGTGATTAATATGGGCACTAGCTCGGCCACAGTGGCGACACGCCCAGGATTTAAAGATTTTTACACCTTGACCAAGCCCAATGTCGTGGCACTAATGATTGTGACTTCGGTTATTGGCATGTTCATGGCTGTCGATGGCTGGGTGCCTTGGCAACCCTTGGTGCTTGGCAACTTGGGTATTGCACTGTGTGCGGGAGCAGCCGCGGCAGTGAACCATGTTATTGATCATCGCATAGACACAAAAATGGCCCGTACAGCAAATCGCCCCGTTGCCACGGGCGTAGTCACTAGCGCGCAAGCGGTTGTATTTGCGGCCACTCTCGGTGGGATTGGTATGGCGATCTTATTGCTCTGGGTAAATGCCGTGACCGCGTGGCTAACCTTAGCCTCATTAGTAGGGTATGCGTTTATTTACACCATGTTCCTGAAGCGAGCCACGCCGCAAAACATTGTCATCGGCGGGCTGGCAGGCGCAGCGCCTCCGCTACTCGGCTGGACCGCCGTCACGGGAGAAATACATGGCCATGGCTTGCTGCTGGCCTTAATCATTTTTGCCTGGACCCCGCCCCACTTTTGGGCACTTGCCATTCATCGCAAAGAAGAATATGCGTTAGTAGAAATACCTATGCTACCCGTGACTCACGGCGATGCGTTTACTCGCTTACATATTCTTTTGTATACCATTGTTATGTTTATTATTACCGTTCTGCCTTTTGTTACTCGTCTAAGCGGGCCGATTTATTTGTCGGGTGCGGTCGTGTTGGGATTGGTTTTTTTGTACTGGGCTCTGGCCATGATATTTCATTGGCGTGACGATGCGCCGATCCAGACCTTCAAATATTCGATTTTGTATTTGTTATTACTGTTTGTAGTGATGTTGGTGGATCATTATGTCTATCCAACAGCGACATTGTGAGGTTTAAATGACAACGGCGGCTCAGGCATCAGGAATTAAGAGAACCGTATTATTCATATTAGTATTCATTGTGGTTGTCATCGTGGGGTTCGTTGCGCGTATCTTTCAGCCTACCATTTTATCGCCCGCCGAGATGCAGGCTAATGGCACTATGGTGTTTCAGCAACCACGTCAGGTAACTGACTTTTCTTTAATTGATCATACTGGTGCTCCGTTTAATCGAGAGTCGGTTACGGGTCATTGGACTCTCGTCTTTTTCGGTTTTACGTTTTGCCCAGATATTTGTCCAACGACTATGGTCGAATTAAATCAGTTTATGCAGCTTATACAAGGTACTGAGATTGAAGATCAGTTCAAGGTTGTGATGGTTACCGTGGATCCGGGACGAGATTCTGTCGAGCAGCTTGCGGACTATGTACCATTTTTTAACTCGGAGTTCCTTGGTGTTACCGGAGAGTTTCTCGACATACACCGCTTTGCAACAGAGCTAAATACTCCGTTTCGGCGCGTTCCTGGGGGCGGCGAAAACTATCAAATGGACCACAGCGCCAATGTTGTGGTGATTAACCCCCGAGGTGATTACCATGGGTTCGTGAAAGCACCGCTAGATCTGACCAAAATGAAATTGACGTTACGTTCTATGGTCGCAGATTGGAATAGGCAGGGCTTTTAACCCTGCCTGAGTGGCATATTTACTTCTTCTCGCTTACTTGATCGCGCTGCTCTAAGCTGGCGTCCAGCTGAGCCTGGAGTTTCCGTTCAAGCAGAGACGATACGTCGGTCGCCTTTACGGCCGGCTCCTTTTTGCTTTCTAGGTTCACTGCGTGTTTCGCCATCATCACATCAGTACTTACCATAGCTAGCGCTGGAATGTTGGCCTGTGCGCCCACGCTTAACATTAAGCCAAAAATACCTAAAACTGCTTTGCCTGTTACTTTCATTTCTCTAGCCTCCATTTTGTTACCAAGGGTAACACGGGGTGTATTATAGCGATATTATTGGGTTTGAACAGCGTTTTATGATGCAATTTGGTCTTTATTTACGACTAGCCATGTAATTACTACACAAATCTGGCTTTAAGGTAACACTTGGGTGGGTGCTGCCAAAACCCCTACTCTTCAAACATGGCAAATTCAAAGTCGATGCGGTTTAATGAAAGACTAATTTGGTTAGATTTAAAGGAAATGACTTTGCAAAACTTTGCCCCATTGGTCCTTGTGGATGGCTCATCGTATCTTTACCGAGCTTTTCACGCCTTACCGCCCTTGACCACCAGCAAAGGTCAACCCACGGGTGCGATCAAGGGTGTTGTGAGTATGCTGAAACGCTTGCATCAGGATTATGCCTCTAGCGCCATCGTGGTGGTGTTTGATGCTAAGGGTCCTACGTTTCGAGACGAAATGTTTCCTGAGTACAAAGCGCAGCGACCGCCTATGCCGGACGATTTGCGGACCCAGATAGAACCCTTGCATGCCATTGTGAAGGCGCTGGGTTACCCGCTTATTTGTGAGCCTGGGGTAGAAGCCGACGACGTGATTGGGACGCTGGCAAAAAAGGCCTCGGAACAGGGTGTCGACGTCATCGTTTCTACCGGCGATAAAGACATGGCGCAGCTTGTCGACCAGCATGTGACCTTGGTGAACACCATGAGTGATACGCGTTTGGATCCCGCGGGTGTGATGGAAAAATACGGTTTTGGACCCAATCGCATGATCGACTATTTGGCACTTATGGGTGACAAAGTCGATAATATTCCTGGTGTTGCGGGCGTTGGAGAGAAAACAGCACTTGGCTTGATACAGGGTTTGGGAGGATTGGACGAAATCTACGCTAACTTAGATAAAGTTGCCGATTTGCCGATACGTGGTGCCAAATCTTTAGCGGCTAAGCTTGAGGCCGAGCAAGACGCCGCCTATATGTCGTACACCTTGGCCACCATAAAGTTAGATGTTGAGTTGGCGTTTGCGCCTGCAGATTTACGCAACGAAACCCCTGATACCCAGACGCTGACACATTGGTACCAAGAGCTAGAATTTAGATCGTGGCTCGCCGACATAGACTCTGAGACGACGATCAAGCCGGTTACGCCGCCCCCAATGGCGCCAGTGCAAACCCAATACGATTGCGTAACTACCGAGCACGCTTTGGCCGACTGGGTCGATGTGTTGAAGGCGGCTGGTACTTTCGCGTTCGATACCGAAACCAACAGCCTAGACTACATGCAAGCCGAACTTGTTGGCCTGAGTTTTTGTGCCGAGCCGGGGATTGCTTGCTACATACCGGTCGCGCATGACTATCCTGGCGCACCCGACCAGTTGTCACGTGATTTCGTCTTAGACCAACTTAAAGAGCTACTTGAAGGCGAGCAATATCAAAAGGTTGGGCAGCATCTTAAATACGACATGCACGTACTGGCTAACCATGACGTTACCCTGCGCGGCTTTGCTGGTGACACTATGCTGGAGTCTTATGTTCTAGACTCGGTCGCTGGACGCCACGATATGGACAGCTTAGCCGAGCGTTATCTAAGCCGAAGAACCATATCGTTTGAGGATGTCGCCGGAAAGGGCGCAAAACAACTCACCTTTAACCAAGTGAGTCTCGACCAAGCGGTGCCCTATGCCTGTGAGGATGCGGATATTACGTGGCAACTTTATCTGCATCTCTCAGAACAACTCGCCAGCACGGAGCCTTTACAAGCGGTTTATGCTGAGATTGAGCTACCTTTAGCGCCCGTCTTGCAGAGCATTGAGCGCAACGGCGCATTAGTATCGCGTGAAATGCTACAGCAACAAAGTTCGGTCATAGGTGCTAGGCTTGTTGAGCTCGAAGCTGACGCCTATGATTTGGCTGGTCGCCCCTTTAACTTGGGGTCGACTAAGCAACTAGGAGAAATTTTGTTCAATGAGCTTAAGCTGCCGATTATTAAAAAAACGCCTAAAGGGGCCCCTTCCACAGGTGAAGAAGTACTCGTCGAACTTGCTCTCGATTACCCTTTGCCAAAAGTGCTGCTGGAATATAGGGGTCTAGCAAAGCTGAAGTCGACCTACACAGACAAGCTGCCTAACTTGATTAATTCGCGCACCGGTCGCATTCACACATCTTATCATCAGGCGGTGACCGCTACGGGCCGGCTGTCGTCATCCGACCCAAATCTTCAAAATATTCCCATTCGAAGCGTCGAAGGTAGGGCCATACGCAAAGCCTTTATCGCAGCAGACAATCACGTTATTGTTGCGGCTGACTACTCTCAAATTGAGCTTCGAATAATGGCTCACCTATCGGGTGATGCCGGCCTGCTTAACGCGTTTAACGAAGGTTTAGATGTGCATTCAGCGACTGCGGCCGAGGTGTTCGGTGTGGCGCTTGATGCTGTCACGATTGATCAGCGCCGGAGTGCCAAAGCAATTAATTTTGGCTTAATTTACGGAATGTCAGCTTTCGGCCTAGCTAAGCAGCTGCACATTGGGCGCGCTGAATCGCAAGCTTATATCGATACTTACTTTCAGCGTTACCCGGGTGTGCTGGATTATATGAACCGCACCCGCCAAGGTGCACACGAAGCCGGTTTTGTGGAAACTATTTTTGGGCGCAGGTTATACCTGCCCGAAATAAATGCGCGTAATAAAATGCGTGTGCAAGCAGCCGAGCGCACCGCCATCAACGCACCAATGCAGGGTAGCGCGGCCGACATCATTAAAAAGGCTATGTTGGGGGTTGACCAGTTTTTGCGCGATGCAGGTCTCGCGTCGAAGATGATTATGCAGGTTCACGACGAACTGGTGTTTGAAGTGCCAAAGCATGAGCTTGAACTACTGCAGTCAGGTGTCATCGCTGCTATGGAATCGGCAGCCAAGTTGGCTGTGCCATTGCTTGTAGAGCTTGGTGTTGGCGAGAACTGGGAAGAGGCGCACTAAGCCAAGTCTTGGGTTAGCCACTCATTCAACTTGGCAATCAGTGTCTGGTGACCCTCGTGTTTTAGCGACGAAAAGGTTTGCACTGTGATTTTCCCCCCGCGGGGTTTAAGCGTTTTCTCGACCTGTAGTTTGGTTGCCTGCTGTGGTCCGCGCTTCAGCTTGTCAGCCTTGGTTAGCAGGATATGGCAGGGCATATCCGCCGATAGAGCCCAGTTGATCAACTGCTCATCAAAGGGCTGTAAGGGGTGGCGAATATCCATAAGCAAGACCAAGCCTTTTAATGACGTTCGCTCTTGCAAGTAGGTTTCTAATTGTTCAGTCCAAGCCTTTTTCATGGCCACGGGCACTTTTGCAAAACCATAGCCAGGCAGATCTACCAATCGTTGTTGTTCGCTCAAGCTAAAAAAGTTTAGTAACTGTGTGCGCCCTGGCGTTTTTGATGTCCGCGCCAGCTTCTTATTTTTTGTTAGGCTGTTAATCGCACTGGATTTCCCCGCATTTGAACGCCCTGCAAACGCAACTTCCCATCCTAAGTCAGCCGGGCACTGATGAAACTTAGCCGCGCTGGCCAAAAACTCGGCGGCCTCATAGCGGGGCTTCTCGGGTGCGACTAGATCAATATTTGTGTCCATAAAGCCCTTTCAACTTTGTTGTGATTGCAGTTTTGTATATAATGCCACAGCTTTGCTTTAGGAGCTCGATATAAGCTAAAGCATTCCACTGCAGGATAGGTTCTGCATTCAACCTACGATTTGGAGGTCGCAGTATGAAAAAAATGCTATTGGTACTATCGTTTTTGATCGCAGGAACTGCGAACGCCGAGGTTGACACGGCTGCAGTAAAAGACCTTTATGGTAAAAGCTGCGTCTACTGCCACGCCGCAAGCATGCCTAATATGCCAAAAGCTCACGACGTAGCCGCTTGGGAAGCTCGAATGGCCAAAGGTATTGATGCCTTGGTTGCATCAGTGAAAACCGGTAAAGGCGCTATGCCCCCTAAAGGCATGTGTATGACCTGCACTGATGAGCAGTATGCTGCTCTTATTACCTTAATGGCGTCACCGCAATAAACTTACGATAGTTGTAACGAGATCACTATGAAGAATTTAGTTTTAGCAGCCCTTTTTTCGGTCAGCGCCATTGCGAACGCAGCAACTCTGATGCCTGATGGCGACGCTGCTCGTGGTAAAGCGCAGCTTATGATGTGTTCGGCTTGCCACGGGCCAGACGGTAATAGCGCAGCGCCTAATTTTCCAAAGCTCGCTGGTCAGGGTGCCAAATATTTATACAAGCAGCTGATGGACGTTCGTGACGGAAACCGCAGCATCCTCCAGATGACAGGTATGCTAAACGGCAAATCAGACCAAGATCTCGCTGACATGGCGGCGTTCTACGCGTCACAAGCAATGACCGGTGCAAAAACCGATCCAGCACTCGTCGAGCTCGGGAAAAAGGTTTATAACGGTGGAAACGTCGATACTGGAGTAGCGGCATGTATTGCATGCCATGGGCCAAAGGGGAACGGTTTGGCGCCAGCTGGATATCCTCGTTTGGCCGGCCAGCACGCAGACTATATCGCAGCGCAGTTAACAATGTATCGTAAGGGATACGATGACCCAGCAGGTCGCACTAACGATGGGGATACAAAAATCATGCGCGCTACCGCTCGCGGCTTGTCGGATGCGCAAATCAAAGCAGTGGCGAGCTATGCGTCGGGCTTGATAGCCGAGTAAACAAAAAGATCAACGAAAAGGCGGCATATTAGCCGCCTTTTTTTTGCCAAAAATTGTTATCATGCCGCCAAGCATGCCAAGACTTTACTAGGAGTCCATTATGAAATTGCAAAAACTAATAGGAACCACGCTAGTCTCCATCTTTTTGGTTGCTTGTGGGTCAGACGAGCAGGCAACAGCGTCTGTAGCAGAACCGGCCGTCACACAGGAGCAAGTTCAGCCAGCACCGGCACCGGCAGAAGCTAAGGCCTCCACGGCTGAATTGCCTCAGGCCGACGCAAGCGCCCAGCAGGTCTCAGCTGAGGTTAAGGAAAAAGCCCGAGAGGTCAGTCAGGCAGTAGAAGCTAAGGTACACGCAAAGGTTGAAGAAACAAAAAGCGCCTTAACGGCTGCCCGTGCCGACAAGCCTGTGGCTCAAGCGCCGATTATCGAAGACAACTATAAAGAAGGCGAGCATTACGACTTGGTGGTTCCCCCTTTTCGTACCGCAAACCCCGACAAGGTCGAGGTGCGCGAATTTTTCTGGTACGGCTGCGGCCACTGTTACAGTTTCGAACCTTTGCTGGCGGCGTATAAGAAAAATCTAGCAAGCGACGCCGATTTTCAGCCTTCGCCAGCGATTTGGAATGGCACCATGAAGTTCCATGCCCAGGTGTTTTTCGCTATTGAGGCCCTAGGTCTAGGTGACACGATGCATAAGGCGATCTTTCAGGCGATGCACGTAGATCGCAACCCGCTATCCACTGAAGGCCAAGTCGTGAGATTTTTCGAGTCGCAAGGCGTTTCGGAAAAAGATTTTAATAAAGCATTCAAATCCTTTGGTGTTGGTTCTCAGGTGACAAAAGCTGAAGCCGTAATGCGCCAAGCGGCTATCAGCGGTACGCCTGAATTGGTTGTGAATGGAAAGTACCGCATCTCTACGCGAAAAGCGGGAAGCCAGGCTAATATGCTTAAAATCGCGGATGCTTTGGTGGAGCGTGAGCGTCGAATGAGAGCGGGTAATTAGATAGCGTAAGATTGAAAAAGGCGCCATAAGGCGCCTTTTTTGTTTACATCCCGTTCGGAAACGGCGCTAGATCGCCTGCACCACTGGCACGGACCAGCTTCAAGGCCGTGGCGTATTGGACCAACTGCGTCAAAGCGTATTTGCCGCGTTCCACAAAATAGTCGTGTTCTTCAGGATTATTGGCGCTGTTGTCATCGTTAAACACATTCATTACGTTACGAATGACAAGTTGCTCTGGGATATAACAGATACGCGAGTTCTTGTAGCTGCTCATACGCAACTCGCACAAGGCGTTGGCGCCGCCCGTTAGCGCTGATAGCGAGACTAAAAGGCCTGGTTTGTGCGCGATTTCTCCAGCGTTTCCCAATACCAAGAAAAAGTTTTTAACGGCTGCTGGAGCCATACCGTGCCATTCAGGGGCAATGATGATAAAGCCATCGGCATCGGTACACTGCTGTCGAAGCTTGGCCAAAGGCTTCCAGTGGTCGCCGCCAGTAAATAGGGCTTCGTCCCACATCGGTAGAGGTTCTTTCCCTAAATCGTGGATCCAGGTTTCAATGTTGGGGTGATTCTCTGCTAATAGTTTTGTGAGGTAATTTGCAATTTTCGCGCTCTGAGAGTCTTGTCGGTGGCTACCCGAAATGATGCCGATCTTCATACTGAATCCAAGTTGTTAACGGTTTAAAAATGAGTCACTCACTATAGACTTAGGCTTTTAGTGTGTCATCTTCAGTCTTTAGTTTTGTTGCACATATTTTCGTATTAGTGTCATTTTTTTATACAGCGTCCGGTTAGCTTTTTTTGGGATGCTAGGCGTTTCACACTAGCCTTAGTCTTGTGAATTACCTATACTGCACGCCTCCGCCCGTAGCTCAGCTGGATAGAGCACCAGGCTTCGAACCTGGGTGTCGGGAGTTCGAATCTCTCCGGGCGGGCCATATACGACAAAGCCCCCTTTATGGGGGCTTTGTCGTATATGGATCATGGGTAAAGAGTTCGAACGCAGTTAATAGCAGCTTCGCTCACACAACCAGCAGGCAAAAAAAAGCCCCGCGACTCATCGCAGGGCTTTGGTACTCTCTAACGCTTAAAGAGCAAGCTTGATACGTCCGTAAACGATCTGACCGCGAGGGTCGTGATGCTTAGGATCGTAGCTGAAGTTCGCGGCGTCGTAGAGCTTAGGTGCGTCTTCGTCGGTCAGGTTCTTGGCACCCAAAGTCAAGATCGCCTCGGTGCCACCCACTTCAAAGCTATACGCGTATTGCAGATCAAGCGTCAACCAAGAGTCGATGCTCGAGCTGTAACCCGCTGGGATACCGCCACGAGTGGTCTCGTAGCTTGAAGTGTAAAAGCCCATAAGCGCGACTTTGTGATTATTGCGCGTCCAGTCGGCCGTAACGTTTACTTTGGTTTCAGGCATCGAGCGTACGAAGTTATCGTAGTTGAAGTAACCTACAACGTCCTGGGTGCCCGAAGCGCCTGTACAGCCACGTGCATTTGCGCCAGTGCAAGGGATTTCGTAGCTTAGGAAACGAGTTGCTGCTACCGAAACACCAATATCACCGATATCGGTTGACTTAGACCAGTCGATTGACAGGTCGATACCGTCAGTATCGACGGTTTCTGCATTAATATACTGCACATTCACGCCACCTAGTGATCCACTGGCGTTACGAATAACGTCAGCACCATTTGGATCGTTATTGAGTTTGCCTTGGGCATTCTCAATCGTGATCACGTCTTCATAATTGAAGCGCCAGTAATCTAAACGAACCGTTAAGTCATCGGTGACATCGTATACGGCACCAATGTTGTAGTTGGTCGAAGTTTCAGGCTGCAGATCAGTGTTACCTCGAGCGTTAACGCGGACGAATAGCGCGCCACCACCCACTAGAGGGTCAACTAGGCCTTGGAGCGAAGTTCCTTGGTTGTAAAGCTGCACCAGCGAGGGCTCTCGGAAGGCCGATGAAGCTGAGGCACGCAACACTAATTTATCGGTCGCTTGCCAGCGCAAGGACAGCTTGGGGTCTACGCTGCTGTCTGAATCTAGGTCTTCGTAGCGAAGAGCAACGCTGGCTTCTAGGCTATCCGTTAACGGCAGATTCGCTTCTGCGAACAAGGCATAAGAACTACGTGACACATCAACTGGAGTACCACCACCTAAGAAGATCAAATCAACAGGGATTAGCGCACCGGTGACGGAGTCATTGGTTTGGGTGTACAGAGCATCACGCTTCACCGAGTAACCTTCATCGCGCCACTGCGCGCCGGCCGCAAAACCGACCGGTCCTGCTGCCATGTCGAACAGCTCACCACTCACCACGAAATCTGCTACCGTCATTTCGGTTTTGCGGTTAGTGTAAGTCAGGTGGCTCATCCAATCGATTAGCTCTTGGGAGTTGGCGCTGGGGTCAAATAAGTTAAACGTTTCGCTACCGCTGGTGCCTCCATTTCCAGCAATCGCTGTGACCAAGCGTGATGCGATTGTGTCTGGCTGGCGCGCCACACGGTCGTTTTCAGAATAGGTCAAAGCACCCATCCAGCTCCAGCCGTTATTCAGCTCACCGTCTAGCTGTAAGCTGGCACGCAAGGCTTCGCTGTCGCGTGGCGCGAGCGGCGAAGGTGCTTCGGCACCCAGTGGGCGGCCGTACCACCGCACGGGCACGTTAAATGGGCTGCCGCCTGTGCCAGGCATAACGGTAGGGAACGTTAGGTTCGGGTAAGAAGGTGACTGCGGGTTATCCAACACTTCGTGATGGGTCCAGCCCAACTCGGCTATCATGCTTAGCGTATCGGAAAACTCGTGGGTCAGGTTGGCGTACAGCTGTGATTTTTCTTCCTCGTTTACGATGTTAAAGCGAGGACCGTAAAAGAATCCGCACTTCGCTCCGCCCCCTGTCCCTGGGCCGTATACCACGTCTTGGGGTACGTAAGGTGTGCCCAATAGGCCACCATTCGCTTCACAGTTTGCGTCAGGCACGGTTTCGACAAACGCGTAGTTACCGGCATAGTCACCTGTGCCAACAGCGTTGGGACCTAGGATCAAAAAGCTTCGCCCCAAAGTGCTAATTGCATTCTCAGTCGTGTAAGGGCGCTCGGCTGAACTTAGCGAATCCTGCTTGATCATGGTGCCTGCTAAGGTTACGCGTGTTGTATCGTTACCAAAACCTGCCAAGAAGTTGACGTCATACTTACCCGCGCCACCGTCGGTGATTTCCTCATAGCCCGTCGAGATTTCTATACCTTCGACGTCTTTGCGTAAAATAAAGTTTGCCACACCCGCCACTGCATCCGAGCCATAGGTCGCGGTCGCGCCTTCTTTTAAAATTTCAACGCGTTCTAAAGCGGCCATTGGAATGGTGCTGGTATCAACGAACACTGATCCATCGTTGGCAACAGCAGCCGCAATGGTTTGACGCTTGCCGTTAACCAATACTAGCGTCGATGTTAAGCCCAGACCGCGCAAGTTGATGTTGCTGGTGCCTTGAGTTTCACCCGAGGTGAACGAGTCTGGATTGTTTTCTGTGCCCGAGCTAACGGACAGCTTGCTGGTTAACTCGCCCACATCGACAGCACCTGAATTAACGATGTAGTCTGTGCTCAGGACTTCTACGGGCGAAGCTTCGTCTTCGCCGGTAGATTTGATGTAACTGCCGGTGATGACAACTTCCTCGAGTTGTGAATCTTGTTGGGCCAGGGTCGCAGTCGAAATCGCGAGCACAAGAGGCGCCAGTGTAAATTTCGCCAAGCGGCGCGAAGGTGTAGCTGATAGGTTGATCAGTTTGACCATGTGGTGAACTCTCCTTTATTAGTCTTTTTGCGCTAGCCTTACCCATTTAACATTAATTATTGGTAACGACTTACTTTGAGTCTAGGCCACCTATTAAGTGATGTAAACTCATCATATGGTAATAATACTCAAAGTTTGAATATTTTTCTTTCGCGCACTTTCTCGTGCGATAGATGCGCCGAAACCCTAACGGGCTGCTGTAGGGTGTGTCGTCTGACCTAGATCAAAAGTAAGGTGGCCTGCCCCCGATAGGCTAGGCAGCGATTTTCAAGCAGACTCGTATCAGAGTAAGTAGCGCGAGGAGGGTTAAGCCAAACATGCCGATGAGCATAGGCCAGGCCGAATCGATTAAAAATTGACCGATAAAAGCACTCGCGACGGCAGATGCGCTCATTTGAATAAACCCCAATAAAGATGAGCCCGTACCGGCGATATGCCCAAAGGGCTTAAGTGCCAATGCCATAGCGTGCGGTTGCACCAACCCAAGACTGGTAGAGTAGAGCACCATGGGGCCGGCCACTGCTGTGACGGTCATAGGTGCTAGCCAGTACCCGACGCTCATGCCAATAGTGGCCATGACGGATAAGCATGCTCCAGCAAGTACTATGTGCTTTGAATTAAATCGATAGCTTGCGCGAGCAGAAATGGCGCTGCCGGTAATGTAGCCGCTTACGGTTGCCACGAATACAAACGCCAAGTACTGGGTTTTGAGTCCCATCAGCGTTATAAAAACAAACGGCGCTGAAGGTAAAAAGATCATTAATGCCGCGTAGTTTAGCGAGGCGCCGCCGGCTATCCACAAAAATTGGGGGTGACGCAGTAATTGGGCATAGTTGGCGAAGATAGCTCGGGGTCTAAACGCGTGCTTAATTGGCATGGTTTCGTTCAAGAAGTAAAAAATGAGCAAGCAGTTGATGAAGCCGTACACCGCTAAACTATAAAAAATAAAGGGCCAATCCCACACCAACAGCACAAAGCCGCCCGCTAGCGGCGCAATGGCAGGTGCTACCGCCATCATCATGGCGACTAACGAGATGGCTCTTGCCGCGCCCGCAGGCCCGTATACATCGCGAGCAATGGTCCGGGCTAACGTTGGGCCGACGCACCCACCAATGCCTTGCAGTACTCTAAAGCCAATAAAAGATTCAATAGTTTCGGATTGAGCGCAACCTAAAGAGGCCAATACATACAAGGTGAAGCCCGTTAGCAATAGTGTCTTGCGTCCATAGCTGTCTGCTAGTGGGCCACTAAATAAATGAAAACCCGCATAACCTATTAGGTAAGCGCTTAAGCTTAGATGCATTTGCGCTACCGACGCATTTAATGAATCTCCCATTATGGTCATCGCAGGGAGATACATATCAACACTGAGTGGCGCTACGGCCGCAGAAAAAGCAAGCAGCGGCAAAAACCACCACGCTTGCGCTTCAGCTTTAAAAGTCGATGTTGTCATGAGGCCCGCACTATATCACGCTATGCGCTTTGTTTATTACCTAATATGAGTCTGTGAAGAGAGGTTTCTGGTTCAGCCTGAGATATTATTTAATGGCAGCTGTGTGCGCTGAATGACTTGTCGTAACTGAAAGCTAGAGTGGACGCCCGACACCCCAGGAATGCGCGTCAGTCGCCCAAGCAAAAACTGCTCGTAGAATTGCATATCGGGTACCACCGCTTTAATGAGGTAATCAGCGCTTTGGCCGGTGACAACGCTGCACTCGATGACTTCCGGGTAGGCCACAACCTCCGCCTCAAATTGCTCGAAGCGTTCGGGCGTATGTCGGTCCATGGTAATGCCGATATAAGCCGTCAGCTTCAAACCTAGCTTGTCGCGATCTAGCAATGCCACATAATTTTTGATTAAGCCCGCTTCCTCTAACTGTTTTACGCGCCTAGCGCAGGGTGTAGGCGATAATCCCACTTTGTCAGCGAGCTCTAAGTTTGACCAATGTGCATTGCTCTGCAAAAGCTCTAAGAGCTGTCGGTCGATTCGGTCGATTTTCATCTTCTCTACCTTTAAACGCAAAATTAGTGAGTTTATCTCATAAAATTTATTATTATAGTGACGAAGCACTAAAAAATGTTAAATAAGCGCGCACTTTGAAGGAAATCTCTACCCTAACTATTCTAAACTATGTGCAATTGAGGTAATAGCGACCCATCGGGGTCCAGAAGGAATTAACAATGTCAGATCGATTTAATTTTAAAAAGTACCCCGCGTTTAAACCGGTACAGATGACCAAGCGCACGTGGCCAGATAACACCATGACTAAAGCGCCCTTGTGGTGCAGTGTGGATCTGCGCGATGGCAACCAGGCCCTGATCGAGCCCATGACACCTCAACAAAAGCTCGACCTATGGAATTTGTTGGTCAAGGTGGGGTTTAAAGAAATCGAAATCGGGTTCCCCTCGGCCTCGTCGCTAGACTACGATTTTTGCCGCAAGTTAATCGACGAAGGGCGTATCCCCGATGACGTCACAATTCAGGTGCTAACCCAAGCCCGCCCAGACTTAATTGCAAAAACTTTCGAGGCCCTAAGGGGTGTGCGTCGTGCCGTGGTGCATTTATACAATTCAACTTCTACCGTGCAGCGCGACTACGTCTTTGGCTTAGATCGTGGAGGTATTATTAAGATTGCCGAGGAAGGCGCCAAAATGGTTGCTGACGCTGCGGCTCAATTCCCCGAAACGGAATGGGTATTTGAGTATTCGCCCGAGAGCTTTACGGGTACCGAGCTTGATTTCGCCGTCGAGGTTGTTGATGCCGTCAATGCGGTATGGCAACCCACCCCCAAGGCGCCGGTCATTGTAAACTTGCCTGCGACGGTAGAGATGAGCACGCCCAACGTTTACGCTGACCAAATCGAGTGGTTCTGTCAGCATGTGCAAAATCGTGACAGCATTTTGGTGTCGGTGCACACCCACAATGACCGGGGTTGTGCAGTAGCCGCTTCTGAGCTTGCAGTGCTTGCGGGAGCAGACCGAGTCGAGGGCACTTTGTTCGGCAATGGCGAGCGCACCGGCAATATGGATATCTTGACCATGGCCATGAATATGTACAGCCAGGGTGTAGATCCCATGCTCGACTTCGAGAACATGGACGAGATTATTGAAGTGTATAAGAGCGCCACGCACTTACCGGTGCACCCGCGCCACCCCTACGCTGGTGAATTGGTATTCACAGCGTTTTCTGGCAGTCACCAAGATGCGATCAAGAAGTGTTTGTCGCGCCGCGACGAAGATTCGATCTGGGAAGTCGCTTATTTGCCCATCGACCCTGCTGATATTGGCCGATCTTACCAAGAGGTCATTCGCATCAATAGTCAGTCGGGCAAAGGCGGTATTGCTTATGTGCTAGAGCAAGAATACGGCTACCAGTTGCCACGCTGGTTGCAAATTGACTTTAGCCCTGTCGTTCAAAAGTTTGCCGAAGAGTCTGAAAAAGAGGTCAACCCGACAACGATTAAAGAATTGTTTGTAAGCACGTACTTTCCACAAGAGCACCAGTATAACTTGGGTGACTATAAGGTAAATCGTACCGATGGTGCAGACAGCTTGTCGGCCGATTTAACGACCAAGACCGGGCCCGTGCATGTGGTGGGTAGCGGCAATGGTGTGGTTGCTGCCTTTGTGAATGCCCTAGAGACCCTGACGGGATCCAAAATTGTCGTGGTCGAATACAGCGAACATGCACTAAGCCAAAGCGCCGAAGCCGAAGCGGTGTGTTACATACAGCTTAATGTCGATGGCGAGCGTGTGTGTGGTGTGGGTCAAAGCGAGGACATCATACAAGCGTCACTCGATGGCATCTTGCGCGCACTGAGCCGCAGCGCTGTTGCTACCAAAGTAGCAGCGTAGGTTCGCATTACAGACATTGCCGAGGTCGGGGTATGAGCGTCACATTGCAAGACGTGCAAACAGCTTTAGAGCGCATTAAAGGCTATGTGCACCTCACCCCGCTCGAGCAACATCAAAGTCTAAGCGACGTCAGTGGCGCTAAGCTTTGGTTCAAATCTGAAAACAAGCAAAAGTGTGGCGCGTTTAAAGCCAGAGGCGCGCATCATGCGCTGGCCAATTTGACCCAAGAACAGCTTGCGCGCGGTGTCGCCACACATTCATCCGGCAACCATGGTGCTGCCCTCGCTCTGGCCGCACGCAGGTTTGGCACGCAAGCTTTTGTGGTCATGCCTTCTAATGCCCCAATGCCAAAACGACAGGCGACGCTGGCTTACGGCGCCACCGTTATTGAATGCGAACCGACTCTCGCTGCTCGAGAAACTGCCTTGCTAGAATGTGTCGAGCGCACCGGCGCCGTATTCGTACCTCCATATGATCACCCCGATATCATCGCAGGACAGGGTACCTTGGCGCTGGAGATGCTCGAGCAGAATTCGAACTTAGACGTGATTTTGGTGCCAGTCGGCGGCGGCGGAATGTTGGCTGGCGTCAGTTTGGCTGTGAAAGCCTTGCGACCTGAAATCAAAGTCATTGGCGTCGAACCTTTTGGCGCAGACGACGCTAAGCGATCATTCCTTACGGGTCAGCATGTACTGCAACATCACCCTGATACGATCGCTGATGGTCTGCGTACAACCTTAGGAGCGTTGAATTTTGCCTTAATTCGTGATTATACGGACGATATTGTCACCGTCACGGATGCACAAATTATCGCGGCCATGAAGTTATACATGACTCGGGCCAAAGCGCTAGTAGAGCCCTCGGGAATTGTGGGTTTGGCAGCGGTGTTAGCTGACCCTGACCGATTTGCTGGGCAGCAAGTTGGTATCGTAATCTCGGGGGGTAATGTCGATCTAGAACATCCTGTTTGGTTATAACTATGCACAGTGCAGTTCGTTTATTTGTTGTACTTATTGTTACCGTGCTTGCAACGACCGCTTGCAGTCGCACCTCTTTCTTTTATCACCGCATACCGACCCTGATTAATTGGGCTATTGATGATTACCTGACTTTCGATAAACAGCAACAAGCTGAGTTTGATGTCGCCTTAACTGACCTTCTTGATTGGCATCAAACAGAGGAGCTGCCCAAATATGTCGATTTTCTGGATCGACTGATCACAAAGATGGGGTCCTCTTCACCGCTTACGGTACAGGACATGACTCAATGGCAAGCAGAGGCTGACAGATATAGCGAAGCGCTGCAGCGTCAAGCGGTGCGCTCTCTAGTAGGTCTGGTGCCGAGTCTCTCAACGAATCAGCATCAGGAATTTCGCGAGGCATTGGATAAAAAGCAAACTGAGCTCGAGCGCAAGTACGCCGACCGTAGCGATGAACGCTACCGTAAGGACGCCATCGATAACTTAGAGGATAACTTGTCGGACTACCTCGGTAGGCTGACCGAGGCTCAAAAAGCTGACATTAACGTGGCCGCTAAAAGCATGATTCGTTATGACTCGGTCTGGTTAGAGCGACGTAAACACTGGTTTGAAGGTTTTTATGCGCTGATCAAAAACCCCGGCCCCGATGCCGAAGACAGCATATTGCAGTATCTTGCAGGTTCGAAGCGACCACCCGCTCCTGAATATGTGCACAACAATCAAGTTATTATGCAGGCAATGGCCAATGTTTTGAATGCGCGTACTGACAAGCAAAATCGTAAGTTAATCAGCAAGCTGACTAACTTACGCGATGATCTTGCGACTTTAATTGTTCATGAGCACGGGGTCTAACCGCCGATTTTGCTAAGATCTCTCACGGCACCTTTGTCGGCGCTTGTGACCATGCTGGCATACACTTTTAAGGCTGTGCTTACAGCGCGAGGTCGGTCTTGGGCAGGCTTCCACCCTTTGGCATTGGCATCCATCGCAGAGCGTCGCTCGGCTATAGTCGCTTCGTCAACGCGCAGGTTAATAGTACGTTTTGGGATATTAATGTCGACGATATCGCCTGGCTCGATCAAGGCAATGGCGCCGCCCGATGCAGCCTCAGGTGATACATGACCAATCGATAGACCGGACGTGCCGCCCGAGAATCGCCCGTCTGTTAATAGCGCGCACACTTTACCCAAGCCTTTCGATTTTAAGTAGCTGGTGGGATACAACATTTCTTGCATGCCAGGACCTCCTTTCGGCCCTTCGTAGCGAATTACTACGACATCACCCGCTTTGACCTCATCGTTTAGGATGGCGTCTACCGCGGCATCTTGCGATTCGCAGACGAACGCTGGACCCGAGAATACGAGGATGCTTTCATCTACGCCGGAGGTCTTAACCACGCAGCCGTCTTTGGCAATGTTACCCGTAAGCACCGCCAGCCCGCCCTCTAACGAAAAGGCGCTTTCGATGCGACGGATACAGCCGTTATCGCGGTCTGCATCTAGGCTTGTCCAGCGCGTGTCTTGACTGAACGCTGTCTGTGTGGGAATACCTGCTGGGCCGGCTTTGAAGAAGGTTCGCACAGCTTCTGATTGGGTTTGCATGATGTCCCATTCTGCCAACGCCTCAGCCAAGCTTGGGCTGTGTACGGTGGGGCATTGCTCGTGTAACAAGCCGGCGCGCTGCAGTTCGCCTAAAATTCCGTAGACGCCGCCGGCGCGATGTACGTCTTCCATGTGATACAGAGGCGTGTTGGGTGCGACCTTACAAAGTTGCGGCACGCGACAAGACAGCTCGTCGATGTGCTGCATGTTGAAATCAACGCCACCTTCTTGTGCTGCCGCAAGTAAATGCAGGATGGTATTGGTTGACCCACCCATGGCGATGTCTAGGCTCATGGCGTTTTCAAATGCCGAAAAATTTGCAATATCGCGCGGCAGTAAGCCAGGCTCATTGCCCTCGTAGTGACGCTTAGTAACGTCGACGATTAATCGGCCCGCGCGCAAAAATAATTGCTCTCGATCTGCGTGTGTCGCCAGCAATGACCCATTACCGGGTAGACTCAGCCCTAAAGCCTCGGTTAGGCAGTTCATGGAGTTTGCCGTAAACATGCCTGAACAAGAGCCGCAGGTGGGGCATGCCGAGCGCTCATACTCAGCGACTTTTTCATCACTTGCCGAGCTGTCGGCGGCAATTACCATTGCATCGACTAGGTCGAGCTTGTTTTCCGAAAGTTTGGTTTTACCGGCTTCCATTGGGCCGCCTGACACAAACACTGCGGGAATGTTTAGGCGCATAGCTGCATTCAGCATTCCGGGCGTGATCTTGTCACAATTTGATATACAGACCATCGCGTCGGCACAGTGCGCGTTTACCATATACTCGACTGAGTCGGTAATTACATCGCGCGAAGGCAGGCTATAGAGCATGCCGTCATGCCCCATGGCAATGCCGTCATCCACTGCGATAGTATTAAATTCTTTGGCGACACCACCAGCGGCTTCGATTTCTCGTGCCACTAACTGACCGAGATCTTTTAGATGTACATGCCCTGGTACAAATTGAGTAAAAGAGTTTACGACTGCGATAATGGGTTTTTGAAAATCTTCATCTTTCATGCCCGTGGCGCGCCAAAGGGCTCGAGCTCCGGCCATATTGCGTCCTTGGGTGCTGGTGCTAGATCGATAGACGGGCATAGTAAATCCTTATACAGCGAGTGGTTTTACAAAAACTTTTGAATTTCTTTGTAGGTTATATAGTGCTTGCTTGGGTTGCGGCAGGCTAAACCGGTCTTGTTCACGAAACCCTTGCTCGATAAACCAGTGCGCTGTCTGCGTGGTTAGTACAAATACGCTTTCTAGGCGGAGTCGTTGAGCTTCTTTTTCGAGGGCGTCAAGCAATCGCTGGCCTCGATCGCTGCCTCGATAATCGGGGTGACACACAATACAGGCCACTTCCGCTGTGTTGGCGTCAGGGTACATATACAGCGCCGCGCAGGCAATTACGCGGCCATCGCGTTCAAGTACGGTAAATTGGGCGATTTCGGTTTCGAGTAACTCGCGCGAGCGCTTGACCAGTACGCCGTCTGCCTCTAAAGGCTGCAAGAGTTCTAAAATGCCACCAACGTCATCGATATTGGCTTGGCGACATTGTTCGAATAAATTACGGCTCACCAAAGTGCCGGCACCATCATGGGTAAAAAGCTCGGCTAGTAAGGCGCCTTCTTGTTCAAAGCCAATGATGTGACAGCGTTCTACACCACCCGCGCACGCTCGTTTTGACGCATCTAGCAGTACTCGATACTCTTTGCTGACATCACAGTCGTCAAGTTCTGATACTGCAAGCTGGCGCACAAATTGGTTGTTACTGTCGTGAATAGCATCGGGTGACATTAGCCAAATTAACTTGTCCGCACGGCAGTCTGTTGCAACCCGAACGGCCACGTCTTCAAGCGATAAATTAAAGGACTCGCCCGTAGGTGAATACCCTAAAGGTGGTAGCAACACTAAATTGTTATCGCTGAGCTGGCGCGTAATACCTGCGACATCTATACGACGAACTTTGCCGGTGTGCAAGTAATCGGTGCCGTTGAGCACCCCCACCGGCTGTGCCATTACAAAATTGCCCGAGCAGACCCTGACTTTGGCGCCTTGCATGGGGGAGTTTGGCAGGCCCATAGACAGCTTGGCTTCGAGCTCGTGCCGTAAATTACCAACGGTGTGCTTAATAAGCTCTAAATCTAGGGTGTCAGTTATGCGTAAGTCTTCCTCAAAAAGACTTGATCGGCCTTCTTTTTGAAGCGTTTTATTGACTTGCGGCCTGGCGCCAAACGCTATAATAACTCGAACGCCTAAGCTGTTTAGCAGCACTAAATCTTGCAAAATAGTGGTTAGGTGCTCGCTTGCTAAGCACTCGCCCGACAGCGCAACCACAAAAGTCCGACCTCTGTGCGCGTTGATATAAGGCGTGGTATTTCTAAACCACTGAATGTGTGATTGCGTTGGCATGTGCACATTATCGTACGAACTGTGGCGTTCGTATAGGGTACTTACACGCAATAGTGCTTGATGGTTTGGCTTAGTAGGCTAATGCAGGGGTTAATTTGGTCAAACGCCAAATATTCATTGGGTTGATGGGCTAAATCAATCGAGCCCGGCCCCATGACAATTGCTTCGGCACCCAGCGCTTTGAAAAAGCCGGCCTCGGTTGCGAATAAGGCGCTGGCAGCCGTTGCATCGGTCAGCGACTCTGCCAGGCGCACTAGGGCAGAGTCAGCACCTTCTTCAAACGGTGGCACGGGGTCCATAAGAGGTTCCCAGGTCACATTTAACCCAGACTGCTCGCTTTCGTGCTGGCATAGCGACTTGATTCTAGCCGTAATCAAATCGGTGTTCAATCCAGGTATTATTCGCAAATCGAACTGGAGCTCGCTGTGGGCGCAAATGCGGTTGGGTGAATCGCCGCCGTGAATGTGACCTAGATTAAGCGTAGTGTACGGGACCTCGAAGGCTAAGTTTTGTTGCGCCTGTAGCTCTAAGCGCAGCGCCATAAGCCCCGTGATTAATCGGTGCATGCCGTCAATCGCGTTATTGCCAAGTGCGGGGTTGGATGAGTGCCCAGAATGTCCTTCTACGACGATGCGGCTCATTAGCATACCTTTGTGCATGCGTATGGGCTTTAGGTTTGTCGGTTCCCCGATAATTACGGCGTCAGCTTGGTGTATTTGCGATTTAAGCAGAGCTTTGGCGCCATTCATGGTGCTCTCTTCGTCGGCTGTGGCGATGAGTGTGAGAGGGGCACTTAAGCGCGAGCTGTCGAACTGTGTTGCTGCTGCGAGGGCTAGCGGGAAAAACCCCTTCATGTCGCTGGTGCCTAAGCCATAAAAGCGTTGATCTTGCTCGTGGACCTCTAGCGGATTGGTTTGCCAGCGGCCCTCATCAAAGGGTACGGTATCGCTGTGGCCTGCAAGCACCAGGCCGCCAATACCGGCACCCTTAGTCGCAATTAGATTTGCCTTGCGCGTGTTGGCGTCGACCACCTGAATTTCAGTAGTAAAGCCCGCCGCCTTGGCAAAGTCGGCTAAGCGTTCAATGACAGGAAGATTGCCCTGATCCCAAGAGGGGTCAGTAGAGCTGACCGAGGAGGTCGCGATCAGCTCTTTGAGTTGGTGTTTAACAAGGTGGTTATCAGCGCTGGCTCTAGCCACCAAATAGCCCTTTAAAGAAGAAAAAGAATACTATGGACAGTATTGCACCGGCTGGCAGAGTAACGATCCATGAAGCAAAAATAGAGCCTACAACGCGCAAATCAATAGCGCCAATGCCGCGAGCGAGGCCGACACCTAGTACCGCCCCTACTAATGTGTGCGTTGTTGAAATAGGCAGCCCCGTTGCCGACGCAAATACCACGGTGGTGGCCGCACCTAGCTCTGCGGCAAAACCGCGGCTAGGGGTAAGTTCGGTGATCTTTTTACCGATGGTTTGAATGACACGCCAGCCGTAGGTCGCAAGGCCGATAACGATACCGATTGCGCCGGTTAGCAAAATCCACCACGGCATAGCCGACTTGGTTGCAATCTCACCGCCTGACTGAATAATGCTGGCAATCGCTGCCAGCGGACCCACCGCATTAGCCACGTCGTTTGAGCCGTGTGCGAAGGCCATAGAGCAAGCGGTAAAGACCATCAATACCGCGAAAATACGCTCGATATCTGCCGATGTGGCCTCTGATGCATTGTTTTTTCGGTGAATGCGGTTAAGCATTTGCGCTCCGATCAGAGCCACGATAATGCCAATTAAAGCGGCCACAGGCAGCGCATTGGCAAAGCCTGACGAGAATCCCAAGTCGATTTTAATGCCGACATGTTTTAGGCCTTTAGTCAGGGTCACCATGGCGATCATGAAGCCCACTAAGAACATATAGAAGGGCACGTATTTTTTGGCGCGGTGGAATGCGTCTTCACGGTCCAAAATTAGCGCGCGAACACTGGTGAACAGTAGGTACGATATGGTGCCCGCGACGAGGGGCGATACGACCCAGCTCGCAACGATGGTGCCAATTTTGGGCCAAGCGACCGAGTCCATTGAAATGCCTACGGCGGCGAAACCAACGATTGCCCCGACAATAGAGTGGGTTGTTGATACCGGCCAACCCTTAATGCTGGCAATTAAAAGCCAAGTGCCGGCCGCGAGTAGAGCTGACATCATGCCGTAAACTAACAGATGGCTTTGGCCCTCGAAGGCGGCCGGGTCAATAATGCCCTTCCTGATGGTATCCGTTACGGCGCCACCTGCTAAATAAGCGCCCGCAAATTCGAAAATCATCGCAATTAGAATTGCTTGCGTTAGGGTAATCGCTTTAGAGCCAACGGATGTACCCATGGCGTTGGCTACGTCGTTCGCTCCAATACCCCAGGCCATAAAGAAACCGAAGATACACGCAAGAATCAGCAGCATTGAGCCGTAATTTTGAATAACTTCCACGGTGTTTCCTCTTTTTGTTTGATTTAGGTGCTCGGTAAGCGAGCGATGACAGGAGTTTGAATTTTACCCGCTCTTATATGACATTATTGTTACAGTATGACAATTTCGTGGCGAGCGTCGTTCCATCTGGTAAAGCTAAACTGCAGTATAGGCAATGCCTTGGGCTGTGTCACACCCAAAAAACATTAGTTTAAAATCGATGGCTCAATTCATAGCCAAAGCATAGCATAGAGCATTAGCCTTTGAACGGGATCTTTGATGGACAACACGCTTCAAAACTTGCTGACACTGCTGGATGAAAGTTGCAAACACAACGGAGATCCTCTGCGAGCCTCTGAACGCGACGCCTGGCGGCAGGCTTTAGTCTGTAGCCCCTACTTAATCACAACCGTCAGTCAGCATTGGGCGTGGGTCGAGACGGATTTTGCCCGAACTCGTTGGTGCGAGCTTCTAGTTTGGGCTGATCTGGAGGTCGTTCTAAAACAGCTCGAACAAGAGGGGTGCGACATCGAAGCGCAGCTGCGCAAGTTGCGCAATCGCATTATGGCGAGACTGATTTGGCGGGACTTCTCACGCCAGTGTAAGGCCGAAGAAACCGTGCAACAGATTTCGTTGCTAGCCGAGTTTTGTATCCGTACCGCGGTCGACTGTGCCGGGCATGAACTGCGGGAGCGATTTGGTCAACCACTCAGTCTCGAGTCTGGCGAAGTGCAGCAGCTGGTGACCTTGGCCATGGGTAAACTAGGTGCTCATGAGCTCAACTTGTCATCAGATATTGACCTCATTTTTGTTTACCCTGAAAGCGGCCAGACTGAGGGCGGCCGGAAAAGCGTCTCTAACCAAGAGTACTTTATTAAGGTTGGGCAGCGCGTTATCGCCTTATTGGATAAGGTCACTATCGATGGCTTTGTTTTCCGAGTCGATATGCGCCTAAGGCCTTACGGTGAAAGCGGGCCTTTGGTCATGAATTTCTCTGCGTTCGAGGCCTACTACCAAGATCAGGGGAGAGACTGGGAACGTTATGCCATGATCAAAGCGCGGGCTGTAACGGGCGCTGCAGCAGATATTGCGTACCTAGAATCTATGCTTCGCCCCTTTATATATCGTCGCTACGTAGATTTTAGTGTGATTGAGTCCTTGCGTGACATGAAGCGCATGATTTCCGAGCAGGTTATTCGCAAGGGTTTGCAAAATGATGTAAAGCTGGGCCCCGGTGGTATTCGCGAGGTTGAGTTCATTGGGCAATGTTTTCAGCTGATTCGCGGCGGACGCGACGCACCGTTGCGTTGTCGAGGCTTAATGGACGCCTTAAGTGCAAGCGAGAAGTTAGGTTGCCTGCCGACTGAAGCGGTAAGTGAGCTTCGTGAAGCCTACTGGTTCTTGCGTGACTCCGAACACGCCATTCAGGGTTATCAAGATCGGCAAACACAGCGCTTACCCGAGGACTCCGACGCTCAAGAAAGCTTGAGTCGAGTAATGGGTTTTGATTCGTTCGAGCATTACCTTGCCACACTGAATATGCACCGAGCCAAGGTGGGCGGACATTTTGTCGACTTAATAGCGCCCGCTAGTGAACAGAGCGCGGCTACCAAGCGCACGTGGTTTTGGGATGATCTAGATCTTGATCAAATAGCGGCGCTAGGATTCAAGGAATCTGGTGCAGTGAGCGTGGCTTTGGAGCGTTTAACTCAATCTGTCACTGTGCGTACCTTGCAAGCAGAGCCACGCCGCCGACTCGACCTGGCCATGCCAAAATTGTTGGAGGCGTGTGCACAGCAGCCGAACGCGTCAGAAACGGTGGCGCGCCTTGTGCCGATGGTCGAGGCCGTGCTGCGCAGGAGCGCTTATTTACTGTTGCTGATTGAAAACCCTGGCGCCCTCAACGAGCTGGTACGCCTATTTGCTGCAAGTCCTTGGATTGCCAAACAGTTGTCCCTGCGCCCTGCGCTACTGGATGAGTTGCTCGATCTTGAGCACTTGTATCAAGCGCCCGATAAGCATGTTTTGGAGGATGATTTAGCTTTGCAGATGCGCTCGATACCGCTTGATGATTTAGAAGCGCAAATGGATGCACTGCGTTACTTCAAGGCGGCGCAAGTCCTGCGGGTCGCTGCCAGCGAAATTGGTGGATTTTTACCTTTAATGAAGGTCAGCGATAAGCTTACCTTTATTGCTGAGGTGATCTTAGAATGGGCCGTCAAAGTCGCTTGGACGGATTTAACCATCAAACACGGTAAGCCCAGCCATTTGATTGCAGGCACCGGCTTTTGTGTTGTTGCTTACGGCAAGCTCGGCGGTTTAGAGCTTAACTATTCGTCCGATTTAGATTTGGTGTTTTTGTACGATGCGCCGGCCCAGGCCATGACCGATGGTGACAAGCCTATCGATTGCGCGCGCTTTTATACGCGCCTGGGCCAGCGGGTTATTCATATGCTTGAAACCCGCATGACTTTGGGTGTGCTGTACGAGGTCGATATGCGTTTACGCCCCTCGGGCAAGTCCGGTTTGTTGGTATCATCTTTTACTGCCTTCGAACGCTATCAACTACAAGAGGCGTGGACTTGGGAGCACCAGGCTTTAAGTCGTGCTCGCGCGGTAGCCGGCGATGCTGCCCTGGACGAAGCGTTTCAAACAATACGTTTGAAGGTGCTTGGGCAAGCCCGAGACAAGCCCGTACTTGCAGAAGAAGTGCAGTCAATGCGCCAAAAAATGCGGGAAAGTTTGGACGCTGACATTAAAGCCGACACCTTTAACCTGAAACATGGATTTGGAGGTATCGTTGACATCGAATTTATGGTGCAATATGCGCTCTTAGCGCTATCGGCAAAGCACCCATCGCTGGCGAAATATACCGATAACATTCGCCAACTGGAAGCACTGGCGAGTTTGGGCTTGATTAGCGCGGAAACAGCAGATGAACTAAGCCAGGCGTACTTGGCGTATCGCTCGGCTACCCATGAGTGCGCTCTGCAGGAAGAGCCAAGTAAAGTGTCGGGCGCGCAGTGGAATAAGTATAGACAAGCAGTCGGCCAATTATGGGGTGACTGGTTTAACAGCAAACGTTGGGAGTAAATAATGGATTTCTCGGAGCGCGAGGGCGTTATCTGGTTAGACGGTGAGTTAAGGCCGTGGAAAGATGCCAAAGTACACGTGCTGACTCATACCCTGCACTATGGTTTGGGGGTTTTCGAGGGTGTGCGTGCCTACCACACGCAAGAGCGTGGAACCTGCATCTTTAAACTTAAAGAGCACACTAAGCGCTTATTCAATTCGGCAAAAATTTTAATGATGGACATGCCTTTTGACCAAGATACCATCAACGAAGCCCAGCGTCAGGTCGTGCGTGAGAACGGTTTGCCGGAAGCCTACTTGCGCCCCATGTGCTTTTTAGGTTCGGAAGGTATGGGTCTTCGCGCCGATAAGTTGCAGACCCACGTTATGGTGGCGGCTTGGGATTGGCCATCTTACATGGACCCCGAAGCACGCAACCGAGGTATCAAAGTAAGAACCTCGTCGTACACTCGGCACCACGTAAATATTGCTATGTGTAAAGCTAAAGCAAATGGACAATATATTAACTCGATGTTGGCCTTGCGCGAGGCGATTGAAAGTGGCGCCGAAGAGGCCTTGTTGTTAGACAACGAGGGCTACGTTGCAGAAGGTAGCGGCGAAAACTTCTTTATGGTTAAAAACGGCGTTTTGTATACTCCAGAGTTAACTTCTTGCCTAGACGGTATTACCCGAGCCACCGTTATTGAGTTGGCGAATGAACTGGGTATTACTGTGCGCGAAAAGCGTATTACACGCGATGAAGTCTACATTTGCGACGAGGCATTCTTCACCGGGACCGCCGCAGAGGTTGTACCTATTCGTGAGCTCGATGGCCGCGCTGTTGGTGAAGGTAGTCGGGGGCCAATAACCGAGCAGCTGCAGGCGATGTATTTCGATTCAGTGCGCGGTAAGCGTAGCCAAAACCCACAGTGGTTAACTGAAGTTCTGTAACAAGCGGAGGTAGCTATGCACGCAGGCGCACTGGAACAGAGTTTTGAGGATGGTATTTTCTGGCGCCACTGGCCTGTTGCCGAAGCACAGCGTGTGGTGGTGTTGGTGCATGGTTTGGGCGAACACAGCGGTCGCTACGAAGAACTGGCTGAGTTTTTTAATGCCCGCGCAACAGCCGTGGTTGCCTTAGACCACAAAGGTCACGGTTTGTCGCCAGGTGTACGTTGTCATATCGATAAATTCGGCGATTTTCTCGAGCCCTTGGCTCGTTTGTGCACCGAGGCTGAACAGCTTTACCCCGGTGTGCCCAAGGTTTTGTTAGGTCATAGCTTGGGTGGGCTTATTTCCGCCGCGTTTTTGCTGGAGCATCAAAATTTATTCGAATCGGCTGTTCTATCCGGGCCGGCTTTGGGTATTGACCCTGAACCGCCAGTTTGGCAACAGAAAATTACCCAAGTCATTTCGGCGCTACTACCCAAGCTGGGTGTTATGCAGCTCGATGCTGGGCAGATTTCGCGCTCAGCCGAGGTTGTGGCGGCATATCAAGCCGATCCATTGGTGCACAACGGCAAAATCAGCGCTCGCTTGGTCACGGAGCTGTTCGCTACGCTTGCTCTAGTTAATGAAAAAGCAGCGACAATTACCTTGCCAATCAAGATTTTTCATGGCGAGTCAGATGTCATGACTTCGTCCAAGTTGTCGCAGGCCTTTGTGCGTAAAGTGGGTTCCTCTATAGCTGAGTACCAAGGTTACCAAGGTTTATACCATGAGATTTTCAACGAGCCTGAGCGTGCTCAGGTGATGCAGGACGTGCAAACGTTTATCGAGCAAGCCGCCGCAGCGGCGTAAGGACTCGTAGTGGCGGTACTGGAGAACGCTCAACGGTGACGAAGCCGCTTAAAATTGCCTTGACCAGTTACCGCAGCCAGCCTTTCAGTGGCGGGCAGGGTGTGTACATCAGCGCCTTATCCAAAGCCTTGGTCGAGCAAGGTGTGCAGGTTGATGTGATTTCTGGGCCGCCGTATCCCAATTTAGACACACATGTGGGTCTGGTTGAATTACCAAGCTTGGACCTTTACGAGCATGGCCTGCGCTCTTTGCGGCGCCACCACCTGCGTTCCCTTAGCAATATTGTCGAGTGGCTGAGCAAGCTCACAGGCGGTTTCGCCGAGCCCTATACCTTTGGCCGCCGCCTGCGTCGTTACTTCGCTGTTCACAAGCCAGACTATGACCTAGTCCACGACAATCAGAGTTTGTGCTATGGCTTATTAGACCTTGAAAGTATGGGTTATCCGGTGGTGGCAACCATTCATCACCCAATTAGCAGCGATTTACGTTTAGCGTTGCAGGCAGAGCCCGTCTGGTGGCGCCGCTTGTTCTTGCGACGTTGGCACTCGTTTTTGCGTATGCAAATCCCGGTAGCGCGAAAGGTGAAGCGTATCTTTGCGGTGTCTGAATCGGCGCGTGCTGATGTCGAGCGTGAGTTTGGTATTGATCCTGCGCGGATGGTGGTAACAGGCATCGGGACCGATACCGATTTGTTTAAGCCCCTGCCCGGTCGCATTAAAGATGCTAACCGAATAATGATCACTGCATCTTCGGATACGGCCCTAAAGGGGGTTGTGTACGCCGTGCAGGCATTTGCTATGTTGCGTGAACAGTTCCCAGATCTGCGCTTGCGTTTGATCGGAAAGCTAAAACCGGAGGGCGAGGCACAAAAATTGATTAATCGGTTGGACTTAGCGTCGGCAATCGACAATCATTCGAGAGTGAGCCAAGAGGATCTTGTCGCTTTTTACAATGAGGCCAGCGTGTTTGTGTCGCCTTCTTTATACGAAGGATTCGGTTTGCCCGCAGCGGAGGCAATGGCCTCGGGTACGGCAGTCGTTGTGACCAAAGGTGGCGCTTTACCCGAGGTGGTGGGTCAAGACGGCATCGTAGTCCCCGCGGGTGATGGTCAGGCCTTGGCTGCGGCAGTGTCAGACTTGCTGCATGACCCTGAGCGTCGAGAGGTCCTGGAACAGAGGGGCCGAGACAGAATTGTTAACGAATTTTCATGGACGGCCTGTGCGCGCCGAACCGTAGAAGAATACAGGGCAGTACTCGCTAATGCAGACCGTTGATTTTCGATATTTTCAGCTTAAAGACGGTGATCGAATTCTAGACCTGGGTTGCGGCGAAGGGCGTCATCTTATTGGGGCCTTGTTGGCGGCCGACGTTCAAGCTGTAGGTGTCGACTTGTCGCATGAGGATCTAGTGACAGGCAGAGCCAAAACCCACGACTGGGCCGAGAGTATTGGCGAGCCGCGTCGGCCAGCCTTGACCCAAGCCAGTGGTTACAATCTGCCTTTTGCCGATAATGCCTTCGATGCGGTGATTTGCAGTGAGGTGCTAGAGCACGTCCCAGTCGTCGACAAAGTACTGCAAGAGATTAATCGCGTATTGCGACCCGGTGGTCGGCTGGTTATTTCTGTGCCCAGGCGGTGGCCCGAGCAACTTTGTTGGCGCTTATCTGCCGATTACCATCTGCAGCTGGGTGGGCATTTGCGCATATTTAAAATTGCTGATCTAAAACGTCAGATTCAAGTCTGGCCGGTTGTATTTTATCATCAGCACGGCGCCCACGCCTTGCACGTTCCCTACTGGTGGTTGCGCTGTATCTTTTGGAGGAACCCAGCAGCTTGGCCTGTGCGCTGGTATCATAAGCTCTTGGTTTGGGACTTAATGAAGCGCCCCTGGCTTACGAAATTTATCGAATCGTTAACCAATGGCTGGATGGGTAAAAGCGTGGTCTTGTACTATCGCAAACAGGATGCGAAACCGTGACGGGTGTGTACTTAAGTCCTGGACTGTATCCGCAAGAACTGTTCCAAGATACGGTCTCGTATATTGTGTCGATCCAGCGTCCAAGCGGCGAAATTCCTTGGTTCGAGGGTGGGCACACCGACCCGTGGGATCACGTCGAGGCGGCAATGGCGCTATCGATTGCTGGCAGGTATCAAGAAGCCGAGCGAGCCTATGCGTGGTTAGCCAGCGAGCAATTGTCTGACGGCAGTTGGTGGGCACGTTATGAGCGAGGCGAGCGCGCCGAATCAACGCGACGCGAATCCAATTTTTGTGCTTATGTGGCAACGGGCGTTTGGCATCATTTTTTGATTACCCAAGATCGAGCTTTTCTCGCGCATTACTGGCCTGTGGTTCAGCGAGCGATGGCCTTTGTGCTAGCGCTGCAAACGGTGCATGGCGATATTACCTGGGCTGTCGATGATGACAACGACATCCCGGTCGATTCTTTGGTGACCGGCTGTGCCTCGATTTATAAAAGTCTGGAGTGTGCGCACAACATTGCTGTGACTTTAGGTCACGATACGGCATATTTTGAAGCGCGTGAGCGGCTAGGACGGTGTTTGCGTCAGCACCCCGAGCGCTTTGATCGAACCTGGGAGAGCAAAGCGCGCTACTCGATGGATTGGTTTTATCCGGTGTTAACTGGCGTGTTTTCAGGTCAGGCGGCACGTGAACGGTTACAGGCGCGTTGGAACGAGTTTGTTGAGCAGGGCATGGGATGTCGCTGTGTTAGCGATCAGCCTTGGGCAACCATTGCTGAGACGTGTGAGCTAGTGCTGGCCCTTCAGGCCGCCGGCGAACATGCCTTGGCACGTGAGGTGTATTCTTGGATAGCGCAATGGCGCCATGACGATGGCTCTTACTGGACGGGTTATCAGTTTAAAGAGCAAGTGCTGTGGCCAAACGAGCGCCCCACGTGGACCGCAGCAGCGGTAATGTTGGCTGCCGACGCGCTTACTCACCACACGCCAGCGGCCCAGTTATTTACCCATGTGCATTTGTTAGATCCCGACAATTCTGCGCACGCAAAGGGCCTCGTAAGAGCTTAAGCGCCCAGGCGTCGTAGCACTTTCAAGCTGTCGCAAGACTCTACTAAGTCCCATAAACCTGACTGTAAGGCGGCATCGATAATGGCTTTTGGCGCTTGGCCTCCGGCGCTTGCACTTGCATAATTGTCGTGTACAGCCAGCAATCCACCTAGAGCCACGTGACCCGACCAAAGACGATAATCATTTACCGCGTCTTTCATGCTGTGACCGCCATCGATAAAAATCATACCGAGTCTTTGCTGCCAACGCCGACCAATACCGACTGCATCCCCAACTAAGGCTACAACAGAGTGGTTTAGCTCAGCGGCCTTTAAGGTCTGTCGGAAGGTGTGAAGTGTATCGGTTTTTCCTGAACTATCGGTCAACCTTGGGTCGAAGAAGAACTCGCCCGGCTGGTGCTCGACCGAACCTTGGTGGTGATCTAACGCAAAGACCAAATTACCGCTCTGTTCGGCTGCTGAACCCAGGAATACGGTGGACTTGCCGCAATAGCTACCAATTTCGAGTATGCAGCCAAGCTGCGCAACTGACGTTGCTGCGCGATATAGAGCCTCGCCTTCTGCTTGACTGAGAAAGCCGGGTACTTGATCTACCAGATGTTGGCGCGAGGCGTTTAACATAGTCAGGTTCTATCCAAAACTGAAACTATAGCATGGTGAAGCGAAATTCTACCTTGGCTTTAGACGGTCGCGCCGTTATCCTCGCCTTATACTATAAATTATGACTTTTATGCGTCTTCTTTACACCATTACCTTATTGCTGAGCCTTCCTGTTCTTATGGTTAGGTTATGGTGGCGTGGTCGTTTGTTGCCGGCATATCGGCAGCGCTGGCGAGAGCGAATGGGGTTTGGTTTGCCCAAGGCGCACGCGCAAAAACCTTTGATTTGGATTCACGCTGTCTCGGTCGGCGAGGTGGTGGTGGCGTCTAAGTTAATGCAGTGTTTGCAGCGCGATTACCCCGATCATAGCTTACTAGTTACGACAACGACCCCCACTGGATCTGAGCGCTTGATGCAAGACTGGGGTGCACAGGTACAACACTGTTACTTGCCTTGGGATCTGCCTTGGGCAATGGCGGCGATGTTTAAGCGCTTCAACCCGCGAGCGGTATTTTTAATCGAAACTGAGATATGGCCCAACCTTGTAGCGCAAGCCCAAGCGCGAGCCGTACCTATTGCTTTACTGAATGCTCGATTATCGGCAAGGTCTGCTCGAGGCTATGGAAGATTCGGGGCCCTGTTGACACCCACGCTGAAATCGCTTGATTTGATTGTGGCGCAAACCAAAGCCGACGCTCGGCGTTTTGCTGCTTTGGGTGTCGATCCTGCGCGTTTGGCGATTTCTGGGAATATTAAGTTTGATCAGCATCTTACGCCTGAATTACGCATTCAGGCTGCGCAAATTCGCGAGCAGTGGGGTGGTGATACCCGCCAAATATGGGTCGCGGCCAGCACCCACGAGGGTGAAGAACAACAAATTTTACGTTCCTACAAGTCCCTCGTCGAGCAGTATCCTAACCTGTTGCTTTGCATTGTACCTAGACATCCAGATCGCTTTGATCGGGTGTTTCAAATGGCGCTTGCAAGTAGCTCAACCGCGATTCGTCGTTCCCAAGATCAGGTTATCAAGGCCGACACACGGGTAGTGGTGGCTGATACCATGGGTGAATTGGTACCGATGCTAGGTGCGGCTGATGTGGTCTTCATGGGGGGCTCGTTAGTCCCCACGGGCGGTCACAACATGCTAGAAGTGGCTCAGTGGGGTGTGCCGGTGGTGTCAGGGTTACACACCTTTAATTTTGCTTACGCGAGCCGCTTGCTGATAAAGGCTCAAGCCATGTTGGTTGTAAAAGACGCCGAAGAGCTGGCGGTGGTCGTATCCGGTTTACTCAGTAATACCATTAACCGAAAAGCGATGGGTCTGTGGGGTCAACGTGCGGTAGAGGGCGAACGAGGCGCATTAAGGCGCCTCGTCCAAGCAATTAAGCCCTTATTGGCCTGATTGCGTGACGGCCTTGGGGGCTTCGAGATACTTGCTTAAATCCGCCACATCTTTGGGGCTTAACAAGCCGGCCTGCTGTTTTAAGCGTAGTTGATTCAGCACGTAGTCGTAGCGGGTGTTAGCGTAATCGCGCTCGGCCGCATATAGGGCATTCTGAGCGTTCAGCACGTCGACCACGTTTCTGGTGCCAACATTGTAGCCCGCTTGAGTGGCCTCTAAAGCACTTTTTGACGACACAATGGCTTGGGCGCGCGCTTTAACTCGTGCTGCGTCACTTAAAACGGTCATATGCAGCGCACGCGTTTGTGCGATAGTGTTGCGTTGCAAGCCGATGCGAGATTCTCGCGCTGCATTAAACTGTTCTGCCGCGCGGCGACGGTTGGCGCTAATCGCGCCACCAGCGAATAAGGGTATCTCTAGGCGCAAACGCACAATGTCTTGCTCGCGATCGCTTCTTGGCGGTACGTTAAATACAGAATCTTGGCGGCTGATCCCTTCGGTTTCGAAATCTGAGGTCGAAAACGATCCGCTTAGCGTTGGCGCGTGTTCTAAGCGTTTGGCTTTAGCATTTTGTTGTGCCCCTGTTTCGCCTAATCGTGAAGCTTTAAGCTGCAGATTGTTCTCTAGCGCAAAATCCACCCAAGCAGCGCGATCCGCCGGCTCTGGGGGCGTGACAGGAAAGTTCGAACTTAGTGTGAACAAGCGTTCGTGCTTTACGTTGGTTAGTACCGATAAGTTTTCCAGTGCAACATCTAAGCGGTTCTCATCGGTTAAGCGACCGACGCGGGCAAGATCGAATGCGGCCTGCGCTTCGTGCACATCTGTTAGAGCAATTAGGCCGACTTCAAAACGTTGCTGAGTTTGCTCTAATTGGCGTTCAAGAGCCCGCTCTTGGGCCTTGGACGCCGCTAAGTTATCTTGTGCACGCAGGACGCCGAAGTAGGCTTGCGACACGCGTACGATTAAATCTTGCTGTTGAGCGGCAAATGTCGCTTCAGCTTGCTCGGTGAGCGATTTGCTGGCCTGAAAGTTAAACCACGCCGGCAAATCGAATAGCGCTTGGCTTAGCGATACGGTGTAGCCCTTAGAGGTCGTATCAGAAAAACTCTCGATTTCTTCGATAATGCCATTACCGTTAGCATCTAAGCCCACCAAGCTGTTAGCAACTGTGCTCGTCTCGGTCTCGCTATAATCGTAGCTGGCCCCGACCTGGGGCATCAGAGCCGATTTGGCTAGGTTCTCTTGTTCGCGGTCGGCTCTGAACTGTGCGGCATAGGCTTTTAGTTGGGTATCGTTCTCTAAGGCCAATTCGTAAATATCTTGAAGAGACTGCGCATGGCTTACTGTGGCAGAGAGTACCAGTGCCGCGAAGGTCGAAGTAAGTAACCGAAGCTTCATTATTGGGCCCTTATTCAAAAGTTTTAGTTTAACAGCGCTTGACTAACAAAGCATGCACGATGTGTAGGCCTTATACGCAGACTGCCCCACTTTTGATTCATATCAGCGCAAAATAGGTGAGCTAGATCACTATTCAAAGGTGCGGCGCCCCTATTTTTGTAATACCATCATCAGTCAATACGGGCGTTCGACACAGTGCATGAACCAAACTACTCGGCAACAGGCAGCCTCGCGTTACAAGTTAAGCTTGTCGTCTTTGCATGCGACTTGCGAAGCGAACTATGCTCGATTTCTGCGCGTGTTCCCGGGGTACGAGCAAGCTAACGAGCGCACCATTGCCTTAGATCATGCCCGTATTGCATTGACGGTGACTGAACGCTGTCGCTACACCACAACATTCAAGATAAAGCAGCTAATAGGCTCTGCGCCCGAGTGGGCAAAAAGCTTCGAGCTAGACGTACGCGCTTATCATGACGCCAGAATGTTAGAGGTTCGCTCGTTTCAGGGAAGCCGACACATTCAAGGCCTTTATCGATACCCTAACAAGACAATGCTGCAAAAAGACGAGAAAGTGCAGCAAAACCAATTTGTGGCGGAGTGGTTAGAGCACGTTTTGGCCAAGGGTTATAACGTCTTACCGCTTGACATTACCAATGCAAAACAACCTGCGCTAGGTGATCGCAATGAGTAGTTTGTTAGACACCATAGTGATCGATCATGATCCGGCACAGGTAGTGAATGTGCTGCAACTTACCGATACACATTTGGGGGTAGAGCCCAATACACCCTTATTGTCGATGGATACTGATGATTCGCTGTTAGCCGTTCTTGATCTGGCTGGTAAGGTATTGCCTGCGCCTGACCTTATGTTGGCAACGGGAGATTTGTCAGACCAAGGCGCATTGAACGCCTATTTCCGTTTGCGCGACTACACGCGCTCGGTCTGCCAACACCAGTTTTGGTTGTTGGGTAATCACGATCACGCCGAGACACTGCGTCAAGCAACAGACGACAACAAAGATTTAATTCGCAACGATATCCGAGTCGGCGTATGGCAAATTATTATGCTGAACTCGCAAATTCCGGGTCAGGTAGGTGGCCGACTAGGCCCTAGACAGCTGGGTTTGTTGGAGGAAGCGTTGCAAGCGGGTGCTGATGCGCGTTTGTACACTTTGGTGTGTTTGCATCATCAGCCCGAACCCGTTGGCAGTGCTTGGATTGATACGCAAGCGGTTTTAGACGCTGCCGAGATGTTCGATATCATAGAGCAATACCCCGGCGTTAAGGGCGTACTCTGGGGTCATGTGCACCAAGAGGTAGATTATCTGCGCAACGGCTTGCGGATGCTGGCAACCCCCTCCACTTGTATTCAATTCGCCGGTAATAGCGACGATTTTAAAGTCGATGATTTACCCCCCGGTTTGCGTCATTTGCAGCTGCAGCCTGATGGCTCAATTAACACCCAAGTGCACCGCGTTACCGACCGCAGCTTTACGGTCGATTTGGCCTCTTCGGGTTATTTATAAATCCCCTCAAACCCATACCCGCTGACAGAGCTTTGGGCTACACTAGGCTCTTGTTTTAGATTATGTGGTAGGTATGAGTCAGTATACAGCACAAGATATTGAGGTCTTAACAGGGCTCGAGCCCGTGCGTAAGCGCCCCGGGATGTACACCGATACAACGCGTCCAAACCACCTCGCGCAAGAAGTCATTGATAACAGTGTCGACGAAGCGCTGGCTGGCTTTGCCAACGAAATCGATGTGGTAGTGTTCAAAGATGGTTCGGTTTCGGTCAGCGATAATGGCCGCGGTATGCCGGTCGACATTCACCCTGAACAGGGAAAGCCAGGCGTTGAGGTTATTTTGTCGACCTTGCATGCGGGCGGCAAATTCTCGAATAAGAATTACCAGTTTAGCGGCGGCTTGCACGGCGTGGGGGTGTCGGTCGTTAACGCGCTGTCACAACGTTTGGAAATTACCATTAAGCGTGACGCCCAAGTTTACAGTATGGCATTTGCGGGCGGCGAAAAATCCCGAGACCTCGAAGTCATCGATAGCTGCGGACGCCGCAATACGGGCACCACGGTACATTTTTGGCCTGACCCGCAGTATTTTGATTCGGTCAATATATCGATTCCGCGCCTAAAGCACGTGTTACGAGCCAAGGCTGTACTGTGCCCGGGTCTGCGTGTGAACTTCTTAGACGATGCCAAAAAAGAATCCGAGAGCTGGTATTACGAAGACGGGCTAAAAGATTACCTGCAGCAAGCGACCGAAGGGTTTGAGGTATTACCACCTAGCCCCTACACCGGTAGTTTTAGTGCTCAGCACTCGGCGGTGGATTGGGCTGTTCAGTGGTTGCCAGAAGGCGGCGAGCTGATCACGGAAAGCTATGTAAACTTAATTCCGACAGCGCAGGGCGGCACTCACGTTAATGGTTTACGAACGGGACTGCTCGAGGCCTTGCGTGATTTTTGCGAGCTTCGAAGTTTGTTGCCGCGCGGTATTAAGCTGGCGCCTGAAGATATATGGGATCGTTGTGCCTTTGTACTTTCAGTTAAGCTCGAGGACCCGCAGTTTTCGGGGCAAACCAAAGAGCGTTTGTCATCTCGTGAAGCCGCGGCCTTTGTGTCGGGTGTGGCGAAAGATGCTTTTAGTTTGTGGTTGAATCAGGAAACCGAGTATGCCGAGCAGCTGGCGGAATTATGCATTAATAATGCTCAGCGCCGCGTGCGCTCCGCGAAAAAAGTGGTGCGCAAAAAAATTACGTCTGGCCCCGCTCTGCCCGGTAAGCTAGCCGATTGCTCTGGCGAAGATCCCTCGCGAGGCGAGCTTTTTCTTGTGGAGGGTGACTCCGCCGGAGGTTCGGCGAAACAAGCGCGCGATCGCGAGTTTCAAGCGATTTTACCCTTGCGTGGAAAAATTCTTAATACCTGGGAGGTCGATTCGCAAGAGATTTTAGCCTCACAGGAAGTTCACAACATTTCGGTGGCCTTAGGGGTGGACCCGGCCAGCGATGATTTGTCGGGTTTGCGCTACCACAAAGTGTGTATTCTGGCTGACGCTGACTCCGACGGTTTGCACATCGCTACATTGATTTGCGCCTTATTTCTTAGGCACTTTAAACCCTTGGTGACTGCCGGGCACGTCTACGTGGCTATGCCACCTTTGTACCGAATTGATGTGGGGAAAGAGGTGTACTACGCGCTTGATGACAGCGAGAAGCAGGGTGTACTTGACCGCATCGAGGCAGAGAACAAGCGCGCAAAAGTGAATGTGCAGCGCTTCAAGGGTTTGGGCGAGATGAATCCGTTACAATTGCGCGAGACCACCATGGCGCCAGATACTCGACGTTTGGTTCAACTGCGCCTAGATCACGGTGACGACACCATGCAGGTCTTTGATATGTTGCTGGCCAAAAAGCGCGCCAGCGATCGTCGTCAATGGCTTGAAACCAAAGGCGATATCGCGGAAGTGCTGATGTAGAGCACTTGGCCCTAACGACCTAAGGAGTAAAACGATGTTAAAGCGAAGCATAATGGCCGCGGCACTAATATTTAGTAGCGCCGGATCATGGGCGGACTGGCAGCTCGACGAGAGTCAATCGACCCTGACTTTTCTGAGCGATAAAAATGCGGGCGTTGTTGAGCAACATGCGTTCGAGGTTTTTGATGTCTTTGTATCGGATGCCGGTGAAATTCGCGCCGAAATCGAATTGGCCAGTGTTGAGACCCGCATCGGTATTCGGAACGAGCGCATGCGCGATATGTTGTTTCAAGTGGCAGAGTTTCAAAAGGCGACTTTGAGCGGTAGCTTGGGTGAGCTCAATTTAGCTTCTGTGGGGGCCGCTCCGCAAATGGTAAGCATTTCATTGACCTTAAGTCTGCATGGTTCTGCCCAGACTTTAGTTGCCGACGCGTGGCTTAGTCAGGCCGACGGTGCACTGTACGTAAGCACGGTTAACCCTATTTTAGTACGGGCGGCTGATTTTGGTTTAGCCGAGGGCGTCGAGGCATTGCGCGCCGTGGCAGGTCTAAAAACGATTGGGCAAACCGTGCCAGTGAGTTTTAACTTGCGCCTGATTAACGCGCAATAGCGGTTCGCTCGAGTTGTTGGCGCCAGGCACGATACTGGCGGTTATCTGGCGCCAGCTCGGTAAGCTGGCGCGCTGCCCCAAGTGCCGTGCGCGTATCCTTAGCTTCTGCCGCGAACTGCGTAAGGGCTTGTAAAGCCTCTTCGTTGCTGGGCCACTTGCGACTTACGCCTTTTAGTAGTTTTATGGCCTCGCTCAATTTGCCCTGACGGTGCAGCGCGATGGCATAGGTGTAGCGGTAGCGCGCGGATTCTGCTTTAGCCGCTGCGGCTAGTTCCTGTAACCCTTGGCTGTAATCTTGAGCGCGAATATGGGCAAGGCCCAGTGCAAACGCTAGGTCGGGGTTGTCTTTTATCTGTGCCAGCCCACTTTCGAGGGTGCCGATAGCGGCTTCATTGTTACCAGAGTTGGCCTCTAAATCGGCTTTGTTTATGTAGGCCGCTAACAGCTGTGCGTTTTTATGTAAGGCGGTTTGGTAGCGGGTCAATGCCGCTTCGGTGTTGCCAAGGCGTGTCTCGTAGTCGCCTAAGCTAAGATGTTGTTCTGCCTGATCTAAGTGGCGTTCAGCAACGGCTCGATACTCGGTATCTAATTCGCGCAGTTGCTTATTCTGCGTTTCGGAGAGGTCCACATTGGTTACACCTGCAAGCCCAAAAGCCAGCGCTAGGCGCACGCTGAGGTCCTTATCCCCAAGTAAAGGCACTAGCAGATCGCGCTTAATATTATCGGGCAGATTGCCGGCTTGGCGAACGGCGCTTTGGCGAATTAAAGGCTCTGAGCTACCAAGGGCCAGCTGCAGAGTGCTAAGTGCGCTTTGGTTACTGATAACCAAGGCATTGACCGCGCTGGCTCGCCAAATGGCGGGTTGCGCCTCAGACTTGGCGATTTCCTGCAGGGCTTGCTGGGCTTTGGCTTGCCCAAGGCTCGCGGCATGAAACGCCAGGCTGCGCTCGGTGTCTTGGTCGCGTCGCAATTGGCCCCACTTACTTAGTTGCACCATCGCCCAATCCGTACTTTTATCGTCGTGACATTTATTGCAGGCGTTGGGGGCTCCGGTATTGATGGTTAGGTCGGGTCGCGGGACTTGCATGCTATGGTCGCGGCGCGCATCGACCCCCATATAGGTCGTTGTGCTCATGTGGCAATCCACACACTGTGCCCCGGCAGAGCTTTGTTGATGGTTGTGGTGCTCGGGGGTATCGAAAACGGCCGCTTGGTGACAGCTGGCGCAAAGCGCGTTGGTCTGCACGTAGGTCTGACCGCTATGAGGGTTATGGCAATCGGTGCAGGTTACACCTGCTTGGTACATCTTGCTCTGTATGAAAGACCCATGCACGAAGACTTCATCTTGGATTTGCCCGTCGGGGTAATACAGGCCGGGCTCAAGTAAAGCTAGACGGTGGGTTTGTGATAGTGCTTGCCCATGCTGGTAATCACCTAGGTGGCTGCGTCGAGAATGGCAGCGCGCGCAGGTGTTAATTTGTGCGTTGTTATCGTTTACGGAGACCCGTTGGGCGATGGGTTTATCGTTAAAGGCCCAATGCGCCCGTTGTTTAAGTTGATTTGGCCACGGTGGAGCGGCTTGGCTTTGGTCGCCTTGTGCCCACGCCAGATGGGCCTGCCCAGCTCCGTGACAGGCCTCGCAGCCGACCGATACTTCGGCAAAGCTCGTGCTGTAAGAATCATTTCTGGCGTCGTAATTTTTCTTAATGTCAGTCGAGTGGCATTCGGCGCAGGAGTTGTTCCAATTCTGGTACATCCCACTCCAATGCAGTGGGTCATCGGGAGCAATGTATTCATCAGGAGTTAGGTGATACCAACGCTGACCGCCTTCGCTACTGGGTCGCGCATCCCAAGCGACCGTAAAGCTTTGCAAGCGACCTTGGTGCGTCGGAATAAGATATTGCTGCAGGGGGTATATGCCAAAAGTATAGGTAACCTCGAAGGTCGTTTCACCCTTGTTGAAATCATCGGTAGTAATGAAAAATCGATCGTCCTTTTGATGAAAGCGAGTTGTTTTACCAAACCATACAAACTCTTCACCTTCAAAGGGTGCTAGCACGGTGGCGCGAGAGGGCTTGGCCATGGCCGTTTGATGGTGGGACGTGCTCCACTGGGCATGTTCAGTCTGATGGCATTGAGCACAGGCCTTAGACCCCACGTACTCAGCAGAAGAAAAAGCGGGCGCACTCAGGCCAAGCAGGCATGTCACGAGAACTAGTAATCGCATGGTTGTTAGGCTTATTGATACAGCCGCAACCCTACCTCAAATAGGCAGGTGATGGAATCATCTTTAGGCCGCTATAGCTTTGGGTGCTTCGCTTTTTGGAGGATTAAGCTGCGCGATGCGCACGCCGCGCCAAAGATCGGCCGCAAGGTTCATGGGCGACTCTGTTGCTCCGCTGCGAATCCAGCGTGCCAGAGCCCCAGCGACGTTCGGAAAGTTAATCGAAGACTGCTGCCGCAGGCCCTGCAGAAAGGCACTTAAAGCTTCAGAATCGAGCGTGTCGCACACTGTAGCGAGTTGAAGTTGATCTAGCGCCAAGGCGTTGCTGCTTTGTTCCATTTGACCACGCATTGGGAATGTCAGTACGGGCTTGCCCCACTGCAAACACTCACTAATAAGCTCGAAACCAGAGTTACAAATGACGCCCTTGCAGTTGGCTAGATCGTACTTAAACCCCTGGTAGTCGGTCGGACAGGTCGTGACGTTGGCGAGTGTCTCGTTTTGTACGTCTGGTGAGTACTGACGAAATACTATCTCAGGATGTGCTTGCAGCCACTGAGTCACCGTTGTTTGGTTTTCAAAAGGTAAATACACCAGCACGTGGTTACCTGTTGCGGGCATAGTATCGGGCAAGTCAATAATGGGCGGGCAAATGCTTTGACTAAAGGGGTACCAATGCAAACCTACCGATCGGGTTGTAGGTGCGAAGAAGCGCATTATGGTTTTTGATAGCCAATCGGCTTTTGCCACGGGCGATGAGCCGTCAAAGGCATACTGATGGCCAATTCCAATGCATTCCCGGCCTCGTAGTTTGGCTGCCCAAGCTGTTACCGGCTCGTAATCGCTGATAATTAAATCGTAGCTACTCAGGTCAAGTTGCAACACGTCACGAACAAAAGCAGGTGCGTTGTTGGTGCGCAATGTATCGAGGTAGTGTAATTTTCCCTCGCGCGAGGCAAAGGTTAACCCCCGGCGCCACTCAAAGTCGCCAAAGCACTCCATGTCGAACAGTCGACTTTTGGATCTTCCGGTAAACAACCAAGTGACGTCAAGCTCAGGATAGCGAGCCAGTTCTTTTGCCATTGCTCGTGCGCGACTGATATGTCCTTGCCCTGTGCCCTGAACGCCATACAAAATTCGCATTAGATAAGCCCCCAATAGGCTGCGTTAATAAAAGCGGCCGCGGTGCCAAGTAATGCACCGGCTACGATGTCGCCAGGAAAGTGCACACCTAACACAACGCGCGACAAAGCCACGCATGTGGCACAGGCTAAAAGTACGGGCATAAAGCCACCCACCGCAAGGCTAAGCAGAATGGCAAGCGCAAAGGCCGCCGAGCTGTGGCCGCTAGGAAAAGAAAACCGGTCAGAAGCGACAACGATACTATTGAATCCGTCCAGCTTTTCAGGCGGGCGCAAGCGTTTTAATGAGTTTTTTAGTGGCCAGTACAGCGTGCGTTCGAGTAGCATCGTGCTTGCTAGGGCCAACACCACTAACTCGGGCATCGGGTGTAACGTCATTAGCACGATAGCCACCAGCACATGCAGTACACCATCGCCGGTTTTAGAAAAAATCCGCGCCATGGGTACGCAAAAGGTACAGCGCGTAAGCCCTGTGATTTTTGCAAACACGGCGTGGTCGACATTCTGGAGGCTAGATAAAATATTCATAATGCCAAGAATGCGTTTTGCTGATGGCATTTATGTGACCGTTTTTTGGAGCTTTTATGAAATCTATCGCCATTTTAAAAACCGATTCGGTTCGCCCCGAGTGGGTTGAGCGCTTTGGCGAGTATCCTGATATGTTCCAAGCGGTATTGAAGCGCGCTAATCCAGATTTACAGTTTACCGTGTACGACGTGCAGTTAGGTGAGTACCCCAAGACCAAAGATCAACACGGCGCTTACCTGGTAACGGGTTCGAAAGCAGGTGTGTATGAGGACCATGACTGGTTACCGCCCTTAGAAGATTTTGTACGCGACTTGGTACAGGCGGAAATTCCTCTGATCGGCATTTGTTTTGGCCATCAGTTGATAGCCCATGCATTAGGCGGGCAGGTCAATAAATCGGATAAGGGCTGGGGTGTTGGAGTGCATCGCCATGTGTGGCGCTTCCAGCCTGAGTGGCTTATTACCTCCGAGTCTGAATTTAAGGTGCTGGTCAGTCATCAAGACCAGGTGCATAAGGCGCCTGAGGATCTTCAGGTGTTAGCCGGCAGCGACTTCTGCCCTATCGCCGCCTTGTATAAACCAGGTGCCGTGTTGACCTTTCAGGGGCATCCTGAGTTTGTGCCCGAGTACTCTAAGACCTTAATGGTTTCGCGTGAAGATCGCATCGGCGACGAAGCCCTGCCCAAGGCCTTGGCAAGTCTAGACCAAGGCCATGACGGAGACGCCTTAGCCGAGATTATTTTGGCGTTCTTACGAGAAACTAAATCACCACTCACCGGTATTGGGCATTGAGGCCCAAGGTTCCGTTGGGGGTAGAGATTCGCCAGCCTGCAACAGCTCGATGGAAATGCCATCTGGCGATCGAACAAAGGCCATATGGCCATCACGCGGTGGTCTGTTAATCGTGACGCCACCGGCTTGTAAGCGCTCACACAGCTCGTAAATGTTATCCACTTTGTACGCGAGGTGTCCGAAATTGCGGCCGCCGGTATAGTCTTCGGGGTCCCAGTTGTAGGTGATTTCCACTAGCGGGGCTTTGCGCTCTTTGGCAAGGTCTAAATCTTTGGACGCAGCCAAAAATACCAGGGTAAATCGGCCTTTTTCGCTGTCGTAGCGGTTCACCTCTGCAAGACCTAGCAAGTCACAAAAAAAATAAAGTGTGGCGTCCAGGTCGCTGGCGCGAATCATGGTGTGCAAGTATTGCATGCAATTATCCTAATGAGTCGATAAAAACTGTTTAATAACGTCTCGGTAGCTGCGGCTGACCTTAAGTTTAGTACCGTTGCTTAGTGTTAGTGTGTACTCGCCGTTAGTGAGTGCTTGGGCACCGCTAATTAAATTGACGTTAACGATAGTCGAACGATGCACGCGAAGAAAGATCTCGGGATTTAGCTTGTCAACTAATTGGCGCATGGTAATGCGCATGATATGGGTGTTGCCGTGCGCATGCACACACATGTAGTCGCCCGCAGCATCGACCCATTCAATATCTGCAACGCGTACTAAGGTGATATCGCTGCCATCTTTAATGGCTAGCTTCTCTGGCCATGCTGTGTCGTTGCCGTTGCTTTCGGTACCCGTTGTACTGATTTCTTTGGGACGGTTGGCGGTGGCGCTCATCATTAAATCGAGCAAGGCCTGTTTAGAGCTATCGTTTTTTTCAAAGCTTAGGCGTTCGGTTGCCCGCGCTACAGCGTCTGTTAGACGCTCGATTTCAACGGGCTTTAATAGGTAATCTATGGCATGCACTTTAAAGGCGTCGACTGCGTATTGGTCGTACGCCGTGGTGAAGACGACCAAGGGCAGAGTGTCACTTTGTAGCTTGGCAATAACCTCAAACCCATTCATGCCGGGCATTTGAATATCCAAAAACACGACGTCTGGGCTTAGCTCACCGATCATCTCTACCGCTTCAAAACCATTGCTTGCCTGCCCAATAACCTCGATATTAGGTAGGGTTTCTAGACGGCGCAGCAGGCCGCGGCGGGCTAGTTCTTCGTCATCGACTATTAGTGCGCGTAGGCTCATAGTTATGCCTCTTGGCTAAAAGGTATATTAATGGTCACGGTTAATCCGTGCGGTAGAGTCGGCCCAAGCTTTAAGCTTTGGCGGTTGCCGTATAGGGCTTTTAGTCGCTCTCGGCAGTTTTCTAGGCCAACGCCGCTGCCCTTGGGCGTGATGCCCTGGCTGAAGTCTAAGCCTGGCCCGTTATCTGAAATAATCAGTTGCAGATCATTGCCGTCTTTGTGGGCACTAATGCCAATGGCGCCCCCTTTGACTGACTGACTAATGCCGTATTTGATAGCGTTTTCAACCAAAGGCTGCAGTATCAGCGAGGGTACTAAAGCACCTTTAACTTCGGGGTTAATCGAGAACAGCACTTCAAGTCGGCTTCCAAAACGAACTTGCTCTATATCTAGATACAGTTTTAGCGCAGCGACTTCTTGATCCACAGTGATTTGGGTCATTGGGTCGGTCTCTAATGAGTGGCGTAAAAACTTTGACAGCTTGTTGATCATGTCGGACGCGAGAGTGGTGTCTTTATCGAGCACTAAGGTCGAGATGGCATTCAGGGTATTGAACAAAAAGTGCGGGTTAAGTTGGTAACGCAACATTTTTAGCTGTGCTTCGTTGGCCACCGAGGCCGCCGTAAGTGCACGCGCTTTGGCGTCTTGCAGCAAAATGTAATACTTGATGCCAAAGTACAAGGCGCTCCAGCCGAACATAACCCAAGCGGCTGATATGGCGCCTTCTAAATAGCTATAGAATTCGGCGCTAGATTCAATACCAAAGGCGGCTTTTTGTTCGGGAAATAACGAGAAGAAGACAAAGGTTCGGGCGATCATCCACAGCACGCCCGCAAAATAAGAGCCCAGCAAAAAAGGCAGGACTCTGGCAATAAAGCTCATCTCCCAGGTCAGTCGAAATGCCCATCGAAGCCCGAGTGTTAAGGCCATACCTACTGCAGCGATAATGGGGACGTAGAACTCGTACTTATCGGGTGGATCACCCCATACGGTGGCACCTAGATAAAACGACAAAGTCCAGCCCGCCCAGCCGCCGGCTTGCAAAAGCCAAAATAAACGGTGTTTTTGATCGCGGTCGAGTAAGTTCATTGGGACAGTATAACGGATCGGGTCACAAGCAGGCTGTTATCTGTCGCAAAGCCGCATCGACTAATCGTATTTAGCGAGAGGCAAAGTCTGTAAGCGCTTCACCACTGAGTCGGTAACCAATCCATTCGCTCATGGCCACTGCGCCTACGCTTTCATAAAATTGAATAGAAGGCGTGTTCCAATCTAATACATTCCATTCAAAACGCTCGCAGCCTTCAACAACCGCTTTCTGGGCAAGGTGTTTTAACAACGCTAGCCCGGCACCTTTGCCTCGGTGTTCGGGTTCCACGAACAGATCTTCTAGAAAAATTCCGTGCTTACCGCGCCAGGTGCTGAAGTTATAAAAATACAGTGCAAAGCCCACATTGGTGTCGTCGATATCACAGAGTACGGCATGAACACGCGCCGAATCGGCAAACAAGGCGGTGTGTAAATCATGTTCTGTGGCTATCACTGCGTCGGGCTCTTTCTCGTAAATCGCGAGTGCAGTAATTAGTTCCAGTATACGGGATACGTCTGTGGGTGTGGCCGCGCGAATGCTAATGTTGCTCATGATGGATAAAACTCTACTGCATGTCCCAATCTTTGCGCATTTCTAAGTACAAAAATGACGCAGTCCAAGTGATTAAAACCAAACCGGTAAGCGACTCGATACCCGCTAAAAAGCGCAAATGGCCTGTGGGCTCGATATCGCCATAACCAAGTGTGGTGTAGGTGGTAAAAGAAAAATAGGCCGCGTCGGTAAGCGAGCCATTGAACGCGCCCGTTAGATGTCCCCAGTTATCGCCGTGGTGCATGTGGTAATAGGCAAAGGCAAAAATCCACACTTGCAAAGCATGCGCAATCAGTGATGCAAAAACACCGAAAACAATGCGCAACCGGTGACGAATGCGTAAGCGGGGCAAAAACTTGGTTAGCTGATACAAAAACTCGTAATGCAGACCAACCGCTAGGGCCACCACCAGACTATTTGCTACCCAAATTTGAATCACGCTGTTCTCCTTTGCGCGACAGTATACTCGGTGTGCTGAAAATTACCTGTTTTTGACATCCAACAAAGATTGTTTTTTTAAAGATTAAGAGTAATCTGCGACGCGCCCACCTAGCCGTTATCTGGCCGCCTTACTGGTGCTCAAGCAAGTCTTTTTGGTGGTTTTTAAACCCTTATCTGGAGCGCACGTGCTTAAAACTCTTGTTGTGGTAGATGCCCCGTCGGCCGATTTAGTGATGGATGCGGCTGAAATTATTTCGTTCGATACCTACTTGAGCGACTACCCGAAGTTGGGTCAAGCTAAGCGTCGTGTGCTGAACCTCTGTGACACCGAGCACTATCTTTCTAAGGGTTATTATTGCTCTTTATTGGCCGAAGCGCGTCAACACAAAGTGCTGCCCTCGGTGCAAACGATTAATGAACTACGCCAAACCAGCCAAGATGCCGATTGGTGGATAGAGTTACCCACTGCCATTGTCAGCTCTATTGAAGTTACACCCGAGCCGATCGAGTTTTCTGTGTTTGTCGGGCGCAGTGTCGAACCTAGATGGTCGCGCTTAGCGCGGCATTTGTTCGAGCGTTTTCAGGCGCCTCTGCTGCGGGTGAGCCTTGCCTTTGGTCCCAACTTACGTGTGCGAGTCGCACGGATGGGTTTAAATGAAGTGTCGTCAGGCGAGCGCGCATTTTTTGAAGATTCGTTGTCCCGTTATGTGAGTGAGGGTTGGCGCAAGCCGGTTTCGGCTAGGAAATACCGTTGGGACTTGGCTATTTTGGTAGATCCGAATGAACCTTTGCCCCCAAGTGACAAAGAAGCCATTAAGCGGTTTGGCAAAGCCGCTAGTAAATTGGGTATCAACGCAGAGATGATTGCTCATAATGATGTCACGCGCTTAACGCAGTTTGATGCCCTATTTATTCGCGAAACGACAGCGATTGACCACCCCACGTATAGAATGGCCAGTTTGGCTGAGCGCGAGGGTTTGGTCGTAATGGACGACCCTAAATCGATCTTGCGGTGTTGCAATAAGGTGTTTCTGCACGACGCCTTCGCCTACAGTCAGGTGCCTAGCTTAAAAACTAAGGTTGTGGCCGATGCTTCTGATGAAACTTTAACTATGCTGGAAGCCATGTTTGGGTACCCCATGGTGATTAAGCTACCCGAAAGCTCGTTTTCTTTAGGCGTGTTTAAAGTGGATACTCGCGAAGCTTTGGTGCAGAGATTACAAGACTTATTGACCAATACAGCGTTGGTATTGGTGCAAGAGTTTTGTTTTACCGAGTTTGATTGGCGCATTGGTGTGCTTAACGGTAAGCCGATTTATGCTTGCCGCTATCACATGGCGCGCAAGCATTGGCAGATCTATAACCATGGTGCCGCTCGATCTAAATCAGGCGGTTTTGATGCCATGCCCACCTTTGAGGTGCCTACCAAGGTGCTCGCGGCAGCGGTTAAAGCGTGCGCGGTGGTGGGCAATGGTTTGTACGGCGTAGACTTAAAACAGCGCGGCGAATCGGTGTATGTGATCGAGGTAAACGACAACCCCAGTATTGATCATGGGGTTGAAAACCGTTATCTGGGTGACGAGCTGTACATGATTGTGATGTC
>JAHEKX010000002.1:96405-102166 GCA_024644535.1 Gammaproteobacteria bacterium
GCTTGGGTCAGAATGTCGGAGCAGTAGTCGGGATTAGCCAAGGCAAACGGACCTGGGTCGGTTGGTTGGGGCGGCGGATCTAAGGGTGGTAGGAAGGGTGCCACTGCGCGTCCGGGCAGGGCCATCCAGGGGTTTTGATCGGGTGCTTGCCAGCAAATAAATACAAGACGGCCGTCGGGTTTAAGCTGCGCGTGCAGGTGCCCAAAAGCCTGGTAGGGGTCGGCAAAAAACATCACCCCAAAGCGCGAAAATACTAAATCAAAGTGGTGTTTGGTGTCGTAAACACAGGCGTCTTTAACAATCAGCTCGACGTTGTCATGCCCAGCCGCACGCTCTTTTGCGCGCTTGATCATGGGCTCCGATAAATCAACGCCTGTGATGTGCGCGCCTGATTCCGCGAGCGCAAGGGTGGTTGCCCCGCAACCGCAACCGACATCCAGTGCGCGCTCGCCAGCTTGCGCGCTTGCTTTGTCAATCGCCTGAACGGATAGCGGTTCTAGCATGGCATCCAAACTGGCTTGCGCCATGACCCAGCTTGGGCCGGCCGTATCGTTCCAGTAGGTTTTTTGCGCTGAATTGTCTTGTGACATGGTTAGCCTTATAGCGAGTAGCTAAGTTTGGCCCACCATGTTCGGCCAGGTTCGCTGACCTTGTCAATGACCGGGTAGCCCTCTACCGCACTGCCTGCGCGCGACAAGTGCTCGGCGTAATCCACATCAGCTAAGTTGTCCAGGCCCAACGACAAGCGCAGCTTGTTATTGATTTGGCGTGAGGTGTTAACAGAAACAATCGCGGCATCACCGGTTGCGCTAAAATCCTGACCTACAATCGAGCCGTAGCCGACATCAATTCGGTCTTGTTCGGCAATATAGCGTGCGACAATTCCGCTGGTCCAAGCAGCACCTTGGTGTTCTAGGCTGACGGTTAGATCTAGTGGAGGTGTTTGAGCAAGGCCGCGGTCGTGCGTGTCGTTATAAGCCCTAACCCACGCCAAGTTCGCGGTAAGAGATAATGTTTCAGTTAATTTTCCTTTCACATCAGCTTCAAAGCCATAGCGCGTAGCATCGATGTTGCCACTGCAGCTTACGCTCATCATTCTACTAACACAGCTGCTTAAGCGAGTGCTGGGCATCATACCGGAATAGACCAACACATAGTTGTTAACTTGGCCATAAAACGCCGACACCGAACCGCTCCAATCGCCTTGGCGCCATAAAAAGCCCAAGTCGACTTGGCTTGTAGCTTCGGGGTCCAGTTGCGCCGAGGTGGTAAGACCAGCTGCACTGACGGCTTCCCAGTAATCCATCGGTCGCTCGGTATAGCCAATGCCAAAATAGGTCGTAACAGAGTCATCGGCAAAGTCGTACTCAAAGCGAGTAAAAGCGGCGACCAAATTTTCTTTGGCAGTGACCGGCGCTGCCAAGCCAAAGCGTTCAGCTTCCCAGTCGTCAAAGCGTAATCCGCTGATCCAGCGGGTTTGGTCCCCGAGTTGTTGCTCTAGCTCGGCAAATACGCCCAAGGATTCGGTTTTAAGATCGACAGTACGAGGCAAGTTGCTGTAGCTATCGGCCATTATTCGGGTCATGCCCATCTTGCTACGGTTGCTGTGTTCGTCTTTCTGCCATGCGAGTCCGGTGGTCAGTGTTTGCATGTCTGATAGGGTCCATTCCAGCGTGACATTAGTGCCATCGGTGGTTCGGTCGGGGTTGCTGACCATGTAGCCCATCATCGCAGGCTTGTCGCGCAAACTGTAGTTGTCCATCACGTGGTCTATGTAGGTGTGGTAGACCCTGACTTCGGCGCTTTGTAGATGTTCCGAAATACCTTTGTGGCTGGCCGTCAGGCCGTAACTTTCGCGATCGAAGATCACGCCATCCATACCCCGGTCTGCATAGGCGGCTTGGGCTTCGCTTAGAGTATAGTCAAGCGAGAATTCAGTTACCGGAGTCGGAGTGTAGCCTACGCGAACACTGCCACTGCGGCGCTCGTATTCGCTGTGGACCTCATTGCCGGCACCATCTTCGTAGTCATCGGACGTGGCATTAGTAAGATTAAGATCGACAAAACCCTGTTGGTTGCCCCAGTGCACATCGGCAATGGCATCCATTCGGCCCCATGCCGCTGTTAGCAGACTGACATTACCGCTCAGACCCTCTTGGGTATTCTGATCCTGTTCGAACAATACGACGCCCGCCGAATGCCCAGCGCCTTGGGTGACCGTTTGTGGGCCTTTAATGATGGTTACCGTGTCGTAGCTTTCAGGGAAGATGTAGGCCGTTGGGGGATCCATGCGGCTACCGCAACCGCCGCCAAACGACATACCATCTAGCACAACGTTTAACCGCGAGGCCGCTTGGCCCCGAAAGACTGGGTCACCACTGGTGCCACCTTTGCGAATGACGTTAAAGCCGGCGGTCGTTTTTAAAAAAGCCGCCCCATCATTTGCGGGCATGGGTTGTTGTGGTGCTTTGGCGTCAATCGATAAGGTCAGAGGCGCTTTCATGGTGGGCGCGGTGACCACAACTTCTTCTTGATTTTGGGTATCTGCAACAGTGTTAACGCTTAGCAGTGTGGCGCAAAAACCCAGATAAATATGCGAGTGCTTCATTGTGCTTCCAACAATCTATGTGAAAGCGCGCATTATAATAAGCCTTACTGCTCGCGACGTGCGACAAAAGCGCGCACTTCAACTGTGGTTAGCCTCTAAATTGAGTAATAGCTGTTTGGTTTTTAGGCCGCCTCCAAAGCCGGTCAGCGAACCGTCGCGGCCAATAACTCGATGACACGGAATAATAATAGCAATGGGATTGCGGCCATTGGCGGCACCTACAGCGCGCACGGCTTTGGGGCGCCCAACACTGTGTGCTATATCGCTGTAGGCACGTGTCTCGCCGTAAGGGATTTGTTGCAATGCTGCCAGCACGTCGCGCTGAAATGGAGTGCCGCTGGGCGCAAGATTCAGCTCAAACCGCTGGCGCTTGCCGTTAAAGTAGGCATCCAGCTGCGCTCTGGCTTCGGTGAATGGCTCCTCTTTGTAGCTCCAGTCCTCCGGTGCTTCGCCAACGGCGAATGCATTAGGAAAAAACAACTGGTGCAGCGCGTCTTGTGTGCCCGCAAGGCGAAGTGTTCCCAAGGGTGAGCTGTGGTAGCAGAAATACATAATCGTGATTCCAATGAATTGTTGCTACAGTATGCCATGGGCAGTGTTTGCGCCTAACACCAAAAATACTCAAACCACATCGCAGCGGAGCAAACTACAACATGGCTTTGTCGTACCCCGAAGTTTGCTCGGCTTTAGATACCCTAGCTGACCGCTGCCAGTATGTTGCACAAGCGCTCGAGCAAGTAGGATACCCACCCGAGCGCGTGGGTAAATCGGATGACATGGCCTTGGTTCGTATTATTGTCGGCCAGCAGTTAAGCACTAAGGCGGCGGCCACAATTAATCAGCGTTTATCTGATTTACTGGGTGGCGGTGGCTACAGCAGAATTCCAAGTTTAAGCGACGACGAGCTCAGAGCGGTCGGGATGTCGCGCCCGAAAATACGCTACTTGCGTGCGCTTACCGAAGCCTTGTTAAGTGGCGCGCTGGTGTTAGCGGATTTTCCCGATATGGATGATGACGCGGTGGTAAAGGCTTTAACAGAACTACCCGGTTTTGGTCGTTGGTCGGCACACATGTACCTGTTGTTTAATCTGCAACGCACCGATGTGTGGCCGACCGGCGACTTGGCAGTGAGGGTCGGAACTAGCCGCATGGTGGGTGCCACGGGGCGCTTAACCGAAGCTGAGTTGGAGCAGTGGGGCGAGCGCTGGCGCCCCCATCGTAGTGCTTTATCGCTATTGGCTTGGCATTACTATGGGGCTACCACCGACGTGTAGTACCGAGTTACGCTTCGCGCAAATGGTCCCAATGAAAACGGATATGGTCTTCGATAAACGTGCTAATAAAAAAGTACGAATGATCATAACCCGGGTGTTTGCGAATAATGGCGTTGTAACCGGTGTCTTCGCACACGGCTTCCAATTCATCGAGTAGCAGTTGGTCCTCTAAAAAAGAATCCGCCAAGCCTTGGTCGATAAGGGTGGGTAGCTCGGGTGCACCGGCTTCAATTAGCGCACAGGTATCGTACTTCGCCCATTCTTCCTCATCTTCACCTAAATAGTGAACAAACGCCTTTTCGCCCCACGCGCAGTCCATAGGCGCACAAATAGGTGCAAACGCCGAAACCGATTGAAAGCGAGACGGGTTTTTTAGCGCAATGGTTAGTGCCCCATGGCCGCCCATCGAGTGACCTGAAATCGACATGCTGTCGGTATCGATTGGAAAGTTTTGTTCTAATACATCGGGTAGCTCTGACACGATGTAATCGTACATCTGGTAGTTTTCGCGCCAGGGCGCTTGCGTAGCATTCAAGTAAAACCCGGCGCCCAAGCCAAAGCCGTAGGCGCCCTCGGGGTCATCGGGCACATGCTCCCCGCGCGGCGAGGTGTCGGGTGCGACTATCGCCATACCTAATTCTGCGGCTACCTTAAAAGCGCCAGCTTTTGTCATAAAGTTTTCATCGGTGCAGGTCAGACCCGATAACCAAAACAGGGTTGGAACAGCGCCGCTGTGGCTTTGCGGCGGCAAAAAAATTGCCGCCGTCATGGTGCAGTCGTTGCACTCAGACTCGTGCGAGAAACGAATGTGCTCGCCGCCAAAGACCTTGGTGCGTGACAGAATATTAATCATAAAGCACAACCGAGCGAATGCTTTTACCTGCGTGCATTAAGTCAAAGGCGGTATTAATTTCACTTAAAGGCATGGTGTGGGTAATTAAGTCATCGATATTGATTTTACCCTCCATATACCAATCTACTATTTTGGGCACATCGGTGCGGCCTCTGGCGCCTCCAAAGGCGGTGCCACGCCACGAACGTCCCGTTACGAGCTGGAAGGGGCGGGTCGAGATTTCTTGTCCTGCACCTGCCACACCTATGATGCAGCTTTGTCCCCAACCCTTGTGGCAGCATTCCAAGGCGTCGCGCATGACCTTCACATTACCAATGCATTCGAAGCTGTAATCCACACCGCCGCCCGTCATTTGCACAATGTGGTCAACTAAATTGTTGCAGTCAGACGGATTCACAAAATCGGTCATACCGAACTGGCGCCCTAGGGCTTCTCGTTGGGGGTTTAAATCGACACCAATTATGCGAGTAGCACCGACCATTTTGGCGCCCTGAATAACGTTCAAACCAATGCCACCCAAGCCAAACACCGCAACCGTAGAGCCTGGTTCAACTTTCATAGTGAAGGCAACCGCACCAATGCCGGTGGTAACGCCACAGCCGATGTAGCAGATCTTGTCGAACGGCGCGTCTTCCCGCACCTTAGCCAAGGCAATTTCTGGCAGCACCGTATAATTAGAAAACGTCGAGCAGCCCATGTAGTGCAAAATGGGGGTGCCGTCCAGGCTAAAGCGGCTGGTGCCGTCAGGCATAACGCCTTGGCCCTGTGTTGTGCGAATGGCTTGGCACAGGTTGGTTTTTGGGTGTAAGCAAAAATCGCACTCGCGGCATTCTGGGGTGTACAAAGGGATTACATGATCGCCTGGCTTTAACGAGGTCACCCCTGTACCAACGTCGCGCACAATGCCTGCGCCTTCGTGTCCTAAAATGGCAGGAAACGCGCCCTCGGGGTCATCACCGGATAGCGTGAATGCGTCTGTGTGGCACACGCCGGTGGCTTTGATTTCGACCAAGACTTCACCCGCCT
>JAHEKX010000005.1 GCA_024644535.1 Gammaproteobacteria bacterium
ATGGTGCCCAGAAGAGGACTTGAACCTCCACGCCCTTGCGAGCACCAGCACCTGAAGCTGGCGTGTCTACCAATTTCACCACCTGGGCAGGAGATGACCCGCGGCGAGCGCGGGATGCGAAATATACTGCTGGTACGAGAGGTTGTCAAAGGCAAACGCAAAGCTCGGGTAGGTTTTTCTGAGCTTTTATGTCCGTTATACGATTTATAGAACTTTGGCGATGCTCGGTCATTGCCGGTCGCTTTATTGTGCCTTTGTCTGATGCGTTGTTGATTTTCGGATCGGTTTTGTCGCGGCGCTGGGTTTCTTGGATTCTTGCGCGTATTATGGACGCAATTGAAACGAATGAGTCCCTATGGCAAAAACACCCCGCAACACTGGCGAAGAATCTGATTCTAACAAGCCGAAGGCGCGCAGACCCAATCAGCGCAAGGTCAAATCCGACAAAGGAACGCAGGCCGTGCCGCCTCGCGCCAAGCAAGCCCAAAACCCCCAAGCGGGTGTTGACCCCAACGCGGCACGCGAGGCTCAAAAATACGATAACCCCATTCATTCCCGCGAAGCTTTAATCGCGCTTTTGACCGAAGTGGCCGAGCCTTTAAACGCTAATCAGATTGCACGTTTAATTGATATTGATTCGCACGAACAAATGGATGCCTTACACCGCCGCCTTCGCGCCATGGAGCGCGATGGTCAATTGATGGTGAATCGTAAAGGTGCCTACGGTATCGTCGAGCGCATGCATTTGCTCAAGTGCCGTGTCATTGGCCATCGCGATGGTTATGGCTTCGCGAAACCTCTAGACGACCCCGGCCACGACGATTTGTTTTTGTCGGCTCGGCAAATGGATAAAGTCTTTGACGGCGACGAAGTCCTTGCCATGATCACGGGTATGGATCGTCGCGGTCGGGCCGAGGGTAAAATCGTCGAAATTCTCGAGCGTAAACGTCAGCGCATTGTGGGTCGCTATGAGTCTGATGCTGGTTTTGGTCTCGTTGTGCCGGAGCACGCACGTATTACGCACCAAATTATTATACCCGCGGGTTGCCAAGGTAATGCCAAACACGGTCAGGTGGTGACGGCGGAAATTACCGACTTCCCAGAGCGCGGAAAACCCACTAAAGGGCGTGTAGTTGAGGTGCTTGGCGACCACTTAGATCCAGGTCTCGAAATTGAAATTGCCATCCGCTCACACGATATTCCACACGAGTGGCCTGAAGAAGTCATTAACGAGGCTGGTCGTTTAGAGTTTGAACCGCTTGACGAAGACAAGTTGCATCGCGTCGATTTGCGCGAACTGCCTTTTGTAACGATTGACGGTGAGGACGCCCGCGACTTTGACGATGCTGTGTATTGTATGTCACGGTCTGGCGGTGGATTTACCCTGTGGGTGGCCATTGCCGATGTCTCGCACTACGTCAAGCCCGGTTCGCCCTTAGATGAAGAGGCGGTAGTGCGCGGTAATTCGGTGTACTTCCCTGAGCGGGTTGTGCCCATGCTACCCGAAGCTCTATCGAACGGCCTGTGTTCGTTAAAACCGCACGTCGATCGTTTGGCCATGGTCTGCGAAATGGCCATTACACGCTCGGGCGACATTAAGTCATATGAGTTTTACGAGGCGGTTATTCACTCGCATGCGCGCCTGACCTACACGGCGGTGGGCGAAGTATTAGAGAACGGTGAGTCCGAGAGCGTGCCCAGAGAGCGCTACCAAGACATCGCGCGTTTGCACCGGTTGTATAAAGTACTGCGCACCGCCAGAGAGGCACGCAAAGCCATCGATTTTGAAACAATCGAAACGCGAATCTTGTTCGATGACAATCGAAAAATTGCAGCTATTGTCCCTGTGATTCGCAACGATGCGCACAAGATTATTGAAGAGTGCATGCTGGCCGCGAATGTTGCCACAGCTAATTTGTTCGAAGCCCATAAGCTCCCCATTGTGTTCCGAGTACACGAAGGCCCTAGTGGCGAGCGTTTGGCCAACTTGCGCCAGTTTTTGGATGAAATGTTCTTGCAGTTGGGCGGCGGCGAAAAACCTACGCCCGAGCATTATCATGACTTGCTCGAGCGCGTTAAAGACCGTGACGACGCCAGTGTCATTCAGACCATGATGTTACGCTCGCTTAGTCAAGCGGTATACAAGCCCGATAATAACGGGCATTTTGGCCTTAACTACGAGGCCTATTTACACTTTACCTCGCCCATTCGTAGGTACCCTGATTTGTTGGTACATCGCGGCATTCGCCATTTGTTGCGAAATGGGCAAAGTGGGCAACATTTGCGTCGCGTTGATCAGGCGCCGCCTATACCCAAAGAACACATTTTTCCGTATGACTTAAAAGCTATGATGGGCTTAGGTGAGCATTGCTCGATGACCGAGCGTCGTGCTGACGATGCAACGCGTGACGTTCAGTTGTGGTTAAAGTGTGAGTACCTCCGCGAGCGTGTCGGGGATGTTTACAGTGGCGTGATTGCCTCTGTGACAGGCTTTGGTTTATTTGTTGAACTTCGAGACCTGTATATTGAAGGTCTGATTCACATAAGCGCTTTGCCGGGTGACTACTATCGTTACGAGGCCGCGCATCAGCAGCTAGTGGGTGAGCGCAGCGGCAAAACTTTCCGGCTAGGCGGCAAAGTCACGGTACAAATCGCGCGCGTAGATTTAGACGACAAGCGTATTGACCTTGAGTTACTTAAAGCCAATATGCCTGATGCTCCGTCAGGTGCGCGCCGAGCACTAAAAAAAGCTTCCCGGTTGGAGGCCCCATCAAAACGAAAGGCTCGGGGCAGTAAAGGGCCAAAAAAACCCGGCGGAAGCAAAGTGGCAAAAGGGCGGCGCAGTAAGCGATGAGTCAGAAGCAGTCATTAATATTTGGTATTCACGCAGTTGAAAGCGCGATTAAGCAACGCCCTAAAGATATACGTGTTCTACAGCTGATCGAGGGTCGCGACGATCGACGCCTCAACAATTTGGCAGATTTAGCGCGTAATCAAGGCGTAGCGGTTGAGCGTGTTAGCAAGGCCGCTTTTAAAGAGTTAAATGTCGGGCGCCACCAAGGTGCTGTGGCATGGTTGTTGGCTAATTCGGCGAAGACATCGGCCAGCTTGGTCGAGGCTGATTTACCTTCATTAATTGCTCAGCAAGAGGGGCCTGGTTTGTGGTTGGTCTTAGATGGTGTTACCGATCCGCATAACTTGGGCGCTTGTTTGCGCAGTGCCGATGCGGCCGGTGTGACCGCGGTGATTATCCCCAAAGATAAATCGGCGGATATTACCCCCGTGGTGTCCAAAGTGGCCTGCGGTGCGGCCGAGACCGTAACCTTGGTGAAGGCGACGAACTTAGCGCGTGCGCTCGAAACCTTAAAAGAAGCGGGGATTTGGGTTTACGGAATGGCTGGTGAGGCTGAGCAAACGCTCTACGATGTCGATCTTAGGGGGTCGGTCGCGATTGTGATGGGGGCCGAGGGTGATGGACTTCGCCGTCTGACCCGCGAAACCTGCGATGGTTTGGTCAAGCTACCCATGCTGGGTAGCGTGACCAGTTTGAATGTGTCGGTGGCGACCGGTGTGTCGTTATACGAGGTGGTGCGCCAGCGCCAAGGTTAGCGTTGGGCTGGGGCTGCCAGTAAGTAACGATACAAAACTGGCAGCACAATCAGCGTCAACACTAAAGTGCTGAGTACGCCGCCCACCATGGGGGCGGCAATGCGGCTCATGACCTCTACCCCCATACCCTCGCCCAACAGTATTGGTAGCATACCGATAAACACACTGCTTGCGGTCATCAGAATGGGGCGTACTCGGCGACTTGCGCCTTCGATGATGGCTTGGTTCAAGGTTTGAGCGTCTGAATTTGACTGCGACGTGCCGACGGCCTGCTGCAAATAAACCAGCATCAATATACCAATTTCAATCGAAAGGCCCGCCAGAGCAATAAAACCCACGCCAACAGCGACCGACAGATTAAACCCTAACCAATACAGCAACCAGGCGCTGCCTACCAGCGACAGTGGCAGGGTTAGCAATAGCAGCAGCACTTCACGCATAGATCTAAATTGTATCAGTAATAGCGCCACGATAATCGCAAGGGTAATGGGGACGATGATTTTGAGTCGCTCGAGCGCACGCTGCATGTACTGGTATTGGCCAGCAAAGCTGAGCGTATAGCCCGGGGGTAGAGTGAGCTTTTGATCCAAAAGCGTTTGCGCTTGGCTCACATACGACCCTAAGTCGGTGTCTTTAACATCGATGTAGACCCAGGCGTTAAGGCGGGCGTTTTCGCTTTTCAGCATCGCGGCCCCTTGCTCATGCTGGATGTCAGCGATATTTTGCAGCTCGATCATGCCTTGGTTGGGTGTTGCGATTAGCAGGGCTTTCAGGTCGGCAAGGCTGTCTCTGTCACTCTGTGGATACCGGACGTTTACGGGGTAACGCTCGCGTCCTTCTAGACTGTGCGCAATGGTTTTACCGCCGACGGCGACACTGATTTGTTGTTGTACATCGGCAGTGCTTAAACCGTACAGTCCGGCTGTGATCGCGTCGACTCGAATATTCAAGTAGCGTCCAGTGCTGGGACGTTCGGCGTAGACTGACTCGCTGTGCTCTAGAGTATTCAGTAGACCTTCCACATCAGCCGCAACCGCTTGCAGCTGCTCTAAATCTGGCCCCGCAATTTTGACGCCCACCGGTGTCTTAATGCCTGTCGCCAGCATATCGATACGCGTTTTGATGGGCATGACAAAGGCGTTGCTAAACCCGGGCAAATTTACTGCGGCTCGCAATTCTTGAATGATGTCGTCTTTACTGATGCCTTCGCGCCACTGTGTTTTGGGTTTTAGCTGAATCACACTTTCGATCATGCTTAAAGGTGCTGGATCGGTGGCTGTTTCGGCGCGGCCGGCTTTGCCAAACACAGTCTCGACTTCGGGTACGGTTTTGATCAAACGATGCGCTTGTTGCAGGCGCAGGCGTGCTTCGCCGATCGAAATGCCCGGGTCAAACGTGGGCATATACATAATATCGCCTTCGTCTAGATCGGGCATAAACTCGCTGCCCAGTTGCGACAAAGGCCACAGGGCGCTAAGCAGTATCAAAACTGCCGAGGCGAGGGTAGTTTTGGGGTGCTGTAAGGCGGCGGTTAACATAGGCCGATAGACTTGCTGCAACCACCTATTGACCGGATTCTGCTCTTCGCTGGGGATTTTGCCAATCATCAAGTAGCCAATAAGCACAGGGACTAGGGTAATCGCCAAAAAGGCAGAAGCAGCCATAGCGTAGCTTTTGGTAAAAGCTAAGGGCCCAAAGAGGCGACCTTCTTGAGCCTCTAAGGCAAATACTGGAAAGAAGCTCACGGTAATAATGGCTAAGCCGAAGAAAATGGCGGGTGCGACTTCGCTGACAGCTGTGTAGACCTGTTGCCAGCGGGCCCCTCCTTCTAAGCGCTTACCCGCAAGATGTTTGTGCAGGTTTTCGACCATGACAATACTGGCATCTACCATGGCGCCAATCGCAATGGCGATACCGCCTAAAGACATGATATTGGCGCTAATACCTTGGGCGTACATCAACACAAAAGCCAGTAGCAGAGCGACGGGCAGGCTGATGATAGCGACCAAGGACGACCGTAAATGAAACAAAAATACGGCGCACACCAAGGCAATGACGATAAATTCTTGCAGTAATTTTATAGATAAATCATTCACTGCGCGTTCTATGAGCTGTGATCGGTCGTAAACGGTCGTGATCTTGACGCCTGCGGGTAAGCTGGGTTCTATGGTGGCGAGTTTGGCTTTAACCGCATCGATGGTTCGTTGCGCGTCCTCGCCAGAGCGCATGACAATGATGCCCCCCACTACATCACCTTGGCCGTTTAAATCGGCAACACCCCGTCGCGATAGTGGGCCGAGCGTGACGCTTGCGATGTCTTTAACAAGCACGGGTAAACCGTTGGCACTTAAACCTAAGGAGGTGTTTTCGATATCCTCGACACTGTTGATATAACCCAAAACTTGCACCATGTGCTCGGCACCGGCTTGCTCGATGACCGAGGCGCCGCTTGATTGATTGTTGCGTTGCACAGCCGTTACGATGTGGGTGATCGGGATTTGTAACCGCCGCAACGCCTCTGGGTCGACAACGATCTGGTATTGCTTGACCATACCGCCAACCTTAGCGACTTCCGCAACACCCTCGACCGATTGCAGTTCTTGTTCAATAAACCAATCTTGTAGGCGCGTCAGTTCAGCCACATCGTGTTGGTTTGTGTTGTCGGTGATGGCGTACTGATAGACCCAGCCAACACCTGTGGCGTCGGGGCCAATTTGAGGCTGCACACCGGGCGGTAGGATGCTGGAGGCTTGTGAGAGGTATTCGCCGATGCGACTGCGGGCCCAATACAAATCGGTCTTGTCATCGAAAATGACGTAAACATACGAGTCGCCCATAAACGAATAGGCGCGAACGGTCTGGGCTTTGGGTACACCCAGTAGCAAATTGCTCAATGGGTAAGTAATTTGGTCTTCCACCACCTGCGGTGCTTGTCCGGGGTAGGGTGTTTTTACAATCACCTGTACATCAGACAAATCTGGAATAGCATCGACGGGTGTGCGCTGCAGAGTCACTAGACCGCCCAGCACCACAACGACGGTGGCTAATAGCACCAGCGCTCGTTGCTGAATTGACCACGCAATAATGTTATTAATCATGGTGGTCTCCATGCTTGCCGGCAGAGGTGTTGTGATGGCTATGATCGTGGTTTATTGATGTGGGCGTTCTATCCATCGAGCTCTCAGGCATGATGTGTTCCTGATGTTCGTTTGACGTGTTGCCGTGTATCATGACCTCGGCAATGCCGTAACCGAACTCGGTGGCTGTAATGCGCATATGTACCGAGCGCCCCAGCTTTAAGTGCGTCCACAAAGCTGGGTTCAACACCTCAAATGACATTGTCATAGCGGGCCATGACCATTCTGGTATCGGAGCGTGATGCACTTTGACGATGCCAAAGTCGGGCTCGGCACTGATAATCTCGGCCATCACCCAGACGCTATCGGGTTGCGCATTAAGTTGGCTGCGTTCGGTTTCGGCAGAAATTAAAGACTCAGAATCCAGCAGAAATTGACCGTTGGTAATCACACTATCGCCTAGTGCGAGACCCGACAGTACCTCAATCTGGTTTTGATATGTCTGTCCAAGTTCAACTTCAACAAAACGGTAAGCGCCTTCACCCAACCATGTGGCGACCCGTGTGGTGTGACCGTCGGTGACAATAGCGGAACTCGGGATGGTCAAAACATCGCGGGAGTGATTTGATCGAAGTTCTAACTCGACAAATTCGCCCACTTGCAGTTGAGCACTGTCTACGGTGACACGAACAAGTGGCTTGCGACTGCGAGCATCTACTGTTGGTAAGTTATTGAGACTATCGGCGGCGATTTCAGTATTCGTTGCGCGTTTGTCGAGCACATAAGCTTGATAGTGCGACAGCGGCGTTGGCGTACTGTCGGTATACAGTTCTGCCGTAATCCATCGTTTGGATGGGTGCTGCACGCTTAACAGGGTTTGCCCTGATGCGATAAATTGGCCGGCGGATACCGAAAGTGCAGTAACGACGCCAGCGCGTTTTGCCAAAATCGGAACATCATTTAATGCCTGCGTTCGCTGCTCTATGGTCGCGATGGTGCTGTTGGCGATATCAAACTGCAGTAAGCGTTGTTTGGCGGCGTCGTATAGCGCTTTGTTATTCTGATTACGCGCCAAAATCAGGTTATCTTGCGCAGTGATCAGCTCGTGCGAATACAAGGTGTAAAGTACATCGCCTGCTTGAACGTATTGGCCAATGTCGGTGATGTTCAGGCTTTTAACCCAGGCGTCTAGATGCACCGTCTCGTTCCAAGCTAGGCTTTGGGCGAATTCGATGAGGCCCAGGCCTTTAACGCTATCTTGAACTGAGGTCTGCGTTACCTTGGCGATTTTAACTCCAAGGCTTTGCTGCACAGATGCACTGATTGACGCCGTGGTCGAAATGCTCTCGGTTTCTTCGAATACTGGAATCAGGTCCATACCCATCGGTGATTTGCCTGGTGCGTCGCGGCGATAGTTCGGATCCATGGGGGCGACCCAGTACAAAGGTTTAGGTTCTGCTGAGGCGCCAGTATTGGTTGGTTGAGTGAACACGTAGGTTGCAGTAACGGCGACTACAGTCATGATTGCCGCGGTCAGTAAATTAATTTTCATGGCGAGTCTCCAGTGAGCCTACAACGCCCGGTTGCAGGTAAAATTGCAGTTCGATTGTGGTTTTCCACAAAGCAATTTCGGTGTCGTTGAGTTTGAGTTGATATTGGTTGCGACGTACTTGCGCATCTAGGAGGTCGGTTAATGCGGCCGCATTTTGCAGGCTCTCGATTTCTAGGCTGACAATCTGTGTTGCATTCAGAGGTAGTAAATCGTTTTGAAGTAGGGTGGTACGTTGCTGAAGCTGTACAATTTTAGCTTGTAAGGCTAAAGCTTCACTTTTGAGTTTGCGAACGAGATAGCTGCGCTCAAATTCAGCGGCTTGCCGCGAGGCCTCGGCGGCTCGCAGTGCGTGGTCCTGGCGTTTCGATTGGCGAATCGGCAAATCAAAACTCAAGGCGATCGAGGCAAAATCACTGCGCTGCGCACCAAGCGGAGGGTCATCACGGTACCCATAGCTGGCCTCTACCGCAAATTGGGGTTTATAGGCATCTTTGGTTAGCTCGGTGTCTAGGTCAGCGGCGTTCAGTCGTTCGTCACTTATGCGCAGGCTTGGGTGTTGTAATACGGCCTCTTCTAGCCGACCAACCCCAAACTTGACCAAGGTATCCGCAACCGATGTCAGGTTTGTGAGTTCTGTTGTCACTAAGCTTTTGAGTTGTTGGTCACTCAAGTTGGGGGTCCAGTAACGCAGTTGTTGCAGCAAAGCCTGTTGTTCGCCAAACGTTTGCAGCACCTGTTCGTCAAGCATTAAAAGTTCAGTTTGAAGGCGCAGTAATCCAGATTGCCTGGCTGCGACCGAGTGCTCGTAGGTGCTAACCTTGCTGGCGTACCGTGTGTCTAAGATAATTTTTTGCTCGTCGAGTAGAGCAATTTTGCGCTGTAACCCAAACATCGATAGCCAGTCCAATCTGCTTTGTCGCAGTACGTCGGCACGACGCAGCTGAGTTTTTTGCTCTTGCTCTGCCGCTAATTGCTTGCCTTGTTGGTTTTTTAACTGCCGTGTTGTTAAACGTGGTAGTGCTTGTTTGATGCCGACCGTAAGTTGGGTCATGGCTTCTTGGTCAAATTCAAAACTATCTACGGGAAGATTGGCAATGCCGAGACGCACGCTCGGGTCGGGTAAGGCTAAAGCGTAACTAGCTTGCTCGGTTTTGGCGATGTGTTGTTGTGTGCTTTGATGCAGCAGCGGATCATTTTGCAAGGCGTATTGCGCGAAGTCGTTTAAAGAGATCGACGGCTCGCTATGTGTGAATGAGGCGCTAACCAAGGCGCCAAAGAAAGCAGTGACACGGGCGAATTGATAAATCACGGATTGCTCCAATTGTTAAGTTATAAACAGAGTTGCCTTACCCAACATTTCGGTTCGGTAAATCGCAAGCGTAGTTATCCTGTTTAACTCAAAATTGGGGGTCTAAATACTGTCGATTTCGGCCGCTTGGGCACGCCGGTTCGCAAAGGTTGAAAATAGACTTTTGGGCGCGACGCGGTGCTCGGTATAGTGAAGAACGTATTGGTGTAATAGGTCCCTGCGCATTGAGCCATTGGGCAATGGCTCATATTGCCATCGCAGCAATCATGGCTGTCAGAGGCGTGTGTTGCTGACTCGGGCTGAGTGCTCGCACTTAATAGGTCTTCTAGGCTACCACTGAGGGGTGGCGTAAATGCTTGGTGCGTGCTTGCTGAAGTCTGAACGGTGGCCACTTCCATGTCATGGCAATTCGCTGACGCGTCGGTGCTGAACGGTAAGCCGAGGCAAAACAGTAGGGTGCAGAGTCCGAAGATGTGGTCACGTAATTTTGCCATGTCACCATCTTAATCCCCGTACTCATCGTTGCCAATAAGGCTTAGGTTGCTCTTGGCGTGTTTTTATGTAAAAAAGTGGCATTATTACCCGCAAGAGAAGTCGATTGCGGTGTTTTTTGAGTGTATGGTGCCGCGCTCGTGCAACACCTTGGCCTCGATTCGAGAGGTGAATTATGAAGACCGTCGTTACACTCAGCTCACTTTTATTAGCCACGGCTTTGCTGCTGACTGGCCACGGCGTTCAGATCACGCTTTTACCTTTAAAAGGCGCTGGCCTAGGCTTGTCTGACACTATTATTGGTTTAACGGGCTCGGCGTATTTTGCTGGATTCATGTTGGGCTGTTTTGTCGTGCCCCAAATGATCGGTCGAGTAGGGCATATTCGAGGCTTTGCTGTGTTAACCGCGGTTATCGTGACCGCCTTGTTAAGCATGGAATTATCGGGCTGGTGGCCTCTGTGGGCTTTGGCCCGGGGGGCCATAGGTTTTATGATGTGTGGCCTATACACGGTGATCGAGAGTTGGTTGAACGATCAGGCTACCGAGTCAACCCGAGGTCGCGTGCTTGCCGCTTATACCTTTGTTGTACTGGTTGCGATGGCCTTTGGTCAGTTCTTACTATCGTTGATGCCTATAAGTACGGCCACACCCATTATTGTGGCTGCGATGCTAATCGCTATGGCGATTGTCCCAGTGGGATTAACGCGCCAATTAGCACCTGCGCCAATGGCCTCGACGCGTGTGAGCTTTGGCTTGTTGTATCGCCGCTCTAAAGTTGCTTTTGCTGGTGCCTTGATGTCGGGTCTGGTGACTGGAAGCTTTTGGACTTTGGGTGCGGTGTTCGCCAAGCGGTCGATGCCCGAGATTAGCGATGTCTCGCTATTTGTTGCTGCGGCGATTATTGGTGGCGCGGTGGCGCAATACCCTGTGGGCTTGTTGTCAGACCGATTCGGGCGGCCCCGTATTTTGGTGGCGCTAAGTGTTGTAAGCGTTGCGGTTTGTGGTTTGCTAGCTTTGGCAACGGGGCGTGTGGTTCTGCTAAGTTTGGTGACGGCCTTTGGTGCCGTGGCGATGCCTATGTATGCCCTGGCCTTGGCGACGGTAATCGATAAGGCAAAAAGCGGTGAGTTCGTTCTAGTTGGAACTTCGGTTTTGCTTCTTAATGCCACCGGCGCTGCCGTGGCGCCTTTGTTCATTGGGCCTCTTATGGATGCCGCCTCGGTCAGTATGCTTTGGTGGAGTTTGGCGCTGACCAGTGGGGTGATCGGCTTTTATATTTTCTTGCACCGAAGCGACCGCGAAAATGTGGCGCCTGAAGAGCAAACCCCCTTTAATATGGCCGCGCCTGAAATCGCTCCAACCGCTTTTGAACTTGATCCTCGCGGTCCCGATACGATGCATGAAAGTATACAGCCCGCTGCCGAACGGCCCGCATATGATGCGCCTGAATCAGAATTGGTAGAAGACCAAAAGTAGTCGGTGTGCCCTGTGTGCTACAAAACGCCCGTGTTCAAGCCTTGCTATTAGTAGGATTAGACTGTAAGCTTCGCGCTCGAAAATTTGCCCGGTCTGTTTGTAGGCCGATCTCCTTGTCACACCACAGTGGGTGGGTGGCATTAACCCGTAAGGAGCTACTCTATGCGACATTACGAAATCGTATTTATGGTGCACCCTGATCAGTCTGAGCAAGTCCCAGGCATGATCGAGCGCTATACTCAAATCATTGAAAAAGACGGCGGTAAGGTACACCGGTTAGAAGACTGGGGTCGTCGCCAATTAGCCTATACCATTAACAAAGTGCACAAAGCACACTACGTGTTGATGAATGTAGAAGCCTCGCTTGAAGCGATGGACGAACTAACCACAATTTTCCGCTACAACGATGCCGTTATTCGCAACCTCGTTATCAAAATGGATGAAGCTGAGACTTCAGAATCTTTGATTATGAAGGCCGAAAAAGAAAGCCGTGAGCGCAAGAATCGTTACGAAGAGCGACGTGCCGCTGAAGCCGAAGCTGAAAGTAATGACGACGAAGATGAAGACGACAGCGACGATGACGCTGACGACAACGACGCTGAATAAGCGGTAGGAGAAGACCATGTCACGATTTTTTAGACGACGTAAGTTTTGCCGATTCACCGCTGAAGGTGTAAAACAAATCGATTACAAAGATTTGGAAACTCTGAAAGCGTACATCACCGAAACTGGCAAGATCGTACCTAGCCGTATTACTGGCACAAAAGCAAAGTATCAGCGTCAGTTGGCAACAGCTGTTAAGCGTTCGCGTTATTTGGCTTTGTTGCCTTACACTGATTCTCACGAGTAAGTGTTTAGCCCTTAGGTGGGCGGAGGGATGACGTGAAAGCGCTAGCCCAATTTGCAATGCGCGGGCAGTGGCAGGCGATGTTTTTAACCATCGCCGGTGCCGGGAGTGCCTTGTTTTGCTGGGTTAGTGCCGCGATTATTGCTTTAGTAAGTTTGCAACAGGGCCCCAAATGGGGAGGCTATCTGTTGTTTTGGGCCTTGTTGCCCTCAGGCCTGCTTGTTTACGTTTACGGCGATGCAGGTCCGCTAATGTTGTTGGTAAGTGCTTGGTTAATGGCCAGTGCCTTGCGCCTTAGCGGCAGTTTAAGCACTGCATTGCTAAGTGCGGTACCAATAGGCTTGATCAGCGGTGGTATTGTGGTTCTGTTTGGTCAGAACTATTTGGAACAGCTGGTGAGCCTATTCGACTCGTTCATCCAAAGTGTAGAACAGTCGATGCAGAGTAGTGCAGAGATCGCATTTGATCGACCCACAACTTTGCAAATAGCAGGCATACTGGCCTTGTCGAATGCTTTTGCGGCATCGGCGTCGGTTTTGCTAGGCGCCTATTGGCAGTCCGCTTTGTATCGCCCAGGTTTATTTGGGCGCGAATACGTAAGAGCGGTAGTGCCGGCAACAATAGCGATTGTTTTAGTTGCTTTTGCCGCTGCGATGGTTGTTGCGGATATGGCAAACGGCAGTTGGGCCGCGATTTTTTGCGTGCCTTTGGTGTTTACCGGTTTGGGCTATGTGCACGCACGAGGCCGAGCAAAACACAAAGGCAAAGGTTACTTCACGGGTTTTTATGCTCTGTGGGTAGTCTTTGATTTTATTAAGTTGGCGGTGGTAGGAATTGCCCTGCTTGACAGTGTAATGGGGTTGCGAAAGCAGTTTTTACCAAGCGATTCACAAAGCGATCGCGATAAAATGCCAACCGACCACGACAAAGATTTATAAACGAGGGTAAGCCCTCAACAAGAGGTGAGTTATGGACGTTATTTTACTTGAAACAGTGGGTAACTTAGGTGGCCTAGGAGATCAGGTATCGGTTAAAGCCGGTTTTGGCCGCAACTACTTGTTGCCTCAGGGCAAGGCAGTTCCAGCGACAGCTGATAACGTGGCTGAATTCGAAGCGCGCCGTGCCGAGCTTGAAGCTGCCGCTGCTGCTGCACTGACGGCTGCGGAAAAACGCGCTGATGCTATTAATGGTATGGGCACTGTGACAATTACCATGAAAGCGGGTGACGAGGGTAAGCTGTTTGGTTCAGTAGGAACTCGAGACATCGCCGAGGCTGCAACGGCCGCCGGCACTGCGATCGACAAATCTGAAGTCAAACTGCCAGAAGGAGCTTTGCGTGAGATTGGCGAATACGAAGTCGCTATTCAATTACACGCTAACGTTATGGCAACACTGACTCTGGCTATTGCTGCCGAGTGATGCTTCCTTGGGGCCTTTGTAGGCACCCTCTCAGTTAGAAGTAAGGTTACGCCCACTGTAATTGGTGGGCGCGCCTTGCGATTTATTTGTTTTCCCTTTTAGCTCACGCCAGCCTTTAGCTAACATAACGGTTGGTCCTAGTTGGTAAACAGAGCGTCGGTCGCCGTCTACTTTAAAACTGCTCTGCACTATCGCGATGTAGTGGTTTTCCTCGACTGCGAACTCAGGTAGGCTATCGTCTTTTAGTGACGCGCAACAATTATGTCTGAACCCGATTACGATGATTACCCGCCAGTCGAAGATTATTCGCCGGCCGGAGATTATGCGCCCGATCGTGAGTTAGCGCGCATTAAAATGGCGCCGCACTCCATCGAAGCCGAACGCTCGGTGTTGGGTGGTTTGCTAATTGCAAACGATGCATGGGACAGTGTCGCGGAATCTGTTACCGCCGCAGACTTTTATCGACATGATCACCGGTTAATTTTTCGACAGATTGCCAAGCTCGCGAACGACAGCGACCCGATCGACGTTATTACTTTGTCTGATCGACTGGCTGCAGCCGGTGAGCTCGATTCGGTAGGTGGACTGGCTTATATCACTGAACTGGCTGCAGATACGCCGAGTGCCTCTAATATCCGAGCTTATGCCAAGGTCGTGCGTGAACGTTCATTGTTGCGGCGGTTAATCGAAACCGCACAAGATATTGCCCAAGCTGGGTTTAACCCCGAGGGCCGTTCTAGCGAAGAGCTGATTGACGAAGCCGAGCACAAAATCATGCAGATCTCGGAAGAGGGCATGAAAACGGGTGGACCCCAAGAGGTTAATCCGCTGCTGTCTAAGGCGCTGGCGCGCATCGAGGAACTGTTCCACTCGGGTGGCGATATCACCGGTTTATCGACTGGGTTTAAAGATCTCGACAAAATGACCAGCGGTATGCAGCCATCTGATTTGGTGATTGTGGCTGGCCGTCCATCGATGGGTAAAACCTCGTTCGCCATGAATTTGGTGGAACACGCGGTGCTTAATCAGAAAAAGCCGATTTTGGTCTTCTCGATGGAGATGCCCGCGGACCAATTAATTATTCGTATGCTGTCGTCGGTTGGGCGTATTGACCAAACTCGTATTCGTAATGGTAAGCTCGAGCAGGAAGACTGGCCTAAGCTGTCTGCGGCGGTTACCAAAATGAAGGATGTACCGCTATTCATTGATGACACCGCCGGACTTACGCCGACCGAATTGCGTGCCCGCGCCCGTCGCCTAGCACGCGAACACGGCGAGATCGGCATGATCATGATCGACTATATGCAGTTGATGCAGGTCGCGGGCAAAAGCGAAGGGCGTACCGCCGAGATCTCAGAAATTTCGCGGAACCTAAAGGCTATTGCCAAAGAGTTTAACTGCCCTATGGTGGCGCTGTCGCAGCTTAACCGCTCGCTTGAGCAGCGGCCTAACAAGCGTCCGGTTAACTCGGATCTTCGTGAAAGTGGCGCGATTGAACAGGACGCAGACGTCATTATGTTTATTTATCGTGATGAGGTTTACAACGAGGACTCGCCCGATAAGGGCATTGCCGAAGTGATTATCGGTAAGCAGCGGAACGGCCCTATTGGAACCTGCCGGCTGACATTTCAGGGGCAGTACACACGCTTCGACAATCTGGCCTTTGAGGGATACGCTCGCGATTAGGTCGGTTGTGGACAGCAGGGGGTCACTTTTTGCCTGGATGAATTAGAGTTTGGCTCGATCTTCGAATTGTGCCCATAATAGTGAGTGTTTATATGCACCAATACAACAATAAATCGCTCTCGAAGCGGGGAGGCTATCGTTTGAATACCCATCTTGTGTCACTACCTTTCACGCGTTTGCTTGCAGTTGGACTAGCGTCTCTTTTAGTGGCCTGTTCATCAAGCGAGCCTCCGGTTGCCCAAGCGCCCGTAATGCCTGCCAACGTGACAAAAGCTCGCGTTATCGCAGCAGATAAAGAGCCCGGTAATTGGATGGCTCATGGCCGCACATACTCCGAGCAGCGCTACAGCCCACTAAACCAAATCAATGCTGAGAATGTTAAAGACTTGGGCATGGCTTGGCATTACGATTTGGGGGATACCCGCGGAATCGAAGCGACTCCCATCGTTGTGGATGGCGTAATGTACGTCACGGGTGGCTGGAGCAAGGTGTTTGCGCTGGATGCCAAAACGGGTGAAGAGATCTGGGCCTACGATCCACAAATGGACAAAGCTTGGTTTGTGAACATGTGTTGTGACGCGGTTAACCGTGGCGCAACCGCCTGGGAAGGTAAAATTTATTCTGGTGTGGGTGACGGACGTCTGATCGCTATCGACGCTGCTACCGGTGAGCTTGTATGGGAAGTTCAGACTACGCCTAAAGATCGTCCATACTCTATTACGGGTGCACCGCGGGTGGTCGATGGCAAAGTGATTATCGGAAACGGTGGCTCGGAGCTGGGTGTGCGCGGTTACGTGACGGCCTACGACGCTAATACAGGCGAGCAGGTTTGGCGCTTTTATACCGTCCCGGGCAATCCTAGCGAGCCCTTCGAGAACGCTATTCATGAAGAAACGGTTAAAACGTGGAGCGGCGAGTGGTGGACCGTGGGCGGCGGCGGTACAGCTTGGGATTCTATGGCTCATGACCCAGAGCTTAATCTTGTTTATATAGGTGTGGGTAACGGAGCACCTTGGAACCGTATGTATCGCAGTAATGGTACGGGCGATAACTTGTTCTTATCGTCGATTGTGGCCTTGAATGCTGATACCGGCGAATACGTGTGGCACTATCAAACGACGCCGGGCGAGAGCTGGGACTACACGGCCACTCAGCACATGATTTTGGCCGACATGGAGTTCGATGGTCGGATGCGTAAAGTTATTATGCAGGCGCCCAAAAACGGATTTTTCTATGTGATCGACCGTGAAACGGGTGAATTTATCTCAGCCGAGAAGTACACCATGGCAACCTGGGCTACGCACGTAGATCCCGAATCTGGGCGTCCAGTAGAGGCACCGGAAGCGCGTTACGAAGAGACCGGCGTGCCGAACTTCCAGTTCCCGCACCCTTTAGGTGGCCACAACTGGCACCCCATGTCGTATAGCCCAGACACTGGCCTGGTTTATATTCCCGCGCAAGAAATTCCCATCGTGTATGGGCATGACAGCGAGTTCGAGTACAACGCCAAAGGTTGGAATGTGGGCGTACGTTTTGAGTTGGCTGCATCGCCTGACGACCCTGCTGTGCGTGCACAATTAGGTGCTATGGTTAAGGGCTATATCACGGCTTGGGATCCCGTAACGCAAACTGAAAAGTGGCGTGTACAGCATCCCAATATGTGGAACGGCGGTCTATTAAGCACCGCAGGAAACTTGGTATTCCAAGGCAACGCAGAGGGTGAGTTCGTGGCCTACACAGCCGATAAAGGCGAGCGTCTGTGGTCAAGCTACGCGCAAACCGGAGTGGTTGCCGGGCCCGTGACGTACACCGTAGATGGAGAGCAATATGTTGCCGTTTCGGCTGGCTGGGGTGGTTCGTTTGCGATGGTAGGTGGTGAGTTGGCAAAACGTAGCAAGGGCTCGACTTCACGGCCACGTGTTTTGGTCTACAAGTTGGGAGGCACTCATGAATTACCCCCAGAGCCTACGCCCGAGCAAATGGCAGTAGTAACGCCAATCGAGCAAATTGGCGACGAAGCCATGATCACCGAAGGCTTGAAGCAGTACATGGCAAACTGCCATATGTGTCACGGTGACCGAGCGGTGTCAGGTAGCTCAGTACCTGATTTACGCATGATGTCTGAAGCGAGCTGGGAGCTGTTTTATCCCATCGTCCAAGGCGGGCTGCGTCATCAGCAAGGCATGGTCGGGTTTGGAGATCGTTTAAACAAAGAACAAATCGACTCGATCTACGCTTACCTTGCTAAACGTCGTAACGATCTAGCGGCCGGTATCGACTAAGCGCAGAGTGATTTGGATTTAAAGCCCCGCAACTTGTGTTGTTCGGGGCTTTTTTGTATTCAGTGTAACTTGAATCGGCGCGGTTGCTCGGGTCTGTGTTGCTGATACGTAAGCCGCGCTGCGTGAGTGCAAACGTGATTGCTTCTAATTAAAAACAATAAGGAGAAAACAGTGAAATTCACCCAGGCACTAAATTTTGAGGGCAAGCAGGTTTTGGTATGCGGTGGCTCTGATGGCATTGGTTATGGCGTTGCCTGTGCCTTTCACCAATTGGGTGCGTCGGTATCGATTACCGGCACCAAACAGCGTGGCGATTACGACAAAGATTTTTACGACTGGGGGTACTATTCGCTAGATCTAGCGTCTGCTGAATCTGTCGCCGAGGCCAGCGAACAAATTGCCGCTTTAGATACTTTAGTGAATTGCGTCGGCACCGTACTTTGGAGACAGGGTGAGTTTGAACGCGCAGGATTTGAGTGGGTCATGGCTGTGAACGTGAATGGCGCCATGGATTTATACACGCGTTTACTACCGCTGCTACAGCAAAGTAAGGGTTCTATTATTAGTTTAGATTCGGTCGCATCAATTCGGCCCGCATGGCAAAACCCAGCGTACTCGGCCAGCAAAGCCGCCTTAGTGCAACTGACAAAAAGCTTGGCAAAAAAATGGGGTAAGAAGGGCGTGCGGGTAAACACTGTGGCACCGGGGCTTGTTCCAACCAAACTAACGCAAAACCAAGTAGGCGAGGAGCAAGAGGCCGAGTTTGCCAAGGTCTGTCCTGTGGGCCGCTTTGGCACGCCCGAAGATATCGCCGGTGCGGTCGTCTATCTAGCGTCGCCTTTGGCAGCGTACGTGACCGGCGAGCAAATCGTCGTGGATGGTGGCTCTAGCCTGTAACCGCTCTTTTTAGCCACGCACGCAGCAGGGTTACAGGTTGGCCCTCGATGCAAGTGCACGCCCTTGTAGCTTACAAGCCTTTCTTCACCAAATTTATATCACTGCTACCCGCTGGGAGCGAGAATAAAACGCCGTCTTGACCAATGGTGTAGTCCTTAAACACATCTTGGGCGCCGTCTAAGAATAGTTGTGCCTGTCCTGGTACAACTAAGGGCGGTACGATGTGGTAGTACAGTAAATGCTTAACGCCCGCCTCTTTTGCCGTTTCGGCCGCATCCAGCGGGCTGGCGTGATAATCCAATATGTCGGTGGTGACTTTTGCTAATACCGCCACGTCTTTTTTTACTGCCGCGTCATGCATTAGGTTTACAAGGTTTGGTGCCAGTGCTTCATGTACCAGTAAATCAATGTTCTTAGCGTGCTGAATGATCGTATCTGATTTAACTGTGTCACCTGTAATTAATGCCGTGCGACCTTTGTAGGTAAACTTATAGCCAACGGCTGGGTCGACTGGCGAATGGTCGACGGCAAAGGTCTCGATTCTAAGGTCGGAAGTCTCGATCAACACCAACGACGCGCCCTCTTTTGGTTTGTCGAAGCTGTTGGCCAGCATACCTGCGCCGCTTAAAGGTGCCACTGTGTCTCCATGGTGAGCATGGCGGTACATCGTGTCTAATTGATAGGCCATATTAAAGCCCTTAACGATATTCTCGACACCTGTAGCGCCATAAACAGGTAGCGGTGATGTATTGGCATCATTCACCCAGCGCAGTGTCGCTAACTCACCCAGGCCATCGATGTGGTCCGAATGAAAATGTGTTAAGAGTACGGCGTTTATGCTTCCCGGTTGCATACCCATACGAATTAGATTGCGAATGCCGTCAGTACCCGCATCGACAACAAATAGCTGTTTGCCTGCCGCCACGGCTACGCAGGGACCCGACGCTTTCGGTGCTGGCAAAGGGCCTCCGGCTCCGCACAAGCCAAGGTGCAGACCATCGGGTAATTCATTTAATACATTGCGGCCCATCTGTTTGTTCATTCCTGCTTCCAGGATGCGCTGCGCGATGTTCTCTTTCTGTACTACCACAGTAAGGCCAAGCGCGATGACAAGGGTAAAAACAATACCTTTTTTCATTATAAGTTCCTTGTTATTTTCGGGCTCTTAGATTTGCCCAATGTTATCCCATAAAGATGTATCCACCACAAGCAAGTAATGCCCAGTGTTTTTGCTTTAAAGAATGGTAAAGTATCGTCCCACCTTTAAGGGCATCGTATGACTTTATCGATTGATCTAGTGCTGACCATTTGGTTAGCTGTAGCCTTGGCTTCTGTTTTGCGTGCGTTTACAGGGTTTGGCTTTGCCTTGGCAGCAGTCCCTATTTTTACCTGGGTATTGCCGCCACCGCTGGCTGTGGTCTTAAGTGCGTCGTTGGTGTGTGCTACCAGCTCGCTACGCTTTGGTGCATTCAAGCAGTCTCTACCCAAGCGCAAACTCACCGGTTTAATACTGGCTTTAATTGTATTTTCGAGCGTCGGCGTCGTATTTTTGTCCTCACTGGATCGTTCGAAGTTTCAGTTGCTGGCAGGCATCATGTTACTTAGTGCGTCCGCCTTGCTGGTATTTAGTTCGCGGTTTTCATTTTCGGGAGGCAGGTTTAAAGATCTTTTTACGGGCAGTGCCGCAGGCTTACTGAATGGTTTGCTGTCGATGCCTGGCCCACCTTTGATAGTGTATGTGCTGGCTACCGAGAAAGACCCGGCCCAAAGCCGGGCGCTACTGATGACCTTGCTGCTCGCTTCGGCGGCATTGGCCTTAGTTAACTTTGGATTCATGGGCTTTGTCACCGTCGATAGCCTTTGGCTGTTTATGTTGGCGTGGCCTGTCATGTTGTTGGGTGATCATCTGGGCAACCACTGGTTTGCAAGATATGGGTCTAAGCAATACCGCCGTGTTGCTATAAGCGTACTGGTGTTGATCGCGTTGTCTTCTATTGCATCTGGTCTAGGGCAACTGTAACTTGCCGCTCCTTACGCAACTTGTGACATAGAAATGACAAAATCTGCAGATCCCTTGGTAACCGACGGCCGTCGTTAGCACAGCGCTGGCGCTACGAAGCTCTGCGCCATAACTATGCAGGTTATCAGCGAGCTTTGAAGAATGATAGCTTCGACTGGTTGCCGGAACTCGCGTCTTTGCCTGCGGCTTTGCAATATTCAATCGAGGCGCAGCTGTCGTTTGAATATTGGGATCGCCTGCGCGACCATCAGGGTTTAAGTAAAGACGAAGCCACGGCCTCTGTCACAGAGACTTTAGCGCGCCTATTGGGACCTTAAGGTGTTTCTATTTGGTCAATGAGTTGAGCAAAACGCCACAGCCGATCTTGCCCCCAAGCTTGAGCCAGTACTTCACCGTTAGGCGCGATCAGTCTGAAACTGGGGACACCCCAACTTCCCCAGGAATACATGTCTTGTCGGTTTTGCTCTAAGGTTTCGCCCCAACCCGGTTTGTTTAGGTAGGTCTTAGCCTCTTTCCAGGGTAAGCCAGCGCGTTCGCAAATCGTTTTCAAACCGCGATTAGAAAGCGAATTGATCCCCTCGCAGAAAGCGCCATCCATAAAGCTCTTTAAATAGGCGCGTTCTACCCCTTTTTCTATGGCTAAGGGATAGATCGAAAAACCGCGGATAACGCCTTCGCCAATCGGGTCGTAAAAATTGCCAAAGCCCAATTTGTTTAATGCTTTTGCTTCCCGCGCGCAATCACTCATTATATACGCACCTTTGGTGCGTGTAAGCGTTACGCCCCGCATTACCATCGGCAAGACGGGTTTAAGCGTTAGTTCTGCACCTGCTCGGTCTGCAAGTTCGCATACAGCGTCAAAGCATATGGCAGAGTAGGGTGATCGTAGGCTAGGGTAGCATTCTAGCTGGTAGCCTTGACTCAAGGTTCGTGTGGGCAGTGTGGCTTGTCTGGGAAATAAAATGTTGCCACAGACCTCTAATCCCTGAAGTCGTTGCTCTAAGTGGTACAGTCGGTCAATTCCCCAATACCACTCGCCCTCATAGTGCAGCATGGCACCCGCGTAGTGGCCAAGCTCTTGCTGATATTTTGAGCCTTCGGCAATGGCGGCCTCCGCTACAGAGAACGCATCCGCTTTGTAATCAGCACTTTCGAGTTCGCCAGACCACAGGCAATTGCCCAAGGTAATTAGCTCATCGATAGGGAGGGCGCCATTGGTCAATAACTGGCTCGCTTGTATGCTCGCGACTTTGATGGCGTCGTCACTGGGCACATAAGTACCATAGTCAAAATATAGGCCATAACCCGGCGCCACAAAAGCCGCATCGGTGCGCGCCAGCGCAATTAATAATTCTGGTTCAGGATTGTTGTTGCCGGATACCCCTTGAGTTAAGTGTCCAGAGAACGTTGCTGAGGTGTTGGCTTGAACGAGTTTAAGCGCTTGCATCAATAAATGTGAATACGGATCATCGACTTGGTAGAACACCTGAATATGATGGTCGCGGCCTTCTTTTTGGCGCAGCTGTTCAGCGCGCTCACGTTTTTGGGTGATCTGTTTATCACTAAGCCGGCTTTTTAGAACCTGTCTTTGCAAGAAGCGAAATAGACGCGATTGGGTGCTCGACGAGGCGCCGGTTTGGCGTGTAATAGTAGGTTGTGACATGCTGCCTTTTTACCCTTGATATTGTTATAGCGATGAGTGTGCCACAGGAGCGTAATAGGCAATAGAGCCCATGGCAGAGTTTACAGCTGGGTGCTTGCCTTAAGTTTTGCCAAAAGCTTCAGTTGCGCTTCTTTGTCTAGAGGTTTTTGCGCTTGGGGCTCAGGTGCGGGCAATGCAGGCATTTCGAAAGCCTCGCCTTGTAGCACTCGCTCAAGATACTTTTGGTAGTGCTGCTCAAAAGCCTTAAAAGCTTTGGCTTCAGGCTCGTTCGCTAGTGTGAACCATCCAGTATCGCGGCCGGCAAGATACACGATGGGGTGGCTCCAGCTTTGGCTCGCTTTGGGCGAGGGAGCTTGGCAGGCCTGAAGGTAGGCTTGGTGCGCATCGGGCAAGCCAGACTCATTGAGTTGCGCTAAACATTGCTCATGCATTCGGCTGAGGGTTGGTAGGTACTCACTTTTTTCGATGGCGCTTTTTGCGGCTTGCAACAATATTCTAACGGAATATTTGTTTAGCGATTCCAGCCACAGTTTTTTGACCTGTTTAACCTGCTCAGCGTCTGGATAAGCCGCGTAATACTGATTGTGGTAGTTCAGCCGAAATAGCGCAAATATTTGGTTAATGGCTTCAACGTACTCTTCGCGTGGTGGTTGTGTGCTATGGGATGCGCGAGCAGGCTCAGGCAGACTCTTGCCCAAAGATTCAATCTGGTCGGCGATGTCGCTAATCGATTTTTTGCTCATTATTGTGCCTCTACTGCGCCCAAGAAGTATCGCTAAGATCTTCGCTTAGACTGCGGCCTCGGGTACTGCTTGTTGCCTCGTTGGTCAATTGATGCTGCTTGGCCCAGTGGTATTTTACGTGTTGCAAGAACTTACTGTTCCAAGACGTTTGAAGCTGGTTTGAGTCTCGCCAAAAAACAATAAATTCGGGTAACAAGTCATTGGCGAAGGTTGCGTCAATATGCGATAGCGTCAAGATATCATAAACGTCGCTACTGGGGGTCCAATCGGGTGTTATGCGCGTTGGTTCGGTACTGTGCTTAATGGCTGATGTGTAGCGAGCCCATTGCAAACGAATGTGCTGTATGAATCTAGAATTGAGTTCTTTCGGGTGACTGCCGCGTTCTTTCCAGTACAGCACAAACTCGGGGATGGCTTCGTTGACGAAATCTGGATCTACACCATTGCGATTTAAAATTTCCAAAGCATCGGCATTAGGGCGCCAGTTGCTATCTAAGCGCGCGGGTTGATCTACCTCGAAGTTAGTCGCTGTTTTGGGCGCTTGCTGGCGTCGCCATTGGCCAATGACATGCGTCCTGAATTTGTTTTCCCATGCATGTGAAGGTTCATCGCGCTCGCGCCAGTACAAAATAAAATCTTCCAACTGATCTAATGCAAACTGGCGTGGAATGGCGTGGTTCAATTGCAGTAACTGCAGAATATCCTCGCTGGGTGACCAATTGTTCCTTAGCGTTTGTGCCCGCCGCAGAGTAGGCTGAGGCGTCGACGGCGGCTGGATACTTTGCTGTATGGGTTGATTAAAGGCAAAGACTAACTCGTCATTGCTATGCAGCGGCGGAGAGTCGATTAAAATAACGGCTTTTTCGACCAAGTTACGACTAATTCTATGCAAATCGGCCGGTGTCCAAAATCCACAATGGTTTAGCAGCTGTTGGCGTGGTAGCGTAAACCATTCAAAACCGCGCCGAGCCTGGCTAGTCGAGTGTTGCGTGAGTGTATCAAGCTGTTGCAGTAGAATAGCTTCTTCCAAGCCAATGGTCGCGGCAAGTGCTGGCGAAAACACCATTGACGTTTCTGGAAGTAAAGACGATCGGGGCATACTGGGTCGCTTGTTGAGTTAAATTTTAAACCTTGGTAGCTAAGGGTACCTCATGGCGAAAGCAAAAACAGCGTTTGTCTGCAATGAATGTGGATCGGATTACGCGAAATGGCAGGGGCAGTGCAGTGATTGCGGCACTTGGAACACCCTAGTGGAGTTTAAGCTTGGCCCGGCCGCCGGTGCCAAGCGCAGCAAAAGCCAAACGACCAGTGCGAATTACGCAGGGGTGCGAAGTGAGGCCAAGCGCTTAAGTGAAATTGATCTTGAGCAAACGCCTAGATTCAGTTCCGGTACGAGTGAATTTGACCGGGTTCTGGGCGGTGGGTTAGTGCCTGGATCCGCTATTTTGGTGGGCGGTCACCCTGGGGCAGGTAAAAGTACCTTACTGCTACAAACTATGTGTCATTTGGCAAAAGACCGTGAAGTACTTTACGCCACGGGCGAAGAATCGCCGCAACAGATAGCGATGCGAGCCCACCGTTTAGAGTTGCCCGTTGATCGTTTGCAATTAATGGCAGAAACTAATATCGATGCTTTATTGGCAACTGCAGAAGCCATTAACCCAGCGGTGATGGTGGTGGATTCAATTCAGGTAATGCACGCCGATGATATTACCTCGGCGCCGGGCAGCGTGTCGCAGGTTCGCGAATGTGCAGCGCGATTGACACGTTATGCGAAGTTATCTAACACCGTACTGTTTTTGGTCGGGCATGTGACAAAAGACGGATCGCTTGCCGGACCGAAAGTTCTCGAGCACATGATCGATTGCTCGATTCTTTTAGAGGGCGATGCCGACAAGCGTTTTAGGACTCTGAGAGGCCAAAAAAATCGTTTCGGCGCGGTCAATGAGTTGGGTGTGTTTGCCATGACCGACAAGGGTTTACGCGAGGTGAAAAACCCCTCAGCTATTTTTCTTGATCGTGGCCATGAAGCGTCGCCCGGTAGCATCGTGATGGCAGTTTGGGAGGGCACTCGACCTTTATTGGTCGAAATTCAGGCCTTAGTCGATGACTCATCGCTGTCTAACCCAAGGCGCGTGGCAGTCGGACTTGAGCAAAATCGTTTGGCCATGCTGCTGGCGGTGTTGCACCGCCACGCGGGTCTGCAGCTGGGTGATCAAGACGTCTTTGCCAATGTGGTGGGCGGCGTTAAGGTGCTGGAAACCAGCGCTGACTTATCGTTGCTTGCTGCCATCGTCTCGAGTTTTAAAGATAGAATATTGCCGCGCGATTGGGTCGTATTTGGCGAGGTGGGTCTAGCAGGTGAAATTCGGCCCGTACCCAGTGGTCAAGAGCGTTTGGCCGAAGCAGCCAAACATGGCTTTAAGCATGCCATCGTGCCCAAGGGCAATTTGCCCAAGCAGCCAATAGCTGGCCTAAAGGTTGTGGGGGTGTCTAAACTGTCCGAAGCAATGGACGCACTACAAATTTAACCCAGCGTTAGCGGGCAGCTTGTAGAGTTTCAAAAATGATTTCGCAATCGCGGTAAAACTGCTGTTGAGCGTCACCTAAGTAAGGCGCAATCATGGTCAATAACTGTAGCACTCCCCGGTGCATAGTGATTTCTGGGTCGCGTCTTCCGTGCAGCAAGTGATCAAACGAGAACCAGAAGGTCGCTGTTTGCGACAAGTTGTCGGCAATAGCATTTAGTTGTTGTTCTCGGGTATCAGCGTCATGGGCGATGAGCTGATCACACAAGGCGTAAAAGGCGGCGCGCTTTAGCGCCAAGATGCGTTTGAAGCCGCGTTCGATTCTCGGGTAGCGGTCGATAAGGTCGGTTAAATTGTCGTAAATAAACCGGTAGTCGTGCATATCTTCTAGCAGCACAAATAGGTAATACCAGTTGTTCTCAACAGAATCTTGATCGGCCAAGGGCGCGGCGATAGGCGCGGCTAATGTTTCGCTAATGCGCTGCTCGAACTGGTCGAATAAAGCGGCAATAATGGGCTCTTTACCCTTGAAATGGTAGTACAGGTTGCCTGGGCTCATATCGAGTTCATCGGCAATTTCTAGGGCCGTCGTGTGCACTTCGCCCTGTTCGTTAAAAAGGTTTAAGGCGGTACGTAAAATACGATCACGAGTCTTCACAGGCCGACACTCTGTTTAGTTGGACACATTGTGGCATATTTTGCAGAAATAAAAAAAAGGGCCGCATAAGCGACCCATAACATAAGGGATTCGTGGAATTCCTGGATGTATCCTTTAGGCGACCTTGTTAAGGCCAGCCGCTTTGCGCAAACGCTCGAAACGACCTTTGGCTTTTTCGATGCGTGCTTCAATCGCTTCACGATCAGCAAGTTTCGCAATGCCGAATTTGCTGGTGTCAATGTCAGCCAATTTGCCTTTGGCTTCACTTTCAACTTTTTCACCGCGAGCCACCAGTTCTTTGTACAACTCGCTGGCTTTGCCACGCTGAGCTTCCAGCTCTTCGTTCAAAGATTTTAAGCGGGTTTGCACTTGGTCAAAGGCTTTGCCATAAACGCCTAATCCTGCAAGCACTGCTTTGCGAGGTAACTCAAAAGCCGACTCTTTTGCTATTTCTGGCTTGGCTTTTGCGCGAGTTTTGGCCGCCGCTGGTTTTGCTTTGGCCGCAGCACGGCGAGCCGTAGTTTTGGTCGCGTCAGCTTTTTCAGTCGCGGTCTTACGGGCAGTGGGCTTAGTCGCCGTTTTTGTTACAGGTGCTTTTTTAACAGCGGTGGCACGACGCGTACGCTTTGGTTTCGCTTCTGCTTTAGGAGCAGCTACCTCTACCGCTGCTTCTACTACGTTTATTTCGGTTTTGATGTCTTCAGCCATGGTGTTCTCCTAAGCTATGTTTGAACTTGGGTTGCATATTAGTGAGCAAAATTAGAAAACACATACTAAAAATAAAAAAAATGTTTATTGCAGGTTTTATGATTCATTTGGGATCCACATCGGCTGTATTTTCGTAATTATCATTGCACAATTTCACCGTCACAATTTAGGACAAAATCAGTGCCCAATTTACGTTTGAAAAGTCTTTTAAAAGCTCTAGTGGTTGTTGTTGTGGGCGTTTTTATCGCCTTTAAAATTTTAACGGGTAAGCCCAAGCCTGACCCGAAGCCGATTGTGGCGCCTGCTCCCGTCGAGGTCAGCATTGTTCGGGCTGAACCGGCGTCCCAGAGTCTGCTGGTGACCACACAGGGTACCGTAGAGCCAGCCATTGCCACACGGCTGAGTTCAGAAGTGATGGGGCAAGTTTTGTCGATATCGGAACAGTACCGCCCCGGCGGCTTCTTCAAACAAAACGATGTACTGTTAAGTGTCGACGACACTCAGTATAGGCTGGCGTTAGCGAGATCAGAGTCTCAGCTTGCCGCAGCACGGCAGCGCTTGGCCGAAGAGCAAGGCCGAGCACTGCAAGCCAAACGTGAATGGCGTGATTTAGGCAGTGAATCGGCGAATGCTTTATTTCTGCGTAAGCCGCAAATCGAAGCAGCCCAGGCCTCAGTTAGGGCGGCCGAAATTGAAGTGGCAAAGTCCCGGCGCGATTTGGACAAGACCAAGATTAAAGCGCCCTTTGATGGTCGGGTCCGACAGAAACTGGTGGATTTAGGGCAGTACATTGGTGTTGGTATGCCAGTCGCAGAGGTGTATTCAACCGATGAAGTTCGTATTCAACTACCTTTAACGGACAAGCAGTTGGCGATGCTGGATCTGAGTTTGCTGGAATCCAGAAATCCAGAAATCGAGCAGGTAAGGGTCAGCGCGCAAGTGGCGGGCCAAGCGTGGGAATGGAGCGGTCGCTTGATCGGCACCAATGCCGATGTTGATATTCAATCTCGCGTACATTTTGTGATGATCGCGGTTGATGACCCTTTTGGTTTTAAGGACGACTCTAATTATCCACCTTTGACTCCGGGCCTGTTTGTTTCAGCCACCTTGCGCGGGAAGCCTATTCAGGGGGTGACCCAACTGCCTCGCAGTGCTATCCATACCGACGGCACCATTCGGTGGGTGGATGATCAGAGTATTCTGCGTGACTACGGCGTCGATTTATTGCAGTCCGATGGACAGCAAGCGTGGGTTCTGGGTGTAAACAAGCCGATGAATGTAGTCACACAAATGCCGGCGGGAGTTCTCGCCGGTACGCGTGTGCGGACATCTGACGCATTGATGGGAGCGGTTAACTAAAATGAATGGTCCCATTCGTTGGTTTATTGACAATCCAATCGCTGCAAATTTGCTGATGATTTTTCTTATCTTAGGTGGCTCATTGGCAATCCCGGCGCTGAATAAACAGTTTTTTCCAGAAATCGAAATTAATTCGGTGTCCGTCTCGATGGTGTACCCGGGCGCTAGTCCACGCGAGGTGGAAGAACAGATCTGCGCTCGTATTGAAGAGGCTGTGCATGATCTTCGTGGCGTCAAGGAAATTCGCTCGGTGGCACAGCAGGGCATCGGTTCGGTGTTAATAGAGGCCGAACAGGGCTATGACACATCTAAGTTGACAGCCGATGTGAAAACACGGATCGACGCCATCAACACCTTTCCCGGTGATGCCGAGCGGCCTGTCGTGGTCGAGAACGCCTATCGTCATCTGATGGCGGTGGTCAATATTTCCGGTGATTTGAATGAGCGTGATCTTAAAGTGTTGGGCGAGCGCCTACGCGATGATTTGTCTGCGGAGCCTTACGTGTCGGTTGTTGAGTTGCGTGACCCGCGTCCTTATGAAGTTGCTGTGGAAGTATCCGAGGCCAGCCTTCGTCGTTACGACTTGACCTTTGATGCTGTAGTTGCATCCATTCGCGGTGCATCTTTGAACCTGCCGGCAGGGGCAATCAAGGCAGAGGCCGGTGATATTCGTTTGCAAACTCGCGGGCAAGCTTACGGGCGCACAGATTTCGAGACTATCCCTTTAATTACGCGTTCCGATGGCGTCACAGTAAGCTTAGGTGATGTGGCGACCATTCGCGATGGCTTTACCGACGTTGATGTGGAAACACGCTTTAATGGGCAGCGCAGTCATGCGCTAGACGTCTATGTCACCAGTGATCCTCAAACTCTGCGGACCAGCGATGCGGTGCATAAGTGGATCGAGAAAACGCAACCTACTGTGCCTGAAGGCGTCACTCTGACCATGTGGCGCGATTCTTCGGTGCCATTCGTTGAGCGTGTCGACACGCTACTGAAGAACGGTATTGGCGGTCTAGGCTTGGTATTTTTAGTGCTGTTGTTATTTTTGCGACCAAAGCTTGCACTGTGGGTATGCGTCGGTATTGGCGTTGCTTTTATGGGAGCGTTCTTTTTGCTGCAGTACACAGGCACAAGCTTAAACATGATCTCGCTGTTTGCGTTTTTATTGATTCTAGGCATTGTGGTAGACGATGCGATTATTGTAGGCGAGTCTATACACACCTACCAGACGAATGGCCACCCCGGGTCTGACGGCGCCTTTATCGGAGCCAAAGCGGTATTAAAGCCCGTAATGTATGCGGTAATTAGCACAATGATCTTTTTTGTGCCCATGTTGTTTATGCCAGGTGACATGGCTTCGGCGGCAACCGCCATACCGGTTGTAGTTATTCTAGCTTTAGCGTTTTCGCTGATAGAAAGTCTGTGGATCCTGCCGCCACATCTGGCGTATATGAAACCCGCTGCACCGCCTCGTTCGGCTATTTTAAAGAGCTTGGAAACCCTGCGGCTTAAATTTGCTAATGGTCTGGTGCAGGTCGCAGATGATTATTACCAGCCTATGTTAAAGGGTGCTTTGAAGCACAATGTCGTCGTGTGCGGCTTTTTCTTGGTGGCTCTGCTGGTTACGTTGGCAATTTACGCAGGTGGTTGGCTCAAATCAGGCTTCTTCCCGCAGGTAAATTCCGATTATGTTCAGGTGCAGGTTGCTTTACCTGACGGCGGACCTTTCCGGCGTAGCCTTGATGTCATGAGCCAAGTCGAGAGTGCCGCGATTGACATGAAAACTCGGTATAACCAGAGGCCTCAATTTCAAGATGAGCCCGCGATCGGCAATATCTCGGCGACCGCTCGAGAGAACCAGGTTCGTGTCATTGTCGAGACGCTGTCTGATTTGGTCGATACCAATGCGCTTTCAAAAGAGCTTGAGGCGTCCTGGGGTGATTTAGGTTTGGTCGAGTCGTTACAAGTTGACTACACCATAAACCAGCTGGGCAAGCCCATCACTTTGGTTCTAACTTCGACATCGGTGGGCGAGTTGCAAAGCGTGGCCGCTGAGCTACGCGCTTTGCTCGAAACCTATGAAGGTGTTTATAACATTACCGATTCACTTGAGGCGCCGCGCGATGAGATTATCTTGGGCTTAAAACCGCAGGCTGAGAATTTGTCGGTGACCTTGTTTGATTTGGCCAGGCAAGTTCGAGAAGCGTTCTACGGTGCCGAAGCGCAGCGTATTCCTCGGGTAAAAGAAGACGTTAAAGTCATGGTGCGGTACCCCGAGAGCGAGCGTTTGTCGATCGACGATTTGGGCGAGTTGCGCATACGCTTGTCGAATGGCTCGCAGGTGCCGTTTGATACCGTAGCTGATGTCGCTATCGAGCCGGGCTACCAGAAAATTGAGCGGCTAGATCGTGAGCGGACCCTTGTGGTGTCCGCAGATGTTATCGCGGGCACTGCCAGTCCCAGAGCGGTGGTTGACACCATTATTAGGGATTATCTTCCCGTTTGGCAGCAAAGTTATCCTAACGTGAGTTTGGCGTTAGATGGCGAGCTAGAAGAGGAAAGCGAATTTCTGCGTGCGATGTTGACCTACATGGGCCTGGCGTTATTAATTATTTATGGTTTGATGGCGATCCCATTCCGGTCTTACTGGCAGCCCTTTTTGATACTGACGGCTGTTCCTTTTGGCATGATGGGCGCCATTCTCGGCCATTTGATTTTGGATTGGCAAGTCAGCATGTTCTCTATTTTGGGAGTGATAGCTTGTGCCGGTGTTGTTGTGAATGACAATTTGGTCTTGATCGATCGAGTCAATAACCTTCGCTCGGAGGGCGGTATGAACTTGTATGACGCCTTGGTTAATGGCGCACGAGACCGATTTCGGCCGATTATTCTAACATCGCTCACAACCTTTATTGGTTTGTTGCCAATTATGTCGGAGACCAGCGTGCAGGCCCAGTTTCTAATCCCCATGGTCACCTCATTGGCCTTTGGGGTACTGTTTGCTACTGGTGTGACTCTGGTACTGGTGCCTTGCTTGTACTTATTTGGCGAGCAAGTGGGCAGCTTGCTGCGACCGCGCGCGGAAGTTGCCTCTGCCTGATACAAAAAAGCCCGCTAATGCGGGCTTAATGTTGATTACGTCTCTGCGACTAGCTCGCTTTTTTTGGGCCGGCCGCGACAATCGCTTCCGATACGTCAAACTTGGTGATGTTGTTTTGAAATAAATTAGCCAGGGCTTGTGCCTGTTTGTCGTAAGCGGCATCGTCACCCCAGCTCGCGCGGGGATCGACATACTTAGGATCAACACCTGGAACTTCGGTGGGGAAATCTAGGTTCAGAATATCTAAGTGTTTGGTGGGTGCTGACATCAGAGCACCACTCTGCGCTGCAGCGACAACTGCGCGAGTCACAGGAATTGGGAAGCGCGAACCCGTCCCGCCGGGAGCACCTGAGCCGCCAGTCCAGCCTGTGTTAATTAGGTACACTTGGCTGCTAAAGTCCTCGATACGACGCATTAACAGGTCAGCGTAGTCACCTGCCGGACGAGGCATGAAAGGTGCCCCAAAACAGGTCGAGAAGGTGGGGTGAACCCCCGCTTCTGCGCCAACCTCGGTAGAGCCCACACGCGCGGTGTAGCCACTTAAAAAATGGAAAGCGGCTGCTTCTTTGCTGAGGATCGATATCGGAGGCAATACACCGGACACGTCACAGGTTAAGAAAATGACACAGCTCGGTTCGCCGGCTGCGTTTTCAATGACGCGCTTTTCAACATGCTCCAGTGGGTAGCAGCAACGACCGTTCTCGGTCAGACTGGTGTCGCAGTAATCCGCGTGGCGGTTGTCGTTCAAAACGACGTTTTCGATAATTGAACCAAAGCGAATGGCGTCCCAAATGACGGGTTCGTTTTTCTGACTTAAGTCGATGGTCTTAGCGTAACAACCGCCTTCTAAATTAAATACAGAACCTTTGGCCCATCCGTGCTCGTCGTCGCCAATTAGGTAGCGCTCTGGGTCAGCGCTTAATGTTGTTTTGCCTGTGCCAGATAAACCGAAGAACAAAGTAGTTTGTCCGTCCTCGCCCACGTTTGCCGAGCAGTGCATAGACATGACGTCTTTTTCGGGCAGTAGGAAATTCTGGACAGAGAACATCGCTTTCTTCATTTCGCCCGCGTAGCGCATACCAGCCAGTAAGACTTTGCGACGACCAAAATTGATAATAACAGTACCATCGGAGTTTGTGCCATCGCGCTCTGGGTCGCATTCGAACGACGCCACGTTAAGGATCTGCCACTCCTCTTTATTGCCACTGTTGTAAGACCCAGGGCGGATAAACATGTTGCGACCAAACAGCGACTGCCATGCTGTTTCCGTCGTTACACAAACAGGAATATAGTGCTCTTTGTGTTCGCCTACATGCAGATGCTGAATGAAGCGATCGCCTTCGGCCAAGTGCGCTTTAACGCGATCCCACAGGATGTCAAATTTTTCGGCGTCAAACGGACGGTTAACGCTGCCCCAATCAATGGCATCTTCAGTGCTGGGCTCTCGAACGATGTATCGGTCAGCTGGTGAGCGCCCCGTGCGCTTGCCTGTGGTTACAAGCAATGCACCTGTGTCAGAAAGAATGCCTTCGCCTCGTTTGAGGGATTCCTCAATTAATTGCGCGGGCGTCAAGTCAGTGTACTTAGTCACCGTGGTGCTCTGTTCGGTCATGTCGTGTCCTGTCTGTGTCTGTCGAAAAGGGTTATGGCGCTCTTTTGGCACCTATATCAATTTTTCGCTCCAAGTATTATGTCAGATCGGCGTGTGCTTTTGTTAAAAAAGTAAGTCAAGGAAGTGCGCATATATATTAAATTTGCGCTAGGTTTCAGTTAATGCGAGATCAATTGCGCTGTTTCTTGGTTTTTCGTGCCGAATGAGCTGCGTGCGGATAAGAATCGTTTAACAAACAAACAAACAAACAAACAAACAAACAAACAAACTTTAACGATCCGCCTTCACGTCTCAGCCAATTTCTTGCAGATCGCTTCAAGGCCGTCCGTGGCTCGCTGCGCACGCGACGTCCTGTCGCGTGATGCTCCGCGCGAAACAGGCTGCAGCCGCTTAGCTTGGCTCTGCATTTCTTCCAAAACAAGTGGCACCTAAGCGAAAAGTATCGAGTAGTGGAATCATAGTAGGTATCTAGCGCGCAGACTGGTGATTTGTTTTGCGAACACTCAGTGCGCTGCTTTGACCGAGCGCGAGTTTTTGAGCCGTCACCATTAGCGCAAGGGCGCGAGCAAACTAAATGACGAGCTGGCGTGAATTATTACCCTGACCACTCAAACACTAGTGCTGGACGGGTGCCTCAGGTTGGAGTTCAAGCTCAGGAAAATCGCCGTGATCGAAGCGATACTGCATATTGCAAAACTCGCAGTCGACTGTTATCTCGCCCATTTCGTGTAGTAACGATTGAATGTCGTCGCGCGGCAAAGACGCTATGGCGCCAAAGCTTCGTTCGCGCGAGCATGAACAAGAGAATTCGGCCGGCTCGGGGTCAAACAAACGGACCTCGTCCTCGTGGAACAGGCGATAGAGCAGAGTATCGGAATCCAGCTGCAATAGTTCGTCGTTTTGAAGTGTGTCCGCGAGGGTTGTAACGTGTTCCCACTGCTGAGCGCGCAAGGAGGGGTCTTTAGTGACTTCGGTGGGTAGTTGTTGCAGTAATAGTCCGGTTGCGTGCTTGCCATCGCATGCTAGCCACAGGCGGGTGCCTAACTGTTCGGATTGGTGGAAGTAAGCGTCTAATGATTTTGCCAGTGAATCAGCTTCAAGCGTTACTATGCCCTGGTAGCGATTGCCGCCGATGGGGTCGATAGTAATTGCTAATTGGCCTTCGCTCATGAGTTCGGTAAATGACTGGCTGGTGGCGTGCTCGGCACCTCGGGCAATACCTCTGAGCTTCCGGTCGTGAGTGCTCTCGGCCATAATGAGGGGAATTTGGCCTTCGCCACGAGCTTGAAGAATAAGTTTGCCTTCAAATTTAAGTGTTGCGGTCAGCAGTGCTGCAGCGCTTAACATTTCACCCAGTAGCGCTTTTACCCCCGGTGCATACGCGTGAAGTTTGAATAATTCTGTAAGGCTGTGTTCTAGCCTGACGTATTCGCCGCGGATATCTGCATCGTCAAAAATAAACCGTTGGGTTAAATCCATGTGTTCAAAGGGCATTTTGTGTTCCATGTTGGGTTTATCCGGGCGGTGCTGACGCGGACTCAGAAAAGTAATAAATAGTTCAAGTGCTGACGCGTGCGTGCATTATACTACGCGCCCTTCTTTTATGCGCGATCACTTTTATGACGCCGACAGTTAAGTGGTTTATTTATGCAATAACCGTGTTGATTTGGGGATCAACCTGGTATGCCATCGAATTACAGTTGGGTATCGTGCATCCGGTGGTCTCCATAGCTCATCGATTTGCCATCGCTGGTTTGGTGGTTTTGTTTGGACTGGCCGTCACGGGGCGCTTGGTTCGAATTTGCTGGAAAGACCAACGATTTTTACTGCTGCAGGGTGTTCTGTTATTCAGCGGTAATTACATTTTTATTTACACCGGAACGCAAACGCTGCCCTCCGGTCTAGTATCTCTAGTGTTTTCGCTAATGGTGATTACCAATATGGTGGCTGGTCGAATTTTCATGACTTTACCGCTCAGTTGGCATGTAGGTATTAGTGGTGTCGTAGGTATGGTCGGTATCGGGTTGATATTTACGCCTGAGGTGGCCGCTTTTTCGTTGGCGGATGATTCGTTAAACGCTATGTTTTTGTGTTTTATCGGCACCTGTTTGGCATCATTGGGTAATATTGTGGCGGCTCGCAATATGCGCGAACGACTTCCCCCATTACAGTGCAATATGATGGGTATGTTGTATGGCTCGTGCAGCTTATATGTTTTGAGTCTAGTTATGGGTTTTCCGATTACCATCGACTGGAGCACGCAGTACATTGGGTCGTTAGTCTATTTAAGTCTAATTGGTTCGGTTGCCGCGTTTTGGTTTTATGTCACCTTGATTGGTGAGGTAGGGCCCTCTCGGGCTGGTTATATCGCCCTTTTAACGCCTTTGGTAGCGCTAGTAATTTCCGCGGTTTTCGAGGATTATCAGTGGACGTGGTACGCTACCGCGGGACTAATCTTAGTCTTGGGTGGCAATTTCCTTGCAATGCGGCGCGATTAAGTTATGGCGAAAATTAAAATTACGCACCAACACACTCGGTCCCATGATGAAGTCTTCGAGGCAGCTAAGGGCTTGGCTTCGCGTCTAAAGAGGGAGCACGGAGTGAGTTGTGAGTGGTCCCAGAGCGGGGCCACTATGAAAGGCAAAGGGGTATCGGGGCGTCTAATCATTGCCCCGGGTCAAATCGATATCGAGGTATCTTTAGGATTAGCAATGTCCTTATTTAAAAGTCTTGTCGAGAAAGAAATGCGAGACTATTTGACTCGTCATGTAAGCTAGATCAGTTCTAATGCCTTGCCGTAGCTGGTGATGCCACGCTCTCCTGTCTTATAAACTGCGCTCTACATATCGGACTGGATTGGGGTCATTTGCAACCCTTAGCCATGCGTCGGCCAGCATCTCGCCGCGCTCTGCGACCGTTTTCCAATAACGTTGGCGCATAGGCTGATCAAATCGTCTGAAGTCGCTGCGATCTGGAATTTTCGAGTGAGGCAGTTTGCTGATGTAGCGCTGACTGGGTGCTACTAGCACGAGTTTATCGATAGAGCGCGGATCAAGTTTGCGGGCTTTGCGCATTTTATCGAACCATCCCGGTGTGATTTGATTAGTGAAGTGTGGATACAACACTAGGCCGTCTCCGTGATAATCACGCAAGTCAAAATGGTAGTCGATAATACCACCATCCCAGTAATGCCCCTGGGGGGCTCCGTGGATTGCTGATTCGCCCACCAGAACCGCTGGGATGGAACTGCTGGCATGAATGGCTGGGGCGATGGCATCTTCAATTAGGGGCACCCAGTGAGTATCAAAACCTGTTAAAGGTAGCGCTTCTATAGGCGTGTCCCCCGAGTGAAAAACGACACGCTGGAAGTGTTTTTGTAAGCGTCCTCGTGACAGCGCGTTGCCCATTGCGGCTGCAAGCATATGACGTCCTACCCGCACAGGGTGTTTTGGGTTGACAATAGCGGGGGCTCGAGCTGTGACGATGCGGGTTTTGAGCTTGTACTCTTCCATAATGGCTTGTTTGCCTTGCTGTCCCAGAAGATCAGACAGCATGTCGCGAGTGACTTGACTGATTTCGGCGGTCGTGGGTTTTTTGTCGTAAGTTTGATGTATGTAAGGGTCCAAAAACGCTTGCATGGCTGCCGCTGCATCGGGTTGGGCAAGGTAAGCGTGACGCCAGCATCCAATTGAAGAGCCCAGCGCAGTTAGTGGGCGCGAGCGCTTTTCTAGCAGCGTTTCGTTTAGCGCCATATCCAACTGACATAGGACCAACCATTTGGGGCCCCCTGATGCACCCAGCAGCAAATCGAATAAATTGCTGTCCCAACCTCGCTCTTGCAGGCGTTTGAACGCAGTGGGGCCGGCATAGATATCAAGGGGAAAGGGCTGAGTCATGACTATCGCTTAGTAAAACATGAATGGACGAGCTTACAGCGCGTTGCGGTTGTGGGATAATAACGCGTTAACGCCAGCGCGTCATTGCTTGGAGGCATGCTTGATCACGGCTTGGAATACATTGTTGTTTTACTGTGGAGCCATCGCTATTGGCTCGTATGTCGGTGGCATGTTGCCGCGCCTGATCAAAATGACACATACCCGAACCCAACTTGCGATGAGTGCGGTATCAGGCCTTATGCTGGGGGTGGCATTTTATCATTTATTGCCGCACGCATTGGCCGAATTTGGCGAGGGCTATGGTATCGACGACGTAGTCTGGTGGCTAATGATCGGTTTGGTCAGCATGTTGCTGTTGTTGCGTCTGTTTCACTTTCATCAGCACGATTTTACGCCTGCGGCTGACCACAGTCATTGCGATCATGATCATCACGCACATCATCATGATCACGATGTGGCGGCACCTGAAGCGGTTAGAGTGCATCCCATGAGCTGGTTGAGTATTGCCTTTGGCTTAAGCGTGCACACCATTATCGATGGCGTTGCACTTGGCGCTGTTGTATTGGCTGAGGGCGCAAGCTCAACCCATGTGGCGTGGGTGGGATTGGGCGTGTTTGTCGCTATTTTACTACATAAGCCCTTGGATGCAGTATCTATCGCAACGCTGGCAAGAGCCGCTGGACTTAGCCTTAATGGCCAGCGGGCAGTGAATGTTATTTTTGCGTTGATGTGCCCTCTGGGCGCATTACTGTTTTACTTTGGATTTCAGTCCTTAGATGGTTTGGCGCCCGGTTTGTTGGGCGCGACACTCGCATTTGCTGCCGGTGCGTTTGTATGTATTGCTTTAAGTGACTTAATTCCCGAGGTTCATTTCCACAGCCATGACCGTTTGAAGCTGAGCTTTACCTTTTTGTTGGGCATTGCAGCGGCCTACGCCATTGCGTTTATCGAGCCCGCCAGTCTACACGCGATGCACTAATTATTGTTTGGCGCCCAGTGCCACGGCCAAGTCTTGCGTTTGCTGCGCGTCTTGTACGCGGCCCGGCAACCAATCGTTGGCTTGCTCTTCGATTAAGGCCTGCATAAGGTCGATATGGTCCGCCTCGGCGTTCAAACAGGAAATGTATTCATAGCGTTCGCCGCCAGCTTCTTGGAAGTACTCACGGTTTTCACCGCCAATTTCTTCGATAGTCTCGAGGCAGTCACTGGAAAATCCCGGGCAAATAATTTGTACGCTTTTGACACCTTGTTGTGGCAGGTTTTTCAGCGTTTCGTCGGTATAGGGCTGCAGCCAAGGGTCGCGACCAAAGCGGCTCTGAAAGGTGGTCATGTATTCGTTTGACGCAAGTCCAAGTTGTTCGGCAATTAGGCGCGTGGTTTTGTGGCATTCGCAGTGGTACGGGTCACCGTTTTCCAAATATCTTTGTGGCATGCCGTGGTAAGAAAATAGCAACTTATCGGCGCGGCCATATTTGGCCCAATGCGCCTTTAGTCTGCCGGCCACCGCGGTGATGTATCTGGTGTGATCGTGGTAGTGGCTAATGAACCTAAAATCAGGCAGCCAGCGTCGCTGTTTGAAATCATCTGCAATAGCGTCGAAGGTGGAGCCCGTAGTAGCGGCGCTGTACTGGGGATACAGCGGCAACACGATTAATTTGCGTACACCCGCCGCTAGCATCTTGTCTACTACCGATGTGATCGAGGGTTGCCCGTAGCGCATGGCCACGTCCACTATGACCTGATCGCCGTAACATTGTGTCAAGGAAGACCGCAGTGCTTTGGCTTGATTCAGGCTGTGAGTGAGCAGGGGTGAGCCTTCATCAGTCCAGACTTCGGCGTAGGCGGCAGCCGAACGTTTTGGTCGAACGCGCAGAATAATGCCGTTTAGAATAAGCCACCATAGCGGCCGAGGCACCTCAACCACCCTAGGATCCCACAGGAATTGCGCGAGATAAGGGCGCAGCGCTTTTGCTGTGGGCGCCTCAGGCGTTCCAAGGTTTGTCAAAAGAACACCCACACGGCCAGGCTGATTGTGATTAAAGTCGGGGTAGCCGTGATATTTCATGAGGTAGTCCTTGGGTCATTATTGATTTTGAGCTTAGCTTACATACGGTTGATAGTGCTCTTAGGTTCAAAACACCCTGGCGCGCTGGTCACTTGCTTCATCGCGCGCGGCCGGTCGTTGGTCGTTTGGTGTATTCAATTAAACGCACTTGCCCCTTATTGTAACTCCCGTGGTCGCCAATAACACAGTGCGACGAAATTGAAGGAGAGCAATCATGAAGAATTTTATCCGTTATACCTTAATGGCTTTCGCCTCAGTGGGTATTGTTGCAGGTGCTGTGCAGGCAACAGCTGGCGAAGCGGCAGTGCAACTGGAAGCGGTAAACGCAATCAGTGTGTCTTACGCAGACCTGAACCTTGAATCAGCCGCTGGCCGCGATACCTTGCAAAAGCGTATTGATCGCGCCGCTGAGAAAGTTTGTGGCCCTCAGTCTACACGATTGGCAGGCAGTTTATCTCGTGCAGTAAAAGGTCAAGAATGCTACGAGCAAGCGCGAATGGATGCGATGACTGCGGTAGAGCGAGGTGTGCAATCTTTATAGTTTTTATGTAACCAGTACTCCCCGGTATTGGTGTCTCCATTGGCCGCTTTTAGCGGCCTTTTTTTTGAGCGAGGCCTCATTTTTTAGACGGTTTTAGACCTAGCAAAATGGCTTTGGGGTGTTACAGTAAGGTCTCGATCTGAATTTATTGAATAAAAACGCTCTGTGCAGTTTGTTAAGAGGTAGATAGACCTATGTCACTCGATTTCGATAGTGCTCGAATGTACAACCCCAACATTACCGAATCTCACATTGCTTGGCGCGATCAATTGCGTCGCTTTATGGAAAACGAGGTTATTCCCTATGTTGAAGAGTGGGAAGAAGCCTGTGAGCTTCCCCTGTCATTGTGGCCCAAGGCTGCCGAGATAGGCTTGTTGGGTATGGGCTATCCAGAAGAGTTCGGAGGTATTAAAGAAGGTATTGATGTCTGGCACTCGTGGATCGTGAATGAAGAGTTAGCCCGAGTGGGTGCCGGAGGTGTGGGCGCAAGTTTGATGGTACATGGTATTGGTCTGCCGCCCGTCATTAACTTTGCTCGGCCAGAAGTCAAGCAGGCGGTAGCCCCCAAAGTATTGGCAGGAGAAGCATGGATTTCCCTGGGTATTACCGAGCCCAGTGGTGGCTCTGATGTGGCGAATTTGCAAACAACGGCTCGGCGTGAGGGTAATGAATATGTCGTGTCGGGATCGAAGACCTTTATTACAGGTGGTATGCGTGCCAATTGGGTCAGCACGGCGGTGCGCACGGGCGGTCCGGGCCCCGGTGGTGTGTCCATGCTCTTAATTCCCACCGATGCGCCCGGCTTTTCGCGAACGCCTTTGAACAAAAAGCAAGGTTGGTGGGCGTCGGATACAGCCACTTTGTATTTTGACGAAGTGCGCGTACCTGTGACCAACTTAATTGGCGAAGAAAACCAAGGTTTTAAAGTTATCATGCACAACTTCAATTCAGAGCGCATGGGTATGGCGGCGCAGATGGAAGCCTACGGTCGAGTGTGCCTTGAAGATGCGGTTATTTGGGCAAGAGAGCGCAAAACCTTCGGCAAACGGTTAGCGGATCATCAGGTTATTCGCCACAAAGTGTCGGCAATGAAGCAAAAGTTAAACGCTACGCAAGCCTATATTCGAGCCTGCTACGAGCAAATTGAAATGGGGCAACCTAACGCGGCAGACATTGCCTTACTGAAGGTCCAAGCGAGCGAAGTGATGGAGTTTTGCGCCCGTGAGGCTATGCAAATTTTGGGTGGCGCGGGTTACTTACGTGGGAATCGAATTGAGCGCATTTATCGTGAGGTTCGGGTTAATGCGATTGGCGGCGGTTCTGAAGAAATCATGCGCGATCTAGCGGCCAGACAGTATCAGTTGTAAGGGGAAAGTTATGGCGACAGAACAACAATTAGAGAATTTTCGGCGGGAAGTTGCCGCTTGGTTGCAGGCCAATAAACCAGCCGATCCAGGGTTTTTACTTCCGCAGAGCTTTATGGAAGTTGGTAGCGAGCAACAGTTGGATTTTTTGCGCGACTGGCAATACAAGCTTTGGTCAGCGGGTTATTTGGGTATGGCCTGGCCCAGTGAATACGGTGGCCAAGGTGCAGAACCTGTGTTTCAAAGTATCGCCGATAAAGAAATGTCGAAAGCATCGGTGCCTATTGCTTTTAACGTTATCGGCTTAGGTTGGGCAGGTCCCTTAATTAATGATGTGGGCACCGAAGAAGAGAAGAGTCAATACTTGAAAGGTATTTTGACCGGTGAAGACATTTGGTGTCAGGGCTTTTCAGAGCCAGATCACGGGTCAGACTTAGGTTCTGCGCAGTGTCGTGCCGAGCGAGATGGCGACGAATACGTCATTAACGGCAGTAAAATTTGGACGACAATGGGTAACTACGCCAAGTACATGATTTTGCTGGCGCGGACAAATCCCAATGCCGAGCGCAAGTACGATGGCTTGTCCTTCTTTTTGTCACCAATGAAAGTGCCCGGCATTGATCCTCAGCCTATTCGTAAACTGACAGGAGAGTATGGGTTTACGCAGACCTATTTTAACGATGCCCGTATCCCCGCTTCTTGTCTGATGGGTGAAGAGGGCAAGGGCTGGCAACTCGCTATGCAAACCCTACAGTACGAGCGCGGCGCGGAGGCGGGTGCTGCCGGCGGTCTGTCGATGGTGCGTATTGCCTTTGAAGACATGATCGAATCATTGCAGGGCAGGCAGCGCGATGGCTCAGAGGTACTGCACGACCCGGTGGTGCGCGACGAGCTTATGCAATTACTGATTGAAGACAAGGCGATCAGTATTGGTGAGAAGCGCACGCTCATCGGTGCGCTGAATAATGACTTTAGAATGTCGCTACCCTTATCGACGAAATTACGTTGGACCGAGCACGCGCGCCGTATGCGGCAAGCAGCCGTGCGTCTGCAGGGTTCTGATGGTGGTTTGTATGTGCAGGATCCCGAAGCCGTGCAGCGGGGATTTTGGCAGCGTGCGTACATGCAAAGTTTCTCGGCCACGATCGGCGGAGGTACATCTCAAGTCCAAGCCAACATTATTGCCGAGCACGTGCTTGGTTTACCGAAATAGGAGTTGAGAAATGGATTTCGGGAAAACACAAATAAACTTCAGTGAAGAACAGGCCATGTTGTTGGATGCCGCTCAGGGCATGTGTGCCGATTTATCACCCATTGATAAAGTGCGTTCGCTACTGGAAGACGACAAGGGCTACGATGATAATGCCTGGCAACAGATGGTCGACATGGGCTGGACAGGTCTTGCCCTGCCTGAATCGGTGGGCGGCTCAGATTTTGGTCTTGGCGCACTGGTGCCCCTTTTTGAATCGATGGGTAAAAGTTTATTAACAACGCCTTTGATGAGTGCCGTGCTAGCGGGCGAATGTTTGCGCCGAACTGGGGACTCTGCGACCCATGTATTCCTAGAACAAATCGCGGCTGGCGCGAAGGCTACCCTGGCCTTCGTGGAAGCCGATGACTGGGGTGCGCAACACGTAAATACTTGTATTGAAGGTGGCCGCTTAAAGGGCTACAAACGCCACGTGACTGACGCCGCAGATGCCGCCATTTTGGTCATTCCGGCCATGCGCGAGGGCGTCAAAGTGCTAACGGTTGTGCGAGGTGATCAGCTCGATACCGCCTGTCGTACCAAGCACGATGTCCTAGATGCCACGCGGCGCGCGCAATCCATTACTTTGGATATCGCAGAAGCTGATATCGTGGTAATCAACGGCGAGGTCGATCGAGCATTGCAAGAAACGCAATTAATTGGCGCCTTGTTGGTGGCCGCCGAATCTACCGGTGCCGCCGTGTCGTGCTTGAATACCGTCGTCGATTACCTGAAAACACGTAAGCAATTTGGCAAGCTGATTGGTTCTTATCAAGCGCTAAAACACCCAAGCGTCGATGTGCTGTGTGCGATTGACTCGAGTAAATCTCTGATTTATCAAGCTGCTAGTGAAGTGCAGGCCGGTGCATTGAGTCGAGATGCACGTATAGCGTGTCACATGGCCAAGTCAAAAGCGTCCGAAACTTTAGTGTTTGCCGGTGACCGTGCAGTACAATTTCACGGTGGCATGGGCTTTACCTATGAGTGTGATGCGCAATTATACTTGCGTCGCGGTCTGTGGGCACAACAAGCGTTTGGCGATCCCATGCATCACCGTAAGCGGCTAGCAGCATTGATTTTTGACGCCGAGTAAGTCCGAAGTATGCCCTTACTCGTAAGTAGGGGCATATGACAAAAAAATCTTCAAAATCCCTGTTTTATGGTTTGGGTCGCGGCTTGGGTGTCGGCCTTGCTGGGTTGCGAGCCGGTGGAGCCATAGCGGCTGACTCATTCATTAATCGCGCGATGGGTAAAGAACCGGGCCAGTCAGATTTTGCGGTAAAAGAGGCTCAGCGTTTCGTTACTGAACTTGGCAAAATGAAAGGTAGCTACGTCAAAATCGGACAGATGATGGCGTTACTTGGCGAACATTTTTTGCCTTCTTCTTTAGTGGTTGCTTTGCGCGACTTACACGATGCAACCGAGCCGCTACCTTATGAGCAGTTGTTACCGCAGTTGCGTACGATTGCTAATTTTAGTGAGCTAGAGGTCGACCCTAATCCGCTGGCTGCTGCCTCTTTGTCGCAGGTGCACCGAGCTCGAATTAAAAGTACCGGGGAAGAGTTGGTTCTGAAAGTTCAGTACCCGGGACTGGCCGACACCATCGATACTGATTTTGATGCTGTAGTGAAAATGTTAACCATTGCGCGTTGGCTGAGTTCAGGCCGTGAGCTTGATGCCTGGATGCAAACGCTGCGCGAGCAGCTGCATTTAGAGATTGATTACGACCGTGAGGCTGCGGCCACGATAAAAATGCGTGAGCACCTAAAAGCTGAGCCATTGGGTTTAGACTGCACTGTTTACGTGCCAAGAGTGTATTTACAGTACAGCACGGCACAGGTGCTTGCCTTGTCTTACGAGCAGGGCGTCAGCGTTGATAACCCCGCTTTGGTCACGCTGTCTTTGGCCCGACGTAATGCTTTGGCGAAAACGATGCTAGCAATGTTTTTCAAAGAGCTTTACAGCTGGGGCGTGCTGCAAACTGACCCAAACCTGGGCAATTATTTGATCAGGCCTAAAGTGCGGGGTGATCAGGAGTCTGTTGATAAACTCGTGCTGCTGGATTTTGGGTCAACGATCGAGTTTGATGAACCCTTTTTAGACGCCTTGGGCAGAACCATTGCGGCTGGCCAAGTTCAAGATCGAGAGGCTCTGATTGAGGCGCTGATCGACCTGGGTTGTTTGAGCTCATCGAGTCACCCCGAGGCGCGAGAAAGCTTTGCCGATTTTTGCTTACAGTTGCTTGAGCCCTTGCGTCCCCCGAAAGAGCTTCCGTCTGAGTATATCGATGACCAGGGGCGCTATTGCTGGGCCGAATCGAACCTAATGAAGCGAGTGGCGACTTTGGCGGCACAGTCGGTTAAGCACAAACACTTTGCTACACCGACTAGGCAATTTTCTGTGATTGCTAGAAAGCTTACTGGGGTGTTTACCTTTATTTGCATGTTAAAGCCAAGATTTAATGGGTACGAGATTGCGCAGGCCCACATCGATGTATGGCTGGAGAGTAAGCGTGGCGCGTGACGAAAAACCCTTTAAACAACAGGCCTTGCCCACCGGCCGTCTTGCCCGCTTTGGTCGAATGGCGCGTCTGGCAAGCGGTGTTGCAGGGGGTATGGTTGCCGAAGGTGTGAAACAGTGGTCCAAGGGGCAGCGACCTTCAATGCGTGACTTGCTGCTGACTCCCAGCAACGCCGAGCGCGTGGCAGACCGCTTAAGTGAAATGCGTGGTGCAGCCATGAAGCTTGGCCAAATGCTGTCGATGGATACCGGAGATTTCTTGCCCAAGCCTCTAGCTGATGCGCTAAGTCAGCTGCGCGCCGAGGCGCACACTCTGCCACAAAAGCAAACCCGTGCAACTTTAAAGTCAATTTATGGACCCGATTGGCCCGAGTTGTTTGCCTATTTTGATATTGAGCCCTTTGCGGCAGCGTCAATTGGTCAGGTACATAAAGCTCAGCTACACGATGGTCGAGATATTGTGCTAAAGCTTCAATACCCCGGGGTGTTAGCCAGTATCGATGCCGATGTTGATAACATGGCGACCTTACTGCGTTGGTCGGGTTTGGTGCCCGAGCAGGTCGAGATTACGCCCTTGCTGAACTCGGTAAAAGAACAGCTCAAGGACGAAGCTGACTACGAGCTCGAACGGAACTATTTGCGAAGCTTCCTAGAGGCGTTAAAAAACGACCTTCGTTTTTGGGTGCCCGAGACGGTCGATGAATTATCCAACAAGCAGATTTTGGCCATGAGCTTTGTTCCGGGTGAGCCGATAGAGTCTTTGGAGTATGCTGACCAAGCCATTCGTGATTCGGTAATGACGGCCTTGATTGAGCTTTTGTTGATTGAGCTATTTGAGTTGCGGCTGGTGCAAACTGACCCCAACTTTGCCAATTACCGCTATGACTATGAGTCGGGCCGCATCGTTTTGTTAGACTTTGGAGCAACTCGTGCTTTTAAAGCCAAATTTGTAAATGATTACAAAAGTTTGGCGAGAGCTGCTGTGGCAGGCAATGCCTCGCGTATGCTGGCCGCCGCCGATCGACTGGGCTATGCCATTGGTAATACCGATGGACCTTATCGCGACTTAATTCTGGAAGTATTCAACATTGCTTTAGAGCCTTTGAGTACACCCGGCGTATATGATTTTGGTGAATCAGACATGCCGCAGCGGATGTTGGCCTTGTCGAATAAAATTACCGAGCATAAAGATTTTTGGCAGGTGCCTCCCGCCGAGGCGATTTACTTTCATCGCAAAATTGGCGGGATGTTCATGCTGGCGCACCGCCTGCAGGCTCGCGTGCCAGTTTACGATTTGTTTCAAGCGGCGGTGAAGTCCTAGAGCGATTCGATGCGGTCCAGCACCTGGTCCGCCCACCGAACTATACTGTCGCGCTCGTCTTCCGCACGTTTGCGCCATTGGCCCGTTATTAGACTCATTCTGGGGTTTTTGGTCAGGCGCTCTAGGTGTCTGTCGATAAAGCGCCAGTACAGGCTGTTATAGGGGCAGGCTTTCGGTCCTGTGGTGAGTTTGGGGTCATAAGGGCACTGCTGGCAGTGATTGCCTTGCTTGGCAATATACTTACCCGAAGCAGCATAAGGCTTGCTCGCCATGATACCTTCGTCCGCATTTAGGGCCATGCCTAAGGTGTTGGGCAGCTCCACCCACTCGTAGGCATCGACGTACATCGCCAAATACCAATCGCAGACTTCGGATACCGACAGGCCCGTGAGTAAACTGAAATTACCAATTACCATGAGTCGCTGAATGTGGTGAGCGTACCCCGTGTCCAAGCTTTGCTGAATACTTTTATGCAGGCAACGCATTTGGGTTTTTCCGGTCCAAAACCAGGTTGGAATTGGCGTATCGGCGCTCCACGTGTTCAGAGTGGCGTAGCGCGGCATGTGATACCAGTAAATTCCACGCACATACTCTCGCCAGCCGATAATTTGGCGTATGAAGCCTTCAGCCGCGGCTAAGGGCACATTGCCCGCTCGGTAGGCGGCTTCGGCGTGTTGGCAGACCTCTAATGGCTCTAATAAGCCCGCATTTAAATACAGGCCGATTAAACCGTGGAACAGGGTGGTCGATTCCTCAGCAAGCGCATCTTGATACTGTCCAAATCGAGGCAAGAAGACCCGTATAAATTGCTCTAGGTGCGCGCGTGCTTCGATGGCATCGGTCGCGTAATGAAACTGCGATAAATCGCCGGGATGATCACTAAAGTGAGCGTCGACGGTATCGATCACGGTTTGTGTGATCTCGTCGGTGACGAATTTGATGCGTTCGGGCACAGTATCCTTGTTGCGCCAGCCCGAGCGATTATCAGCGTCATAATTCCATTGTCCTCCCACTGGCTTGTCCTGGTCCATGAGTATGTTCAGACGCTTACGCATGCCGCGATAAAAGTACTCCATTCGAAAGCTCTTTTGACCATCGGCCCAGGTTTTAAAGTCAGCGTGTGAACACAAAAAGCGGGTATCTTCATGAAGTACTACGGGTAAGCTCAATCGATCTGACCACGTTAGAATTTCATGTTTAAGTCGATATTCTCCGGGCTCGCAAACATGTATTTGGTCAAAGATTTGTTGCGTTCCCAAAGTGTTTTGCAGAGCCTCGAGCAGCGTTTTAACCTGCTTGTCGATCGTGAAATAGCGAACAGGATAGCCTTTGTTGCGAGCTTCGGCAGCGAATTTACGCATGGAAGTGAGCAGAAAGGCGATTTTGTGCTTGTTGTGGCGAACGTAGGTCGCTTCCTCTATAACCTCAGCAAACACTAGCGTGTCAGTATCGGGCGACGAGTCTAACAACACGGGTTGTTGCCATGAGAGCTGATCGGCGAGTATAAGTATTAGGCGTTTTGTTTTAGTCATGGTGGTTGTACGCGAACTTTAAAAAATTGGTCTATGTCGACGTTTAAATTTAGCTTTAAGCAGTTTTTGGGTCGAAATTTCTGGCTTCGCGTGTTACAACTTAAATAGTTTTAGATCAAAGTATTTATGGGTGGTTTATGTCAGTCGAGCAAGAGCTACTGATTGCGTTACGTCGAATTATTCGTGCCATTGATTTGCACTCAAAAAAATTAAATCGGGAAGCCGGTTTGACGGGGCCGCAGCTAGTTATTTTGCAAACCATTGATCGGCTTCCGGAGGTAACGCCTAAACGTGTGGCCGCCGAAGTCAATCTGAGTCAAGGTACGGTTACTGTGATTCTTGATCGGTTAGAGGCGAGAGGCTTGATTCAGCGGATTCGCTCTGAACGCGACCGTCGCAGTTATCAGCTGACACTGTCTGAGCAAGGTAAACAGATCTTGAGTAAGGCGCCTAAGCCTTTACAAGACAATTTTATCGCGCGCTTTAGCCAATTAGAGCAATGGGAGCAGAACCAGATTCTGTCTTCGGTGCAGCGCCTCGCGGTAATGATGAACGCGGTCGACATTGATGCTGCCCCCATGCTTGAGATTGGAACATTGCAAGCCACCCCTAGTGATTAAAGTAACAGCCCAAAAGGTTATTCATGCAAGGACAAACGCAAAGCCCGCCAAACGGCGGTGGTTTTATTATTGATAAGCCCGTCTTTTTTTCCTCGATACTGATTGTGTTGGCCTTGGTGTTGGCGGCAACTTTAATGCCAGAGGCTACCGGTGCGGTTTTTAGCCAAATCCAATCGGCCATAACCCAGTACGCCAGCTGGTACTACGTGCTGGTGGTCGCCATCATTTTGTTGGCTGTGCTATTTTTTGGGTTTTCACGGTTGGGTGATATTAAGCTTGGCCCGGACCATTCTGTGCCAGATTATTCGCGATCGTCGTGGTTTGCGATGCTGTTTTCAGCCGGTATGGGTATTGGTTTGATGTTCTTTGGTGTGGCCGAGCCGGTCATGCATTTTCTGGCGCCACCGACCGGTGATGCGGGAACAGTAGAAGCGGCGAGAGAGGCCATAAGACTCACGTTTTTCCATTGGGGGCTGCACGGCTGGGCCATATACGCAATTGTTGCATTGGTGTTGGCGTATTTTGCCTTTCGACACAATTTGCCATTAACGCTTCGCTCTGCTTTGTATCCTTTAATTGGCGACAAAATCTATGGTCCAATTGGATCGGCTGTCGATACCTTTGCGATTGTTGCGACCATTTGTGGTGTTGCTACTAGCTTGGGTTTTGGGGCTTTACAAATAAATAGCGGATTGAACTACCTGACAGGCGTACCGATTAGCAACGGTGTACAGATCGGTATTGTCATAGTGACGATGATCTTAGCCACGCTTTCACTGGTTATGGGTCTTGATGCGGGCATTAAACGCTTGTCCGAGCTTAACATGGGCTTGGCCGTTATTTTACTGGTTGGTGTGGTCATAGCGGGCCCAACGGTAATGCTGTTGCAGATGTTTATGCAAAACATTGGTGGCTACTTATCTGATTTGGTAACTAAAACCTTTAATCTGTATGCCTACAACCCCACGGACTGGTTGGGAGGTTGGACGATCTTTTACTGGGGGTGGTGGTTAAGTTGGTCGCCCTTTGTGGGTCTTTTTATTGCGCGGATTTCGCGTGGCCGTACCATCCGTGAGTTTGTCATTGGGGCGATGTTTATTCCCTGTGGTTTTACCTTGCTGTGGATGGCAATGTTTGGAAACAGTGGAATCGAGCTGCTGTTGCATCAAGGTCAGGTAGCGTTTGGTCAAGCGGTCCAGGAAAACCAAGCGGTAGCATTGTTTAAATTTTTGGAATTTTTGCCCGGTTCGACCCTGATTTCGGCAGTGGCGATTATTATGGTTGTTGTCTTTTTTGTGACTTCGGCTGACAGTGGTGCAATGGTGTTGAATATGCTTTCCGCCCACGGTCGAGACGATACGCCGCGGCTGCAGCGAACGGTATGGACCGGTATTATTACTATTGTGACCATCGCCCTGCTATTGTCAGGCGGACTAGGTGCCTTGCAAACGGCGGCGATTGCCAGCGCCTTACCGTTTTCGGTAGCGCTAATGGCTGCGATCTTCGGCTTTGCTCGTGCTTTACATATCGATAAAGCGAAGCGTGATATGGCTTTGTTAGATGTCACCATGCCTTCTATCAGCGACAAAGGCGAGTGGAAGATGCGCCTTCAACTATTAATGCACTACCCCAGCGAGACCAGTATTCAGCGTTTTCAGCGAGATTCCGTCTACCCTGCACTACAAGACTTTGGGCGTGAAATAGAGCGCTACGGTGTGCGCTATACCTTAACCGATTCGATTGATGATGAGGGGCGCGCGGCCATTACGATCGATCACGGCGGCGAAATGAACTTTGTTTATGAGGTGCATTGCAGCGCTCATCAAGTACCCATTGATGAATCGGGTGAAGTTGCAAGTGGCGACTCCGACAAGGTTTACTATCGAGCCGAGGTGCATTTGTCTGAGGGCGGGCAAGACTACGACGTTATGGGCTGGTCTAAGGATCAAGTCATTACCGATATTGTGAATCAGTACGAGCATCACATGCACTTTTTGCAGTCTTTACGCTAGTGGCGTAAAGCTCAGTTTTGTATGATTGTGCGTGGGGAATTTAATGTTGAGTGGAACAGGTGATTTGTGTCTGAGGCTAAAACGATATTGGTTACTGGTGGTGCGGGCTACATAGGCTCGCATACGGTGTTGTGTTGCCTTCAAGCCGGATACGAGGTCGTCGTTTTAGACAATCTAAGTAATGGACACCGCGAGGCTGTGGAGCGCGTTGAGGCAATCGCTGGCCGCGCGGCGACTTTTGTGCAAGGGGATATTCAGGACGAAAGTATTCTTGACCGTATTTTTTCGAGTCATGTGATAGAGGCGGTCATTCACTTTGCGGGCCTTAAAGCCGTGGGTGAGAGCGTCCAAAAACCCGTCGAATATTACACCGTGAATGTAGGGGGCACCTTATCCTTACTGGCCGCCATGGAGCGTGCGGAGGTCTGCAATATTGTATTTAGCTCGTCCGCTACCGTGTACGGCATTGAAGCGCCAACGCCCTATCAAGAGTCGCTGCCGCGCGGGACAACCTCTAACCCTTATGGTGCTAGTAAAGCCATGATCGAGCGTATTTTGGAAGATTTATGTGTTTCGAACGCTGGGTGGTCGGTCGTCAATTTGCGCTATTTTAACCCTATTGGTGCGCACGAATCGGGTCGTATCGGGGAGGATCCGCAAGGCATTCCGAATAATCTGATGCCCTTTATTGCTCAGGTTGCCGTTGGGCGTAGGCCGCAATTGTCTATTTTCGGGGGCGATTACTCAACGGCTGATGGCACCTGTCGACGTGATTATTTGCACGTAATGGACTTGGCTGAAGGTCACGTGCAGGCTTTGGGCTATTTAGGTAACAAAGGCTGCCATGCATTTAATTTAGGCACGGGTACACCCGTTTCGGTACTCGAAATGGTACACGCTTTTGAGCGCGTCACAGGTGTTGCAATACCGTATCAAATTGTCGAACGAAGAGCCGGTGATTTACCTGAGTTTTGGGCGGATGCCCAACTCGCTGAAACAGCGTTGGGGTGGAGCGCTAAGCGCGATTTGGATGCTATGATGGAGGACACTTGGCGCTGGCAATCGGCTAATCCCAAGGGCTTTACTAGCCAGTAAGCGCGACCGCTAATCGACAGATTCTCTCACTTGGTCGACGGCAGCTTTACCGGCTTCTTTAGACTGGGCATAGTGCGCATATTGATAACATTGGAGGAAGTCTACGTGTCGGTAAAATCTACCTTACATTTTTCGGTACTGTCCGCCGTTCTTACGCTGGGTGCTTGCGGTGACGTCAAAAGCCCAGAGGTGTCTGAAGCAATCGAATCCGCACAGACAGTTTCTATGGCCAAAGATGGTTGGGATTACGCTATGCCCGCCGATGACCTGCGAGCATTATGCGAGCAAACTGTCGCGACAGCCAAAGAGCAATTTGCGGCGATCGAATCTGATACCTCGCCCGCAACTTTAGAATCGGTCTACGGCGCTTATGAAGCCATGGGCGCTAATCTGGAGCAAATTCAACACGCGTGGTACATGAAGTCAGTACATCCTGATGAGTCGGTTCGAGACGCAGCCACCGAGTGTACTCAGTTGTACTCGGACTTTGCCTCGGGTATTGGTCTGTCTCGCGCCTTTTACGATCGCGTTGCCGCGATTGATACCATTGGCTTAACCGATTCAGAGCGTTTGATGGTGCAAAACCAGCTGCGCGATTTTCGCCAAGCGGGCGTCGATAAAGACGAAGCCACGCGCGAAAAAGTGCGTGCTCTTCGTAAAGAGATCACCGAAATTGGCAATCAGTTTGATAAAGCTATTCGTGATGATACCCGTTATGTTGAGACAACCGTCGATGCCCTAGACGGTTTGCCACAAGACTATCTCGATACCCACCAACCCGACGAGAACGGTGTGGTCAAAATCAGTACCGATTACCCAGACTATTTCCCCGTCATGCGCTACGGCCACAACGATGCCTTGCGTAAGGCCTTGTCGACGGCGCGTCTAAGCATTGGATCTCCGACGAATGAGGCAAACCTGCAGCGCTTGATCGCAAAACGCCACGAGTTGGCGAATGTGTTGGGTTACGACACTTATGCTGCCTATGCGATGGACGGTATGATGATTGCAACGCCTGAAAACGCTAAATCTTTCTTGGATGAAGTGGGTGTGGCCTTGAAAGCAGCCGCCGAAAAAGACCTGGTGATATTAAAGGGCCGCAATCAGAAAATTGACCCAGAAACTGGTGATGTACAAGTTTGGCAAAGCAGCTATTTATCGAACTTAGTCCAAGAAGAAGAATATGCGCTGGATTCCAAAGAAGTGCGTCAGTATTTCCGCTTTGACAAGGTTCAGAATGGCATTTTTGACTTAACCGAAAGTCTGTTTGGCGTAGATATTGTGCCTTGGCAGACGCAAACTTGGCACGATGATGTTACCGCCTGGGAAGTGCGTGAAAACGGAGAGCCGATAGGTCGTTTTTACCTGGATATGCACCCTCGCGAGAACAAATATAAGCACGCGGCGCATTGGACTCTGCGCTCGGGTGTGAAGGATAAAAGTATTCCGCTGTCAGGGTTAGCCACGAACTTTCCCAAGGGGCTGATGGAGCACAATCAAGTCGAGACGTACCTGCATGAGTTTGGTCACTTGCTGCACAATATGTTCTCGGGCACCCAAGAGTGGTCCAGCATTACCGGCATGTCGATGGAGCGCGACTTTGTCGAGGCGCCTTCACAAATGTTGGAAGAGTGGATTTGGGACTTAGAGACTTTGCAAAGCTTCGCGACGAACGATGCGGGCGAACCCATCCCGGCAGAGTTGGTCGCGAAAATGAACCGGGCGCGTTACTTTGCGACGGCGATGAACACTGCGCAGCAAATTTTTTACGCCAACTTGTCTTTAGATTTGTACTCGAAAGACCCTTCCTCACTCAATTTGCTCGAGTCCTTAAAGAGTCTGCAGGCGAAGTATTCGCCTTATCCCTACCTCGAGGGGACCTACTTTTATAACAACTTTGGTCATTTGAACGGTTATTCTTCGAATTACTACATCTATCAGTGGTCATTAGCCATTGCGACCGATTTGTTCAGTCGTTTCGAAGAAGAAGGTATGCGCAATACGGCTGTCGCCCAACAATATCGCGATATTATCCTGGGCTCTGCAGGCAGCAAGCCCGCGGCAGAATTCGTTGAAGAGTTCTTAGGTCGACCTTTCTCGACCCAAGCGTATATCGATTTATTGAGTAACTTGTAATCGCTGCTCGTGCCCCTGCTATACGGGGGCACGAGCCCGTTTGCTAATCGTTTTGCGGAGAACGCTTAATGCGGCGCCCCTGGGTTCCGCAGCGTTTTGAACAATAAATCACCGACTCCCAGTCGCGCTTCCATTTAGCGCGCCAAGCAAACGAGCGTTCGCAAACTGGGCAGATTTTTGTTGGTAAATGCGGCTTTTTATGCGCCATATTAACCTATGGGCCAGTCTGCCGCGTCAGTTACAAACTCGGGCTGCGGCGTGCGATAACCATCCCACTGAGTAATAAAAAGTCCCTTGGGGTCGAACTGCTCGGTCTGTTTGTCGATGCTAAAGTGTCGCCCCCCGCGCGGATCACTACCCACCCCAGCGATGTATTGCCAGTTGCCATAGTTACTGGCCACGTCGAAGTCGATAAGGTGCTTTTCAAAAAACGCTGCTCCGTAGCGCCAATCTACGCCGAGGTCGTGGATCAGACTACTGGCGGCGATTTGACGACCGCGGTTGCTCATAAAACCCGAGCGCACCAGTTGATGCATTAAGGCATTGACTAAAGGGTAATTTGTTTCGCCACGACACCAACGTGTAAACTGACGCGGATCAAAGGTCCGCAACTGTTTCTTACGGGCCACGCCGTAGGGCAAGAAGAGATGCAAGCCATCGATTTGCGCGCGCCAATAGAAGAACTCGCGCCATAGCAGCTCGAAGAAAACCCAGTAGGTTGATTCATTAGCAGTAACTTCGTTTTCGAAGCGCTTGACGTGCTGCATGATGGTTCGAGGAGATACAGCGCCGGTGGCAAGCCAGGGTGAAAGCGCGGAGTAGTTGTCCAAGCCATCGAGTGCATTGCGTGTTTTCTTGTAGGTCGCAATGGCCTGCCGGTCAAAAACCCAGTGTTTGATTCGCCGCAGAGCTTCTTGCTCGCCACCTCGGTAGGGAAAAGTTGGGTGTGGGCGAGTATCGCTTGTCGGCGTCGGGCCGTAGCGCACTTCGGGAATTTTGGGTGGCAGTTGCTTAGGGGGGGCGAGTGGTTCTGCAATGGCTTGCGATTCAATTTTCTTGCGAAATGGCGTGAAGTGTTTGGGAATATCTGCCAGATCGAAAGTTAGATCTTCTTCGTCATAGAGGGTGTTGCCTCGCGTTACCGTGAAGTTGCAGTCTAAAGTGTTTTTTAGTGCTTTGAGCGAGTTGCTTTCGTTAAGGGCCTGCGGTCGTGAGGTGATGACATGGTCAATATTCAGTTCATCTACCATTAGGGGAAGTACTTGTTCGGGGTGTTGTACGCTTATAAATACATCTTGATCAAGCTCGCCCAGCTGGCTTCGAAGATGCGCGAGAGTTTCGCTCAAGAATCGCACGCGTTGCGCGCCCAGTCCTGTCAGATTGCACCATGGCTTGGGTTTTGGCCAGCAATACACAATGATTAATTCGCTCGCTTGACTGGCCAGTTTAAAGCCAGGGCTGTCAGCTAGGCGGAGATCGTTTTGTAACCAGAGTAGGGTGCGCATAATAGCCTCAGAGTTGAATCGTAGATACGCGTTAAATTAAGGCTCGGATTTTTATACTAGGTCCGCTACTTACGCCTCAGCTGGCGAAAGCAATGTCTGTCGCAAGGTGACCGCCCTAAGCGCTTGGCCTTGTTATCGAGAGCCCGTATGCTAGCCGCTCTATAACAATGACTAGGAGTCACCGTGACCGATATCAGCCGTCTGTTTGAGCCCGTAACTGTGGGTAATTTAAGCCTACCCAACCGTATTGCTATGGCACCTATGACTCGCAATTCTTCGCCAGACAACATCCCGACGGATGCTAATGTTGAGTACTACCGTAAACGAGCCGCTGCTGGCGTTGGACTGATCATTAGTGAAGGTACATGTGTAAACCATCCGGGTGCTAGTGGCTATCCTGGTGTCCCGTATTTCTACGGTGAGGAACGTCTAGCCGGTTGGAAGCGTGTGGTCGATGCCGTCCATGCTGAAGGCGGTAAGTTTGCGCCACAGTTGTGGCACGTGGGTGCAGTACGTAAAGCAGGAACGCCCCCGGAAGGCGATGTGCCTGGGTATGGTCCATCGGGCATGAATGTACCAGGTAAGGTTAATCGTCACGTTATGACTCAGCAAGACATTGACGATGTGATTAAGGCTTTTGCCGATGCGACGCGGGATGCTAAAGCCATTGGCTGTGACGCGGTCGAATTGCATTGCGCTCATGGCTATTTGCCCGACCAGTTCCTGTGGGAGGGTACTAATCAACGCACTGATGAATACGGTGGCTCACTGGCAAACCGCTCGCGCTTTGTGGTCGAACTCATCAAAGCTTGTCGCGCAGCGGTAGGCCCCGACTTTCCAATTATCATGCGCTGGTCGCAGTGGAAGCAGCAAGACTACACGGTGAAGCTGGTCAATACCCCCGAGCAGCTTGAAGAATTTTTAACGCCTTTCGTAGACGCCGGCGTTGATATTTTTCACTGTTCGACGCGACGTTTTTGGGAGCCAGAGTTTGAAGGTAGTGACCTCAATTTGGCCGGCTGGACCAAAAAACTAACGGGCAAACCTACCATTAGTGTGGGTAGTGTCGGTCTGAACGCCGACTTTTTGCCGCAAGCAGGCGAAACAGCCTTCCGCGCCGCCGAGCCAGCAAGTCTAGATGAGTTAATCGAGCGTATTAGCAATGACGAATTTGATTTGGTGGCAGTGGGACGTGCATTAATTGCCAATCCTGAGTGGCCCGCCATGGTTAAAGCCGGCCGTTTTGAAGAGCTCGAGTCTTACGATTCTAAGATGCTAATGACGCTTAAATAAACGGTCCAAAAGAGGTGCCGTTTTGACAAGACATTTAGTTTGGTTTCGACAAGATTTACGAGTTTACGATAATACGGCACTTTGGCATGCATGCCTTGACCCTGAGGCAGAAGTCATCGCTTTATTTTGCGCAACGCCACAGCAGTGGCGTTTGCACGATATGGCGCCAGTGCGCGAGCGTTTCATCTGGCGCAACTTAGCTGCTCTTAAAGCCAGCTTGAGCGAGCTAAATATTCCCCTAGTGGTTAAGCAGTTTCAGACCTTCGATGACTGCGAGCAGGCTGTGCCCGCGTTGTGCGAGGAGCTTGGCGTTACCGACCTCTTCGCTAACTGCGAATATCCTGTTAACGAACAAAAGCGTGACAGGGTCATACTCGAGTCTCTGGCAGACAAAGTTGGTTGCCACTGGTACCACGACTTTGGCATCAAACCCCTAGGGTTGTTGACGAAAACCGGTAACCCCTACACGGTATTTAGCCCTTTTAAGCGTGTCTGGGTTGAGCGCTGGCGTGCAGACCCTTCGCCGATTTATCCGACGCCAGAGCCACGCAGCCGTGCTACAGGCGAGCGAAGTAGTGATCTGCCCGCTGTAGATAAACAGGCCATCGATCAGTTTTGGCCGGCCGGCGAGAATGCAGCGATGAATCGCTTGGCCAATTTTTGCGAGGATCGTATCGACCACTATAAGGCTAAGCGTGATTTGCCCGCACAGCCCGGCACGTCGGAACTGAGTCCTTACTTGGCGGCGGGTGTCATTTCACCAAGGGTGTGCTTAGATGCTGCCATACGCTCCAACCGCGGCGATATCAACGAAGGGAAACAGGGACCTGACACCTGGATCAGCGAGCTGATTTGGCGCGATTTTTATATCCATATCCTAGACACCTACCCCCGCGTGTCGATGCACCGCTGCTTTCGGATGGAAGGCGAGAAAATCCCATGGCGCGACGCTCCTAACGATTTTGCCGCTTGGTGCGAGGGTCGCACTGGCTACCCTATTGTCGACGCAGCTATGCGGCAGTTGGTGCAAACAGGCTGGATGCACAACCGCTTGCGCATGTTAGTGGCGATGTTTTTGACCAAGCAGTTATTGATTGATTGGCGCGAGGGTGAGCGCTTTTTCATGCAGCATTTAATCGACGGAGATTTGGGTGCTAACAACGGTGGCTGGCAGTGGGCAGCCTCGACCGGTACTGACGCAGCGCCGTATTTTCGAATTTTTAACCCCATAACGCAAAGCCAAAAATTTGATACCAGCGGAGCCTTCATTCGGCGCTTTGTGCCCGAATTAGCTGATCTCTCGGATAAGGATATTCACATGCCCGCGCCACTGGTGCGCCAAAGCTTGGCTGCGGCTTATCCGGAACCTATTGTAGAGTTGAAGTTTGCACGCGCGAGAGCACTCGCGGCATTTAAATCAGTTTAGTGGGTGAAAAAAGGCGTGCAGCAAAGCGAGGGGGATCTGGCGCTGCACGCCCAGGAGTGACTAGTTAATTGCGGCTTCGTTTAAATCGGCCACAAGCGAGTCGCGAATGTTGTCAGCGACTTCAAACGCCTCGATCCGGTAGTTGTCATGGTCAATACCTGCAAAAATTTTCGCCCCTTTCTTAGCTGCGGTGATCATTGCAGGCGTAAGCTCGTAGCGCATAAAATGCACGCTGGACGTTTTGTCTGCAGTGTCGCGTTCTAGGTCTTCGTCGGCGATCGCAAAGATCTTGTCGAAGCCCTCGACCTGAAGCCAGGTGACATCTTCAATACCAATCAACTGACCTAAACGAATCGCACGTTCGGCTGGATCGGTGTACTCGATCATGAACGTCGCTTTCCAATTGTGCCCATCGGGAATTAAGGGGTTGTAGGCGTCGAGTTCTTCCATAATGCCATCAGCCTCAAAGACTCGCTCGATACGCAGCATTTCTTGAATTTGATACTTAATCGTTAAGGTATCTTCAAAGTACAAGCGTGCATTCTCGCCAAATGCAAGTTGGCGTGACTTTTTGTGCGCTATCACCTTTTCTCTGAAGCCCGCACGCTCTTGCGCGTATTCTTCAAGTGACCAGAGATCTGCTCTGGATAGTGTCATAGTATCCTCCTAGTTTATAGGCCGTACGCCATGCACAATAGGGTCATGGGGTGTTTGGGTTTGTCGACTTTGCTGGAAAGCTTGGCAATGTGAGTCGCAGCCATCGGGCAGTCGCTTGAAAAGTGATCAGGCTCTTGTTCGTCGACCTTGCGAACCACTGGGCGCGCAATCTTCACCGCTTTTTGATAGGTCTCTTCTTTTACCGCGTAGGTACCATCGTGGCCAGAGCATCGTTCTTGAGCCGTGACCGTAGTTTCTGGAACCAAGTTCAAAACATCGCGCGTTTTGATACCAATATTCTGCACCCGCAAATGGCAAGCCACTTGGTAGGCAATATCGCCCAGAGCATGGGGGAATTCGGTATTCAATTCACCGCCTTTATGACGCAACCACAAGTATTCAAAGGGATCAAAAAATGCTTTTTGTACCTTTAACACATCGGGGTCGTTGGGGAATAGCAAGGGCAGTTCCTGCTTATACATCAGAACGCACGATGGGATTGGGGCAATTAGATCGTACCCTTCATCTACTAGCTTCGCCAATACAGGGATGTTAGCGTCTTTTAACTTTTCGACGGTATCTAAATCACCGAGCTCGAGTTTAGGCATGCCGCAGCACTTTTCTTTGGGGACGATATCAATGTGGATACCGTTATGCTGGAAGACTTTTATAAAATCTTCGCCCAAGGCTGGGCTGTTGTAGTTGCCGTAGCAAGTCGCATACAGAGCAATCTTTCCGGTGGTATTACCAACCGCTTTGGGCTCTAGACCCTTGATCATGGGTTTGACACGCTTGCGTAAGGTTTTGCTATGAAATTCAGGCACGGGGGCATCTTTGTGAACGCCGAAGCCTTTCTCGAACACTTTGCGGAAGGTGTCATTTTTGTTCAGCGCATTCACAGTCACGTCGACTAGGGGAATCGATGTCAGGCCAAACACGGTATCGGTACTGGTCAGCACTTTGTCGCGCAACCGAGCCCCTTCGTTTTTAAACTTCTGCGCTTTGGCGCGCAGCATTAAGTGTGGGAAATCAATGTTCCACTCGTGTGGCGGCACGTAAGGACACTTAGTCATGTAGCACAGATCGCACATATAGCACTGGTCTACGACTTTAATGTAATCTTCTTTGGCGACGCCATCGACTTCCATGGTCTCTGACTCGTCCACTAAGTCAAATAGGGTGGGGAAGGAATCGCAAAGACTTACGCAACGCCGACAGCCGTGGCAAATGTCATAGACGCGCTCTAACTCGTCATTAAGTGCGTCTTTATCCCAGAACTCTTCCGATTTCCATTCGACTGGGTGGCGTGTTGGTGCTTCTAAGCTGCCTTCTCTCACGATGCTTTCCCTCAAGATTCGATATCGATTTCGCGAATAAGGGCCCAAGCGCTTGGGCCCCTTAGCACGCACCCAGGAAGGGCGCGTGGCTTTGTATTAACCGTCGAGTTGATCCAAAGCTTTTTGGAAACGGTTAGCGTGGCTACGCTCTGCTTTAGCCAACGTTTCCATCCAGTCAGCGATTTCGTCGAAACCTTCGTCGCGAGCGTCTTTCGCCATGCCTGGGTACATATCGGTGTATTCGTGAGTTTCGCCTGCAATTGCTGCTTTCAGGTTGTTCTCAGTGCTACCGATAGGTAGGCCAGTTGCTGGATCGCCTACAGCTTCTAGATACTCTAGGTGACCGTGAGCGTGACCAGTTTCGCCTTCTGCGGTTGAGCGGAATACAGCTGCAACATCGTTGTAACCTTCAACGTCCGCTTTGGCGGCGAAGTATAGGTAACGACGGTTTGCTTGTGATTCACCTGCGAACGCGTCTTTCAAGTTTTGTTCTGTTTTTGAACCTTTTAGTGACATTGTCTTTACTCCTTGATTACCACTAGTGATGGTCGTGCACGACCGGAATAAGCCCTACACTATGCAGGGATACGCAGTTTAAAGCCCAATGGATGATCTGTATAATGAAAAAAATCAGAGTTACCTTTCGGAAAAATCGATGAGTCGACAACCAACCCTGAAACAATTGCGCTACCTCCTAGCTGTGGCCGATGCTGGGCATTTTGGGCAAGCGGCTAAAGCGTGCTTTGTGTCTCAGTCTACCCTGAGTGCCGGCATCTCGGAACTTGAAGACCTATTAGGCGTTGTGCTGTTGGAAAGAACAAGCAGAACCGTGCTGTTAACTGATATCGGTCAAGAAGTTGTGCGACGCGCGCGCGCAACCTTACTGGATATAGAGGATATGTTGGCGGTTTGCGATGCTTCCCAGGCCCCCTTTACCGGGCGCTTACGCATGGGCGTGATACCAACCATTGCACCATTTATCTTGCCGCCATTAATGAAACGACTGCGCGAACAGCACCCTGCGTTTAAACTTCTTGTCAAAGAAGACTTAAGTGGGCATTTGGTCGAGTCTCTGAACAAGGGCGACCTGGACGTGTTACTGCTGGCTTTGCCGTTTGAAGCGGAAAACGTGGAGACCGAGGTCTTATACTCGGACAAGTTTTGGTTTGCCTGTGCCGACAGTCATCCTTTGCATGCACGCCAGAGTATGTTGCCCGACGATCTGCGCGGCCAGGATCTACTGCTGCTGGAAGACGGTCACTGTTTAAGAGATCACGTACTAGAGGCCTGCAACCTTGAACTGAAGGACGTATCGCTGCCGTTTCAAGCGACCAGTTTGAATACCATTGTACAGATGGTGGCTGGAGGCATTGGCGTTACTTTATTGCCCGATATGGCGGTGCACGGCTCTTTATTGGCTGGAGTTGATATTAGCCTGAAACCTTTCGCTACCGAGGCGATCTCGCGAGATATTGGCTTGATGTGGCGTAAGAAAAGCCCGCGGGCCATGGATTACCGTGCTTTGGGGGAGATTGTGGTGGCGACTCGCTAAGCTTTGAGATTCCCGATAATATTAAGCCCGCGCCTGCCTCATCATTTGTTTTGCTCGCGCCCTTGCGCTAATGGCGACGGCTCAAAAACTCGCACTCGTCTATCGCCTCGCGCTCAGACATTTTCGCCGATAGCCTCGCCAACCGCGCTCGGTCAAAGCAGCGCACTGACTGTTCGCAAAACAAATCACGAGCTCGTGCGCTAGCAGCGTGCCGTTTCTACATTTTGGTGCGCTCGAACTTGATGCCACTTCAGCGCGGGTATGACATACTACGCGGCTTTACGCGGTACTAGGAATAACCCCCAATGATCTCACTGTCTCGGCGCATTGCTGACGAACTCGGCGTTGCCGAAAAACAAGTAACAGCCACCATCGAACTGCTGGATGAGGGCGCCACGGTTCCCTTTATCGCTCGTTATCGAAAGGAGGTTACGGGTTCGCTTGACGACACTCAGTTGCGCCAGTTGAGCGAGCGCTTAGTGTACTTGCGCGACCTCGAAGATCGACGCGATACGATCCTTAAAAGCATCGAAGAGCAGGGTAAGCTGACCGAGATCTTGAAAAAAGATATCTTAGATGCCGAGACCAAAACGCGTCTCGAAGATTTGTATTTACCCTATAAGCCTAAGCGGCGCACCAAGGGTCAAATCGCAATCGAGGCGGGCATTGAGCCCTTGGCAGATGCCTTGCTGGCCAACCATCAACTTGATCCCACAGCGGAAGCTGCCGGTTATCTGAATGCTGATGCAGGCTTTGCCGATGCTAAAGCGGTGTTGGATGGCGCTAAATACATTCTAATGGAGCGCTTTGCCCAAGAAGCCGACTTGCTGGCGAAGTTGCGTGCTTACTTGGCTGACAACGGCACATTGTTCGCGACAGTGATGTCGGGTAAAGAGGTCGAGGGCGAGAAGTTCCGAGACTACTTCGAACATAAAGAGCTTTGGTCAAAAGTGCCATCGCACAGAGCCTTGGCCATGTTTCGAGGTCGTCGTGAGGGTATTCTTGGCATCAAGGTTGATGTTGAAGTGCCGGAAGGCGAGAGACACCCTTGTGAATCTATGATTGCGCAGTTTTTTCAGTTGCGTGACGAGGGACTGCCAGCGGATGCATGGTTGCAGGAAACAGTACGTTGGACTTGGCGGATTAAATTGCAATTCCACTTGGAAACCGAGTTGTTGGCAGACTTGCGCGATCGAGCCGAAGCCTCTGCTATTGAGGTTTTTGCGGCGAACCTAGAAGATTTGCTTTTGGCGGCGCCGGCTGGTCAGCGTACAACGATAGCGCTCGATCCGGGCTTGCGAACTGGCGTTAAAGTAGCGGTTATCGATAGCACGGGTAAAGTCGTGGATCATGGCGCGATTTATCCGCACGCGCCCAAGCACCAGTGGGACGCCTCTATCGCGCAGTTGGCAAAATTGGCTAAGCAGTATTCGGCTGAATTGGTTGCCATCGGTAATGGTACGGCATCGCGAGAAACCGATAAGTTGGCGGGTGACCTGATGAAACTGCATCCAGAATTAAGGTTGCAGAAGGTTATGGTGAACGAGGCGGGCGCTTCGGTGTACTCGGCGTCTGCCGAGGCGGCGGCTGAGATGCCGGATTTGGACGTCACGATCCGAGGCGCGGTCTCGATCGGTCGGCGCCTGCAAGATCCGTTGGCCGAACTCGTTAAGATAGATCCAAAATCCATTGGTGTGGGCCAGTATCAGCATGATGTCAGCCAGATCCAGTTGGCGAAAAGTTTGGACGTTGTGATCGAAGATTGCGTGAATAGTGTGGGGGTTGAGTTGAATACTGCGTCAGCACTTTTACTAAAACGCGTATCAGGCCTGAATCAAACCATTGCTGACAACATTGTTGCTTTCCGCGATCAGCACGGTGCTTTTAAAAATCGTGCTGGTTTAAAGTCGGTGCCACGTTTGGGTGACAAGACATTTGAACAAGCTGCAGGGTTCTTGCGCGTGCATGGTGGTGGAAATTCGTTGGATGGTTCGGCCGTACACCCAGAAGCTTACAGCGTGGTCGAGGCAATGGCTGCTGATCTTAAGTTAAGCGTTGCAGATTTGGTGGGGAACAAATCGGCAATTTCTAGGATCGATTTAAAGCGCTATATCAACGAGCAGTTTGGTTTGCCCACCCTGCAGGATATTGTCCGCGAGCTTGAAAAGCCTGGTCGTGACCCCCGCCCAGAATTCACCACGGCGAGTTTTAAAGAGGGCGTTGAGAAAATTAGTGACCTTGAACCCGGTATGGTGCTGGAGGGCACAGTCACCAACGTTACAAGCTTTGGTGCGTTTGTGGATGTTGGGGTACATCAGGACGGCCTCGTGCACATTTCGGCCCTCGCTGATAAGTTTGTAAAAGACCCTCGCGACGTCGTTAAAGCAGGGCAAGTGGTTAAAGTCAAAGTCATGGAGGTGGACCAAGGGCGCAAGCGCATTGGTTTAAGTATGCGACTGTCGGACGAGCCTGGCAGTTCTGAAAAGGGAGCGCCAAAATCCTCGCGGCCCGAGCGCCGAGCCGGCAGTAACACGAAAGTGCCTACCGCTATGGTACCCGACCCATCGTCCGCACAGGGGACGATGGGTGCTTTGCTGCAAGCTGCTATGAAGAAGAAATAGCGGGCCAAATGACCCGTTTTTTAGTCTGATGGGCGGGAGTACTATTCTGATGAGCTATTAGTATTTGCTTCCATGTCAGCCGCGTCTTCCTGCCACTCGTCCTCGAGTACGATATTAAATTCTCGACTGAAAATTTCCCAAAACGTGATGAACAAAACAGCGATTAGAGGTCCGAGTACGAAGCCCGTCATGCCAAACATTGTAAATCCGCCCAATGTCGATAGTAAGACTAGGTAGTCTGGCAATTTCGTGTCTCGACCAACCAGTATCGGGCGTAAAATATTGTCGACCAGCCCAATGACAATGGCGCCAAACGCAATCAATGTAATGCCATCAGAGGTATTGCCGGTTGCCAGCAAGTACAGTCCCACGGGTAGCCAAATCAGACTCGCTCCCACTACCGGAATTAAGGACAATACCGTCATTATCACGCCCCATAACACGGGCCCCGGGATGTCTAGTAGCCAAAATATCAGCCCCCCTAAAGCACCTTGTGCCATTGCAACTACTAAGCTGCCCTTGATCGTGGCGCGCGTGACTTCGGCAAACTTCTGCATTAGCAAGCGCTCGCGCTCATCACCTAAGGGCAGCGCTCGTATTAGTATTGGAATTAAATTTGCGCCGTCGCGTAGCATGAAAAACGTCAGATAAAGCATTAGCCCCAGGCTGACAAACCAAGATAAGGTGTTCTGGCCGATAAGCAGGGCGTTGCTTGCCATGATTTTACCAGCGTCGACTGACAATGCACCCAGCTGCTGTTTCACTTTTGTAATATCAAAGCCCAACGAAGCCAACACTTCATCGATGATAGGAAAGGCCTGGCGGATTTGGTCAATCCATAGTGCGGGTTTTAGCTGGCCGGATTCTAGCTGCTGATAAATCGCGGTACCTTGCTTTATAAACGAGCTGGTTAAAAAAACCGCCGGTGTTACAGCGATGACTATGCAAGCAAATAGCGTTACTAAGGCGGCAGTATTTTCGCGGCGAGGATACCTGTTTAGCAGTTTTGTGTTTAGCGGGTGAAACAGAAGAGCGATGATGCACGCCCACAGTATCACACTGAAAAAGGGCAACATTAGGTAAAGGAACGCGAAGCTGACTGCAACAAGCGCTAATATGAACGAGCGGACTTCGATAAGGTTCTGCATGGCAGGCTCAGTTAGTTGGTAAGTCACAAGTGTAGCCCGAGTGTCCGGCAAGACACAAAGTGAATAATCTGCCAAGTTTTCAACTTTTGTGTACACTGGCGGTCTTTTTTAAGGAGGAGCTTATGGACTTGGCAGAATTTTTCCCGATGGGTATGGGGCACTACGCCATCGGTGGTTTATTGATTGGCGCGGGAGTCAGCTGGCTGTTTGTCAGTACAGGCTTGATGGGTGGCGCCAGTTCTTTTTTAACTACGGTTTGGACTTATGTTACCAGCGACAAGCGCTTTAGTTCAGAAAGCAACGTGTCTTCGAGAACTTGGAGAAACGTATATTCATTAGGTTTGATTGCAGGTGCATTTATTGGCGTCCAGCTGTTTGGCTTACCGATGAACGTTACAGAAGTCTCGCCCTGGCAGCTGGCTATTGGCGGTTTGATTACGGGTTTTGGGGTGCGATTAAGCAGTGGTTGTACTTCGGGCCACGGCATCTGTGGTATGGCCTTGCTCGATCTTGATTCGATCTTGGCAGTGCTCGTCTTTCTGTCCACCGCGATTATTGTTGCGCAGCTTGTTACAGCGTTCGGAGGTGCAGCATGAGGCCTATCGCTTTATTACAAGTCTTTATCGCTGGCGGCTTATTTGGTCTGGGCTTGACCTACGCCACCATGGTCCAGCCAGAAGTTGTTTTGAGCTTTTTAAACTTTAACGACTTTGGTTTGCTGCTGGTTCTGGGCTGCGCCACAGGTTTGACCTTTGTGGTTTATCAGTTAGTCCCCAAAATTCGCAAAGCACCGCTGTTCGCGACAAAGTTTAGCGCGCGTCCTGCTAATGCGCGTTCGCGCACACTGCTGGGCGCTTTGGTGTTCGGGGTGGGTTGGGGCTTGTCGGGCGTGTGTCCCGGGCCTGCAATTGCCAGTGTTGGTGCTGGAAACTGGCCCGTACTCTATGCTTTAGGCGGTATGTTTGTTGGTGCTTATTTGCAGGGTCGATTTTTCTCTGCCAAATAAGCGCGATTTCCTGTCGATACAGGGCTAGAATTAAGCATTAAAAAAGGGGGCTAAGTTGTACTTAGCCCCCTTAATTTTATCTGTGCTTTCGTTCGCGGTTATTTATCTTCGGTTAACAAACCGCGACGTTTCAGAAGTGGTGTGATGTCCGGTGTGCGACCGCGGAAGTTCTGGAATAAGGACATTGCCTCGGCCGATCCGCCGCGAGATAAAAGCGTATCGCGGAAGTGGTCGCCATTTTCGCGCAGCATACCGCCGTTTTCTTTAAACCATTCAACAGTATCGGCATCTAATACTTCACTCCAAATGTACGAGTAATAGCCTGCTGAATAGCCGCCTAAGATATGCGAGAAGTAAGGCGTGCGGTAGCGAGGAGGTACTGGGCCAAAGTCGACACCCGCATCGGCTAACGCTTTGGCTTCAAAAGCCATAACGCCTTGGGCAGCAGGCACTTGCTCTGGTGTCAGCTGGTGCCATGCTTGGTCTAATAAAGACGCTGCCAGATACTCCGTGGTCGAGAAGCCTTGGTTAAATTGCCCGGTGCTTAATAGCTTATCAAGTAAGGCCGGGTCCATGCGTTCACCGGTTTCATAGTGTACTGCGTAGTTCTTCAAGACCTCGGGCCACACTGCCCACATTTCGTTCACCATAGAAGGATATTCTACGAAGTCGCGAGGTACGGATGTACCTGACAGCGCGCGGTACTGAACGTTTGAAAACATGCCGTGTAGCGCGTGGCCGAACTCGTGGAACATGGTGGTCACTTCATCCCAGGTCAGTAGCGTCGGTTCGCCATCTGGTGGTTTGGGGATGTTTAGATGGTTGGCCACCACTGGCTGCGTACCGTCATGATGAGATTGTGATACGTAGGCATTCATCCAAGCACCACCGCGTTTTGACTCGCGGGCATAAAAATCTTGAATAAACAGGGCTAGAGTTGAACCGTCGGCATTAAATACTTCCCACACACGAACGTCTTCTTGATACACAGGTAGGTCAGTGCGTTCCTTGAAGGTAATGCCAAACACCTGCTCAGCCCCGTAGAATACACCCTTGGTAAGCACGTTGTTCATTTCAAAATAAGGTTTTAACTGCGACTCATCGAAGCTGTACTTCGCCGCGCGGACTTTCTCGGTGTAGTAGTCCCAATCCCAGGACGCGACTTCAAAATCGCCGCCTTCTGCGTCGATCATTGCTTGAATATCAGCGGCTTCGCGTTTGGCGTTGGCAACTGCAGGAGGCGCTAAACTTGCCAACCGTTCGTTGACGGCTTCCACTGAACCCGCAGTTTGGGTCTGTAAGCGGTAGTCCGCGTGGTTAGCAAAGCCCAATATTTGCGCCGCTTCGGCACGCAGCTTCATGACTTCTGCAATAATAGCTGTGTTGTCAAACTCGCCACCGTCAGAACCGCGGCCGAGCGATGTTTGGTGAATGCGCTGGCGTAACTCGCGGTTGGTCAGGCTTGAGAGTGCTGGCTGGCCGCTGGTGTTAAGTAGTGGTAGTACCCATTTTTCGGGCATATCACGAGCTTCTGCGGCTTTCTTTGCCGCGGCGATTTGGTTGGCGCTTAAGCCCTTAAGCTCTTCGGCGGAGTCTACGATAATCGCTTTTGTGTTGACCTCGTTGCGCACGTTTTGGCTGAAGTCGGTGCCTAACTTGGCAAGACGCGCGTTAATGGCCTTGAGTTTTTCTTTTGCATCATCATCAAGCGTTGCGCCTGAAAGCACGAACTCTTTGTAGTTTTCTTCGATCAAACGCACAGATTCAGAATCAAGGCCTAGGTCATTGCGTTGCTCGTGAATGGTTTTGATGCGTGCAAATAAGTCGCCATTCAGTAGGATCGCATCGCCATGCGCGGACATCACTGGGGCCATTTCAGCGCGGATTGCTTCGATGTCGTCGTTGGTGTGCGCCGAGGCCAATGAATAAAACACGCGTGATACTCTGGCTAGGGTATCGCCAGCCTCTTCAAGCGCTAAAATGGTGTTCTCGAACGTTGGCGCATCGGGGCTTGAGGCAATGGCCTCGATTTCGGTGATGTGCTCTGCCATGCCAATTTCGATAGCCGGCTTATAATGTTCGTTCTTGATTTTATCGAACGGTGGATATTGCATGTAGAGGGTACTAGGCGTTAAGAAGGGGTTATCTGATGCCATGGCGGGTGTTTGTGCCTCGTTGTTTGTGTCGGTATTGCAACCTGCCAATAGTGCTGAGCTGAGCACGGCGGCAGCTAATAAAGTGGTTTTCATGCTTAAGTCCTTGCAGATTTTGCCAATCCGAAGAATACGCCGCTAAACTCGTCTGCGCAAAGCTAGAAAATGGGAATATGACAAAGCGTTTACAACGCAAGAGTCTAAGATGCTGCAAAAAAACGGCTTTATCACAAGCTTGTCACAGACCCTTGGTAACGTTACGGGTGTAATAGCTAATCTTTTTAGGTTTTCGGTTTTTTACATTCGATTTTGGGCGTTTTCCGGCTGCGGTAGCAGCCGGGTTTTTTTGCTAAGCGGCTACCGATCCTGCAGTGAAGCTCTCTTGCCACGGGGTATACGCTTTGCCCAAAGCTTCAGCAACACTAGCGTGCGTAATTAGCCCCGCGTTAACGTTCAAGCCATTGGCTAAGTGTGGGTTCTGATTTAAGGCTTCGTAGGCGCCTTTGTTCGCGAGCGCTACAGCAAACGGGAGGGTTGCATTGGTCAGTGCGACCGTTGACGTTCGAGCCACCGCGCCAGGCATGTTTGCCACGCAGTAGTGAATAACACCGTCAATGACGTAGGTGGGGTCTTGGTGCGTGGTTGCGCGGCTGGTTTCAAAACAGCCACCTTGGTCAATCGCTACATCAACCATAACGGTGCCGGGGCTGAGTCGGCCGACTAACTCGCGGGTAATGAGTTTTGGGGCAGCAGCGCCTGGAATTAACACTGCGCCAATAATCAGTTGGCTTTGCAGAGCTTCACGCTCAATAGTGTCGGCGGTAGAATACAGAGTTCGCACTCGGCCATCAAAAATATCGTCGAGCTGTCGCAGGCGATCAATCGAACGGTCTACCAACGTCACTTGAGCGCCCAAGCCCAGTGCCATTTTGGCGGCGTTAATGCCAACAACACCGCCGCCAATGATAAGCACCTTGGCGGGCTCAACACCAGGAACACCACCGAGTAGCATGCCTGATCCGCCATAAAGCATCTGCATATTATGAGCACCTGCGGTGATCGATAAACGTCCGGCGACTTCGCTCATGGGTGCCAGTAAAGGCAGACCGCCAGAAGCTTGGGTCACGGTTTCGTAGGCAATGCAAGTTGCGCCAGAGGCCAATAAAGCCTCAGCTTGAGCGGGGTCTGGCGCTAAGTGTAAGTAGGTAAACAAAATTTGGTCAGGGCGCAGTAACTTGCACTCGGGTAATTGAGGCTCTTTTACCTTGATAATCATGTCTGCCTTGGCAAAGATCTCTTGGGGCGTGTCAACAACCTCGGCGCCTGCCGTGATGTAATCTTCATCGTAGAAGCCGATTGAGGCGCCACCGTCTTTTTGCACGAGGACGCGATGGCCGTTCAAGGTCAGCTCTTTGACTCCGGCTGGGGTCATACCAATGCGGTGTTCGTTGGCTTTGATCTCTTTTGGTATACCGATAATCATGTTGTGTCCTCCATTGAAGGCGCCTATTCTAAAGATTCTGTTTTATTTTGTTGATTTATATTTAGGTGTAAAATAGTTGAATCGACTAAGATGTGGCTTTATAAAAGTCGATATAAATTTTTTTGTTTTAAATTTTGGACGGTAGTTATATGCGTCGCTTGCACGAAATTAATAAAATTGATCGCAATATTTTAAGAGCTCTGCAAAGAGATGCTCGTATGACCTTTGCGGAGCTTGCACGGCGCGTTGGTTTGTCAACCACACCCTGTAAGCAGCGAGTCAAAAAGTTAGAGCGAGACGGTGTTATTAGAGGTTATCAGGCCATGTTAAATCCCGATTCCCTTGGCGCTGGCTTGGTGGTTTTTGTGCAAATTCGCTTGAACCGAACGGCGCAGGACGTTTTCGAAGACTTTAAAAAGGCGGCCTTAGATTTGCCCGAGGTGCAAGAATGTTATTTAGTCTCGGGCAATTTTGATTATCTGATCAAGGCTAGGGTTGCCGATATGGCGGCGTACAGGGCATTGCTTGGGGATACCTTGTTGGCATTGCCGGGGGTACAAGAATCGACCAGTTACGTGGTAATGGAGCAGGTTAAAGAATCACTGGCTTTGGTTGTGCCTTATTGAGCGCGCTACCCGAACTAAATCGGGTAGCGCGACATTGACCTGCGCTTAGATCGCTAGAGCTTCTTCGGTGGCCTGTTTGATGGCGCGTTTGGCATCGATTTCCATGGCCTCGAAGGCACCGCCTACCAGGCTAATTGAGATACCAGTGTCTTTTAGTTCGTCATACAGGCTGCGCTCTGATTCTTGCCCTGCGCAAATAATGACGGTGTCCGCGGGCAAGCACATTGGCTGCCCGTCGCGCAGCACATGAACCCCCTCATCATCGATTTTTCGATAATCCACACCGTTAATCATTTTCACGCCGCGCCGATCGAGTGCTATGCGGTGGGTCCAACCGGTGGTTTTGCCCAAGCCTTTGCCAATACCGCTCGTCTTTCGTTGCAGTAAGGTCACATCGCGCCCAGAGGTTTGTACTTGAGGTTCAACACCGGTGACTCCGCCGCGAGGGTGATTTTCGAAATCGACGCCCCATTCTTTGGCGAATACATTCACGTCCAGAGCCGCGGACACGCCCGCATGGGTAATCAGTTCTGCGGTGTCAAAACCTATCCCGCCTGCGCCAATAATAACGACTGTGTTACCGATGGGCTTGTTGCCCAAAATAGCATCCATGTAACCCACTACTTTTGGGTGGTCGATGCCCTCGACGGCCGGTGTGCGTGGCTTAATGCCGCAAGCGATAACTACGTGATCTGCGCTAAGCGCGTGAATACCTGCAGCGTCTAAATAGGTATTTAGGTGCAGTTCAACGCCTAACTTTTGCATCATCACGGTGTAGTAGCGCAGTGTTTCTTCAAATTCTTCTTTGCCCGGAATACGCTTGGCCAGATTGAACTGCCCGCCAATTTCGCTGCGTGCTTCGTACACGCTTACTTTGTGTCCCCGTTCGGCGGCGGTAATGGCGTAGGATAGTCCGGCGGGGCCTGCACCGATAATTGCGATTGATTTTGGTGTGGTCACTGGTTGAGAGATGAGAAGGGTCTCGTGGCAAGCCCTGGGGTTGACCAGGCAACTAACTTCTTGGCCGGTAAAGGTGTGATCTAAGCAGGCTTGGTTGCAGGCAATGCAGGTGTTGATTTCGTCAGCCTTGCCCTCACGGGCCTTGGCTATAAAATCGGCGTCGGCCAGCATTGGGCGCGCCATGGAGACGATGTCGGCATCGCCACGTACGAGCACTTCCTCGGCAACCTCGGGGGTGTTTATCCGATTAGATGTGATCATCGGTACTGACAATTCTTTCTTCAGTCGCCCTGTAACCTGGGTGAAAGCAGCGCGGGGCACGCGTGTGGAAATAGTCGGTACCTGAGCCTCGTGCCAAGTGAAGTGGGTTGAGATAATGTTCGCTCCCGCGGCTTCGATGGCTTTACCCAGTACTATGACCTCTTCGCGCGACATGCCCCCTTGCAACATGTCCATGGCGGGAATTCGAAAGATAACGATAAATTCTTCGCCCACTGCCGCTCGAATTCGTCTGACGACCTCGACAGGGAAGCGCATACGATTTTCGAAGGAGCCACCCCACTCATCGGTTCGTCGGTTGGTTTTTTCAACTAAGAAGGTGCTTAGTAAATAACCTGCAGAACCAATAATTTCGACGCCGTCGTAACCCGCAATTTGGGCATGTTTGGCGCAGTTTGCAAAATCATTCAGTTGTTTTTGGATACCCTCTGAGTCGGGTTCTTTGGGGGTAATCGGCGATATTCTCGAGCGAACAGCCGATGCGGCTACCGCATCGGCTGTGGGCGCTAAAGGGCCAGCATGCAGAATTTGCATGCATATTTTGACATCGGGGTTGGCAGCGTGCACAGCGTCGGTGATTAAGCGGTGTTGCTCTGCTTCTTGTGCATTAGAGAGCTTAGCGCCGTGTCCGCCCTCTTCATTGGGTGATATGCCACCCGTGATGATCATGCCTACACCGGCAGCAGCGCGATCGGCAAAGTAAGCCGCCATGCGAGGGAAGCCGTCGGTAGCTTCTTCTAATCCTGTGTGCATCGAGCCCATTACAGCCCGGTTTTTAAGTTTGGTGAAGCCTAAATCTAACTCCGAAAATAGGTTGGGATACACTGGGTGAGCCGTCATTGTTATCTCTTGCGATTGATCAAATAGACTAAAACATTAACATCTCTTAACAGGAAAGCGTATTAGTTTTCGTGGTAGGGTCGGGAACTGTGCCGTTGCGTATGCACACAGCAATTTTGCCCTATTTGGCATGCGCGTTTAAGTGTGACTGGAGGCGTCCGTGGTCGGCCCTATAGGAAACTACACCTTGCAGGTTCGTTTCAGAACCAGCTTTATCAAGGTACTTAGATACCTAGTGCCAATATTTGTCTTTTTTTTAGCGGTCTCTGGTTACCTCGTGTATCGAATAGCCGAGCTAGAGGTGGCGGCAGATTTTGAGGCCAGAATGCTCGCTGGCACACGCGTTGGCGGGCAGGTCGCTCGCGAAAAATTTGCAGTCAGTCAAGATGAGTTGCTATTTTTTTCTCGCTTATCGGCCACGCGGGGAATGGCCAGAGCACTTGCAGGTGGAGGGGTCGATGCGTCTACCGGTGTCGTTATGGAAGATTGGATACGAAACTTTAATGACGTGGCCTTTCAGTATGCCAACGCCAAAGAGCGTATCTTGCAACTCCGGATTCTATTAGCGAACGAATCGGCTGACGAATTTATCAAGCTAAAGCGATCGCCTCAAGGGGCTTTAAGGCGCATCCCGGAATCTGAACTTCAGTCTAAGGCCGGGCGCTCGTACATGGCCTCCGTAAGAGAGCTGCCGCTACACAAGGTCTTTTGGTCGTTGATAGAGTTGAATGTTGAACACGGTAAAATAGAGTTGCCACCGCAACCGACGCTCCGAGCCGCGACGCCCATTGCTGACGACAGCGGGAAGATTTGGGCCTACCTAGTGATAAATTTCGACGCAGCCTTGCTTCTTAACGACCTGACCCGGATCGTTGCGAAGGCGCCTTATATGCAAATATATGGCTATAAGCCTAGCGGACATTATATTTTGCACCCAAAACCGGGTATGGCTTTTCAGGACCAGTTGCAGCCGGAGCAGGCCATGACTTACCAACAAGAGTTCTTGTTAAGTGACCCAAGCTGGCGTACGGCCCCGCAGTTGCGGCTGGCTACTAGTCAGGCGGATGGTAGTCAAGATGTCGTGTTGCCTGGCGATTCCGAACCCTACGAGGCCCTATCCGATAGCGACCGCTCAAAATTTGCTGTTCATATCCCTCTATGGCGTTTTCAGGAAGTTGTGAGTCAGAACAGTTGGTACGTCATTGTCCGTGTTTGGTTTGTGGCGTTGCTGATCTTTGCGCTACTGGGTTTTGTTATGACCCGCATCGTGCGGCAACGCGATTTTGCCGAGGCACTAGGTGTTCAAGTCGAGTCTGGGCGCGTAGAGTCGGATGCGCTGGTGTCGTTAATGCTTGGAAAGCTGCCCGTTGCTATGGCCATGTTCGATGCCAATATGCGTTACTTGGCAGTGAGCGAGCGCTGGTGTCAAGAGTACGGGGTTCAGGCAAAAGATCTGATTGGTAAAGATCATCAAGCTCTGTTTCCTCACACGCGCAATGCGGTTAAGAATTTATATCAGCAGGCCTTAGAGGGTAAGCCTGCCGATGTAACTCAGCGGTTAGCAGACGAAGCCGGTGAAGAGTTTAGCGTGTGTTGGAGAATAGAGCCTTGGCACGCTATTGACGGTTCGGTGGCGGGCATTGTCGTCCTGTCTTATCGTTTAGACGACCACGAGTTCAGTGCTTAGCGTTTGCCGGTAATCATTGTTGTGATTAGTGGGGTACCCGTGAGCTTCTGCATAACCAGAACCGCGGTCAGGTGAATGCCGGCGGCAATCATGAGCGCGTCAGATACCCAACGGTGACTATTTTGTAAGAAATCATTGCCGAACAAGGCGTCGACTTCTTCATGCAACCAGCCTGTTACGCTTAAATAGGTAATAGCGAAAAACACAAAGAATATAAACAGCGCACCTAGCGGGTTATGTCCAGCAGTATGGTTTTTTAAGCCGGCGCGCAGTTCGACCAGATGCTTGCGAATAGCCGCAGGTGTTGGCACAAAGCTTTTCAGTAAAGCGTAGGGATTACGCCCCCAAATCCCCCAACCCAAGCGCAGGATCATCAGTGCAAATATGGCGTAACCTGCGTAGTTATGGAGGTCGTCACCGCCTTCTAAAAACCAGTAGTTAGCGACGACCACTGCTACCAAGCACCAGTGCCAACTTCGAACTAGACGATCCCAGATCAGCATGAGTTATAGCTTATTCTTCTTCGCGTTTCACGATGCTGGCATCGGTTGGGTTAAAGTAAATTTCAACCTTAGTACCGTCTGCTTCGAAGCCGTATATTTCGTAGCAATTGCCCCCAGTCACTTTAAACTCGTTGATCTTATAGCCGCTGTTTAACAGCTGCGCCTGAAAATCATTGGCGTTTAACCACTCTGACTGTGGTGCTTGGGTGCACTGTGTTGAGCCATGTTCTTCACCGCAGCCAGCCAAAAGAGAAAGGCCAGCAACTGCGGCGATCAGGGTAAGCTTTTTCATGATGGAATTACCTTGTGGTTAAATGAGTTTGGTTTGACTACCTCTGGGGCTTGAATAAAAGCCAAAACGCTATTCAAAGTATAGCACCGCGATTATGAAATCTTTAAGCCCGTATTGGTAATGATAAAGCAATTTACCTCGTGTCGAGTTGGTCGCACGGTGCATTTGCCTTTAGAATTGGCACTACCGCGGTGCCCAGTGAATAAGGAGACACAATGAACGCAGCAATGCCGGTCGATGCGACCGAGATCGTACTCGTTAGAGATATGTTGGCCAAATTCTTGGCAGCGGAGGTCGCCCCTTTTTACGAGCAATGGGAAAAAGACGAACAGGTGCCGCGTGACCTTTGGCGAAAGCTTGGGCAAGCCGGCTTGCTGGCGGTTGATATACCCGAGGAGTACGGTGGTGCCGGGGGCTCTTTTGATATGTCGATGGCAATTGTCTACGACGTCTCGCAAGCAGGCTACGCCGCGTTAAGCTCAAACATGACGGTGCATTCCGATATTGTCGCGCACTATATATCGAATATGGGTACGGAAGAGCAAAAGCAGCGCTATCTGCCCGATTTTGTCAGCGGTGAATGTGTGGGTGCCGTGGCAATGACCGAGCCAGGCGCTGGCAGTGATTTACAGGGAATTAGAACCACCGCCAAAAAAGATGGCGATCATTGGGTTATCAATGGGTCAAAAACTTTTATTACCAACGGTCAGCACTGTGATGTGGTTATTACTGCGGTGCGAACCGATCCCGATGCGCCGGGTTCACGTGGGTTATCATTGTTTTTGGTCGATACCAACCTGCCGGGCTTCAGTCGCGGCCGCAACCTAGAAAAAATGGGGCAGCATGCGGCGGATACCTCAGAACTTTTTTTTGAAGATGTTCGTGTGCCAGAGGCTGCTATTTTGGGTGAGCTTAACAAGGGTTTTGTGGGACTGATGAAAGAGTTGCCTCGCGAGCGACTAGCCTTAGGTGTTGGTGCGGTGGGTGCGACGGAAGGCGTACTGGACATGACGCGTGATTATGTTAACGAGCGAAAAGCCTTTGGTGCGCCCCTTTCTAAGCTGCAAAACACCCGGTTTGAAATAGCAAAAATGTACAGTGAGTTTCGACTTAACAGAGCCTTGATGAACGAATGCATTGATCTCTTTAACCGTGGTGAACTCGACGCGGCGACAGCATCTATGATTAAGTACACCACCACCGAGGCTCAGTGCAGTATTGTCGATGGGTGCTTGCAGTTGTTTGGGGGATACGGCTACATGAAGGAGTATCCTATTTCTCGAGCCTATGTGGACGCCCGCATTCAGCGTATCTACGGTGGCACCTCAGAAATTATGCGAGAGCTGGTGGCGCGCGCTGTGCTTGATTAGCTTTTAGTGTTCTTAGAAAAAGCCCTGATAACTCGCTTATCGGGGCTTTTTTATGGAGGGCAATTTAGGGTTGTTTGTTATTGGATTACTCGAATATCGCGCTGCGGGAATGGAATGGTAAGGCCGGCGGCTTCAATATCTTCTTTAATGCGCTTGTTTAAATCCCATTTGGTGGCACCAAAGTCTTCTACCGAGGTCCAAGCGCGAAGCTGTAAATCGACCGAGCTTTCGCCTAAGGCAAACACAATTGCTTGCGCTTCGGGTTCTGCCAAAATTCTAGATTCCGTCTTGATGATGTTGTGCAGTACTTCGAGCCCGGTATCGATATTGTCCGAGTAGGCGATGCTTGCCGTAATATCGATTCTGCGTTTGCCGTTGCGGGTAAAGTTGGTGATATCGTTACCCCAAATCGAGGAGTTAGGGCAACTTAAGTACAGACCATCGACGCTACGCAGGACGGTCGTGAATAAATTGATTTCTTCCACGGTGCCAATGGTTGAGCCAAACGAGATGTAGTCGCCGTTTTTGAACGGGCGCAAAAACAGCAGCATGATGCCGGCAGCAATGTTACTTAAGGTATCTTTTAACGCAAAACCGATGGCCAAACCGGCGGCACCGATCAATGCAATAATGCTAGCGGTGTTGACGCCAAACAGATCCAGAATCACTACCACGGCTACAGTGTAGACCAGATAGCCCAACGTGGTGTTTAAGATCGGCATTAGCATGGGGTCGAGTTTGCCCAGCCGATTGTGCGTCTGCTGTAGCGCTTGGCGTAGACCGCCTCCAATAATTTTGGCGACAATCAAAACGCTAATGGCTAAGCCGATTTGATACGCGATGTGTAGGACTGTGGCTTGGTGTTCGGTCCACAGCTGTAATAATGATTCTTGCACAAGAAGCTCCAGGGCGCGCGAAAAGCTAGATGCTAGCGCTGGCGTTGAAAGTGCACAAGCGGTTTTTTTCCATAGTTATCGGCTTAGGCGGCATTGGCCAAAGGGACGTTTGGTGGTTATGATCCCCACCCAAACAAAGGAGTAAACATGGCGATAGATGCAATTGATTCGGGGTCATTCCCCTTTAGCGAAATAATGAAAGTGCGGTTCCGTGACACCGACTCTCAGGGCCATTTGTATTTTGCTAATTACTTGGTGTTTGCCGATGAAGTAACCGGCTTTTATATGGATGAGCTGGGGTTTCGCGCCACTCAGCCTAGCAAGGCACCTAGCTTTATTTTTACGGTAAACATTCAGTGCGATTACATCGATGAAATTACAGCGAACGGAGTCGTGCGTGGATCGGTGGGTTATCGCCGTTTAGGGCGCTCGAGTGCAGATGTGGCTTTTTTGCTGCAAAATCATGATACCGAGGCGGTGTTGGCCAGGGGTACCATAACCCAAGTATTTGTTGACCAAGATACCCGTAAATCGATTGCTATTCCTGAGCCTTTTCGTGCAAATATTATTGCGCGTCAGGGCGATTGGTTAATTTAGTAAAACTCACACACCGCAGGGTATTCTTTCATGCAAGGAAGCGGGGTAAAGCATCGACCCCTTTCTACTCTTCTTATAGAATGGTGCCTTTTGCGGGGGACGCTATGGCGCGCCGATTTATCCCAGAGTGGCAAGAACAGTGGGGCGTCTTACTGGCGTGGCCCCACGCCGAGACAGATTGGGTTGCTAATTTAGAATCTGCTCAGCAGTGCTACCGGGATGTGATTGCCGCTATTACTCAGTTCGAACGTGTGTTGTTATTGTGTCGCGATCAGGCTACTGAAGTTGAAGTAATGCAATATTTGGCGGCAGGTTCTGTTGATTTAAAGCGCGTCATTTTTTTGGTGATGCCCTACGATGACACTTGGGCCCGAGATTTTGGTTTTCTTTCAACCCAATCTGATTCTGGTCCTGTTTTACTTGATTTTCAATTCGATGCCTGGGGCGGCAAGTTTGGCGCTTCAGCAGACAACGAAATCAATCAACAGCTGTTTCGTCATACTTTACTCAAGCACAATCAATCCGAAACCCAAGCCTGGGTCTTAGAGGGTGGTAGTGTCGAAACCGACGGGATAGGTACCTTATTAACGACGAAAAAGTGTTTGCTTAACCCTAACCGAAATCCGGATTTAACTCAGGCGCAGATTGAGCAAAAGTTAATGCAGACTTTGGGTGTCGATCGAGTATTGTGGCTTGAGCACGGCGAATTAGAGGGCGATGATACCGATGCACACATTGATACCTTGGCCCGTTTTGTGGACGAACGAACTATTGTGCATATGGCTTGTAGTAACCCAGAGGACATTCACTACACGCAGTTGCAAGCGATGGCTCAAGAATTAGACTCCTTGCGCCAAGTCAATGGCCAGCCCTACCAGCTTGTCCCCATAGAATTGCCGGGTGTGTTTGACGACGCGGCCCGGCGCCTAGGTGGCAGTTACGTTAATTTTCTAATCATCAATGGTGCCATTGTGGCACCAATTTATGGTGACAATGCGGCTGATGAGGCTGCCCTGGCGCAGCTTCGAAAAGCCTGCCCTCATCGTCAGGTCATACCGGTAAATTGCCGAGCCTTGATCGAGCAAAATGGCAGTCTGCATTGTGTCACCATGCAAATACCCAAAGAGGTGGTGAATTGTGAGTCGTGAAATAACCGTTGGTGTCGTTCAACACGCAAATACCGGTGACTATGCGGCAGATGTTGCCAGCAGTGTGCAGGGCATAAGGCGAGCTGCTGCGAAAGGTGCGAATTTGATTTTGCTACAGGAATTGCACGCGGGTTTGTACTTTTGTCAGGTGGAAGACACTAACAATTTTGATTTGGCAGAGACCATTCCGGGTCCAAGTACCGACACCTTTGGCGCCTTAGCAGCCGAGCTGGGAGTGGTGATTGTCTGCTCCTTGTTTGAAAAGCGAGCGACGGGCCTGTATCACAATACCGCGGCGGTGCTAGAAACCGACGGCTCGATTGCAGGTTGTTATCGAAAAATGCATATTCCGGATGACCCCGGCTACTACGAAAAATTTTACTTCACGCCGGGCGACCTGGGTTTTACGCCCATACAAACCTCGGTGGGTAAGCTTGGTGTGCTGGTGTGCTGGGATCAGTGGTACCCTGAGGCCGCTAGGTTAATGGCTTTGGCGGGAGCGGATATTTTGCTTTACCCAACCGCTATCGGTTGGAACCCAGATGACCCCGAAGACGAGCAAGAGCGTCAGCGAGAGGCCTGGATTACTGTGCAGCGCGGGCATGCGGTGGCAAATAATCTGCCGGTCTTAAGTGCCAATCGCATCGGTTTTGAAGCAGACCCTAGTGGTCAAACTGCAGGGTCGCAATTTTGGGGCTCTAGTATGGTGGTGGGTTGGCAAGGTGAGTTGCTCGCGCAAGCAGACACTGAAATTAGGACCGAATTAGTGGTCACCTTGGACTTAGATCGCACCGAGCAGGTGCGTCGATGGTGGCCTTATCTGCGCGATCGTCGCATCGATGCCTACGGTGATATCACAAAAAGGTATCGAGACTAATGCAGTATCAGCTCAGTACAGGTTTGACGATAGATGCAGATGCAATGACCTTTTTGCGCGAATCGAATGGTCAAGCCTACTATGTTAGAGCCGAGGGCCCTACAAGTTTATTGTGGCAAGCCAAGGTAATTGAAGGGCATGGTCAAAGTCGTCACCCGCATGGTTTTAGCGCACCGATTGGTTTGCCCGATTGCTTTACTGGCGCCGGTTCATGGAGTTCGGTAGATGATCGTGCATTAGCTGATGCTGGGGCGGCAGCTGGTGCTGCTATTCACTGGCGCTATGCATCGGGGGTGGTGCTGAAAGCGACCTACGTTAGCCGTATTAGAATGGGTGACACATTACTTTTAGTGACATTTGACGACTGTTCAATTGCCGGACCAGCAGGAGAGGTTTTGTACGACCCTTCTTGGGGCCAGTTTGATTTAGCCGTATCGCAGTAAAAAACAGAACATTAGGGATAAAATTATAATGACGCCACTTTGGACGCCTTCTCAAGCCTGGATTAACAGAACAAGTATGGCGGCGTTTGCCACAAAAGTGCGTCAGGATTACGGTGTTGAGTGCGCGGATTATGCCGCTCTGCATGCCTGGTCAGTGGCTTCCAAAGCGAATTTTTGGCAAACCGTATGGGATTACTGTGGTGTTGTAGCCGACTCTACATCGGACCAGACTTTGCTGAATGAAAATCGTTTTCCAGGAGCGGTCTGGTTTGAAGGCGCTCGCTTAAACTTTGCTGAAAATTGTTTGCAAGGCGATGACGATGCCATTGCGATTATTGAACGTTTAGAGTCGGGGCGGCGACAAACTTTAACGTATCAAGAGCTGCGCAATCGAGTCGCTTCGGTGCAGGCTTTCTTGCGAGACCTGGGCGTCAGCGTTGGTGATCGCGTGGCGGGTATGGTGCCCAATACGGCTGATACCGTGGTGGCTATGTTGGCCACTACAGGTTTGGGAGCTGTGTGGTCAAGTTGCTCGCCCGATTTTGGTACCAACGGTGCTTTGGATCGGTTCGGGCAAATAGAGCCCAAGGTTCTGTTTACTTGCGACGGTTATCACTACGGCGGGAAGACCTTTAATATCTGCGAGCGTGTGTCGACCATTCTGGAAAGTCTGCCTTCGGTTAGAGCCTGCGTTGTCAGTCGGATATTAAATGAGGACCAAGTCGGGGCCAATTCAGTTGTCGACTTTGAGGTTTTGATATCCGAGCACGCCGGTGCTGCCCTTAAATTTGAGCAACTTCCTTTTAATCACCCTCTTTACATTCTTTACTCGTCGGGCACGACGGGTAAGCCCAAGTGCATTGTGCACCGCGCCGGTGGCACCTTGCTACAGCACCTTAAAGAGCACCAGTTACATGCGGATATTCACGCAGGTGATCGCTTATTCTTTTACACCACTTGCGGCTGGATGATGTGGAACTGGTTGGTTAGCGGGTTAGCCAGTAGGGCGACGATTGTTTTATACGATGGTGCCCCGGTTTATCCGTCGGCATCGCATCTTTTTGAACTTATTAATCAAGAGCACGTTACGGCCTTTGGGGCTAGCGCGCGATATATTTCGGCTTTGCAACAAGAAAGCTATGCCGCTGCACCCGATGCCTTAGCACCCCTGCGCGTAATGTTATCTACGGGCTCACCCTTAGCGCACGAGAGCTTTGAATACGTGTATCGTGAAATTAAGCAAGATATTTGTTTGGCGTCTATTTCCGGGGGTACCGATATCGTAAGCAGCTTTGTCTTGGGTAACCCAGCGTTGCCGGTGTATGCGGGGCAGATCCAATGCGCGGGTTTGGGGATGGATGTTCAGGTGTGGAACGACGGTGGTCAGCGCATTTACCAAGACAAAGGTGAGCTTGTATGTGCCAGCCCGTTTCCCAGCGCACCCATTGGGTTTTGGGGCGACGACAGTGGCGAAAAGTATCACGATGCTTATTTCGCGCAATTTCCAAATGTGTGGGCGCATGGCGACTTTGCCGAGCAAACAGCAGAGGGTGGTTTTATCATTTATGGCCGCTCGGACGCGGTGTTGAATCCGGGCGGGGTAAGAATTGGTACCGCTGAAATTTACCGTCAAGTCGAGCAAATCCCACAAGTGCTAGAAAGTGTGTGTGTCGGGCAGCGTGTGGGTGATGATGTTCGAGTGGTCTTGTTCGTGGTGATGAAACCCGGCCAGGTATTATCCGATGAGGTCATAGCCAGCATCAAACGCAGTATTAGAACGGGGGCGTCTCCTCGACACGTGCCTGCAGTGATTAAAGCTGTTGCCGATATTCCTAAGACCCGTAGTGGTAAAATATCTGAAATACCGGTCCGTAAAGCCATTCATGGTGAAACAGTGAACAATATCGAGGGTTTGTCGAACCCTGAATCGCTTGCATTTTACTATGGTATTTTAGATTTACTGCTCTAATGATTATTGCTATGTGTAGCGATATCGCCGGATGTGATGGCAACGGGCAGGCCTGCATTTTGCGCAGCTTGTCGCGAGAAAACTACCTTCTTGTTTAAGAATGCTATATCCTCGCGGGCAAGTCCCCAAGGGGCACATCACCTAAATTTTCAGCCGATATCTGTTGGGGCCTATTTATGACCAGCTTACTTGGGATCTTGTTGTTACCCTTGCTCGCCTACGCTTTGTCTACGCAACGCTCAGCTATTCGTTGGCAAACAGTCGCGGTAGCCTTTGCGCTTCAAGCCAGTATTGGCGGTTTTGTCTTGTTTGTTCCATGGGGTAAACAGTTACTGTCATCTATGGCAGGTGGTGTCGGTGAGTTGCTAGGGTACTCGCGCGTCGGCATCGAGTTTTTGTTTGGGTCGCTGGTAAGCAACGATTCCATTGGTTTTGTGTTTGCCTTAAGTGTCTTGCCGGTTGTGGTGTTTTTCTCTTCATTGATTGCCGTTTTGTATCACATTGGCGTGATGCAGTGGGTGGTAAAGTTTATTGGCGGCGGTCTACAAAAAGCGTTGGGCACCAGTCATTCAGAATCGCTGTCTGCAGCTGCAAACGTATTTGTCGGGCAGGCAGAAGCGCCTCTGGTTGCTAAGCCTTATTTGCCTGGTATGACACAGTCAGAATTATTTGCGGTGATGGTCGGAGGTTTGGCTTCAATCGCAGGGTCTGTGATGGCAGGTTATGTCGCTTTGGGGATTCCGCTGGAATACCTGTTGGCGGCAAGCTTTATGGCCGCACCCGGCGCACTCATGATGGCCAAATTAGTGGTGCCAGAAACAGGCAAACCGGTGCAGCCCGGTAGCGATGATGACACTACCGAAGAGCGTTACGTGAACGTGTTTGATGCAGCCGCCTCTGGCGCGATGTCGGGTATGCAAATGGTGCTGGCCATTGGCGCAATGCTACTAGCATTTATTGCATTGATAGCGCTGGCTAACGGAATTTTAGGTGGGGTTGGTGGCTTGTTTAATTACCCCGATCTTACCATTCAGTCTATTCTGGGATACCTCTTCCAGCCTATCGCTTTTGCTTTGGGCATAGGATGGGATGAAGCGCAACTTGCTGGAAGCTTGATTGGTCAAAAGCTAGTGCTGAATGAATTTGTGGCTTACGTTGCGTTTGTTGATGTGGCTGACCAGATGTCTGATTTATCGCAAGCGATTGTTATTTTTGCTTTGTGTGGCTTTGCAAATTTTTCTTCCATAGCTATTTTGTTGGGCGGCATTGGCTCGGTGGCCCCGAATCGCCGCGACGACATCTCTCGTTTGGGATTTAGGGCATTGTTAACGGCCACCTTGGCGAATCTTATGAGTGCCGCATTGGCGGGCTTCTTTCTGTCGTTATCCTAGGGGGGAACATGTCAGATAACAGCGAGAGCCGTTCCTTACCCATTATCGAATTTGGTTCACCGGGTTGTGATGAGGCCTTCGTTGCCTCGCTAAGAACTTTTGGGTTTGCCGCGTTTTCGAATCATCCTTTAGACATTGAGTTGATACAAAAAATCTATCGCGATTGGCGCAGCTTTTTTGCAACGCAGCAAAAATTCGATTTTGTGATGGACCGCGAAAAGCAAGATGGCTACTTTTCGTTGGAGCAAGCAGAGCATGCCAAAGGTTATGTCTTACGTGATTTTAAGGAATACTATCATTATTACGCGTGGGGGCGGTGCCCCGAAGCGTTGAGGGCTGACTTAGAACATTATTATGACCAAGCGGTCGAATTTGCTAAAACGCTGCTGACCTGGGTCGAACAATATTCTCCCTTAGATGTGTCGCAGTGCTTTAGTGAGTCGCTCAGTAAAATGATTGAGTCCAGCCAGCAGTCGCTGTTGCGAGTGTTGCACTACCCGCCGATGACCGAAGGGCAGCAGCAGTTGCCTCGTGCAGCACCGCATGAAGATATTAACTTTTTGACGATACTGCCTGCCGCTGACGGCCCTGGTTTGAAGATTCTATCGCAAGAAGGTGATTGGATTGATGTGCCCAATCGGCCAGATCAAGTATTAATTAATATCGGAGACATGCTGCAAGAAGTGTCTGCAGGTTACTTTCCGTCAACTACACATCAGGTAGCAACGCCTTCGGGCGAAGAGTTGTCACAGGGCAGAATGTCGTTACCTTTATTTTTGCACCCGCGGCCCGAAGTAGTGCTTTCACCTAGGCACACGGCGGAAAGCTATTTGCACGAGCGCTTGCTCGAGCTTGGTGTTGCTTAAGCGGCGCGAATGCGAAATTTAGCGCAGGACATAAAGCATTGCGAAAAGCGGGCGAACGAAGCGCTAGCCAAATTGGCTTTTGCTGAGCCGGTAACACATGTTTACAACCCTTTGGTGTATGCGGCCAGGCCACATCACGTTTATTTAGAGCGTTTCGTATCGCATCGCCCGAAAGCTTTGCTGTTAGGTATGAACCCAGGCCCCTATGGCATGGTACAAACGGGTGTCCCCTTTGGTGAAGTTGCAATGGTGCGCGATTGGCTGGGCATTAACGAGGCTGTTGATCAGCCTAAAGTCGAACACCCTAAGCGTCCAGTTTTGGGTTTTGAATGCACACGCAGTGAGGTTTCAGGCCGGCGCCTGTGGGGCTGGGCACAAGAGCGCTGGGGTAGTCCTGAGGCTTTTTTTAGCGACTGTTTCGTACATAATTTTTGCCCCTTAGTATTTATGGGAGAGACGGGTCGTAACATTACCCCAGATAAGCTGAAAAAAGACGAACGCGACGCGCTTTATGCTATTTGCGATAGTTTACTCCGCCAAATTATCGCCGTGATAGAGCCCAGTGCAGTTGTGGGTGTAGGCGTATTCGCCGAAGAAAGAGCGTTAAAGTTGGGTCTGGATGTGCCCGTTTACCGGATTCCCCACCCGAGTCCCGCGAGTCCGGCCGCCAATCGCGGATGGTCAGCGATGGCGAATACGGCATTTGACGCTTTGCCCCTGTAGCCTTTTAACTAGGTCAATATAGAGCCATCGGGCGCACGCACGGTAACCTTCACGTCAATACCTTGGCGCACGCTTTGAGTCACGACACAAAAGTCTTCGAATTGCGACAGTGCTCGTTCCAGATGAGGCATGGTGTCGGGCGCGTTACCCAAGATTAACTCGACCTTCATTTCCTGTATGCGCCAGCGTCGATCAATGCGGCAAAGTTCTCCGTTAATTCTTGCGGTCACTTTACCTGGATCCTCATGAAACTTTTGTACCGCAAATATTAGGCTTGCCGCCAAGCAATTTGCGACGGATGCCGCCAAAAGTTTGGAGGGATTGGGGCCTTTGCCTTCGCCGATAGGGGCAGGTTCATCGGTCACCAGTTGGCCGAAGTCGCCAAAATCCACTAGGAATCGAAAGCCATCGATTAGCTGTAAAGATACTTCAAATCTGGGGTTGTCAGTGCTCATAGAGTCTCCGCCTTAAAACATGAGTGTGCCAGCTCGAAGGATTTAATGTAGTGATGTGAGTCAAACAATCGGGTTAGCAAGGAAAATTTTTATAAATTTTAAATACTAAATTTTCGTGCTAGGCTGACAATTCCATTATCAGGGTTGTAGATATGACAGAATCTGCGCTAAGTGTAGCCTTGCTGAATGAGCAAACCGCAATTCTACTGTCTGGGATCACAGGGTTGGTCATGCCCTCGCTTATGGTTGTTTATAAAGCGACGCGGGAAACTTACCCCGGTTTCGGCTTGTGGGCTGCAGCCTTTGTATGCAACGGTGTGGGTTCGTTATTGTTGGGGTCCGAGGCATTTGTGCCAATATGGCTTTCGCTTTGGCTCGGTAATATCTTGATTTTGGCCTTTCCCGCTTTATTGGCACTGGGCTTAAATGTGTTTCTAAGGCGACCCACGAGATGGCTGGGTTATGGCCTAAGTGTGATTTTGTATGCGCTGATACAAGGTGTCCTTATTATTGCCAGTGTCGATGCTGGTACTCGCTCAATTGCTTTCAATGGTTTCGTCTTAATATACATGTGTATTTTTGGTTGGAATATTTATTCTTACGCTAGTCGCATCTCAGGCAAGGTAGACCATTTGGCGCTGAGCGTCGTTTTCCTGTCAGCTGCGATCTGTGTCGTGCGAACGGTTAATATATTGCTTAAATCGTCGTATGAAAACCCGGTTCTTTATCAGGATCTGGACACGCTCTTCATTTTATTGATGGTGCTTGCTTCAGTCTCTATGGTCATTGTGATTATTTCGATGAATCAGCAGCGGCTGGAAGTAGATATGCACAATGTCGCTAAGGCGCTCGAAGAAAAAACATCCGCTCTAGAAGACCTCAATCAAGAGCTTACCGTTACGTCGCTAACAGACTTTCTAACCGGGATTGGCAATCGACGTTTTTTTGATAGCGAGTATCAAAGCGTTTGGAGCCGCTCGGTACAAGACGATACGTCGCTAACCGTCTTAGTGTTAGATCTCGATTGTTTTAAGCTGTACAACGACTCGATGGGGCACTTAGCCGGTGACGAATGTTTACAGCGGGTCGGTCGGCTTTTAATGACCCACCCAGGTTTGCGAGGCAGTCTCGTTGCGAGAATCGGTGGAGAAGAATTTGCAGTGGTAATCGAAAAAGGGGCCGACGAGGGCTGGGCACTGGCTGAAGAATTGGTGTCTAGAGTGGCTTCTTTATCGATCCCGCATCCTAGTTCTACGGTTGGGCCGTTAGTCACTATCAGCATAGGTGTGGCTACCCGACTACCGAATGATAACAGTGGCTCAAAATTACTGTCGCGAGCTGATCATGCGCTGTATCATGCGAAAACCGCTGGGCGTAACCAAGCGCTGGTAGCCTAAATCCATTCACTTTAAAGGTCTTTGTGGTGCAACCGCAGTTTTTGCACGATCTTCCTCGCATCAATTTTACTGACAACCCCGATTCCTATGCCGTGATGGGAGATTCCCCTATCACTTATCGTGAACTGCACACTAAAGTAGAGATTTTGTCACATCACCTAGCAGCGCGATACGGGCTGGGCACCCGTCTGGCTGTTCTGGCATGGAACAGTACGGATTATCTGATCTTAATTTATGCCTGCTCGGCCGCGGGACTGATATTGGTCCCGCTTAATACACGACTCGCAAAAGCCGAATGGGAATATCAAATTCAGGCGACGCGCCCGAGTTTATTGGTGGTAGGCAAGGGGTTTCTTGATCTTGGTGCTGAGTTTGCCTGCGATATGAGTATTGATGTTCAGGTTTTATCCGATCTGGTAAGCACGATAAGCTCGCCCATACCCTGCAAATTGCCCATCATTGAACCTGGTCACGCGGTCTGGATTTTGCACACCTCGGGGTCTACCGGTAAACCAAAAGGTGCGGTGTTAACTCACCAGTCATTTTTGGCAGGTCTGGAATCGGCTGCCCACGGGCGACCGGTGTTATCCAATGATGTTTATTTGTATCCGTTTCCACTATTCCATGTTTCCGCACACAATGTCTTTTTACAGCATAAATTTGGTGCCGCGGTCTGGTTGTTGCCCGGGTTTGACTCTGATGAGGTGTTGCGGCTGTGTGAGCAAAGGCAGGTATCTACTTTGAGTTTGGCGCCCACTATGATTGCCATGCTGTTAGACCACCCCAGCTATGCCCCGCACAAATTACAGGGTGTTAGAGCTATTGGTTATGGGGCATCGGCTATGCCATTGCCTTTGATGCAAACGTTATTAAGCACCTTGGATATTGACTTGTCGCAAAGCTATGGTATGACCGAACTTTCCGGCAGTATCTCGTTTTTGATGCCCGAAGATCACCTTGCAGGACTCATGGATGAAAGTATCATGCGTTCGGTTGGACGGCCCGTAAGTGGTGTTCAGGTCACGATACGAAATGATCAGGGCGATGTGTTGCCCTTAGGTTCGGTTGGAGAAGTCTGTGTTGCAGCGGATCAATGCATGAAAGGCTACTGGGAGCGGCCGCAAGAAACTGAGAGTGCGATTGGTGCCGGTTATTTGCGCACCGGTGATCTGGGTTTGTTCGACGATCGTGGTTACTTGACGCTGGTTGATCGTAAAAAAGACATGATTATCAGCGGGGGTGAAAATGTCGCCTCGCGTGAAGTCGAGGATGTGCTTACAACACATGTCAGTGTCAAGCAGGTCGCCGTGGTGGGTTTGCCGCATGAACGATGGGGACAGGTCGTCTGCGCCTGTTTGGTATTAAGCCAGACGGTCGAGGCCGAGGAGCTGGATGTTTTCTGCAGAGCACAGCTAGCGGCATTTAAATGCCCCAAACGTTACGTTACGCTGGAATCGTTGCCCTTAAACGCCTCGGGTAAAATCGATAAGCCTGCCCTACGGCAGGCTCTGCTGGATGAGTCTCTCACCTAAGATTGAACGAACTTTTGAAAGTCCGCCCACAACGCATCGGCGGTTAGGTTGATCAACGTATGGCCTGCTTCGATCGTAGCCTGCGTTGGATCGGAGCCGATGCGTCCATCTGGGAAGTTGGCACGATAGTGCTCTGCGTCGGTAAAGGTTCCAATAGGCGCAATTTTGGGCTCTAGCGTTTCAGTTCTTACTTGCTCTGGGTATGCCGCGTAGGTTACAGCCACTTCTGACGCCGTAGCGTGCATGCCGTCGCCCGCCGGATGCAGCTCTTTGCACTTGGCCATAACCGAGGGCAATTCCCACCAGTTCTTGGCTGTCATCCGCAACGCGGGTTGTCGGGCTGGAGTTGGCTCGAAACTTCGTTGGGCATAGACTTCGGCAAAGGCCGCTTGAATAGTCGCCGTATTGCCGCCGTGGCCATTAAACCAATACAGTTTTTTAAAGCCGTGTTTAGCGAGCGAAAAGCTCCAATCCGTAATAGCCGCAATCATGGTCGATGGGCGTAGCGTCATAGTGCCAGGAAAGCCCAGATGATGTTGCGCACAACCCACATTGAAAGTTGGACCGATCAGAACGCCGTGTTCGTCTCCAACGCGTTTAGCGATAACCTCGGGGCAGATGGCGTCGGTTCCAATAAGCCCAGTAGGGCCATGCTGCTCCATCGAGCCGATCGGAATGATAATAGCGTCCGATGTGTTCAGATATTTCTCGACATCGGTCCAAGTGCTCAGTGACAGTTGCATAGTAAGCGCCTCTTGTTGGGCCGTTAAGTATACGAATTGGGATGGGGGCTTGTCATCAGGCCCAGTGTAATCAACCCAAACGTGCAAAGGTTTATTTACAAGGCTTTAAGCGAATAATCCCCATGGCTTGGAGAACGTATTTCTCGTAGATCCGTCCGGTGCGTCCGGTACGCATTTTATGCGTCATGCGACCCAAACCCGCATCCATGACTGCGATACGTGCCATAGTATGCTCTTTTAGGGGCAGGCTTCATGGCGCGCTAGTCGTGAAAATGCTGCGTTGATGTGAATTAAAGACGGTGATCTTAGTGGTCGACTCTTGGTCGTTGAAAAAGCGCCGTTTTGTGCTACTGTGCTGTCGTCATTTCTAATAATAAGCGCCCAAAAATATGGTTATGTTTAGAGCTTGGTTAGCATTTATGTTGATAGCGATTACGGCCTACACCGCAGTTACTGTGCAGCAATACGGTTGGAATTTGTTTACCCCATTTTTTTCAGAGATGCTGACGTATTCTTGGTTTGGGCAGTTTAATTTGGACTTTATGTTCATGTTAAGTGTGTCGGCCCTGTGGGTGTCATGGCGTCACCGGTTCTCTCCCACTGGGCTTGGTTTAGGCCTGCTAGCATTTCTGGGTGGTATTTTATTCTTGACCGTATACTTATTGATTCAGTCACGGGGCCGCGATTCGATCGAGGAACTCTTATTAACGCGGGACAATCATTAATTAGGCTGAAGTTTGGGCTTAATGTAGTTTGAAGTTTGTTGTTAGCCGGCCGGGACAAGATTACCTCCCAGCGCAAGCAGCGCTTTACTATTAGTCTGGGCGATCTCAATAAGTCTGGTATGTGTGGTGAGCCTCTTTTGGGCCTAAGCTGAAAGTCAGTCGATAGTGTCCTGGTATCGAACACGCACAGGTGTTTTTTCAGAGCCAGTCTTTAGCGGGTCTGTCTGCGATTCCGTTGACCCAAGTCTGCTGGTGGTCTAACATGCCACCGGTGGCAGAAAAATAATCAGGAGATCTCAATTGTTCGTACTTGCCGGTATTCGACAGGCTCGCTGCCTTTTAATTACTTTGGTGACGCTACTTTTGGTTTCTTGTGGTGCACAACAAGACGTCATGATTTTGAGAGTAGGGCACAGCTTGGACCCTTCACACACGGTGCACAAAGCTATGCTGAAAATGGGCCAGCGCCTCGATGAGCTATCGGGCGGTACTATGGCGATCGAGTTGTATCCCAGTGGTCAGCTCGGGTCAGAGCGAGAGCTGATTGAGCTTTTGCAAATTGGTAGTTTGGCGATGACAAAAGTCTCGGCGAGCCCGCTAGAAGGGTTCGTGCCCACCATGAAGCTCTTCAATATTCCCTATTTGTTCCGAGACCAAGATCATTTTTTTAAAGTGCTCGATTCCGATATTGGACGTGACATTCTGGCGTCTTTAAAGCCGGCGCAATTACTGGGTCTGGGGTATTACGACGCCGGTAGTCGCAGCTTTTACACCACCAAAAAGCCTGTGGTTACCCCCGCTGATCTGGCAAGCGTTAAGATACGTGTGCAAGAAAGTCAGGCAGCGATGGCAATGATTCGCGCGCTTGGCGGCAATCCAACACCTATTTCCTGGGGAGAGCTTTACACTGCCTTGCAGCAGGGTGTGGTAGACGGAGCCGAGAACAATCCGCCGAGCTTTTATTTGTCGCGTCACTATGAAGTGGCGCCCTACTATATTCTGGATGAGCACACTTCGGTCCCTGATGTCATTTTGATTAGTCGTTACGTTTGGGAGCGTATGTCTGAGCAGCAGCAAGCTTGGCTACAGCAGGCAGTAGATGAATCGGTCGATTTCCAGCGGGCTCAATGGCAGTTGGATACCGAGGCAGCCTTAGCGGCGGTGCAAGAGGCTGGAGTACACGTGATTAGTGCGGACAAGTCGCAATTTCAGCAGCAGGTGTCGGGGCTAATTAACGAGCTTAAAGCGAGCGAGTTGGGGCCGATGATTCAGCGCATTGAGGGGGTGCAGTAATGCGAGCGTTAACACAATGGTTGGATCGCGGTTTTCGAGTCTTACTGGTGAGTTTAATGGCTAGTATGGTTGCGGCTGTTTGCTGGCAGGTTATTTCTCGTTACGCTCTTAATGATCCTGCCGCGTGGACCGAAGAAATGGCTCGGTTCTTGTTAATGTGGATCGGTTTATTGGGCGCATGCTATGCCTATCGTGAAGGGCAACACCTAGGTGTTGATTTATTTCCCAAGAGTTTAAGCCCTGCTCGGTATCGCGTGTGGGCATTGTGCACACATTCTTTGGTGATTCTATTTTCTATCATGGTTTTATTGATTGGTGGTGGCCGTTTGGTCTATTTGACAGCCTCGTTAAACCAAACATCGGCGGCCTTGGGTGTTCCGATGTCTTGGATTTATATGAGCCTGCCTCTGTGCGGTGTGATGATGATTGTGTACGCGTTAGATGCCATGTTGCATCCAGAGCAACCCAGTGCTGAAGGAGTAATGAGCAATGGCTGAGTTAGTATTGGGCTTAATTTTTGTGGTGCTACTGTGCGTAGGCGTGCCCGTTGCATTCTGCATCGGTCTGGCTACCATGGCGGCACTGCTCATCAGTATCGACACCTTGCCAGCGCTGACCACAATGGCACAGCGTATGGCAGGTGGTTTGAATAGCTTCGCGCTACTCGCGGTACCTTTGTTTATTTTAAGCGGTGTGATTATGGGGCAGGGCGGCATTGCTCGACGCTTGATCGCGTTTGCTAAGTGTTTGGTCGGCATGGTTCCCGGCGGCTTGGCTTTGGTGAATGTCGTCTCGTGTACCTTATTTGGGTCGATATCGGGGTCAGCTGTTGCGGCAAGTTCTGCAGTTGGTGGATTCATGCTGCCCGAGATGGAGAAAGACGGTTTCGATAAAAACTTTGGTGCGGCTGTGACTGCAACTGCTGCCACAACAGGCCTTTTGATTCCACCCAGTAACATATTAATTGTTTATGCTATTGCCAGTGGGGGTGTTTCGATAGCCGCCCTGTTCTTAGCGGGCTATTTGCCAGGTTTACTCCTTGCCGGTGCTTTGATGCTGGTTGCGTACATTCACGCCAAGCGCCACAACTTACCGTCGGCAGGTACTGTATCCTTTGGTTATACACTGCGAGCAGCCTTAGACGCAGCGCCAAGCTTGTTTTTGGTTGTGATTGTTATAGGCGGCATTATCGGCGGCGTATTTACCGCTACCGAGGCGGGTGCCATTGCTGTGGTGTATTCCTTAGTACTTGCTGGACCCATTTATCAAGAGATTACCCGGACACAGTGGTTTGGGGTATTTCTAAAAGCGACCGAGACTACGGCTATTGTCATGTTCTTGGTGGCCAGTTCGGTGGCGATGTCGTGGTTGTTGGCCTTTAACAACATTCCTACCCAGGTCGCCGAGGCTTTGCTTGCGGTCAGCGATAACCCACTTATTATTTTATTAATCATCAACCTAGTGCTGCTACTGGTTGGTTCATTTATGGACATGACGCCGGCGGTGCTGATTTTTACGCCGATCTTTTTACCTGCGGCGGTTGAAATGGGTATTACGCCGCTACACTTTGGCATCATTATGGTTTTGAACTTATCCATAGGTTTGTGCACCCCACCGGTGGGTTCGGTGTTGTTCGTTAGTTGTGCCGTCGCCAAAACCAGTATTCACAACATTATTCGACCCCTACTGCCGATGTATGCGGCAATGTTGGTGGTGTTGTTGCTGGTTACGTACATTCCGGGTATCAGCGAGGCTTTGCCCAAAGCTTTAGGTCTAATGGCGAAGTAAGGCTTGGTTATGTTTGATTTTGCGCAACTACAGTCGTCTAAGGTGCTCGCCATCGGTGAATGCATGATTGAACTCGCCTTTCCCGAGGGTCTGGTGGGCAACACGCCGAACTCTCGCATTGCCATGGGGGGTGACACGCTGAATACCAGTATTTACATGGCCCGCATGGGCGTGTCGGTATCTTACCTTACGGCTTTGGGATTGGACCCGTACAGCGTGTGGCTGCAAGATCAGTGGCGCGCAGAGGGTGTTGGGCTTGAGCAGGTAAAAACCATCGAGCATGCATTGCCTGGTTTATATGCCATTCAAACCGACGAGCATGGCGAGCGATTGTTTCATTACTGGCGCGCCCAATCAGCCGCCAAGCAATGGTTTGTCGGCGCTGACTCGGTGAGCGAGTGGCTGCAGATCTTAGATTTTTATGGTGTTGTCTATGTCTCAGGAATCACCCTCTCTTTAATGTCTCAGCCTGCACGCGACGCCTTTTGCGAAGCGCTAAAGCAGTGGAGACGCCCAGACCGCGCTTTGGTATTTGATATTAACTACCGTGCGAGGGGCTGGGTATCCGCAGCGGAGGCAGCTGGCAGCCTTAATGCTATGATCAACTTAACCGATGTGGCTTTACCAACCCTAGAGGATGAAATAGCCTTGTTTGGTGGTGGGCAGCAAACGGTGATACAGCGCTACCGCGATGCGGGTGTTCAAGAACTGCTGATCAAACGAGGTCCCGAAGGTGTTCTATTGGTAGACGCTGACACCCAGGAATTGGTGCCCGCTTTGCAGGTTCAAAACGTAATTGATACTACCGGGGCTGGTGATTCCTATAACGGCGCTTACTTGAGTGCCCGTATTAAAGGCATGAACCCAGTGGATGCTGCTACAGCTGCGCATGGGTTGGCGGCAAGGGTGATTGGTTGTCGAGGTGCGATTTTGCCAAAATAGACCTGTGTTTTGGCCTAACCCCCCAAAATGCTTGGTTTGAGATTTGAATAGCCCGTTTTTCGGAGTGCTTATTGAAAAATAAATCGGTAACAATAAATGACGTGGCCCGTGTTGCGGGAGTTTCTAAAAGAACCGTATCTAGAGTGATCAATAGTTCATCGGCGGTGAACGATGCAACTCGTGTTAAAGTGCAATCGGTGATTGATGAGCTCCAGTTCGAACCAAGCGCACAAGCTAGAGGGCTTGCAAGTAACAGGTCTTTTTTGATTGGCCTTCTATTTGATGATCTGAACGCGGCTGTTTTGCATCCCGTTTTGCGAGGAGTTCTGGGTGCGTGTCATACGCGCGGTTTCCAAATGGTGCTTAAGCCATTGAATACTCAGGCCTCAGAATTTGCGATGCAACTAGAGTCTATACTGCAGAGCTCAAGAATTGAGGGCTATGTCGTACTGCCGCCACTTGCTAACGACCGTCGACTACTTGACGCATTACAGCAAAAAAATACCCCCTACATCCGCCTAGGAGCAAAGCTCGCGGATGAACCCAATCGAATGGTGATCTCTCGGGACAGGGACTGTATGCGCACTGTTGTCGATCTGTTCCTCGCTCGAGGGGCAAAGAATCTAGCCCTGATTTCAGGCCCCAAAGACCGTGTTGCAGCGATAGAGCGCTCTGAGGGTTTCATTCATGCAGCCAAAGAACGCGACATTCTTGAAAAGGATATTAAGGTTGTTGCTGGTGATTTTAGTTATGCAAGTGGTTTGCGCTGTGCGCAACAATTGCTCGCCCAAACATCCCGCCCCGATGCAATCTTTGCTTGTAACGATCAAATGGCGATTGCAGTTCTGCATGTGGCGGCCGATCTTGGGATAAAAATTCCTGATGATTTGTTAGTCGTAGGTTACGACAACGACCCTGCTGCTGCCTTGATGCGGCCATCATTGACAACAATCGAGCGTCCCAATGAAGCTATGGCTTACGCGGCGGTGGAGCAGCTAGTTGCTAGTCTCGTGGGCGAGGACGATGCTGCCGAGCGTAATTCCTTGGTGTTTACCCCTATGTTGATCGAACGACAATCAACCAAGCGTATCTGACAAGGGTAGGGCTCTACAATTTGTACGCACGCTTAACCAAACCGTAGGCCAACTCGTGGGCCAATTCATGGGCCTCATCCATTGTGATGCGGTGATCCGCGACCCACTCTGCTAGTGACACACAATCCATGCGGCGTGCGACATCATGACGAGCGGGAATACTTAAGAACGCCCGAGTGTCATCGTTAAAGCCAACGGTATTGTACAGACCGGCTGTTTCAGTAGCCTGCTGGCGGAAACGTCGCATTCCTTCTGGACTGTCGTGAAACCACCATGGGGGGCCTAGGCGTAAGCAGGGGTAATGACCCGCGAGAGGCGCAAGTTCGCGGCTATAGACCGTTTCGTCCAGGGTGAACAAAATTAGCGTAAAGTTAGGGTTGTTGCCGTATTTGTCCAGCAGTGGCTTCAACGCGCGAACGTATTCGGTTTGCTCGGGTATATCGGCGCCCTTATCGCGACCAAAGGTTTCAAAGACCACTTGGTTATGATTGCGAAAGCTGCCGGGGTGAAGCTGCATGACCAAGCCGTCTTCGACACTCATGCCGGCCATTTCGGTAAGGACTTGGCCGCGGAAGGTATCAGCTTGTTCTGCTGTCGCTTTACCTGTCAGCACAATTTGGTAAAGCGCCTGTGCGTCTTCTAAACTCAAGTTAGACGTTGTAGCCTTGGCGTGGCCGTGATCGGTTGACGTTGCGCCCATAGACTTGAAGAATGCGCGGCGATTTCGGTGCGCATCTAAATAACCTTCCCAGGTGCTGACATCGCAGCCGCTGAGTTCGCCAAAGGCTTTTAGGTTATCTAGGAATCCTTCAAATTCAGGATCTACGACGTTGTCAGGACGGTAGGCGGTCACGACTCGGTGTCCCCAACCATCTGCACGAATTTTGGCATGATGCTCAAGCGTGTCTAGAGCAGACTCTGTGGTTGCAATTAACTCGATATTAAAACGATCGAGTAGGGCGCGTGGTCTAAATTCATCGGTGGCGAGTTGGCGGTTAATTTCGTCGAAAAACCTATCGGCAGACGCTTCGGTAAATCGCTCGATAAAGCCAAACACTTGGTAAAGCACATGGTCTATCCATATGCGCGAAGGTGTTGCCGCAAATAGGTGGTAATTTTTTGCGAACAGGCGCCAGATTGCTCGGTTGTCGGTGCTAGTCTCTGAACCGTCTGCAGTGGGTACGCCCAAGTCTTGCAGGGCAATGCCCTGACTGTACAGCATTCGAAATACGTAGTGGTCCGGTTTGATTAAAAGATCTGTGGCATTATCGAAAGGTTCGTTGCTCGCAAACCAAGATGGGTCGGTGTGTCCGTGTGGGCTGACGATGGGTAGATTTTTGATGTTTTGGTACAGCGCACGTGCGATGGCTCGCAGCTCAGCATTAGCTGGGAACAGTCGGTCGGGGTGGAGTAGTGAATTAGACACGCGAACAAACCTAATAGTGGACAATTACCAAATAGTGTATGCATTTCTGCCACCGGTGGCAAGAGACATATGTGATTGTGGCAAAGAACCAACGAAGCGTTCCTCGAGCAAGAACATTGCTGGATTTGACGACTTAAATTAAAGTTAGGCTCATCACAAATAAAAAAGGTAAGCAAAAATGTCTGATACTCTTCAGGCCGACATGCTGATTACGGGTGCCAAAATCTTCAACAACGGTGAGGTTCCGGTAATTGAAGATCTGGCGGTTGCAAATGGTGTTGTCATTGCGCGAGGTGACCTTCAGGGTAAGTTCCATGCAACAAGCACAATAGATGGTGCGGGACGTTGGTTAATGCCAGGGCTTTTTGATATCCATACCCATTATGATCTTGAGCTTGAGGTCGCGCCCGACTTGCCCGAGTCGACGCGCCACGGAACAACTACGGTGGTCATTGCCAACTGCAGCTTAGGATTGGCGTTCGGTAACCAGCGCGATGGCGACAACGACCCCATCGTAAGTTGTTATGCGCGCGTTGAAAATATTCCAAAACACGTGCTGAGCAGTTGCGCTGATAAGGTAAATTGGAGCACACCCACAGAGTATCTCCAACACCTAGAGAGCTTGGATTTAGGGCCCAACGTGGTGCCTTTGCTACCACACTCAATGCTGCGTATTGATGCCATGGGGTTTAAAGACAGTATTTCTCGAGACCCCTCGGACGCTGAACTAAAAGCCATGCAAAACACCTTGGCTCAGGCTATTGATGATGGTTACGTCGGGTTTTCTACCGATGCGCTACCGTTTCATTATTTGGCAGAACAGCCGCATGTGGAAAAAACAATACCCACGCAATTTGCAAAATATGGTGAGTTAAAGGCATTGACCCAAGTGCTGCGCGATAAAGACGCCTTGTGGCAGGCGACTCCTCCTAAAGACAGTATCTTGGGGACCTTAAAAACCTTTTTACTGACCAGTGGTCGACTGCACGGTAAGGCATTAAAAACCACCGTAGTTGCCGCTATGGATTTTGCGCACAACAAGCGGCTTTCAAAAAGCGCCGTTACCTTAGCCAAATTAATGAACTCCTCGCTGATTAAGGGCAAGTTTTATATGCAAGCTTTAGGTGCGCCGTTTAAGGTTTGGTCAGACGGGGCAATTACTCCTTTAGCAGAGGAAATACCCGAATTGCGGTTGCTAAATGAAACCGACATCGAAGATCGTGAGGGGCGTCTAAAAATTCTCAACAGCCCCGAATTTGCCAAGGCATTTAAAAAAATGTGGATGACCGGCAAAACCGGTTTCAACATGGCCCGCCTACGCCGCCTGTTAAAGGCCGAGGATTTTGCCTTGGATCGCGATTTACGGAGCATGTTCATTGAACGCTGCCCTGTCAAATCTTGGGAGAGTTCCGACTTTCAAGCGGTGCTAGAAAAGCTGCTCGCGCATAAAGTGGGTCAGAGCGAAGGGTTGCAAGACGATGAACTTGCCGCTTTCAATAGTGATTTTGCATGGGTTGAAGATGAAGCCGATCTTATTCTGCAAATGTTGCGTTCGTTTGACATCGATCTCACTTGGAACACGACCACGGCGAATCGAGACCCCGCACGAGTGCGCGAGCTTATAATGGATCCGATTTTGCTGCCGGGCTTTAATGACAGCGGGGCGCATTTAACCAACATGGCGTTTTACGATGTGAATTTACGCAGTTTAAAACTGGCGGCTCAGGGTGGTGATGCTGATGTTAGCTATATGGTGAAACGATTGACCAAAGACCCCGCCGATATCTTTGGTGTGAAAGCGGGCACCATTTATGTTGGCGACGCTGCCGACTTGATTTTGATTGATCCAGACAACCTGATGGCACACGACGGTGAGGCTTGCGTGCAGCGACGCTATCGCGAAGAATTTAACCATGAACAGTTAGTTAATCGGCCCGAAGGCGTCGTCAGCACCGTGGTTATTGGGGGTAAGCTTGCCTGGCAAAATGATGAGCCTACAGAGGCTCTAGGTAAGCAACCTTTTGGTCGATTGCTGAAAAGAGCCAGTTAATACTAAAAATTTGATCAGGCCGGTTTGCGCCGGCCCTTTTATAGGCTGGGATGTGCTACTCGGCTACTCGATAGGCTTTTCGAATAACGATAGGTGTAGTGTGTATCTGCCCTTTAAGAAAAGAAATAGAAGTTTCACCTTGGGTCTCTTGGTCAGCAATTGCCTGAACGGTTTCTAGCCCTTCTAACACTTTGCCAAACGCCGGGAAGCCAGCGGTGTCTGGGACTGTTCTTGCGCCCTCGTCTGCCCATGCACAGGCTCTTAGGCAGATAAATATTTCTGGAATGACAACACCAGTATCTAATAGGTCCCGTGCAAAGCTAATAGTGCCAGCTTGATGCGTTAGTCCGGTTTTTGATGTTCGCTCTACGCTGGGTAATGTCGGCATCTCGAAGTCGGTTGCTGAAATCGGCCCGGTTTGGGTGAGCGCGTCTTGTAAAATACCTCCTTGAATGATCTGCGGTTCTGGTTCGCCATCCAGTGAGGCTGAACGATAAAAGGTCGCGCCATCATATAAACCGCCGTCGATGATGCGTAAAAAGTACGCAGAGGTGATGGGGGCGTGTTGCGTATCCAGCCCAAGCACCATGTTGCCCATATCGGTTTCTAGCATAACTTTGACCAGGCTAGGTTTGTCGCCGACATCAGCCGACACCGTCTCGTCAAGTTCCGAGTTAGGCTGACAGGCAATGAGTGTCAGCGACAGTAGTAAAGCCACAATTGCTTGTTTCATGGGCACCCTACGGCAGGCTAATTAATAGTGTTGTCACTATAACCTCAGGTAACCAAAATGAGATACCATAAGGCGACAAACTGTATGCCATTAGGTGACTGAATGGATGCTAATTTAACGCATTACGACAAAAACAGACCCTTGTTAATGTCCTCTGAAATTTTGCTGGGAAGCTTGGAGGCGGCGGATGAACTTGGAGTTTCAGTAGCGCCTTCTTTAGATTTAGCTCAGATTGACGCTAGGCAGTTAGTGGATCCCGATCAGTTTATACCCCTGCATTGTGTTGTGACTTTTCTAAATGATATGGCCCAGCGCTCGGAATGCGCCCATTTTGGGTTTTTGGTTGGCCTCAAACAGCCACCCAATCGGTTTGCTCGAGTCGGGCAATTGGTTAAATTTGCGAGTACGTTAAACGAGGCGATAGACGACGCGCTTCGTTTCTCGTTACTGAATAGTCAGTTTAGCCGCTGGGAGCTAGAAAGTGACGAACACTATGCAACGCTGATCCGACGAACTCGAGTTGCTTATGATGAGCCAATGATTCAACTACAGACCTTGGCAATAACCTTAGTGTATAAGGCGATGGTAGGTCTGGTGGGCGGTAGTATTGGTTTGCAGCAAGTGTGTTTCTCGTATGCTCCTCATGGGCACCAACACCGAATGAAGGGCTATTTCGACTGTCCGGTTCATTTTAACCAGCCTTATAACGCCCTAGTGTTTACGCGTCGAGCCTTGCAGCTGCCGATCACAACGGCCGACAAGAAAGTCTACAGCCTGATTAAGGCTCAACTGGAAGGGCTTGCCAAGGGCCTGACTCGACACGATGACCTGATTACGCAAGTAGTCCACCACATCAAGCAGGCGATGGGTTCACGGTATTGCTCGCTTGAATTCATTAGTCAAACAATGGGTGCGCATCCGCGAACCTTGCAGCGCCAACTAGCCAAGCAGGGCGTGACTTTTAAGCAGCTGCTGAATCGCGTTCGGCAAGGTTTAGCAGAAGAGTATTTAGTAAATTCCTCTATTTCTGTAGCTGAGCTCTCTATTTTCTTGGGCTACCGTAATGCTAGCGCTTTTTCCCGTGCCTTTAAACGTGAGTCGGGTTTGTCGCCCGAACACTGGAAGCTATCGAAGTCTCCGGCAGAGTTCTAGTCGTATCGTGTACATCTAAGTTTACCTTTGCATTTAGCAGCTAATTGAAAAATTCCGCTGAACTATGATTTGTCCGAAATTCATCTTCTGTCGTCTTATGGTGTTTTTTCTGTCGCTTAATGATATGCGCTGAGTCGCTTAATGATATCCATTTTGTCGCTTAATGGTATTTAACGCTGGGTGAGTCTCCGTATAGTTGGCGCGTTACTGTGGCTCAGTGCGGATCAAAAAGGGCGCTGACGCTGCTGGGCAACTAAATAACGAACACTACGATAACAATCGGGAGTCTACAGGATGCAAGCACGCAAACATTTACAAAAAACCGCGATCGCGGCCGCACTTCTAGCGATAGCCTTTGAGGCACCAGCACAAACGTTGGAAGAAGTTGTGGTCACCGCTCAGCACCGCGAAGAAAATCTTCAAGATGTACCTATCGCGATTACGGCGATTGGCTCTGAAGAACTGCGGACAGCGGACATCAGCGACCTGAACAGTATTTCTGTTCGCACTCCTGGTTTTAGCATGGGCACTTTCACCCCAGCTCAGCCTCAGTTATTTATTCGTGGTGTTGGCTCAAACGCTGACGGCGCTGCCGAAGACCAATCTGTAGTGGTGTTTCTAGACGGTGTTTACGTTGGTCGTACCGCTGGTCAAGCGTTTGATTTATTTGATCTCGAACGTATCGAGGTATTACGTGGTCCTCAGGGCACTCTTTACGGTAAAAATGCAGCGGGTGGTGCTATTAATTTGGTCAGCCAAAAGCCCAGCGAAACCTTTAGTGGTGCCTTGGAATTATCGGCCGGTGATCTAGGTTACTTCTCGACTCGGGGTAAAGTATCTGGGCCTTTGTCTGACACCTTGTTCGGTAAAGTGTCGTTCACCTACAAAGAGCGAGACGGCTATGTCGATTCGCTGGTTGCTAATCTCGATGATTTTAACGCTTACGAGAGTCAAGGGATCCGCGCTCAGTTAATGGGCCG
>JAHEKX010000020.1 GCA_024644535.1 Gammaproteobacteria bacterium
ATTTACCGAGGCTGCACTCTGTTCTTGCTTCTTGCCATTGGTATCAAGGGAGGCATGGCTTTTACACAATACCCTCTTGGCGTTCTAATCCCGCAAGCACTCATTATTATCGCCTTTGGGTTAATTCTACCGTTTATTGCTTTCCCCATCTTATACAAGATTGGCGGATGGACTCGCGAAGACGCGGCCAGTACTGCTGCACATTACGGATCGGTGTCGGTTGCTACCTACGCGGTATCTGTGGCAGTCCTTGAAGCGCAGGGCATTACCTACGAAGCGTATTTCCCGCTATTTGTTGCCCTACTAGAAATTCCCGCAATTCTGGCCGGTTTGTTTATCGCCAAGCCTAAAATTTTTATGTCCAAAGCCTTTCCAAAGGCCTTACACGAAATGTTTTTTAACGAGGGCGTTTTATTATTAATCGGTGGATTGATTATCGGCGCCTGGGGCGGCGATAGAACCGAGCGACTCATGCCTTTCTTCGGCGATCTTTTTCACGGCGTGCTTGCACTATTCTTACTAGAGCTTGGACGTCAGGCGGCAACCCGGATCAATGACATCAAACGACAAGGCCCATTTTTAGCCTCTTTCTCTATAGCCATGCCGTTATTCGCTGCAAGTCTAGGTTATGTACTGGCCTCCTACGTTCTGAGTCTGAGCGCGGGGGGTGTATTTCTAATGATGATATTAGCAAGCAGCGCGTCTTACATTGCGGTCCCCGCGGCCATGCGAAGTGCCTTACCTGAAGCCAATAACGCTTTAGCAATTACTGCCTCTTTGGCAATCACATTCCCTTTTAATGTGCTTGTCGCCATACCACTTTACTTAAGTCTGACTCAACTGGGGAGCTAACATGGAAACACTACCCGCCGCTCGCGTAACGATCGTTATGGGATCACAATCCGATTGGCCTACCATGCAAGAGGCCACAACAATCTTAGAAAACCTGAATGTGGACCATGCCTGTGGTGTTGTTTCCGCTCATCGCACCCCCGATCGATTGTACGACTTTGCCCGAAGCGCCGAGAAAAGCGGGGTCGAAGTCATCATCGCAGGCGCTGGAGGCTCTGCCCATTTACCCGGCATGATCGCCGCTATGACCTCAGTGCCTGTCATTGCGGTACCCGTCGAAAGCAAATTCAACCAAGGCTTAGATTCTCTTTTGTCGATTGTGCAAATGCCCCGCGGCATCGCAGTGGCCACACAAGCCGTTGGAGGCGCCGGCGCCTTCAATGCCGGGGTGCTGGCAGTTCAAATGCTCGCCATATACGATCATCCTCTCCGAGCCCGCTTCAAGGAATGGCGCTTAAACCGCAGCGCAGAGGTTGCCGTAGAGATACGGTCATGAAAGTCGCCATTTATGGCTGCGGACAACTGGCCCGCATGATGGCAGAAGCCGCCCATAGCCTGGGCGTCAGCGTATGCTTTTTGGCGGAGCCAAATGAGGATACGCGGTGTGTCGAGCATCTCGGCGCTGTCATACGTATCGACCCCAGCAATCTCAAAGCATCACTGCTCGATGTGTCAGACATTGATGTCATTACGGTAGAACGCGAACAAATCGATCTCTCTGTCCTACAGGACTTGAACGAGGAAGTGCCCATTTACCCTCCCATCGAGGCGCTGGCCAAGACTCAGCATAGGCTTAAAGAGAAATCTTTGTTGACTGATTTGAAATTGCCGACTTCACCTTGGGTCAGCAGCTGTGTAGACGCATCGGTTATTGAGAGTAGTCTGAACTTCCCTGTGGTGATCAAACATCCGACCCAAGGCTATGACGGTAAAAGCCAATGGCAGGCAAAGACACTCGATGAAGCTACCCACATTGTATCCAAGCTTACCGATACCGCCTTGTTGATCGAAGAGCGCATTAACTTTGATTTTGAGGTATCTATCATCGCCGCACGCAACAAGTTTGGCGGTATCGTTTGCTACCCAATCGTCGAAAACCAACATCGAGATGGCATTTTATTGAGTTCAATCGCGCCGGCACCCTTGGTTAGTGAAGAGCAGCAGAAAACCCTGGAGAGATACGCGCACACTCTATTAGAACACCTCGATTATGTTGGCGTTTTAACCATCGAGTGTTTCGTGACGCCCGAGAATATTTTGATAAACGAGATAGCGCCTCGAGTCCATAACAGCGGACATTGGACGCTGCAAAGTGGTCTATATTCGCAGTTCGAACAGCACATGCGCGCAATAACGGGCATGCCGCTAGTGCGCCAATCGTTTCCACAGGTTTATGGTTTGGTTAACATCCTAGGCCCTGTCGAAAAAAATCAGATCCCGATGAATAGTCAGATCGAGCTGGTCTGGTACGGCAAAGAAAATCGTCCAAAACGAAAACTAGGACACATTGCCTTGTGGGCCGAGACCGAAACCGATTTGTTGCGCGAGCAAGCTGACCTGCTAGCGCAACTGTACCCGAAAGAATCAGCTTGCAGAGCTTCAATCGGCGGCGACAAAGCCCTTCCAGGCACTCATGTAATCGATAAAGGGCTTACCCAACCCTTCTGACGCCAGATACTCTCGCGATACCGGCGGTTTCGTTGGCGTAAAACCGGTGTCTGCTAAGATTCGCGCAGGCGCATCGTGATGTAAGATCGCGGTGCGCCCAAGTACCACAAAGTCTAAGCCTACTTCCATGGCCTTGGCACAATCCTGGGCTGAAAAAATCTTACCCGCCGCACCCAACGCAACACCATCGCGAGGCAAAGCACAAAAATGCTCCAGCAAAGACTTTCCTTTGAATGGCGCTTCTTCTGGCTCTTTAAAGCTGTCCCACAAAGACATGTCCAAATAATCCAAACGCTCGTCCTTGAGTAACCGACCCGCCAAATCCAAAGCCTCTGACATTTGAATACCGAAACGCTCGGGGGACAACCGCACTCCAATACTGAACGCGGGACCACAGGCTTTAGCGATACCATCGATAATTTCAAACAAGAAACGTTCGCGATTTTCCTGCGAACCGCCGTATTCGTCGGTGCGCTGATTAATCTCGGTGCTCAGAAACTGCGCGACCAAGTAACCGTGAGCACCGTGGACTTCCACACCGCCAAAGCCGGCTTTTTGGCTACGCACAGCCGCATCGATAAAATCTTGAACCGTGGCTTTAACTTCATCGTGGGTCATTGCGCGAGCGCCGGTTTCTTCATTGTCGGAGGGGCATAACGGCGCATGACCCACTACATCTGCCATTGTTCGCATACCTGCGTGGTGCAACTGAACCACCGACAGACTACCCTCTTTGTTCAGGGCCGCCGCCAGTCGAGTCATACCCTCAAGATGATCGTCCGAATGCACACCAAGCTGCCCTGGAAACCCAAGCCCCGCGTACTGAACAGATGCAGCGCAGGTCATGGTTAAGCCAAAACCACCCTGAGCCCGCATACTTAGCCATCTAAATTCGTCATCCCCTAAGCGACCATCAGTGTGACTCTGTAGATTGGTCAGTGGGGCGAGCATAAATCGGTTTTTTAGCCTATACCCACTGCGAAGCGTTAATGACTGCGACAAACTCATCTTTAGTTCCTTATCATCGAGTGAAAATTTAGAGTATCAAGGCGATGCTGCTTATAACAACCATTGATACAGCGCGGTACCCACTAAAGTACCCAACGCATAACCCAAAACACCCACCAACACCCCTGGTGTGACAAGGTGTTGCCAGCCTTTAGCTGCCGCCAAAGCCGGTGCTGTTGTAGCGCCGAGCACCGCCGCATTAGAGGCCACAATCAGCTCAGGTAAAGTCAGCTTGAACAAACGTCCCAGCACCAACAAACACAGTCCGTGTACTAGTAAAAGCACACCCGTGAATACAATCAGAATCGGGGCTAGTGTCACTACCGCCTGCACGTTCGCGCCAGCAGCGATGGACGCAAAAAAGATCATACTTAGGGCGACACCCAGTTCAAAACTACCGCCCAGTTTAGCCTCAAGCGATGGAAAAAAGGTAGCGATAGCGACAGTTATGATAGTAATGACAGCGTAGCGGTACATCGACCATTCAAGCCACGCAACCAGCGCATCCGAGCACGCAACAATTAATAATGACAGGCCCAGGGCATAAGTCAGGCTTTGCGCTGTTACGCTGGGCTTGTTATCGGTCGCCAAGTCGGCGACGCCACCACCGTGATCAGGCCCAAATCGCTGCGCCAACCAACGCCAGGCGGGCAAAATGGCAAGCACTGACAGGTACAGAGCACTATAAAGATTATCAACTGCGGTCGCGGCACTAAAAAATGACGCCTCGCGAATCAGGCCGGTAACCTCACCAAGGGCTGCGTAGTTCACCGAACCACCAATGTAAGTCGACGCGAATAACCCTGCGATAGCGGCCTGGGTCTCTTGCACACTGCGCTCGCCGACCACTAAGTGCGAGACATCCACAACAGTAATCGCCACCAAAACACCAATGACCGTGGCCACAGTCGCCAGTAAAAACGCACCAGATAAGCGCGAAGCCTCGGTAATCATCTGCCGCAGATTCGCCTTCAACAAAAACAGCGGAATAATGACCGGAACAACATAAGAAAAAACAAAATCATAGGCAGCGGAATCGTGCGGAACAAGCCCGATATTAGCGGCGACGATAGCCAGCAAGATTACAATTACCGTACTTGTCAGAGTTCTACCCAATCGGGTTTTTTCACTTAAAAAACCGATTGCACTTAACACAAATAAAATTGCCATGACCCAAACAGGGTTATTTACGGCCATTTTTTCCTCCTTCTTACCTTATGCCCTAGGCACTGCGGCTGCTATTTGGTAGCGTTGACGCACAATAACACAAGGACTCAATTCATGGCGTATTCCACTACTAAAACCGGTCTAACGGCAGCGCTCGTTGGGCTACTGAGCGCCTGCCAGCAACACGCTCCAGAACCACAGCTGAAGTATGAAGCAGAGATCACCCGTACCGAATTTGGCATACCACATATTCGCGCCAACAATTACGCCAGCTTAGGCTATGGCGAAGCCTATGCCGCTGCAGAAGATCACGTCTGTAACATGGCCGTGGCATTAACAACTGCTCAGGGTAAAGCCGCCGAACATCTAGGGCCAGGGCACGATAACGCCAACGTATATTCGGATATAGTCATGCAAGCGCTGGATATGCCCGCCAAAGGTCAGACGGCACTTACCAAGCAACCGCCAAACATTCGCGAATGGATAGCGGGTTACGCAGCCGGCTACAACCGTTACTTAGCTGATGCGCAAGGCAATTATGGTTCTTGGTGTGATAATGCCGATTGGGTGAAGCCAGCCAGCGCTGAAGATTTCATGACGCAGTATGTCGCCCTGGTTCACACCATCACTCGCATGGCGGGTGCTGTCGCCGCAGCCCAGCCACCTAAACATGAAGCTCAAGTGACCGTTTCTGAGAGAGCACAATTCGCGGCGTTAGAAGCGATCAAACTGGAAGGCATGGGCTCTAATGGCTGGGCCTTTGGTTCAGAAGCCACCGACACTGGCAAGGGCGCGCTACTAGCGAACCCTCACTACCCGTGGTATGGCACCAGCCGCTTTTGGGAAAAACACCTGACCATTCCCGACGAATTAGATGTTTACGGTGCGGGCTTGATCGGCACCCCCGGCGTTGCCGTCGGTTTTAATAATGCTGTGGCTTGGACGCACACGGTGTCCGATTCCAAGCGAGTCACTCTATACCGACTGATTTTGAACCCAGAAAACCCAACCCAGTATCGCTACGAGGGTGAATGGCGTGACCTGAAGTCGATCCCGGTATCTATCAAAGTCAAGACAGACGCAGGCCTTGCCGAACAGTCGGGCGCCATTTGGTTCAGCCATCACGGACCGATGGTGCAAATGCCCGGTTTAGCTTGGAGCTCTACAACAGCCTACGCCGCGCGCGACGCGAACAGCGAGAACACCCAAGTCCTCGCCCAGTGGCTCGCCATGGGGCAAGCGCAATCAATGGATGACTTCATCGAGGCGCATCGCACATTTAATGCCATGCCTTGGGTAAACACGATTTCGACCAGTGCAGAAGGTCGGGCAGTGTACTTCGATAACACTAACGTGGGGCATCTAAGCAAAGACGCAATCACGGCTTGGCAGGCAAGCCTAGAACAAGCCCCCCAGCTAAAACAGCTTTTCCTAACCAAAGGCTTAGTGATTTTAGACGGCAGCTCCAAGCGCGATGAATGGCTTGTTGAAGACGGCGTACCCATTGCCGGCACCACGCCCTTTGATCAACGCCCCTTAATCGAAAGTCGAGATACCGTATTTAACTCCAACGACAGCTATTGGCTGAGCGACCCAGACAATCCAAGAACAGGTTATTCACCCTTATATGGCGCCACCGAAACACCACGCAGTATTCGCACACGAATGAATATTCACTTGCTTAAGGGTTTACATGGTTTCGAATTTCGAGGTGATGACGGCAAGTTTTCTATCGAGGAAATTCAACAGGCTTTGTTCGATAACTCGGGCCTAACCGCGCACCTTTTAATGGCCGACTTGCTGCAAGCCTGTGCGGTGCAGCCCGAAGTACAACTCGATGGCTCTACCGTGTCACTCGAAGAACCCTGTGCAATTTTGGCAAAGTGGGATAAGCGTTATAACAACGATAGCCGCGGTGCTGTGCTGTTCCGCGAATGGCTTACCCGTTACGACTATACTGCAACTCAGTTCCCCGGACCTTTGTTCGACGGCAATTTTGATCCATTGAGCCCTGCAACAACGCCAGTAGGTCTTGCTGATCCCGATCGTGCCCTGAAGGCCCTAGCGAAAGCTGTTGACCTGCTAAGCACCAACAATATCCCGTTGGATACGCCCTTAGGTAAACTGCAGCTCGCTCATCGCGCCGGCAAAGCCTTGCCAGTGCATGGAGGCAATCGCTACGAGGGTATCGCCAATCTTCAGGTAACCGGAGACACCATCGATTCGCCGATTTTTTCGGGCAATAACGATCGCTTAAGCGGCAGCAAAACGTTGAGCTCCAGCGGCTATAATATTGCACACGGCTCTAGCTTTATTATGGCAATGGGCTTTACCGAGCAAGGTCCGAAAGCCCAGGCAATTCTGTCGTACAGCGAATCGGGTGCACCCAGCTCAGCGCATTTTACTGACCAAACTGAGCTTTACGGCAATAAGGTGTGGCGAGACATTCGCTTTATGCCCAGCGATATCGATGCCGCGACGCTCAGCAGTAAGATCTTGCAAGAATAGACGCGCTATTCATTAAACCATTCCACGCGTAACAGGGGGAGGCCTAGCCTTGCAACTGGGCCTTCCTAGCGAAACTTTGCACCAGCCACTAACTCTGAGTCATCCCAGTCCCCTGCGCCACTTCAAGCGCACGTGTAAGCCCACGTCGGGCGAGGCCTCAACTGCAATATCCTCAGACACCATGATGTCGAGCTGCCATTGCCTACTAAGTAAGATCGAGCCGCCCATACCCAGCATTACCGCATTTTTGCCCAAAGGCGATAGCGGTGAATCGTAATAGGCCGTATGAGCGTCTACCTGCAGTTTAAGCACTACCTGCTCGGATACCGGCCACGCTAATGCCACCTGGCCAAAAGCCGCTGCTGAGTGAGCCTCTACCTCCAATAACCCCGTATCGCCCAACGCGATAGCACCCACTTGGGTACTGGTTTGCCAGCCAGATTCTGAGGTATAAATGCCTTGCCAACTCACGCCCATGTCGGCAGAACCTGAACCTAGCAGGGTATCGCTATCTCCCGTAGGCACATTCACAAAGACACTAAGCGCAGAATCGTCAGATAAGGCATATTGCAGCGCGACTTGCGTATCTGTAAGCCCCGAAAACGCCTCATCTTCATCAATCAAATGTTGCCCGTCACGCTGGTACTGCAGGCGCATCAAGTTCTGTGCATATTTATCGCGCGAGCCATTGGGCAAGCCAAAGGTATCGTGCCAGGACTCGATAAAGCTATCGCTAAACCCGCCGCTAACATCAGCGTAAGAGGCTGCAATACGATAGGACCAGGTATCACTTAACGGGGCACTCAGGCTAAATGTTGTAAGCTCTGTCTGGGCGTCCAAAGCGATACTGTCGTCACCTAGTGTTTTGTAGTACTGCGAATTGGCCAGCTGGTAATCAAACGAGACCTCTAAACCCGTGGGCCGCGCTTGCATGTTCAATACAGGATGGGCCAAGGAAAACGGGCTCAAATCTGACACCATCGAGGGCCCAGCAAAGAGCGGTGAACTGAGCGCCATACCTAGCAAAATATTTAGTATAGTCCGCCCTTTCATCGTACACTCCAAATCCGTATATTAACAAAAACCATAAGTGAAAATTAATAAATGCCTTTGATAAGACGTAAAAGTATAGGCTTAATTTGCAACAATGCCGCGACCCATTCGTGCTAATCTTATCAATGTCCCGAAATCAATAACAATCCACGGATACCAGACATGGCTACCTCACCGCTACTGGAGATAACAGAGGAAAAAACCAAAGGCACGATACTCAAGCTAAGCTACTTCGGCCTGGTCTTGGGCGGTGGCTGGTGGTTGATTGCGAGCATTGTATACCCAGACACATCAACACGATTAGTCAATGGCCCCTTAGCTCTGCTGCTCGCAGCCTTTGTGCTTGCAATGGCTCACATTTTGCCCAGCAAGATCAGCGCTACGTTTTACACTTTCCATACCACTATTGTAGCTTGCGCCACGGTATTAATCAGCGGCTATGCCACCGTAGCTCCGGGCTTAATTTTTCCTGCAGTCTTGGCAACACTCTCCCTATTAGCTTGTGAGCGCGCTTGGTGGATCGCTGCTACGCAAGCCGCCCTATTCGTTGCTTGCACCCTTATTTTTGCCGCCGATCCCTTCAAATTTACGACCGCCGACCAGCTTCTAGTGCTGATAAACAGGCCCAGTCAGGCATGGCTCAACGCTTTGACTATAACCTATATCATGGCCAGTATCGGTTTACTTTCAAGGCACATCGACACCCAGCTCCGAAAATGGCTAACAGAGAACGAAGTCAAACTGGCATCAAAACAAGCGACTGTCGACATTGAACTAGAACATGTGGGAAATCTATACCGATATATAAAGCGAAACTTAATTGTTCTTAATCATCAAGAACAAATCGTCGCCATCAGTCTTCAATTGCTAACGAAACTTGAGGTCACTGAAAGCGACATCATTGGCACACCCATCAAACGCTGGTTTAGAAAAATAAGTATTAAGAAGACTGATCCATTGTGCGAGCGCTTCTCAGCTAAATATGGGCCAAACCCTGACTTAGGAACCATCGCATTCACGCGCATAGGCGATTCAGAAAACACTGAGACGGATGCGCTCGTTTATGAGCTGCTATTCTTAAACGCGCTACCTTTGAATGTTGACCCTGCAAAATCAAGACACTTGATCACAGGTAGACTGTCTGGCATGAAGGCCTTTGCTGACAGTATTGACCAAAGCCTTAAGACGCTTGAACCCTGCCACTACTTGATTATTAGCCTGCAAAATGCAGCGCAGTCGATCAGCAAACTTAGTGAAGTTCATGTGCAGGAATTGCAGCAAATTGGGGCAGCGCGGCTACATGGGGAATTCGGCGGCGCGACGTTTATTGTAAATGCCTGCGACATCGTCATCATGCTGCCAGCGCTTACAACCTCGGAAGCCTCTATCCAAGCCCGCGCGTTAAATATCGTCAACCGGCAAACCGATTTGCCAAGTAATTCCAGGCTGCTCGATTGGAAGGCCACGATCGTCTGCGCACCGCTAGACGGACATACACCGCGCGCGCTATTGAGCCCCGATTTGATAATAAACGAAGCAACCCGCAACCAGCGATTACGGGTCCTTGAACACATTAAAGAACAACAGTTTACAATGCACTTCCAACCACTTTTTGATTTGCAGGATCTTAAGTCGGTTCGATGCCTAGAGGGGCTAGCACGCTGGGTCGGTGAACACCCCTTACCGCCACCGGAGTTTTTAAAAATCGCGGAAGATCTAGGCTTAAGTCATCACATTACACTCGAATTGTTTAAAGTGTTTTGTCAGGCTGCTGATCAGATCATTGAGAAAGCAGGTCGATCGCCAAATTTGTTTTCATTTAATTTGGACGCTATCAATTTCATGACGCCGACGGTCCAGCAAGAGCTCATCAAAATACTTAAGTCACACAAAATCAAACCGCAGAATATATTGCTAGAAATTGTAGAAACGCACTCTATAGACAATTACGCGAGCCTCAATGCGAGTGTAAGCCTATTTCAAGACATAGGCATAAAGGTCGCGATCGACGACTTCGGGAAGTCATTTTCCTCCTTAGACAAACTCGCGCAAATTAAGGCCGATGTGATTAAATTGGATGCGCGCTTAATCGACAAGTCTGCTCAACATGACATCCAAGTTATTGCCAAACACCTTATTACACTAGCCCACAGCTTTGGTGCTGATATCGTCGCAGAGGGTATTGAAACCCAACTACAACTCCGCCAAATGCAGTCATTAGGTGCAGATTGGGGGCAAGGTTACCTGTTAGGAGCGCCGGCAGATAGTGCCGGGTTTATTCAGAAAGAGGCGAATCGTGCGCAATAATATTGAAGGCTCGCTCGCGACCTCGATGCAAGAGCGCATCGTAACGCTGGCCTACGTACCGGTATTGGTCTGCTTTTTATTTGTTGTTGCCGCCGTGGTCCGAGAAGAGACAAGTTGGACTGACAGCGCCAGTATCCAAATTGCTTTTATGCTGATAGTATTCGGTCTGTTCGGGCTTTGGATATCCAAGAGCCAATTGCCTTGGCGAGGCAAACTCGCAGTCTATGTTGTACCACTGGTACCGGCCAGTTTGCTTGCCTATTACGGGGTGGGATCTCATGCGGCAGCATTAGTCGCTCTATATACGGCCATAGCGCTACTGGCCCAAAGCGCCGTTAACCGCCATTACTGGAAAATCATTGTAGGCTTGTCAGGGATCGTCATTGCGATTTCTATTATGCACACATCAGATCCAGCGCCCGGCATCAAACCAACGCAACTTCTTAACTTTTGGCTAAACCCACAACAGTACCTTTTCATTGGCTTTTGTTACGGCGTTGGGCTTATTGTTACTCTGATCTGCTACGGTCCTTTGTGGCAAACGCTACAGACCTTTCAACAAAATCAAAAAAAGGAGGAGACCGAGCTCATTGGAAAGAGCGTTATAGCATCATCAGCCCAGACCACACTCCTCAATTCCTTGCCCGAGTTTGTCGTTGAGCTCGATGAATTCGACAGCATAGCCACGCTGAGTTCGGACGCGCAGCAACAACTCAACCTGAGCCAAGAAACGCTAAACACCCACTATGCAAATTCACCGCTCGCAACCCTTGCGACATTACCCGAACTAATTCACGTTGCTCGACGAACAGGCGCAAGCTATAGCGCGAATACTCAAACCTCCGTCTTTAGCCCAAAATACAAAAACCTCACGGTAACGCCTTACAACAACAGCGCCACGGCTAAAATCCATTTGCTACTGACGATGTCCACAACGTCAGCTGAAACCAAAACCGAAACCAACTCGCTGTTGGCGCAACAATTAAAGCAATTTTTGGCGTTGGTCAGCGAGGCCGGCTGTGCCGTATGCTTCATTAGCTATCGCTTAACGGATACAGCGGATAATATGTCGGCCGATCACCCCCGAATGGCACGTATCATTGAAGAATCCCTACCTACACATTCGCAGTTTTTGGACACTCAACTTGACCGGGGTGCAGTTATCGTCACACACCGGCAAAGCCCAGCACAACAGCACATGCTGCAACAAATTCAAGCACTGCAAGCTGAGACCAACAATCTTTTAATCGGCGTTAAACGGGCAAAGCTGAATAATGTGTTACCCGAAACCTTTCTTGTTAGCTGCATTGGCACCCACGACTTCATTTCAAACACGACCAGCACTGGCTATTTTGATGAGACTGAGGCCAACATGCCCAGCTGGAACGCGATGGATCGGATCGAACTACAGCGCGACATCGACAATGATCTGATCGACCTATTTCTTACCAATACCGAACGTACCAAGCCCGACTTAAGTCCTATCAAAGAGCTAAAGTTTTTGCGTACCGATACCCCTATCGAATTGCAAAAATCGGAGGACCTGCTCAAGCGGCTGATGACTTACAAGGTCGCCACCCAAGTATTACAGAAACATGGAAAAAAAATAGCGGTGACACTAGAAAGCACCCTAAACACCGAGAACAACACGCTGATTAATGTCCGTGTCCCCGACACCATTTTTACCGGGCCAGAACGGCTTTTAGAATTTCAAGCAACCATGATGGCCTTAGACATTCCCGCCAACAGAGTCTATTTGCGCATTAATGAGTCCGACGCCTCTATGTTAACAGCCGTGCAATGGGATTATCTAACCGAACTCGGTAGGCATGGCTTTAAATTCGCGCTTGGCGAGATAGGGGTAGGTCACACCGACATCACTTTAATGGCGAACCCAATATTTTCAATGCTTCACTTTGCGCGCGAAACGACATCTCAAGCCGCAACGGTCGATCGAGCTGATCGAGTCTTTAGGACCGCAGTGAGTATCGCGCAGGACTTGGGGTGTCAGACGATGGCAAAAGCTGACAACACACTCGATGTACTAAATTATTTAAGACGTCTTGGGGTGGACTACATCGATACTGTATGACCGAAAAATTCGATGTGCGCGTTTCGATCATAGCGTAATGCCTGATCGATCGCAGCTTGCGACACTACCTGCCTTAACATATCGCGAGAACGAGCATCCAGCGCCAGAATTCGATACCCGACGCGACCGCGAGAGCAATAAACGATCTCCGCTGGACATTTAAGCCGGGCATCGGAAAACTGCAAAGTAGTCAAAACCTGTTGCCCAATAGTCAATTCGGGGGTGTTAGATAAAGTCGAGGCAAAACCACCTGGTGAAACATCTAAAAGACCCATGTGGCACTGCTGCCCAGACAACAAGAAGCTAACCGTCCCAGTTATTGGAATTCGAGTATACTGCCGCCTAAGCATTGGGTTACCCCCACAAACTACAAGTGGCCGATACTACGAATGAACCAACAACTTCACAATGTCATACTCTAAAAGACGGCAAGGCCCAACGCCTAATAGAATAGGCAACAGCGAAACCCAAAAAAGAAAAAACGTTAAATCGGGCTCTTCTCTGACAAACGCGTCAACTCAACCACATTATTAACACCTAATTTTTCCATGGCGTGCTGCCGGTGCACTTTTACGGTGCGCAATGCGATATGCAGTTGGTCACCAATTTGTTGATTTGTGAGGCCCTGAAGCACTAAGCGAACTACAGACTTTTCTCGCTCCGTTAACTGCGTAACCAGCGCATGCAGAGCATTACTTTCTTGCTGCTCTTGCTGCCGACTATAGCTGAGCGCCAGAGCAGTAGACACTGTATCCAGCAACTCATCAATGTCGACCGGTTTCAACAAGAAAGCATAGCCTCCTTCTTTGTACGCGCGCACGACTTCAATTTCAGAGCTTGCGCCGCTCATGAATATAATCGGCATCGTATGTTGCCTATCCAATATCTCCGACTGTAACTCCAAGCCACTCATACCAGGCAAGCTGACATCGCATAACAGGCATCTAGGCCCACGCACGTGGGCCGAAGCATCCTCGGCGCGCAACAAAAAGGCCTCGGCGCTTTCGTATGGAAAACACAAATAACCATCCAAATCGAATAGGCGATAATAGGCTGAGCGAATCCCCGGGTCATCGTCTAGCACATACACGACGCCTTGTGCCCCGCGCTTGGCTTCGTCTTCTTGAGAAATTGTGCGCAGTTTTTTTACATTCGACATAGATCAGTACCGTTACTCAATTCCGACTTTTGGGCAAGGTCATCGTCAAGATGAAGCCATTATTCTGATTATGCATTGATAAAACACCACCCGCGCGCTCCACAAAACTTGAAATGAACATCAAACCAAGCCCGATTCGATCTGGCTTGTCAGAGCAGATCTCTTTGCCAGCTTTCGGCAAGAAAGCCTCTGGCATACCTCCACCGTTATCATGAATACTGAGCCGACAATAGCGTTCATCAATCGACTCACCAACAATCGTAACTTTAGGTTCTCGGCAATTTCCATTGGCACTGAAAGCTTCCAATGCGTTTAATACGACATGCAATACCGTGTGCCGAAATTGTTGTGGCAACACAACCACTTTAAGATTAGGTTCAATGGTAGTCGCAACCATAACTCCATGTGACCGAATGCTCGCCATAACGAAACGCAAAATATCACTGACAGCGTCTTCCACCCTGGTTTCAGCGACATCTTCTTCATTTGATACACCCAAAAAGTCCCTAATAGCGCGAATTTGACTTTGAAATCTTGCCAACTCTGATTGTAATTCCTGCACGCAGTGGCTAACAGCTTCCGCGTCGTTTACTTCCTTCCTGAGCATTCGCGCAAGCAATTGCGCATTCATCTTCATAGCTGAAAGCGGCTGCCGAAGCTCGTGCTGCAGTGAGCTCGATAACAGACCAAGTGCACGCTGCCGATCAAGCCCCTCCATCCTTTGGGACCATTGCATGCGCCTATGTTGTTCCGAAGCGGATATTTCGACCGCCATCTGTTCCGCGAGGTTGTTTGTGTAGAAAATGTACGTAACGCCACAAAAAATCATCACCCACGCAACCGACGCAACTTCAAAAAACCAAACAGGCAAGGCAAGAATGTTTTCTGAGGCTTCTAACGGTTGGTCTCGTAAAACTACGGCGCCCAAAAGCGCCAGTGCGAAACCAATAAAGACCATTCCTATAAAAACTAAAGGCGAACGCCTGGGTGTTCGCGCCACAAACCTAAAGCCCAGTGCAAGCACACTGCCAACCGCGGTCAAACGAAAGGCGTCTGAAGAGGCGTTGTCATGCAACCATAGCACGACAAAGCAATAGACCGCTGCGACAACCAATAATTCCAATAATATGCGATTCTGCCAGATTATTTGATCACGACCGGGCAGCAAAAGCCGATCAAACAGGCGTGTCCACAGATAGATCAGAAGTGCGGCAACAAGGTTAACGAATAAGGGCAACTGCAGACGTGTCGCGATGAGTCCAGCAAGTATAAAGCCCAGAGCGATTGTAACTCGAATCAAATACAGATAATGACGGGGCAAAACAGTCCGAAAAAATGCCTCTGCACAGCAAGCCGTCGTAACAACAACTAGAATATAGATTGCTGCGGCAAAATTCATCGTGTCGACAACCATTAACCACTCACTTTAGGCAATGTGATCTGCACAAAAAAACCCTTGCCCTGATCAGACCAAAGCGACAACTTTCCGCCACTTCGTTCGATGAGCCACCGAGATATTGCGAGCCCAAAACCGAGGCCGCCAGCCTTTTTTGACCCGATGAGCTGGTCTAATTTGGGCAGATTTTGTGCCGCGATACCGGGTCCATTATCTCGAATGGTCATCACGACTTGATCCTGAGATACAAACGTTGAAATTTCAATTTCATGCTGCTTGTCTCGGTCGTCGTTTTCCATTGCCTGTATGGCATTGCGAAGCACATTAATCAAAATTTGCGACAAATGAACTGAATCAATCCCAACAAGATCGATTTGGCGATCGAAATGCGTGATCACCTGCACCTTATTGTCACGCAGGCGTTTCTCAAAGCGCTCCAGCGTCTCTTGAATAACCTCGACGGCACTGGTTTTCTGTTGCACATTATCAGGCATAATGTTGGGTCTTAGATAATCGGCTAAGAGCGTCGTGGTTCGCACGAGATCACGCTCAATGTCACCTACAATGCTCTGTAACAGCTCATTCCTGTGATCGAGTTTTTTTTTATAGCGCTCCAGAATATCAACATTAGCTGCCATAGCGGTAACCGGCTGCATTAACTCATGTGCCAGTGTTGCAGACAACATCGAGATAGCACGGGATTCTTCAAGATAGGTTAAGGATGACTGTAAGTTTTGTGTCTCAAGAATTAATTGCTCCGACACCTGGGCTTTGCGCCGGGCCACCTCAACCTCGGCGAACTCGAGTGACAGTCTTGCCACCGTGCTAATTAAGCAACCCAATAGAGCCACCACCAAAAACCAATCCGAGGGTACTCGGATGCTATTTAGACTAGGCCATTCGCTGGCCAAATGCCATTCAAAGCGAGCATCAAGCGTGTCCAGCACCAAGACCAAACCCATAACGATAAGGACCAGTAAAATCACCATATCCTCAAGCTTCTGTGTCACCAGCCAACGTTTAATCAACCAAAGCCCCATAAAGACGGCAGCAATACTGACCGACATTAACGCAAGAAGATTGACATAATGCCGACCAAACGCGGTTGCAAATAATTCAACCAGTGCGAAGAGCACAAGCGAAGATAGGCCCACGACCCTGATCAGCTTTTCAATACTGTAATAGTCAGGCCCCAGCGCGTCACGAAGCAAAAACAAGCCCGACAAGGCTAGAGCTAGGGGAAGCGATAACCCCAAATTCGAGGGCAACAAGGGATCAATCAAAGACAAAGCAACAGCAAGCACAAACACCTGCCAAGCAAGGCACCAGCGAATCAAGCCGACTCGCGATATGGAATAGAAGTAGATCTGCACTGAGGTTGCCATAATCAAGATGACGAGAAGGCTCAGCCAGCCGGGATCTAGGCTCACGGAACTGAGGCCCAAACAGTTTGTGGCCGTATCTGTCGAGAAGTCACAAGCCAAGCAAACTCTCCAGCTCGTCTAAATCAAATGGCTTTTTCAAAACGTGCCTAAAGTTAGCCTCATTAGGGCTACGAGAACTGCTTGGTAAATCATCGGCGCGCGCCGTGATTAAGACAACTTGATCCAGGGTAAGCGGGGGCGACAACACCTCGAATAGGGCTAATCCACTTTCGCCTGGTAGCGTAACATCGATAATCGCTTGCGTGATCGGATGCGCAGTAGGCGATGCCTGTAATGTAAAGTCCTGTCGACGCAAACCTTCCACACACGATTCGTAACTGTCATACGCTATAGCGTCTATACCTAACGATTTAGTCCACGCCAACAAGCTGCGGCGAATGGCCTCATCGTCATCAACGATCAATATGTGTGCGGTGGTGCTCGACGGGACCATGCAGAAATCTCTGATAAAGTTAACGGATCTTCCCAGCAACGCGGAAACCCTTTTAAACCTCACTTTAACGGCTCATTAACGTGTCGCAATTGCCCCATGGGGCATCTATAGACTTTTTTTGTTAATACTAAAGGGTAACTGTTAAATCGCAAAGTCTGCCCTAAAGGGTAATTTATTTCAGAAGCGATGTTTCTATACTGATGCTATCACAGGAGGATACGCCATGACTGACGAAAATAGCATGATAGAAACTTTACGAACGGGAGACCTGATCCGGCACGGACGAATGTCGATGGGCATGACGCAGGCAGAGCTAGCCGCGTATTTGGCCAAGCAAAATTCCGTGTTTAACGGCGTCGATACAGTGACCATTAGCCGCTGGGAAGCAGGAAGAGTTTACCCATCGAGCAAACGCTTGATCGCCTTCGCGCAGACTCTGTACCCACAGCACACCTGTACGACCCTGAAACACATGATCAAAGATCGACCCAGGGGCCAGTTAGACTGCCAAATCGCTAAGGTCAACGCGTTCCATCAGCATCCCTACTTGGTCGGCGAAGCTCACCGCGCATTAGAAGTGAGTCATGAAGCAAAGCGCTTAACTTCTGGTGACCGACGCTGTATCGACCCTTTCCACACAAAGATGAAACATGCTAACTCCGATACTCTCACGCTGTCTATTTTTGACCCTTTAACCAATGAGATTTTTGGCCATCTACTCGCCACCACAATAGACTCTGACAATCGTGACTCTAACCAGATCGACATTACCGTGACGTCAATCTACGCTGGCAGTGACAAGATTTTTGAGTATCTTATGAGTCAGTTTTTCAAGTTTTCCGTGCAGCATCGCGCCAAATCGATTTTTTTAGTATCCAGTGACCTGCAGCAGCGCTCACTTGCCAAGCGCCTAGGAATGACCGCAGTCCGTGCCACCGTGCCAACTGAAATTCAAGGCCCGCTCCATGATCGGCAAGCTGATGTATTTGTCGGTGACTACTTCGATGTACTTGCACATCCCGATTTCATTGGCTTGTTTTCAAGCGACATTGCGCCCTACCCCGCTTCTACCGATAGCCGGGCCGATACTTCGGTCGAACCAATAGCGCCCGACCGAAGGGCCTCGCAATAAGGGGCGTTAACAGCCAATAGTCTCAGATGGACTACACGAGACGCTAGCCCAAGCGGCACGCAGGCAGTATGCTCTTTTAAAAAAGGAGAGCTATTATGTCGAATTTGCGTGTTGCTCTGGTCACCGGTGCTAGCCGTGGCGCGGGCGCAGGAATTGCCAAAGGGCTGGGTGAATTGGGATATACCGTGTACGTTACCGGTCGGACGATAACGCCGGGCCATGCCAAAGGCTGGGACGGCTCGGTCTTACCCGGCACGGTCGCCGAAACCGCCGCCGAGGTAACCGCACGAGGCGGCAATGGAATACCTATTGTTTGCGATCATGCAGACGATGCGCAAGTTGCGCAATTATTCGAAAAAATTAAGTGTGAACAGGGGCGTTTGGACATACTGGTGAACAACGCCACCTATATCCACCACCAACTAATCGAGAAAAAGCCCTTTTGGGAAAAAGAACTCGATTCCGCGAAAATTCTGGATGTTGGTCTGCGATCTGCCTACGTCGCAAGCTGGCATGCCGCGCAAATTATGGTACCCCAAGGATCAGGGTTAATTGGATTTGTGTCGTCGTTTGGTGCCGATTGCTACATGCATGGGCCTGCCTACGGCGCGCAAAAGGCAGGTATTGATAAATTTGCTCACGACATGGAGCACGATTTACGTGGAAGTGGCGTGATCTCTGTCTCACTGTGGCTAGGTCCACAAATTACCGAACGCTCGGAGATTGCGCGTAAAACCAATCCTGAGCAATACGAAGAGTTTATTGCCTACGCCGAAAACCCCGAATTTTCTGCGCACATTTTTGATGCTATCGATCGAGCACGTAATCGCGACGAGCTTTCCGGTCAAACCCTGATTGGGGCCGAAATTGCGTTAGAACTGGGCATTAAAGACCGAGGGGAAGATCGGCCGTCGCACCGCAAAATGCTGGGCAACCCGCGGCCCAAAAATCCCGCGGCGGTTTATTAAGTAGGTTCGCCCTGAGTGCTTTGGCAATTGCGGCAAAGCACTTTAAAACCCCTCTTTCTTTTCAACATTGAGCCTTGTGTTCGCAGCTTTACATCGCATCAGCAAGAGTACGAGCCGCGACGTCCACACGCAGTGAACCCGGCTCGTAGCTGCATACCATGACGGTACGGTATTCAGTGCGGGATTTTGCAATACGCCAGCCGGCCTCGGTCTTAACGTAATCGTCGTGATATAAGGCGCTGAGCATAGTCAGTGTATGATCTTGGGTATTAATGTTGCGATAGTTCAGCGACCAAATGCCTTTGGCGGTGGTCTCGTCAATAATCTCAATCTCGGGGTTAGCGCCGTGGTGCATGTCAAGAACATAGTCATGACACCCGCGTGGTACGAAAACATCATCAACAAAGGTATCGCGATTATCGCAGTAGGCAAAGTAGTCCATATCTATAATGGCGCCGTCGGCGACAAAGCATTCACGAACTTCCTCTGGTTCTTGCTTATCACAGGCGTTTAGATATCGTGCTTTTAGGGCTTTAATTTCTTCAATCGCTTCAATACGTTCGACACGCGCTAATAAGTCTTTCATTTTTTGGTCCATAAACTTCCCCTAGGAATAAAATGCTTCGATGCTACACAAATTTTCAGGGAAGGTCTTGCAACCAAGAACCGCAGAGTTACTGCAAATGGGGGCTTAAGTTAGGCCACCCACTAAGCAGTACTTGATTTCTAAGTACTCGTCGATGCCGTACTTGGAGCCCTCTCGCCCTAGACCTGAGTGTTTAACGCCGCCAAAAGGCGCGACCTCAGTCGAAATAATGCCCTCATTAACGCCAACCATGCCGTACTCAAGACTCTGCATAACACGCCAACTGCGGCCAAGGTTTTGTGTATAAAAATAAGCAGCCAAGCCATATTCAGTGTTGTTAGCAATCGCAATGGCCTCGTCTTCGGTCTTGAATCGAACAACCGTGGCAACGGGACCAAATATCTCGTTACTAAAAATTGCCATTTCAGGTGTAACTTCAGTCAACACCGTCGGTGCGTAAAATGCGCCATCGCCTTCAACCCGATGTCCACCGGTCACAATTTTAGCGCCTTTTCCGCAGGCATCGGCCATCAGGGTTTCGACTTTTTGTAAGGCCGCCATGTTAATTAGCGGCCCCACGGTGACGCCTTCTTCAGCGCCGTTGCCTACCTTCATCGCGCTTACACGCTCGCTGAGCTTAGCGACGAAATCATCGTATACCGACTCTTGAACTAAGAAGCGATTCACGCAAACACAAGTTTGACCGGCATTACGATACTTAGACACCATGGCACCATCCACAGCGGCATTAATGTCGGCGTCGTCAAAGACAATAAAGGGAGCATTTCCGCCAAGCTCGAAGCTTAATTTCTTCATGGTGTCAGCCGACTGGCCCATTAAGATCTTGCCGACCGCTGTCGAGCCGGTAAAGGAAAGCTTTCGAATAGTATCGGAAGCACACAAAAGTCCACCCACGTGTGCGGGTTGAGTGGTTGTAATCACTCGAAAAAGCGCTGCTGGAATACCGGCTTGGTGAGCCAGGGTCTCTAGCGCCAAGGCGGTTAAGGGGGTAGCCTCGGCAGGCTTTAAGACCATCGAGCATCCTGCCGCAAGCGCAGGCCCTGCCTTGCGAGTAATCATAGCAAGCGGAAAGTTCCATGGTGTAATGGCGGCAGCCGTTCCAATGGGCTGCTTCAGTACAAGAATTTGCTTACCTTCAGCGTGTGATGGAATGACATCGCCATAAACACGCTTCGATTCTTCAGCAAACCATTCTAGAAACGACGCGCCGTAGACCACTTCGCCGCGAGCTTCAGCTAGAGGCTTCCCGCACTCTGCGGTAATGAGTTGGGCCAGCGTTTCTTGATTGGCAAGAATCAGGTCATTCCAAGCTTTTAACTTGGCAGCACGAGCTTTGGCGGTCATAGATGCCCAAGCTCCGCGCGCCTGATCGGCTTCTGCAATGATCGCGTTGATTTCGTCGTCACTCATGTCACGTAAGGTGGCCAGTGCTTCGCCTGTGGCAGGGTTGGTGACGCCGAGACCTTGTTCAGTGAAGGCATCAGGGCTAACCAAATCGGTCCAGGTTGTCATACTCGGCTCCAAAGTTTCAAAATGGCCCCGAGTGTACACTCTATCCCGATTTGGCTAAATGGCTTTATAAAGCTGTTAGCTCTTTATAGGCCACACCGGCAAGGTTTAGTCATCATCAACATCGAAAGAAACCTTATCAGCAATACCATCTGCTGGTCTTTCGTCTTTAATTCGCACCACATCACCGGAGGGAAGTTGGGCGAAGAAGCCTGCGGCATCTACGTCGCGATCACTCTTGTCTTTAAACTCGGCGCCTTCGACATTATAAGTCAAACCCAAAATGGTAATCTCGATGTTTGGGTTGCTGCCATCAACAGAAGCTTTTACAACTTCATCGTCTGGATCATCACGATCAAGCTCCGTTGCAAGCAATTGCCCCCCGTTCAGGTAGGCCTCAACTTCGACAAAGTCACCGGCGGATAAATCATTTAGGCCAAAGTTCCGTAAATCGCTTACGTCGTCCTCAAACCGGGTTCGGCTGTCAACTGTAAGCTCAACTGTGCCGGTCGCAAAGCGCAAGGTCACGATAGACTGCTCAACATCCACTGAGTCCACGCTCGCTTCTAACTTTAGCTCCCCCTCGCGAGCTTCTATTTCTGTGGCAATTAAGATATCGCCATCCCAGGTCCCCTCGACTTCCAAGAGTACGCCATTTGCGATGACCAAGGCACCTGGCTTTTTAAGGGCGTTAGAGGCGTCGATAGGCACTCCAGCGATTTCAAAACTAGAGTCATCCACGTAGTTCGTAACCGTGCCTTGCAGGCTAAAATCGTCGTCGGGCTCTAGGCTGTCGGAAAACGAACGCTCTTCTTCTATCTCACTCGCGATAATCTGATCGCCAGAGATCGTACCTTTTACCTCAACGTACATGCCCTCCAGCAAAGTCCCATCAGAAACCTCTCTCAGATCAGCTCCTGTATAATCGACAGTGTAAGTGCGCAACTGGAATGACGCGTCCGTTAGGTTCGAGATAGCCCCCTCAACTTCGACCTCTGTTTCACCTTCGACGTAAACCTCTTCCCGCTTTTCCAAGTGGGTCGCACGCAGATCGCTCAGGCCCTCTGGAAAGCCGCTAATCTCGACGAAATCGCCGACGACTAAGGTATCAAACGAGGTATTTTCAAAGGCCGTAGCAATTCGGTCTACCGTTACATTCACGTCCAAGATCGTAATGGTCATAACATCACCTTGAGCATTCAATGCAATGGCCTGCACCGGACCTTTAAGCTCGTTGTCGAAGATAACCACCGTCGCTACCCCAGTCACGCCATCAGCATTAATCGTGCCCTCGACCGAAACCACCATACCAACCGAGAGATCCGGCTCACCGGCAGGCACACCATCGACAAAGATAGAGGCGTTGTCGGTGTCAAACTCGACACCATTAACAAAAATACTCCCGAAGCCATCGATGGTGCCGTACGCAATAGGGGCACCACTGCCACTAATTCCCAGATCGGTGCCACCACCGGTGCCTCCCGTCGTACCACCACCAGTCGCAGGGTCCGTACCGCCGTCTGCGCCAGTCGGGGTCGGTGTTGCGCCACCGCCACCACCGCCACCTCCTCCACACGAGGCGAGCAAGGCGACTAAAACCGCAGAACCAAAGTATTTAACCAACGTCATTTTCCTGCCTCATCTTGATTTTGCGTGTAGTAAATGCCCACGGCGACATAGCTACCATCGGGGTCACCCTCTTCAACTTCGTGCTTCGACAACCAGTAATCGTAGTATTCGAGCAATTCCATCGACTTACGATTGGACAAGGCCTTAAATTCGGGCACAGCATCGCGATGCATCAGGTGGCTGGATACCTTGCGCTGAAACCAGCGGTTGTCGTTTGAACTTTCTAAGTTGTGCTCGATCGTCCCCATCAATTCAGCAGTGTCGGTTCCGAATAGCATCAACCGTTCATGCGAGGTTTCCAGAGGCAAATACTCTTTTTTCTGTAGCCGCAACGCGCCATTTGTGTGAACTACGTTCTCGCTGTGAAGCAAGGTCGCCAGCATGGCAGCGGGCGTCATATCACCGCTGAAGCGCCTGACTAGGTCAGCGAAACTATTCTCACCGTCGGCAAACAACGTATTTGGTGCTCCGTCAGTTGAAAAGTCTTCGTGATTGCACCAAGCACTCAGCGTTCGCACTACGCGGTTCCGACTAAGTGTTTCTTCCGCAAGCCCCTTAAAGTCGGCCTCTAAAATACGCTTGACCTCTTTGCGGCTTAACCCAGTGAGTACCGCCAAAGATGAAACTGTTGGCTTGGTGTCACGATCCTTAAGCAAGTCTTCGGCCTCTGATACGAAAATATGACGCACCTGCTGTTCTAAGGTCCGATGAGAAACGCCGTGTTTAAGCAATAGGCGCACAAGCGGCCTTAATATCAGGCTACTCATTTGTTGGATTTTAAATATTAGAGAATCGCTCATATTTGGGAATATATTCCCAAATATGAGCGATTGCAAGTAGTAAGTTGATTTCCGCGGTCTGTAAATTAAAAAAGGGCCACCCAAACGGGTGACCCTTTTTAATTTAGAAGCCTGGCGATGACCTACTCTCACATGGGGAAACCCCACACTACCATCGGCGATGCATC
>JAHEKX010000011.1 GCA_024644535.1 Gammaproteobacteria bacterium
GGGGCAACACCATGAGGTCGTTCTTAGATAAATTTGAAGGCATTGTTCTCGATAACGCTCGACGAGTTATTTCGTCGTTGATCTTGGCAGCAATTGCGGTCGGCGCACTTTTTTTGGTATTGGCGTTGTGGAATTTCTCCGACTCTCCCGATGCCGAAGTTACCGACAGGTTTGATGTTCCCGAATTTGAAGAACCTCCGAGAGTTGCATCGCAAGCAACCAAGAAAGACTCGAACGTTAGTCCCTCAGATTCCAATGCAAAACCCGCTGCAGAACCGCAGTGGGAGCACCCAATGCCCAACTACGAAAGCGAACTTGACGATATGATTGACGACCTTATGCCGCTATTCGTCGCGTTCAAGGGATGGGACGTTAGTGTCGAGAACCGCAGGAGTCTCATAACCTTCATCGCGGGTCAATTGGATCGGTTCCAGCAAAACCTTAGTGAAGACCAGATGGACGATGTGGTCAGCGGTCTTGAGGATTATATCGATGACTTTGCGGACTACTACGGCGACGCTGCGGGTTTGAATGGACTAGATCTTGACGAAATACAACCCAACTCAGCGACAGACCCTGTGGTTGAAAATTTCTTAAGTAATCCGACTTCCTCATATCTTGATGGAGTTAGAGAGGCGTATACAGAGTTAGAAAAGGAAGTGATGAGGGCGGAGGCAGAGGCGGGGCGCAACAATGCGAATGCCGCATCTCAAATTATGATTACCGGTGGAAGTATTGGTGCCATCATTCTGCTCGTATTGTTGTTAGTTCTGTTCAAAGTTGAAAATTCACTTCGAAGAAGCGCAGACGCCGTTGAGGGTCCCGCAGGAGTCGAATAGAGAACGTGCCCCTCCTCGCTTGCTTTCAGCGGGAGGGGCATTTTTCTGACCGAAAGCGACAACCCGCCTCAAATCCAGTTACTTCGTTTCCACTAGCAACAAGCAGATACCGTTACTGCGTCTACGGATAGATTGAACCTCTTTGGCGAGTTCCTTTTCTTCGGTCGAGGTCAGGTTGTCGATACTTGAGACTTTTACGATTCGCTTGTCGCGAAACCAACCCATTAATCCCTATTTTAGTGCTATAAATCAATGACTTAGATTGACTTCTACCCTGTAATTTAGTATGGTTACAGTATGAAAAAACAACTGTCATTTGATGGTTTAATCGAAAAAGTCGCTGCGTTGCGAGAGGAGTTGCAACAACTACCCCAAACTCAGATAGACGCCCACATCAAAGACAAACTTTCACTTACTACTTCGGAATACTGGGACGCATCTGGTCTAAAGGACGAGATGGACTTCTTTTTTGATGAATCGGGAGAGAATGATGAAACGTGTCGCTATCTACTGCCGAGTGTCCACCAACGACCAATCTTGTGAGAAACAGTTGGTGGAACTGCGAGAGGTTGCAGAGAACCACAACTGGGAAATCGTCCAAGAATATGTCGATACAGGGGTCTCTGGTGCGAAAACCTCCCGTCCTCAATTGGATGCCATGATGAAGGACGCCACAGACGCAATGAGAGACTCACACAAGTATCTGACAAGTATTGACTCAGAAATCTATTCCGATTTGGTCAAAATCGAGGGATTGGACAACCGTTAGATAGGATGACAAACCGGCAATTTAACGATTCCGCATATCCTCTCGCTTGTTCTTTACCAACCAAAGGGGAGATGAGTTCTTTCTTTGCCTCAATGATGCAGATTGGGAAATCAGCACTATCTTTCAAAACATAGTCGGCGAAACCTGCAAGATTTTGTGTCTCGGTATCGACATTTACGACACCATCGTCCCCGAACAGAACCCAGTCAGATTCTCTCAACAATTTGTCTATAACGATGCGTGCGTTTGCTTCAGACATCCATCTGCGCCCTGAGTTTGTCTGCTGCTTTCCAGAGGGTTTGTTTGAAGTCTGTGCTCACTTCGAGGTCACCTTTTCGTTCGCTTTTGCTATTACGAAACTTTGTTGTTAGTCTAAATTTGATATATCAGAATAGATCGAAAGGGGGTATTATTTTCTCCTTGGTCCATAACAAAAACGTTAAATGCAGACACTTCATATCTACACACGAGTCTCAACGGCGACACAAGAGTTGGATGGGACATCCCTTAGTACGCAACGAGAGTTGGGGATTGCTAAGGCGAAAGAGTTAGGAATGAAGCATCAGGTCTGGAATGAGGGCGGTGCCTCCTCTCATCATGAAGACCTGCAAAATCGACCTGTTTTAATGGGTTTGATGAAGGAAATTGAAGATGGTCATGTCAAGAATGTCTTTGTCTACAACAACGACCGACTCTCAAGAAATGAGGTTGCCCAGCAGACAATCAGACTCTCGTTCCTAAAGAACGAAGTGATCCTCTACACGAAAGACGGAAAGTTTGATCTTTCGAACCCGTCTGACAAGTTGCTCAAATCCCTTCTAGACGCCATTGCACAATACGACAACGAATTACGTGCTATCAGAACCTCAGAGGGAAAATTAAACCGTCACAAGCAAGGGTTTTGGTATGGCGCACCTGCACCCTATGGATACCGCCTGGTAGATCACAAACTGGTCGAGAACACAGATGAGAGCAAGTGGGTCAGGAAGATTTTCGAGTGGTACGCCTTAGGTAAGTCTCCCAAAGAAATCAAAGTTCAACTGGATGCACATGGTGTTCTAGGTAGACGAGGAGGTCTTTTCTCCATTGGGTCGATTACCCGATTGATGCAAAACACGCACTACATTGGACATTACACCTACAAAAATATAGAAGCGCAGTGTGATCCGATAATCGATGTCACAGTGTGGGAACGAGTTCATTCACGCCGTACCAAACTTGCAGAACGTAGTCGGCAGAACAATCGTACCCAGAGGTTTTACCTACTGCGTGATCTTATGTTCTGCGGACACTGTGGTTCAAAGATCAGCGGTCGTATCAAAGAGAGTAAGAATGAGCGTTTGTATTACTGCCCCAACAAAGAACGTGGTTGGGTAAACAGGCAACTAAAAGAAGGCACAAAGTGGAAACGAGGAATCAATGACGACCACGGTTGCAACATGGTTCGTTCCCTGTCGATCCCCCTTGCTGATGAAACGGTCACTAATGTTGTACTCAAAGTCGTGACTGACTCATCTTTACTGAAGGAAGAATTCAAAAAGGTCGCTCTAAGTCGGAAGGTCGAGACCGAAGATCAACTTCAAAGAGAGATAGCAACACAAACTCGATATCTCCGAAAAGTGCAGAAAGAGTACAAAGACACCAATAGTTCACTGGTCGAACTCGAAACCAGAAACCTCTTAAAAGAATACGATGGTGATACGTATTCGCAGATCAAGAAGAAGATTGATGAAAAACTGCTTGAGAAAAAAGTACAGATTGAGAATGCACGTATTCGTCTGAGTGAGATTTCTCAAGAGGCGCAGTGGTTGGACTGGGTTGCCAAGTACGCTGACGATATTGAATTGAAAAGGGATTACACCCTGGCAGAACTGAAAGACTACCTCTCTGGGATCGTGACCCGCATCGATGTCCACTTCGATAAAGAGACCTTCACACACAGACTCGACCTGAAGTTTCGACTCAATCTTGTCGATGATGGGATAAAATACAAAGACCCTGGCAACAAGCGTAAAGGGTACAAGGTGGTTGAAGGTGATGACGAACAGTCATTGTGGGTCAACCAAAAACGGAGGGGCAGACCAAAAAAGGTAAATGCCCCCTAACGAATTCTATCCATGACTGTGGAATAAACGCTAACGGCTTTAAGAAGGAATTAGCAGATGGAATGGCTTGGTGTCATAGGCTTTATCTTGAGTTTAGCCGCTTACGTTCGAGTACAAAAACTCACAAGGACCCTGAAAGAACAAGGGGTTTTAGACAAGGACTACGAAGAGCGTTAAGTGCCCTTTTTCGCATTAATGCCTATGCAATTCGTTGCACTTTGCAAGGCCCGCTTTAGCTTATAAAAGCGCAATATTTCCCATGCAGTGACGCGAATCACCTGCTACGATTCGCGTTCGTTTTATAAGTACTTTTCTGCGGTCGCACTCAATCGACCGTTGTTGCCACAAGGATGTTTATGAACCCATCATTTAAAAAGACCGTTTTGGCTGCTGCTCTGGCTTTGCCAGCGGCAGCTACTGTTACTCCAGCCTATGCCGACGGCGCTGTGGTGTTGGAAGAAGTTATCGTGACCGCAACGCGCCGCGCGGGCTCTTTACAAGACTTACCCATTAATATTGCGGCCATAACAGGCGACAGTATTAAAGAGCAGGGTTTTGGTGATATTGCTGAAGCTTTATCTTACGTGCCTGGCATTAACGCAGTCGACCGCGGTGGCCGCAACGGTCAGCAGTTAGTGGTTCGTGGTTTGAACGCCGACCCTTTAGGCCAGGGTTCTAATATCGGTACTGGCGGAACGGTAGCAACTTACGTTGGCGAGATTCCATTAGGCGTTGATATGCGCTTGGTCGACATGGACCGCGTTGAAGTATTGCTTGGTCCCCAAGGTACTTTGTACGGAGCGGGCACCATGGGTGGCGCTATTCGCTACATCCCTAACCGCCCCAACTTTGAAAGCACCGATGTAAACGTTCGCGGTGAGTTGTATAAAAATAGCGAAAGCGAAGACTTCAGCACCGATTTAGGCTTTACCCTAAACCTACCTATTTCTGACACCTTAGCGGTTCGTGCATCGCTAGATCGCTACGATGATGCCGGCTTTATTGATCAACCATTTATTGTCAAAACACCTGGCGTATCAGAGCCGGACTCGCCTCGTGGCAGCAATGAACTGGCGCCTCGTAAAGACATCAACTCGCAAGAGTCCGTTACTGCAAAAGTAGCTGTGCGCTGGCAGCCTACCGACAACTTCGACGCCACACTGACCTACTACCGTCAAACCGAAGATAATGGCGGCCGCTCAATCTCTGCTCAACGCGGCGAATTGGCCACCGGTAAGTGGGAAAACGCGCAACGTGTCGCTGAGCCTAACGAAGAAGAAACGAGCCTGGTTGCTTTAGAAGTAATTGCAGACTTAGGTTTTGCGGAACTAACGTCTGCCACCGGTTCTTCAAAATACGAAGAGCAAGGTCAGCGTGACCAAACCGATTTGTTGATTAGCCTAGAATACTCGTACGAAACCTTCCCTACGTTTACCGCGTTTACTCGTGAAGATGACCGTTTAGAAACCTTCAGCCAAGAGCTGCGCTTGGTTTCACAAGGGGAAAGCGAATTAAGCTGGATTGTGGGCGCGTTCTACAATAAAGAAGAGTACGTAGGCTCGTCTGCCGAATACACGCCGGAGCTAGCTGACTTTTTTGGCTCTAGCCGCAGCGATGACCTAGAGTATTTTGAAGCAGGCTCGTCAAAGTTGGTCGAGAAAGCGGTATTTGGTGAGGTCACGTACGAATTAACCGACGCGTGGCAAGTCACCCTAGGTGCACGTTATTACGAATACGAACTGGAAGCGCAGTCGACAGTGGACTTCCCTTTGTATGACGGCTTCTCTGGGCCGTCTGACTTCGTAGCCGAAGGTTTAAATCGGATCGAGATGCGCGCGTTTGACCCAAGCTTAGCGCAAGATGATAGCGGTACCCTGTTCAAACTGAACACTTCCTATGCTCTAAGCGACGAAGTCAACATATATGGTACGATCAGCGAAGGTTATCGCATCGGCGGCAGCAACGGCGGTGCACCATGTGACGCGTATGACCCCAACGCAGGTCAGGGTAACTGTAACCTAGCGCCCGGACAGCAGTTTGGACCTGGCCCTAACGATTTTGCCAAGTTCGACGAGCGCGCCTATGTGTCTGATACTACGCGCAACTACGAGCTGGGTGTTAAGTCGACCTTGCTCGAGGGTCGAATGACGCTTAACGCTGCTGTGTACTTGGTAGAATGGGATGATCCACAGTTGTCTTCAGCTACCGTAAATGCCTCGATTCCGATCACGATCAACGCGGGTGGTGCCGAGTCGACAGGTGTAGAAATGAACATCGATTGGTTGGCAACCGATGCACTGCGCATTCGTGGTTCATTTAGCCACACCAGCACAGAGCTTACTGATGATGTGCCGTCATTAATTCGCACGATCACCCCTCCAGGTTTTGGCACCGCGTTTGAAGATGGCCTTAAAGGTGATCGATTACCGGGCTCACCTGAAAACCAGGTTTCGTTGTTTGCTTCCTACGATATTGGCTTAAGCAATGGTAACGATTTGTCACTAAATGCGGGTTATGCCTGGCAAGGCGATGTGCTGTCTCGCACGGGTGCACGCGGCGATAGTCTGACCTTAGGTAGCTTTGGTATTGCCAACGTGGCAGCGGTCTACCGTCTTGACACCTATAACGTGACCTTCTTCGTAGACAACCTGTTCAATGAGTTTGCAGAGAGCGGTGTAGAGCAAACAGCGTTGTTTAACCAAACCGTATCGGGTGCAACCAACCGTTACTTCAAGTCCAACGTATTGCCTCCCCGCTCTATGGGTTTGCGCTTTAGCATGGACTTCTAAACGCTCTCGGATGGCAGATCTGAAAGGGGCTACGGCCCCTTTTTTGTTAATTAACTTTAGACGGCAACCCGTGGTTGATATCGATACCTTGCCTGCTCAAGTAATGTTCTAGCTCTTTAAGTTTGTCGCCGTAGCGTTGCCACCGACCGATCGACCCAGAATAGAGTGGCTGCCTGACTTGCACCGAGCTTGCGGTGGAAACCGGGGCGTCGTTTTCGTGAAAGTTTAAGCACGCGTCTTCCCAATCTAGCCCACAAAATTCGAGCAGGCGCTCGGTCTGCTCGAACTGGCTAAACACGATATCTTCGTAATGAACTTGCATGAACCGATCTTCGGGTAAGGCCCTAGCCCAGTGCGCCATGAGTTCATCAAATAAGCAGTAAAATTTGGCGGTCTCCAACAAATCATAGGTGTATGCGTAATAGGCCTGCTGTGTGGTAAGTAGCTGACGGTAATTACTTAAACAGCTGTCCATGGGGTTTCGCCGTAGGGCGATGATTTTTGCATTGGGCAGAGCCTGGTGGACAAGTCCGCAGTACAAAAAATTCAGCGGCATTTTGTCGGTAGTTCGTTCGGCGCCTCGGCTGAGTTCTCGGGTTAGTGTTAGATACTCGCGACCGATTTGTGCAAAGGTCGCCTCGTCAAAATTTGCCGCAGCTGCAACGGTGCCGGAGTCTAAGGTTAAGTTCGACGGTGTTTTTGCGGCCTGCTTGATTAGGTTTCCAAACAGGCTCAGTTCACCCGCTGAGTGGACCTGTGAATGAGACCCTATAATCCGATCCACCAAAGTCGTGCCTGTTCTGGGTAGCCCTACAATAAAGATCGGTGAATCTTGAGCGCCTGTCTCTGCTGCGTCAGTGGATAGTGATTTGAGGCCCGCAACAATGCTCTTAAAATTCACGGCTGATGTTGCAGCTTGCTTGCCCGATTTGGCTTTGTGCAACCACGTTAAGCTGTTTGGGTAATCACTCGCATCTTCCAGGCACTTTGCTATGGCGTGCCCTAGGTGCAGCTGCGCATCCGTATCATCAAGTGCTTTCGAAAAAGTAGATTCTAACCGAGCAACTAAGGGTGTACCGGCTGGCTGTTTGGTTAAGCGTGCTAGGGACGATAGCGCCCGATAGTTACTATCATCCAACGTTAAGCACGCTTTGTAGGCGGCATCAGCTCCGTCAAAATCGCCAATAAACTGAAGCGAGGCGCCAAGGTTGTAGTGGTAGTTAGCAATGCTGGGGTTTAGTACAACGGCTTTTCTAAACCAAGGCACCGCAAGTTCGTGAAAACCGGTTCGGGTATAGACCACCCCTAGCATGTCTGCTATGTGGTGGTCCTGAATATCAAGCGCTGCGCAAAGGTCTGCCCGATGTTTCGCTTTAATTTGGTCGCCCGACAGGGTCAGCATTTGAGCGCAGTACGCTTGGCAGTACTCGTTATCTGATGCCAGCGCACAGGCCTTCTTAAAAAGTTCCAGGGCCTTGGCGTGATTATTGTGGTCGGCAGATATCTTACCTAGAATAAAATAAGCAGGCGCATCTTCTACATCTTTTCGGATGCGAGCAATGGCTTGATCGTAGATTTCACGATAGTGTTTGTTCTGCAAAGCCCGCAAACTCTGCCGGATAAAGGTATTGTCTGTGCTGATCATGCGTAACCGAACGTGTGAACTCCTTGAATTGTTATTATGCCTGAACCGCCGAATTAATGTTGGGCGGAGACGTTGCACTGGAGGTTGCTTAAGGTTTGATGCATTGTCTGCAGTTACGTTACTCTAGCCGTTATATTTTTAAAGCAGGTGATCGATAGCAATGATCTGTATTAAAACCGAGATTCCAGTAGAGCTCTGCGACATCAATGACGAGCTAAAGGCGATATATCATTCCAGAGATACGGTATGTATCTGGCTGTTCAACAGCCGACAGGACCGCAACCGCTTTATGGATGATACCGCAGGTATGAACAAGGCAGATCGCGAAGCCTATTACGTGGCCAATTTTGTTTCGTGATAGAGCCCTTATCTAAATCGCGTTACACTCGACGACCGGCACAGAAAGGTCTAAAGGATAGCTAATGACAACTTACACAGGCGGCTGCCACTGCGGCGCAGTGAAGTTTTCGTTTATCGGCGACAATGCAGTTGAGATCTGGAAGTGTAATTGCTCGGTGTGTTCTCTGATTGATTACGAGCATTTGTTCATTCTGCACGAAAATTTTACCCTGCTCACCAATGCCGACAACTTAAGCACCTATTTGTTTGGCACGCACGCTGCTAAACATTATTTTTGTAAAACCTGTGGTATTAAAAGTTTTTACCAACCGCGCTCTCACCCAGAGGCCTATAGCGTAAATTTAAAGTGTGTAACTAACCCACCGTCTATTGAACAGGTGGTTGAAATTGATGGCAGAGGTTCGTACTTTGAGTCTTAGTTGCCGGCTGCGCGACTTGTCTGTTGAAAGACGTCGCAAAACACATTTAGCTAGGGAAAATACTTTATGCAAGAGATCTTAAGTCAGTACGGTTTGGAAATCGTGGTTGGCATGATTGTGGGTGTTCTGGGTTTTTTATTCTGGCGCGTTGTCTCGTATCGGTCTCGCGATGATCAGTAGTTAGTAGGCGAGACACAATGAGCTCTCTATCATGGGCGAGCCAGAACGTTTTATTAGTTCTTGACGATCAAAGCTCGCTACTTACCGACCTTTGTACTAAAGCCTTGCCGGCCGATCTGCGCTGTGTGGCATCTTCAAACCCTGACCTGCCCCTGTTGGCGTCTACGACGATCATAATAGGTGCACCCGATAAGATTGTTCGCTATTTATCAGATGCACCAGCCTTGAAATGGGTGCAATCTACCTGGGCGGGCGTTACCCCATTAATGAACCACTCGCGGAGAGATTATCAGCTCACAGGTCTTAAAGGCGTTTTTGGGCAGGTGATGAGCGAGTACGTGTTAGGCTGGATACTCGCCTTAGAGCGCGAAATTTTGGACTACGCTCAAGACAGTTCTTGGAATCAGCGCGCGCCGGTGACTATTCTGGGGAAGCGGCTGGGTATTATGGGCACTGGCGACATCGCCTGCGATGTTGCCATCGCCGCTAAGGCATTGGGTTTACGCGTTACCGGATTTAACCGATCTGGTCATTGCCCCCCGGCCTTTGAGTCATGTTTTACCTACGAGCAACGTTTAGATTTTGCCAAAGATCTAGATTACCTACTCTGCGTAATGCCCAATACAACCGAGACCGATGATTTGGTGTCGTCGGATCTATTGTACGCCTTAGCACCCCATGCAATTTTATTGAATACCGGCAGAGGTAACTGTGTGGATGAAGACGCTTTGGTGCAGGTGCTTGATTCAGGGCATTTACGGGCCGCGGTTTTAGATGTATTCAAACAAGAGCCGCTGCCCCCCACCCATCGGTTTTGGTCGCACCCAAAGGTGTACGTGACTAGCCATACCTCAGCGCCAACCAACATTCAGGCGGCTGTGGATGTATTCGAACAGAACCTCGAGCGTTTTCTTAATCATCAGCCCTTGTTGTATGTGGTAGATTTAGCAAAGGGCTACTAATATCCTTTGCATGCAGAAACAGCTATTTACGCTTTTAACACTCAGAGACAAACCATGCGAGCCAACACAGTAAAAATAGTATTAAGTGGATTAACTTTAACCCTTGCCGGCTATGTTGGGTTGGTCAGTGCCGAGTCGGCGGTATATAAGTCCATTCCTTACGCAGAGGCGCCAATTGGCGACAAGCGCTGGACTGTCGTAGAGGATATTGTTTGGGACGGTACTCGCCAAGGCAGTGAATTTTCCGCCAGCTGCCCTCAGCCGCGTTATGGTTTGGGCACCTCTGATGAACAAAGTGAAGATTGTTTGTTTTTAAATATATGGACACCAGGCAAGGCGGGCAAGCTACCTGTCATGATGTGGATCCATGGTGGGGGCTTTCGAGCGGGCAGTGGCAACATTCCTGGGGGTTTAATTGCACAAGAAGACGTTGTAGTGGTGTCGTTTAACTATCGCTTGGGCGCTTTGGGCTTTATGTCGCACCCCGCTCTTGAGTCGAGTGTTTCTAACTACGGTGTTATGGATATGGTTTCTGCTTTACGCTGGGTGAATCGTCATATCGAGTCCTTTGGTGGTGATCCAGACAACGTCACCATTTTTGGTGTCTCTGCTGGTGCTATGGCGGTTAACTTGCTGATGGTGAACGATGACGCTCAAGGTTTGTTTCATAAAGCGATCGCGCAAAGTAGCTATACCACCTGGCCCTTGTGGTACACAGAAGACACCTACCAAAATCAGCGCTACTGGGACGGTTCCCCCGTTAAGCGCGCAGAGGAGGAGGCGTCTAACTTGCTGGCTGCGGTGGGTTTGGCCGAGCCATCGCGCCAAGCTTTGCAAGCATTAGATGCTCAAGCATTGGTTAAAGCGCAGCAAGGCTTTCAGATTCCAATAGTTGACGGTATATCCATTAAAGCCGAGCCCGCGCAACTGTTTATGAGCGACAACTATCAGCCCAAACTTGATGCCTACATCGCAGGTGCGAATTCGTATGAAGGCTCAGTGTTGCCGGGTACGGGTATACAGCTGAGCGATTTTACTTCATGGATCAGCGCTTACCTAGACGAGGCTAAAGTGGTTTATGCCGCCGATTACGAGTACAAACCCGATATTGCATACCAGCGTTTATTTGGTGATCTACGTTACTTGACCTCAGCATCGCTTACCATGAGGGCGATGACCGAAAAAGGTATTCCTGCGTACGCGTATCTCCATGATCAGCCGCTCGCAAAGGACGAAGAGTACATTCTGGGCGCACCACATGGTAGTGAAACTGGCGTGATGTTAGGTATGTATTTTGAAACCACGGGCGAATCTGGTGCGAAAATGCGCCGTATGTGGGCCAACTTCGCTAAAACAGGAAAACCGGCATCGGGTGTTTGGCCGAGCTGGGTGCCAAATCAAAGCTACTGGGCCGATTTGCTGACGCCAAGCCAAAATCGTGCATCACACGTTCAGCCCCGAATTGATCTGATAGAGTCGATTTATGCCACACGGTGGTCTACCCCTTAATTCAGGAGTTACTAGCGTTTTATGCTGCTATTACTTGTTTACGTAAGCCTTGCCTTAGGCGTCTCGTTCTTGTGTTCCTTACTCGAAGCAACACTGCTATCGATGACGCCAACTTACATCGCTGGGCTTGATGCCGACAAGCCTAGAACCGCCAAGTTATGGCAGCGCTTTAAAGCCGATATCGATAAACCCTTGGCGGCCATTTTATCGCTGAACACTATCGCCCACACGGTGGGTGCTGCTGGTGCTGGCGCACAGGCAACCGCGTTGTTTGGTGAAGTTTATTTTGGTGTGATTTCTGCCGTACTGACGCTGCTAATTTTGGTGTTCTCGGAAATTATTCCTAAAACCTTGGGTGCGCGTTACTGGCAGCAATTGGCACCTATTTGCGGGCCTATTCTAGCTTGGGTTCAGTGGTCTATGTACCCCTTAGTTTTGGCCGCCAAAGGTTTAACAGGTTGGTTGGCGTCTCACCCTGAAGGCCCTAATTTGTCGCGCGATGATTTTCATGTGCTAGCAAAATTAGGCCACAGCGAGGGTGTAATTGATACCGCTGAAATGCGAGCCATTAATGCCACTTTGGTGTTTCGTGGATTGGTTGTTAAAGATATCATGACGCCGAGAACCGTTATGTACACCCTACCCGCATCATTGCGGGTGTCTGAGGTCTTAGCCTTAGAACCAGCCCTGCGCTTTTCGCGAGTGCCAATTTATGACCAAAACAAAGACGATATCGTAGGTTTTGTGCGCAAAGATGATATTTATTTCGCAGCCGCGCAGGGTAAAGGCAGCGACGGTTTAGCGAGTTTAAAACGCGACTTGCTGGCGGTATTGGAAAACAAACCCCTGCCCGATTTAATTCAAGAGTTGGTTGATGCTCGTATCGCTATGGCTTTGGTGGTTAATGAATACGGCGACCCCTTGGGTATCGCGACTATGGAAGACCTGGTCGAGACGATGCTGGGCATGGAAATTGTGGACGAATCTGACCGTCATATTGATATGCAAGAGCGCGCCCGCGAACTGTGGCGGGCTCGGGCTTTAGCGGCCGGCTTAAACGTTGAGGTTGACGCTTAGCCTACTTGTTCTTTTTGGCGTTAAAAGCGCGGATGGCGAGATTGAACTCACCGGCGATTTTTTCTTCCATTTCGACGGCTTTGTTGAAGTTGGCCACCGCGGCGGCATGTTCTGCTTTTAAGGCTGCTTTTTCTTCCTCTGACTTGGTCTCTTTCATGGCCTTGTCTGCTTTGTCGATATCAGCGTTTACGCAATCGCGGTATCCGCCTAAATCTTTTTGGTAGGCTTTTACAGCTTGCTGGCCGGCGACCATTTCCGCCATTTCCGCTTTGCTGCCATCAGGAAGGGTGGGTTTGGTTGGCAGATCACAAGCTATTGCTTGGCCGGCAATTAGTGCAGAGCTTACCAGTGCGGCAGAAAGTAGTTTCATGGTGCTATTCCTATTATCGTTTCGATGTACATGGTCCTAAAATAACACCTGTATAAGAAATTATCATCCCTGATGCGTATTCTCGGTGAGCCTAGTCCGTATTTTCGATACAATTAGCGCATGGACGTGACTGAATTATTAGATGGATTAAACCCCGCGCAACGTGAAGCTGTTGCTGCGGAGCCCGGCAATGCCCTAATATTAGCGGGGGCAGGCAGCGGCAAAACCCGCGTACTCGTGCACCGAATTGCTTGGCTAATTCGAGCCGAAGGCTTTTCGCCCCAAGCGCTACTGGCTGTGACCTTTACCAATAAAGCTGCCAAAGAAATGCGGGGCCGAATTGAGTCAATGTTGGGTTTAAGTACCCACGGGTTCTGGGTTGGCACCTTTCACGGTCTTGCCCATCGCCTATTGAAAGCGCACTGGCGCGAAGCCGGCCTGCAGCAAAACTTTCAGATCCTAGACAGCGATGACCAGTTGCGTCTGGTTAAGCGCATTGTTAAAGAATTGGGTTTAGATGATGGGCGCTGGCCACCCAAACAAATCCAGGGCTTTATTAACGCACAAAAAGACGAAGGTTTGCGAGCTAAGCACATCGATACCAGCGGTGATTTTTATTTACAAACCATGGTTAAAGCCTACCGCGCGTACGAAGAAGCCTGTGAACGCAGCAGCCTCGTTGATTTTGCTGAGCTTCTATTGCGAGCGCACGAGCTGTGGTTAAACCACCCAACCTTACTTAAGCATTATCAAAACCGTTTCCGTCACATTTTGGTCGACGAATTTCAAGACACCAACACGGTCCAATATGCTTGGCTTAGGGTCCTAGCTGGCGCGCAAATTCCTGTTATGGCGGTGGGCGACGATGACCAGTCAATCTATGGATGGCGCGGCGCAAAGATTGAAAATATTCAGCGGTTTAGCCAAGACTTTAGCGATACTCAAACTATCCGTTTAGAGCAGAACTATCGCTCGACCCAAATCATTCTAAAAGCGGCAAACGGTGTCATTGATAATAACTTCGGTCGTTTAGGGAAAGACCTTTGGACTGAGGGTGACGAAGGCGAAAAAATCGACTTGTACGCGGGCTTTAACGAGCACGACGAAGCTCGGTTTGTTGTTGACCGGATTGACGCATGGCATCGCGAAGGTAACCCACGGTTAAGCGTTGCGGTGTTGTACCGATCCAACGCGCAATCGCGAGTCTTGGAAGAAGCGTTTCTAAGGGCAGACATTCCCTACCGAATTTACGGCGGTCAGCGTTTTTACGAGCGTTTAGAAATTCGTAATGCCCTAGCCTATATGCGCTTGGTGCATAACCGTAATGACGATGCCGCTTTTGAGCGTGTCATTAATACGCCCACACGCGGTATTGGCGCTAAAACGATTGAGACTTTGCGCGCTTTCGCTCGTGACCATTCACAATCTTTGTGGAAGGCGGCTATCCATTTGTGTGGTTCTGGATTGCCTGCTCGTGCCAGCTCTGCTCTACAAGGCTTTTTGTCGTTAATTGAAGCGTTAGATGAACAAACCGATGGCTTGGCCTTGGGCGAACTGACCGATCATGTAGTTGAGCGTTCGGGTTTAATAGCGTTCCATCAAAAAGAAAAAGGCGAACGGGGGCAGGCGCGAATCGAGAACCTGCAAGAACTGGTGGTTGCGGCGGGCCAGTTTCGAGCTGACGATGATTCCATGACGCCCTTGCAGCAGTTTTTGGATAACGCCGCACTGGATGCTGGTGATGGGCAGGCGGAAGACTTTGAAGACAGTGTTCAGTTAATGACGCTGCACTCTGCTAAAGGCTTGGAGTTTCCACTAGTCTTTTTGGTGGGTATGGAAGAAGGTTTGTTTCCCCACCAAATGTCTAGTCAAGACCCGACGCGCCTAGAAGAAGAGCGTCGTCTTTGCTATGTGGGTATTACTCGCGCGATGCAAAAGTTGGTGCTAACTTACGCTGAAACCCGCCGAATGCATGGCTCTGAAAACTATAATGCGATATCTCGGTTTGTACGTGAGATACCCGATACTTGCCTGCAGGAGGTTAGGTTGCAGTCTACCGTTGCACAACCGGTGAGTCGCGTGACTCAAAATATTCCCGTACCCGATGCTGGTGTTAGCTTGGGTCAGCGCGTGTATCACCAAATTTTTGGTGAGGGTATGGTGGTGAACTTCGAAGGGCGTGGCAGCCATGCTCGGGTGGAAGTAAACTTCGATACCGAGGGCACAAAATGGTTGGTACTTCACTACGCTAACTTACAAGCGATTTAACGGCGATAAGGATAAAAAATGTCGGTAACACAAACGGAAAAAAACTGGAGCCCGGCGATTATACTGGCTTTAGTAGCAGCTTTGGTGCTTGTTTTGGGCTTGTGGACTTACGAGCGCATGTCTGACCCGGGTGCTAACCAAGGGCCCGTTCAAACTACGACAAGCGGCTTAACCCAGCAGGTCAAATGGAAAATGGTTACCACCTGGCCTAAAAATTTCCCGGGCTTGGGATCAGCGGCAGAAACGTTCGCACGCTTAGTCGATGAAATGAGCAACGGGCGCATGACAGTTCATGTATACGGCGCGGGTGAGCTGGTGCCCCCCTTTGAGGTGTTTGATGCTGTATCGCAGGGCGTTGCCGATGCAGGCCACGGAGCGGCGTATTATTGGAAGGGCAAAGTGCCAGCTTCGGTATTTTTTACCGCTATTCCTTTTGGTATGACAGCTCAAGAAATGAACGGCTGGTTTCACTACGGCGGCGGCATCGAACTTTGGCGCGAACTTTACGAACCGTTTAACTTGGTTCCGTTTAGTGGCGGAAGCACCGGCGTGCAAATGGCGGGATGGTTTAATAAAGAACTGAACTCCCCCGAGGACTTAGTTGGTTTAAAAATGCGTATTCCGGGATTGGCTGGCGAGGTGTTCGCCAAAGCGGGGGGCTCTTCCGTCAGGATCGCTGGCGGTGAGTTATATACCTCGCTAGAAACGGGTGTTATTGACGCTGCAGAGTGGGTTGGGCCCTTTAATGATCTAACCTTAGGTTTGCACCAGGTGGCCAAGTATTACTATTATCCGGGCTGGCATGAGCCCGGTGCGATGCTAGAGTTAATCGTTAACAAGACTTCACTGGAGTCACTTCCTAGCGACCTACAAGCTATTGTGACCTCTGCTGCGCGGGCAGCGAACCAAGACATGCTGGACGAATTTACCGCGCGCAATAATACGGCTCTAAAAGAGTTGGTCGATGTGCACGGAGTGGAACTGCGCCGTCTCCCCGATTCGGTATTGCAGGCCTTGGCTAAGGCATCTAACGAAGTGCTGGGTGAGCTAATAGCAACTGACCCTATGGCGGCCAAAATTTACGATTCGTTCTCAAGCTTTTACAGCAATGTTCGCGACTATCATCAAATTTCTGAGCGGGCTTATATTAATGCCCGCGAGGTTGTTGCCGACGAACTTCTTATTCAGTCGCCCTGATCGATTTGTCGTGTTCGGCCATTTTGGTCGATCGCGACAAATACAAAGACGCCCTCGGTGACCTTAATGGGCTCTCCGTCGTGTTTAGAGGAAATCCACACTTCAACGACCATGCGAATCGAGCTCCGGCCCACTTCTAGAACGTCGGCGTAGCACGATACAATCGCACCAAGATGAACGGGTGTTAAAAATGACATCCCAGATACTGCGACGGTGGCGACTCTGCCACCTGCGACTTCGCGCGCAACGGCGCCGCCCGCTATATCCATTTGTTGCAATAACCAGCCGCCATAAATATCGCCGTCGGCGTTGGTATCTTTTGGCATCGCCACAACTTGAAGGGCGAGGTCGCCTTGTGGCAAAGGGATGGAATCTAGGTCGTTCATGCTCATGATGAGAAACTCTTTTTAGGGGCTTACAACAGAGGGTAAATAGGTTGCCAATGGCGGCCAAGCCCAAAGCAGTGCCAGTACAGCTAATTGGATAATTATAAAGGGAATTACCCCGCGATAGATAGCACCGGTAGTGAGCGAACTGGGCGCTACGCCGCGCAGATAGAAAAGCGCAAATCCAAAGGGAGGCGTTAAAAACGAGGTCTGAAGGTTCAGAGCGATCATAATGCCTAACCAAATGGGGTCGATACCCATCATGAGTAAGATTGGCCCCACAATGGGTACGACGACGAAGGTGATCTCGATAAAATCGAGAATAAAGCCCAGAAGGAAGATGACTAGCATTACGACGAATACGGCACCGAAAGCCCCGCCCGGTAAGCTCTCGAAAGCCGACTGGATAAGCTCTTCACCCCCAAACCCGCGGAATACTAATGAAAATAGCGTGGCGCCCACCAAGATCAAAAATACCATCGCCGTTACATTTAAGGTTTGGTGCAAGGTATCTTGTAGCAGGGCTTTATCGATACGTTGTTTAAATAACGCCAAAATCAGTGCGCCAATGGCGCCAACGCCTGCCGCTTCGGTGGGTGTGGCCGCGCCGACTAAAATTGAGCCCAACACAATACCAATTAATGCTAACGGCGGAAGTAGGCTTTGAAGAACCTCAGACCTTGAAGCCGGTTCCATGTCTGCGGCAGGTGCAATCTCGGGGTTGATGCGCGCGCGAATAAAAATGTAGGCCGCGTAAGCCACGACTAAAAGTACGCCAGGGCCAATGGCAGCTATGAATAAATCGCCTACCGATACGGTTTTGGTATTAAAAATACCCATATTCAGCTGCGCTCGCTGATAGGCGTTGGACATTACGTCGCCCAATAACACCAAAGCAATTGAAGGGGGGATGATTTGCCCAAGTGTACCGGTCGCGCAAATGGTACCGGCAGCTAACGAGGGTGAGTACTTTGCGTTGAGCATGCTGGGCAAAGACAGTAAGCCCATGGTAACGACAGTAGCACCGACAATACCGGTGCTTGCGGCCAACAACATGCCGACAAACACTACCGACAAGCCTAAGCCACCGGGGTGGCGACCAAAGGCTTTAGACATGGTAACTAACAGGTCTTCGGCGATTTTTGACTTTTCGAGTATCACGCCCATCATTACAAACAGCGGCACGGCGATTAGGGTTTCGTTGGTCATAATGCCGAATACGCGAGCCGGTATGGCCGCTAATAAACTCGCGTCGAAGGTGTTAGTAATTATACCCACTGCGGCAAACAATAAGGCGGTACCGCCTAGTGTTAGGGCCACCGGAAATCCGAATAATAGCAGCGCGCAGATGGCGCCGAACAAGAGTAGCCCGATACTACCGTCCATCGTGCTCTCCTGACACTAAGCGTTGGCTACACGTTATCAGCAAGCTTATGCCTTGTATGCACAGCGTCAGCATTGATACAGGAATAAGTGTTTTTAGAACAAAGACAGCAGGAATACCGCCCGGCTCGGGTGAGACCTCTCGAATGGCCCACGATTCTTGCACGTAACTCCAGCTGCTCAATCCAATAATGACGCTGACAGGAACTAAGAACACGATAATACCGAGTGCATTGACCCAATCGCGATTTCGCGGTGACATTTTTTGGTAGAAGATATCCACACGGACGTGGCTGTCGCGACCCAAGGCGACACCCGCACCCATTAAAAAGACGCAGGCGTGCAAGTACACCAAGCCCTCTTGCAGTGCGATGGTGCCCATATTAAACCCGTAGCGCAGTATCACCACAGTTACGGTAACGATAGCCATGGCCAGTAATAGCCAAGAAAGGGCCAGTCCGAGCGCGTGCTGCAGGCGGTCATTAAATGTCAAAAAAGGCTGCAAGGGTTTATTCTCCGTTATCCCTTCGTCAAACTGGGGCGTAAGCATAGCGTAAAAAGCCGAAGCCCAGTACCATCGTACTTGTTTTAGTAAGAGGACGCACAGACATGTTGATGGTTATTTCGCCCGCCAAGACCCTGGATTTCGAAACACCAGCGGTTATTGATGCCTATACTCAGCCAATCTTCACAGAATACAGCGAAGTTTTAGTCGGAGGTCTGCGAGCACTCGCGCCCGATGATATCCAAAATATGATGGGTGTGAGTACCGCGATTGCTGAGTTAAACCACAAGCGTTTTATGGACTTTACGCTTCCCTTTTCGCCCGATAACGCCAAGCAAGCTATTTTTGCTTTTAAGGGCGATGTGTACACGGGCCTTGATGCTGAGTCCTTATCCCCCGAAGCTTTAGACTACGCGCAAACGCATTTGCTGATGTTGTCGGGTTTGTATGGGGTGCTTAAGCCATTAGATTTGATGCAGCCTTATCGTTTAGAAATGGGCACTAAATTTGGCGTGGGTGACGCTGCCAACTTGTATCAGTTTTGGGGAGATCGCATTACCCAAGCATTAAATGCTCAATTACGAGCTTCTGGCGCCGAAACATTATTAAATCTGGCCTCGAACGAGTACTTTAAGTCGGTTAAACCCAAGTTGCTGAATGCCACGGTTGTGACGCCCGTATTCAAAGACTTGAAAAATGATCAATATAAAATGATCAGCTTTTACGCCAAAAAAGCACGCGGCCTGATGGCGCGATATGTACTTGAAAACCAGATTGACTCGGTGGAAGCTTGCAAGGCCTTCGATTCAGAAGGTTACTATTTTGTGCCTGAACAATCAGATGCAAAAACACTGACGTTTTATCGGGACCACGACCCCGCCTAATAACAATTCAAAAGGAAAATAGCGTGACAACAAAACAAGTGGTTATTATCGGTGCTGGTATGTCGGGGCTGTGCATGGGGGTGCAGCTTAAGCAACAAGGAATTAATGATTTTGTAATTCTAGAGCGCTCCGATGATGTCGCAGGTACTTGGAATTATAATACTTACCCTGGCTGTGGTTGTGACGTCCCCTCTGTATTTTATAGCTATTCGTTTTATCTCAATCCTAATTGGAGCAGAGTCTATTCGCTGCACGATGAAATTAAGCAGTACTTTCGCGATTGCGCGGCACACTTTGGTTTAAACGATCATATTCAATTCAATACCGAAGTCGAACGTGCAGACTACGACGATGAGCACGGCTCGTGGACAGTGACCACCAGAGGTGGTGAGACAATTGAATCGCGGGTCTTGGTATCAGGTCTGGGTCAGTTAAATGTGCCCTTCACGCCTGACTTTGAAGGTGCCGATACCTTTGGGGGTGACTCGTTCCATTCGGCGCGGTGGAATCACGATATCGACCTTACAGGTAAAAAAGTCGCGATTATTGGCAACGCGGCCAGCGCTTTACAGTTTATTCCTCATGTTGCCGAAGCCGCCGAGCGAGTGCATGTGTATCAGCGTAGTGCGAACTATGTGGTACCACGTAATGACCGCGCTTATACCGAGTCCGAAAAACAGCGTTTTGCCCGCCTTCCTTGGTTACAGCGTCTGCACCGTTTGGGAGTGTTTTTGCGAGGCGAAATTATGTACGGTGCCATTGCCAATAAGAAATTCTTTCAGTGGTTGCTAGCCAAAGACGCTAAAAAATATTTAGAAGATCACATTACAGACCCAGATTTACGTCAGAAATTAACGCCCGACTACGCTATTGGGTGTAAGCGGATTTTGGTGTCTGATAACTACTATCAAGCCATGGCGCGCCCCAACCTGAACTTGGTGGCCAAGCCTATTCAAAGCATTACCCCAGCGGGCGTACAAACTGAGGATGGTGAGGTTCTGGATGCGGATGTATTGATTTACGGTACGGGTTTTCAAACCACAGATCTTATGGCGCCGGTGGACTTTTACGGGCGCGACGGTCTATCTCTTAAAGACGCATGGGCCGAGGGTGCAGAAGCCTATCGCGGTGTGTGCACTTCCGATTTCCCCAACCTCTTTATGCTGTATGGCCCCAATACTAACTTAGGCAGCAACTCGATTATTTTTATGGTGGAACAACAGGCTACTTACATTGTGAAGTGTATTACCAAGTTGTTGACGCATCAGCTAAAGAGTATGGAAGTGAACAAGCAGGTCTTACGCGCCTACAACGAGAAAATGCAAGGTGATATGACCAAAACCGTGTGGGTAGCGTCTTGCCAGAGCTGGTACAAAAATGCCGCGGGCAAGGTCGTCAACAATTGGCCGAACAGCGCGACGAATTACTATTTTCACATGCGTGAACCCGAAATGAGTGATTTCGATCTCGTCGACCGTTAACCCGCTTGTTTAAAGGGTAGTAACTCGCGTGCAGCAGCCTGATAGTCGCGCACGTGATCGACCTCTTCCTGGCAAAAGCGCTGGACAGCCGTATCAAAGCGTTTGTCGCAGATGTAATGATGCGAATGCGTTCTTATGGGCTCAAAACCGCGTTGGATTTTGTGCTCGCCTTGCGCACCAGGATCGAAATGTTGCAGGCCATTGCGAATGCAGTACTCAATACCCTGGTAATAGCAGGCTTCAAAATGGAGGCCGTCGAATTCCGCCAGTGCACCCCAATACCGGCCATAGAGATTCTTGGAATCTTTGAAGTAAAGCGCTCCGGCGACGGGTGTGTTCTCGGCATAAGCAAAAACCAAAAGTACCTGATCACGCAATGCCGGTAGCAAGTCTGTAAAGAACCTTTGCGTCAAGTAGCCGCCGTGACCACTGCGCTTGGCGTAGGTGATCTGATAAAAGCGATGAAACTGTTGGCAAATGTCGGGGGTAATGGCATCCCCTTCGAGTGCACACATTTGGATGTCTTGTTCTGCTACTTTTGCTCGCTCTTTCTTTAAGTTTTTACGTTTTCTGCTGCTAAATGTTGCCAAAAAGTCATCAAAATCTTTAAAGTCTCGATTGTACCAATGAAACTGACAGGTTTGCCGTTCGTGCATTGCCGCGCGTGCTAAATGGCTATGGTCAATTTCGGAATGAAATAAAACGTGCCAAGAGCTTGAGATTTCACCCGCCTTTGCCTGAATGCCATGGATTAGCATTTCGGCTACTTCTTTTGGCGCCTGTACCTGCGGGTGTATCAAAACCCGGGGGCCTGCGCAGGGTGTGAACGGGATGGCAGAGACTAATTTCGGGTAATACTCCAAGCCAGATCGCTGCCACGCATCGGCGAAGGCCCAATCAAAAACATATTCACCATAGCTGTGAGTTTTTAGATAGGTAGGTACGGCCCCCACCACGTCATTGCCGTCCAGCACTACACAATGATGCGGTTGCCAGCCAGCGTTAGCGGTTGTGCAGCCGGTTTCTTCTAAGCCTAGTAGAAAATCATGGCGCAAAAAAGGGTAATCGGTATTAGCACATGCGTTCCATGCACGGGCTTCGATATCACGTATCGAGCTAACAAACCGTAATTTCATAGTGCTACACCGCAGCAGGATACAAATATAAATCTACGGCTAAACCCGCAAACACGATGAGTCCAACAATAATATTATCTTTAAAGGCTTGAAAACAGGCCATACGGGCACGATCTTTAATGCGCCACTGCTGCCAAACAAAGCCCATACTTGCGACAATAATGCCGATGTAGGCCGGTTCGTGACGCTGAAACTGCCAGGCCATTAACAGCCACAGTGCACAGGTCATTGCCTGCAGGATGCCCACGATCAAACGATCGGCTTGCCCAAATAAAATGGCGGTCGATTTGATACCAACGACAAGGTCGTCATCGCGATCAACCATGGCATACAGGGTGTCGTAGGCCATGGTCCACAGAAGATTGGCCAGAAAGATCAGCCACAAAGCCGCCGGAAGTGCATTTTGTGTGGCGCTGAACGCCATGGGTATTCCAAACGAAAATGCCGCGCCCAGCACAATTTGTGGTAAGTGGCTCACGCGTTTCACAAAGGGGTAGACGGCCGCAATGCCGGCTGCTCCCAGTGACAACAGTATGGTTAAAGGGTTAGTTAGTAAAACCAAGACAAACGCGAGCGTTAGTAGGGTGAAAAACAAAAAAATGGCTTCTTTGGGGGTTACCACGCCCGTCACTAAAGGTCGTGAGGACGTGCGTTTCACCTCGCCATCCCAGCCTCGGTCCGCAAAGTCGTTAATGACACAGCCTGCCGCGCGCATTAAAAATACACCAAGGGTAAAAATAAGCAGGATATCCCAGTTTGGAACTCCCCCGCTGGCGAGCCACAGCGCCCAGTAGGTGGGCCACAAAAGGAGGAGTGTCCCAACGGGTTTGTCGATGCGCATTAATTGCGCGAAGCCTAACAGTTTGATCGACACAAGATTTCCTTTTTGAATGCCGTGCAAGCTTAAGTGTTTTGCCCAGTCAAAAAAAGCCCTAGGTCTGAAGATCTGTTACTAGACAATCAAGGAAGGCGGGAAGATAAAACTCCGCCACAATTAGAGGTTGCTGGTGTAAATAGAACAGTGATCGGCGCCCCCACAGAGTCTCTGTCGAGCGAAGATCACGAGGTAGCATGACGTGACTCCCTGCCATACGCGTGTACTGGAACAGACTTCGCTGACACTGGCGGTGGCTAAACAGGAACTCGCCTAAGGGCCGTGAATCCCACTGGCGCAAAAATCGATTCGGTCCCTGTAGAGTGAGGTTTGGTAGGATACTGCGCGCAAAGACGAAGGGCTCTCCGTTGACGTGTAATGATACTTCCCTAGTGAGTGCGAAATCGCGGCTTACCTTCGCCTGCAACAGAAGCTGTTCATCGAGATAGGGGACACGCCAGTCTTGCAGACGTTTGTTGACACTTAAATGACCTAAGCCTCGAAGTATCTGCGTTAGCGAGCCTCGATCGAACAAAGCGCGCGGGGGGCGCTTGGTAAAGCCAATGTGCTCATGCTCAGAACGCCAAACAAGATTGGAAGAAACGGTCATATTACCCTCGGTGAGTTGGGCCGAAGCCTAGCATTGAATCGCGTCGTTTGCCATTTAGGCAATATGCAGGTTGCACAAAAATTTGAGGCTTATATAGTGAGCCGCAATGAATTGATGGTGGAGAACGCGCCGTGGCACGTTGGGAATGTATTGTTTGTGGCTTGGTTTACGATGAGGCTGAAGGGTGGCCCGATGATGGCATTCCCGCAGGCACTTTGTGGGCGGATGTTCCTGCAGATTGGCTTTGTCCCGACTGCGGTGTCGGCAAAGACGATTTTGAATGTGTTGATGCCAGCCCCATTACCACCGCTAGTGAGGTAACATCCGCAGCTGCAGAAGTCAGAACCCCAACGATTGATGCCCAGGAAGAGACTAAAGCACCTGTGGCGGGTGATGCGCCGTGGGCCAAGTGGGAATGCATTGTTTGTGGCTTGATTTACGATGAAGAGCTGGGTTGGCCCGACGACGGCATTCCACCCGGGACGCGTTGGGAAGATGTACCTGAAGACTGGTTGTGCCCAGATTGTGGCGTGGGCAAAGACGATTTTGAGCTACTTGAAGGGTCTGCACCTGCTAGTGCACCGGCTCCTGCTAATGACGAGGCAGGCTTGGTCGTTATTGGTACGGGTATGGCCGCCTATGGTTTGATTCGTGAGTTGCGTAGATACGACGCCGAGCGCAAAGTTACCTTCATTACTTTTGATGATGGCAGTAACTATTCAAAGCCCTTGCTATCCACAGGATTTACCAAAAATCTAAGTGCCGAAAAGTTAGCGATGCAATCTGCCGAAGCCATGGCAACAACTTTAAACGCGACCATTCTTAATCATTCGATGGTCACTGTCATTGATACCGAAGCTAAGACTTTGACCTTCAGTGATGGATCAGCGATTGCGTACGACCAGCTGGTTATGGCTACGGGCTCGGAAGTCATTCGTCCACCCTTGCAGGGCGATGGTTTAGATCGAGTGTATTCGGTGAATGACCTGCAAGATTACGCCGCGTTTCGTGAAGCGGTGGAAAAGCACCAGGTCAAAAAGCTGTGCATTATCGGTGGCGGCTTAATTGGTTGTGAGTTCACCAACGACTTGCTAAACGGTGGTTTTGAGGTCGAGGCTGTCGATCCTTTAGGCTATTGCTTGCCGACCTTATTACCTGAAAAAGCGGGCCACTCTGTGCAAGGTGCTTTGGAATCACTGGGCGCAACCTTCCATTTTGGACGTTTGGTCAAAGCCGTACATAAACGCGATTCTGGCGTCGTTGCAGAGCTCGATGATGGCACTATGATCGAGGCCGATATTGTCGTATCTGCAGTGGGCGTGCGGCCACGTATTCAGCTGGCGGTCGACAGTGGTTTAGAGACGGGTAGAGGCATTATTACAGATCGCTATTTGGCGACTAACGCGAAAGACGTTTATGCCGTGGGCGATTGTGCCGAGGTGGCAGGCCACGTTTTGTTCTATGTTGCACCCTTGGTTGCGGCAGGTAAAGCGTTGGCAAAAACACTGACTGGCGAGCCTACCGAAGTTATGTATCCCGCAATGCCAGTTGCGATTAAAACGCCTGCCTGCCCTTGTATTGTGGCCCCGCCCGCTCGTGGCGCCGAAGGTCAGTGGCAGGAGTTAGGTGAGGCGCCCAACATTCAAGCCGAATTTCGCGCGCCTAATGGCGACCTGTTAGGCTTTGCATTAACTGGTACCGCAATTAAAGAAAAAATGGCGCTACAGAAATTGTTGCCGCCAGTACTAGACTAAGCGCCGGCGTAGGCTGCTCGCTCGCCGGTCCAGCGCCGCGCTAAACGCCTTGCCACTGCGGGGCGTTGTTGCATCAAGTCATCGGCAATGTCGGCAGCGCTGTCCAGCAGATCTTCGTGTAGGGGCAGCTCGGCAACCCGAAAGGCCATCAGGCCTGTTTGTCGAGTCCCAAGGAGTTCGCCGGGTCCACGAAGCAGCAAGTCTTGTTCGGCGATGTAAAACCCGTCTTGGCTATCTTTTAAGACTTTTAAGCGCGCCTTACCCGTCTGCGACAAAGGCGTTTGGTACATCAATACGCAGTGGCTGGCGATGGTCCCGCGCCCGACTCGCCCCCTTAGCTGGTGCAATTGTGCGAGGCCGAGGCGTTCGGGGTTTTCAATAATCATTAGGCTCGCATTAGGTACATCAACCCCCACTTCGATCACGGTTGTAGCGACCAACAGATCCAAGTCACCGGCGGCGAAGCTTGCCATAATTTGCTCTTTTTCTGTGCTTTTTAGACGCCCATGTATTAAGCCAATGCGTAAATCGGTAAGTTGCAATTGTAAGGACTCACTTACGGCTTCGGCCGCTTGCGCCGCGAGTTGTTCGTTCTCTTCGATGAGCGTGCACACCCAGTAGGCTTGGCGCCCATCTCTGCAAGCGTGGGCCACTCGTTCAATGACAGAAGCTCGTCGTGTGGAATCGATTAAAACCGTAGAAATAGCCTGCCGCCCCGGAGGTAGCTCATCAATAATCGAGCAATCTAGGTCCGCGTAAGCCACCATCGACAAACTTCTGGGTATGGGGGTGGCGGTCATCACCAGTTGATGTGGTCTAAGCGCCTTGCCTTTGCGCGCTAGGGTCAGCCGCTGCTCGACACCAAAGCGATGCTGCTCGTCAATAATGACAAGGCCTAGGTGTCTAAACTCTACATCTGCTTGAAACAAGGCGTGAGTACCAATCACGATATTGGCTTCTTGTGTCGCTATCGTGGCTAGCGTTACCTCACGTTTTTTGCCTTTGGTTTTACCACTGAGCCACGCTAGCTTGAATTTACTGTTGCCAAACCAGCGCTCGAAATTGCGCCAGTGTTGTTCTGCCAGCAGCTCTGTGGGCGCCATTACTGCCACTTGATACCCCGACTCCGCCGCCTGCAAAGCGGCCGCTGCTGCCACCAAGGTTTTGCCTGCCCCCACATCGCCTTGCAGCAGTCGCAGCATGGGGGTGGGCCGCATTAAGTCCTGGCCAATCTCGGCAATCACGCGTTGTTGAGCGCCAGTGGCTTGAAAGGGCTGTGCCTTTAAAAACGCCGCTGTCAGTTTCTGTTGATAAGGAATTTTGGGCGCTTGATGTTGCGTCTGAAGCGCGCGAAGTTCACCCAAGCTAATTCGATGCGCCACCAGTTCTTCGAGCGCCAGTCGCAACTGCGCAGGATGTTGCTTATTCGCCAGAGCAGATAGCGAAACATCTGGCGGTGGCTGATGCAAAATTTGAATGGCTTGAACCAGTCCGATGCCGTAAGTCTGCTCGTGTGGCAAGAGCTCGTCGGGCGGATTGACACTTAAAACTTGGAGTGACGCTAAACAAATCTTTCGCCAGGTGGCCTGCCCTATTCCCGTAATTGTTGGGTAAATTGCAGTAAGTGCTTCCTCCATAGCCTCGCCCTCTTCAATTCGGCGATATTCTGGGTGCACCATCTCGAACCCATTTGCCCCGCGTCGAACCTGCCCAAAGCATCTTAAGGTTAGGCCTTGTTTAAGTTGTTGCTGCTGGGTGCGCGAGAAATGAAAAAACCGCAACACCAAGGTGCCGGTACCGTCTTGCAGTTTGACCACCAAGCTACGACGCCGCCCGAGAGTTATAGTTGCAAGGCGAACTTCACCTTCGACAACAACATCGCTGCTATCTTGTAAGGCCCCAATTGGGGTAAGCCGTGTACGATCTTGATAGCGCAGTGGTAGGTAAAACCAAAGGTCTTTTACTTGATGTAATCCTAGGGTGGCTAGTTTCTCCGCAAGCTTAGGCCCCACGCCAGTCAGCTGTGATATCGGACTAGTGGCGTTTAATGCTACCCTTCTGTTCGTGTTTGGTTTTGGCATGTAGTAATACGATATTGGAATAGGGACAGTGTAGCGTGGCATTAATGGATAACAAGCTTCGGGTCGCACTTATTGGTTGTGGCGACATTGGGCAGCGATTGACTGACGAGCTTCCAAGTGAACGATACAGTTTTTTAGGCTTACGCCGAAATCTTCCTGAGGTCTCTGACGGCCCTATTGACTGGGTTCAAGCGGATTATTTGAAACCCGAGACGCTGGGTGTGCTTAAAGAGTACCGTCCTGATTATATTCTGGTTACGCTAAAACCCACTGAATACACAGAGCTTGGGTATCAGCAGGGCTATGAACAAGGCGCGCGTAATATTGCCGCTGCCCTTCACGGTCTGTCGCCGAAACGTATTTTTTATGTCAGTAGCACGCGCGTCTATGCTGAAAGTGGGGGCGCGTGGGTCACTGAAGACTCGCCCCTTGCCCAGCAGGGCTACGCCGCATTAAGCTTGATTGCAGCCGAGCAGACGATGCTGCGCGCGGTCGCTCCCCTAACAATTGTGCGATTTGCTGGGATATACGATGGTCGGGCGCAGTTTTATTTGAACCGAATAAAGCAAGGGGTTTGGTCTTCGCCCGAGCCTGAGGTCTATACCAACCGAATTCATCGCGACGATTGCGCGGGCTTTTTGGCGCACCTTATCAACCTTTCGGAAAATGGCAAGACCCTAGCTCCGGTCTACAATGGTAGCGACGGAGCCCCCGCCACACGCTACGAAATCGAGCGTCATCTGGCGGCACGTGCTGGGTTTAAGCCGCCAGAAACTGTGTTGCCCGCTAGTACACTCCACGACCATAAACGCGTTGCTAACCCGCGACTAGTAGCCAGTGGCTATCAGCTGAAATTCTCAAGTTATCGAGATGGGTATCAGTAAGTAGGTTGAAACGCAGATTCTTTTAACTAAATTGGTTGGCGAATGATCGCCGTTTATAACGCCAAAATAGCTTCGACCTCAATCGCCACCCCTTTGGGCAGCGCTGCGACTTGCACGCATGCTCGAGCAGGATAAGGTTCGGCAAAAAACGTTTTCATGACGGCGTTTACCGCGTCAAAGGCACCGAGGTCGGTCAGTGAAATATTAATCTTAACTGAATGATTTAAGCTGCCGCCGGCCGCGTCAGCAATAGCGCTTAAGTTTTTAAACACTTGCTCGGCCTGGGCGCTGATATCGCCCTCGACGACGGTCATGCTAGCCGGATCGAGCGGGATTTGACCCGAAATCCATACGGTATTGCCCACTTTAACGGCTTGAGAATACGGTCCGATGGCGGCGGGTGCTGCTTCGGTGGCGATAATGGCTTTGTTGTTCATTGAGGCCTCTATTAATTTTTGACGCGTGTGACTTTTCGCACACCGTCGATATTGCGTAATCGTTTCATGACCCGAGCTAAGTGTACTCGCGATTGAACTTGTAGCTCTAGGTCTACCAGCGCAAATAAATGGTCTTTGTCACCGGTTGCGATCTTTTCGATATTGATGTCCATGCTATTAATCCGGGTGGCAATTACAGCAATAACACCCCGCCGGTTCTCGACTTCAATTTTTAGTGCGGCGATATAATCGCCCTCTATTTCGTTATGCCAACGCAGCGCCACCAAACGCTCGGGTGTTTCACGGAATTCACCCAAATTTTTGCAGCTTTCGCGGTGCACTACCATACCTTTTTCTGAGCTTAAGTAACCCGCTATCGGGTCTCCCGGCAGCGGGTGGCAACATTTTGCATAGGTCACCATAAAACCTTCGGTGCCACGTATAGCGATGGTCTCTTTCGATGCGGCGTCGTCGTTTTGTGTTCTACCGAGCAATTGTTGCGCGGTAATGCTCGGTAGGCGCTCGCCTTGTGCGACGTCGACCATTAAGTCCTCAAGATTTTGATAGTGGTGTTCTGCCAAAAATGCTTCGAGCGTAGGGCCTTTGAGTTTAGAGATCGAGCTGTCGTGCGTAGTGAGTACTCGGTCCAGTAGGCGTTCGCCTAGTGCTACCGAATCTTCCCGTTTTTGTTGCTTTAAGAAGTGCCGAATATTGGTTCGCGCTTTGGCGGTAATGGCGTAGTTAAACCATGCCGGATTCGGGCGAGCACCAGCCGCAGTGATGATCTCGACCGTTTGTCCGCTTTGTAAGGGCTCTGACAGAGGCGCTAACCGATTGTTAATGCGGCAGGCCACGCAGCGATTACCCACGCCGGTATGTACCGCGTAAGCGAAATCGACGGGCGTGGCGCCCCGAGGTAGCTCCAAAATCTTTCCTTTGGGGGTGAAGATATAGATTTCATCGGGGAATAGGTCAATTTTAACGCTTTCGATAAACTCTAGGGAGTTGCCTGCAACTTGCTGCATTTCGAGTAAGCCTTGAACCCATTTACGAGCGCGGGCTTGGCTGACATTGGTCGCTTTGTCATCGCTTTTATAAAGCCAATGCGCGGCAATACCGTTGTTCGCCATATCTTCCATTTCGCGCGTACGAATCTGGATTTCGATGGGAACCCCGTGCATGCCGCGCAACACTGTGTGTAAAGACTGGTAGCCATTGGCTTTGGGCATGGCGATATAATCGGTAAACTCGCCGGGAACGGGTTTGTAAATGCTGTGAACACACCCTAACACGCGATAACAGGTGTCGACCGAATCGACGATAATTCGAAAAGCGTAAATGTCCATGATTTCGGCGAAGGACTTACGCTTTTCTTTCATTTTTTGGTAAATGCTGTACAGGTGCTTTTCTCGACCCGTGACGGTAGCACTATGACCTTCTCGGTGCAGTGCAGCTTCTATTTGGCTACGGATATTTTCAACCAGCTCTTTGCGATGGCCGCGTGCATTTGCTCTGGCAGCCAAAATACGTTCATAGCGCATGGGGTGCAGAGCTTTAAAGCCGAGGTCCTCAAATTCCATACGCACCGTGTTCATACCAAGGCGCATCGCAATAGGAGCGTAGATTTCCAGGGTTTCTTTGGCGATACGGCGGCTTTTGCTGGGGTTGAGTACACCTAGGGTGCGCATGTTGTGCAGCCGGTCGGCTAGTTTTACCAGAATAACACGAATGTCTCTCGCCATGGCTAGGGCCATTTTCTGGAAGTTCTCAGCTTGCTTTTCGGCAAGCGAGTTAAACTCTATCTGCGTTAGCTTGCTAACGCCATCAACCAATTCTGCGACGGTATCGCCAAACTGCACGGCCAGCGCTGCTTTGCTGATGCCTGTATCTTCGATGACATCGTGTAAAAGGCCCGCCATGATGCTTTGAGGATCCATGTGCATTTCAGCAAGGATGCAAGCAACAGCCAGTGGGTGGGTGACGTAAGGGTCGCCACTTCGGCGCGTTTGGCCAAAGTGGGCTTGTTCGGCGTAGAAGAAGGCGCGCTTGATGTTTTGACTCTGTTCGGGGCTTAAGTAGGCCGCCAAGGTTTGGTCTAAACGAGCAAGCGCTTCCATGCGGTTTGACCTACAGAGTAACTCCCGTCATGACCTCGGCGAGCTCGTCTTCAGCTTGGCGTTGTTCCTCTTGCGACAGAGTTTCAGCGCTGACCAAGCCGTCGGCGATTTCGCGCAATGCGATAACGGTAGGTTTGTCGGATTCTTCTGCAACCAACGGGTCTCTTCCGCCAGTTGCAATTTGGCGAGCGCGTTTGGTCGCGACCATAACTAATTCAAAACGGTTGTCTACGTTGTCTAGACAATCTTCGACGGTGACTCGAGCCATTTTTTAATACCTAATAACAGGGTTTATTTACTGAGCCCGACAGTATAAAGGATTTTCTAGGGCTTGCGTAGCGTAAGGCTAGGTATTAAATCACACATCAGCGCGCCTTGGGCTTGAGTCTGGCGCTCAGTTTTCAGGCGTTCTGCACGGACAATGGCTTGCAAATCTTCAAGGGCGACCTGAAAGTTATCGTTTATGACCAAATAGTCACTAAGAGTGTAATGCTGCATTTCAAGCTCTGCTTCCGACAAGCGCCGCTGAATGACTTCTTCGCTGTCTTGTCCGCGCCCTATCAGTCTTTGTTTGAGGGTAGAGTGTGAGGGCGGGAAAATGAAAATGGCGCAAGTTTCAGGCCACCAGGCTTTGATCTGCTCGGCACCTTGCCAGTCGATTTCCAAAATAATGTCTAAGCCTGATTCCAGCATGGTTTGGACCCAGGCTTTTGAGGTGCCATACCAATTACCAAACACTTCAGCGCATTCGATAAAGCCCCCCTGCTCTCGCAGTGATGCAAAATCTGCTTGGCTAACAAAGTGGTAGTTAAGACCATCGGTTTCGCCGGGTCGCATGGGTCTGGTGGTGTGCGAAACCGATACCTGAAGTTTTGCCTCTTGCTCTAGTAGGGCTTTTACAAGACTGGTTTTGCCTGCACCACTGGGTGCAGAGACAGTGAATAGACAGCCGGTGTGGGTATTTTGCATAGCAACTTCAGAGATATTCGCAAGAGCCTCAGTATGGCTGAAGCTCTCGCAGGTCTCAAGGGCTTAAAGCAGTCGCATTCGGCGCGCCGGAGTTTTGAGTATGTTGGGTTCTGCCGGTCCTAAACTCAGCGTCTCTGCTCCAGTTCCAAGAGGTCCACCGTTGCCACCGCTAGGTGTAAACTGAGTACCAAGCGCGGGTGGGCACGAGCCATTATCACGATAGTACAGGGCGGCGGCTAAACGTGCTTCTGCCGCCTCACCTAATGCATTGTCAAAGTCATCGGCCACATAGCACCCCGTCACTTCTGTTGCGCCTGGGTCGCCACCAGCGCTTGGCGTAAAACCGTCGGGGTAGTCACCAAATCCAGCAGCGTTAACGCCTTTAAACTGCACCGTAAAGTATGTGCTACCGCAGTTCGGTGTTGGGTAGTAGCCGTAGGGCTTGCCGCAGGTCGTTGCACCGATTTGGATTACGTCGAAGTTAATACCCTGCAAGCCGTTAATAAGTGCTTCGCTGGCCGAGCAGGTGCCAGACCCGGTCAACAAAAATACGCGGTTTAAACTATCACCTAAGGTGGGTAAGGGTTGATTCTCGGGCGCCGAAAACCCTTGCGCTCTGGTATGAAACGGTATGGGCCTTATTGTTTGACCGGTAACGGGGTTTACAGAGGGGGATTTATCGTTGAATTGTAACAACTCGAAGGTTCTATTTAAGGTTGCATTTCCCGCGATCATGTAGCCTAGCTCAGATGCGATATCGAGATAACCACCGCCGTTGTAACGCAGATCAATCACCAAGTCGTTAATTCCTTGTTGGCTGAGTGATTGAATAGCATTGATTAAGGCGAGTTCGGCCGGCGCTATGTGGTCATGAAAGGCCATGTAGCCGACGTTACCGGTCGCGGTGGGAATGACCTTTACATTCTGTAGCGGGTCTATGGCCACTTCAGCGGCAGTCAGCGTAAATGTTTGAGTCTCTAGAGCGCCGGGCAGTAAAACTTCGAAGTTGTGCTCCTCGCCAGCCACGTCGGGGCTTAAACCGGCGTTAAGAGCGTCGGGGTTGCCATTGAGTACGGATTCTCCGTCAATGGCAATAATTTTGGTGCCCCGAGTCATGCCAAACTGAGCCGCTTGCGAGGTATTCTGCGAATAGGCAATGCGAATGTCGCGCGGGGGCGACGACGCTAACACCGCAAATTCAATGCCATAACCAAATGAGACGCCGCCCTGTGAAAGCTCGTACCAAGTCTGCGAATCCAAAACAAAGTGATAGCTGTCTTTGGCTTTCCCGCTGGGTGTTGTTGCGGTGGTCTTTAGTTGACTGAAATAGCCGTTAGGCTCGGTGGGGAAGCGCTCGGTAATAAACTCGGAATAGTTGTTTTCGGGGTTTAAATCAGGTAGTTCTCCGTACCATAGATAAGTGTCGTTGCTCCATGAGCGCAACCAATTTTTCTCGTCCACAGCGCTTCCTTGACGATCGGGGTATAAGCTGCCGGTGTCTGGATCGGTGCCTGAACGCGGACTGGCGCACTGATTTTCGAATTGATCAGCAGCTTCGTACACACCGGCAACCCAGCCATCATTAGGCGTACTGACCGGCGGGTTCGAGCCACCTGAACCTCCACCCCCACCCCCACACGCGTTCAACAGGGCGATAGACGCGGCAGAAATGATTAATGTGCGTAGCGCTTGCATGGTCTGTGCTCCACAATACTAAAGGGCGTATGCAGTGTAATACGAACATTGAACCCGGTCAGATTTTTCTGTGAATAGGTATGTAGTTCAGTGCTCTGGGCTTGGGACTACTCTAAACTGTTCGATCGGTTATTAGGCAAATTGCCGCGGAGCCACGTGCCTGTATGGATTTAAATTTGGATACCTTGTATTACCACCTGGGCATTTCGGGTGACTACGTAGATTATCGAGGTCAGGCTCGCCAAATCTCAGCGTCTGTGCGCGAACATGCCTTAGGGCTAATGGGCGTAGCGGTGGCCGATGCCGCTCGTCGGGACAAACAGTACCAGTTGGATGTTGCCCCGTGGCTATATCCTTTGCCCGCGTTTTCTGTGGTGCAAGACCATATCTTATTTTTTTATTTGCCCGCAGAGCATGGATATAAGCACGTGGCTTGCCGGGTCGAACTCGAGACGGGTTCTAAGTTTCGAACCCAAAACATTGCGATCGCATCGCTTAATGTTTCGGGGGATTATCAATACCAGGGCCTCACCTATTCGCGATATCAGCTGCCACTCGATGGTCTTGCGATTGGGTATCATCAAATTTGGTTGATATTAGACGACGAGCGCACCTACGTCGGAGACATCGCGTTGTGCCCTGATCGATGCTATGTAAGTGAGCAGAACAAGCGACGCTTGGGCCTTAACTTGCAGCTGTATACCCTGAGATTGACTCAGAATTTAGGCGTGGGCGATTTTGCCGACTTGCGTGCATTGATCAAGCAGGTTACTCCGTTCGGTGTCGACCTTATTGGCCTGAACCCATTGGCCGCACTGGCTTGGCAAGACGAACACAGTAAAAGCCCCTATGCGCCTTCTGATCGCCGCTTTTTGAATCCGCTCTATATTGACGTTGCAGGTGCTTGCGACGCTCTAGGTATAGGCAAGCCTGCAGATGCTCTCGTTCCTGACTACGATGTTAGAGCCTGCGAACTAAGGCAGGCCGCCAGTATTCAGTGGCGTGAAGTTGCAAAATTCAAATACGAAGTGTTGGCGGCACTTTACCAAGAGTTTGAGGATCAAGATTCAGCCTGGCTAGGGCACTGGCAAGACTTTATGTATCAAAATGGAGCTTCGCTAAGGTCATTTTGCGACTTTGAGGTGCAACACAATCCCTTTGGTGGTGCTTGCCGTCAAGATTGGGCGTTTCATGGCTTTTTACAGTGGCTTACTACACAGCAACTCGCGGCATGCCAAGCATTTGCTACCGAACACGGCATGTCGGTAGGTTTGATGGCAGACCTGCCTGTAGCGTCTGTTGGCGGTGGCCACGAGGTGGCGACCAACGCTGATTTGTTTGTGCAAAATGCCGATATCGGCGCCCCGCCTGATCCCTTTTCGGATAACGGTCAAAATTGGGGTATGCCGCCATTAAATCCCAGCGTTTTGCGCGCGCGCCACTACGATCATTTTATCTCGTTACTTCGAAGCGCCATGTGCGGTGCCGGTGCTTTGCGTCTAGATCATGCCATGTGGCTGCAGCGGGTGTGGTGGTGTGTGCAAACTGAGCAAGGCCTAAGCGGACTATACGTGTATCAGAACGTTCACGAGATGTTGGCTTTATTGGCGCTTGAATCACAGCGCAATCAATGCCTGATAATTGCCGAGGATTTGGGTGTTGTCCCCGATGATTTCCGTGCAATGATGCACAAGTACGGTATGCTGGGTAATGCCTTATTCTACTTTGCAACAGATGCGGCGGACGGTTTTTTATCAGCCCAAGAGCAGCGTGATGACGCCGTTTTAATGGTGGCTAACCATGACGTTCCGCCATTGCGTGCCTGGTGGCAGGGTTTGGATATTGAACAGCGGCTGCAATACGGCTTGGTCGATGAAAATTCCGCCGAGTCTCAGCGGCATGTTCGAGCAGCACAAAAGAAAAACCTGATAGAGCAGCTACATCATTGTGATGTGTGGCCTGATCTTGATATGCCGGAGTCCTGTGATCAGGCGCTGTGCATTGCGATCTATCGATTCTGCGCCAAGGGCGCAAGTCCGTGGGTGATTTTGCAGTTGGATGATTTATTGGGAGCCGACACCCCCGTTAATATTCCAGGCACATTTCTTGAATACGATAATTGGTCTAGAAAACTGCCCGAGCTAGATTTAACTGATTCAAAGCAAGGTTGGTCGAAATTGTTCGAGCAATTGATTGTAGACCGAGTGACAGTTTAGGGCTGAGAGATGCTTATGAAAAACAAAACGACCAGTGAGTTTGATACCAGCGTTCAGGCGCTGGCCGATGCGCGTTATAACCATCATTTTGCCTGGCTTGGACAGCATGTTACCGAGCAGGGTTTGAGTTTTCGCGTTTGGGCTCCCGGTACTACACAGGTTGACGTAGTGTGCGCTCAAACAGGTCGTAAAATTACACGCTTAACTCGCAGCCATCGCAGTGGTTTTTTTGAAAAAACCCTGGGAAATCGCCGTCGACCTACAGGGTACCGGCTCAGTTTTGACGGCGGCGAACCTATGGCAGATGCTTATGCTTACGGGGATTTGCTTGACACGACGGCCCAGTATTTTTACGCCGAAGGCCAGCAGATTGATGCCTATCGCTGGTTGGGGGCGCAGCATTGTGAATTTGACGGTGTGTCTGGCGTGCGCTTTGCCGTTTGGGCACCTAACGCCCAGCGCATTGCAGTAATTGGCGACTTCAATGGCTGGGACGCCTCTAAACACGGCCTAAAACATTACCGCGATGCGGGCGTTTGGGCGATCTTTATTCCCCGTGCTCAGGCAGGTCAGGCCTATAAGTTTCATGTGTTGGGCGCCGATGGTGTGGTGCGAGAAAAAGCCGACCCATACGCCCGCCAAATGGAAAGATCGCCAGCCACGGCCTCGCTTGTGCCTGCTAATACCGACTTTGAGTGGACAGACACACAGTGGATGACAGAGCGCGGAGCGCAGCATACGCCAAGCAGCGCAATCAGTATTTATGAAGTTCAGCTCGCATCGTGGATGCGCGATTACGACAATCATTATTTGTCTTACGATGAGCTTGCCGAGCGTTTAATCAGCCACGCAAAAGCCTTGGGTTTTACTCACATCCAGTTAATGCCGGTGTCCGAATACCCCTTTGACGGGTCGTGGGGTTATCAGCCCGTGGGTCTTTATGCGCCGACTTCGCGATTTGGTTCGTTAGACGATTTTAAGGACTTCGTAAATCGTTGCCATCAGGCAGGCTTGGGGGTGTTGCTGGATTGGGTGCCGGGGCATTTTCCGTCCGATCCACATGGCTTGGCCGAGTTTGACGGTACAGCCCTGTACGAGCACGCCGATCCACGCCGCGGATTTCACCCTGATTGGAACACCTACATTTACAATTACGGACGTAACGAGGTTCGCAGTTTTCTGCTATCCAATGCTGACTTTTGGTTGAGCGAGTGCCACATCGATGGTCTACGGGTCGATGCAGTAGCGTCAATGCTGTACCTAGATTACAGTCGTGCTGAGGGCGAATGGATTCCAAACGAGCGCGGTGGCCGCGAAAATCTAGAGGCGGTCGCATTTTTGCAGGCCTTAAATAGCTTAATGTACGCCAATCACCCCGGCATTATGATGATTGCCGAGGAGTCTACGGCGTGGCCGGGTGTGAGCCACCCGGTCGATCAAGGTGGGCTTGGCTTTGGCTACAAATGGAACATGGGATGGATGAACGACACCCTGCGTTATATGAGCAAAGACCCCGTTCACCGATCGTATCACCACGATGACATGACGTTTAGTATGGTCTATGCCCGCGACGAGAATTTTATATTGTCGATTAGCCACGATGAGTGTGTTCACGGTAAGGGTTCGCTTTTGAACAAAATGCCCGGCGACGACTGGCAAAAACGCGCCAATTTGCGCGCTTACTGGGCGTACATGTGGGCCCACCCCGGTAAGAAACTTCTGTTTATGGGCATGGAGTTTGGCCAGTATCGGGAATGGAACCACGATCATGGCCTCGATTGGTATTTGCTCGATCAAGCTGAGCATTGCCAGTTAATGGACTATGTTGCTCGATTAAATCAGCTCTACACCCAATACCCAGCTCTGTACGCGGCTGATCAAGACGCCGACGGTTTTTGCTGGCTGCAAGCGCACAACAAAGAGCAATCGGTGTTGGCCTGGGTGCGCTCGGCACCGAAAGCAGAAAAAGTGATTGTGGTGTGTAACTACACCCCGACCGTGATTCACGGCTACCGTGTTGGCGTACCGAGTATGGGGCAGCCTCGGTTACTTCTGAACAGCGACGAAGCATCTTTTGGCGGCTCTAATATCAATCCAAGCCCGCGTCTTGAACCCATGCCATGGGATGGCTGTGAACAGTCGGTTACCTTAACACTGCCACCTTTAGCCACGGTGTGGTTGGTGGTGAACTGAGCATGAGCCGCACCTTGAGCATTGAAGCCGGCAACCCATTGCAACTGGGTGCGGTTTGGTGTGCGGGTACACTTAATGTTGCGGTATTTTCTGACGATGCCACGGGTATCGACGTTGAGTTTTTTGACGTTGCTGGGATTGTGTCGCAAGCGCGCGCGAGTTTGGACAGACATTTTTCGGGCGTATGGTGCGCAAAACTCAAAAATGTGCCGGACGATTGGACCTATATTTACCGAGCCCACGGCAATCGTGATCACAGCAAGGGGCTTTGGTTTGACGAGCATAAGGCATTACTCGACCCTTATGCGCAAGAATTCACCCACGATTTGGTCATTAGCCCGCAACACCAGTCCAAACACGAGTTTGAAACGGCTGTTAACACACCAAAGTGCCGATTCCAAAGTCCGTTAACGGCTTCTGTAAACAGCGTGCCCGCGCCTGTTCCCATGACAGATCGAGTTATCTATGAAGCTCATGTCAAAGGATTCTCGTACAAGAATGCAGAGCTACCGGAGGCTTTGCGCGGCACCTACGCAGGATTGGCGCATACCGCCAGCATCGCTTATCTACAAAGCATGGGCATTAACACCTTAGAGTTGATGCCCGTACAGAGTTTTGCTGATGAGCCCTTTTTACAAGCCAAAGGGCTAAGCAATTATTGGGGCTATAACCCCTGCAGTTTTTTTGCGGTACATCAAGGCTATGCCAGTCAACCGGGTACTGCCAAGGCAGAGCTTACCCAGGCTGTACGCACTTTGCGCGAAGCCGGCATCGACGTGTTGATCGACATGGTGTTTAACCACACCGCCGAGGGCGACGCGGAAGGCTCAACGCTTAGTTGGCGCGGTTTAGACAATCGTGCGTATTACAAATTAGACCCTGATTCGTGTGTTTACGAGAATCATACCGGCTGTGGCAACACCTTAAATTTTGCCCACCCCCGAGTGGTACAGTTGGCTTGTGATGCACTCAGGTATTGGCTAACTGAGATAGGGGTTGCCGGATGTCGTTTTGACTTGGCGACGGTAATGGGCCGTGATCGACATGGTTTTAATACTGATCACCCTTTGTTGGTGGCAATTGCTCAGGATCCGGTGCTGCGCTCAGGGGTGTGGATCGCCGAGCCCTGGGATATCGGCCCATCGGGGTATCAGCTAGGTGGTTTCCCACGTTATTTTTCCGAGTGGAACGACCGTTTCCGCGATTCGATGCGGTCGTTTTGGCGCGGCGACGCAGGCTCGGCCTCTGCCTTTGCGCAGGCTCTACATGGCTCGGCTGAAGTCTTTGAAAGCACTGGGCGTAATTCGAGTGCGACGTTGAATTTTGTGACCAGCCATGATGGCTTTACCGCTCTCGATTTAGTTTCTTACGCTGAACCATCTAATCTGGCGAATCTAGAAAATAACCGCGATGGCCATCGCCATAATTTGTCAGTTAACTACGGTGTCGACGGGCCGACCGATAACCCAAATATTAACGAGCAACGCAGACGCCACATTCGCAATTTATTGGCCTCCACCATACTCGCTCAAGGCGTCCCGATGCTGTTAGCCGGAGATGAACGCTTGAATACGCAACATGGCAACAATAATGCGTATTGCCAAGACAGCGAACTGACCTGGCTGCACTGGGATTGGCATGACGCAGAGCGAGAGATGCACCAGTGGGCAGCTGATGTGATTGCCTGCCGAAAACGCTTTAAGGCCCTGCGTCAAGACAGTTACCATCATGACGACTGGTGTTGGTATGCGTTAGATGGCCGCGCATTAACGGATGCCGATTGGCACCAGCCACATTTACATGGCTTGCAGTGCACTCTTCCCGATCTTGACGGCGGAGAATTGTGTTTTGTGATTAACGCATTTAACGCGGTATCTAGCGCACAGTTACCGCGAGTGGGTGACTGGCAATGTTTACTGAACTCTTACCAACCCGGCCTGGGCGTAAGCCCCACGGTTGCCGAAATTACCCCCCAAACCCTGCAGCTTTGGTGGTTGCCCAACGCGGCTAGCCACCTGAATATCAATTAAAGAATACGATGGATAAAACAATGCCGACTTCCAAACCTTCAGCACTAGATTTAAAGCAGGATCTTAAGCGTCACTTTGACTTAACCTTGGGCCGAGGTGACACGAATTACAGTCGTCATTATTTGTACCAATCGATGGCCCTAGCGGTGCGCGATCAGCTGGTCAGCCGTTGGCGCGAAACGCGCGAGCGTTATCGTATTGAAGAGCCCAAGCGCGTCAGCTATTTGTCTTTAGAGTTTCTGATGGGCAGGACTTTGCACAATGCTTTGGCGAATTTAGATTTAGAAGATCAAGCCAGAGCGGCATTGCAAGACTATGCTTGCGATTTGGAAACCCTAGAAACTGAAGAGCTTGATGCTGGTTTGGGCAATGGTGGTTTAGGGCGTTTAGCAGCCTGTTTTTTAGACAGCTGCGCCACGCTTGAAATACCTGTTACCGGCTACGGCATTCGCTATCAATTTGGCATGTTCCATCAAAAAATCATCGATGGGTACCAACAAGAAGCCCCCGATCAATGGTTGCGAGATGGCAATCCCTGGGAGGTAGAGAGTCCCGAGAACACCCGCCGCGTGCCCTTTTTTGGTCGTGTCACAGTCGAGCATGATGCTCAGGGTCGCGAGTGTCGGCGCTGGATTGACACTGAAGATGTGTTGGCTATTCCTTATGATATTCCTGTGCCGGGTTACAACAACGATACAGTAAATACCTTGCGCTTGTGGAAAGCGTCCGCGACCGAAGAATTTAACTTGGGTGAATTTAACTCGGGCTCTTACACCGATGCGGTCAGTAAAAAGACCGAGGCCGAGCAAATTACCATGGTGTTGTATCCAAACGATACCAGTGAGGCGGGCAAAGTGTTGCGCCTACGTCAGCAATACTTCTTAGCCTCGGCGAGTCTGCAGGATATCTTGCACCGTTGGATCAGTCGCAAGGGTCACGATTTTACAGGCTTTGCTGAAAAACATGCGGTGCAGCTAAACGATACCCATCCCACGATCGCGGTGGCGGAGCTTATGCGCCTGCTGATGGATGACCATGGTTTAAGCTGGCAGCAGGCATGGACGATTACTGAATCGACTATGGCCTACACTAACCACACCTTGTTACCCGAGGCGCTTGAGACGTGGTCGGTTGCTTTGTTCGAGCACTTGCTGCCGCGCTTACTGGAAATTATCTACGAGATTAATGCACGGTTTTTGCAGGTTGTCGCCCAACGCTGGCCTGGTGACGCGAATAAACAACGGCGCTTGTCTATCATTCAGGAAGCCCCCGAGCGCGCCGTGCGTATGGCGCACTTAGCCATTGTGGGCTCTTACTCGGTTAATGGCGTGGCCGCCTTGCACACGGACTTGTTAAAGCAAGGCCTGTTTGCCGAATTCTACGCCCTGTGGCCCCACAAGTTTAACAATAAGACTAATGGCGTAACCCCTCGCCGTTGGTTGGCAAGCTGTAATCCTGGGTTGCGAGACTTGATCACCGAAGCGATAGGCGACGGTTGGATTCGAGATCTAAGTCAGCTAGAACAGTTGGCCCCTTATGCTGACGACGCTAAATTCTGCGAGCGGTTTATGAGCGTGAAGCACTCGAATAAGCAGGCCTTAGCAGACCTGGTAGTGAAGAAAACGGGTATCGAGTTTGACTCTTCTTGGATGTTCGATGTTCAGGTGAAACGCATTCACGAGTACAAGCGGCAGCTGTTAAATATTCTTCATGTGATTTCACTGTACGACCGCATTCGCAAGGGCGATACTGCCAAAATGACACCCCGCTGTCTGTTGATTGGCGGTAAGGCTGCTCCGGGTTATGCTATCGCCAAGTTAATCATTAAGTTAATTAATAATGTCGCGCGGACCATTGCTCAAGATGAACAGGCCAGTCAGTGGTTGAGGGTAGCCTTCTTACCCAACTACAATGTGTCTGCGATGGAAATTATCTGTCCGGGAACCGACTTGTCAGAGCAAATATCAACGGCGGGTAAAGAAGCCTCTGGCACGGGCAACATGAAATTTATGATGAATGGCGCACTGACAATTGGCACCTTAGATGGAGCCAACATTGAAATTCGAGAGGCTGTTGGTGCCGATAATTTCTTTCTGTTTGGGTTAGAGGCACATGAGGTGGCTGAAACGCGTCCAAGCTATAACCCGCAACAGTACATTGATGCGGATCCGAACTTTCAAGCGGTAATGAATCTGCTGCAGAGCGGACATTTTTCGCTGTTTGAGCCAGGTATTTTTGACCCGATTATCGCAGCCTTGACCGCTTCCACCGATCCGTGGATGACAGCGGCAGATTTTAGTGCGTATTGTACGGCCCAGGAACAAGCCGCATGTGCTTATAATGATAAAACCCAGTGGGCGCGAATGGCGGTACTTAACACCGCTAGCAGTGGCCGCTTCTCAAGTGACCGCACAATCGCTGAATACCGAGACGATATCTGGTATCGGGCACCGGAGGCTGTGCGCCAAGTGAGTTAATCAATGGAGTAAAAGGAATGGATAATCCGCGTTACGTTAGCCGTTTAACAAAGAACACGCTGGCATTAGTGTTGGCGGGAGGGCGCGGATCGCGCCTGTATGAACTGACCAATTGGCGGGCAAAACCAGCCTTATACTTTGGCGGTAAATATCGGATTATCGATTTTCCTTTATCTAACTGTATTAATTCAGGGGTTCGTCGCGTTGGGGTTCTGACACAATACAAATCGCACTCTTTAGTGCGCCATATCGTTCGAGGCTGGAGCCATTTTAAGAAAGAGCTGGGTGAGTTCGTAGAAATTTTGCCAGCGAGCCAGCGCTACTCCGATGACTGGTATCAGGGCACAGCCGACGCCATTTACCAAAATCTGGATATTATTCGCGCAGAAAAACCGGAGTATGTGCTAATTCTGTCGGGTGATCATGTTTACAAAATGGATTACGGTGCCATGTTGGTGCGCCATGTCGAAAGCGGTGCCGACATGTCGGTGTGCTGTTTGGAAGTCCCCGTTGAAGAAGCCGCAGGCGCCTTTGGCGTGTTGGAGGTCAACGAATCAATGCGGGTAAAAAGCTTTCAAGAAAAGCCAGAGCATCCGGCCGAAATCCCCGGTAATCCGGGTATGTGCCTAGCGTCTATGGGCAACTATATTTTTAACACCCGCATGCTGTTTGATTTGTTGCTTGAGGATGCAGCCAGCGCAAAGTCGAGCCACGACTTTGGGAATGACATTATTCCTTCGATGATTGAGCGGGCGCACCTGCAAGCTTATCCCTTCCGAGATTCAGAAACCGGGGGTCAAGGTTATTGGCGTGACGTGGGGACTTTAGATTCATTTTGGGAGGCCAATATGGAACTGGTGCATGCGACACCGGCTCTGAACATGTATGATCCCGAGTGGCCGATTTGGACCTATCAAGAACAGTTACCCCCCGCTAAATTTGTGCACGATTACGATGGGCGTCGCGGTGAAGCCATCGACTCTGTGGTCTCGGGCGGGTGCATTATTTCTGGCAGTACGGTAAAGCGCTCGGTTGTGTTTTCTAATGTGCACATACACTCTCATGGCATGATCGAGTCGAGCGTCATATTACCAGGCGTTGATATCGGCCGCGGCGTTAAGTTGCGCAACGTTATTGTGGACCGAGGCGTCCGTGTACCAGACGGCTTGGAGGTAGGCTTTGACGTTGAACAAGACAAAGCCAATGGATTTAGGGTGTCGCCTAAAGGTCGAGTATTGATTACCCGCGGAATGCTGGGTCAGCCCGAGGGCTACGCCTAATTTAAGAGGATACAGTAATGACACAGGTTGTGGACGTAACGACGACACAGTTTGCTGATCAAAAGCCCGGCACCTCGGGCCTACGAAAACAAGTGAGCGTTTTTCAGCAAGCACATTATTTAGAAAACTTTGTGCAATCAACTTTTAATGTGATTGGCGGCGGGCAGGGTAAAACCTTGGTGCTGGGCGGCGATGGCCGATATTACAACAGAGTCGCAGCACAAACGATTACTAACATGGCGGCTGCCAATGGATTTACGCGCGTCATTGTTGGGCAAGGCGGTATCTTATCGACACCGGCGGCCTCGGCCGTGATTCGCGCGCGCAGCGCCGATGGCGGTTTAATCTTGTCGGCGAGTCACAATCCTGGTGGCCCGAACGGCGATTTTGGTATTAAGTTTAACGGTGCCAATGGCGGACCGGCGGTCGAGTCCATTACCAATGCCATTTTTGAAGAGACCAAAGCGCTACCGTCGTATCGTACGCTTAAAGGTGTCGATGAAACCGACTTGGACGCTATCGGTGAAACTCAACTTGCCAGCACAGTGGTGGAAGTGCTTGACCCAGTTGCGATATACGCTGACTTGATGGAATCGTTGTTTGACTTCGAAGCGATCAAAGAACTGCTAAGCAACCCCAGATTTCAGCTGCGGTTTGATGCCATGCACGCAGTCACTGGCCCCTATGCCCGCGAGATTTTGGTGAACCGTTTGGGTGCACCCGAATTAACCCTGATGAATGCCGACCCCAAAGAAGATTTTGGCGGCGAACACCCCGATCCGAACTTGGTCCACGCCAAAGACTTGGTAGACTTACTCAATGGCGACGAAATGATTGCGTTTGGAGCAGCTTCCGACGGCGATGGCGATCGCAATATGGTCTTAGGTACAGGGTTTTACATTAATCCTTGCGATTCACTTGCGGTGCTGACCGCCAATGCTCATTTGGTGCCAGGATACGCCGAAGGTTTAGCTGGCGTTGCGCGCTCGCTGCCGACTTCGCGTGCCGTCGATCGCGTGGCCGATAATTTAGGGATCGAGTTTTTCGAGACTCCAACGGGTTGGAAGTTTTTTGGTAATCTCATGGATGCTGGCCGCATTACGCTGTGTGGTGAAGAGAGTTTTGGTACCGGTTCAAGTCATATCCGCGAGAAAGACGGTCTTTGGGCGGTGTTATTCTGGTTAAATTTGATTGCGGTGCGAGCGCAGCCAGCCCGTTCGATTGTTCGTGACCATTGGGAGCGCTTTGGACGCGACTTTTTCACGCGGCATGATTACGAGGGTATCGACACAGAGCAAGCGAACGCGATGATGCAAGCGCTGACTCACTCTCTTGATGCCCTACCTGGAAGAACGTTTGGTGACTTAGTGGTCGCCAGTGCCGATAATTTTGCTTACCGCGACCCCGTGGACGGCAGTGAAAGTCACAATCAAGGAATTCGTGTCGTATTCGAAAATGATGCGCGTATTGTGGTGCGTTTATCGGGCACTGGTACATCGGGGGCCACTCTACGTGTTTATTACGATCAGCACGAACGTGACCCAGCATATTTCAGTGTGTATGCTCAGCGTTACTTAGAGCCCTTGTTTACCGCAGCTGAAGCCATATTGAACATACAATACTTTACCGGGCGAGACGCACCCGATGTAATTACTTGAGTACACGCAAATGAACATTTTGATGGTGGCCGCTGAAAACGGAACTCTGCCGGGTGGTAAAGTGGGCGGTATTGGTGATGTCGTGCGAGATTTGCCACCGGCTTTAGCGGCGACGGGCGCGTCCGTTCAGGTCGTTATACCGGGCTATCAAGTATTTTCAAAGCTCGAGCAAGCAGAATTAGTGGGGCACCTTGATGTGCCGTTTGGCGGAAAGGTCGAAACCGTAACGCTGGCCAAAATTGATACAGGCAATGGTGTCGATTTGTGGATTATCGATAGCCCTTTGCTGGCGCCTCAGGGCTCGGGTAAAGTGTATTGCCATGATCCTGACTCGCAGCCATTTGCGACCGATGCCACCAAGTTCGCGCTATTTTCGGCCGCAGTTTGTGAACTGTTGTTACACCGTCATTTTGGTGCCTTAGACTTTGTCCATCTGCATGACTGGCACGCGGCCTTTGTCGCGATGCTGTTGCGCTTCCACTCGCGCTATCAAGCAGAACGCACGCAGCGGTTGGTGTACACCATTCATAATTTAGCCTTGCAGGGTATTCGTCCGGTCGACGGCAATGCAAGCGCCTTAAAAACCTGGTTTCCCGATTTTGGTCCGGTAGACCATCAGATTATGGACTTGCGCTATCCAGATTGTATTAACCCGGTTCGTGCGGCCATCAATTTATGTGACACCATTCATACGGTTTCGCCTTCTTACATACTAGAGATTCAAGAGCCTACCAACGAGAAGCTTGGATTTTATGGCGGCGAAGGGCTCGATCGCGATCTGCGCGCAGCGGCCGCAGAGGATCGCTTAGTGGGTGTCTTGAATGGTTGCGATTACGCGGATACACCCAAAAAGATACCGAGCTGGAAGCGGATGCTTACTGTCGCCGAACAGGCGGCAACGGCTTGGAGTTTGGCGGAGCCGGCGGAAGTTCATTCTTTGGCACTATCACGCATAGCAAAGTGGAAGTCGCAACCCAGTCCAACCTTTATAGTAACGTCGGTAGGTCGCGCGACAGACCAGAAACTTAGGATTCTACGCGAGGGGCTGACACCTCAAACCTCGTCATTGGCACAGATTTTGGTTCAGTTACCGCCAGACGCAAAACTCATTATGACGGGTAGCGGCGATGCGGCCTACGAGACATTTCTGTACGAAACGGCCAAAGCTCACGAGAACTTCTTGTTTTTGAGGGGCTATTCCGAAGCGCTGGGAACAATCTTATATGCCGGTGGCGATTTGTTCTTAATGCCCAGTTCGTTTGAACCTTGTGGAATTAGCCAGCTGCTTGCAATGCGCGCAGGCCAGCCTGTGGTCGCACACGCAGTGGGTGGCTTGCGAGATACTATTACCGATAACGAGACGGGGTTTTTATTTCACGGCGCTAATCCACGTGCACAGTCGCTAGAACTTGTAGGTACTGTGGCCTACGCCATGGAGCTGTTTTATATGAATCCAAGCCGCTATCGCCTGATTCGGGAAGCGGCTTCAAAGGCGCGATTTGAGTGGCCCAAGATTGCGAAGCAATATCGGCAGTCGGTTTATGTTTAGGGTGTGAGCCCAAAGCGCGCGGTTACCTGCATAGTAATTTCAATTTGGCCTGTTAATTGAGTGTCGGCTGGTGCGCCGCCATCACTAGACATCATAGCGACGGCACGAAATTCGGGGTGAGGCCCTGCGTTGTTGCTTTGTACTTCGATAGCCAGAGGTTGACCAAGCGTAACTTGCAAAGCCTCGGCGGCAGCTTCTGCATTGGCTCGGGAATCTTTTACTGCCATGGCGAGCACCTGCCGTTCAAGCGCGTTCTGCTTGCTGTGAAAAAGTCGCGGTGGTGATAAGCGCGTCACGCCAGCAGTTAGGCCGCCATCGATTGTGCTTTGTAACAGATTGATGTTCTGTAGCGTGACAACGATGGACTGCGATGCCCGGTAACCCGCTAAGCGCTGTTGCTGCTGGTCGCGGTCCCACACGTACTGAGGTTGAAGTGATAATGTTGTCGATCGAATATCGGCTTTGTTGATGCCTTGAGTTGATAAGAACGCTAAGCTTTTTTCGATTACGCGCTGCACCTGCTTTTGGGCTTGATCTGCCCGGTCTGCATTGTGATCGGCGCTAAGCGTTAACTCTGCCCTGTCTGGACTGATCGTCATGGTTGCCTTACCCGAAACCGCGATATAGGCGGTGTCAGTTGCACTGCTAGCATTAAAGCTCAGACAAGACGCAATGGATAGCGAAGTGATAATAAGTAGGTTTTTGAGCATAGTAATTCCCTGTAAAAGACCACTTAAACGAGAGAAGAGTCCGCCTTATCCTAAGTCAAGTAGAGGACAGGGCAAAGCAAAGAATATCATGAAGGCTTGCACCAAAATAAAACAGCAGGCAAGCTTGAACGTAAATAACGCATACAATCCTAGCGTGAGAAGCGTGCCCATGCCAAATCAACAGCGTAACTCGCTCGTGCAGCACCTTATCGAGAGCCAGAACTCACAGTTTTGGTTGTTGCAGATTCTGGGATGGTCCGGGCTTTCGCTCGTCAGTTATTTCAGCTTAAACCTTTGGTATGGGCAGCCAGAACTCAGTTACATCGGTCATAACATATTACAGTCAGTGCTGGGAATTTTACTTTCTTGGCCAATGCGATACGTGTTAAAGCGCTGCTGGGATATGCCATTAGTTAAGCGCGCAACGATTATCGCCTTCGTTGTGCTTGGGTTTGCGACCTTGTGGTCAGTTATGCGCTTGTCGCTATTTCTGTTGTTAACTGACGAAACCAACTTGTGGGGTGATTTTGGTGGTTGGCTGTTTCCATCTATTTTTATTTTCTTGTGCTGGACCGCGCTGTATCACGGCATCAAGTATTACCAGCTTGCACAGTACGAGCACGCTGTATTGATGAAAATGGCGGCTGACCGCAACGAGCAATCTATGCGTTTAGCACAGGCCGAGACTGCGGCTCGTATGGCTCAGCTAACGATGCTGCGATACCAATTAAACCCACATTTCTTGTTTAACACCCTAAATGCTCTGCAGGGTCTTGTGGCGACCGGATCTAAAGCGCGCGCTGGAACTATGATTTCAGAGTTGGGACACTTTTTAAGATATTCCTTACAAAGCGATCCATTACAGACGGTGGATGTACAACAAGAGATCGAAGCCTTAGAAATGTACTTAAGTATCGAGCAGGCACGCTTCGGTGAACGCCTGACAGTGCGGGTAGAGGTAGATCGAAGTATTGTAGACGCACAAATTCCCAGCATGCTACTGCAACCTTTAGTTGAAAACGCAATTAAATACGCAGTTGGCCCTAATGAAGCTGGCGGCACCATAGAAATCAGCGCAACCAATAAGGATAATTCTTTGGTGCTAACCGTTAGTGACGATGGACCTGGGCTAGCGGATACGAAAGATTTACCGCATCCCTCAGGCACTGGCGTCGGTTTGCGTAATATCCGCGAGCGCCTCTCGAACTCCTATGGTGAAAACGCAGCAATGCACATTGCCAATCGGGGGGAAGGAGGATTTATGGTCGTGATACGCCTGCCCTTGTCTTATGGCTATGAAAGAGCAAAAGCTTCATGATGCGTACTATCGTTGTCGACGACGAGCCTCTAGCGCGAGACTATCTGCTGTCATTGCTAGCCGAACACAGCGATATTGATGTCATTGGCACTTGCAAAAATGGTCGCGAAGCCATTGCAGCTATTCGTGAACAAGCCCCTGACTTGGTGTTTTTAGATATACAAATGCCCGGGATGAATGGGTTTGACGTCGTTAAAGCGATTCAAGAAGATGATGCTATGCCGCTGTTCATCTTCGCAACTGCCTATGATGACTACGCCGTCGAGGCTTTTGATTTAGCGGCCGTGGACTATGTGCTGAAACCGCTAGAAGCATCGCGTCTTGCTCGTGCTATTGAACGAGCCAAACAGCGCTTAGTTGCTGTTTCTAAAGGTGAACTTTTGAGCGCTGTTGATAAAGCGCTTGGGCGCGGCACCGAATTACAACCACCTGTGTCGGGCGCATTACAAAAACTAACCATTCGGGATAACGGTCAAATTCAGCTGGTAGATTTTAATGACATTGATTGGGTAGATGCCGCCGGTGATTACATGTGTGTGCACGTCGGCCCTGTTACACACATTATGCGTTGCACCATGATAGAGCTTACGCAGCGTCTAAGCTCTGGGCCCTTCGCCCGGATCCACCGATCAACGCTGGTTAATCTGGATAAGGTCATTCAAATTACCCCTCTGTCAAAGGGCGAATCTTTGTTGCACTTAGAAGGTGACACCACCTTGAAAGTAAGTCGGAACTATCGCCAATCCATCGTTCATCTGTTGAATTAGTCCCGCTAAGCGGTTTAATAATCCATTTTATCGCAGAGGGTCTGTTGCCTGTCAAACTGCTGTGTGAACCTACAGGGCTAATAGTCTTTACATAACGAATAAAGGTGGCGTTTTGCGCTCAAATTGGGGATCAATACGACTGGGATGTGTCCCTGCGCTTGCGCTTTTTGCATTGACTGCAAGTCAAGGCGCACTAGCGTCTGCCCAAACTCCAGTGGTATTCAAAGCCCCCAGTTCCAACGTCGTTGCTGTAAATGTCGGTGGCGACGCTTTCGAAAGCGCTGATGGCACCCAATATTTACAAGACCCTTGTACAGTTCAAAATCAAAGTTCCTGCGGCACCATCAAGTCCGTGAAAGGTAGCCAGCAGGAGGCACTGTACCGAAGCTTCCGTGAAGGGCCACAGAGTTACGAATTTCAGGTAGCGCCGGGCTCTTATGCCCTAACGTTGTTCTTTGCCGAACGGCCAGGTGCTGCCAGTCGCACCTTTAAGGTTTTGGTTGATGGCAAAGACCGCTTAGTTAAATTCAATATCCCTAAAGCACGTGATGGCTTGACGGAAGCCGCCCTAGCAAGGACTTTACCGGTTTCAAACTTGGATGGAGTGATCAAGCTAGAGTTTGTTGCCGACCCTGATCAACCCTTGGTAAACGCGGTACGTTTGGAGCCTGCTCAACCTTTGGCTACCGGCACTTTGCGGTGGGCAGATGAGTTTGACGGCCCAGTTTTAGACTCTCGGTTTTGGGGGGTTGACGAGTGGCCTGCTCGCAAAGTGAATGATGAGGATCAGAGGTACGTCAACTCACCTGAGAATCTTAGAGTGGATAACGGCCACTTAATTATCGAGGCGCACCGTGTTGATACGCCTTCTGCTGAGTATCATTCAGGGCGGATCCATAGCCAGGGTAAGCTCGATTTCATGTACGGACGGCTGGATGTCCGCGCTAAGCTCCCCCAAGGGCAGGGTGTTTGGCCCGCAATTTGGTTGTTGCCGACTCATCCTTACCGCTATTCGAGCTTGTGCGACGCCCGCACACCCGATTGGCAAGGCAATGCACGGTGCGATGCTTGGCCTAATTCGGGTGAAATTGACTTAATGGAGCATGTGGGATTTGAGCCAGGCGTTGTGCACGGCACGGTCCACACCAAAGGTTATTACTGGGTCGAGGGTAACCAACGTAAAGGCAGTATCGTTCTGCCAGACTTGGCCGAGGAATTTCATGTGTACACCTTGCAGTGGACACCAGATCGCATGGATATGTTGGTGGATGGCTTGCGCTACTTTACTTACACCCGAGACAGCGAGGGCTGGCGCCAGTGGCCTTTTGATCACTCGTTCCACGTTATTATGAATTTGGCCGTTGGTGGCATGTGGGGGCGCGCGGGTGGCCCTATCGATGACGGTATTTTTCCACAGCGTATGGTGGTGGACTATGTCCGCATCTACGATATGAATCAAATTGCAGAATAAAGTCTGCACTTAGCTAGTAAGAGGTTTTTATGTTAGGTAAACGGTCATTAAAAGCGATTTGTTACGGTGTCGTGATCGCTTTTGCGGGATTGGCGCAGGCGTCCAAAGACTTGATAGATCCCGAGGTGGAGGCGCGCGTCGACGGCATTATGAGTAAGCTCACGCTCGAGCAGAAAATAGCCCAGATGATTCAGCCAGAAATCCAGTATGTGACACCTGACCAGGTGCGTAAATACGGCTTTGGCTCGGTCCTTAATGGCGGGGGCTCATTCCCTGACAAAAACAAACAGTCCACGGTGGCGGATTGGGTTGCTTTGGCCGATGACCTCTACTTGGCTTCTGTAGATACGAGCGAAGGAAATGCAGGAATTCCTATCATGTGGGGTACAGACGCTGTACACGGCCACAATAATGTCGTTGGTGCTACCATTTTCCCACACAATATCGGCCTTGGTGCGGCACGCAACCCCGACCTAATTGAACAAATAGGTGCAGCGACTTCACGCGAGGTGCGGGCTACGGGCATCGACGGGATCTTTGCGCCGACGGTTGCCACTGTAAAAGATAACCGCTGGGGCCGAACTTACGAGAGCTACAGCGACCGGCCTGATATTGTGGCGGATTACGCCGAGGCGGTTGTGCGCGGTTTGCAGTCTGAAAACATGGTCGCAACGGCAAAACACTTCGTAGGCGACGGCGGCACGTTCAGAGGCATTGATCGGGGTGACACACGCTTGTCGCTTGAGGACCTGTTAGACCAGCACGCAGGTGGCTACGAGACGGCCCTGAGTGCTGGCGTCATGAGTGTCATGGCTTCTTTTAACTCGTGGAATGGTAAGAAAATTCACGGTAGTAAAACGATCTTAACGGACGTGCTGAAAGAGCGTTTGGGTTTTGATGGGTTCATTATTTCAGACTGGAACGGCATTGGTGAAGTCGCAGGTTGTTCCAACAGTGATTGTGTTCAGGCTGTCAATGCGGGCATGGATATGATTATGGTGCCTGAAGACTGGGAAGCCTTATACCATAACATGCTGGAGCAAGTCGCGAACGGCGAAATTCCAATGTCTCGTATTGATGATGCGGTGCGTCGTATCCTGCGTGTTAAGGTGCTATCAGGTATCATGGACAAACCTCTCCCGTCAGATGCCGTGTTAGACGCTTCGGTTATTGGGCAAGCCTCGCACCGAGCGATTGCGCGACAAGCGGTGCGCGAATCGTTAGTACTGCTTAAAAATAACGATCAAGTATTGCCGTTGACACGCGGGCAGTCGATTTTAGTCGTGGGCAGCGCAGCCGACGATATCGGCCAACAGTCGGGTGGTTGGACCATTACTTGGCAGGGTACTGGCAATCAAAATTCGGACTTTCCTGGCGCTCAATCGATTTTGCAGGGCATCGAGTCTGTTGCTGCAGAAAAAGGTGCTACAGTGACTTATAGCCCCAGCGGGCATTACAGCGATCGACCTGACGTCGCCGTGGTGGTCTTCGGTGAAACACCTTACGCCGAGGGTCAAGGCGACATCGATAGCTTAAATTTTGGCGCCGAGCACCCAGCGGGACACCATTTGTTGCAGGCTTTGCACGCCGACGGTATTCCCACCGTTGCGGTATTTTTAACGGGTCGTCCCATGTGGATTAACCCCGAACTGAACGCAAGTGACGCGTTTGTAGTGGCTTGGTTGCCAGGAACCGAGGGCGTTGGCGTAGCTGACGTTCTTTTCGCAGAGCCTGGCAGTGATTTTGATTTTAAAGGTCAGTTGTCATTTAACTGGCCCGCTATTGACGTTCATCCAGCCAACCCAGATTTGCCCGTGTCGAGCGTCTTGTTCCCCTACGGTTACGGATTGACGTTGGAGAGTCGTGAATACTTGCGCAATGATCTTAACGAGCAACCCTTGTTGCAGCGCGCTCAGGCTGAACAAGTTATTTTTGATGCGCGTACGTTTGATCCATGGTTAATGGCTGTTGGTGACAATAGCGACTGGGAAATCCCAGTGAACTCGAAATTTGTGCGCAGTGCCGAGGGTTCGGTAGAAGTTCGTTCGGTGGATGTGAATGTTCAGGAGGATGCTCGTCTAGTTCGCTTTGGCAATGTGGCCGTGGGTGTGGCGCAGGTTTACTGGTACTCGCAGGCGCCTCTCGATTTTAGTTCTTGGGGTGAGAGTGGGGCCTATCTTACTTTGAATTATCGCGTCGATGCGGCTCCTGAAGGAGATGTTGCGGTTCGTATGGACTGCGAATATCCCTGTACTGGAGACGTCGCGTTTGCTGATATTTTAGCATCGGCGACCCGGGGCGAATGGCAAGAGTCATCAATACCCCTGTCGTGTTTTGCCCAGCGTGGTGCAGACCTATCGCAAATTAATGCGCCCTTAGTCATTGCAACCGCTAAACCTTTAACTATTACGCTTAAGCGCGTTGCGATAAGCTCTGACGTGACATCTGAATCGGTAGTGAACTGCCAATAATAAAATAAGGAAACGCTATGTTGTCTACACTGGATATTTCGATTGTTGTGGCCTACGCACTGGGTTTGTTTGTGCTTGCCCAGTGGGTCTCGCGCGAAGAAGCCGGGCATCACAAAGACGCTAAAGACTATTTTTTAGCGGGCAAAGCCCTGCCTTGGTGGGCTATTGGTGCCTCGTTGATTGCCGCCAACATTTCGGCGGAACAAATCATTGGAATGTCGGGCTCTGGCTATGCCATGGGTTTGGCGATAGCTTCTTACGAATGGATGGCCGCGATTACCCTGATTTTGGTCGGTAAATTCTTGCTCCCCATTTTTTTGAAGCATGGCATCTACACCATGCCCCAGTTTCTAGAGCAACGCTATGATCATCGCGTGCGTATTGTTATGGCGATTTTCTGGTTAGCGGTGTACGTTTTCGTTAACTTGACAGCGGTATTGTGGCTCGGTTCGCTCGCCTTAAACACCGTTGCTGGAGTGCCAGTACAAACAGCTTTAATTTTGCTTGGTGTATTTGCCTTGGCCTATTCGTTGTACGGTGGCTTAAAGGCAGTCGCGTTCACCGACATTATCCAAGTGGTACTTTTAGTGCTAGGTGGTCTTATTATCGTTGCGCTCATGCTTGATAAAGTGTCAGGTGGAGAGGGTGTTGTTGCCGGCTTTGTCGAATTGACGCGCGTAGCACCAGAAAAGTTCGATATGATATTCACTCCGGACAACGAGCACTACATGAGCTTGCCCGGTATTTCCGTGCTTGTGGGTGGTATGTGGATTATGAACATCTCGTATTGGGGCTTTAACCAATACATCATACAGCGCGCACTGGCGGCAAAGAGTGTGCAGGAAGCTCAAAAAGGTATTGCCTTTGCAGCCTTTCTAAAGTTACTTATGCCTGTGATTGTGGTCTTGCCAGGTATTGCCTTGTTCGCTTTGAACAGTGATTTAAGTTCGCCAGACCAAGCATATCCGCAAGCAATGACCTTACTGCCCTCAGGCCTTAAAGGCTTAGTATTTGCGGCGTTGTTGGCCGCGATTGTGTCTTCCTTGGCGTCTATGACCAATAGTATTTCAACCTTGTTTACTATGGATCTAATGCCGTCTATTCGCGCAGCCGACAAACAGGGAGACCCTGTGGTTGTGGGCCGCACTGTTGCGGTTGTTGCGATGATCTTAGCAATGATTGCGGCCGAACCTCTGTTGGGTAAGTTTGATCAGGCCTTCCAGTATATTCAAGAATTTACGGGTTTCTTTACCCCCGGTATCGTGGTGATTTTCTTGTTGGGTATGTTCTGGAAAAAGACTACCGCAGCGGGTGCGTTAGCGGCCGCGATTGGTTCGGTGGTATTGTCGTTTGCCTTCAAGATGCTGTGGCCTGAACTTCCCTTTATTGATCGCGTCGGCTTAGTTTTCTTAATTGCTACTGGTTTAGCAGTTGTGGCGTCGATGCTGCAAAATCGCGAGCAAGATGGCGCCATTCATTTGGGCGAAATAGAGTTTGGCACGACAACCGGCTTTAATATTTCTGCGCTGGCGGTGACTCTGATTCTGGCCGCTTTGTACGCCACTTGGTGGTAATCTACTATCGTTTTTGAAAGGGGGCCAAGGCCCCTTTTTTTATTCCTTTGTTAGTAGCTTTCGTAACACTCTAGATTAATTTTTGGGGGAGCGTCTGTCTTGGACGAGGTCTATCGGCTCTAACACCTGTGGTTCTGGCACTGAATGGTTTGGTTTTTTATCTAGGTTCTCAGCGCTAGACGCGTGACTTCGACAATTTCGTCAACCGTCGCGCCCCTGGATAGATCCGCTACCGAGTGTTTAAAGCCCTGTAGCATTGGGCCGATCGCCTTGGCGCCAGTAAGTTGCTGCACCAATTTGTAGCCAATGTTGCCGGCTTCTAGAGATGGGAAGATCAGTACATTGGCTCGTCCAGCAACCTCGGAATTGCCCTGCCACTTGGTGGCGGCCACGCGCTCTGACAAGGCTGTATCAACCTGCATTTCGCCATCGATAAGAAGATTGGGGTCGACTTGCCGAGCGAGCTCCAATGCCTGTTTTACTTTGTCGATACTGGCATGGCTGGCGCTACCCTGCGTTGAAAACGACAGCATGGCTACGCGCGCAGGCTGACCCAATAATGCTTGGGCTTGATGCGCTGTGGTGACCGCAATCGAGGCCAGTTCAGCAGCACTTGGCTCAACATTTACGGCGCAATCCGCAAACAGAAGACTGTGTTCTCGCCCTGGAATTTCCATTAAAAAGTAACTCGATGCGGAGCCCTCCTCGTTGGCATAGCCCATACACATGGCGGCTGCTTCGATTACCCGCTTGGTGGGGCTGGTTGCCCCACCTACCATTAGATCTGCCTCTCCAATAGCCACCACGGCCGCAGCAAAGGGCAAAGGTTTTTTTACCAAACGTTCGGCCATGCTTAGTGATTTGAATTGCCGCAAGGCTTGCACGTGCTCAGCACATTGGCTTGCTAGTATCGGATCGGAGGGGCTAATGGGTCGAAGTCCGTCAATTGGGATGGCATGGCTTAGCGCCGTTTCTTCGATGGCATGACTAGCTCCGACCAGCAGGCAGTCGATTTTATGTTTTTGCCGCAACTGCGCCGCCGCCGCAATAATGCGTGGCTCTTCGCCTTCCGCAAAAACCACGCGCTGACGGTCTAGTTCGCTCATCGTTTGCTACTTAACGTTGCGCTACGGGGACGTATGCCCGTAAGTCTGGTCCGTTGTATTCAAGAAGCGGGCGAATTAGGATGTTATTTTCCATTTGCTGCATGACCTGCAGGCTCCAGCCGGGAACTCGTCCTATGGCAAAAATAGGCACAAACAAATCTTCTGGAATACCGTTTAAGTGATAAATCACGCCTGAGTAGAAGTCGACGTTCACGTTTACGCCCAGTCGTGAATAGGGTTTCATGGCTTCGACCAGGGCTTTTAAAATATCGTTCCAGTGGGGCTCGCCCTTTTCAATCGACAGTCGCTCGACACCATCACGCAAATGGCGCGCACGTGGATCTTCGGCACGATACACACGGTGGCCAAAGCCCATAATAGCCTCTTTGTTGGCACGCTTACGTTTAACGTAGTCAGCCGCATTGCCGGGGTCGCCAATCTCTCGTGCCATGTGCATAACGTCTTCTGCTGCACCACCATGAGCAGGGCCCGATAATGCCGCTATCGCTGCGGTGATTGACGCATGTAAATTAGCGTCGGTACCGGTGACTACACGAGCGGTAAACGATGAGGCGTTAGAGCCGTGTTCAGCGTGTAAAATGAAATCTAAGTCCATCAGGCGCGCGGCGTCTTCGCTGGGCACTTCGCCAGATAACTGATATAAAAAGTGTGCAGCGTGACCCAAACAAAGATCGGGCTCAACGGGTTCCAAGCCTTGGCGGATGCGATGGTGTGCCGCAACGATCATCGGTACCTGCGAGGTCAAACGCAGGGTTTTTTGCATCGCAGCTTCGCTTGAGTTATCGGCCGTTTGGGGGTCGAAAGCAGCCAGTGCAGACACCGCGGTGCGCAAGACATCCATCGGGTGTCCATCAACCACGGTCTTGATGATTTCGAGAATTGCTTGAGGCAAAGTGCGGGCCTGCTTCAAGCCCTGGTCAAAGTCGCTCAATTGAACCTGGTTAGGCAATTCTCCGTGCAGCAATAAGTACGCGGTTTCTTCAAACGTCGAGTGGGTAGCTAGGTCGTGAATAGAATAACCCCAGTAGCGAAGTTCGCCTTTGCGGCCGTCAATATGAGTGGTTGGCGAACGATCAAAATGCACGCCTTTTAGGCCACGGAATACACGAATTTTGTCATCGGTATCAGTCACAAGCTCACCTCGTAATTGCAAGAATTCGGTTTGGCAACGCGCGGTGCCGTTGAAGCAAAGCCCCGCGGGTGCGGGGCTTAAAAGGCCTTATACGTAGTCCTTGTACTTTTCTAGGTGACGTACAGGTTTTGACAAGGCATCACGGCGGAAGGGGTCGCCCAGTTCACGAGTACACATCACTTCAATCACTGTAGTCTTGCCTTCGTTCATCTGACGGTCTATAGCGCGTTGAAGTGCAGGCCCTACTTGATCTAGGCTGTCAACACGCTCGCCTTCCGCGCCCATCGCCTGCGCGATGCCGGCCCAAGATTCGCTCTCCAGTTCAGCGGCAACGAAGCGACGATTGTAGAACTCGACTTGGTTTTTCTTCTCGGCACCCCAATCGCGGTTGTGGAAGACCACAGCGGTTACGGGGATATCGTGTCGTACAGCAGTCATAATCTCTGACATGCTCATGCCCCACGCACCGTCACCAGCGTAAGCTACTGCAGGACGCTCTGGTGCTGCCGCTTTGGCACCGATAATGGTCGGTAGCGCATAACCGCAGTTACCAAAGCTCATGGGTGCAAAGAAGCTGCGTGGACGCTCAAAACGCAAGTAGCTGTGTGCGACTGAGTTGATGTTGCCGATATCGGTAGAGACCATCACATCCGCAGGCATAGCTTTTTCAAGCTCTCGCAGCACTTGGCGCGGGTGTAACCAGTTGCCCTCTTCGGCTTCGGCTTCGGCGATAACGTCTAAGCTGTAAGGGTCGCGCTCGTGGGTCCACTCATTCAGCTCTTTCTCCCATGTTGCCTTCTCTGCGGCTACTTCGGCTGCACGAGCTTCTTTATTAGCGTGGCATGCAAGCGTTTGGCCTTGCAGGCGTTCGGTTAAAGCAACCGAGGCAGCTTTAGCATCACCACAAATACCAACGGAGATCTTTTTAACCAAGCCTAGCATTTTGTGGTCGGCGTCGATTTGAATGATTTTGGCTTCTTTTGGCCAGTAGTCTAGGCCGTGCTGCGGTAAGGTACCGAAAGGCCCTAAGCGTGAACCAATTACCAATACGACGTCGGCTTTGGAAATTAACTTCATGCCTGCCTTTGAGCCCTGGTAACCCAAGGGGCCGCACCAAAGTGGGTGACTAGCGGGAAATGAGTCGTTGTGTTGGTAGCTGTTGACGACCGGCGCACCTAGGAATTCGGCAATCGTTTTAACTTCCTCTACGCCATCAGACATCACCACACCGCCGCCAGAGACGATGACTGGGAATTCGGCGGTCTTTAACAGCTCTACTGCTTCGTTCAAGCTTTGGGCACCACCTGGGCCGCGATCGAGGCGCATTGGCTGTGGGATTTCGACGTTAATGTCACCGTAGAAGTAGTCACGTGGAATGTTGAGTTGAGTCGGACCTATTTCTGACAGAGCGCGATCAAAACAACGAGATGTGTATTCGGCAATACGATTTGGGTTGTTTACGTGGCCTTGATATTTGGTGAATTCTTGGAACATCGGTAACTGATGACACTCTTGGAAGCCACCGAAACCCATAGTCATGGTCCCGGCTTCAGGGGTAATCATTACCACCGGCGAGTGAGCCCAATAGGCGGCGGCAATGCCCGTGACACAGTTCGAAATACCGGGGCCATTTTGGCCAATCACAACACCGTGGCGTCCGCTTGCTCGTGAATAGCCATCGGCCATGTGCGCGGCGCCTTGCTCGTGCACAACAGGAATGAGTTCGATGCCGGCGGGGGCAAAAATATCCATGGCATCCATGAAGGCCGAACCCATAATACCAAAGATCTTTTTGACGCCTTGCGCAACTAATGTTTCGACAAAGGCTTCACTGGGGGTCATACGAGGCATAGCTTGCGCACCTTAGATTTATGAAAGAGACGCAATGCTAGGGTTTTTTGGCAAGATTTAATAGAGCCAGATTCTGAGTTTGCTGTGCGCCAGATGCTTACAGGCTATGGTAAGCTCGGCGAAGTGCTGTAACGCCCTCAGCAATCGATCCTTCCCCAATCGCTGAAAATCCCATTCGTAAAAAGTTTGCGGGTGGCCTTGGTTGGGCGAAATGAATCGCTCCGGGTTCCACAATTACCCCGAGTTCTTTTGCTTTGATTGCGAGATGCTCGGTATCTATAGATGCCGGTGCTTTAATCCAAAGCGCCGAGCCCCCAAGGGACGTCTGAATCTGGAGCTCGGGCAGTTCCTGTTCTAAGCAAGATACCAGCAGAGCTCGGCGTTTTTGATAGATCTTGAATAACTTGCTGACCAAGGCGTCGTGGTAACCGCGCGCCAAAAAAAGGGCGACCGAGAGCTGGTTGTTTGCTGCTGGGTGTCGAAGCATTAAGCGCCGCAAGCCGCGTAACTCTTCGATGAGTTCAGGGCTGGCTACGATATAACCCATGCGTAGGCCTGGTGCTAAGGTTTTAGACACGCTACCCACGTATATGACACGCCCTTCGGCATCCATGCTCTTAAGAGCCGGTTCTGGACGAGTATGGAAGTTAAACTCGCTTTCGTAGTCGTCTTCAATAATAACAAAGTCATTGTTTGAAGCACTTTGGAGCAGTTCTTGTCGTCTCGCGTGCGGTAGTGTGACTGTCGTGGGTGATTGATGACTTGGGGTGACGCACACGTAGTCACAGTCGTTGAGTTGGTGGTCGGTGATCAGACCATCGGCGTCAATACGTAGAGATTTAGGTTGCGCGCCCATCAGCTCGATTAAGCTGCTTAGATCGGAATACCCAGGGTTTTCGATGCCGATACGCGCTTGGCTAGCGCGCCACAGCAATTCGGCAATCATGTAAAGCGCGTGCTGAGCACCAACGGTTAGCATAATGGCCTGATCTTCGACAAAAATTCCTCGCTTAGGCAAAAGACGGGTACGAATTTGCTCTAGTAACAAAGGCTCGTCGTTATCAATTCGATCTACCGCCCACGACTTGATGGCTCTGACAGAGACGGCATCACGCGCGCACTCGCGCCAATGTTGAATCGGGAATAAGTCGGGACTCATCTGTCCGTAAACGAAGGGGTAAGGCGCTAATTGCCAATCTTTAGGTTTGCGCAAAGCACGCCACTGAGAGGGCTTTTCTTTTAAGCGGGCGCTCCAGTCCATGTTGTGACTAGATTCATATGTTTCCTGATAGCGCTCTAAAATACGGGTGCGCTCTACCTCTGGGTTTACAAAATAGCCGCGGCGGGGGTGCGTAACAATTAAACCGTCATCTAATAGCCTTTGGTAGGCCAACATCACGGTGTTGCGGCCCACACCTAGTTGAGTTGCCAGGTGACGAGACGAGGGCATGGGAGAATTAAGCGAGATGGTGCCTTTGGCAATTGCCAAAGACAGTTTGGCCACAATCTGTGTTTGCAAACTGTCTTTGGATTCGGGGTCCAACTGTAGCAGTAATTCGCTACTCATGCGCTTGCTACCCTGTTATGGCCCCGTTTGGGGCGCATTAAGCTTCGTTACGTATCTTCTGATTATAGGCTTGTAGCGCTTGCTTGGCGACAGGTGCTAGAACATACAGTCCAATGATATTGGGTACACAGATTAAGAAGACTAAAGCATCTGAAAAATCCAGTACCGCCGTCAGCGGGATACTGCAGCCAACCACAATAAAGAAACAGAATACCAACTTAAACAGGTTAGATGCCCATGCATGTTCGCCCATTAAATAGGTGAAGCCTTTCAAACCGTAGTACGCCCAGGCGATCATGGTCGAAAATGCGAACAGCATGCCAGCAATGGCGATCAGCAAAGGTGACCAGCCGATGTTGCGCTCGAAGGCGGCCGAGGTCATGCCAATACCGTCAAGGCCTGCGTTAAAGCTCGGGTCGTAATAAAACGTGGTAACAATAACTAAGGCGGTTAGCGTGCAGATAACGACCGTGTCAATAAACGGTTCTAGCATCGATACGTAACCCTGTGTAATAGGCTCTTTGGTCTGAACGGCAGAGTGGGCGATCGGAGCCGAACCAATACCGGCCTCGTTTGAGAACACCGCCCGTTGCACGCCAATAATGATAACACCTAGCATACCACCGGCGACGCCATTGGGACTGAAGGCGCCCTCGATAATGGCATTAATAGCAAAGGGCAGCGCTTCGGCATTCATTAAAATAATGATTAAGGCACTGATACAGTAAAACACAGCCATAAAGGGTACGAGTTTGCTGGTAACGCGCGCGATACTTTTAATACCGCCAATAATCACTAGACCGACGATCACCGCCATGACCAGTCCCACCAGCCATCCCTTGCCGGCAAAGAAGCTGCTATTACCACCGGTGACGGTCACAAACTGAAGATAGGCTTGGTTGGCTTGGAACATGTTGCCAATACCAAGACAGCCAATGACGATACCCAGCGCGTAGAATTTACCCAAAAACTTGCCCAAATTGGGGAGCCCTTTTTCCAAAAAACCTTGTTCAAGGTAGTACATTGGACCGCCCGATACCGAGCCGTCTGGATTGTGTTTGCGGTAAATCGTCCCAAGTGTGCACTCGATAAACTTAGTCGACATGCCCAGCACGCCGGCAACAATCAACCAAAACGTTGCGCCTGGACCCCCCATACTAATGGCCACGGCAACGCCACCAATGTTGCCAATACCGACGGTACCCGATACTGCTGTAGTTAGTGCCTGGAAGTGGGTGACCTCGCCAGGTGCCTTAGGGTTGTGGTTTAGGCCGCGGACAATATCGATGGCATGCTTAAATCCAGAAAAGTTTAAAAAGCGGAAATAAATCGTGAAAAATACCGCAGCGACTAAAAGCCAGACAACCACTAAGGGCACGTTGGCGCCACCCAAGGTCACGGAGTAAAAAATAATACTCGAAATAAACGCGGTTGCGGGCGCAACGGCTTCGTTAATGGCTTGGTCGATACTGGCTAAGGCGCTGGCTGGGGATAACATCAGTAGCAGGCCGCTGAGTAAAAAATGTTTTACGCTTTGTTTTGTACTGATTCTTGCCATTGATGCAAATCCCCTTTTTTGTTTTACATAGCGAATACGGCCCAGAGTAACATTGTTGCACCTAGGAACACACTTTGAAGTAAAACTAGCGCTACCGGACGCCAGCCGTGACTGATTAAACCGCTGAGTTCCGTTTTTATACCCAGTGCCACAATGGCCAGTAAAAAACTTAACTTCGATAAGCTGGTAAGGGCGCTGGACCACGCTGCCGGAATAAACCCCAAACTATTAACGGTAGCCAGGGCGATGAATGCCAGCAAAAAACCCGGCGGTTTTAGCGACTGCCCGCTACTACCCTCTCGGTTGAATAACAATAAAAAGCACCAGGCTATTGGAATTAGCATAGCGACTCGAACCATCTTCACTGTCATTGCCTCTACGCCTACTGTCTCGGACAGAGCAAAGCCAGCCCCGGCTACATGTGAGACATCGTGTATGGCACCGCCCAAAAAGTAACCCGCTTGTTGAGGGGTGAGTTCAAGTAGTTGAACAATAATGGGGTAGGTCACCATAGCGATAGCACCAATGGTGGTGACCATGATTACGGTGAGCAGAGTGAACTTAGATTGTTCTTCGTTTTTTGGCATCACAGAAGACAGGGTTAGAGCCGCGGACACTCCGCATATTGCGACAGCACCGCCAGACAACAGGCCCATGTCGCGCTTAAGTCCCAGTATTCGAGCGAGCACAGGGCCCAGCGCGATAGTAAAAAACATACCACCGATCAACACAGCCACTCCGGCAAACCCGATAGCGGCAATATCACTGACGGCAATACCCGCCCCCAGCATCGCCACGCCTGCGCGAAGCACTTGTGTTGCGCATAAATCTACGCCCGCTTTGGTATGTTCTTGCCGATATAAAAAGTTCATTGCCATGCCTAATAGCAGAGCAAACACGAGCACCGGTGCGCCGTAGTTGGTGGCTAGGAATTGGCTGGCGATCGCGATTAAAACGACCGCAGCGGTACCGGGATAAAACTGACTTACTTTTCTAAGAACAGACAACACAGTCCCTTATTATTTAAATACCGCACTCAATCCCGCATCAATTGCCTTAACAATTTCGTCGAGCTCCGTTTTGGTGGTAATAAGAGCTGGGCTTAAGTACAGCGTGTTATTTAGGTCGCTGAAACTCCGATTGGTGCGGCCAATCATCACACCGTTGTCAAGGCAGTGTCCAGCGACTTGGGCTGTTTGCGATTCTGACGCTGGTGTCTTCGAGGCACGATCAGTTACCAGTTCTATGCCAACGAACAAACCTTTGCCGCGCACATCACCGATGACCGCATGCTTTTCTTGCAGGGCATACAGCTGATCCATCAGGTAGTCGCCCATGTCGCGGGTATTTTGAATGAGATTCTCTTCTTCTAGAATCGCAAGCGTTTCAATTCCGGCGACGGGTCCTGAAGTACATCCGCCAAAGGTGCTGATATCGCGGAAATAGTTTAGGGGGTTACCGTCGGAACGCTTAAATTCGTTAAACAAGGACTCGGTGGTTACGGTGCAAGATATGGCTGCGTAACCGCTGGCGACACCTTTAGCCATGGTGACAATATCAGGTTTAACGTTGTAGTGCTGGTAGCCAAACCACTCGCCTGTTCGGCCCAAACCACACACCACTTCATCTATATGAATAAGAACGCCATAGCGCTGGCAGATTTCCTGGATAATTGGGAAGTATTCGGGTGGAGGAGGGATTACACCACCGCCCGCCGTAATGGGCTCTAGCACTACCGCGCCCACCGAGTCAGGCCCCTCGCGCAAAATGGCAGTTTCTAAATCGCGTGCGCATTCAATATTGCATGACCCGTAGGTTTTGCCGAAGGGGCAGCGGTAGCATAGGCAGTGCGCAAACGACGAAAAGCCGGGCGCAAATGGGCCATATTGAGCCACGCGTTGCTCGTGGCCTGTTGAGCTTAGGGCACCAATAGTGGTGCCGTGATAATCGCGATCGCGATAAATAATTTTATGTTTGGTGCCATCGCCATTCATGTGGGCCAGCTGACGAACCATCTTGTAGCCTTTTTCGTTGGCTTCGGAGCCTGAGCTTGAGAAATACACGCGGCCAAGTCCAGGCATTTTTGACAGTAGCTTTTGCGCGAACTCGGCGCCTGGTTCGGTGGCGTAACTGCCCGCAAAATAACACAGGTCGATTAATTGCTGGCGCACGGCATCGGCGATACGTTCGCGACCAAAGCCTAGGTTGACACACCAAACCCCGCCCGAGGTGGCGTCTAGGTAAGATTTACCTTTGATGTCGGTCACGCGCATGCCCACACCTTTTGAAATGACGATAGGATCTTTCTCTTCCCACTGTTGGTGCTGGGTGAGATGGTGCCATACGGTCGCTTTGTCGGTGGCGATAATATCGTCGTTCGCGGCAGTGGTTGCAGAGAGCATAGTATTCATGGGTTCAAACTCACGCACGATAAAAGGCGTAACTTAGCCGACAAGTGTCTGAAACCTATAGAACCAGTATGCATAAATCGCTACAGCCAGCTTGTTGTGACGAGTAGCTCGCTTTTCATACGATCCTGGTTGCTCTTTAGTTTCTGTGTCTGACGAATAAAGGCGATCTTGCGGACTAGCGTGTTACACTACGCGCAGTTTGTTATGAGGGTATTTGCGTGACACTGCCGGCGCTTGAATCTGTTCGAATAGGGGTTATTGGCCTAGGTTATGTGGGTTTGCCATTGGCGGTTGCCTTTGGCGCAAAACAGCCGGTTGTGGGTTTTGACGTCGACCCTAAGCGGATAAGTCAGTTAACCGAGAGGTTTGATGTGACTGGCGAGACCAGTGCTGAAGCTTTGGCTTCGGCATCTGAGCTAACGTTTAGCGCCGACCCTAATAAGTTAACGTCGTGTCAGGTGTTTATCGTTACCGTTCCCACGCCCATCAATGCTGACAAGCAACCCGATTTAACCCCCTTAATTTCCGCCTCTGAAACGGTGGGTAAACAGATGTGCAAGGGTGCAATCGTAATTTATGAATCCACCGTCTACCCGGGAGCTACGGAAGACGATTGCGTCCCAGTGTTAGAGCGCTTTTCTGGATTGACCTTTAACCAAGATTTCTTCGTAGGCTATAGCCCAGAACGAATTAACCCGGGCGATAAGCAGCGGCAGTTACCCGATATTGTGAAAGTCACCTCGGGCTCAACCCCGCAGGTAGCGGACTTTGTGGATGCTCTGTATCGTCGAGTGATTAAAGCTGGGACGTATCGCGCAAGCAGTATTCGCGTGGCTGAAGCCGCTAAGGTAATTGAAAACACTCAGCGCGATTTGAATATCGCTTTGGTGAATGAGCTGGCCATTATTTTTAATCGCTTAGGGATAGACACCGAAGAGGTTTTGGAAGCTGCTGGAACTAAGTGGAATTTTTTACCCTTTCGGCCAGGCTTGGTAGGCGGCCACTGCATTGGTATTGATCCTTACTATTTAACCTACCGCGCACAGGCGGTGGGCTACATACCAGACGTTATTCTGGCAGGGCGTCGCATCAATTCTAATATGGGTGCGTACGTGGCCGATGAGCTGGTCAAGGCCATGCTGCGCAAACGTCTACACGTAGCAGGTTCTCGCATACTTATCTTGGGCTATACCTTTAAAGAAAACTGCCGCGATGTTCGTAATACCCGTGTGGGGGATATCGTTACAGCGCTTGCGCAGTACGGCGCCGACGTCGATGTCTATGACCCTTGGGTAGATGGCGAAAAAACCGAGTTAAGCCATGGTCGTTTGGTGGATGAGCCCGATACACAGGCCTATCAGGGTTTACTGTTGGCGGTAGCACACGAGCAATTTCATCAGCTTGACGGGGCGCAGTTGAACACTTGGTTGCAAACAGATCGAGTGATTTACGATCTTAAATATGTCTTGCCAAAAGATTTGGTTGATCTGCGGTTATAACAGTATGGTTCTGGCTTCGTGAAAGTACTGCAGGTATTGCCCGCACTCGATGGAGGCGGGGTTGAGACTGGTACCCTAGAGGTGGCGCAGTACTTGGTTACCCAAGGCCATGAGTCATGGGTGTTGTCGGCGGGCGGCGGGATGGTGGCAAGGTTAGAGTCGGGTGGCTCTAGACATGTCAGCTGGGATTTGGGCAAAAAAAGCCCATTTACCCTGCGTCATATTCCGCGGTTGCGAGCCTGGCTCAAAAAGCAGCAGTTTGATGTGATTGACGTGCGTTCGCGCATGCCAGCATGGTTGGTGTACTTGGCCTGGAAGGGTTTACCTAACAACGCGCGCCCAAAACTAATCTCCACCGTGCATGGCTTATATTCAGTCAATGCCTATAGCAAAATTATGTGCTTGGGCGAGCGGGTCATTACCGTATCGCAAGCCGCGCGCGACTACGTAACGTCGAATTATCCTGACGTAAATTCCGATAAGCTTATCGTTATTCCGCGCGGCATAGATCCAAAGCAATATAGCCCCGACTTTAAGCCTGCCACAGATTGGAAAACCCAGTTTAATGCCGAGTTTCCTCGGGCCTTAGGTAAAACCATTATTACGATGCCCGGCCGTTTGACGCGTTTAAAAGGCCAGTTAGACTTTATTCGCTTGGTCGATCGATTAGTGAATCAAGAGGGTCTAGCGGTCTACGGACTTATTGTCGGTGGCGAAGATCCAAAGCGGCGCGCCTATGCGCAGGAGCTACGCGACTTGGTCGCCGAGCTCAACCTTGCCGAGCACATCAGCTTTACGGGCGCCAGAACGGATATCCGTGAGTTGTTCGCACATTCAGACCTGGTGGTCTCGCTCTCGAGCCAGCCCGAGTCGTTTGGGCGCACAGTGCTCGAGGCACTAAGCCTGGGCCGACCCGTGGTGGGCTACGCGCACGGCGGTGTGGCCGAAATTTTGGCGACGCTTTTTCCAGAAGGCGGCGTACCTTTGCAAGATGAACAGGCCTTGTTGCAGGCGGTTGTTGCTCAGCTTAAGACACCAACTAATCCCGCCTCCAACACGGTTTTCTTAAAGCAAACAATGTTGGAAAGGACCCTGAAAGTTTACGAGGGTTTGCTATGATCTACGCGTTTTTAATTGATATTTTGGTTCTATTAATTTGGTCCAGTCAGTACCAATGGTGGCGCCGAACAATCTCATACCAACATCCTCGAATCTTGATGTATCACATGGTGTCGCAGCATCGACCGGGTGCCAAGTTCAACAAACTTAGAGTACCGCCTGAACAGTTTGAGCGCCAAATTGCTTACCTCGCCGAAAACGGTTGGACCTTTGCGCACATGTCTGAGCTGGCAAAGCCGCTGCCCGAAAAAACCGTAGTATTGACCTTTGACGATGGCTATCGTGACAATCTGATACACGCAACGCCTGTACTTGAGCGATATAAGGCCAAAGCGACTCTTTACCTAGTGGTTGACCGATTCGAGCGCGATTGGTCTACGGCTAAAAAAGCCCATCACGACTCCGGTGAGTTAATGCAGGAGCCAAAGTTAAGCGATGACGAAGTCAAAGGTATGCTCGCCTCGCAAGTATGGGAGTTAGGCGCCCATACTCTGACCCACGCCAATTTGCCGGTCACCGCAGAGCCTAAGCGTACGCAAGAAATCAGTGGCGGTCGGGAAGCACTGCAACAATCCTTTGATCAGGATGTACCGAGTTTTGCCTACCCCTTTGGTATTTACAATGCTGAGGATGTGCGCCTTACAGAACAAGCAGGTTTTGATTTTGCGGTGACGACCCAAGAGGGCATTGATCCCCTGCCCTACGCTAAACCTCTAGAGCTAAAGCGCATTAAGATTTCGGGTAAAGAGGGTCTGTGGAGTTTTAAGTTGCGCTTAAGAACGGGGCGGCGCAAATAAGCAGCGTATTACTGAAAAGCGGCCTCAGGCTTTACGCCTATTTTTTGTAAAATCAGAGCTAGAGGGCAAAAACCGGTAAACGAGGCTTGCGGCATATTGGCACCCACTAACGCTGTTAACCAAACCCACGCGGGGTGGTGAAGCTGGTTAAGTGCAAGGCTTGCGAGTATCACAACACCCGAAAAAGTAAGCTCAGTTCGGTCGACGTTCATCTGAAGGCTCCTCTCGCGTAATCAATGCCCCAAAGCTTACTGAATTGGTGTTTTCGGTTTCTGATTTGCGTCAAAATTCACAGTTATTTTGCCCAGCCGCTACTGTTCGCTAGGTCTTAACTGAGCGTAAAATTTGCCACCTTACTTTGTTTTGTCGACGATGAAACTACTGTCTTTTGATGCGCTTCGTACCCTGTCGTTCCCCGCGCACGACCATTTAAAACCCGACCAGTACTGGCGCCACAAAGAGCGAATCCAGGCGGCCGATTTTGTGTTGTTTCCTGATTATTGGCAGTTGAACGCACTAGTTTATGGTCTGGGTGCACGGGTTTTCCCGAGCGAAGCCAGCTACCGCATTGGGCACAATAAAATTGAAATGACACGTGTACTTCAGACGGTATGCCCCGCGAATACACCTGATACCCTAATTCTGTCAAAAGCAGATAACGCCTTAAACGATGTCCTTGAGGTCTTTGATTACCCTTTTGTCGCCAAGATTCCAAAAAGCAGTCGGGGTGAGGGGGTGTTCCTTATTCAAAATTCGGCCGATTGGGTTCGGTATTACAATCAAACCGACACGATCTATGTGCAGGAATATTTGCCCACAGATCGAGACCTCCGCCTGGTATTGCTGGGCGAGAAAGTGGTTGGCGGATATTGGCGCTTACAGGCAGAGCAGGGGTTTTACAATAACTTGGCTCAGGGCGGCACCATGATGGCTGGGCAGCTGCCGATCGATGCAGTGCGTCTGGTTGAAGACTTCGCCGGACAAACCGGTGTTGATCATGCTGGTTTTGATGTGGCGATGGTGGGCCATCACCCTTACCTTATCGAGTTTAATCGACTATTTGGGACCCAGGGCGTGAACGCCATTATGGGCGATACCACGGGTTACATTCTGGATTACTTGGAACAGCGTCTGGTTAATGAGCGTCCTATCGAGCCCACGACACCTCGGCGCAAACGCAGGCTAGGAATGGCGGCCTAGTCCTTTAAGGCCTGCATGTCTGTCAGAGTTTGCCGAATGAGTTCGCGCGCCTCGGGCGAGCCATCCAGTAAGCGATGAGTTCGGCGTTTTGCGACCCAGCGACCAGATTCATTTATCCAATCCCAGCGGCTGACCGATAAACGATGCAATCCAAAATCTGTATCTTCATGGGTGTACAGGCGGTGGTAGCCGAGTCCGATGGCGGTATCGTCTTTGATGGCAATAAGGGGCAGACTCATAGTGTGCGCGCATCCTTTCGCAACTAAGTCTTTATGATAATCTGCATTTAGCGTGTCCAGAATTTCAGCATGACCTGCCATATCAAAGCGGTCGTCGCCGATATCGTAAATGCCATCTTCCGTCCATAGCGACGCCGCAAGTTCCAGCTCTAGGCTATCGACCGCGGGCCCATAGGTGCTAACGGCTTGATACAGTTCGAGTTGGGTTTCGACCAGCTGCAGCCGATTTTCTAGGGCGTTTAAACGGTCTTCAATGGCGTTGCTCATACGGATCCAAACTGTCGTGAATTTGACTGTATTGTGAAAGGTGGTCGGTGTAAGCTCAAGCGACAATTTAATACGTGATATGGCAATAATAAGAGGAGTCGCTATGGATTTGGGTATTCGTGGACGCACAGCTATTGTGTGCGGTGCGTCAAAAGGCTTGGGTTTGGGCTCGGCCCAGGCCCTAGCGTCAGAGGGCGTTAATGTCTTAATGGTCGCGCGAACCGAAGAGACCTTACAAGAGGCCGCAGCGCAGGTTCAGGCGAGCTTTGCTGATGTAACGATCACCCACTGTGCTGCGGATTTATCCTCGGTTGAAGGGCGTGACGCTGTTTTTGCTGCCTGCACAAATCCGGACATATTAGTCGCCAACGCTGGTGGTCCACCGGTCAAAGATTTTCGGCAGTTAACCGAGCAAGACTGGGTGTCAGCCCTAAACTCAAACCTGTATGGCATGACAGACTTAATTAATCGTGCTGTTACCGGTATGTGCGAACGCGGATTTGGGCGCGTCGTGACCATCACCAGTGCTTCCGTCAAAATGCCGATGGTCGGTTTGGACTTATCGAATGCCATGCGCTCGGGCTTGGTCTCGTATTGCAAAGGTATTTCGGCAGGACTTGCGCAGCACAACGTGACCATTAACAGCCTGCTGCCAGGTTTGCACGCCACTGAGCGGCTAGACGGCATTTTTGTGGCGCGCTCGGCCATGATGGGTAAAACACCGAGCGAAGTCGAAGAAATGTCGCGTAACCAAATTCCGGCTAAACGGTTTGGTACGGCCGAAGAGTTTGGGCAGTTTTGTGCATTTTTATGCAGCGAGCACGCAGGCTACATGACGGGTCAAACGGTATTGCTGGATGGCGGCGCGTATACCGGCTTGGCGTAAGTGAGCCACGTAAAGCACCCAAATGCCTAGCTCTCGGCTGGTGGTAAGGTGTGCTGGTGGTGTTTAAAGAAGCCAGGCATGGCAACGAGATGGTGATCTATGGCAGATAAAACCAAAAGCTCAGCAATTAATACGATATTTATCCTGTTAATTCTGAGTGGCATTTTTGTCGCTCTGTTTAATGGCAGTATGGAGGCCTTAACCAAAGCATCGTTTGATGCGGCAAAAACCGCGGTAACGCTCGCGATCAGTTTAGTGGGTGCCATGGCGTTATGGTTGGGCTTAATGAAGGTGGCCGAAAAAGCGGGCCTGTTGACGGTTATTGCGCGAAAGCTTCGACCAATGATGACGCGCCTGTTTCCAGAGGTGCCAGGTGATCACCCCGCTATGAGCGCTATGATTATGAATATGTCGTCGAATATTCTAGGCTTGGGTAACGCGGCAACCCCGTTCGGCATAAAGGCGATGCAGGCACTTGAAAGCTTGAACAAGCACAAAGGCACCGCAACGCATGCCATGTGTTTGTTCTTGGCGATTAACACCAGTTCGGTTACGTTACTGCCGCTTGGTGCCATTGCCGTGCGCGCTGGCGCCGGTGCCGATGATCCTGCTGGGATTTTACTGCCCTCCATTTTGGCAACGGCGTGTTCTACTATTGTTGCTGTGGTGCTTGCCAAGTTCTTTGCGCGGCGCTCTGACAACTCAGTTGTTACGGATTTGACGACCAGCGCTGATGACCCGGCAATGTCGGATGACGAAAGCTACCTACCCCACCCCGAGTTGCGGGCTGATGGTTGGCGCAAATCACTCTTGCCGTCCTATCTGCTGATTTTTGCGATTGCGGGCGTCCTGCAGTTTAACCAGCATGTTGGTGCTGGACTTAGCGCGGCTAGTTTTTTTATCGACGTATTACCCACGTGGTTGATCCCGTTTTTGATGGGCATTTTGGTGGTTTATGGTCTAAGCCGCCAAGTGGCTGTGTACGAGGCCGTTTGCGAAGGCGCCAAAGAGGGCTTTGATGTTGCGCTGCGCATTATTCCATTTTTAGTGGCCATGTTGGTTGCTATTGCCTTGTTTCGGTCGTCGGGGGCGCTGGATATGCTAATTCATGCCTTAACGCCTATTACCAGCTTAATTGGCATGCCCGCCGATACGCTTCCTATGGCTTTGGTGCGCCCTTTATCCGGTTCGGGTGCCTTTGCGGTCATGAGCGACATCGTCAGCCAAGACCCCAATTCCTTATCAGCGTTTATTGCCAGCGTGATGCAAGGTTCGACAGAGACCACGTTTTATGTGCTAGCGGTGTACTTTGGCGCGGTGGGTATTGTACGAGCGCGCTACGTGATTGTGGTGGCCTTACTGGCGGATTTAACCGGTGTGCTCGCTGCGGTTTTTTGGGGCAATTTGTTTTTTGCGGGTTGAGGGGCACATTTAAGCGAGATCAAACGTTCCCTAAGGCTTATTGTCGGTACGTGACGACGTATCCCACGCGGGTGACCAGCTTTGTTGTAAGCCTGCAAGGTGCTTAAAAAAGGCCCGAATGCGTGCAGATTGCCTCAAGTCTTTGTGATACAGCAACCAAAAATAACCATAACGCTCCGATTCGGTGCCCGGTAACTGAACGATGTCAGGCGTGTCGGAACACGCTATGCTGGGTAACTCGCCGGCGCCAATCTTAAATAGAATGGCGGCGCGCATTTGGTTTACGCCTCGCATGACGTGACGTTTTACAATAGGCGCTGTGTACGCGTGTGGGGCAAGCTTTATGTGAGGTTCATCGGTCGAGGAGCTCAAGATGGTGAGCGGCATACGCCCCGCTTGTATTTCACCAAGTAAGTCTTTGTGAATGTAATAGCCAAACGACATAGATCCTAGTCGGATACCGACAATATCTTTGGGCAGCTTAGCGTCAAGTCGTAGCACCCGAAGTGCGACATCGGCTTCGCGACGAGCAAGGTCAACGGGCTCGTTACTAGCAGATAAGTCGAGTTGGATTCGTGGGTATTGATTCACGAATTCGGCAAACGATTCCGCAATGAATTGCACGGGCCCTTCCGGTAACGCGACCTTGATAATACCCTCAAGATCTGTATCTCTGCCGGTGATGTGGCGCTCACCTTCCGCGATTTTATCTTCGACTTCAATTGCGGTTTTTACCAACTGTTCGCCCACTGAGGTGGCTTGAAAGCCGTCGGGGGTACGATCAAAAAGGCGGGCCCCCACGGCTTCCTCGAGCAGTTCTAAGCGTCGGATAATCGTTGTATTGCTGATGCCGAGTCGATTCGCTGCCTTTCTCGAAGACCGTTCACGATTCAGAGCTAACAGTACTTTTAGATCATCCCAGTTCATTGCTTTGTTGCGCGTTTAGAGTTTATTGCCGTTTTTATCAACGACGCTAACCTCGCCACCTGTGTTCGCGTCGCTAATGCAGCGCATGACCGAGCGGCCACCCGTTGGTGGTACGACCTGGAGCTTGATTGTGGTTACGCCAGATCGCGTCTTAGAGCTTTTCACTTTTACAATCGACTCTTCGCCCAGGGCTTGCTTTACGATGGCTTGGCATGTGTTGTACTGATCGCTTGAATCTTGCGCAAACGCGACCTTGCCAAACAAACTGAAACTGATGATACCTGTAATTAGTGTAACTTTAGATAGTGTTTTCATTGCGACTCTCCTGTTGGTGTTGTGGACACTGTAAAATTATACGCGTTACGCCTGCGTTACGATTGCAACAAATTTGAACCCATGTGGTTCAAATTTGGGCCGGCCGCTACGAAATCGGCCGCTTTGAAGCCAGATTTGATTGGTGTATATCGGTCTTTAGTACTTCAACTTGGGCCGGCTAAATTTAACTGGATAGCTCTACAATGGTGTGAATACACTGATAGGCAGCCAAGCCGCCGAAGACTAAAAATAGCAATCCACTTGCTCGGTGAAGCCAGTGCAAGGGGACTCTTCCGGTTAATGCTTTGCCGGCCCATATCCCCAAAGCCGATATCAGTATCAGTGCGACCGTGGCGCCAATCCACACAGGAAAGGCCGAGAATGAAGTCGAGAGCCCAGCGACTGCAATTTGGGTTTTATCGCCAAATTCAGAAACTAAAATCATTAAAAAGGTGGTAACAAACACCCCATGGTTAGATTTTTCTTGAACCTTGATATCCTGGTCTTTATCACCTGCGCGAAGCGCTTGGATGCCGAAGGCGAGAAACATTGCCGCGACGATACCCGCTAATACGCTTGCTGGAATCCACGCCGCGATGCTGGAGCCAAAGGCAACAGCCAGAATATTTAGCATGGCAAATGCCAATGCAGCGGCCAACAGCACGGGCCAGTGCCGGTAACGCGTTGCCAAAACCATACAGACCAGTTGGCTTTTGTCGCCGATTTCTGCCAAAGACACTAAGCTAAATGTGGAGATCAGAGCCGTAATAAAATCAGGTGATATCACGTGAGTGACTCAATACGGCGAAGCGGCATGAGAGTAGATGACATGCGCATTCTTATTCAACTCGCTGTTTTCCTTATTCAATGTTTTGAATTTGCTCGCGCATCTGTTCGATCAGCACCTTCATCTCGACCGCGGCCTGAGTGATATCTGTGTGGATGGACTTAGACGCAATGGTGTTGGCCTCGCGGTTCAGTTCTTGCATCAGGAAGTCGAGCTTGCGCCCGCACGGGCCACCTTCGGCGAGAATTCGCAGCATCTCATTAAGGTGTACATTAAGACGATCGAGCTCTTCTTCAAGGTCGGATTTCTGCGCAAAAATCACCAGCTCTTGCGCCAAGCGCTGTTCATCGATGTTGATCACCGTATCTTCGAGTTTTTGTCGAAGGCGGGTGTGGTAGCCCTCGCGCGCTGCCGGATATGCGCTGTTAATACGCTCGATTTGTGCTCGAATGTCGCTTACGCGCTCTTGTAGCGTTGTTGCAAGACTTGCGCCCTCCCGCTGTCGCGATTCGGTCAGTAGCGCCAAGGCTTCGGTTAAGCAGCCCATCAAGACAGGCTCAATTTGTTCGATACCGACCCTTTGTTTTTCCAATACGCCGTCCCACTGCAGAATATCAAGAGCGTTAGCTTTGGCGACGGTATCGCCAGCCCGCTCGGCTATCGTGTGTAGAAGTGTTAGTACGCCCTCGAGCTTGCTTTGGTTGATAGCCGGGGCTGACTCGCTGTCGGTGGTGGTGCCCAAGCGGATACCGATATCGACTTTGCCGCGCGCTAGGGTCTGTTTTACCTGCTCACGGATTTTCGCTTCTAGGCTATTTAAGGTTTCGGGTAATCTTAAATAAATATCCAGGTGCCGCTGATTGACGCTGCGAATTTCAACCTGAAGGCTACTACCCTGTTGGTCTGCTTCGGCCCGGCCAAAGCCTGTCATGCTGTGTATCATAGCGTCTCCTTTTGCTCGCGATTGTAGCATCACGCTAAAGAATGTGCGATTCACTCGGTTGCGACGCTCGCCTTTGCTATACTGTGGACCTTTTGGGAGTCCAACCATGCAACGACCCAGCGGGCGCCAGCCCCATGAGCTACGTGACATCAACATTACGCGCAATTTTACCTGCCATGCTGAGGGTTCCGTATTGGTTGAGTTTGGCCGCACCAAAGTTCTGTGTAATGCGTCCATTGCAGAGGGTGTGCCTCGATTCTTGCGCGGCTCAGGGCAGGGTTGGATCACCGCAGAATATGGCATGTTGCCCCGATCCACTGGGTCGAGAATGGATCGCGAAGCTGCGCGCGGCAAGCAGGGCGGTAGAACCTTGGAAATTCAGCGTTTGATCGGGCGTTCTTTGCGCGCCGTGGTCGACCTTAAGCGCATGGGCGAGTACACCATTACCGTTGATTGTGATGTTATCCAAGCCGACGGGGGCACGCGCACGGCCTCGATTACGGGTGCATGCGTCGCTCTGGTTGATGCCTTAAATGGTTTGCAGCGAGATAAACTGTTAAAAACGGACCCATTAAACCAGCTGGTGGCATCGGTTTCGGTTGGTGTGTATCAAGGCGTGCCTGTGCTTGATTTAGATTATCCAGAGGACTCTTCTGCTGATACCGATATGAACGTGGTAATGGGCGAAGATGGAGGTCTTATCGAGGTGCAAGGCACGGCTGAGGGTGCAACCTTTGATCGAGCCACTTTAAATCAGATGTTGGATTTGGCCGAAGCGGGTATTCGAGAGTTGTTTGAAGCACAGCGCCAGGCTTTGGCGCAGGGCTAGGGCGCTCAAGACCTAGAGGCTTTAAAGCTCTAGGTCATAATCCATAATAACAGGGGCGTGCGTCGAAAAGCTCTTCGCCTTGTAGATAACGCCGTAGTCGATATTGTATTTAAGGCCTTTAGATACCAATTGGAAGTCGGTGCGCATGCCATCCACACCGACTTGGCCGCCAGGCCAAAAGCTGTACTCGTCGCTGTCGGAATTCACTTCGCGGAAGGCATCGACATAGCCGAGTTCTATGATCTCATCTATCGACTGGCGCTCTTCGGCTAAAAACCCGGGAAGCTTGCTGCGGCGCTCGGTATATTCAACGTCCTTGGCTTTGTGCGCGGTCCGCCAATTGCCGCAAATGATAAATTCGCGCCGTTTGTGGCTGACTTTTTCTAAGTGGCCGACGAGCAGCTGAAAAAACGCATTCTTACGCGCTTGTGCGGCTTCATCACTGGGGGCTGCATAGGGGGCAATTAACGAGCCTATGCTCACATTCCCGAAATCAGCTTGAATATAGTGGCCGTCCATGTCGAAGTCAGTAAAGCCTAGCCCGGTCATGATCGCTTTTGGTAGCTCCTTGCAGTAAATGGCAACGCCATCTTTTTTGGAGTCGTTTAAGTTATCGAAAAAGTAGGCGTTGTACTCGCGCGGGAAAAACGAATCTTTACGTAGATCGTACTCAGAGCAGCGGATATCTTGGATACAAATGAAATCCGCGTCTTGGTCGCGAACCCATTCATAAAAACCTTGTTTTTCAGCCTCGATCAATCCGTCGGCGCTAAAACTGATAACCCGCATTCATAGCTCCCTCATACTAGAATGTGTATGATACCTAACATTGCCGCGTATGAGTATGCTTAAAGCGACGCATTCGTGTTTTTGTTGTAATTAATTTGCGCCCAACTCCGCGGAACGTGAAGCGAAATGCATCAAACTAATGCATTAAAGTACTAAAGTGGTGCGTTGGCGCAAAAGCTAAGAGGTTTTCGTCTTGCGACCCTATCAAAAACGTTTTATTGAGCTTGCTAAAAAGCACGATGCCCTCAAGTTTGGCGAATTTACCCTAAAATCAGGCCGAGTTTCTCCTTATTTCTTTAATGCCGGGGCATTTAATAGTGGCGCCACATTGGCGGAATTGGGTCGGTGCTATGCCGATTGCATCATGGCATCTGGCATGGAGTTTGATGTCTTGCTCGGCCCCGCCTATAAAGGCATTCCGCTAGCGGCTGTAACAGCAGTTGCTTTGGCTGATCGGCACGGCATGGACGTGCCCTTTGCTTACAACCGCAAAGAAGCCAAAACGCATGGGGAAGGTGGCGTTATGGTCGGTGCTCCGCTTAAGGGACGAATTTTGATTATTGATGACGTGATTACGGCGGGAACAGCTGTGTCTGAGGTCATAGAAATGATTGATACTGCAGGCGCACAGGCGGTGGGTGTTGTTATTGGGCTGGACCGGCAAGAAAAGCTGGAGGGCGACACGTCTGCCGTGCAAACGATCTCGGCCAAATTCGATCTGGTGGTTGCAAGTATTGTGAACTTCGGTAACTTGATTGATTATTTAGGGCAGGAACAAGGCGCAGATGACAGTGTATTGCTTGATATGCAAAACTACCGCGCTAAATACGGTGCGCCAGAATAATAGGATAAGCACATGACCAAGACTCTATCCTCGCTATCATACCTTGTGTTTGTGCTGGCTTGTTTTGGCACAAAAGATGTGGTCGGGGCAAACGAGCTCTATAGGTACAAGGATGCGGCGGGCATTCCTGTGATAAATGATCGCTTGCCGCCCGAGGCCGTACCTTCAGGATACGAGATTTTAAACGAAGAAGGTGTTGTTATTCGGGTTGTTCCGCCGCAACTGACTGAAGAAGAATTGGCTTTGCAAAGCGCCCAAGAAAAAGAAGCACAAGCTGAGCGCGAAGCCGCCGCTGCGCAAAAAGCCCGAGACGAATTATTATTGATGCGCTATAGCTCGGTTGCCGATATCGAGGCTGCTCGAGATCGGGCGCTTCAGTCCATTCGTATTCGGGTGAGCATTTTAAGAAGCAACGTGCGCTCAGCTGTGCAGCTAATCGAAAACTATCAGACCCAAGCCGCTAATATTGAACGTTCGGGTGGTAAAGTGGATGGTGTAACGGCCGAGGCGATCGAGGTTGCGAGGCGCAGGCTTGCTTCGACCCAAAGAGCCTTGGCTGAGCGCGAGGTTGAAATAGATAAGGTCACCGCCGAATATCAGGCGGACGTAGACCGTTTCAGACACCTAGAGGATCAGGTGGAAATGCGACGGACTCTCTCTACACAAGACTAGTGTGGCGCACTAGAACAGCGTGCGCCCTTTTAGTCTAGTAAGCCATGAGTGAGTATTTGCCACTGTTGCTGCCATCCAGCTGTCGGGGCTCGCTTGAACTCACTACGAACAAATTGCATCAAGCGCCCTTCTGCTGCTGCCATCATAAGGTTTGCGGCTGAGGCGACTGGTATTTGTGTGCGCTTTCCTTCGCGTAGTTCGGCTTCGCGTAAAATTTGTTTGAGCTGAGTCTCTAGTCGGTCAAACAATTGTCCGACGCGATTGCGTAAGCGCTCGGTCTCGCCGGTTAGCACATCCCCGGTCATTAGCCGCGTAATCCCCGGGTTTTTTTCCGCAAAACCTAGTAGCAGAGCTACGATCCGCTCGCACTGCACCAAGGCGTTTTGTTGCTCTTTGATAATGATCGCTATTCGTGTAAATAGAGTGTCTTCTATAAATTCAATAAGACCCTCATACATTTTGGTTTTGCTGGGGAAGTGTCGGTAGAGCGCAGCTTCAGATACTCCTACTTGCTCTGCCAAGGCGGCTGTCGTAATTCGAGTGCCGGGGCCTTGCTCTAGCATATTCGCCAGTGTCTCTAATATTTCTTGTTTACGTTGGCCTTTTTGTCGAGTCATAGTACGCCTTATTACCGGTTGGGCCGGTTGGTGATTAGAGTGCCGATACCTTGGTCTGTAAAAATTTCGAGCATAGTAGCGTGAGGAACGCGGCCATCAATAATGTGGGCGCTATTTACGCCACCCTTCACTGCGTCGAGGGCGCATTGGATTTTGGGCAGCATTCCGCCATAAATAGTTCCATCAGCAATCAGGTTGTCTACCTGACTTGTGCTTAGACCGGTTAAGATCTTACCTTCGCGATCAAGCAATCCCGAGACGTTGGTTAGTAGCATCAGCTTTTCGGCTTGCATGACCTCAGCAATTTTTCCCGCCACTAAATCGGCGTTGATATTATAGGTTGCGCCTTGCGCGTCTACGCCAATTGGTGCAATGACGGGTATGAAGTTGCTGCCTAGAATCACTTGCAGTACCTCGGTGTCGATGGACTTCACCTGCCCTACATGGCCGATATCGATGATTTCAGACGCCCCAAGTTCTGGAGAATAGCGATCGATGGTCATTTTCTTAGCCCGAATAAACTGACCGTCTTTACCGGTAACGCCAATCGCCTTGCCGCCGTTGCGATTGATCGAGGCCACAATTTCTTTATTCACGCTGCCGCCAAGCACCATCTCGACCACGTCCATGGTCTTGGCGTCGGTGACTCGCATACCATCAATAAATTCGGTTTTAATATTTAGGCGTTCAAGTAACGATCCAATCTGCGGGCCGCCACCGTGCACCACTACAGGATTCATGCCTACCAGCTTCATAAGCACAATATCACGTGCAAAGCTGTCGTGTAGCTCGGCGTCGGTCATGGCGTTGCCCCCGAACTTGACTACAATGGTCTTGCCAGTAAAGCGTTGAATATAAGGCAGTGATTCGGTCAGTACCTGAGCGATATTAAGTGCATTTTCGCGGCTGAGAGACATGCGTGTGTTTCCGTCTTTAAAAAGGTAGCAGTAAATTTGGATTAAGGTTTAACAGCGCTTGGCCTACTGCGCTTTGTAGTGCGTGAAGCTGTTCTTCAGAGTCCGCTTCGAAGCGCAATGTTAGCGCCGCGCTGGTATTCGAGGCTCTAACCAGTGCCCAGCCATGCGTGTAATCAACTCGAAGTCCATCTATGGTAGTAATTTTACCATCTTTAAAGTCGCCTTGGGCGTGCAACGCCTCCACCAGCTGGAATTTTTCGGTGTCGGCCACTGGAACAAGTAATTCTGGAGTGCTGAAGGCAATTGGGAAGTCCGAAAGCAAGTCGACCAACGGCACTTCATCGGCGCTGATAATCTCGGCCAATCGCGCTGCCGCGTACACCCCATCATCAAAGCCATACCAGCGCTCAGAGAAAAAGATATGACCTGAGAATTCGCCGCCTAAAATAGCCCCAGTTTCGCGAATTTTTTGTTTCATGAGCGCGTGCCCTGTCTTCCAAAGCACGGGTCTGCCGCCTAAGCGTGAGATCAGCTCACCCAGCTTATGGCTACATTTAATGTCGTAGACTACGTCACTACCTGGATTGCGGGACAGTACATCGCGCGCCAGCACCATCATTAGGCGGTCGGTGCGAACAATGTTGCCCTCGCTGTCTACCGCCGCAACTCGGTCGCCATCGCCATCAAATGCAACACCAAGATCTGCCTGTTCGCGTTTAACTCGGGCCGCAAGGGGGGCTAAATTTTGTTCGTTGCTAGTGTCGGGCGAGTGGTTGGGGAAGTTGCCATCAATATCGCAGTTCATGCGGATGACATCGCATCCTAACTGTTCGAATAGCAGCGGTGCTACTCGTCCTGCCACGCCGTTACTGGCATCGATAACAATTTTTAGTGGCGCGGGTATAAGGATGTCGTCGCTAATCTTCCGCAGGTAAGCGGGAATGACGTCTTCTCGGCTTAAAGAGCCCTGTCCGCTGCTGAACATACCAGATTTTGCTAAGGTGTATAGCGACTGAATGGCCCCCGATGCTAGGGGTTTTCGGTCAAGAACAATTTTAATACCGTTGATCTCGGCATCATTATGACTGCCGGTAATCATTAGCCCAGAGCGGTATTCGAGCTCATGGGTGGCGAAATACATTACTGGCGAGGGCACCACGCCAATGTCGATAATGTCGATACCTGAGGCTAATAAAGATTTGACGAGGGCTGTTTTAATTCGCGGACTGGATAGCCGTCCGTCGCATCCGATGATTAAGGTGTATTCGCCTTGGTCGGCGGCGATCGTGGCTATTGCACCGCCAATGGCAGTAATGATTTCGTCGGTGAGTTCGGTATCGGCTACGCCCCGAATGTCGTAGGCTCTGAATATTTGCTCTGGCAGCTCGTCAAGGGTCACCTGACGAGCCTCGCTGGTAATGACTCGCTCCGTTTTTAGTGTGCTGGCTACGGTAGTTGTTTTGTGCTGTGAATCCTCTGTCGTTGTCCTCGCGGTGGCCGTTTCAGTCATAAGTGAGCTGGGCTCGTCAGGCTGTGGTTTGGCGCTAACGAAGTCAAGAGCTTCGTCCGAAGCAAAGGTTGAAAGGTCGAATTCCCCTTCGTCAACGGTATCGGTTTCGACACTTTTGGGGGTCAACTCTAAGGGCTCGTCTGGGTCACTAAGCCCAAGCTTTGTGCTTGGCCTTGTGTCCTCTTTTGCGGGAGCATCCTGCTCACGCTCAGTGCGTTCCGATGTGCCGAGCAGTGCTTCCATTTCTGCTTCAAGCGAGCTGCCGGTCGAGTTGTCTGACACAAGTAACTCTTGTGAAGTTGAGGTTTCTGTTGCCTCGCTGCCTTTGGGCGACGCTGCCTCTTCAACTGATAATTCCTCTACCTCGGGTAATGTCATTCGGTGCCGGCGGCTGCGAACCTCGTCCAGCACTGTGCTTATACTGCTTTCAGAGCCTGGTGCGGGGGTGGACTTGATAAAGCTGGGCACGGTTGGCGCAGAGTTTAAGTTGGGTAAGTCGAGCTCTGAGAATTCACTTTGAAATTCTCGGCTATTACTCATTCTGGCCATTAAGGGTTCTAGTTCGGGCCACACATCGCCCGTGGATGAACGCGTTGTTTCTGCCAGCAGAATGGCGTCGATGCTACGCTGCAAATTCTTGCGGCTTTGCGCCAACAGATACCAGGGCGGAATAACGACGCAAAGTGTAAGAAGCAATAGGCTTAGATATAGCCCCCAAGGTGTTTGTATGAGTTGCTCGTAGGTCTTGGCGCTAGGGGAATAGCGCAATTCCCAATCGCTGCCGACAATGGCTCGCGTTTGTACTGCGTTTTCGTGGGCCTTGAGATTGCCGAGTGTGAGTATTGGGTGCAGGCTAATGCCGCTTGCGCTCCGAAGCACCTGCCCTAAAATCAAGTTGGGGGTATTAGTTTGATCTGCGGGGCTGAGTAGCGCGCGGTAATGACTTTCCATTCGCGTCAGCAATGCTATGCCCCGATCGCCATTAGTGCTGGTCCACTCCGAGGCCACCGCAAACGACACCAGGCTTTGCTGGTCAACAATATAGGCTTCTGGCGCCGGGGTATTGATTTGTGCGCGTCTTATTAGATCCACCTCGATATGGTTTCTGAGCTGCTCGGTACCCGCCATCATCGCCGAGGTGCCCATATCGTCTAATTTGATCAGTTGTACGCTCAGAGCCTCAGGGAAAGCGCTGGCAATTTGTTCCTGTGCTGCAGCAAGCGCCTCGGGTGTGTCCTGCTCGATTGCCTGACGCGCGATCGAGCCATTGAGTAGGTTTGCCAGTTGCGTTTGGGTTAATCGAATGTTTTGTGCAACACGCTCAGCAAGCGCGGCGGACTCTGCGTCGCTAATTTGTGCGTAGGTGCGCTCGATTTGCTGGGGCACGTAAAAAGCTAGTATGAACACCAAGGCAAAGGCGGTAACGAGCAACGACGCACCATATATTTGCGCAATAACGGCGAGCAAGGCTTTCGGGTGTTTAGCAAGTGCAGCAGCAAAAGCGGGTTTTATCATAAGTTTCACTGACTCGTTACGCGGTTAATGGGTGCGACGATATTCTTTGGCAAGCGCCTCAACACATGTTCTAGCGACTTGCAGTTTGCTGGCCTCAGGCAGGTGCAGTTCTAATTCGGAGCCGATAATGGTGACACTGTTATGGTCCTGTCCAAAAACCGCATTATTGCCGACATCGTTGGCAATAATAAGATCTAGCTGCTTGCGAGTTCGTTTCTCACGTGCGTGCTCAAGCACGTTTTGGGTTTCAGCGGCGAACCCAACGGTGTAAAGGTTGGGGAATGCTTGGCCGATGGTCGCCACAATATCGGGGTTTTGCGTAAGCTCTATGGTTAGGCCGCTGGTGCCTTGTTTTTTGAGTTTATGGTCGGCCACGGTCACGGGCCGGTAGTCGGCCACCGCGGCGCAGGCGATAAAGATATCAGCTTGGCTGCAGGCGTTCTCGCATGCACTTAGCATCTGTCTTGCACTGTCGACGTTAATGCGTGTGACGCCCTCGGGCGTATCAAGATGAACGGGGCCGGCAACCAAGGTGACGCTTGCACCCGCATCTATAGCTGCGCGGGCAAGTGAGAAGCCCATTTTGCCCGAGCTGTGATTTCCGATAAAGCGTACGGGATCGATGGCCTCTCGAGTGGGACCAGCGGTGATAACGATGTGTAAGCCCTCGAGCGCCCGAGAGGGGAAGTGAGCATTCAAGGTCTGTACAACATCGGCGGGTTCGCTCATTCGTCCCGCTCCAACGTCGCCACAGGCCTGCTCGCCGGCATCGGGCCCGATGAACAAAAAGTTGCGTCGACGCAATGTATCGCAATTTTCTTGGGTCGCCGCTTGCGCCCACATTTGTTGATTCATAGCCGGAGCGACAAACACCGGTGCCGCCGTGGCGAGCACAAGAGTCGTTAACAGATTATCGGCATCGCCGTTTGCAAGCTTTGCCAATATATCGGCAGTGGCCGGTGCAATGACAATAGCGTCAGCCCAGCGCGCGAGTTCGATGTGGCCCATCCCGCGCTCCGCTTCGGTATCAAGAAGTTCGATATGTACCGGGTTTCCACTGAGTGCCTGCAAGGTAAGGGGGGTAATAAAGGCTTGCGCGCCGTCGGTCATCACCACCCGAACATTGGCGCCTTGCTTTTGTAGCAAGCGTACCAGCTCGGCGGATTTATAAGCTGCGATGCCTCCGCAGACTCCAATGATGATATTTCGCTGATTAAGATGTCCCATTGCGCCCCTGACTGTGGACAATAACAAGAGTGTAAAGATAACACTGTACGCAGTTTGGATACAGAGACAGTTAATAGGAGCGACTTAGTGGTAACTAATTGTTGTAGCGAAGATTTAAGTGAGCTAACCAGTGCTCAATTGTTGGCTATTCAGTTGAATGTCGAGAATGAGGGAAGGCAGGTGGCTGAGTCTTTGCTGGATCAATGTGGCGGCCTCGCGCGAGTGTTAAAGTCAGATTCTGCTTGGTTGCGCAATACGGTGGGTTTATCATCTAGGTCTATACGCCGTCTTCGGGTGGTGGCTGAGTTGTCGTCTCGGGCCGCTAAAGAGGCGCTATTAGACGTAAATGTGCTTTCGAATCCGAATTTAGTGCGCGAATATTTGTCTGAGTATCTGCTCGCAGCTAAGCGCGAATATTTTGTTTGTCTATATCTGGATGTGCGCCATCAAGTGCTTAAAGTCGATACGCTATTCTCGGGCACTGTGGATTCGGCCAGCGTGTATCCACGCGAAATTGTTGCTACGGCCTTGCAGGTCGGTGCTGTTAACATCATTATTGCCCACAATCATCCTTCGGGATGTTCACAGCCCAGCGACGCTGATCACCGAGTGACCGAAAAAGTTCGCAAGGCTTTGAGCCTAGTCGATATTTGCTTGCTGGACCATTTGGTTTTGGGTCAAGGCGAGTTTTTTTCTTTCGCAAAAGCGGGATTTTTGTAGGTTTGTCTTGCTTCGCGATCAGTGCTCTGGTATAAAGTCGCGCTCCGTGCGCTGGGGGTGAAAAGCCCAGCGTGATTACCGAATTTACGATCCCACCAACGATGGGAGAGGCGAAAGATGTCCAGAGTATGTCAAGTAACGGGTAAGCGTCCCGTGACAGGAAACAACGTATCACACGCAAAGAACCGCACACGTCGTCGTTTCTTGCCTAATTTGCACAGCCACCGTTTTTGGGTTGAGTCAGAGAAGCGCTTTGTCCGCTTACGCGTGTCAAGCAAAGGTATGCGTGTAATTGATAAGCGCGGTATCGACACCGTATTAGCTGAGCTTCGCGCTCGCGGCGAAAAGGTTTAAGGAGTAGGTCATGAGAGAAAAAATCCGAATGATTTCATCAGCTGGTACAGGCCATTTCTATACCACTGACAAAAACAAGCGTACTACCCCCGACAAACTTGAAATGAAAAAGTTTGACCCCGTTGTACGCAAGCACGTGATGTATAAAGAAGGCAAGATCAAGTAAGCTTGAGCTTTGCGCTTTACCAAACCCCGGTATAGCCGGGGTTTTTTGTGCCCGGATGAGCCATGCCTGAATTGCCAGAAGTTGAAACTACTTGTCGAGGGATAGAGCCTCATGTGCTTAACAAGCCCATTGCCCGCACGATTGTGCGCGATGCGCGCTTGCGTTGGCCGGTACCCGATGATTTGGCGCAGTGCCTGATCGGCGGGGAATTTTTGAAGGTCGAGCGACGCGCCAAGTATATTGTGTTACACCATCATCGTGGTTTTTTATTGGCTCACTTGGGTATGACTGGCTCCATGCGCATCGTCGCTGCCAATGAGCCGGTTAAAACGCATGATCATGTCGATATTTGCTTCGAAGACGAGTCAATTTTGCGATATCACGACCCCAGACGCTTTGGTTCGATACACTGGATTTCGGGTCAAGAGTTAGCCCACCCGTTGCTGGATACCTTGGGGCCCGAGCCTCTCGGTGACGACTTTTCAGGGCAAACCCTGTACGCGCGTTCACGCGGTAAAGCCCAAGCCGTTAAGCTATTCATCATGGATGCCAAGGTGGTAGTGGGTGTAGGGAATATCTACGCCAACGAGGCCTTGTTCGCCGCCGGAGTCGATCCTAGAAGAGCGGCAGGTAGAATTAGCCTAGCTCGGTACCAGCTGCTGGCTGACCATATAAAGCGCATTCTCGCGTACGCGATTGCGCGAGGCGGAACAACTTTGCGTGATTTTGTGGGTGGCGACGGCAAGCCGGGGTATTTCAAGCAAGAGCTTAATGTCTACGGGCGTGGTGGCTTGCCTTGTGTGAGATGTCAGAAAACATTAACCGAAGTGCGCCTTGGTCAGCGCACCACCGTATTTTGTGCCAAGTGTCAGGGCTGATAGCGTTCGATTAAGCGTTTTGCAACAGGGGCCGGCACAAACGAAGTAATATCGCCATTCAGGACCGCAATTTCTCGCACAAGTGACGAGCTAATAAAGCCCAAATGCTCGGAGGGTGTTAAGAAGACCGACTCGAATTCTGGGTGCATGGCGCGGTTCATGTTGGCAAGTTGAAGCTCGTATTCAAAGTCGGATACAGCGCGTAGCCCCCGCAAAACGCAGTTCGCGCCCTGAGAGCGCACAAAATCGATAAGCAGATTATTAAACCCTACGACTTCAACGTTCGGCAAATGGGCAAGCGATTGTTGGCACAATTCGATGCGCTCTTCTAAAGAAAACATGGGCGTCTTCTTTTCGCTGTAAGCAATGCCGACCACAACACGTTTGAATAAACGAGATGCGCGCTCGGTAAGATCGACATGCCCATTGGTAATGGGGTCGAAGGTACCCGGATAGACAACAGTATCAATTTGCATGGTTATTGCTCCTTCCAGTCAAGCGCGCATCCTAAACCTTATGGGCTTGCGGCTCAATCCGTTCGCGTGTTGTAGTAAAGTTGGGCGAGTACTTGTCCGGCTTTCACTTTTCGGTGCAAAGACCAGTGCTCAGGTGCATCAGGCAATGTTTCATCGCTCGCAGTTTCTATATAAAACCAGCGTGTTTGCCATTGGCTCAGCGCAGGCAGTAGAGGTTCGATTAAGTTGGCGCGGTAAGGCGGGTCAACGAACACAATATCGGCCGAGTTCTTAAAGTTGCCGACAAAGTCTGAGGCGGCTGCGCAGTGCACTTGGCTTTTCGACGCGCCACCCAGCGTTTGTAGCTGGGTGTTTAAGTGGCGGCAGACAGCGCTTTGTTGGTCGATAAAATGACAAAAGCGTGATCCTCGCGACAAGCACTCTAGCCCCAAGGCACCCGTGCCGGCAAATAAGTCGACACAGGTGGTGTCTGTCAGTTCGCCTTGAAGCCAGTTAAATAAGGTCTCGCGAATTCGATCGGGCGTTGGTCGCAGTCCCGGTGAATCCAGTACCGGCACCTTACGGCCGCGCCAGGCGCCGCTTATCATGCGCACTGTTCCAGACTTTTGTGGTCGAGATGTTGCGCTTTGCTTCTGAGGTTTGGGCATCAATGGTAAACTCTAACGCTGAAGACCTAAGGTACCACAGAGCATGAAGTTATTCAGGCGTAAGAAGCCCGCAGCAACCGAACCCGAAGTACAAAGCGCACCTCTAGAGGCGAGCGCGGTTCAGGCGGAGGAACAAGACCCATTGCAAGCACAGCAGGTGGATCAGGCGGATTCTACAGCGCCTGAGATTAGTGCTGAGTCTGCTGCAAAAGCGGCCGCTGACACGGTGCCGTCACAAACAGAAAAAGGCGGGTGGTACGCGCGTTTAAAGCAGGGTTTGAGCCGAACTCGCGGTCAGTTCTCGTCAGGTTTAGGCAGTTTATTCCTGGGTCGGAAAGTCATCGACGCGGATCTTTTAGAAGAGCTCGAAAGTACACTGCTGATGGCGGACGTGGGTATAGAGGCAACGACTCACATTGTCGAGCAGCTAACGGCGCAGGTATCACGCAAAGAACTGGCCAATGGCGAGGCCTTGCTTAAGGCCTTGAAGCAAGCACTTACTACCATGGTCGGACCCTGCGAAAGGGCCATAACGTTTGCGGCCATGGCACCCACAGTCATTTTAATGGTGGGCGTAAATGGCGCGGGTAAGACGACGACTATCGGTAAATTAGCGCAGCGTTATAAAGCCGAAGGAAAGTCGGTAATGCTAGCCGCAGGCGATACCTTTAGAGCGGCCGCGGTCGAGCAGTTGCAGGTTTGGGGCGAGCGTAACAATATTCCTGTAGTGGCACAGCACACGGGTGCTGACAGTGCCTCGGTAATTTTTGATGCCTTGCAAGCTGCGCAAGCGCGAAGTGTAGATGTGTTGATCGCCGATACGGCGGGTCGTTTGCACAACAAAGACAACCTGATGGAAGAGCTAAAAAAGGTTGTTAGAGTCATGAAAAAGCTAAATCCCAATGCGCCGCACGAAGTGATGCTGGTGTTAGATGCGACTATGGGACAAAACGCGGTCGCACAAGCCGAACACTTCAAGGCGGCGGTTGATGTGTCGGGCATTACTCTAACTAAGCTCGATGGCACGGCGAAGGGCGGGGTGATTTTTGCAATTGCACATAAATTGGGTATTCCCATTCGATACATTGGCGTGGGTGAATCGTTAGAAGATTTGCGCCCTTTCGAGGCGGCGCCTTTTGTGAATGCCCTATTTGACGAGGCCAATGTGTGATTGAATTTGACCGTGTCAGTAAACGTTACGATAGTGGGCGCGATGCTTTACGCGAGTTAAGTCTTTTTATCGAGCCTGAAGAGCTGGTGTTCTTAACCGGGCATTCGGGTGCTGGTAAGTCCACCTTGCTTAAGTTGATTATGATTATGGAGCGTCAAACGCGTGGCCGGGTCATTGTCAATGGGAACGATCTTCAGGCCGTTAAAGGCGGTGGTATCGCTAAGCATCGACAAGATATTGGAGTCGTTTTTCAGGACCATCAGCTACTTTACGATCGCAGTGTCTACGACAATGTCGCACTGCCTTTGCTAATCTGCGGTTTCGAGCATCGTGACATTGGTCGCCGGGTCCGAGCGGCGCTCGATAAAGTAGGTTTGCTCGACAAAGAAAAATCGAACCCTGAGGCTCTTTCGGGCGGCGAACAACAGCGCGTTGGCATTGCGCGCGCTGTTGCCTCTAGGCCCAAAATACTCTTGGCCGACGAGCCCACTGGTAATTTAGACCCTGCTTTGTCGGCTGAAATTATGGCACTGTTCCGGGCCTTCAGCCGCGCGGGCGTAACGGTGTTAATTGCCACGCACGATTTGGCTTTAATTTCACGAATGCAGCATCGTATTCTAACGCTAAAAGATGGGGCGCTCGTGACGGGGGGTGGTCGTGACTAAGGCCGGCCAAGCCGCATCTCGCGGGACTAGCAAAGTGTCTTTTGCTCGACGGTTTGCGAACTGGCGTTTGCATCATCGCCTAGCTCGGCGCGATACGTTGGGGCGCATGGGCCGCCACTGGGTCTCGACTTTATTAACTGTCTTGGTGATGGGGGTGGTGCTGAGTCTGCCGGCGGCTCTAAGCATGGGGGTTCTGACCTTAGATGCCGCGCTAGCTGAAGTCGATCGAGGCGACTCCATCACGGTTATGACGCATGATTCAGTATCGTTGGCACAAGCCAGCAAGCTGTCTGAAGAGCTGGCCTCTCTTGCCTTAGTTGAGTCAGTGTCGCTTGTGTCAAAGGAGCAAGCGTTGACTGAACTGAGCCAGTGGTTGGGTTTAAGCCCTGAGGTGCTGGCATCACTGGGTAACCCTTTGCCGCACTCAATTTCTTTAAGATTGACCTCTACCCAACCCGAGGCCTTGCAAGCAGTGACCGATCAGCTTGCTAATAACCCCTTCGTGGCTGACGTATTGCTAGATATGGAGTGGCTCACCCGGCTGCAATCCATTGCCCTATTCGGTGAGCGCTTACTGTGGGCTTTTGTCGCTATAGCCTTATTGGCCTGTTTACTGATTATCGGTAACACCATTCGACTTGCGGTGGAAAATCGTCGGCAAGAGGTACTGGTGACCAAGCTTGTCGGTGCAAACAATGCCTATGTCATACGTCCTTTCTTGTATACAGGCTTCGCGTACGGTGCCGCTGGCGGACTGGTCGCGCTATTAATTGCCTACAGCGTTAAATACTGGCTTGGAGGTCCGATAGAAGCCTTGGCAAATTCCTATCAGGCGCCCAACTTCGCTCTGCGTTTTCCTATACCCCTGGCGTTGGGTTTACTGTTAACGGCCGTCGTGCTTGGAATAGTTGGGGCATGGGTTTCAGCTCGGCGCCAGTTAAAGCTTATTGAACCTCGATAAAACTCATCTAATCGTATTTTACTTGCGTAACTAAGGAACTTTTGTCAAATTAGCACTCTAAGGGTGAGAGTGCTAAACTTATAGGGCACAGCAAGGAGATATAATGTCTACCCAACTACAGCCTGTTGATCAAATGGTGCCTGGCGCCAATTTGGCCGCCTACATTCAGACCGTAAGCAGCATTCCGGTGCTGTCGGTCGAGCGTGAGCGGGAATTGGCCGAGGATCTCTACTACAATGACAATTTAGAAGCGGCGCGCCAACTGGTTATGTCGCACTTGCGTTTTGTGGTTCACATTGCACGTAGCTACTCAGGCTACGGTCTGGCAGAAGCCGATCTTATTCAAGAAGGTAACGTGGGTTTGATGAAGGCGGTAAAACGCTTTAACCCCGAAAAAGGTGTTCGTCTGGTGTCTTTTGCCGTGCACTGGATTAAGGCCGAAATGCACGAATTCATTCTGCGCAACTGGCGTATCGTGAAAGTGGCTACCACTAAAGCACAGCGCAAATTGTTTTTTAACTTGCGCTCATCTAAAAAGGCGTTGGCTTGGTTGTCCGCCGAAGAAGCGCAAGCCGTGGCTGATGATTTGGGCGTCGATTTGCGTGAAGTGGCTACCATGGAAGCACGCATGAGCTCACGCGATGTGGCGTTTGATGCCCCAAGCGATAGTGACGACGAAGTGTACGCGCCGCAGTATTATCTTGAAGATCACCGTGCTGACCCTGCACAGCAAGTGGAATCCACTAACTGGCAAGAAGATAGCGAGTCGCGTTTGCACTACGCCCTAGAGCAGTTAGACGAGCGCAGCCGCGATATTTTAGCGCAGCGCTGGTTGAACGACGATAAAGCAACACTGCACGATTTGGCGGCTCAGTATGGCGTGTCGGCCGAACGTATTCGCCAGCTCGAGCAAAATGCCATGCAAAAAGTGCGCAAGCTCATGGGTGAGCTGGTCGCGTAATTCTTATGTGGTTCTCTAAACCCGAGCGCACAATGCAAACTGCAGCGGCGCTCGGTGCCTTGGCCGTTATGGCCGGCGCCTTTGGCGGTCACGTTATCGATAGATTTATGCCGCCCGGTGACGTTGCCGTGTATCAGACAGCCGTTAAATACCATTTTTGGCATGCCTTGGCGTTATTACTTGTGTCAATCGCACAATGGCGTGCGCCTACAAGTGCTTGGTTAGCGCGCTCGGCGGCATTTTTAACTGTTGGCTGCGTATTATTTTCTGGAAGCTTATACACCTTAACGCTGATGAATTTGCGTTTTCTGGGTATCATTACGCCTTTTGGCGGCTTAGCCTTTATTTTGGCGTGGTTATGCTTGATACCAGCTTCTCGGGAATTAACAAAACATGAGTGAAAGCAGTTTTTCACGTCGTATTAAAAGTTATGTGATACGCGCAGGGCGCATGACAGAGGCTCAGCGCGAAGGTCTTGATGTGGTCTGGCCGCGTTTTGGTCTTTTAGCCGAAACCGGAACTTTGGATTACGATGCTGTGTTCGAGCAGCGTGGCCCCGTCGTGTTTGAAATCGGTTTTGGAATGGGGCAATCGCTTTTAGCGCAAGCGTTAGCCGAACCCGATCATCGTTACATTGGCGTCGAAGTGCACCGACCCGGCGTAGGTAAGTTGTTGCACGATGCGATGGAGGCACGAGCCACCAATATTCGCGTGTACTGCCACGATGCGGTCGAAGTACTTGAGCAGTGCATTCCAGAGGCATCACTTGACCGCGTGCAGGTGTTTTTCCCTGATCCTTGGCACAAAAAAAAACACCACAAACGCCGTCTTATTCAGCCTGAATTTTTGAGTTTACTGGCGCGCTACATGAAGCCGGGTGCTATTTTGCACTTGGCCACCGACTGGCAAAACTATGCCGAGCACATGCTTGAAGTGTTAAGCCCCCATCCTGACTTTAAAAACACGATGCCAGAGGCAGAGCCCTATGCGCCGCGGCCGGATTCTCGGCCCTTGACCAAGTTCGAGAAGCGCGGCGAGCGTTTGGGCCATGGCGTTTGGGATTTGTTGTTCGAGCGGGTTTGATTACGTTTCGCAAATTTTTGGTTTAAATAAGCGGCAGTGTTTCAACAATTGCTGAGTCCGTTTGCTATACGGTTACTGATACGGAGGTCGTGCTATAGCTATCTTGAATCGTAGCCCGTGACCTTTCCCCTCAGTTTGTACCAATCCTTCGATGAGATTTTTGCTAGGCCGCCTGCCTAGCGAACTCCTCTGGTGACACGTATCCCAGAGCACTGTGTGGACGCACTTTGTTGTAGTGGTCTCGCCACAGATCTATCTCATATCTTGCTTCATCGAGAGTGCGGAACCAGTGCTGATTCAGACACTCATTTCTGAACTTACCATTCAAGCTTTCAACAAAAGCATTCTGAGTCGGCTTGCCTGGTTGAATAAAGCCAAGCTGTACTGACGTCTCTTTGCTCCAGAAAAACATGGCTTTACTCGTAAACTCGGTACCATTGTCACAGATAATCTTCTTCGGCTTGCCTCGTTGCTCAATCAGTTGTGACAGAAATCGTGATACCTGGCGACCGCTGATGGATACAGATACGAGCTGACCAACCATTTCCCGTGAGTAGTCATCGACAACATTCAAAACTCGGAAGCGTCGTCCACCGGCAAGCTGATCAGATACAAAAT
>JAHEKX010000015.1:0-45709 GCA_024644535.1 Gammaproteobacteria bacterium
CGCTTTAACTTTAAAGGCGACGACGATTATTTCTTGTTGGATGTGGTTGATGGTACGGAAGTTCGGGTTACCAGCTTTATAAACAACTATCCTAATTATCATTATCTGACTATTGATGGGGTGCAGCGCCAGTTTTCCTATAACCAATGGGATCAGAATGCCTGGTCTACCACACTTACTGGCGATGGTTTGCAAACTGTAAGTCTACGACATTTCTATCAAAATCCGGCTGATTCGGCGTCTCCTCAGGCTAGCCAATCCTATAGCTTCGTCATTCGCCGTGTTCTTAACGGTACCGCCACAGGTGAAACACTCGAGGCAGGTGATAACTACGAGTGGATTAACGCCGGCGCGGGTAACGATATCATTATTGGCTCAAGTCGCTCAGACGCGCTGTTTGGTGAAGATGGTAACGATGTCATCACCGGTGGTGGTGGCAATGACTCTATCTCGGGTGGTGCGGGTACCGCAAACGTTGCGGTATTTAGTGGTGTCCGTTCAGAATACGGGTTTAGTTGGGAAAATTTGGAAAATCAAACAACCCTCGTAATTCAGGACTTGGTGGCCGGTCGCGACGGTCGTGATTACTTGCGCGGTATCCAGATACTACGTTTTGCTGACGGCGATGTGGTGCTTGATGCAGAGAGCAATGTGCGCACCACAACGGGTGTGGCGATAGGGCAGTCTATCGAGGGTTCGTTGCCTGTAACGACCGATTCTCGAGAAGTCGATCAAGATTGGTTCCAGCAAATATTTACGCCCGCTGTGGGTCCAGATACCGTCATCCGTATACGTTTCGAGGGGGATTCGTCAGGTAATTATCAAAATGGCTATATTTATGCGCAGTTTTATGCGACAGGCTCGAACGATACCCTTATTTTTACAGATGCAAATAATCCGGATCAAACCTACACCAGCTTTCAGATAAACCCGTCATCTACAACGGAATACTATGTCTCGCCCACACGTTTTTCTTCTGGCGGGGACTTTGCAGCGCTTTATCAGCGTTTAGATGTTCAAGTTTGGGGGCGTGCCTACAACAGTACGGCTGAACTGGGCGACCTATCAAATTACAGTATCACCATCGACATTGTGATGTTGGGTGATGATGCCGCTAACACTCTGATAGGCGATGGCAATGCGACCTTCCTAGACGGTAAGGGCGGTGATGACGAAATCAGCGGTTCTGCGATTGCTGAAACGCTGCAGGGTGGCGCTGGTACCGATACCTTAGATGGTGGTGCCGGTAACGACCGTTTGGTTGATGCAGATTTCGATCTTTCGACGGCTGCAGCTGATAGCTACTCAGGCGGCGCGGGTAATGATGAGATAGATCTGCGTAAGAGTACGTTCTTAAACACGTCGTCGGCCCAAGGCAGCTCGGGTGTTGTGGTTACCGTCGATGGCGGCGAAGAATCCGACGGCAGCGCCGATCGCGATACTTTGATTCTATCCAGTGCGGACGTGAACTGGGATTTGCTGGATGTATCCAATGTCGAGGTGCTAGAAGCCTCAGGCACATCATCAGCTACGGCATCAGAACTATTAGCGCTGGGTTTTGAAGCAGCCTACGGCATGACCTTTGTGGTCGCCGATGGGGTGTCTGAAGGCTTTAGCGGCCTTGCCGGGCAATACAGTATTCAAGCCGGTGCGGGCAGCACGATTATCGGCAACGCCGATGGTGTGGAGGTGCGTGTCACTGAAGCAGGCGCCAACTTTATGGGCGGTGACGGTGACGACACCATCCGTTTAACCGCTAACCAAACGGCCGAACTGGGCGCGATACTGCTTGCCTCAGGCTCGTATGCCGGTGGTTTGGGTACCGATACCCTGCATTTGGACGTGTCTGGCGCAATCGATTTATCGCAGGTAACTCTGTCGGGCATCGAGCGTTTGACGGGCATTTATGGTCAAACCGAAGTCTCGTTAACCATTGATCAGCTATTGGGTTTAACGCGAGTTGATAACGTCAAAACAGTGGTCATTGTGGGCGGTGGTGCCATTGATTTAGCGGAGCTTGCAGCTCTCAATGTGACGCAATGGCGCATGGGCGACGACCAGTCTTACACCATTACCGGTACCGATAGCGCCGATACCTTAAATGTACAAGACGCAAATTATGCTGCGAGCCTGGGTGCGGGCGATGATGTGTTCGAGATTGCCGGTTCGTATGCCTCGAACAGTGCTAATAGCCTAGACGGCGGTGCTGGCACCGATAAGCTGCGTATACTAAGTGGCGACGTAGATTTGTCGGGCGTTACGCTTACTGACATTGAATCGATTGTGGTGTCTTCGTCATCACTGGCGATGACGGATCAGCAGTGGCAAGACTTTGGCGGCATCGTGACGCGCACTACGGGTGCGACGACGCAGTTTATTTTGTCGCTGACCGCTGCGGGCGAGTACGCCATGGCAGTCGACTCACCTTACTACGGTTTATTGGGCTCGACCGGCGACGATATCTTAACCGGTAGTGACGCCGATAATGCGCTACTCGGTAATTCGGGCAACGATACTTTACTGGGCTTAGGTGGTGCAGATCGCATTGTGACCGGTGCGGGCCAGGATACGGTCGATGCCGGCGCGGGCGACGATACCATCGAAATCACGAATAAGACGGTGGTTACTGACACTATCGAGGGTGGAGATGGCACGGACTTGCTGGTTGTGCAAGATGGTCAGGATTTGACGGGTGCAAGTATAAGTGGGATTGAAACACTGAAAGGCTCGGGCCGCGTTGTTGTGACTCAAGCACAGCTTGACGCCTTAACGACCATCGACGGACTGACCGTTGTTGTTGCCGATGAAGGTGGCGAGTACCAAAACGGGTCTTTAGTGTTACGAAACGGCGCTCGAATTTTGTCAGACCGCCTGGTGGGTGGCGAGGGCAACGACACATTGGTTGCGCCCGAGGGTGACCAAACCATTGCAGGTGGTGCCGGCAACGATTCTATTGACGGTGGTTCGGGTTACAACACCTACGAAGTTTTGGGCACGCCCGATGCCTTTATTTGGCAGGTGAATGACCTGGGCCAAATTGTTTTAGAAGATATCGTCGTTGACGATACAGACCTGGTTAATGGTAGTAACGAGGGCACCGACACCTTAGTTAATATTCAAAGTCTGAGCTTTAGGGATCCGGTCTCGGGGCAGACTATCGAAATACAGCTGGATGACTTTGGAAACGGCCCCGACTCAGGCAACCGCTTGATTGGGTATGGCGAAGCTGTTAGCGGTCGCTTTAACTTTAAAGGCGACGACGATTATTTCTTGTTGGATGTGGTTGATGGTACGGAAGTTCGGGTTACCAGCTTTATAAACAACTATCCTAATTATCATTATCTGACTATTGATGGGGTGCAGCGCCAGTTTTCCTATAACCAATGGGATCAGAATGCCTGGTCTACCACACTTACTGGCGATGGTTTGCAAACTGTAAGTCTACGACATTTCTATCAAAATCCGGCTGATTCGGCGTCTCCTCAGGCTAGCCAATCCTATAGCTTCGTCATTCGCCGTGTTCTTAACGGTACCGCCACAGGTGAAACACTCGAGGCAGGTGATAACTACGAGTGGATTAACGCCGGCGCGGGTAACGATATCATTATTGGCTCAAGTCGCTCAGACGCGCTGTTTGGTGAAGATGGTAACGATGTCATCACCGGTGGTGGTGGCAATGACTCTATCTCGGGTGGTGCGGGTACCGCAAACGTTGCGGTATTTAGTGGTGTCCGTTCAGAATACGGGTTTAGTTGGGAAAATTTGGAAAATCAAACAACCCTCGTAATTCAGGACTTGGTGGCCGGTCGCGACGGTCGTGATTACTTGCGCGGTATCCAGATACTACGTTTTGCTGACGGCGATGTGGTGCTTGATGCAGAGAGCAATGTGCGCACCACAACGGGTGTGGCGATAGGGCAGTCTATCGAGGGTTCGTTGCCTGTAACGACCGATTCTCGAGAAGTCGATCAAGATTGGTTCCAGCAAATATTTACGCCCGCTGTGGGTCCAGATACCGTCATCCGTATACGTTTCGAGGGGGATTCGTCAGGTAATTATCAAAATGGCTATATTTATGCGCAGTTTTATGCGACAGGCTCGAACGATACCCTTATTTTTACAGATGCAAATAATCCGGATCAAACCTACACCAGCTTTCAGATAAACCCGTCATCTACAACGGAATACTATGTCTCGCCCACACGTTTTTCTTCTGGCGGGGACTTTGCAGCGCTTTATCAGCGTTTAGATGTTCAAGTTTGGGGGCGTGCCTACAACAGTACGGCTGAACTGGGCGACCTATCAAATTACAGTATCACCATCGACATTGTGATGTTGGGTGATGATGCCGCTAACACTCTGATAGGCGATGGCAATGCGACCTTCCTAGACGGTAAGGGCGGTGATGACGAAATCAGCGGTTCTGCGATTGCTGAAACGCTGCAGGGTGGCGCTGGTACCGATACCTTAGATGGTGGTGCCGGTAACGACCGTTTGGTTGATGCAGATTTCGATCTTTCGACGGCTGCAGCTGATAGCTACTCAGGCGGCGCGGGTAATGATGAGATAGATCTGCGTAAGAGTACGTTCTTAAACACGTCGTCGGCCCAAGGCAGCTCGGGTGTTGTGGTTACCGTCGATGGCGGCGAAGAATCCGACGGCAGCGCCGATCGCGATACTTTGATTCTATCCAGTGCGGACGTGAACTGGGATTTGCTGGATGTATCCAATGTCGAGGTGCTAGAAGCCTCAGGCACATCATCAGCTACGGCATCAGAACTATTAGCGCTGGGTTTTGAAGCAGCCTACGGCATGACCTTTGTGGTCGCCGATGGGGTGTCTGAAGGCTTTAGCGGCCTTGCCGGGCAATACAGTATTCAAGCCGGTGCGGGCAGCACGATTATCGGCAACGCCGATGGTGTGGAGGTGCGTGTCACTGAAGCAGGCGCCAACTTTATGGGCGGTGACGGTGACGACACCATCCGTTTAACCGCTAACCAAACGGCCGAACTGGGCGCGATACTGCTTGCCTCAGGCTCGTATGCCGGTGGTTTGGGTACCGATACCCTGCATTTGGACGTGTCTGGCGCAATCGATTTATCGCAGGTAACTCTGTCGGGCATCGAGCGTTTGACGGGCATTTATGGTCAAACCGAAGTCTCGTTAACCATTGATCAGCTATTGGGTTTAACGCGAGTTGATAACGTCAAAACAGTGGTCATTGTGGGCGGTGGTGCCATTGATTTAGCGGAGCTTGCAGCTCTCAATGTGACGCAATGGCGCATGGGCGACGACCAGTCTTACACCATTACCGGTACCGATAGCGCCGATACCTTAAATGTACAAGACGCAAATTATGCTGCGAGCCTGGGTGCGGGCGATGATGTGTTCGAGATTGCCGGTTCGTATGCCTCGAACAGTGCTAATAGCCTAGACGGCGGTGCTGGCACCGATAAGCTGCGTATACTAAGTGGCGACGTAGATTTGTCGGGCGTTACGCTTACTGACATTGAATCGATTGTGGTGTCTTCGTCATCACTGGCGATGACGGATCAGCAGTGGCAAGACTTTGGCGGCATCGTGACGCGCACTACGGGTGCGACGACGCAGTTTATTTTGTCGCTGACCGCTGCGGGCGAGTACGCCATGGCAGTCGACTCGCCGTTCTTAGGCTTGAGTGGCTCTGCGGGCGCAGACCGTCTGATTGGTAACGTCAATGACGACGTCCTTTCCGGTGGTGCGGGTAACGATTACTTAGATGGTAGAGAGGGTAATGACCGCCTTGTAGCTGGAGCGGGTATCGACACTCTGATGGGTGGTGCTGGCAACGATATTCTTGATGTTGCGGGTAAAGTGAACCCAATCGATACGCTCGATGGTGGTGCGGGCACCGATACCTTGGTGGTGTCGGATGGGCAGGATCTCAGCAATGCCAACTTGACTGATATTGAGGTTATTAAAGGCGCTGGGGTTATTTACATGACCTCTGCACAGGTTGCTGCTGTCTCTGAATTGAACGGTATTGTTGTTGAATTAATGGACGCTGTCGATTCACTTGTGCTTAACCCGAATCTTCGTTTGACGAATGGTGCTTCCGTTCGATTAGAAAGTTTCGATTCTGAATATGCGGGCGCTGGAATTGTGGGTACCGCCAGCAATGACGACATCACGGGTTCGAATAATTCTGACGTGCTGTACGGTGGTCGCGGTAGCGATACTTTGGACGGTGGAGGTGGTAATGACGAACTCTACGGTGGTCGAGGCTCCGATACACTGATTGGTGGTGCAGGCGACGACCGAATGTATTTTGGTGGTGAGGCCTTCATAAATGAAGGGAACTTATCGGGCGATAAAGCGTTCGGTGGTGAAGGTAACGATACACTCGTCATTGATTTTGAAGGTAATGCACGTAGTTGGGGTACTTACAATATCTTGGCTGGCAGTGTGTCTAGCGTCGAGTCGCTAAGTCTGCTGGATGCGTATTACAGTCAACTCAGAATCACAGCGGATATTTGGCAAGGTTTCGATTCGGTTACCATATCCAATCGTTACTCTTCTGTTCGGGCCGCGATGCGCCTATACGTCAGTGGTGAAGGTGACGACATTGATTTTTCTAATGTTTCGGCGGAGTCATTCATCTATCAAATTCGGCTGTCAGGCGAGTTCGATCTGATAGACCTCTCGAATAACCCTACAATATGGCAAGATCCCAATTTTTCCTCTGACGATAACTACATTTACGTCGACGCCACCTTTACCTCGTTAGTTGGGTCTGCTGAACGAGATCGAGTAGAGATTAATGCTGCCGGAGACTTCGCTATCGAGCTTGGCGCTGGGGATGACACGCTACGGGTCATCCGAGCATTTACAGGATCGATTGATGGTGGTGAAGGCAGCGATACTGTTGACGTCCGTGACGCTGGGCTCACCGATTTCACAAACATCGCGTTAACCAATATCGAGTCAATTTATCATGGTGGCTCGTCGGTCATCGTTACCGCAGAACAGCGAGACACCATATCCTTTGACGGTTCTGGTCGAGTGTATGTCCTCGAAAACGGTGTCGTTACCGGCACCGGCGAGGCAGATAGCTACTCGGGCAATGGTCTTGGGGTGTTTGAAGGGGGCTCGGGCGACGACTCCATTTCTAATATCACCACGGCCGTATTTACGGGTAATCAGGCCGACTACGACTGGGGTCGCAATGGTTCATCGCTAACCATTCAGCACAGTCGCGGCACTTTGCTGGACGGCACCGATACCCTAAATGGTGTTATGGAAATGCGCTTTGCGGATTCGGTCGTTACGTTGGATGATGCTCCAGATAATCCCTACGCCTTCATAGATTCCTCAGCTGCTGCGTTTGGCGGTAACGCCCAAGCCGCGCGAGATAATTTACTTCAGGTAGAGTACGGTAAGAGAGTGTCATCGAAGCGAGACTTTATTGGTGATACTGACGTTTTTACGATGACATTGGTGCCAAACTCACCCTTGCGAATTGATGCGTCGACCGCAAACGGCAACACAATACGTTTTGAAATGTGGGATGCTGTAACCGGACAGCAGTTGAGATTCTACGATCCGGTTTTTGGCAGCCCTCCTCGCTATGATTACCGCGTTTCGGGCACGGGAGGTGTTTGGTTGCCGCAAATCCAACATGGCGGCCAATGGGTGCCATACGAGGGCGGTGAGGTTGTTATTCGAACCTACCTGTTCGGTGATGTTGTCGAAGACTATGCCTTCACTATCTTCTACCAAGACGACTACGCCGGCAGCGTCGATACCCTAGGCCAAATGGACCCTCAAGATGGCTTGATCCAAGGCTACATTGGTGACATTGGCGATTCTGACTGGATTCGAACCGAGCTGATAGCCGGCACTAAATACGAGTTTTCACTGGCGGGCTTGTCCTCGGGTGGCGGCACTTTGGTGGACCCTAAGCTTGAATTACGCGATGACCAGGGTCGGCTGATCGAAAACGGCATTGATATTATTACCGATGTGGCGGGGACCGACGATACCATTGTGTTCCGACCTACGGTAACCGGCACTTACTACCTGGCGGTCAGCGATATTATTGGTCAGTCGAAGGGTTCTTGGACTTTAACACAAGGCTCGCTGGATACCATCGCAGGCAACGTTTCGACGACCGAGCGTGCCGAGTTTGATCAGGCAGGCCGTTTTACAATTGAAAGCGAAATCAATCAGTTATCGGATCACGATTGGTTCAAAGTCTGGTTAGACAAAGGTGTCACCTACCGCTTTACCATGGATGGCACGAGTTTGGGTGGTACGCTAGATGATCCGCAGGTCAGCATTCGTTCGGTAACTGGGCGCTTGTTGTCGCAAGACGATAATGGCGGCACGGGCACCAACGCCGAACTGTATTTCTCGGCGCCCGATTCGGGCTGGTATTACATAGACGCTGGCGCCTCGGGTAACGGCAGTAAGGGCACCTACATTCTTAAGGGCTCGAGCGTACAAGACGATTACGACAACACCATACTCACCGAGGGTACTATTGGCGTTGATGTTACTGAGCGCGGTATTGTTTCTTACTTGGGTGATAGCGATTGGTTCAAAGCGGGTCTATCCGCAGGGGTAACCTACGTCATTACCTTAGAGGGCGATATAAGCGAATTTGCCGAGCTTGACCCCTTAACCGACCCACTGTTGATCATTCGTGATGAGCAAGGGCGAATTATTCAGCGCGTTGATGACTTCGACGGCACCTTAAATGCCACGGCCTTCTTCCGAGCGCCCGCGGCAGGCGTGTATTTCTTTGAAGTGCGCAGTGCCTTTAAGTACGACATTGGTTCTTATGCGCTTAACTTAAGCTTGGCACCACCAGATGATCATGGCTCACTGCTGGATGATACTGCTACTGCGATTGCCATTGACACTAACTTCAGCGTATCGCAACAAGGCGTTATTGGTATTCCGGGCGACAAAGACGTATTCGCCATTACGCTCGAAGCGGGCAAGGTCTATTTGCTGTCTGCCGAAGGTATGGCGGGTAACGCAGGTACTTTAGCTGACCCCTTGTTGCGTTTGTTTTCTACCAGCGGTCGTTTAGTGGACTACAACGACAATGGTGGCATAGGTAACGATGCGGAATTTCATTTCGCGCCCACCGAAACGGGTGTCTATTACTTGCAAGTGAGCTCGGCGGATCGCGACGCCATGGGTTCATTTACGCTGTCTGTGGCAGAGCGCAATATGCCCAGTGATGATGTTCCAAGCGATATCAGCACCGATGTGGAGCTGATCCCGGGGCAGTCATTTGAAGGCAAGCTCTTACTACAAAACGATCAGGATTGGTTTGCTATTGATCTACAAGCAGGCGAGTCTTATGTATTCCGCGCTTTGGCTTCTCGCAGCGGGAATGGTTCGCTGGAAGATCCCGTATTAGAGCTACGTGATGACACCGGCGCGGTAGTTCGGCTAGTTGATAACATGTTGGTCGGCAACGAGCCCGCGTTTGAGTTCACCCCTAGCGCTTCAGGACGTTATTACTTGGTGGTCAGAGCGTCTGACGGCCAGACAGATACGGGTAGTTATGTCTTAAGCACACGAGCACCTGATGATCATGGCAACACGCAAGCCGATGCGACTGTCGTTGGATTGGGTGAAGTGGTTGCAGGCGGTGTGCAATACAACGACGGTGAGTTTGGCGTTCGCGCCCAGGACTCTGTGGGTCTTGCCACGGATTTTGATGAAGATTGGTTCGCCTTTGAGGGCGTGGCAGGGCAAGTGCTTTCGTTTAACGTTGAAATCGCACCGGGCTCAACACTGAGCCGCCCCATGGTTGAAGTTGTAGATGCCCAAGGTCGTGTGTTGGCCGTAGGCGATGGCCTAGAAACCGACAATGGTTTGGCGGCGGCCGCGTTTTTCGTGCCGACTACCGGGACCTATTATGCGCGTGTTATTGATGGCGCTGGTGCTGAAGGGGATTATATTGCGACCCTGACCTTGGGTGATGCGTCGGACGAGGATTCTAATGGTCCTGTATCATTGGTGTTTAGCTCGCAAGGCGAAATTACTCAGGCGTCTCAAACTGCAGTCATAGGTCTGACTGGTGATACCGATACCTATGAGGTGAGCCTGCAAGCGGGGCACAGTTATCGTATCGAAACCGTGGCCATTCGCGATGGTTCAACGGCGCCGTTGCCCTCGGCTACGCTGGATATGACCTTTGCCCCCACCGGTGCTGGTCGACAAATTGATGGTTTAAGCCAAACCATTGTTGATAATGGTGATGGCACATTTACGCTTGAGCTGCGTGTTGCTGAGACGGTGCGAAGTGATTGGGCTCAGGGCTTAGATAGTTTTGATGCGGCGATTAGCTTTGATGAGACCGTGTTCGGACAAGTACTAGAAGCCGATGTATTGGTCGCCGATGGATCGGTGGCCGCAGCTAATGTCGATACCGACGGCGCTATTGGGGTAAGCGCGTTTTTCTACCCTGATAAGTTCGATGTTCTTGCCGATCAGCCTTTGGTGTCGATTACGTTTAGAGCGCCAACGGGTGATTTGAGTGCCGCCAGTGTATCGATCGACGATGTCATTTTTGATACCACGACGATAGAGCCAATTTCGCAAGAGACGTCGCCTTCGTTTTTTGATGAGGGCTTTATCACGGCGGACGCTGACGGCCTTTTGTCGATTACGGTGGCACCATTAGAGGCCACCCAGACGGGTCAGTATCGTTTGCGCATTATTGATCTGGGCACCGAGCAAGCCGACGACCATATCGATTTTGTTGCCGATTACGATGTCGCCAATGGTGTATTAGCCATTAACGAGAACGCGGCGGGCAAAATCGATGCCAGCGGCGATGTTGATCTGTTCGCTGTGAATCTGACGGCCGGTAATATCTATGACTTCTCGGTCAAGTCGTATCTGGATGGTTTAGGCTCGTTGGCACAAGCGCAGTTACGCATACTTAATGCCGAAGGTCAGCTTGTGAGCGTAGGCACCTACGACGGTGTGACAGGTCGTACCGAGCTGAGTATTGCAGTCTTTGCAGACGGGCGTTATTTCCTTGAGGTCAGTGCGGTCGATGTTGTTGGCAACATCGGTACCTATACCTTAGACACGCGCTTGCGTGGTTCAAGCGAGGATATTCAAGACGATTACGCTGATAATACGCTGTCGTCGGCTATCGTTGGTCCCGGTGTGCCGCTGTCTGGAGAAATCGAAACACCCGGAGACCGTGACTGGGCACGCGTGACACTAGAAGCGGGCAAGGTCTACGTATTGGATGTGCTGGCCGATGGTGACGGTGCCGGTGGCACGCTCACAGATGCGGTGCTACGTTTGTACGGCGCCGATGGTAACGAAATTGCCTACGACGATAACACCGGCGCAGGACTGGATGCGCACATCCAGTTCACACCCGCGGTATCGGGTGATTACTATCTGGATGTGTCGGGTCGCGGTGCCGCTGTGGGCACTTACACACTTCGAGTACGCGAATTGTACAGTGGTGTGGCTGACCCGCTGGCTAGCGCCCAGTGGTATATCGATCAGGTGGGCATTACTGAGCTCAACGGTCAGTATACCGGTGCGGGCGTCACTGTGGGTGTGATTGATGACGGTATCGATATGTCACACCCCGATTTGCAAGAGAACATGAATTTTGCCTTGTCGTACGACACGCAGTTCAACACGCAAAATGGTAACCCTAAGTACGCCCCTCTAATTGGACCTCCAGATAATCATGGTACCCAAGTCGCCGGTATCATCGGCGCGGTGCAGAATAACGAAACCGGTATTGCGGGTGCTTCGCCCGATATCGATTTGGTGTCGACCCGCGTGAAGTGGAGCTGGGGCCAGATCACGGAAGCCCTAAGCCTGCAGTGGCAGTTTGACGTGAGCAACAACAGCTGGGGTGCTATTAACCCCTTTGCCGATAACTTTAACAGCACGGCCTTGACCTTTGCTTGGGTGTCGATCAGGAAAGGCGTTGAAGAAGGTCGTAATGGTCTAGGTACGGTCTTCGTCTTCTCGGCGGGTAACTCGGCGGCCGCTGGCGATAATACTAACTATCACAACTTCCAAAATGCGCGGGAGGTGATCACGGTAGGGGCGGCGAACCAGGACGATACCGCAGCGGCTTTCTCTACACCCGGCGCGAGCGTGTTGGTAAGCACCTACGGTGTCGGAATGATCACGACGGACCGGCATCAGCCGGGTTGGGGTGTCACGGGTGGTGATTATTCGTCGAACTTCTCGGGTACCTCGGCCTCAGCGCCACTAGTCTCGGGTGTTGTTGCCCTGATGCTGGAAGCTAATCCTAATCTTGGTTATCGCGACGTCCAAGAAATTTTGGCGTACTCAGCTAGACATCCTGACGTACAAGATTGGAAGCAAAACGGCGCCAGCAACTTGAACTTAGGCGGTTTATCGTTTAACGATAAAGCCGGTTTCGGTTTGGTCGATGCTTATGCTGCAGTTCAGTTGGCCTCAACATGGACTGAAACCAGCACTGCTATTAACGAGGTGTATGCGGGTGCACGCCAATACGGTTTGGTGGATGCAATACCCGATGGCACGGGTCAGTCTTACACCATGACTTTCGATATTGATGCCAATATGACGGTAGAGCATATCGAGCTAGGCATAGATCTGCGTCACGAACGGATTGGCGATTTAGTTATCACGATTACCTCGCCAGACGGTACGACCTCGACCTTGATGAATCGTCCAACGGTAACAGACGAGCGGCCCTTCGGTTCAAGTGGGCAAGATAGCGGGGTGCCGACGCACCTGTTGTGGGATTTCTCGTCTGTGCAATTCTGGGGCGAGCAGGCCTCGGGCACCTGGACAGTGACCATTACCGATGTTCGCGCAGAACAGACAGGTACGGTTCAAAGTCTGTCGTTAAGGATTTATGGTGACCGAGACGACGGGAACGATACCTATGTGTTTACCGACGAGGGTTTCCAAGCTCAAACCGAAGCTGTACTTGAAGATGAATCGGGCATTGATACCATCAATGCATCTCCCGTTCGTTATGACACTTACATCGATCTGACCGATGGGATTATTGCGGCCAATACTGTGACCTACGGTATTGCCGATTGGACGGTCGTAGAAAACGCTATTTCTGGTCGTGGCCACGACCGTTTAGTGGGTAACGAGGCCGATAACACCTTGAATGCCGGCGATGGCAATGATGTGTTGGAAGGTCGCGCAGGCAACGATACTTTGATGGGCGGCGGTGGTCAGGATACGGCTGTTTATTCGGGTGCGCGCGCCGAATACACCGTGAGCTGGGACCCTAATACCGACACGGTTACCGTTGTCGATAACAAAGCGTCTAATGGTGATGAAGGTATCGACACACTAACGGGTGTCGAGCGGTTGGTGTTCTCGGATGCCGAAATGACGCTAGGTGAAATGGTGGGCAACGCGCCGCCAGTGGCTAACACGACTTTTTTCGATACGCCTGTATATCTAAATTCGGGTGTCGGTATTGATTACCAGTTACCAGACAACGCGTTCACCGACGCCGATGGAGAAAGTGGCGACCTGATGATTGAGGTGGCAGATGCCGCGGGTGGCGAGTTGCCCGAATGGCTCACTTACGACGAAACGACCGGTACGTTTGTCGGGGTGCCTCCCGAGGATTACCAGGGTCAGCTCAAGTTGGAAGTGACTGCTATTGACGAATTCGGTGAAAGCACATCAGAAATTCTGACTCTGCAGTTCGGCGATAACCAAGCACCCATCGTGGACGACCCGTCTGAGTTGGTGGTAAACGAAGATTCTGGTCTGACCTTAATCGGTTTAACTGCCCCCGCAGACCCAGAGGCCACCGACGTGTTGGTGACCATTTTAGATTTGCCAAGTCTTGGTCTAATTATCGATAAGGCAGGTAACCCCGTAGCAGTGGGTAGCGTGCTTTCGGCAGACGAGTTTTCAGAATTGCATTATCAGACCAGTTTGGATGCCAATGGCGACGCCGGCTACTTGCGTTATCAAGCGGCAGATGCCGATGGAGTCGTTGCCGAGTCTTCGGTACACGTGTTCGTGGATGCCGCTAACGATGCGCCACGATTTGTGACTGATAGCGGAGCTTTGGTCATTAATTATCCAGAGCAAACCGAGGTTACTCTTGATCTTCTGACTCCGAGTGATCCAGAGAGTGAACTCAACACAGTCACCGTTATTGGCTTGCCTGAACTAGGCTCTGTGTCGTTAGATGGCGCCCCGGTGAGTCTGGATCAAGTATTGACCTTTGATCAACTTAACCGTCTGGTATTTAACTTAAGCGAGAACGTCAATGGCCCTATCGGCGCTGTGACTATTCAGGCGGTGGATCCCGAAGGCGCGGCGACCAATTGGTCGCTAAACCTTGAGGTTCAGGGCGATTCAGCCTCGACAAGCGGTACCCCGGGTAATGACGATTTGTACGGTAGTACTCTTGACGATGTGCTCTACGGCAAGGGCGGCAACGACACGATCGCTGGTAATGCGGGTAACGACAGGCTGTTGGGTGGCTTGGGTAACGATACCTTGCTGGGCGGTCGCGGTGATGATCAGCTCGATGGCTCGGCGGGTAACGACTATCTGGATGGTGGTGCCGGTAATGATACTATGGCTGGTGGCCCGGGTCACGATACCTACATTGTTGATGATGCCGGTGATATTGTGCTCGAAGTCATTGGTGGTGGTGCTGGCGGTGACGATCTAATCGTGACCTCACTGACAATGTCTGCCCCAGAAAATGTCGAGTCGCTACAAGCTGCAGCTGGTGTCGTTATTGACCTGACGGGTAACGCGCTAGACAACAATATAGTAGGCAACGACGAGGCAAATACGCTGTTTGGTGGTGCCGGTCGAGATAATCTTGTAGGCAAAGGTGGTAACGACGTGCTGGACGGCGGCGCTGGTGTTGATGCCATGGCCGGTGGTGACGGTGATGACGTGTATTATGTCGACTCTAAAGCCGACCGCGTGCTAGAAAACGTTAATGCCGGTATCGATTCCGTTATTGCATCATCAAGCTACACGCTACCGTCTAACGTGGAAAACCTTACCCTAACGGAGGGTGGTGATTACACCGCAGGTGGTAACTCGTTAGATAATCATTTGGTCGGCAACTCGGGTAACAACGTGCTTGCTGGTGGCGTGGGTGCCGATATCTTAGAGGGCGGTTTAGGTGACGATACCTATATCCTTAGCGACTATCTGGATACGATTATCGATGCTGGTGGTATTGATACCATTCGCTCTGCGCTCGATGTGACATTGCCTGACGGCATTGAAAATGCGCAACTGGTGGGTGTTGCTAATACCGTTGCCATTGGTAACGGCGCCGATAACCAACTAATGGGTAATATGGCAGATAATATCCTGGACGGTGGTGCGGGTGTGGATACCCTAACGGGTGGAGAGGGCGACGACCAGTTTATTCTGTCGTCTAATGGTCTTGGTGCTGCAGTGGATATCGTCACGGATTTCCAAGCGGGAAGTGACTTGCTTGTTATTGATTTGGCGTCGTTTGGTCTGTCGCCAGAGGCTCTCGGCTTACTTTCCTCTGGTCTGGTGAGTGCCGATTCGTTTGTGGTTGGCGCGGGTGCGGTTGCACTTGATGCGAACGACTTCTTTATCTACGACACTGCGACCGGTATCTTGAAATTTGATGCGGACGGCAATGGCGAGGGCGAGGCGATCGAAATCGGCAAGATCCAACTGGATGAAGACAGTGGGCCGTTGACTTCTGGTGACGTATTTGTGGCGATCTAAGGACTGATTATGGCTTTTTATCAGGTTCCCGCTCCCGATTTGTTGGAGCTAACAAGCGCAGGGGCAACCCTGCATTTGTTAGAGCCGTACGGGTACTCGTCGGATGAGCGGCTACTGCTGGTTAGAGCGACTTACACCGAGCTCGGATCCGCCGATTTGCGCTACGCCTTTTATGTATTTGACCTTACCAGCCAGACGTATGTCGCGAGTGTGAATAGCCTTTTGGCCGGTAATGCTAACCCAGATTCGATCGATGTCAGCGATGCCGTAATTATCGGATCCCAAAGCGATTGGACTGTTTATGCCAAGGTGCAGTCTTTGGGAGATACAGCCCCAGTTTTGCAGTCTGTGAGTCATGCAGGGACGACAGTCGGTGATGTAGTGGCTGCTGCGGTGAATGCCCCCTACCTGGTTGAAGTCGCAGACTTCAAAATATCAGATGATGGCCGCTATTTAGTGGTCGAGACTCGCGATGAGCAGTTAGCGAGTGATGCCATACCTGACACCAACGACCAAACCGAAGATGTTTATTTAATCGATACGCAAACGCAGTCCGTACTGCGGGTTAGCCTTGCCGGTGGTGCTGAGGTGCAAGATCCTGTTTACCTGCAAGATCTTAAAGTAAAGGCTGACGGAACTATCGAAATAGCCCTGCTCACTGCGGCGAGTTTGGTCAATCCGAATGTGGATGCGAATTCGACCGATTTGAACGGCCCTATCGGCTCTCGTGACGATGCTTATTTATGGACGATATCAGGCGACACTTCGGGATGGTATGGCGATCCTAGCATTGCTCTAGTTTCAATTGATATTACAGGTGTCGCCTCGGGTTATGTGAATACCGATTATGGCAATACGGTCATCACAGAGGAAGGAGTTCTATTCTCGAGCGCGTCGACCGAATTGGCTAATGCGGACGGCAATAGCGCTTCGGATGTATTTGTGAACACCGGTAATTCGGTACAAAGACTGACAGAGTTGTTGGGCGAAGAGTACGCAAGCGGAGCGGTGCTACTAGCCGCAAACGAGGCAGGGACTCGAATTGCTGTGCTGACAGATTCTCCGGAGTTTGGGGGTATTGAAGGGCTTAATCAAATTGTACTTATCGACACTTTAGAAGAGTCGGCAGTGGTCGTTTCTAGTGATGGAAATTTGGCGGATAACGTCGTCATCAATGGAGTTTTGAGTAATTCGGGCTCGACTTTAGCGTTCACTAGTCTCGCGACCAATTTAGTGCCAGAAGATCCGGTGGCCACCAGCGGCAGTTTATACATTAACCAAATGGCTGTGCCTCTGGATGGGCAGATTTATCATTGGTCCAAACATGCCTTAATGCCGGATGTCACGGTAAATTTAAATGCGGTCCTATCTTCGGGCGATATTGATTTATTGGTGTCTACGCAAACCGATGCGGAGGGTGCGTTTAATCTGTCTGCGCTTAGTGTAAGCGAGGTGTCTTTAAGCCCAGCCTTTGCTATAACTTCGTCTGATACGCGGCGAGTTATCACCTCTGCGGATGCATTTGCAGCCCTGAAATTGGCGGTAGGCATTAACCCGAATCCGGATCCGGATGGGTCCGGCCCACTAACGGCGATAGAAGTATCACCGTATCAATTTATCGCAGCAGATGTGAATCAAGACGGTCGCGTAACCGCTGCCGATGCCTTTGCAATCTTAAAAATGGCTGTGGGTTTATCGTCAGCGCTTCCACCCGAGTGGTTATTTGTACCTCAAGCCCAGACGTTTTGGCAGCCCGATGAGCAAGGCGGTGGTAGCTACACCCTAGGTCGAAGCAGTGTAAATTGGGACGAGGGCATTCTGCTTGATGGCGTCGTGCCCGATGATCTGGATTTTGTTGCTGTGCTGTTGGGCGATGTAAATGGCAGTTGGACGCCTCCCGAGACCGCTACCATCTTACCCGATGACTATTTCCGCCAGCTCGAGCTGGATGGTTATGGCCCGGCGGGTAAATGGGCGATTCAGCCTATTCCTTAATCAAGGTGCAGCGGGGGCTTCGTTAACGATTTTTATACCATGCTTTAAAGGCCTTTTGTTGCAAGCTCTCGCAACAATGCCACATTCCGCTCGGGTATGGCCGCCACATCAGGATACGTTGCAATCGCCTCACTCAAGCTCTGCTCCCGCAAAAAATGTAGCATTGGGTAGGGCGACCGATTGGTTCGATTGGCAGGGTCATCCGGCTCGACACCCTCAAAACAATAGTCCGGGTGAAAGCTCGCAATCTGAAATATACCCGTAAGCCCGAGCTGCTCGATAATAGCCTCTGCTATGTCAACAAAATCCCAATAGACCTCAAAGTCACTCAAGGCATTAGGTGTTATCAGCAGGGTTGTTTCAATATCTGGCGATACCTCCAAGCGTTCTAGCTCTTTGATTACACGCCCAGCTATCTGCGTAGGCTCGGGACTTTGTTCCAAAGCAACGTGGATGCGGTTTTCTCGAAAGGGTTTGGCCGCAAAAGGGCACAAGTTAAGTCCAATCACAAATTGCTCGAGCCAGCTTTTGGTCGCTTGAATTTCGTGTGCTTCGGTATTCATGAAAAGCTAGTCTTTGAACAAATGCCCAAGCTTGCCGGCTTTGGTCGACAGGTATTTTTCGTTGTGCGGGTTCTTGCCGGTGTGAATCGGTTGGCGATCTGCGATCGTGACACCCATGCTTTCGAGTGCTGCGAGCTTTCTGGGATTGTTGGTCATCAGAACGACAGATTTGATTTTTAGGTGCTCGAACATGGGCTTTAACAAACTGTAGTCTCGCATGTCGGCGCCAAAGCCCAATCGCTCGTTAGCCTCAACCGTGTCGGCCCCTTCGTCTTGCAGTGCGTAGGCGCGAATTTTGTTAATTAAACCAATGCCTCGGCCCTCTTGGCGCAGGTAAAATAAAGCGCCGCGTCCTTTGTTGGCGATTTCAGTAAGCGCGGCATTGAGCTGACTGCCACAGTCGCAGCGCAGGCTGAACAGGGCGTCACCGGTTAAACATTCAGAGTGAACGCGAGCAAGCACCGGCTCGCCATTGCCTACGTCGCCCATCGTCAATACCACGTGTTCCTTACCCGTGTCGGGGTCGTCGAAACCGTGCATTGTGAATTCGCCAAGCGGTGTGGGTAGGCGAGATTGGGCAATGAATTTAACTGACACTGCGTTCACTTCCAAAAAAGAGCGCGAAGTGTAGCAGGTTGAGCTCGGCAAGGCGACACTGCGAACGCCTTAAGGCCAGTTGGCGGCGACCAAAAGTGCGGCCGCGCTCATGGCGCCAGCGACGATGTCGTCAAGCATAATGCCCCAGCCGCCTTTCACTTGTCTGTCGAGCCAGTTAATGGGCCAAGGTTTGGCGATATCGATCAAACGAAAGACAAAAAATCCAGCAACCCACCACAAGGGTTCGGCGGGCAGTAGCCACAAAGTAATAAATACGCCGGCGAACTCGTCTATGACAATACAGCCACTGTCGTGTTCGCCCATAGCGGTGGACGCAATGGTGCAGGCCTGCGTACCGACAAGCAGTGTGGCTAAAATCAGCAGGCCCGACAACCACAAAGGCAAAAAACTTAAGCCAACAGCGAAGGGCATTGCCGCAACTGTGCCTGCGGTGCCTGGCGCCCATCTCGATAAGCCCGAGCCAAACCCCAGGGCAATGAAGTGCCAGGGGTTTTCAAAAGCAAATTGTGCGGTGGGTTTAAAGCTCATAGGTTCAACGTTTAAGTTAAAAAACTAATTGTACGTTGGTTTGGGGCGCGGGGCATAGTAAAGAGGTTGCCGCACGCAGAGCGTGCGGCAGAGTGATGTTACTGATAAACGGGGAAGTCGCGGCAAAGCGCAACAACCTTGTTTTTGACTTCTTCAATGACTTGTTCTGAAGTGCCGGCATCCAGCGAATCTAATACGTCACACATCCAGTGGGTTAAGGTCGTGACCTCGCCTTCTTTAAAGCCGCGTGTGGTAATTGCAGGTGTGCCTACCCGTAAGCCCGAAGTCACGAAGGGTGAGCGAGGGTCGTTCGGTACGGCGTTTTTGTTTACGGTGATGTTGGCCGCGCCTAAAGCTGCGTCGGCATCGGTTCCCGTGTAGTCTTTGCCGATCAAGTCTACCAGCATTAAGTGGTTGTCGGTGCCGCCCGATACAATTTTAAAGCCACGCGAGATAAACGTAGCTGCCATGGTGCGAGCATTGGCAACGACTTGCTTTTGGTAATCTACAAACTCAGGGCTTTGCGCTTCTAAAAAGCTAACAGCCTTGGCTGCGATGACGTGCATTAATGGGCCGCCCTGACCGCCAGGGAATACCGCTGAGTTAAACTTTTTGTGAAGCTCTTCGTTTTCGCGCGCAAGAATAATGCCGCCACGAGGTCCGCGCAGGGTTTTGTGGGTGGTCGAGGTTACAACGTCGGCAAAAGGTACGGGGTTGGGGTAGACGCCAGCCGCCACAAGACCTGCGATGTGTGCCATATCGACCAGCAAGTAGGCATCTACTTTATCCGCGATCTCGCGAAAGCGTGCCCAATCCATAACGCGCGAGTAGGCCGAGAAGCCGGCAATGATCATGGTAGGCTTATGCTCTAGTGCCAAAGCCTCGACTTGGTCATAGTCGACTTCGCCAGTTTCGTTATTCAAACCGTACTGAATGGCATTGTAGTGTTTGCCCGAAAAGTTGGGTTTTGCGCCGTGGGTCAAGTGGCCGCCATCGGCTAAGCTCATGCCCAAGATGGTGTCGCCTGGCTTGACCAAGGCCAAAAATACCGCCGAGTTTGCCTGTGAACCAGAGTGAGGCTGCACGTTAGCGTAAGCTGCCCCGAACAATGCTTTCGCGCGTTCAATGGCTAAATCTTCTGCTTTATCGACATACTCGCAGCCGCCGTAGTAACGCTTGCCCGAATAGCCTTCGGCGTACTTATTCGTCAGTTTTGTGCCCTGCGCCTGCATAACCCGGGGGCTGGCGTAGTTTTCTGATGCAATAAGCTCGATATGATCTTCTTGGCGTTGCTCTTCCTCTTGAATAGCAGCCCATAAATCGGGATCAAAATCAGCGATGTTCATCGTGGATTCAAACATGATGGATTCCTGTATCGGGGGCACGACGGCCGGCTTAAAGAAGGCGCGATTTTACCTCAAACGCTTTACGAAGATAACCGCTTTTGCGCACTCATTTCGTGCATGTTTCACACTTGTTCTACTCGTCTTTCAGCGTCAAGTAAGATTCGCCCGGAACAACCACGGCTCGCCCTTTAAGCGCAGTGCGGCCCAGCAGCATTCTGAAACGCATACGCTCGCGGTTAGTCAGCGTCAGTTCCGCGGTAAAGGTTTGTCCGCCTAGTGTGATATCAGTATCAATTACAATACGTTCTTCGGCGTGTCCACCCGAGTCTCGGACTGTACGCTGATCTTTAACTGGTGCGGTGCAATGCACTTCGGTGGTGGGGTCATTTTGAATGGGGTGCACGCCAAAGCGCACCCAAGGTTCGCCATTACGCTCGAAGGGCTCAATGTAAAAGGTATGTAAGGCACTGGTGCGCGCGCCGGTATCGACTTTTGCTTTGATGTCTTCAATGCCCAGTTCGGGCAGTGCTAGCCATTCGCGCCAGCCTACTTGAATTGCTTTGGGCATAGTGTTGCTCGATTCTTAAAAACGAGAGTATCGCTACTTGAAGTACGTTAGGCAATGTTTGATTGTTCGTTGTTCGTTGTTCGTTGTTCGTTGTTCGTTGTTCGTTGTTCGTTGTTCGTTGTTCGTTGTTCGTTGTTCGTTGTTCGTTGTTCGTTGGCACACATCTAGCGCACTTACTCGTAATTTGTTTTGCGAACACTCAGTGCGCTGCTTTGACCGAGCGCGGTTGGCGAGGCTGTCGGCGAAAATGTCTGAGCACGAGGCGATAGACGAGTGCGAGTTTTTGAGCCGTCGCCATTAGCGCAAGGGAAGCGTGCGTGAGCAAAATAAATGACGAGGTGGGCGCGGCTAAGTATCCATGCAGCCCCGCAGCCCCGCAGCCCCGCTTGTGCAAGCGCCTACCTTTGCGGCGTGGCCATTAGTGCAGGGGAAGCGTGCGTGAGCAAAACAAATGACGAGGTGGGCGCGGGGATGTCTTTTTAAAGATAGTGCATTAACGATTCGCCGTCTCGTCTCAGCCAATTTCTTGCGGATCGCTTCAAGGCCGTCCCTGGCTCGCTGCGCACGCGACGTCCTGTCGCGTGACGCTCCGCGCGAAACAGGCTGCAGCCGCTCGGCTAATTTATGTACTCTTAAAAGATTAGGAGGTACCTAATCCGAACGTATCGAGTTTTTAAACCGTTGCCATCAGTGCGAGGGCGAGGGTGCGAGCAAAATAAATGACTATGCGCATGATAAGTATCCGTCCAGGCGCTATTGATGAAAAATTGTACTCGCATGTGTCATTCATTTGAATTACATTTGGTCGGTATCAAAAGCGAGGTGAAACTATGGCTGCCAATGCACTTATACAAACTCGAATAGACGCTGCGGTTAAAGAACAAGCAACCACCGTGCTCGAGAGCATGGGTTTAACCGTTTCGGATGCAGTCCGAATTTTGTTAACTCGGGTGGCACAGGAGGGCGCGCTTCCCGCAGGACTGACAGCCTCTCCTGAGGCTCATGATGCGTGGTTTAAAGCAAAAGTAGTAGAAGCACTCAATGATACGAGGCAAGCCTACAGTCATGGCGAAGTCAGCCAGCATTTCAGCAAAAAGCGTGAAGCGTTGACAGAGAAATCTCGCGAGGCTTAAGGTGCGAATTGAATGGTCACGGTTTGCGTTAGAGGATCGAGACCTGATTTTTGATTATGTCGCCAACGAGTCACCCCAAGCTGCAATAGCTATTGATCTCGAGATCGAGCACCAGATCAGTTTGCTAGCGACCTTTCCTGATTCAGGTCGTATTGGTCGAGTTTCTGAAACTCGAGAACTCATAATCAATAGAACTCCTTACATCGCCGCATACATGTCGAAGATTGATACGGTTGTTGTGCTTCGGATTCTTCATAGTGCTCAGATATGGCCGGATGATATTTAGTGTCGTTGTTCGTTGTTTGTTGTTTGCTGGCACGAAATTAGCGCACAGACTCGTGGTTTGTTTTGCGAACACTCAGTGCGCTGCTTTGACCGAGCGCGGTTGGCGAGGCTGTCGGCGAAAGTGTCTGAGCACGAGGCGATAGACGAGTGCGAGTTTTTGAGCCGTCGCCATTAGCGCAAGGGAAGCGTGCGTGAGCAAAATAAATCACGAGGTGGGCGCGGGGATGTCTTTTTAAAGATAGTGCATTAACGATTCGCCGTCTCGTCTCAGCCAATTTCTTGCGGATCGCTTCAAGGCCGTCCCTGGCTCGCTGCGCACGCGACGTCCTGTCGCGTGACGCTCCGCGCGAAACAGGCTGCAGCCGCTCGGCTAATTTATGTGCTCTTAAAAGATTAGGAGGTACTTAATCCGAACGTATCGAATTTTTGAGCCGTCGCCATTAACCCCTGTCCGCATAATTAGCGCAAAATTCACGCGTTTGGCCCGCTAGGTGAAAGCTAGGTCCTATGCGACAATATAAAGCATCGGTTGACGCAAGCAACCCGACCCGAGCCTTACTCGGGCGAACAAATTAGAGAGCCACATGAAAATCGCAATCCTTTCCCGAAACCCCCGTTTGTACAGCACTAGGCGCTTAGTTGAAGCGGCTCAGGCTCGTCATCACGAAGTGCGTGTTATCGACCACATGAAGTGCTATATGGACATTACCAGCTCGAACTCGGCAATTTGGTACGAAGGGGAAAAATTAGAAGGGTACGATGCTGTGATTCCAAGAATCGGTGCATCCGTTACCACCTACGGCGCGGCCGTCATTCGGCAGTTCGAGATGATGGGTGTGTATTGCCTTACAGGGTCAATTCCTTTGGGTCGTTCACGTTCGAAGTTGCGCGCGTTGCAGTTACTGTCGCGTAAAGGCATCGGGATGCCGAAAACGGGATTTGCTCACGACGTGCATAATACCCGCGAGTTAATCAAGTTGGTGGGTGGCGCGCCCTTGGTGGTTAAATTGCTCGAGGGCACTCAGGGTCGAGGCGTGGTGCTGGCGGAAACAATTAAGGCCGCTGAATCGGTCATTGATGCTTTTTGTGAGCTAAAGGCCGATTTTTTGGTGCAAGAGTTCATTAAGGAGGCGGGAGGCTCTGATGTGCGCTGTTTTGTGATTGGTCGCAAAGTCGTGGCAGCGATGGAGCGCACGGCGCAAAGCGGTGAATTTCGATCTAACCTGCATCGAGGTGGATCGGCCGAACTCACGAAGCTTACCCCGACAGAAAGGCGAACGGCGATTAAAGCGGCACAAGCCATGAGTTTGCATGTGGCCGGTGTGGATATTTTACGCAGTTCGCGCGGGCCCTTGGTGATGGAAGTGAACTCGTCGCCCGGTTTGCGGGGTATTGAAGAATCTACCGGCATTAATGTCGCTAATAAAATTATTCGGTTTGTGGAAGAGCACGCCAAGCCACTGACGCTGCGCGGACACGCTAAAGGTTAAAAGATTTGCGGGTGTAAATTACCTGCACAGAGTAAGTCAAGAAGTCGATGGTGTCTCGATCGTGGCGTTGTGTTGCGAGCAGGCAAGCAGGAGAGTTACCTTGTCGGTGGACTCGATTTGAGTTCACGTAAGAAGGAGATTGATGGCAGGGCAAATGGTGATCGGTGGAGTTGAAATACTCCCAAATACGCGTCAGATCGTGAACATCCCGGTCGCTCCGGTTTACACGCAAGACAGCTTGAGTTTGAACATTAACGTGGTGCGCGGCAAGCGCCCCGGGCCTACCTTGTTCGTATGCGCCGCGATTCACGGCGACGAGATCAATGGCGTGGAGATCATCCGCAGACTGTTAATGAGTCGGTTGCTAGACAAGCTGCGCGGCACATTGATTGCCATTCCGATTGTCAACGTCTACGGTTTTGTCAACCAAACGCGCGAACTGCCCGATGGTCGCGATTTAAATCGCAGTTTTCCCGGTTCTGCCAGCGGTTCGTTGGCGGCACGCATTGCGGAAACCTTCATGAGCGAGATCGTCGCACACTGTACCCACGGTATCGATTTACACACCGGCGCTAGGCATCGAAGTAACTTCCCCCAAATTCGCGCCAATTTGCTGGATCCAGAAACACTGGCAATGACGAATGCTTTTGGCGCGCCCATTGCGATTAATGCGCGTATTCGCGACGGATCTTTACGCCAAGCCGCCGCTGAAAAAGGCGTGCCTGTGCTTTTGTACGAGTCTTGCGAGGCTTTGCGTTTTGATGAGATTTATATTCGCGCCGGTGTTAAAGGCATTTTGAATGTGATGCGCCACATAGGGATGCTACGTAAGAGCCGCGCTAAAATAAAGCCCCCCATGATCAGTGAAAAAACCGCGTGGGTGCGTGCGCCGGATAGCGGCGTTTTGCGGGTTCTGGTGTCTTTGGGTGAGATGGTGGAAGAGGGGCAAGTGATCGGTATTATTGCCGACCCGCTAGGAACCCAAGAGGTCGCGGTCATCGCTGACCAGGCTGGTATCGTGATTGGTCGAACGAACCTGCCGCTGGCGTATGAGGGTGATGCCTTGTTCCATATTGCGCAGGTGAGTTCAGAAAACGACTGGAAGTTGGAGACGTTTACTGAAACCTACGCGCCGGAGGCAGAAGCGGCACCCGAGATGGCAGAAGAGCCGCCAATCGCCCTGTAGAGCGACAAAAACTGAATTATGTCACCCGGCTTAGGGTGACTTTATGCTCGAAAATAAAACGCTTGGAATAAAAATTCTTTGTGATGTAGGCCTCACGCGATAGGAATTAAGCTAAACTATTCCTTTAATTTGGATTGCTTAGATGGGCGTGTGTCACGCTAAATGTCTAGGTTTTTAATTTGTTTGATCCCCATTCTATGCGCATAAAAAGTATGGTTGGAGATTACTAACGGCTGGAGAGTGCAGTGGCACAATACGTATACACAATGAACCGCGTGGGCAAGATTGTTCCGCCCAAACGCAAAATTCTCGAAGACATTTCTTTGTCGTTTTTCCCAGGTGCCAAAATTGGTGTGTTGGGTTTAAACGGTTCGGGTAAATCGACCCTGCTAAAAATTATGGCGGGTTTAGATACCGACATCTTAGGCGAAGCTCGGCCACAACCCGGTATCAAAATTGGTTACCTGCCGCAGGAGCCCCAGCTTGACCCGAACAAGACCGTGCGCGGTAACGTTGAAGAGGGTGTACAAGATGCTATTGATGCGCTTGCTCAACTAGATCAAGTGTATGCGGCCTACGCCGAGCCCGATGCCGATTTTGATGCGCTGGCGAAAAAGCAGGCACAGTTAGAAGATATTATTCAAGCAACCGACGCGCATAACATTGACCACACCTTGGAAGTCGCGGCCGATGCCTTACGATTGCCCGCTTGGGATGCAGACGTGACCACCTTGTCGGGTGGCGAGCGCCGCCGCGTAGCCTTGTGTCGCCTGTTATTATCCAAACCTGATATGCTGTTGCTAGACGAGCCAACTAACCACTTAGACGCTGAAAGTGTGGCCTGGCTTGAGCGTTTCTTACACGATTTTCCAGGAACTGTCGTGGCGATTACCCACGATCGTTATTTCCTAGACAACGCCGCGGGCTGGATTTTAGAGCTAGACCGAGGCCGTGGTATTCCTTACGAAGGTAACTACTCGGACTGGTTGGAAGCCAAAGAACGACGCTTAGAGCAAGAGAAGCGCCAAGAAGCCTCGCACCAAAAAGCCATAAAGGCCGAACTTGAATGGGTGCGCAGCAATGCCAAAGGTCGTCAAACCAAAAGCAAGGCGCGTCTGGCTCGGTTCGACGAGTTGCAGTCGCAAGAATTCCAGATTCGTAACGAAACCAACGAAATCTACATTCCACCAGGCCCACGTTTAGGTGACAAGGTGATAGAGGTGCGCAATTTGCGTAAAACCTTTGGTGAGCGTTTATTGTTTGATGATGTCTCGTTTACCCTACCCAAAGGCAGTATTGTGGGTATTATCGGTGCCAACGGCATGGGTAAGTCGACGCTGTTCAAAATGTTGGTAGGTCTTGAGCAGCCCGATGGTGGCGAGATTGTCGTGGGCGAAACTGTACAAATTGCATATGTTGATCAGTCGCGTGATGAGCTGGAAGGCAACAAAACTGTATGGGAAGAAATTTCTGACGGTTTGGATGTCATGCGCATTGGTACTTACGAAACTAACTCGCGCTCTTATGTCGGCCGCTTTAATTTTAAAGGCAGCGACCAGCAGAAGTTTGTTAAGGACTTGTCGGGTGGTGAGCGCAACCGCTTACACTTGGCTAAGTTATTAAAGCAAGGCGCCAACGTACTGCTGTTAGACGAACCGACCAACGACCTTGACGTAGAAACGCTGCGTGCTCTGGAAGAGGCGGTGCTTGCGTTCCCGGGCAGCGCTATGGTGATTTCGCACGATCGCTGGTTCTTGGACCGGGTAGCAACGCACATCTTGGCTTACGAAGATGATGGTGGCGTCGTGTTCCACGAAGGAAATTACACCGAGTACGAGGAAGATCGTCAGAAGCGCGTGGGTGCTCAGGCGCAGTCGCCGCAACGGGTGAAATACCGTAAGTTAAAGGATTAAACCTACCCAAACTGGGTGAGTTAGCGGTAGATGTCGTAATTTAGCATTGCGGTCATGATTTAGCTGTTGCAATATTAAACGAAAGATATTGTCGGAGTTAAACATGACCGAGCACGAATCAGATCGTCGCCGTTATACCCGAGTGCCGATCGAACTTCCCGTAGAAATTCGCCAAGGCGCGTCGGTGTGGCACCGTACCTTGGTGAACCTGTCGCTGACGGGTCTGGCGATAGATGAGCCACCCAATTTCGATGCCCAGTACAACGAGCCGTTCACGATTGTGCTCGAGACCGAGCAAGGCAACCTCGAGTTACATGCCTATTTGCAGCACGCGGGTCGCTCGCAGCTGGGCTTTGCGGTCGAACATCTGGATGCTGCGACGCTTGAGGCGGTGCGTGGTTTGATGGAGCCTCGAATCGATGACCCGTCAATTTTGGATCAAGAAGCGCTGACGCTCTAATTTTACTTGCCGTGCAGCACGGGCCGCTCTAATTGGGGTTTATCGAGCGGTCGCGTAAGCCAATCAGACGTTTACCCCAAACTTTTTTTCGCGCATGGTAGGTCCCAAAAAAGGAGATCTACCATGCCTCTCTCTCGTCGTTCGTTTTTAAATTTAAGTATTGCCGCTGCCGGTATGGCCGCCAGTAGTTCTAGCTTGAGTTGGGCTAGCCGCACGCCCATTAGTTTAAGCGACTATCGTGCCTTAGATGCGCTCGCCTTAGCCGAGGGCATAAAGCGTAAAGACTTTAGTGCGACCGAAGTTTTGGAAACGGCCATTGCCCGCGCCGAAGCAGTTAATCCAACGATCAATGCCATCGTCGAGCCTTTGTACGATTACGCTCGCAGTCAGATCATGCAGGGCCTGCCAGATGGTCCTTTCGCTGGTGTGCCCTTTTTATTGAAAGATTTGGGTTTAATGCTAGAGGGTACAAAAACTACCGAGGGTTCCCGGTTTTTTAAAGATCAAGTGGCGTCTTACACCGATACGATGGTGCAGCGTTATTTAGACGCCGGTTTTTTGATGATGGGTAAAAGTGCTAGCCCCGAGTTTGGCGGTACGGCTACGACTGAGTCGATTTTATTCGGTGATACTCGCAACCCTTGGGATTTGACTAAAACCACCGGTGGCTCATCGGGCGGGTCGGCGGCAGCAGTTGCCGCAGGAATTCTGCCTTTGGCTAACGCGACCGATGGGGGTGGCTCTATTCGTATACCGGCTTCGTGTTGCGGTCTGTTTGGTATGAAGCCCAGCCGTGCGCGCACGCCGCGAGGCCCCAAATCGATACATACGTGGATGAGTGTGACTCACTGCGTGTCTCGCTCTGTACGCGACAGCGCTGCGTTACTTGACGCGACCGCGGGCCCTGAAGCTGGTGCGGCAGGAGGTCCACAACAGCCCAATCGTTCTTTCTCGGAGTTTGTCGGCGACATGCCAAAGAAGCTGCGTATCGGTTTGGTAACGACGCCTGTGTCACAGACGTCCGTGCACGCCGATTGCATTGCCGCGGTTATGCATGCCGCCAAGTTGTGCGAAAGCTTGGGTCACAGCGTCGAGCCCATTGCCTTGGGTATTGATCCCCGCGAGTTCTATGGCTCTACGGGACAAATTATGGCTGCGGGAACCGTAGCCAAAGTCAAAGCTCGCGAGCATGTGCTTGAGCGTAAAGTGACCGAGGACGATCTAGAGCCTTTGATTTGGTTGCGGTATCAAGCGGCTTTGAACAATAAAGCATCGGATTACCAAGATGCCGTACAAACTATTCACCGAATTGGCCGGCACGTGAGTGGCTTGCACCAGCGGTTTGATGTATTGCTATCGCCCACCCTGGCCAATCCACCTTTAGAGCTGGGTAAGCTCGCGTTAACCCGTATGGACAAGGGCTACGAAATGGATGTGGTCAGCTATTCGGCCTTTACCATGTTGTTTAATGCCACGGGGGCCCCAGCGATGTCGGTGCCCTTGTATTGGACCCAAGCCGGTTTGCCTATAGGTACCATGTTTGCAGCCGACTTTGGTAATGAGGGTTTATTATATTCACTGGCCAGTCAGCTCGAGCAAGCCCAACCCTGGTTCGATAAGGTGCCCACGATTTAATTGACAACCAAGCGGTGCTTTAGCACTCTTAGTGTGGCGTTAACAAAATAATAAGAGGTCAGTAATGTACGATTTAGTGGTTCGCGGCGGTACGGTCGTCGATGGTAATGGCGGTACGCCCTATCAGGCCGATGTGGCAATTCAAGGCGATAAAATCGTCGCCGTGGGGCCTGGGCTTGAAACGGGCGCGCAAGAAATCGATGCAACCGGCAAAATTGTAACCCCTGGATTTGTCGATATTCACACGCATTACGACGGGCAGGCCACCTGGGATCAAGAAATGGCGCCCTCTTCATGGCACGGCGTTACCACGGTAGTTATGGGTAACTGCGGCGTGGGGTTCGCGCCAGCAGAACCCTCACGTCACGACTGGCTGATTGGTTTAATGGAAGGTGTCGAAGATATTCCTGGTTCGGCCTTGGCCGAGGGCATGAGCTGGAACTGGGAGACCTTTCCAGAATATATGGATGCCTTAGAGGCCTTGCCTCGAACAATTGACGTGGCGGCCCAGGTGCCGCACGGGTCCGTTCGCGCATACGTCATGGGGGATCGTGGTGCTGCCAATGAAGACCCCACCGAAACCGATATTGCGCGTATGGCTGGTATCGTTGAAGACGGGTTAAAAGCCGGTGCCTTGGGTTTTTCGACGTCAAGGACCATTTTGCACAAATCCATCGAGAAAGAACTGGTGCCAGGTACCACAGCAACCAAAGAAGAGCTGTTAGCGATTGGTGCCGCCATGGGGCGGGTGGGCCATGGTGTGTTTGAATTATCTAGCGATCTAGTGCCCGAGTGGAATGAATTTGGTTGGATGGGTCAGTTAAGTCGAGAGTACGGCGTACCGGTCACATACACCGCTTTGCAATCGCCCATTAAAGCGATGCCCTTTGATGAAATGTTAAAAAGTATGCGTGAGGAAAACGCCAAAGGTGCAAACATCATGGCTCAGGTGTCGATGCGAGCTACTGGTCTGATTTTAGGTTTTCAGGCAAGCTTGCACCCCTTTACCGCTAAGGCGAGTTGGATGGCCATTGCCCAACAGCCTTGGGAAGAGCAGTGGGCTGCGTTAAACGACCCTGAGTTTCGGGCGCGCTTAATTGCCGAACCCAACGAAATTTTGGATCCCGATTTGCAGATCATCATCGAAATGCTGTCCTCGGCTTTTAACATGCTTTACGCCATGGGCCCCGATTTTAACTACGAACCAAGTGCTGAAGAATCGATCGAGTCACTGGCTAAAGCCGCGGGTGTGGCGCCAGTGGAATACGCTTACGACTTGCTATTAAGCGACGAAGGAACAGGTTTTATTTACTTCCCTTTACTGAACTGGGCTGATGGTAACTACAACTTCTTAGAAGACCCTTTGCATTCTGATGACTGTGTTAACTCGCTGTCGGATGGTGGTGCACACTGCGGCACAATTTGCGATGCGGCGGCTTCAACTTATATGCTGCAGTATTGGGTGCGAGATCGTCAGGGACGTCGCCTGTCATTGGAGTATGCAATTCAGCGCCAGTGCCGTGATACCGCGCGCCTTTACGGTCTGAATGATCGCGGGGTGATAGAGTCTGGCTTCCTAGCGGATTTGAATATTATCGATATGGATGCCATCAAATTGGGCGAGCCTTGGGTGGCCGATGATTTGCCCGCGGGTGGTAAGCGTTTGCTACAAAAGGCAGAGGGTTACGTAGCGACCATTAAGTCGGGTGTGGTGACTTTTGAAGATGGGGTTATGCAAGGACCAACCCCAGGGGGATTGATTCGGGGGCCTCAAATGCTTCAGGGTGCAACACCTGCTTCCGTCTCCGCCTAAGCGTTCGATTCTAAGCGGGTGTGTCTGTATTAGTGGGCACCCCCGGTTTTTAATGCCTTAAATTCTGCGGTGTTGGGGTGTAGCCAGCAACCCTTTTGTCTCACTGCGTCGAAAATATGTTAGTTACCCTATTGACACTTCAACAACTGTTGAATTAACGTGTTGGTCAGTTCAACAAATGTTGAAATAAACCATAAACATAACGAGTGAGGATGGAGCAATGAACACGCGAATGAAATTGTCGGTGTTGGCCACCGCGGTTACTTTAGCGGTAACGGGCCAGGTCGCTAACGCACAAAACGGTGCCGAGAAAAAGCGCCAAGCAACCCTAGAAGTGGTTGAGGTTACCGCTCGACGTACCACTGAAAATTTGCAGGAAGTCCCGGTGTCAGTGACTTCATTGGGTGCTGATGCCTTAAAAAGTGCTGGTGTTTCGGTGCTCACCGAAGTGCAGCAGTTCTCGCCGAATACTACCTTGCAGAACAGCCGTGGCACCAACTCTACGTTGACCGCCTTTATTCGTGGTGTGGGCCAACAAGATCCATTGTGGGGTTATGAACCAGGTGTAGGTATTTACATTGACGACGTTTACATGGCTCGACCACAAGGTGCTGTGCTGGATTTATTAAACGTTGAGCGTATCGAAGTGCTGCGTGGACCCCAGGGTACGCTGTATGGCAAAAATACTATTGGTGGTGCGGTTAAATACGTCACCAAGCGTATGTCAGGCGAAGCCAATGCGCAGGTAGATGTCACCGTGGGTTCGTATGGGCAGCAGGATTTTAAACTCACCGCTGAACTGCCTTTGGTGAAAGATAAAGCGTATTTAGGCGTGGGTTATGCAGACTTATCGCGTGATGGCTTTGGTGAATACTTGATCGTCGCGGACAGCATGGGTTACCAAGACCCAGAAAACTACAACAAAGATTTGACCGCTATGCGGGCGACCTTAGAGTTAACGCCCACCGATAACGTGTTCATCCAAATCGCCTATGATCAAACAGAAGACGACTCAAACGCTAAAGGCGGCTACCGTTTATTGCCAAGTTTGCTCACCAATGCGCCTGTCCCCGGTTCGGTATTCGATTCTTACACGTCAATGCCTACCGATAACTATGTCGAGCTTAAAGGGTTCAGTCTTACGGCTGAGTGGAACGTCTCGGATGAGCTAACCGTTAAGTACATCGGCGCGTCGCGCGAGAGCTACTCAGATACCAATATCGACTTCGACAATACGCCCTTAGATATTTTTGACGTGCCTGCGTTCTACGACGATGAAAATACCAGTCATGAACTACAGTTTAGCTACGCTAAAGAGGGCTATTCGGTCGTGGGTGGTATTTACAGCTACGATGGTGAGTCGTGCGGTCACTTTGACGCAATCCTTGGTTTTTTGGGTCGTGCGGCTTACGGTGCGTTGGGCGCAACCGGCCTGACTCGAGAGGTGACTGGGTGTAACAACAGCAAGTCTACCGCAGTGTATGCTCAAAGCTCGATTGAATTGAGCGATCAGTGGTCAGTTACTATCGGTGCCCGATACACCGAAGAAGAGAAAGATGCTTACGTCAAGAATGGTGTGAATCTGAGCAACGTTTACCCAAACAGCGGTTGGATTCCCGGCTACGTTCGCCCCGCTACAGCGGTATTCCCGCAGGTGCTGGGTCGTGATACTAACGGCGACGGTGTGTTAGATGCCCCCAAGTCTGAAGACTGGGACCGAGTAACGCCCCGCATTGGTGTCGAGTATCAAATGGACGACCAAACCATGATCTACGCCAGTTACGGTCAGGGCTTTAAGTCGGGTACCTTTAATCCAAGAGCCACGGTCAATGAATCGGCAGCCGATCCTGAAATTGTGGACTCGCTGGAAGTTGGTATCAAGAAAGATTGGGGTGCATCACTACGTACTAACGTTACGGTGTTCACGATCGATCACCAAGATCGTCAGTACATTACCGTAACACCCGATCCCAGTGATCCAAGCGCCTTGAACCAGAATTTAGGCAACATTAAAGGTTCAACGGTCGACGGCTTAGAAGCCGAAATCGTATGGGCGGCTAGCGATGCACTTAGCGTAGACGTGGCCTTGGGTATTTTGGATGGCAAAATCGAGAATGATCCAACCATTGCAGCGCCTTTGGTCGGTTTGTCGAATACTCCCGACTACACTTTAAACGTGGGTGCGACCTACTACTTTGATACCGCCATGGGTAACTTTACCGCGCGCGCTAACTACTACTACCGCGATGACTATATTCTGTTCGAAGATTCAGATCTGTTGGCCCAAGACGGCTACGGCATGGTGAACTTAGGGTTAACCTGGGAAAGCCTGAACGGCGATGTGTATGGCGGCGTGTACGTTAAAAACGCCACCGATGAAGAGTACATGGTCGGTGGTTATAACTTCGTAGGCGTTGCTGCAGATGGGAGCTACCTACCTGGATTGGGCGGTGACCAAACATTGGTGAGCTACTACGGTGATCCACGAACGATCCAGCTGAACTTCGGCTACCGCTTCTAATTCAGCGGTAATCAAAGCGATTAAGCCTGAGGGGCGCTCGCTCCTCAGGCCACTTCCAAACGTAGAGGTGTTGCATGTTTAGGGGATTTGAATCTCCAAGTCCTTTGCTACCTGAGATTTTTGCCTTGCATGGTAAATGGCAGGTGGGGAAGCCGGCTTTGATTGCGGGTGAGCTGCGACAGACCTGGCCAGCACTGATGTGCTCGACCCACCGTTTTGCCAACGCGCTGATTAACTCGGGCGTGCGCCTAGGCGACAGTATAGGCATTGTCATGAGTAATGGCGCCGAAATGGTGCATGCCTTGCTGGGATGTATGAGCGCAGGCGCTGTGTCGGTGCCTATCAACCTGTCGGTTAGTGATGAAGCGCTGGTTAATATGCTTGTCGATGCACAAATTGCAGGGTTGGTCGTGACCGGTGACCAATTTGACCGACTCGCGAGCTTACAAAACCGCTTGCCTCCAAGTGTGAAGGTACAGGTCACGACTGGAACGACACACGCTAAGGGCTGGCACCAGTGGTCTACCTATTTGGCTGGTGCTGACGATGCCGCACCTAATGTCCATATCGACGGCGATTCAGTGCTGAACGTAATCTACTCATCGGGCACTACGGGTATTCCTAAAGGCATAGTACACACTCATCGTGGTCGGCGAGATTGGGCCTATGATTTAGCGATTGCGCTTCGATATCACGGGGCGGCCAAAAGCTTATTCACCATTGGCTTGTATTCCAACATTTCGTGGGTATCAATGCTGGCGACCTTACTAGCTGGTGGTACCTTAGTGGTTCATGACAAGTTCGACGAAACTGCCTTTCTGGACACCGTCGAGCGTGAGGACATTTCTCACGTTGCTATGGTGCCCATTCAGTTTCAGCGTGTTACAGAGTTGCAGTTAACTCAGCCGCGTAATGTAAGTTCCATGACCGCGATGATGAGTGCGGGTTCGCCCTTGCGTGAGCCGCTAAAGCGTCGCATTTTTGAGGCTTTTCCGTGTGGCATTATCGAGCTATACGGCTTAACCGAGGGGATTATCACAACGCTAGATCCTGAAGATGCCCAAGGGCGTTGGTCCTCTGTGGGGCGGCCATTAATTGGCACCGATATTGCAATTATTGATGACGAGGGTCAGATGGTTCCCGCAGGCGTGTCTGGAGAAATTGTTTCGCGCGGTCGAATTACCATGCCAGGTTATCTTAATCGAGCTGACGCCAGCCAAGAATCTGAATACATCGATATGAACGGACAGCAGTGGTTGCGCTCGGGTGATATTGGTCAGTTTGATGAGGAAGGCTTTTTATATATTGTCGATCGCAAAAAAGACATGATCTTATCAGGTGGCCAAAACATCTACCCGCAGGACATCGAGGCAGTGGTGGCCTTGCACGATATGATTTATGACGTTGCGGTGATTGGCGCGCCCAGCGAGCGCTGGGGCGAGACCCCAATCGCGCTGGTTGTGCCTAAGCCTGGTGTTACCGTTTGCGATGATTGTCGTTCTGCTATTCGTGCTTTTGCGAATGAGCAGCTTGGTAAGCAACAGCGTATTGCCGATGTTGTGGTTGTCGACGAGCTTCCACGCAATCCCAACGGCAAGATCTTAAAGCGTGAGCTGCGCGAACAGTTCAAACACCTGCAGTATTGATAGGTCCGTTCCTATTTGCCGAGCCTTATGGCTCGGTTTTTTTTTGAGTACCTAAATATCCTGGGTCGGGCCACGCCTGTTACAACCGCTTAGGCGCCAAGCTCTGAACTTGCTCGTACAGTCGCTGCGTTAAGTTATGTCGGGTGACCTGATGACAGTAGTCCTGGCTTTGCATTGGCTGGCCGATGGTGAGATTTATTTCAGATCCAAATCTTTTAAGAGCTTCTCGAAGCAGCATAGCCATGCGCAGAGGCTCGGCTATGTGAGACGCTAAGTGGAAAGGTCGACTATTTTGACCTTCGAAATAGACGGGCACAATTGTTGGCTGAGACTTGGTCACTAGTTTTGCAACGAATGTGCTCCAGGGGGCATCGTACACTTTGCCAAACCCCATTTGATTTGCCGTCGAGACCATGCCCGATGGAAATAAAATCAAAGGTATGCGGTTTTCTAAGGCCTCATGCGCTAGCTGTTTGGCACGGATATTTCGTTTTGCCGCGTCTTTAGTGCCTGAAAAATCGATGGGTAAAAAGTGTTCAGCCAATTCTCGGTCCTGACACAGTAGTGAATTGATTACGACCCGGAAGTTGCCGGCGAGCTCTAAAGCCAAATTGCACATGATGAGCCCATCAATCACGCCAAAGGGGTGGTTCGCTATAAATAGAACAGGTTGCGCGGGGTCTACCTGTTGCAGCGGGGTTTTGTCGACATTGATCCGGATGTCACTGGCACTTAAAGCTTCCTTGAAAAAGGATCGAGCGTCTGGCGTTTGAGCTTTGATTCGATGGTATAAGCCCTCGAGCTTTGGGCGGCCCATGAGTGATTCCAGATGGCGCGTGATCATACGAACCAGCCATTTTGAAGTTGGGTCTTCGTAAGACAGTCCAGGCTGGTCTTTTACGTAAAACTCAAAAGCAGGATCCAATGTCGATAGCATGATAAGGCCTCCGTATTGCAAGAGCGTATTCCTATCATGTTACACCCGTGTTGCAACACGGGGCTAGAGCCTTCGAGCGGCTAAAGCGCCGACAATCCCGCCCAACGCAATAAATCCGAAGTAAAGGGTGTACCCACCACCGTCGGGCCAGGAGCTGACCAGTTCGCTATTTAGCTTGGGTAGGTAAATATCGGGTGTAAAGGCGAGCAACGAGATAAAGCCAACAGCGAGGCCTTTTAGCTGGGGGTTGATGTCACAGTCATCGAGTACTGCCCAATAAAGCCCTCGTACACTATACGTCGTAAGGCCTATGGCCATTACCATGGTCAAAGCCAGCGCTTGGGATGGCAAAGCTGGTAGCAAAGCAAAGGCCGACAGAGCCGCACTGGCCCCCAGTAGACTCCAGCTGAGCACCCACTTAGTTTGATATCGGTCGCCTAAGAATCCGGCAAGTAAGGCGCCCACGGGCCGCGTCCATAGCTTGGCGAGCGTAATCGAGGCCGCGATAGATGTGGTTAAGCCCCAGTGATTTTGCAGGTAACCCGAGAACGAATAGGTCGCCCACAGGAATTGATATCCAGTCAGCACGCAAATAATGACGAGCCAAATTTTGGGGTTGGTTACGATTTGCTTTAATCCGGCGGACAAGCCGATCGGTGCAACTTGTTGTTCACTGGGCCGCAACGTTTTACTTTCTGAGGGTACCCAGTACCACGTCAGTCCAGCCATGATCAGTACAGCGCTTGCGTAAAAATAAATCACCGTTGTCATTGCCGTAATCGAACTTGCGTCGGGCGATGGCGCCAGCCGTGCAAATAGCACTACTGCAATTGTGGCAAGCAATGCTTCCACCAAGCCGCGTCCACCTTCTAAAAAACCAAAAAATCGACCTTGACGGTGCGGCTCGGCGAGTTCGTTCACTTCTTTGATCAGCGCCGACCAAAAGGTTAAACCAGTGGTAATGCCCCAGGCCGCGAACATCCATGGAACCATGATTGGGGCTGGTAGTTGCGCAAAGTACAAGCCAATAAGGCCAGTGCCCGCCAATGACATCACTAAGAGCTTTTTGGTGTCGACTCGGTCGGCAAGCCAGCCGCTCGGTGCATAGCTCAGCATGAAGACGACCCCCAGCCAAGACGCTGCTGTATTTAACTCGGTTAGGGTGATTTGCAAGGCCTCTAGCAGCGGCACCTCGAAATTCTGACGCAAGTACAGCATAGGGTAGATACTGCCCGCCGCGAGAGTCAGGACGACAAGGCTGCGATATCGAGCAGGTAAAGCAGTGTTCATACAGTTCTCTGAGCGTTGTAACGTTTTATGGTTATTGGGCTGGATTTGAGTGTAACAGTCGATTATGAATATTCGTAGTCTGAATAGGCTAGGAGGGCTGTGATGAAAGCTTTGTCTTAAGAAGAGCAGTCTTTATTATTTAGAGTCGGCCGACTAAAGGGCCTGGCGCGATGAGTGTCGCCAGTCAGTGGGCCGGTTCACGAAACGCAAGTGCCTATGCATTACAGGATTGTTGAACGATAAGGAAACTAAAATGAATACGGTAATCACGCGGCAGCTAGACGACGATATACTGGAAGTCCGACTGAATCGGCCAGAGCGTTTTAACGCGCTAAGCGAAGCATTAGTCGGCGAGTTAACGGAGGTTTTTCGGGGCCTAAATCGAGACCGCCAAAATCGGGTGGTGATTTTGACGGGCGAAGGCCGCGGGTTTTGTTCGGGCGCCGATCTGAAATCGGATAACTCATCGGCAGGATCTGTACCGGGCACCGAGGGCATGAGCGACCTTGGTTACGTATACAAGTTTCAGGAATATATCGCCGATATGATTCTAGCGATTCACGAGTGCGACAAGCCTGTTATTGCAGCGGTCAATGGCGCGGCGGCGGGTGGCGGCCTATCAATGGCGTTGGCCTGCGACATTCGTATTGGCAGTGAAAAAAGCAAATACGGTGCCGTTTATATTAAGACCGGGTTGTCGGGCTGTGATGTCGGCTCCAGTTACTTGTTGCCGCGCATTGTTGGCGTGTCCGCGGCAACTGAATTAATGTTAACTGGGCAGGTTATTAACGCAGAGGAAGCGAAAGCTTTGGGCTTGGTGTCGCGAATAGTTGAGCCTGATGCTCTGATTGATGAAGCACTGGTCATGGCCCGAGCAATTGCCCAGAATAGCGAATACGGTGTGTGGATGACTAAGAAAGGGATCCGAACCAATCAGGATGCATCAAGCCTGCGCCATGCCATGGAGCTAGAGAATCGCCAGCAGGTGCTGGGGTACTTTTCGGGTTGCATGGAAGAAGCTATGGCCTCGTTCCAAGAAGGACGGCCACCAAAGTGGAAAAAGCTGTAAGGTGAATGAACGTGACGACTCGGTTATCACGGGTTTTAAATTGAATCACGGCGACGAGCAGTGGCTGGCTCACAGTGACACCGCCATTGTTGAAGAGCGAATTCAGCCGTGAAATCGTACAATCCTACGCTCGGTGTTTACCGACGGCGTGAACCGAATAATAGCGAATATACAAGCGAGCACCCTAAATGATTAACGTACAAGATGTTCATAATAAACGCGATGAAATCACGGGCCCCGGCGCCTTTTTTGAGCTGGATAGCTTTTCGGTAGGGCCTGCGACTTACAGGGGTTTTAAACATGCACCTGCCGATATGCTGGGTGTAATCGGAGCCGGCCGGCAGCACCTGGATAAGCCTTTTATAGTATTCGAAGATCTGCGCTACGACTACGCGCGTTTCTATCAAGAAGTGGACGCTCTAGCCGCGTATTTGCAAAGCGAACTTGGTGTTAAGCCTGGTAATAGAGTAGTCATTGCCATGCAAAACTGTCCACACTGGTCGGTGTCGTTTTATGCGATCTTATCGGTAGGCGCTATCGCGGTACCTTTAAACTCTTGGAGCAAAGCCGAAGAGCTGGATTATCTAGTCGGCAACGCCGATCCGGTATGCGCCGTTGTTGATGCGCGTCGTTGTGCTTTACTCGAGACCTTAGATCACCGCAAAGACTTACCGGTGCTGATTACCACACAGTTAGGCGCCTGTGAGCTGCCCGCCAATGGCACTGCCTTAGAAGCTGCATTAGCTTTTGGTACTGCAGCTGAATTATCTCCTGTCGCGGTTGATCCCAACGACGTGGCGATGATTATGTACACCTCGGGTAGCACCGGTAAACCCAAAGGCGTGGTCACGTCGCACCGCGCTGTGGCGCAAGCCGTTATGAACATGCTGTATTTGGGCTATCTTGCCATGAGCTTAGATGGTGAGCGCGAATTTCGCGGTGGCGCCACAAGCGAGACCGCTATGTTAACGGTGCCTTTATTCCACGGTACTGGCTTGATCTCAGGTTTGTTGCTGCCTGCATTTATCGGCTCTAAAGTTGTCATGATGCGCAGGTGGAACACCGAAACTGCAATGGAATTAATCGACCGCGAAAAGATCACCACGATGAGCTCGGTACCCGCCATTTTGCGCGATGTTATTACCAGCCCATTGCGTCATAAGTACAGCATTGAATCGTTGTTGCGTATTGTTGCTGGTGGCGCGGCAACGCCTGTGGACTTACCCGATTTGATTACCTCCGAGTTACCTCATGCCAGTCGATCAGCCGGTTTTGGCATGACCGAAACTGTCGCCGTGGGCTCACAAATGGCGGGTGTGGTCTACGATATAAAGGTGGGCTCAGCCGGTCTGCCATCGCCTGTCATGGAATTTCGTATAGCCGATGCGAATGATCAGCCGCTGGCGACGGGACGGGATGGAGAGATTCAATTACGCGGCATTACCTGCCTGAAAGAGTACTGGAATAACGCCGAGGCCACCGACCGTGTATTCACTGCCGATGGATGGATGCGCACCGGCGACTTGGGACATCTTGATGAAGATGGCTTTGTATTTATTACCGGTCGCAGCAAAGAGATTGTGATTCGCGCGGGCGAGAACATCAGTCCTAACGAAATCGAAGACGCCGCCTACGAAAACCCCAATGTCAAAGAAAGTGTTGTTTTCGGTGTGCCGGACCAGCGCATGGGCGAAGAGTTGGCCATGGTGATTTATGCACACGAGGGCTCAGATTTAGATGAAGCGTCACTACGCGAACATTTAGCATCGCGTTTGGCGGGCTTTAAGGTGCCCAAGTACATCACGCTGACAGACGAGCCCCTGCCGCGTAACAACAGCGAGAAGTTAGACAAACTTGCATGTCGTAGAATGTACTATCCTGAGGCTTAGCTTTGTCATGGAAGTGTTTGTGCAGGTAGGTATCTTTTGGGCGCTTATCTGTGATCAGAGTGTATAGCTTGATGTTTGCGTTTCAAGACAAAGGCTGCGCTCCATAGCAAGGTGTAAAGGAATAGTAGTGCGGCTAGCGCGGGGTAGGGCGCGGTAAGATTGCTGTGAGAGCCAGCGTAGGTCGTGAGTAGCGCATACGGAATGTGGCCCAAGCAGAAAAACACCATGAATTTGAGTCTGGGCATTTTGGCTGCGCCGGCTAGGCAGTAGGTGATTTCTGGCAGCATGGGAGCCGAGCGGCTGAGTAGCAACATCAGCGTTCCGTATTGTAAAAAATCATCTTGTACTTTGGCTTGCTCGTCGTGGGATAACCCAAGTCGTGAAAATAGCTGTAAACCCATGCGTCGACTTGCTTCGTAGGCGCAGAATGCGGCTGTGATTAAACCCAAAAATACGGCACCGAAAGCGATTTGAAATCCTAAAAAATAACCTGCAAACAGAGCGACCCAGACAGTGGGAATCGAAAACAGCAAGTCGGCCAATAGCAAAGCAACGACCAAGGCGATTAAAGACTCTGCTGGTTGATGTTGTAGCAGTTCAAACCAGCGCTTGATATCGCTTAAATCGAACCAGCCCATCAGGCGTGTCAGTAAAAGTAAGCCGATAAAAAGTACTGCTAAGCGAAGGCTGACTTTAATGATGGGGTGCATGAGCTACTGCAGTAATTGAATAAGGTTTCATGGTAACAAATTGTTCGCTACTTACCGAGGAGCTTATTTTCCATCAAATTTGCTCAAAGTGGCACTTTTATTTTAAAGTGCCACTATAATCTAGGAGGTATTAATGAGTTCAGAAACGCTAGAAGTCAAAGAGTCGGGTTCGTACGCAGTACTCTCGCACGAGTTGGCGAGTCAGATTGAAAGCTTGGCAGTATTGCCAGAGGTGTCAGATCTTAAACGTATGGGTGGCAAAGCCTTTGGTCGCAGTATTGAATCTACGCTTAAAGCGCTAAGTAAAACGCAAGAACCCATTGGCTTGAGTGTGCGCCGGCAAGATCTAGCGGTTGTTTTAAGCGTTTCTCAGTACGAGGAGATACTGAAAATGAAAGCTCTGTATCAACAGTTAGTAGTTCGCATAAAACAGCAAGAAATTGGTGGTATCAGTAGCGAATTCGATCGCTTATATGAACGAATCAGCAGTCAGTCGTCGCGTGAAGCCGCGGATCAATTGTTTGGAGCGACTGGCGATGACCTAGGGCATTCATACAATCCAGGGGGCGATAAACCTTTGTGATTACGGTCATTGCGGGTGTTAATGGTGCGGGTAAAAGTTCCCTCGTTGGCGCGTATTTGCGAGCGAAAAGTGGTGAGTATTTTAATCCGGATGAAGTGACACGAAATTTACTGAGACGACACCCCGAATTCTCGCAAGAAACAGCGAACGCAGAAGCTTGGCGTATCGGTTATGAGCAGCTTAAGTTGGCGGTGCAGCATAATTACGATTATACGATTGAAACGACCCTGGGCGGCAATTCAATCTGCAAGTTGTTGCACCGTGCGATGGATGATGGGTGTGAAGTCCGTATCTTTTACTGTGGTTTAGAATCGCCTGAACTGCATGTTCAAAGAGTGGCACAAAGGGTGCGCCGGGGTGGACACTTTATACCCGAAACCAAGATTATAGAGCGTTGGGTAAGTTCTATTCATAACATGCTCAGTTTAATTCCGCGGCTCAGTGAACTCGCGGTGTTCGATAACTCGTTTCAATGTAACTTGATGACACGTCCGATGCCTAAATGCCTATTTTTGGTGAAAGCACATCAATTTATCGTATTACCTGTTAGTGATATGCCCGACTGGGCCAAGCCTATAGCGGCTCGGGCAATACAATGTGTTCTTGATGCAGGTTATCGATAAGCACGCGCTTTGATCGATAGCGAGGCAAGTACGTGTGTGTAGTCTTCTAAGTCGCCGGCGATAATATGGCTGACATTGTCTTTGCGTTCGAGCGTACCTTTAACCACCAATAAGCGTGCATTCATTAAAGCTTGGCGGCACCGTTCTTGCAGTTTGGGCCACACCACCACATTGTGATTGCCTGTCTCGTCTTCTAGGGTTAAAAAAATCACGCCAGACGCTGTGCCAGGGCGTTGTTTACAGGTGACTAAACCCGCGATGCGCACAAAGCGTTGCGAGGAGGTGGACAGCAGTTCGCGGTGGGTCGAGCATCGTTTAAAGGGCCACTCTTTGCGCAATAACGATAGGGGGTGGTCGCGCAATGTTAAGCCTGTGCTTTGGTAATCTGCCAGCACATTCTCGGCAACACTGGGCGCCTCTATAGTCTGAGTTTGGTCGTTCTCGTTATTATCTAAACTTGCTAGCAAGGGGCGATATTCGGGTAGCCCTAGTACCTGCCACTGTGTCTGATGGCGGTGGCCGCTAATACTTGATAAGGCGTCGGCAGCACTGAGCACTTGCAGCTCATTCGCGGGTACAGCGGCGCGCTGTCGCAGTTCGCTCAGGGTCTTGAAAGGGCCATGCTGTCGCCGTACGTTTGTAATACGTATGGCAGTAGCCTCGCTTAAGCCTTTGACTAAGCGTAGCCCCAAGCGAATGGTGTTGGGTTGCTGGCGGTAATCGGTAGCAACCAGCTGGTGATCCCAAACACTTTGGTTAACATCTAAAGGTTCGATCTTAATACCGTGGCGCTGGGCATCTTGTATTAGCTGTGACGGAGTATAAAACCCCATAGGTTGGCTATTCAGGATCCCAACATAAAAAGCACCTGGGTGATGCCGCTTAAGCCACGCCGAGGCATAGGCTAACAAGGCAAAGCTTGCGGAGTGGGATTCTGGGAACCCGTAGCCGCCAAAGCCCTTGATCTGATCGAATAATCGGTTCGCAAAAGCCTCGTCGTAACCATTCGCTAGCATGCCCTGAATTAACTTGTGTTGGAAAGTCAGCAGTTTGCTGTTTTTGCCCCAATTGGTAATAGCGCGACGCAACTGGTCTGCCTCGCCGCCACTAAAGCCTGCTGCGACCATGGCTAAGCGAATGACTTGCTCTTGAAAAATAGGTACCCCGAGCGTGCGTTGCAGTACACCTTTAATAGCGTCGTTAGGAAAGGTGACGGGTTCTAAACCTGCACGGCGACGTAAGTAGGGGTGCACCATTTCACCTTGAATAGGGCCTGGGCGAACAATGGCAATTTCGATGACTAGGTCATAAAAACAGGCGGGCTTTAAGCGTGGCAACATGGCCATTTGTGCGCGCGACTCAATTTGAAATACCCCTAGGCTATCGCCGGTTTGCAGCATGCGGTAGGTGCTGGCGTCTTCCTTTGGGATTTCGCGTAAATGCGCAATGGTGGGTTGGTAATTGGCGATCAGATTTAAAGATTTGCGAATAGCCGATAACATACCCAGCGCTAAGACATCGACTTTAAGTAGACCCAAGGCCTCGATATCCTCTTTATCCCACTGAATGACCGTGCGATCCGGCATGCTGGCATTTTCAACAGGCACCAACTGCGATATAGGCCCTGCGCTAATCACAAAGCCACCGACATGCTGCGACAAGTGCCGTGGAAATCCTAATATTTGACTGACTAAGTGCTGAAAATGCGAGGCCTGCTGTTCACTATGCTTAATGCCTTGCTCGTTAAAGCGCTGTTGCAGCTCGGCTCGACGATCCCACCAGGAGATCGACTGGCTCAGCTGCTCAACAAAACTGGCATCAAACCCCATGGCGCGACCGATATCACGTATCGCACTGCGTGTTCGGTACGTAATAACCGTGGCGGCAAGAGCCGCTCGGCGACGCGAGTACTTTGAATAGATATATTGAATAACTTCTTCGCGGCGCTCGTGTTCAAAATCGACGTCAATATCGGGTGGCTCGTCGCGCTCTTGCGAAATAAAGCGTTCAAACAGTAAGTCGATATGTTCGGGCGATACCTCGGTAATACCTAGGCAGTAGCACACCACAGAATTGGCAGCAGAGCCTCGGCCTTGGCACAGAATACGACGCGATTTAGCAAAGTTAACGATATCGTATACGGTTAAAAAATAATGTTCGTAGCGCAACTGGGTAATCAGTTCTAGCTCTTTCTCGATGCGCTCTTGAATCGCATCAGGGGTGCCATTGGGCCAGCGTTGCTTGCAGCCTTGCTCGACTTCTTTGCGTAAGTACTCACTTGCGGTTTGGTCGGTAGGCACAATTTCTTGAGGGTATTCGTAGCGCAGTTCTTTTAACGAAAACTGGCACTGATCGGCAATGGTCTGACTTTGCTGTATGAGCTCGTCTGGGTACAAGGCTTTAACCAGTTCCAAGGGTCGTAAATGCTGTTGGCTATTCCCTAAACGCAGTGTTCCTAAGCGTTCGATCTGAGTACGGTGATACAGCGCGGTTAAGGCATCGTGTAAGGCTTTGCGCTTGGGTGAATGCATTCGTACATCGCCGCAGGCGACCATGGGAATATTCAGTTCTTGGCTTAAGGCTTCAAAGGCCTGAAACTGTTGCCGGGTTTCGCCCGCTAACAAATGCTTAAACCCCAACCAGAGACGAGCTTTGAACCGTTTACTTAGCGTATGGCCAAAGGCAACCTGCGTGCGATCAAGCCGCTCTGGCAACCAAATCAGCAAGCAGTGTTTTAAGTGGAAAATTAAATCAGGTAAGTGGACTTCATACTGACCTTTATCGGCTCTACGCCTAGCTCGACTGATTAAGCCTGATAGCTCGCTGTAGGCATTTCTGTTAGGTGCTAGGGCGACTAAGCGAACGCCTTCTTGGGTATAAAACTCACTGCCGATAATCAGTTTAATGTTAGAAATCTCGGCCTGTACGTGAGCCTTTACTACGCCGGCAAGCGAGCATTCGTCAGTAATGGCAATTGCGCCATAACCTAATTCGGCGGCACGGGCGACCAGCTCGTCGGGGTGAGACGCGCCGCGCAAAAAGCTGTAGTTGCTGGTGCAAACCAGTTCGCAGTAGGGCATAGGGCTTAATTACCGGGTTTAATAACTGTATATTTATACAGTATTTTTTGCTTGTCAATCGTGGTCTGATCG
>JAHEKX010000015.1:45809-86413 GCA_024644535.1 Gammaproteobacteria bacterium
CGCGCAAAAAGCTGTAGTTGCTGGTGCAAACCAGTTCGCAGTAGGGCATAGGGCTTAATTACCGGGTTTAATAACTGTATATTTATACAGTATTTTTTGCTTGTCAATCGTGGTCTGATCGCTATGCTGGCAGCGTATAGTGAATAAACTATTTGTGACTGCGTAGTCAGAACAATATTTCTAATGCTTACGCCCCTGGCTTAGTGTTTTTATTTGTCAGTGTATGTGGGCCCACAAAATAATCTTACCTAGGTGTTTTATGACCAAACCCATTTTGCATCACTACCCCTTATCGCCTTACGCCGAGAAGATCCGCCGAATGCTGGCGTACTGCGAATGCCCCTACGATTCGGTCGAGACCTCGCCCATGCTGCCTCGTAAAGACCTAGATCAGTTAACTGGCGGGTATCGCCGTATTCCTGTGGCGCAGTGGGGTGCTGACATTTACTGCGACACCCGCGCTATTGCCGAGCGTATTGCCGCCGACTGCAATAAGCCCGAGTTGGCGCCTTCCAAGCAAACCGCCGAGCAGGCCGAGTTTATTGCGCACGTCGATGGTGAGTTATTTTTTGCGCTGGTGGGCTTTGCTTTTGCTGGGTCTTTGAAGCAAAAAATGAAGCAAGAATTTGGTTTGATTCGTTTGCTGCGTTTTGCCTGGGATCGCATGAAGCTCATGAAAGGTGCCAAACCTACACCCAAAGGTGAGCAAGCAAAAGCGATGGTTCAGGCGCATCTTAATGATATGGAAGCGCGTTTAAGCCAACCTTTCGTGTTTGGCGATACGCCGACACTGGCTGACTTTACCGCGTATCACGGCCTTTGGTTTTTGTATGCCGTCGGCGAGCATCCAGGCATCGAAAGTTATCCCAATATCCAAACATGGATGGCTAAGATGGCGGCGCTCGGTTCTGCTCAAGTCAGTGATATTACCGCGGCCGATAGCCTGCGTATTGCCCGAGACGCAGCTCCCTTAGACCAAGGCTCGGGTAAAGAGGCAGTTAGTATTGTACCTGACGATTATGGTTTGCTGCCTGTGTCAGGACAGTTGGTGCGCGAAGACGAGTTCGAGTATGTCATTGCTCGTCAAAGTAAAAAAGCTGGCTTGGTTTACGTGCATTTTCCACGCGAAGGTTTCAATCGTCAGTAGACAGATTAGAGCATGCGTATTGCGGGTTTTGATATGGCATGGCGCCCCGAGAATAACAACTCGGGATTAGCTATTGGCGAATTAGTGGGTACTGAGCTAAACGTATTGTTCTGCCGTGTTGCCACCCAGTCGGTTGAAGATTGGGTGGCCGATATTGTCTCTTCGGCGATTGAGGGTATCGCGATCGACGCGCCTTTAATCATCCACAACCAAGGCGGTCAGCGGAACTGTGAAGCGCAACTGAATAAAGTCTTTCGAGCTGCTAAAGCGGGTTGTCACCCGTCTAACTTGAATCTATATCCAAACGCAGCCAGCGTTCGTGCAGCCGAAATGCTGCGTCTGCACGGATTTCAGCATTTAGGCACAAAACGCTTTATGCTGGAATGTTATCCCCACCCCTCTATGGTCGAGATCTTTGGTTGGCGTGAGCGCTTGCTGTACAAACGAGGTTCTGTTTTCGAGCGTAAGCAGGGTCAAGTGCAATTGGCACAAGCCATTCTGTCGTTGCGCACAGCCAATGTATCACTGGTTTTAGAAGATCCTATTTTGGAATGCTTGCAAACTCACTATATAAGTAACTTGCGTGGTGCGGCGGTAAAAGCCAACGAAGATCTACTAGACGCTTTGGTGTGTTTGTACATTGCTGCTCTGTATCAAACTGGACAGACCGCGTACGTGTTTGGTGATGTCGAGTCGGGTTATGTGTGGGTGCCTAAATTCACAGATTAAAGCCACTCGTTAATCTCTTGCCCCCCTAGGATAGCCATGATCTCGACAGTTTCGTTATTGATGCGATAGTAAATCGTATCGGCTTTGTAAATACAGCGGCGGTAGCCATCGCGGATATGATTTACCGCGGGGTATCTGAGCGGGTGAGCCGCGATTTGATCAAATATTTGAAAAAATCCCCAAAAATAAGCATCTGCTTGCTTGGTCCCAAACGCATGGTAGCCGTATTCGTAGATTCTTCGTAAGTCTTCTTTGGCCGCTGTAGCGAGTCGATAAGTTTGCATTTAGTCGGTTAGTTGGTTTTTGAATTCCTCCAGAATAGCCTCTGGTGTTAAGTCAACAAAACCGCTTTTTTCGGCAAATGCTAGCTTTTGGTTAATAGTTTCTATCCTGCGAGCTCGACGTATTAGGTCGTTAACCAGATCGCTTTTACTGGAATACTCTCCACTGTTTGCAACATGATCTTTAAGCCACTTATCGTTTTGCTCAGTTAGGGTAATGCTTTGGCGAGTCATACTTGATACTCCTATGGCAAACATCATGTGGTGCATTATTGCACCACTTGCGCAAAGTATTCAATTGCGTGGTTTTTATAGATGGATTTCTATTTTCGGTACCACTTAATCTTTTCAGAGCACAAAACTTTGCAGCCTGTTTCGCGCGGAGCGTCACGCGACAGGACGTCGCGTGCGCAGCGTGCCACGGACGGCCTTGAAGCGATCCGAAAGAAATTGGCTGAGCCGTGAAGGCGGATCGTTAAGCGGTTGCCTGTTAAAACGTTCTAATCCGCCCTCGCCTCGTGATTTATTTTGCTCGCGCCCTCTCGCTAATGGCGACGGCTCAAAAACTCGCACTCGTCTATCGCCTCGTGCTCAGACATTTTCGCCGACAACCTCGCCAACCGCGCTCGGTCAAAGCAGCGCACTGAGTGTTCGCAAAACAAATCACGAGTCTGCACGCTGGCAATGTGCCACGGTTCTGTTATTCAAAAATACCGTGCAGATACCACTGCTGAGAGCGCCGATCCCGAAACACCCAAAAACGATAGCGCTCGCTATCGACGGCGATGTAATAGTCGCGACATTGGCTAGATTCCCACCAGTAGTCCTCGATACGCTCGGGCCCAAGCATTAAGGTGATGTCGCCGTGTACCCACTGCTTGGCTTGCTTAGATGTCGTGCTAACCGGCGGGTTAAGCAGCCAAAGCGGACGAGGGGCTCGAATCTCGGTCTGGTTCGGTATGGCCGCTGGCAGTTCGCAAGTGAACTGATGCGCATATTCTGGAATGTGTTCATCGCGGCGTCGTATATGTTGCACGGCTTGGTGCCCCAGACGCGTGCGCAGCCGGTCGCTTAGCGCTTGTTTGGGAATGCCTTGAGTACTGCCGAATAGATCCGTTGCATCGGCTTCTAGGGGTAAGAGTTCACGGCATTCTAGGCGTAAGCTATCGATGGGTTCTTTCAGTTGCAGGCTTTCTAAGCGTATGGCCATCAAGCCACACCAAGGCGTGGTATGACTATGCGCTTGGCTGCTGCGCAAGGTAAATTGTTCGCGATAGCGGTGAATGCCTTCTAGGTGCCACGTCAGTGAGGCAGTGCGGTGTTGGGTGTGACGCAGAAAGGCGCTTAATCCGTTTAATAGATGCTCGATACCTGGCCACAATTCTTGGGTGTCAGTTAGATCATAGCCAAAGCGGAAGCGATCTGAAAAATACTTGGGCGGCTGGTAGTCGGGCACATAAGTGTCGCGTTCAAGACAGATATGTTCTACGTGCTCGACAAAGTGCTTAGCGCATCGTTTGCGCAGTTCGGCGCGGGGCTGATTCCACGCGTCAGATAGTGTAACCAAACCGCTTTTTCTTAAAGCATCGACATCTTTAGGATGCAGGCTATCTAAGGCGCTTAGCGGTAAATGGCCAAGTTTCTCTTGGTCGGGTACATCCAGTAACGCTTGATTAGAATCTAAAAAACTAGCCAGCCATGAGCCCACAGGTGAGTGGCCGATACCGAGCAGGTAGTGGTATTGGTAATGTTTTAAATCGTTTTGTAGTGTGTGTAGTAGAGCTTGTAAACCTTTAAAGAGCTTTAGGCTTGGGCCAATGCGTAACAGGATATTCGACCCAAAATCGGAATAGCTGGTCGAGGTATAGCGGTAGCCCCAGGCGATTAGCGTATTAAGTGTCTGGAGTTCTTGAGTTGGGTCTCGGTCGAGCCAGCTGACCTGTGTGTCGCCAGCAAGCTGTAGACCGTGGGCCAGATTTTGGCCAGTGCGAATGCCTAGAGCGTATGCCTCATGATTTACACTGGTAATGGTTTGTTTGTCGACGACAGCGGCAGGCGTAGTAGGGGCAACGATGCTGTCCAGTTCCCACTGGGGAAAGCGTATGCATAACCACATGGTGTGAGTGCACTAGCCAGTAGTAGCGTTTTCGAGCAGGTATCCAATGACGATTTTTATTAGGAAGCCAAAAATGCCCATAGCAAGTGCTATGTATAAAATCATCGTGCCGAATTTACCTGCATCGCTGCGTTTGGCGAGATCCCAAACAATAAAAATCATGAACAAAATCAGTGCGCCAACGCCGAGCGTTACGCCGTATTCTGTTAGCCACTGATCGTTCATGCATTACTCGTTAGGGGTAAGCCACCGTTTGGATTGTCGCCTGCTGAGTGCTGACAGGGAGTTCCCACAATTGTGGCTGATTGGGTAAATCGTCACTTGCGGGCAAGCTTACCTGAATTTGCTGTTTGCCGCCGCGCTGTTTAATAATTTCGAACTCTCGATACGAACTGACTTTTAAACGTAGGCAAGCTGGTGCGTGCTCGGCGGCGGCACTAAGCGGGCGGAACAACACGATCAGATTATCGTGCTCGGTAGCTGCTAGCTGCAGCTTACGCAGCTCGGCGTAGCTGTAGCGGTGGTGTCCCAACCAGGCAAATACCGTGGCACAGGTGTTGTGGGTAATTGCTTGCTCGATGCTCCACAGGATATCTTCCTTAGACTCTGGATGTACCAATAGGACTTGCTCGGTAGGGATGTCGCGTGCTTCCAGCAAGGGCGCATAGGGCGCGCAAGGTGGGTTGATAAAGGCCTGCCATTGTCCCCGGATTGAAAGTCTGTGCATAATGGGAAGGAAAACACCCATGGCGCCAAGGCCGTGACCGTCGCTTAGCAGTTCGATGGTATTGCCTAGAGGCCAGCCTCCGCCAGTAAGCACAGCGTCGAGTGGCGCATAGCCAGTACTTTGGCAACGGCGATAGGTGCTGACATTGAGCTCGCCGACGTTAAAGCCGCCGAGCCAGGTGTCTTCGCGTTGAATGGCTTGTTCAAGTAATGCGTTCATGGATATATGCCTCTTACTAGGGACAGTGCATAAATAGCTGTCCAACTAAACTACTGTATGCATTTACAGTAGTTTAGTTTTTGGCCGAACGCAAGAAAATTATTGGGTGCAATTTTAACGTGTCGCTTTTGGCGACGCGTGCTATTTCTCCAAGCGCATATTCACGGCGCCCAAGTAATCAGATTTGCCTAGTGGCACGCCGTTGTGGCGCAAAATGTTGTATGCCGTGGTGACATGGAAATACGTGTGAGGAATGACCCATTGCTGCATGTGGTCAAGCGCCGTTTCGAAGTGAGCTGTACCAATAGGCAGGTTACACGTTACCGGCTCGAGCATTTTGCTTTGGTAGTCTTCAGGGTTGATTTTATCCAAGTCGCTCAATAGGGTTTCTAGCAGAGCATCGGCACCGGCAAAGGTGTTGAACTGCATGTTAGTTGGTGAGGGCGTAACACCGGCAATACATAAAGCACCCTGGTGTGCGCTTAATAGCTGCACTGCAAATATTTGAGTGCGCAGGTCAAACATGTCATCAAACAGTTTTTTCTGTAGCAGTGTCTCTTCTGCTATGCCCTTGTCTTGAGCGTGTTTGGCGCCAATATTAAGAACCTTGCGCAGGTTCTTAATGGCTTTTTTCATGGGTTTGATCGTGGCATCGTAAAACGAAATAGTCATGGTAAAGATCTCTTAGGTGTTGGTTTTAAGATTAACGGCAATTTGTTCAAAAAGGCGCCAAGGGTCGTCGTGCTTGGCGCCTTTAAAGGCTTGGTCGGCATCGGCTAACTGCGAAATGGCACGTTCTAGGCGTTTGACGGATAAGCGCTTAACCGCATTGCTGACAATCTGCTGGCGGTTTTTCCAGACGCCCATCCGCTGCATGGCTTGCGATGGATTGGTGCCATCGTTAATAGCGGTTTTTAAATCCACTAGTAACAGAATTTCTTTTCGAAAAACCCAGTGTACGGCCGCAGCTTCGGTGCCTTCATCACGCACGCCGCGCAGCATACGAATACAGTGTTCAGCATGACCATTTAACAAGCTATCGGCCAAGTCGTATACGTTAAACCGCGCACTGTCGGCAACGGCGTCTTGTACTGTTTTTAAATCGATAGCGCTAGTGTCACCGGCGTAGAGTTTAAGCTTTTCGATATCTTGCGCAGCTGCTAACAAGTTACCTTCGACCCGGTCGCTCAGCAGTTTTAGCGCATCAGATTCAATACTAAGGCCCGCTTGGCGCAGCCGTTGATCAATCCAATTGGGCAGTTGTGCAGGCTCGATGGGCCAAATACGAAGCAGTCCACCGATGCTATCAATTTGTTTCACCCATTTGCTGTTCAGCGTGGATTTGTCCAGCTTGTCGGTGGTAATCAGCAGGATATCGGTACCGGGCTCGCAGCGCTCGCAGTATTCAACCAGGGCCGCGCTACCGTCTTTGCCCGCTTTTTGTTTACCTAGGCGCACTTCTATCAGGCGTTGGCTGGCGAATAATGATAAAGCATTAGATTCGGCGCTGAAGTCGTCCCAGTTAAACGACCCGCTGTCGGCGTGGTGAACGATACGCTCTTCGCAACCTTGTCTACGTGCGGCTTGGCGAATGGCATCGCAGCATTCTTGAATTTGTAAGGGTTCTTCGCCGCTGACCAAATAAACGGGCAACAGCGAAGAACTTAAATGCTGTGCTAGTTTATTTGGATAAATTTGCATTAGGACTTAAGAGCTTGAACTCTAAGTGCTATGCGGCGGGCTAAGCGCGACGCAAGCTCTTGATGTAAAGTCTGTTCTGCTTCGTCTCGCTCTGTGCGGCTCGCCAGCGGTGCCTCTGGGTCGTATTCTAAGCGCTGTGATGCTTCTATAATGCGGTCAAATTCGTCGCTAGCGGCGAGTTCGTCTACCGCCGACTCAGGGTCGTTTTTAAAGATTAGCTGATAGCGCACACGGCCGCTGACATCGTAGTCCGCCACTCGCAAGGACTGACCAACCGTTAGGGTATTCTGGCTAAATTCTACGGGTTTGATAATTAGAGTAAGGTCAGCCTCTTTGGCTTGCAGTAATCCTTCGCTTTTTAGCGCAAACTCTAGGGCGCTGGCGAAATCGTTATAGGCGCTAAGCCCCACTACTCGAATGGGCAGTGTTGTGCTGGCGTTCGCGGCCGAATGATCATTGCCGCGTAACTGAAAACCGCAGCCACCTAGCAAGGTAAGTATTAGCGCTAAAGTAATTCGCTTCATGTTTAATTTGCCACTATGTTAACCAATCGACCGGGTACGACAATAATTTTGCGCACCGTGACATCGGCAATAAATTTTTGCACGTTGTCTTGAGCTAAGGCCAATTGTTCAATGCTTTCTTTACTGGCGTCAACACCCACCGACATTTTGGCGCGGACTTTGCCGTTTACTTGCACCACCAGCTCAATTTCATCGCGAATCAAAGCCGCTTGGTCGACTTCGGGCCAGGCTTCATTGGCGATATCCGATTTGTAACCTAGCGCTTGCCATAGGCTGTGGCAAAGGTGTGGCACGATGGGCGCAAGCAAGCGCACAGCTACCGATAAGCCTTCACGCATAACCTCGCGTGAGGTGGCATTGCTTTGGTCTAATCGAACTAATTCGTTGCACAGCTCCATTACCGCGGCAATGGCGGTATTGAAGGTTTGGCGACGACCGTAGTCGTCGGTGACTTTGGCAATGGTCTCGTGCAGCTTGCGACGTACGTCTTTGGCAGTTAAAGGCTTTTCGGGCGTATCAGCGGAACCCTCGATATGCTCAAAGGCCATGCGCCACAGGCGCTTCAAGAATCGGTGGGCGCCATCGACGCCCGCATCTGACCACTCAAGCGACTGCTCAGGAGGCGCGGCAAACATGCTGAATAGACGTACGGTATCCGCGCCATAGCTGTCGATAAGCGCTTGCGGGTCAACAGTGTTGCCTTTAGATTTGCTCATTTTGGCGCCATCTTTTAGCACCATGCCCTGTGTCAGCAGGCGTTTAAATGGTTCGTCAGAATTAACCAAGCCCTCGTCGCGCAACAGCTTGTGAAAGAAGCGCGCGTACAGCAGGTGCAAAATGGCATGCTCGATACCGCCTACATATTGATCAACAGGCAGCCAGTAGTTCGCGTCCTTGTCTAACATTGCTTGGTCGTTAGTTGCGCTGGCATAGCGAGCGTAATACCACGAAGATTCCATAAAGGTATCAAAGGTGTCGGTCTCGCGTTCTGCTGGGCCACCGCAGCAAGGGCAGGTTGTGGTGTAAAACTCGGGCATTTTTTTAATGGGGGACCCTACGCCGTCGAATTCGACATCGGTGGGCAAAACCACCGGTAAATCTTTTTCGGGTACGCTTACCGCCCCGCACTTCTCGCAATTAATAATGGGTATGGGTGCGCCCCAGTAACGTTGCCGCGACACACCCCAGTCACGCAGACGGTACTGCACGGTTTTGTGCCCTGTGCCAGAAGCTTCAAGCGCCGCGGCAATGGCCTCGAATGCCTCGGCCGAGCTTAAGCCATTGTAGTCACCGGAATTTACCAGTGTACCTTTAGTGGTATAAGCGGCTTTAGATAAATCGCAGTCATCGTCGCTGCAGGATTGGATAACTTGTTCAATATCTAAACCGTATTTGGTGGCAAACTCCCAATCGCGCTGGTCGTGACCGGGTACCGCCATAACTGCACCCGAGCCGTAGCTCATCAACACAAAGTTTGCGACCCAAACTGGAACTTCACGCCCCGTGATAGGGTGAATTGCGGTATGGCCAGTCGCCATACCCAATTTTTCGGCGGTAGCTAAATCGGCTTCCGCCATTTTAGTATTGGCAATAGAATTTAAAAACGCCTTGAGTTCGGGGTTAGATTCGGCGGCCTTTTGGGCGAGCGGATGTTGGCCGGCAACAGCAACGTAGGTAACACCCATCAAAGTATCGGGGCGCGTGGTGTACACCGACAAAGGTCCGTGACCGTCCACGTCGAATTGCAGCTCGACACCTTCAGAGCGGCCAATCCAGTTACGCTGCATGGTTTTAACTTGCTCGGGCCAGCCGTCGAGTTGATTAATATCGTTTAATAGCTGCTCGGCGTAGTCGGTAATTTTGATGAACCACTGGTCGATATTGCGACGCTCTACCGGGTTGTCGCAGCGCCAGCAGCAGCCATCAACCACCTGTTCGTTCGCTAATACAGTGTTGTCAGTTTCACACCAGTTCACTTCAGCCTGTTTTTTGTAGGCCAAGCCTTTTTCGAATAAACGTGTAAAGAACCACTGCTCCCAGCGGTAGTAGTCAGGCTCGCAAGTGGTCACTTCTCGTGTCCAATCGTAGGCAAAGCCCAAACGCTTTAGCTGGTCGCGCATGTAGTCAATGTTTTCGGCGGTCCAGGCAGCGGGAGGTACGTTGTTCTTGATGGCTGCATTTTCAGCCGGTAAGCCGAAGGCATCCCAGCCCATGGGTTGCAGGACATTCTTGCCCAACATGCGCTGAAATCGCGCGATCACGTCGGCAATGGTGTAATTTCGAACATGCCCCATGTGTAGCTTGCCGCTGGGGTAAGGGAACATGGCTAGGCAGTAGAATTTTTCGCGTTTTGGATCGGGCTTAGCGATAAAGCTGGCTTGGGATTCCCAAAAGGCTTGCGCCTCTTGCTCAATACTCGCGGCTTGGTATTGCACGTTGTCTCTCTTTTTACGGTGGTGAGCCAAAGCCTTCGCTTGGGCAATCTGAATAAAACCGCAATCTTAGCAGTTATCGGGTCGTGGGAGTACTGCTAAGCCTATGGTTTTGCCTAGGTTTTTAGTGCTGGTTGCCGGTGGCGTCCGTACAAAACAGCAATGATCGCCAAAACAATGATCGGTGTACTACCTGTTTGCATGAAGGGTGTCGATCCTTGCTTAGACTGAATTGAACCACGTAACACCGCTGGTACAAACTGCGGTGTCTGGCTGACGATTTGACCCTTAGGATTTACAATAGCAGAGATACCGTTGCTGGTGCCACGCACCAAATAACGCTGCGTTTCTAGAGCGCGCATCTGCGCCATTTGCATGTGCTGTAAGGGGCCAATCGAGTCGCCAAACCAAGTGTCGTTGCTGATAGTCAGTAGCCAGTCGCTACCATGCGCCCGTCTTGCCACTAGGTCGGGGTAGACTACTTCGTAGCAAATCGATGGGGCTACAATCTGATTCTGAACCCATAACGGCGCTTGTCGGTCAGCACCTGCAGAAAAGTTCGACATGGGTAAATCAAAAAAGTCGATGAGTCCTCGTATTATACTCTCTAAAGGTACGTACTCGCCAAAAGGCACAAGGCGCTGTTTGTGATACAGGCCGTCGCCGCCGGCAAAAACCGCTATGCTATTGTGATAGTTTTGCGTCGCACGATTGGCAAATGGTATGCCACTAATCAAGGATTGCGATTCCTGATTCATGCGCGCAAGCGTAGGTTTTAAATCCTCTAAGGCATTGTGATAGTAGTTCGGGACAGCGGCTTCGGGCCATATGATGATGTCACCGGGTTTGGCGCGCTCGCTAAGATGCCCTAGGTTGTCGAGAATGGATGTGTAATAGCGTCGGTTCCATTTCATGTCCTGGGGTGTGTTGGGTTGAACAATAGCGACGGAGGCAGTGTCTTGCTTGCTTTGCGTCCACTCGTGCTCGCTAATGAGCAGGCCTATTCCAAACGCCACAATACTTGCGCCTGCGGCGGCGAGCCCGTAGCTGAGTTGCCGTCGGGTAATGGCCAGCGCCCATAAGCAGCCTAGCAGGCAGGCGATAAACGAGAGCGTGAATACACCACCTATGGGTGCCCAGCTGGCAAGTGGCGTATCGATATAACCATAACCCAGGAATACCCAAGGGAAGCCCGTTAGAAACCAAGTCCGTATCCACTCGTTTAGCACCCAAAGGCCGGTAAACGCCAGCGCGTGGCTAATATCTAAAGGGCGCGGATGTAAAAAACGTCGGTAAACCCATCCCATGATGACAAATAGGATAGCCAGCAAGGCACAGAATAATACGGTTAAAAAGCCTGCTAAGCCGGCGCTGGCATTGCCGTGCTCGTGAATACTGACATACACCCAGGAAATGCCAGCACCGAAAAAGCCTACGCCATAACACCAGCCTAGGCGTAAAACTTCTGTCGATTTTGCTTTATACCACAAAACCCAAAGGCTGCCAGCCGACAGGATTCCAAGGGGCCAATAGTTCCAGGGGGCGAGAGACAGCGTGACGACTGCACCAAGTACCACTGCCAGAATGGCGCGCATCCATAAAGATTTTAGTAAGGCGCTCACGACTCGAGTTTTGAAACCCGCAGGCTCTGGATCTTGCGCTGGTCGGCGTGAATTACTTTGAATTTGAAGTCTTCAAAGGTGGTGGTTTCGCCACGTGCCGGCATGTGCCCAAAGGCCTGAATGACCAACCCGCCGATGGTGTCGAACTCTTCGTCGCTGAGTTGGGTGTTGAAATACTCGTTAAAGTCTTCAATCGGCGTTAAGGCTTTTACAAAAAACTCGGTTTCGGTGATTTTTCGGATGAACTCATCTTCGTCGGTATCAGTCTCGTCTTCGATTTCGCCAACGATTTCTTCCAGTACGTCTTCAATGGTAATAAGACCTGCAACGCCACCGTATTCGTCGATTACAATAGCCATGTGGTTGCGGTTTTGGCGAAATTCACGCAGTAGAACATTAAGACGCTTGCTTTCGGGTACCACAAAACAAGGGCGCATAAGCTCGGCCACAGCAAAGGGTTCGTCTTCGCCTTTGAGTAAACGCGGGAGCAAGTCTTTAGCCAGCAGTATCCCTAAGACTTCGTCTGTGTTTTCACCAATAACCGGAAACCGCGAGTGTGCCGATTCAATAATCTGGGGGAGTAATTCATCTAGCGTAGCGTCTTCCTTGACCACAACCATTTGCGCCCGAGGGATCATGATGTCGCGGGCGTGCAAATCACTAACCTGCATGGCGCCTTCGATAATGCTTAAAGCGTCTTTATCAATGAGCTCGTTGTCGGCAGCAACCGACAAAAGGTCCTGCAGGTCCTTTTTAGTTCGCGGTTCGCCCGAAAAAAGTAGCGCTATTTTGTCCAGCCACGACTTATCGTTACTGTCGCTGCTGGTTTTGTCGTCGCTCATGATGGATAACACTCCTCAGTGTAATCAGCATAGGGATTAGGAATGGACAAGCTTGCCAATATGTTGGTTTCTAAGCTTTCCATGATTTCGGCTTCATTGTCTGCAACATGATCGAAACCGATTAAATGCAGTGTGCCATGGATGGTTAAGTGGGCCCAATGATGTTCAAGTGCCTTGTTTTGCTCGGCAGCTTCGCGCAGCACAACGGGTGCGCATAGCGCTAGGTCACCCAGTAGGTCTGAAGGAATGCCAGGCGGTAAGTCGCTGGGGAAGGACAACACATTAGTGGCTGAATCTTTGCCCCGGTAGGTCTTATTCAGATATTGAATTTCATCGGTATCTACGATTTTAAGGTCAACGTGTCCGCCTTTTTGGCAGGCTTCTAGAGCGGCGCTGACCCAGCGCCTGAAACTGTCGTCGTCAGGGCTGTCGCCGCTACATGCGCGGTCGACACAGATACTGGTGTTCATCGACTGTTACTCTCGATTTTCGAGGGTGCGAGTTCCGCTCGATCATAGGCCTCGACCACGCGCTGCACGAGTGGGTGGCGAACCACATCTTTGTTGGCAAAGTAAGTAAAGCTAATACCGTCTACGCCATCGAGTATGTGGCTGGCATGTGTAAGCCCAGAGTGCGCACCGCGAGGTAAGTCGATTTGTGTGGCGTCACCGGTAATAACCGCTGTCGAGCCAAAGCCGATGCGCGTTAAAAACATTTTCATTTGCTCGCGCGTGGTGTTTTGCGCTTCGTCTAAAATAATAAATGCGTTGTTTAGCGTTCTGCCGCGCATAAAGGCTAGCGGTGCTACCTCGATGATATTGCGCTCGATGTATTTGTTAACCTGCTCAAAGCCCAGCATTTCGTAGAGGGCGTCGTACAGTGGGCGCAGGTAGGGGTCGATTTTTTGGGCGAGATCGCCGGGCAAAAAGCCGAGTTTTTCGCCAGCTTCGACGGCTGGGCGAACTAACAAGATTCTGCGCACGCGATCGTTAAGCAAAGCTTCGACCCCGCAGGCTACCGCAAGGTAGGTTTTGCCCGTGCCGGCAGGACCGATACCGAAATTAATATCGAAATCTTGAATAGCGCGCACGTAGCCTTGCTGGTTTTTGCCTCGGGGCTTCACTGGCGCTCGCTTGGTTTTAATAACCGCCACGTTGTCGGTGGTTTCGGCTTCGCTAGCGCGCTGCTCTTTCAGTACTTCAAGGCCTGCGTCTTGCATGTGAACGTGCAATGTTTCGGCAGATAAGCCCTCGCCTCGACAAATAGCCCGATACAGATTTTCGAGCAGATCTCTAGCAGCTTCTCGCGCCTCGGTAGCGCCCGAGATGCTAAACCTATTGCCGCGCGAGGCAATGGCAACATTCAAGCGTTGCTCGATCTGCTTTAAGTGGGCGTCAAACTGCCCGCACAAAATCGCCAGATACGTTGCGTTATTGGGTTCAAGAGTCGAAGAGATAGTTTGCGACGATGGGTCGCTAGTGTCGGCAAGTTGTGTCAATGCGTGTCGGTGGCAAAAGCCCTTGTGTGTGGATCACCAAGGATAATAGGCTTGCGCGATGAGTCAAGCCGTGTGTCCCAGTTTTGTGCGAAATTAATGGTTTTTTAACAATGTGCCGCGCAGAGAATTCGGTAATGCTTCGCCAACCGTCACCCAAGCAAATTCGTTGATCAAGCTATGGTCGGTGCAGCTAAAGTTAACGACACGGTTGTTTTCGGTGCGCCCTTGCAGTTGCCCCGGATCTTTCTTGGAGACGCCGCTGACCAAAACACGCTGCTGAGTGCCGACCATATTTTCGCTAATAATGCGCGCTTGGCCAGCAATACGGGCCTGTAATATTTGCAGGCGTTGTTTTTTTACTTCCATGGGGGTGTCGTCGACGAGGTCGGCCGCGGGGGTGCCGGGGCGTGCACTATAAATAAAGCTGAAAGACGAGTCGTAGCCGATATCTTCGATAAGTTTCATGGTGGCATTGAAGTCAGCATCGGTTTCGCCCGGGAAGCCCACAATAAAGTCTGACGACATACTGATGTTGGGTCGAATTTTGCGTAGGGCACGAATTTTGGATTTGTACTCTAGCGCCGTGTGGCCTCGCTTCATGGCGGCGAGGATACGGTCCGAGCCGCTTTGCACCGGCAAGTGTAAATGATCCACTAGCTGTGGAATTTCCGCATATACATCAATGAGTGCTTGACTGAATTCTACCGGGTGCGAAGTAGTGTAACGAATGCGCTCGATTGCTGTAACACGTGCGATATAGGTTAACAGCTCGGCAAAATCGACGACTTCGCCTAAGTGGTTTATACCGCGGTAAGCGTTAACGTTCTGTCCAAGCAGGTTAACCTCTTTTACGCCGTGCTCAGCCGCGTGTGCCACTTCTGCGATAACATCATCGAGCGGGCGCGAGACTTCTTCGCCGCGGGTGTACGGTACCACACAGAAAGAGCAGTATTTGCTACAGCCTTCCATGATCGAAACAAAAGCGCTGGGGCCTTTGATCTCGGGATCGGGCAGGCAGTCGAACTTTTCAATCTCGGGAAAGCTGACGTCCACAACGATGGTGTTGCCCGGACCTTTTCGGCTGCGTTCGGCCATCATTTCAGGCAGGCGGTGCAAAGTTTGTGGCCCAAAAACCAAGTCTACATAAGGGGCTCGCTGGCCAATGGCGGCACCTTCTTGGCTGGCAACACAGCCGCCAACGCCAATAATTAAATTAGGGTTTTTTTCTTTCAACGGCTTCCAGCGGCCGAGCTGGTGAAACACTTTCTCTTGTGCTTTTTCTCGAATTGAGCAGGTGTTTAGCAGTAAAACGTCGGCTTCTTCGGGGTTGTCTGTTCGCTCCAGCTGGTGGCTGGTTTTTAATAAATCGCCAATGCGCGCCGAATCGTACTCGTTCATCTGGCAGCCGTGCGTCTGAATGAACAACTTTTTAACGGACATGTCATTAACCCTGCTGGTTCTAACCCTAGAGGGCCGCGAGTATACCGATCTGAGGCGCTGAAACCTAGACTGAAAGCGAGATTATTTGGTGTGTGTGGTGAATTTTTATGGCATTTTTCCGCAAGGTTGGTAGTATTGCGCGCCCGTAAATTTTGACGCTTAGCCTAAGTGCTTGGAGACTCGCGTGTACAAAGTGATCTTTCACAATGCAAATCAAGTGTTTGAGGTTTTTGCTCGACAAATCTATCAAAGCGACATGTGGGGTTTTATCGAAATTGAAGAGTTCGTTTTTGGCGAGCGCTCGCAAATCGTAGTAGACCCCAGTGAAGAAAAACTCAAAAACGAATTTGCGGGTGTTAAGCGAACCTATATTCCTTATCAGGCGGTCATTCGAATTGACGAAGTCGAGCGAGAGGGTGCATCTAAAATTTCCGAGGTTCCTGCCAATACAACGGCTAGTAATGTCACTCGTTTGCCCTTTGCGGGTATGGTTCCGCCGCCCTCCGATGATTGAATCAGCAAGGTAGCCTAGCCTGGTTTGTTAGGCCGTTTATGCCAGGGTGCTGAGCCGGGTCTGTTACTCCCTGCCCAGCGCCTTTGTTCTGTAGGCTCTTTACTTAGTCAAGCTGCGCAAAGTCGCCAAGCGAACACAGGCGACAAATGCATTCATGGTGGTCTGCACATCGGCAATACTTGGAAAGCTGGGCGCAATTCGGATGTTACTGTCTTGCGGGTCCTTACCGTAGGGGAAGGTCGCTCCTGCAGGCGTTAATTTAATGCCGGCATCGGATGCCAATTGTATAACCGCCTTAGCCAAGCCCGGCCGAGTCTCGAAAGACACAAAATAACCGCCTTCTGGGCTAATCCAGGTGCCCATACCGGTGCCGCCTAACTGTGTCTTTAGGGTCGAGAGGACCGCATCAAAGCGTGGTTTCATGATGGCAGCATGTCGATCCATATGCGCCATTAAGCCACTGTAGTCTTTAAAAAAGGTGACGTGACGCAACTGATTCGCCTTGTCGGGGCCAATGGTTTGAAACCCCAAATATTGCCTAAACGCGGTTAAGTTGGATTTAGAGGTACTTAAAAATGCAACACCCGCGCCCGCAAACGTGATTTTTGATGTTGAGCCAAATTGTACGACATTGTCTAGAGTGCCTGCGGCGATCGCATGCTCTCGTATGCTGCCGAGCATTGACGCATCGCTGCTAAGCGCATGCACTGCATAGGCATTATCATACATGACCAAAAAGTCGCCTTGTGCCAGAGTGGGCAGTGCTGCTAAGCGCGCCAGGGTGGCTTCGCTGTAAACGCAGCCGGTGGGGTTCGAGAAGCGCGGTACACACCAAATACCGCAGACGTTGTCGAGCTCTTGTATCAGTGCCTCGGCAACATCCATATCGGGCCCGTCGTCCAGCATGGGAAGCGTAACCATCTCGATACCTAAATGCTCGCAAATCGCAAAATGGCGGTCATAGCCGGGCACAGGGCACAAGAATTTTGGCGCGCTAGCGCCTGTGTTCCAGGCTTTGTTGAAACCAAAGCGCAGCGCAAAGTCGATAACTTGATACATTAAGGTCAAGCTGGCGTTGCCGCCGATCAACATCTCATCAGCCGGTACTTGAAGTACTTGGGCAAAAAGTGCTTTGGCTTCGGGCAAGCCGTCGATGCCACCGTAGTTGCGAACGTCGGTGCCGTCTTGGGCAAAATAATTGCCTTGGAGTATGCCATCGAGAGCATTCGATAAATTGGCTTGTTCAGCACTGGGCTTGCCACGCGTCAAGTCCAGCGACAGTCCTTGTGCCAGTAAGCCTTGATAATCTGATTCTGCTTGCGCCAGTGCCTGCGCAACTTGCGTGGCGTCGAGCTGGTCTACGTGCACGTAGGACTCCTAAAAATTAAAACTGCGGACGGCCCTTATTATACCGCCGCGCAAACCAAACGAGAATGCGTACAAAGCGCAATGCATTGAAAAAACCGCAATAGTACCCATCTTATGCAAGGTGGAAGACCCAGGACTTTTTTACGGAGCATGAATCAGCAAAGTTACGCGAGGTTATGCCGAGCATTTTTGATGAACCCTTCGTTAACTGGTAGCTTGCCCTGAGCAATCTTGCACAAGATGATGCAAATGCCCGCGTTAATACAGCAAGGGCATTCGGTATTAGGTCTCTGCCAGGATTACGGCACGCACCGGAGCGGGATGCCCCTCGAGGGTTCTGTTATGGTCTTCAGGGTCCAAAAATTGTGCCAGTGAATGAAACTTCATCCACTCGGTTTGACGCTGTTCGGCGATAGAGGTTTGGCTTACATCCACGGTCCGAGGATTCTTAAATCCCACTTTGGTTAGCCAGCCTTCCAGAGCGGCTGTGCTGGGTAAGCACCAAACATTGCCCATTCGGGCGTAGCGACCTGGCGGCACAAATACGGTATTTTGGTCGCCCTTTACGACTAGGGTTTCCAGTACCAGTTGTCCGCCTGGCGCCAAACAGTCGCGCAGCTGAATAAGGTGGTCAAAGGGCGAACGACGATGGTACAAAATACCCATTGAAAATACGGTATCAAAGGCTTGAATTCGATCGGGGATGTCCTCTACACCCAAGGGTAAGACGCTAATATTGGGGTGGCGTATGTATTTTTGTAAGGCCCAAAACTGCAAGACAAAGAGCGGTGTAGGGTCAATGCCAATGACCTCGCGCGCACCTTCGCCCAGCATGCGCCAGCAGTGATAACCGCTGCCACAGCCAATATCTAGCACGCGTTTGTCTCGCAGTGGGGCAAGATGGGGCAGCACTCGATCCCACTTCCAATCAGAGCGCCACTCGGTGTCGATTTCTACATCAAATAAATTGAAGGGGCCTTTGCGCCAAGGGTGCAGACCTTCCAGCGCGCATTTTAGCGTGTTGATCATTGCCGGGCTTACAGGCGGACCTTTAACGCCGACAGCAGAATCTGTTAACAGGCGTTCGCTGACTTTTAAGTCGGGCAGCGAAGCGAGCGCTTTTTTCCATCGCGCTATGTCACCATAACGATTGGGGTCTAGCCCACGTGCGATTTGCGCGGGTAGAATTTGCGCCCAGCCCGTAAGGTCAGGTTCAAGTTTCCAACGGTCGATTAGGTCCTGGTAGTTCACGCTTTTAGGGCCACAATCGAGGCAAAGTTAAAGCATTGAAACCAGACGTTGGCGCTGTCGCAACCTGCATTTAATAGACGCTTACGGTGAGTTTCTATGCTGTCGCGGATAAGCACGTTGTCGATGGCCGAACGCTTTTGCGCAACTTCTAAGTCGCTATAACCATTGCGGCGTTTGAATTCGTGGTGCAGCTCGATATTAAGCTGATCGAGATTAGGCTCGGTAAATTCGACTTTCTCTGAAATCACCAAAATACCGCCTGGACGTAAGCTTGCAACGAGCTTCTGAATGAGCCCGTCTCGGAACTCGGGGCGCACAAATTGCAGGGTAAAGTTCAGTACTATGACCGAGGCGTTGTCGTAGTCAGTTGTTGTAATGTCCCCGCAACGAAGTTCGACGGGGGTGGCATTACTGTCGGTATCTAGAACGCTTCGGCAGCGCTCGATCATGGCGGGCGAATTGTCTATACCAATAATTTTGCAAGTCTCAGGCAGAGGTTGCTGGCGCATCGATAAAATGGACGCGCCCAACGAGCAGCCTAAGTCGTACAAGTTACTGTTGGCTTGGGCGTAACGCGCGGCCAAAACGCCCGTCATTGCGATAATTGTCGGGTAGCCGGGAACCGAGCGTTTGATCATGTCCGGAAACACAGCAACTACCGATTCATCAAAACGGAATGGTGCGATTTGATCAAGCGGTTCAGAAAACAAGTTATCTTTGTTAGACATGATTTGTCAGTTCGGTTCGAAAGCGCGCAATGATATCATGAGCGCCTTAAGGTCGTAATGACCAGTATTTACATAAGGATCTATTATGCTAGCCACGCTGCCGCGTTTACCTAAAGACAGTATTTTGGGGTTGGCTGCGCTTGCCCGCGCCGATGAGCGGCTTAACAAAATAGACTTAACCGTGGGTGTGTACATGGACGACCAAGGCGTCTGTCCGGTCATGCGCGCTGTGCAAGAAGCACAAAACCAACTGGTAGTGGCCGAAGTATCTAAAGCGTATCTACCACCGCAAGGTGATCCGACCTTTGTGGCAGAGATGCCCAAATTAGTCCTTGGTGCTGGGCATGCCGCCTTAATCGAGAACCGAACGGCGACCATTCAAACACCCGGCGGCTGTGGTGCATTGCGTATTGCTTCGGAGGTGCTGGCAGTTGCAAACCCAAACGCCAATGTTTGGTTGCCCAATCCAACATGGCCAGTACATGAGCCTTTGCTTGGCAGTGTCGGCTTAAAATTCCAGCGTTACGAATACTACGACTACGCTACTCACAGTCTTAACTTTGAGCGCATGATGCAGGATTTGCAGGGCGTTCAAGCGGGCGACGCAGTCTTGCTGCACGGCTGTTGTCACAACCCCTGCGGGGCCGATTTAAATGCCGAACAGTGGCAGGTGGTGGCGGATCTGCTTCTCGAGCGCGGTGCGATTCCTTTAATTGATATAGCCTACCAAGGTCTTGGTGATGACCTAGAGCAAGATGCCTTGGGTGTACGCATGCTCGCGAGCCAACTGCCCGAGCTCCTCATAGCCGCTTCGTGCTCGAAAAACTTAGGTTTGTACCGCGAGCGCACTGGGGCTACGATTTTTGTGACCCAATCGGCAGGCCATGCCGAGACCGCTTTGTCGCAAGCGCTGGGTGCGGCGCGTCGCTTGTACAGCATGCCGCCCGCGCATGGCGCTATTTTGGCTGGCAAGGTGCTGGCGGATGCGCACTTGAACGCAATGTGGCAGCAAGAACTTCAAAACATGACGCAACGTATTCAGATGTTGCGTAATCAGCTAAGTGTTGCGCTGAGCGCTGCGACAAATCGTGATTTTAGCTTTGTGGCGCAAGAAAAGGGTATGTTCTCGTTTTTGGGCTTAACGCCAGTGCAGGTTTTGCAGCTGCGCGAAGAGCAGGCCGTGTACATGCTAGATTCCTCGCGTATTAACGTGGCCGGCTTAAAGGATGCAACGCTGGAACCCCTAGCGCAGGCTATTGCGGGCGTGCTGCGCTAGTCGGAATCGAGCTCTAACCAGCGCTCCATTGTTACTTCGAGTTCGGCTTGCCGGTCGGCCAAAGCTTGCGTCTTGGCTTGAACCTCGTCGTGGGTCTGCTGGTAAAAGCTGGGTTCGGCAATTAAGGCTTCCAGCTCTGCAATTTGCGTCTCGAGCGTATCGATCTGATCGGGTAGGGCATCGAGTTCACGTTGTTCTTTGTACGAGAGTTTGCGTTTGGTCACTGGGTTAGGTGCGGCGGGCTCCGAGGCTCTAGACGCTGAGGCCTGGGCTTCCTCGATTCCTGAGTGCTCATTTCTATCGTTGGGGTCTAAAGCCTTAAGCTTAAAACCGCGCGCTTCCCAGTCGCTAAAGCTGCCTGCGTGCTCGCTGACTCGACCGTCATTTTCTACCACGAGCAGGGCGGTAACGGTGTTGTCCATAAAGTCTCTATCGTGACTGACTAGCAGTACCGTACCAGCAAAATTTAGAATTTGCTCTTCCAGCAGTTCCAGAGTTTCCATGTCGAGATCGTTGGTAGGCTCGTCAAGTACCAGCACGTTGGCGGTTTGGGTAAAAAGTCGGGCGAGGACCGCGCGATTCTTCTCGCCGCCCGACAAAGCGCCAATGGGTGTATTGGCCCGTTCTTTAGCAAATAAAAATTCGGACAAATAAGAATAGGCATGACGTTTATGCCCGTTGATTTCGACGAACGATTGGCCACCGCATACCGCATCCATTAGGCTCATTTCTGCGTCGAGCTCCGAGCGCAATTGGTCGGAGTAGGCGATCTCGAGTTTGGTGCCCAATGACACTTGGCCTTCGCTGGGGGTGAGCTTACCAAGTAAGGTATTTAATAGGGTGGTTTTGCCTGCACCATTAGCGCCCACGATACCAATACGATCGCTTCGTTGAACAATTAAGTTCACGTCGCGCAGAATTGTTTTATCCCCCAAGCGAACGAATGCATGTTCCACTTCGACTACGCGCTTGCCCGAGCTTTGCGCGTCACCAATGCTGAACGAGGCTTTGCCCGTCACTTCTCGGCGCTCTGAGCGTTCTTTACGCAGTGCTTCTAGCGCTCTTACGCGGCCTTCGTTGCGAGTACGCCGAGCCTTAATACCCTGACGAATCCAGACTTCCTCTTGCGCGAGCTTCTTGTCGAACTCGGCATTGGCTTTGGCTTCGGCGGCTTCTAAGTGCTCTTTGTAGTTTAGAAAACCGCGGTAGTCGCCTTTCCAGACTTTAAGATGTCCGCGGTCTAGTTCGGCGATAGTGTCCGCAATTTGCTGCAGGAACCGGCGGTCGTGCGTAACGAGTACAATGGCACCACGAAATTCTTTGAGCTGTTCTTCTAAGAATTCGATGGTGGGGATATCTAGATGGTTGGTGGGCTCGTCAAGAAACAGAATGTCAGGTTCGGATACCAATGCTTTCGCCAGTGCAACACGGCGTTTCCAGCCCCCAGAGAGAGAGGCTAGGGTTTTTTCACCATCGATATTGAGCCGCGTCAGTGTTGCTTCCACTTTTTGCTGCAAACGCCAACCATCGGAGGCTTCGATAATTTCTTGCAGTTGTTGCAAACGTCCCAGATCGTGTTCGGTCGCGTTCATGGATAGGTGGTGGTATTCCGCCAAAGCGGGTCCCAGTGCGCCTAGGCCATCGGCTACTATTTCAAAACAGGTTGCCTCGCTCGCTTCTGGTAGATCCTGTTCTAACATGCCCAATTTGACGCTAGGGCGCTGCCAGCGTTCGCCACTGTCGGCTTGCACTAAACCGGCGAGTAGCTTCATTAAGGTTGACTTGCCCGCGCCATTGCGTCCAAGTAACCCCAACCGCTGACCCCGAGTAATGGTTAAATCGATGCCATCAAAAATTTGGTGGGTACCGTACTGCAGGCTAATGTTAGTAAGCGTTAATAGTGGCATAAGAATTCACGAATAAAAAAGCAGGCGTAGTGTACGCGCGCTGAGGAGACTTTACGAGGCGCATTTTCTTCAAAAACCCACCCATTAGTACTCGGTTTCCGCTACTATTGGCGCCGGACGAATCGACAGGTAGAGATTATGACTGCTCGGGCTAAAGAACGCCTTATTGCCAATTGGTTAATGTTATGTTGTTTGGTGATTCTGGGGATGATTCTACTCGGTGGTGTTACGCGTTTGACCCACTCGGGCTTATCCATGGTTGAGTGGCGCCCTTTGTTGGGTATTATTCCGCCGCTGACTGAAGCTGAGTGGATGCGGGTGTTTAACGAATACAAGCTCTCGCCTGAGTATCAATTGATTAATTTTGGTATGGACTTGGATGGCTTTAAGTCCATTTTCTTATACGAATATTTACATCGAGTATTGGGCCGACTTATCGGTCTTTTGTATTTCTTGCCGTTGGTCTACTTCTGGATTAAAGGACGCATTCCCTCGGATGTTAAAGGGCGCTTGGTAGTGTTCCTGATTTTGGGCGGTTGTCAGGGCTTGCTGGGCTGGTACATGGTAAAGTCAGGCTTGGTTGAAGATCCTCGTGTCAGCCAGTACCGGTTGGCTGCGCATTTAGGTTTGGCGATTTTTCTGTACTGCTGTCTGGTATGGTTGGCTTTTGAATTGCATGCTCGAGCGAGAGGTGTGCAAAAACATATTCAAACCGCAGTTTCGCCATACGCTTTAGGTTTGGTTGCCCTGGTGTTTATTATGGCCCTGAGTGGGGCTTTGGTTGCTGGCACGCGAGCGGGTTTTGCCTACAGCACCTGGCCCTTGATGGGTAACAGTTTCATCCCCGAAGGGCTGTATTCTATGACCCCCTGGTGGCGCTCGATTTTTGAAGACATTACCACGGTCCAGTTTAACCATCGTATGTTTGCCTACCTGTTAGTTGTGATCGTAGGTCTGTTTTCTTTTCACCTGTGGCGCCGGGCTTTAAAATTGCCAGCGATACTTGTCATGACGGCCTTGAGTGCACAGGTTGTTCTGGGTATTTCGGCATTGCTTATGCATGTGCCTGTATCAATTGGTGCTGCCCACCAAGTTGGCGCCGCCATTTTGCTGACGACTCTAATTTTTGCGGAACGGTCGCTCGTGTGGTCTGCAGGTAGGGCTTAAAGCTCTGATGGCGGTGTCTGGTGCGCTGATGGGCAAGGGCATTTAGATGGTTCGGCGCTAAACCCACTTGTCAGTGCTAAGGTCGGTGCGTCGGCGGCCGTCAGTTTTTCTGCGGTCGTCTTTGGTCAAGTCGAAACGTATAGATTCTCGGCGATCCTTTAGCTGGCGACGGTGGTAGTAGCGCCGCTCCGGCCCCACATAGGCCGCCTCCTCGCCTTGTGCTTCTTTTTTTACGCGGTCTTGCCAGCGCGAGCGCTGGCTGGTGTAGGTCGGCCGAAAATCATTAGACATTAGCTATACCTTGTACTTGCCTTACCGATTAAATTCGATGGGTGCTTTTTCCTCGGTTGCTCGCTCTTCATTCGCTGGTGTTTCGGCTTCTTTAGAGGGTGTTGGTGCAATAATGTTGGTTACGGCAGGGCCAGTAAAGCCATTGACTCCCGTTCGTACTAGGGCCTTCCATTCGTCAATGCTGGCAACCCCCTCTGAGAAAATGCGAATGTTTAGCGCATCGAGAAGCTCGACCAAATTACGAACCAATTTTTGGTTGGCGGGGTTTTGGTGAATGTCTCTAACGAAAGCGCTATCAATCTTCAGATAGTCTACACCGATACGGTTAAGCTTACCCATTTGCGCAATTTGGTACCCCGCATGCTCGACCCCAAGTTTTACGCCCGAGTCTTTCAGTGCGGTGGCCAGTTGCTTAAAGGCATCTAAGTTACGGAAGATGACGGTCTCCTGAAATTCTATCCACAGTTTACTGGCCCACATGTCGTCTTCTTTTAACCGATTAACCAACCATTCGGCAAAGCTGTTGTCAGTCAGCGCAGAAAAACTGAAGTTAATACACACATCCCGCCCCGTGACCTGAATTTTTTCTAAGGCAAGTTCAATAACGACCTTGTCCAAGTTTTGCGACAGGTTGAGTCGGCTGACCCAAGGTAGGAAGTCTGCGGCGGTGTATTCATGGTCATCCAAGCCAATACGGACTGGCGCTTCGATGTGCACGAAATCGCCTTCAGCATCTACCACGGGGAAGTCCCCGAGATAGAAAAGTTTTTCGGCGAAGGCTCGGTCTAGGGTGTCTCGCCATTGTCCAACGGTCTCGTTGGCACTAGAGATCTGCTCGTTAGATACCTCGGTCAACGTCATGGCCGGGATGGTGGCGGTTTCATTTTCAGCCAGGCATGCGTCTAAACACGTCAGCAGTGCGCCAATGGTATTTTTTTGAGCTACAGCACAGGCTGAGCCTGGCATGCGAATAACATCCTCTAAGCCTTGCTGCACCACAACGTTCATCATGGTTTCGTGAATTTGCTGCGCACTGAACTCGACGTCGTCTGTGCTTGGGCACAAAATGGCAAAGTCTGAACCATTCAAGCGCCCGGCACTCCAGCCTCCCATACGCAGTGTGAGTCGGCGCAGTGCCAGACCTATTTCGCGAATGAGGTTGTCCATAACGACCCGGCCTTGCGACCGGTTAAGAGCGGCCAAATCCATAACCCGCACTAAGGCTAAAACTCCGGTTTGCTCTTGCCCTTGGCGTTTTAATTGCTCTTTTAAGGTGCCTAAGAATGGCTCTCGATTCATCAGTCCAGTAATTTTGTCCGTCTGACTTTCTAGGCTCCATTTTTCCAGCTTGCGCGCGTCCTGCTGAAGAATCAACCTGACCTTATCGGCCAAGATATTCAGAGCTTCGGCAAGTGGCCGATATTCTGCAATAGGGGGCAAAGGTCGCGTTTCGAATTGACGGTTAGCAATAGCTTCGGCGTGGTCTTGTAGTGGTCGCAGGCCGCGCGTTTGTAGTTTAATGAGCGCCAGCCCACCGAACCCCAGAATTAACGATGCTAACGCGCAAAACATAAGAATACGCAGGATATTGTCCCACAATAGTCTGCTGGCGAAGGTAGGGTCGGTTTCTATAACAACGCGTTTCAGACTAGACCATTCACCGAGGATTAGAGCTTCGCCTTGCTCCAGGGCCAGGCTTAACAGAGCGCTGAAAGTATCTGGCGTGCCACTGTCTAGAGAGCGTTGGCGCTGATAGACCACTTTTCCGCTGCCATCCTCTACTCGGATTAAACTGTAATGCCCAAGGTTGAATTGGTTGTCGACGACTTTCTCAAGCTCGGGACCGCCGCCGCCAACGCGGGCGAGCGCTCCTGCTAAAACCGCGGCGGCATCGCTATTCTGGTCGTTGATTTGCTCTTGTAAATGCTCTCGTGTGTGCAGGGTACTGAAAATCGAGATTCCTACAAAAACAGTTAGCATTGCCGCTACAACAATTAGCCAAATACGTTGGGTAAGTGACAGTGCTAGCATGGTTATTGTGTTTCCATAACAGGAAATCCTTGCGCTTCAAGTTTTGCCAGATAACGCTGGATTTGTGAGGGTTGATAATGGTCATCGGTCCGAAGATCTCTCGGGTATCGGTAGTCGAAAGGCCGATAGGCCGCCACGGGGCGCAGGTCGCTGCGGCGCTCTGCGGGGATGATTCTAGTTTCTATCGAGTCCAAAATAAGTGGAGCGTTGTTGTCACCGCACAGGCAGAGCAGAACAGTGTGCCCTACCGGATACGACATACTGGGCGTTGTACCCTCTGCAACGGTATGAACGATGATTAAGCGTTCCGGATGTATGCCCAGCATGAGCAGACTTAGTAGTTTTGCAAGCGCAAAGTCTTCAGAGTCACCTTGCTCGTTGTGAAACAGCTCGGTGGGTGTTGCCCAGTAGTGGCTTTCACCCCAACTGTCTACGTCTGACGCCAATTGTGCAGAGCGGTTGACGTAATCGTTGATACTTCGAAGCTTTAGCTCCAGAGGTTGGTTCTTAAGCTCGTTGATTTGGTTTAACCAGGCACGTCCTTTGGCGTCGTTCACCTGACCTTGGCTCAAGAGGTTACTGCTAACTGATGACCAATCGAAAGAAGCATAAGACAACGACGTACTCGCTGTCAGGCATAAGCCTGCCGCTGCCGAAAGTAGCAACTTTGGGAATTTGATGTATCGCCTCAAAGAGGTGAGTGCCGCCATGTTTGTCATCCGAACGATGTCGCTAACTAAGCGATTTATCAGATGCTATCACGACTAGTTTAAATATGCATAGTTTGAGGGTTTCGCTACAGCCACCCCGCCATTAAGCTTGGCAGTATCAGAGAGGTTAAAATGGCACAGATAGCCATGCTCAAACCCGCAAATGCCCCAGCCGTCGGACTGATTTGAAAGGCGCGCGCTGTGCCTACGCCGTGCGAAAGGGTGCCAAGAGCTAGACCTATGGCAACAGGGTCTTTTATCTGCCACCGGGTCATAAGCCAGGGGCCCAGCATTGCGCCGACGATGCCGGTGCTAATAACGATAACCGCGACCAACGAGGCATTACCTCCGATCAGATCACTGATGCCAATAGCTACAGGCGTAGTGACAGATTTGGTCATAACGGACATCAAGCTCACATCGTTAAGTTTTAGACCCCAGCCTACCAAGAAAGCCAGGCTTAAGTTGATGATTGTTGCGGCGCTTAAAGCTAGCAGAAATGGCCGCCAAACGGCCGCTAAGCGTTTCCGCTCGCGGTATAACGGAACAGCGATAGCCACGGTTGCCAGTTCAAGCCCCTCGGACAAGACCGTAGTGTACGACTGGAAGCTTTCGTAACCCACGTCAAGCCAAACCAAGAGGCCAATAATAGCGGCGCTGCCGGTAACGACAGGATGTAAAAAAGGGGTACTGTTAGCGCGACGGTACAGATGCAGCATGATTGCGTATATGGCACAGGTGGACACCAACCAAAATACTAGGGTTACGTTATAAGCCATATTAACCTTTGGTTTCGATCTTGGTGGGGCGCTTTAGGTACATCTGAACACAAACCCAAAATCCTACCAGGGTAGAAACGAGCATGGCGGCAATAATACCAACCCCGTGTTCAGACAAGATCGAACCCAAGCCCATTAAGCCAACCGCGGCGGGGATAAACAAAAGGTTCATGTGTTGCAGCAATGGTGCGGACGCCTCGCTTAAGGGTCTGGGAATGTCGCCCAGCATTAGCAGTAGTGTCAATATTATCAGCATGCCTAGCACGGGCCCGGGAATTGGTACTGCGTATTGCGCGACCATGTAGTTCCCAAATGTCTTGGCCAGCCACAGTGTGATTAGCCCCAAAGCAATGAGGCAGACCTGAACAATGTGCTTCATAGCAGACTTTGCTTAACTAAAGGGGCGTGGCGCAAGTCACTCAGAGAGGCGCTGCCTGTAATGAAACAGCATATTTGAAGCTGTCGGCGCCATTGTTGAAGCAGTTCGGTCAGTGCCGTTTCGCTATGTTGTGCAGCAGCGAGCATGGGCGATGCCGCCGAGGCGAAAGATGCGCCCAACCTAATGGTTTTCGCGATATCAAGACCAGATCTTATCCCGCCCGATGCGATTAATGTGAGCGATTCGTCCACATTGCACTGTTGCTGTATCAATCTGAGGGAGTCACACAGATTGATGCCAAAATTATGAAAGACTTCGCCTGTTTGAGCGTTGTTGTCGATGCGCGAACGTTCGGTTTCGATAGCCGCCCAGCTAGTGCCGCCGGCGCCAGCAATGTCGAGGTATCGCACGCCAATTTCCGCTAACTTCTTTGCGGTACTTGGACCAATGCCGTGGCCAACTTCTTTTACAATAACGGGTACCTGAGCGTGGGTGACCAGTGTGGCGATAGCCTTAAGTACACCGCGCCACTGCGTATCGCCCTGAACTTGTAAGACCTCTTGTAGTGGGTTTAGGTGCACAAAAATCCCATCAGCTTCGGCGATGTCGATACATCGTAACGCGTTATCTATGCCATTGGGCTGGATTAATTGTGCGCCGCCGATATTGGCAAATATGGGTATGCTGGGGGCAATCGACCTGACTTGAAACGTCGCGCATTGTTCAGGTTGCTCGATGGCAATGCGCATTGAGCCCAATCCCAATGCCACGCCCGCGCGTTCGGCGGCGGCAGCAAAAATTTCGTTGAGTTGGCGTGAGGCTCGTGTCCCGCCACTCATAGAGGCTATGATTAAAGGCTGTTGTAATTCCTTACCAACCAGGGAACATCGTGTATCAATCTCGTCGAAATCTAGCTCAGGCAGGGCGCAAGGCTCAAATTGCAGCGTGTCTAAGCCGTTAGCGATAGACATCTGCATCGAGGGTCGCCCCGCCAAGCTAAGATGTTCACGTTTTCGATCGTTTATCGTGGACTTACTCATATCTGAGTGCCGGGTAGATGGGTTCTGGGTAGATAATAGTCGATAAGTATCATGTGGGGCACTGTAAGCGCAAAAATCCCAACAAAGAACACTCTAATCATGGCAGTGTCCAAACTTATCTCTGAGGGCATCAGTCCAAATGCCAAGGCTGCAATGGCTAAGGTGAGTGCGGTGATGCCCCGTCCTAATTGTTTGGCACTTGCGGCGTCTGCCAGGCGAGCGAGTGTATGCTGCGTATGCCTGCGGGCATGCCAAAAGCAAAAATACAAACCTAAAGACCACAGTGGTGGCAGTGCCAAGCATAAAACTAACGCGCAAGCAGGTGTGGTTATTGCTTTGTAACTGCGCGCCATCAGCTCGATGTACAAAAACGCGCCGCAGCCGAGTATCCACAAGGGCAAGGCCAGCATTAGGCCGATTCTTATAAACTCTGTGTTGGTGTTAAGTTGGGTGAAAATTGGCTCGGTGGCGGACCAGTGGTACAGAGGCAAAAACAGCGTCCAAGTGCCGCCACGAACAATAATTTGCAGCAGACGGTGCTGTGGCTTTTGGTCGACGATGTCAGAGCTCCCAAAGTGCCAGGTGCTAAGCGCTAAAAAGAGTAAAATGGCTGCGGTGGGTGCTAGGTACCACCCTGCGATGCACGCGACGACAATAGCGATGTAACCGCCAAAAGTTGCTGCGCGCCGATTCTTCGATGTGGTCGTTTTTATAAGCGCGGCATCTAGGGCTCCGTGCGGTACGCCAAAAACCGCCATTAAAAGTATGGGGGTGAGCACAGTTAGGGTACTGGTATCCACAGATTAAGTCCGCCACAAAGCGTGAATAAAGGGCCATTTTGGCGCTGCTATAATGGTGTGTAAACAGGGGCCCCACCCACCCTCATCGCATAAAAATTGAGCTAAAGTGTCGCCGGGCAGGTGTTGAGCCATTGCAATAAATAAATTGTGTGCCGCTTCGGGTTGGTGTCGCAGAACACGCAAGAACAGGATGTCCATAAGACGGGCTCGGTCGGAGTATGCCTGTACGCTCGATAATCCACCTGTTCGGGAAAACGCTGTTGTCAGCTTGCTAATTTGGCGGTGCGTACCATGCCATGCATAGCCAGTTGAAGCCCGAGCAGCACCGCCGGCGATACCGCATCTTACTAGTGTCGCATCGATAGGCTTTGTTGGTCCCATAGGCAAAATGCCAGACTCCGTCTCGATGTGTTTGTATGTATTGGTAGGTAGATTGGTTGTGAGCCACTGGTTAATGCAAGCCTCATAGTCGGCATGCGCATGGAGCGATGGACTAAAAGTCGTTGCCTCGACGAGTAGCTCGTGGTCCGATACGGGAAGACAATAGATAAACGTTAAGCCGTCGTTCGCAATTGAGCTTGCGCTAAAGTCCATCAGCAGAGGAGCGCTGTATTGGTGAGGATTTGCACAGCGAATCGTGTGCCCCACGAATTGCTGTTTTATGGTGGTGCTGGGAATTGTCGGCGGTCGAGTGTCAACCAGATGATCTGAAAAAATGGTTTCGCTGTCGCATAGGATTTGGTAGCCGACCGCTGTTCGGTTAACGCCATGACATTGTTCGTGGACGCGGTGTACACCAAGCAACTCGACCCCTTCCTCTAACTGTGTTTTAAGGCGTCTGCCATCTATTGCATTGTAGTGCCAGGTGCTGGCGCGCTGAGTATGAGGAGTGCCAGCGCTGTCTCGGAAAACCCATGCATCCCACTGTTTATCAATGCAGGACTCAACTACAGCGGGTACGGCCTGCTTGCCATCCAACCACGTGCTGATTCGCTGAGGACGACGGTCTTCAGGGCCTATTAAGACTACTGTTGCATTTTGGTTGTCTTGCTTAAGGCGCGTTGCAAGCGTTAAACCAGCGATGCCTGCCCCTACAACTGTGACATTAGCTCTGCGTGTGGTTAACATGTGGCAGGCCTTCAAGGTTGGCGTGCAAGTTTGACGCGTGGCGTGAGGGCTTGGGTTGTAGCAGCGCAATTAGCAACGTTGGTAGGAGCCTAAGCGTTAAGCCAAGTTTTTCTGAGGTGGGGATTACGATACGCCCCTCCCACCACGCATAATCTTGGCTTTTAAGTTTTCGACCGATCGCTCGGTACAGGTGAGCGGCCACTAAAATTGCAATTCGGCTGCGTCTTGGCAAATAAGCAAGACCGCGCAGGCCTGACTCGTAAAACGCCTCTGCGCGGTGCAATTGGTCCGCTATGGCGTGCTGAACTCGAATTTTAATCGTATCTGAAGCAAAGCGGATTTCAGCGGGCGTTACTTCAACCGGTAAGTATCGTCTTCCTAGCTCTGCGTCCTCTAATACATCCCGGCATATATTGGTAAGTTGCATGGCCATACCAAGGTCAATCGCAAAGGGTAAGGCCTGCTCGTCAGTGACCTCTAATATAGGGCACATCATAAGACCTACGGTACCCGCCACGCGGAAGCAGTAGCGATCCAGTGAACTTTTGTTGGAAATTGCTACCTGCTCGGTATCGGTAATTAAGCCGTCCAGTAAACTCACTAGTGCGGCAGTAGGTATTAGGTACTTGGACGAGAGTGAGCGCAGTGCAGTGCTTAATGGTTGATTGCTTGGCTGGCTGGGGTCCTCCAGTGCTAGTTTTAGTGCCTTTAACCTTTGCTTTTTACTGAGCGCAGATTGCGTGGGTGCATCGGCTAGGTCATCTAACGCTCGACAGCAGGCGTAAAGATCTGCCGCTGCTGCGGCTTGTCGCTTGGTCAGGAAAAAAGAGGCCCAATAAAAGGTTTTGCCGTGCGCGGCTAATGTATCGATAGCGTTTTCGCGGCTACTGAGTTCTGGCGATATTAGCGATTGAGTCACCATGAGCTTAACTCTCGCTGCCTATCAAGAGGTTTTCGACTACTTTGGCAGAAGACAGCACTCCAGGTAGTCCGGCACCGGGGTGTGTCCCCGCGCCAGTGAAGTACAAGTTGCCCACATCTGGGTCACGGTTGTGATATCGAAAGTAGGCTGATTGTGTGAGCGTTGGGGCAATCGAAAACCCAGCGCCATGCTCAGAGCGATATTGCGTTTTGAAATCGTCAGGTGTCATCCAAAACTGAGCGCAAATAGTGTCGGTAAGCCCGGATAGGATGGTTTCATCTAAAGCGGCTACTATCCGGTCTCGCAGCAGCGGGCCCTCTACTGCCCAATCGGTACCTGATTTTAGGTTGGATACGGGACACAGTACGTAAAAGCTCTCGCAACCTTCGGGGGCAAAGCTAGAATCGGTCGCTGTTGGACGGTGCAGGTACAGCGAAAAATCATTGGGAACAATGTGGTTGTCAAAGATATCTGCGAGTAACTCTTTATGTCGCGGTCCTAGCCATATTGTGTGGTGCGCAATGTCTGGGTAGGTAGTGCGTGTTCCGAAGTACAGCACAAATAAGCCCATGGAATATTGCGTCAGCGCTTCTGGGCGTCGGATTTTTTGGCGTTTCAGTGATTTTGGTAGCAGAGCTCGGTAGGCGTGGGGAGTATCTCCGTTAAAAACGATGTTGTCAGCTTTCAAATGCTGCCCTTGGCTCGTAACAACGCCCGTTGCGCGGTTTTCTTCGATTACAATCTGCTCTACATCGCATTCGGTGCGAATCGATATCCCTTCTTCTTGCATTAAGGTTTTTAGCGCCGAGACTAACGCGCCTGTGCCCCCCATACAAAAATGGATGCCCCACTGACGCTCTAAGTAGTGTATCAGTGTGTAGATTGAAGTTGTGGTGTACGGATTGCCCCCCACCAGTAGTGGATGAACTGAGAATACTTTGCGAAGGTGTTCGTTGCGAATGTAGCGGCTCACCAAACCAAAAACCGTACGATAGCTTTTAAGTCGAATAAGAGCCGGCACTTGCTTAAGCATGGTCGTGAATTTGGTGAAGGGTTGCGCGGAAAGCTGTTCAAACCCAACCTTGAAAATTCGTTTGGACAAGGCAAGGAGTGCCTGGTAGCCAGCAACATCTTTTGGTTCGAACTTGGCGATTTCGTCTAGCGTGTGCTGAAGATCTCCTTTGTAAGTGAACGATTTGCCATCGTTAAAATAGAATTCGTACCACGTATCCAAGGGTACGATATGGGCATAATGCGCGAGCTCTTTGTTGAATAGCTGGAACAACTCCTCAAACATAAAGGGCGCGGTAATCACGGTTGGGCCTGCGTCGTGGCGAAATCCCTCTCGCTCGAAGACTTGGGCTCGTCCTCCGAGTTCACTCAGTCGGTCGACCAGTGTAACCTCGTGGCCAAGTGCGCGGCATCTCAAGGCGCTCGCTATACCACCAAAGCCTCCTCCGACAACGATAGTATGGGGTGTCCTATTTGTCACCGCGTGTACTCATACAATGCTGGGTTTTGGTCAGTTCGAGTGCCAACCATTGATTGAGGGTGCTCAATACGCCTTGCAGTCCTGTCGGGAGTTTTATGAGTTCACCGGTTGCCATATTAAAGTGGAAGTGCAGTCGCTGCGCGGTGTCTGAAAAGGCGTCCGACGCACACAAGCGGTGCCACCATTCTCTGGTTTCCACGGCGTCCGCGATGATTTCGCCCGCCCGTATTCTATCTGCCCAGATGGAAAAGCGCGCATTGAGGTTCTTGGGTAGGGTTCCGGTGAAGCACGCAATGACCGCATTAGGTCGGCAGTTTGCCAGGTCAGAGCAGGGGGATTCGGCGCCGTCCGATCCACTGAAATTGCGAATATCATTAATCATTTGAAAGCAAAGGGCCGCATGATCGAAATAGCGTTCGATAGGTGTCACCGGCACGGGTTGTTGCTGTATGGCCGCAGCCCCCAAAATCGTTAGACTTAGAAGTGGCGCGGTTTTATCGATGGCAATTTGTTCATAGGTTGCCCAGTCAGGGTAGCCTGCGTTGCAGAACTCCGCGGCTTGCCCCCCTACTAAAGTGGCTATGCTAGCTGACAGGTGGGGCAGAGTTGCCGAGCTTGCGCAGGCACCATACTCGTAGGCCTTGGCAATGAGGAAGTCGCCCAGGCACACCGCGGCCGCTTCACCGTATTGCCGGAAAGTGGTGCGTTGACCTCGCCGCTTGCTGTCTTTATCGCACAGGTCGTCGTGCACTAACGACGCGTTGTGAAGCAACTCGACGGCAGTCGCCCATGAAATCGCGGTCTCGGGAGAGGCTCCGTAAAGGCAAGCGGCAGAATAGGCGAGTTTGCCACGCAAGTGCTTGCCTGCTTTTGCGAAATGGTCACGAGCAGGTTCACGCAGAGCCGCCGGCGCCGTTGCCACCACGTTTTTGAACGCTTGGCTTAAGCGCTCATTCAAGTCCACGGGTGCCGAAGCAAGACGCAGTGCCCCAGGATCGCTGGCTACCGCTAACGCTGTCTGATTCATAGTCCAACCTTCGATTATTTTTGTTGTTGGTATGTGACATACGCAGGTAGGTACAGCGAAGGATCACTGGATCAGTCAAAAATTTAAAGTTAATCTTTTCTTGGCCGCCGGTAAAAATAATTATTTAATAAAAACAATATGTTATGATTTTTCTTTGTGGTTTATTAAATTTTATTGCGATAAAAGTGATCCATTTTGCGGTGGACTGCGCATCAATCGTGTGCAATTGCACGGTAGTAATTAGCGGTAAAACATCTCGAGATAAGAAAAATTGGAGAATAAAGCTATGTTGAATAAAAGCGTAAACGTGTGGCAGAAGGCAGGCATCGTTGGCCTGTTTGCGCTCGGATCCAGCTCTGTGTTTGCAAGCACAATGCTGCAGTCGGGTGACTTTGTAGGCTACTCATTCTGGTTAATATCAATGGCTCTGGCAGCCTCGACAATATTCTTCCTGATGGAAGCATTGCGTATGGGCGGCAAGTGGGCTACAAGTTTAACAGTGTCGGCACTGGTAACGTTCATTGCAGCCTTCCACTACATGTACATGCGTGAAGTGTGGGTCAGCACAGGAACTTCACCAACCGATTTTCGATACATTGATTGGCTGTTAACAGTGCCGCTGTTAATGATCGAGTTCTACTTGATCCTGGCCGCAATTGCGAAAGTATCCGGAGGAATCTTCTGGCGCTTGCTAATCGGTACGTTGGTTATGCTAGTACCGGGCTACATGGGCGAGGCGGGTTACCTAAACGTGACCGTCGGATTCGTGATTGGCATGTTGGGATGGTTCTACATTCTGTACGAGATCTTTGCCGGCGAAGCCAGCAAAGTTGCTGCTTCTCAAGCGACCCCGGCAGTGCAAAAATCTTACAACCTGATGAAATGGACGGTAACGATTGGTTGGGCGATTTACCCTATCGGCTACTTCTTGGGTTACATGGCGGGCGGTACCGACCAGGGTACATTGAACATCGTGTACAACTTAGCGGATGTGCTAAACAAGATCGCTTTCGGTCTATTCATCTGGTACGCAGCCAACGAAGACACCGCCGCCAAGGCGTAGTGTTAACGCAGATATTCTCAGCCGCCTTCGGGCGGCTTTTTTGTTTCTGCTACTCAGATGCTTTGGCGGTTTGTCATGGCATACGCTGATTTGGACAAGCCAGGTGGGCATTATTTAATGGTATTTTTTGCGAATTCGCTAAAAAAGCCGCGGGTTTTCAAAGAAAGTCACTCACGCTGTCGCAATTTACTGTAAACTTGCGCGCGAAATTTTAAGTTGTATTTTTTAACGGACTAAACTCAACGAGTACAATCATGGCAGCAGATCTAGGTTTATACAGAAATATTGGTATCTTCGCTCACGTGGATGCGGGTAAGACCACCACGACCGAGCGTATTCTTAAATTGACCGGAAAGATTCACCGTACAGGTGAGGTACACGACGGCGCAGCGACGACCGACTTTATGGAACAGGAGCAGGAGCGCGGCATTACGATTCAATCAGCAGCCACGACCTGTTTCTGGAAGGATCACCGCTTAAATATCATTGATACTCCTGGGCACGTTGACTTCACGGTAGAAGTATATCGCTCTCTGAAAGTGCTAGATGGCGGCGTGGGTGTGTTCTGTGGTTCAGGTGGTGTTGAGCCACAATCAGAGACGAACTGGCGCTATGCTAACGAGTCTGAAGTTGCTCGCTTGATTTTTGTGAACAAGTTGGACCGTTTGGGCGCTGATTTTTACCGCGTCGTTGACCAAGTACAGAACGTACTGGCAGCTAACCCGCTAGTTATGACCTTACCGATTGGTCGTGAAGACGATTTCGTTGGTGTGGTGGATGTATTAACGAAAAAAGCGTACATCTGGGATGACTCAGGCCAGCCAGAAAACTACGAAATCACCGATGTGCCAGCGGACATGGTCGATGACGTAGACGCTTACCACGAGCAGTTGATTGAGACTGCAGTAGAGCAAGACGATGACCTAATGATGGCTTATATGGAGGGTGAACAGCCTTCTATAGACGACCTGAAACGTTGTATCCGAGAAGGTACTCGTAAGCTCGACTTCTTCCCAACCTTCTGCGGTTCAGCGTTCAAAAATAAAGGCATTCAGCTGGTTCTGGACGCAGTGGTCGATTACTTGCCTAGCCCGACCGAAGTAGATCCTCAGGACCTCACGGATGAAGAAGGTAACGCAACAGGCAAGGTTGCCGTCGTATCGGTAGATGAGCCATTCCGTGCTTTGGCATTTAAAATTATGGACGACCGTTTCGGGGCTTTGACGTTTATTCGCGTGTACTCGGGTAAATTGAAAAAAGGCGATACCATTCTTAACTCGGCGACAGGTAAAACCGAGCGCGTTGGGCGGATGGTTGAAATGCACGCCAACGACCGCAACGAAATTGACAGTGTACAAGCCGGAGATATTTTTGCGTGTATAGGCATGAAAAACGTGCAAACTGGCCACACACTTTGCTCCGTAGATCATCCCTGTACTTTGGAAGCGATGGTGTTCCCTGAGCCCGTGATCTCGATTGCAGTGGCGCCGAAGGACAAAGGCGGCTCTGAAAAAATGGGTATCGCGATTGGTAAGATGATTGCCGAAGACCCCTCGTTCCGGGTAGAAACTGACGAAGATTCAGGTGAGACCATACTTAAAGGCATGGGCGAATTGCACCTCGATATCAAAATCGACATTCTTAAGCGCACCTATGGTGTAGAGCTGATTGTAGGTCAGCCTCAGGTTGCTTACCGTGAAACTATTACGCAAGCAGTCGAAGACAGTTACACCCATAAGAAGCAGTCGGGTGGTTCAGGCCAGTACGGTAAAATTGACTACCGTATTCGCCCTGGTGAAGTGGGTACTGGTTTCCAGTTTAAATCTGTTGTCGTTGGCGGTAACGTGCCGAAAGAATTCTTCCCAGCCATTGAGAAGGGTTTTGAGACCATGATGGCCGAGGGACCGTTAGCGCGTTTCCCTGTGTTAGACGTGGAGGTTGAACTGTACGACGGTTCATACCACGCCGTTGACTCTTCAGCCATTGCGTTTGAATTGGCGGCGCGCGGTGCCTATCGGCAATCGATGTCAAAAGCCGGTCCACAATTGATTGAACCGATCATGAAAGTCGACGTCTTCACCCCTGAAGATCACGTGGGTGACGTTATTGGTGACTTAAATCGTCGTCGCGGCATGATCAAAGATCAGATGCCGTCTTCTACGGGTGTTCGTGTTAAAGCGGATGTACCATTGTCAGAAATGTTTGGTTACATTGGCCAGTTGCGCACCATGACTTCAGGTCGAGGCCAATTCTCGATGGAATTTTCGCACTACTTGCCGTGCCCAGCTGCGGTGTCGACTAAGGTGATTGAAGAAGCCAAAGCGCGTCGCGAAGCAAAAGCGAAGTAAGTTTCAATGCAGTAATCCTAAACCCGGCATAGCCGGGTTTTTTTATGTCTGAAAATGATCCCAAGTTATTGTTTGGTGCGCTTGGGCTATGCCCTACAATGTGCGGCTTTATTGATTGGAAAGTGATTTATGACAGGTACAACAGAATTGATTACTGGCTTAAACGAGCATGCGCCGGGCTTTATCCGTATGCTGGGTGGTCGTATTGTTGATGTCGATCTAGAGCGTGCGAGTTGTGTTTTTGAATTTAATATCAGCAAAAATTTTTGCCATAGCATCGATATCGTTCAAGGTGGCTTTATTACCGCGATGTTGGATGCTGCAATGTCGCACGCTATTTTTGCTGTTGATCAAAGCATCACATCGGTGTCATCTCTTGAGATTAAAACGTCCTATTTGGCGCCGACCCGAGCCGGTTGTTTGCGTGTTGAAGGTCGTGTCATCAAAGCGAGTTACAAAACCGCTTTCTTTGAGGGGGCTATTACCAACAGTGATGGCGAATTGACCGCCACATCAAGCTCCGTTGCCAAGCTTGGCCGAGTAGCACCTGCAGCAGACTGAGCGTTGACGTCTACAGAGCGTTGTTGGTGGCTTAAAAAGTGGTGAAAGCCGCTCGAAACTATTGTTGGGCTGCTATTTTACTGATAGCTCGGTACGATGGGTTCGCCGCCCACGATTCCGTCGCTGGCCTCTATTAATGCGGTGATGTCTGGGATGAGAAGCTTGCCGTAATGCCGCTGGATCAAGCCCGAACTTTCGATATTTGCAAGCTCTCGGCTAACGGCCTCGCGTGTGCATCCTAACATTCGCGCCAGTGACTCGTGGGTAAAACCACTCAGTACAGTAACACCCTTGGAATCCACTTGGCCCACACTATAGCTAAGACGGGCAAGCAAGCGGGCTACGCGATCTAGCATGGGTAAGACGCTGGCGTGGTGGAGCAAGTATATGGCGACTATCGTTTCAGTCCTAGGATCAAGGTGATACCTTAAGATTGTCATGAGGCACTAGATTATCAATTGCGTAGAGCTGTTGCTCTAAGAATGCTGCGGTTCGTGCTGTTGCTTCGTCTTGTGCGGCACCAAAATCGCCGTGCTTGCCACCTACTATAGTCTGGAAAGTCGTAGGTACTCCAGCGTCCTTTAGTGCTGCGGCAAGCGTTACCGAGTGGGAGTAGGGAACCAGAGGGTCGGCCGTTCCATGAACTATGTAAAATGGCATATCGCCAGAATCCACATGGACGACTGGCGAGGCATTTGCCGCTAATTCAGGTTTCTGTGCTGCGCTGCCGCCCAAAAGTTTGGTTTCCGGTGAGGGGTTGCCGAGTGGGTCTAGAGCACTGGCGGTACGCAGATCCGATGGGCCGAAATAGTCGACAGCACACTGAACATCGCTAGATACGTGAAGGTAATCACCTAGCTCGCCCTCCAAAGATTCGACACCGTTTCCTACGCCTAGCATTGCCGCAAGATGCCCACCCGCAGATGGACCAAAGGCGCAAATTCGCTGGGGGTCGAGGCCATAGTCGGCTGCGTGCGCGCGAATCCAGCGAATGCCAGCCTTGATGTCGTGGATTTGAGAGGGCCACTGTGATTGCCAGGACAGTCGATAGCCAATGGATACGGCGGCAAAGCGGCCAGTTGATACTAGCGGTAGCATTTGTGAGCGGGCGCTGACTTTACTGCCGACCGAGAATCCGCCGCCGTGGATATAGGCGATGACGGGGATTGGACCTTCTGTCACGGGTATTTTTGGCAAATAAATGTCTAGGGCTTGCCTCGGATCATCGGTGCCCGCATACGCCACATTCTCGATTAGTTTGATACCCTTTGGTAATGGTGTCTTTAATGCGCCACCTGGGTCTAAGTCAAAGTTAACGTATTCCTCGAGCGAAATATTGCCGTCGGCGTCAGCGTCGTGAAGTCGCATAGCACCTGCTTGCAATGGATGTAATTCGGCGATGGAGACAGTACCATCGCCATTTCTGTCTAAGGCCTGCCATTTTGGAGAGAGCCGAACCGCGTCTGATCCTGCGTTAGAGGTAGCGGTCATGCCTGCTAGAATTAATGTTGTCCAGAAGCGGCGGTTATTCATGAGTTTCTATCTTCCTGTCAATTGTGCTTACTCGTTGCTGGACCGGCAAGGAGCTGATCAACCCAGTGCTCGCTAAGATCGATCGGTCTAACTTTGTATTTCCACAGTATCGTCGCTTGCTCAAATGTAAAGCATCAAGCCATTTTAAGACCCAAGCATAGACGTATTTTGAATTAGCTTCTAGTTCCCTGTGGGTTGCCCCGTGCTCGTACTACTTCGGCAGGCCTGCGCAGCATTGTTGCCAGGTGATCAGAAACACTCACCGAAGGAACTACACTATGCGAGACCTGAACTACCAACTGAAACTTTTGTGTAAACACAGCCATGAGGGCAGCTTCGAAACTCGTGTGGGTAGAGAGCGCCAGTTGAGCGCTATCGCCAACCAGTTACACGACTTGGGGTTCCGACAATTGAAGGCCACGTCCCTCAAGCAAAAGCATGTCCAGTCCCTGGTGGATCTGTGGCTCAAACAAAACCTTTCCCCTGGCACCATCAAGAACCGGATGAGTTGCTTACGTTGGTGGGCCGAGAAGGTTAACAAGCGGGCCGTGGTGGCCGGCAGTAACGATTTCTATGGGATACCGGACCGGCAGTTTGTGTCCGATCAGAGCAAGGCGAAAGATCTGGCCGAGGAGCAACTCGCCTTGGACTCCGATGCCCTGGCGCAGATCTGGGGGAGGGCAGAGCACACCTCGTCAGACGGACAGTTTTTCCCGTCTCGCAGAAATGCTGGAGAGATCAATGCGAAGTACGGACCTGACCCCGGCCTCAAAATCTATTCTTTTCTGTCCGGGCAGTATGGCTCGTTTCACTCGGATGTTATCGGCGCTACGGTGGGTGAAGCGCCTTTCGTTCTGGATGGCCTGATGGGAAATGTCGCGCAGTTTAATCCGCTCCTTCATTATGTCGATACGGGAGGGGTCTCGGATCATGTCTTTGCCTTGTTTCATCTCTTAGGGCTCAGTTTAGCGCCGCGGCTTAGGGACTTCCCAGATCGACGTCTTGCCTGTT
>JAHEKX010000009.1 GCA_024644535.1 Gammaproteobacteria bacterium
TCGGGGTCATCACCGGATAGCGTGAATGCGTCTGTGTGGCACACGCCGGTGGCTTTGATTTCGACCAAGACTTCACCCGCCTTGGGGCCTGTGAGGTCGACCTCGCAAATTTCAAGTGGGGCTCCGGCTTTGAAGGCGACGGCGGCGTGGGTTTTCATGATATTTCCTTCGTGCGTTCTTCATTGGTTCCGAACAAATGTAGCCGCTTAATTCACACTTTGCCAGTCTAAACTGGAGCCGTCTGGCCGATATGGTTTAGGATGCCAGATTTGGCTTAGGCATAAGGCGGAATCATGCTAGATCATGCAATTCAAGATGCAATCGACAAAGGCGACTACTTTGACGCGATCGGTTTACTTCAAGCGGCGGTATCCACGCAGGATGACCCCCAGTTGATTTATCAGCTCGCTATTAATCTGCAGCGAGTTGGGTCTGCGCAAGATGCTTTGGATTTGTATGATGAGGCCAAGAGCAAGGGGTTTGATAACCCTATGCTGGCTGTGAACCAAGGGCATGCATACAAGGCCTTGGGCAATGTGGTTGCCGCAGAGCAATGCTACAGGCAGGCACTTGGGGGTGATACGGCCTTAAGTGCAATCGTTTATTGGTCATTGGCTGATCTTGGTAGCCGCCGCATTACCTCGGAAGATGTAGAGGCACTCGCACGACTTATTGACCTGGAATCCACATTGCCGGGATATCGAGCCTTGCTGTTGTTTGCTAGAGGCAATGCCTATGATGCGTCGGGTAAGTATGAACACGCTTTTGGCGATTTTAAGGTCGCTAATGACATTCTCTCTGAGATTCGGCCGTTTCAAGGCGAGCTTTACCATAAGTTAATAAATGAACTTATGCAGGTCTCTTCTATAAAGTCGTATTTAGATACTGATTTCACGCCCATATTCATCGTTGGAATGCCAAGGTCGGGGACGACTCTTGTCGAGCAAATTTTGGCGGCGCACTCTAATGTTACAGCGACCGATGAGCTGGTGAAACTGGGGCATTTATCGATCGAACTAGAGGAATCGGGAGGTTACGCTAAGTTTCTAGATACCCCCGATGCGGATGTGGCGATTGAACTGCAGCAAGCTTACAGCCGGACGATTCGTCAATACGATCAGCAAAGCCCCTATCTAATCGATAAGAACCCCAATAACTTTCTGCACGTCGGATTGATCAAATTATTATTCCCACACGCTAAAATCATTAACGTGGTTCGTGACCCCTTAGACAATGCCATTGGCGTTTATCGGCGTTATTTTGATAAGGGCTACGAGTTCTCATACTCAATGGAAGGGATTCTGTTTCATTGGCAAGGTTATGTGTCGTTGATGAATCATTGGAATCAAATGTTTCCGGGCCAGATTTATCATTTGGATTACTCCAAGCTGGCAGCGCACCCTAAAACCTCTATCGAGGAGCTTTTAAGATATTGCGGTTTGCAAGAAGAGGCTGCGTGCTTCGACTTGCAGAAAAGCAATCAAGCCGTGTTAACGCCCAGTGCGATTCAAGTGCGGCAGCCCATCTCGACAAAGTCGTTAGGGGTAGGTTTAAAGTACCAGCGATATTTACAGCCCTATTTGCGGCAGTTGGCGCAGATTAAATTACAGAGTGATAAAGCGTTTGGTTTTAATACCTAGCGGGTCATTTTTAGACAACAAGGCAAGAGACAGCAGACAACAGCAAAAAAAAGCAGTTTTTTTAAGGTTTTGTGAATTATTTGTGATTTAGTTTGTCAAAAACGCCTTTTAAAATTTTGTCCAACGAAGTATAAATGCAGGGCTTCCGTCTATACGGTATGGACGGCTGAGGGAGACTGAGTTGAGCATCAATTCTTTGTCCCAAAAAAACTTAAATTATTCTTACCGGGGAGATGTAACATGGTAAAACCAAACCCAATGCGCGATGCAGTTCGTTACGCAATAGGTATTACCTCTGGCGCGTTGTTGTTGTCAGGCGGTTATACTTATGCTCAAGACGCTGATGAAAGCGCAGAAGTAGTAGAAGAGGTACTGGTTACTGGTTCGCGCATCAAGCGCAGCACTAATACACAGTCTCAAGAAATTATTACAATTAACGCCGAAGACATGGAAATCCAGGGTGATATCTCTGTTGCTGACGCTTTGCGTTCATCAACCTTGAACTCACTGGGTTCGTTCCGTGAATCTTCAGGCAGCAGTGCTCAGTCAAATGCGACAATCAACCTTCGTGGCGCTGGCGCAAGCCGTACTTTGGTGTTGATTAACGGTCGCCGTGTCGCAGGCTCACCTTCATTAGGTGGCGGTGGTACCGTGAACTTGAACTTGATCCCCTTCTCTGCAGTTGACCGTGTAGAAATCATCCCTGACGGTGCGTCTGCGGTATACGGTTCTGACGCGGTTGCAGGTGTAGTAAACGTCGTATTGAAGAAAGGCTACGACGGCGTGAAGATCTCTGGCCGTTACGGCGATCGTGATCGTGACGAGGGCACTGAAGAAAGCATCTCTTTCTTGGTTGGTGCGTCTAACGACCGTGGTAGCGTGACTTTTGGTCTTGAATACGACAAGAAAGAGCCTATCTTCGATAAAGACCGCTCTTTCACTAAAGCCTCATACGGCGATTACGACGGCGACGGCGACATCGTAGGTTACGCAGAAACAATTGGTGTTTCGTTCTATGGTTACTCGGCGCTTAACCCTAACTGGACGCCTGCGACTGTATACGATCCAAACGACCAAAATACGTGGTATGTGACGCCAGGCGCTAACTGTAACGATGGCGTTAACGGTTACGCGGGTGTAATGCGCGCTGACTTGGTGTTTGGCCCTGAATCAGGTTACTACTGTGGTTACGCTTATGCCTTGGTATCGGCTAACCGTGCGGGTCTAGAGCGTATCAACTCTTGGGTTTCTGCCGAGTACAAATTGACTGACAGCATCGATGCTTACATCGACGTTATCATGTCTGACAACGAGTCGTTCGGCCGTTACGCGCCGCCTGCGGCACCTGGCCCAACCATTCCTGGTGACCCACGTAATGACATCGGTGCAACCTTTGGTTATTTCCGTTGGACAGACATCGGTCCTCGTGACAACTACGTTAACGACACCTTCAAAGATATCAACATTGGCTTGACGGGTGAGTTGGCAAGCAACTTGAGCTGGGATGTGAACTACACCTACTCTGACTATCGCTCGTCTTCAGTGGGTATGTACTACCTAAGCTATGCGGGTCTTGAGTACAACATTTCGTACGACATCCAAGACTTCAATCAGTTCGTAGCTAACTTGAAAGCTTCGACTCACAACGACGACCGTCAAAACATGAAGAAATGGTTTGCTGGTTTGCAGTGGGATATGTTCGAAATGGCAGGCGGTACTGCGTCTAGCTACTTCGGTGCAGAATACTTCGAAGTTGATTACCAAGCTTTGGTTGACGCTCAGTCAGAAGCCGGTTTGATCGGTGGTTCAGCGGGTAACTCAGCTGAAGGTTACCGTGACGTAACGGCGTTCTCGGTAGAAGCAATCTTCCCTGTAACTGACTGGTTGGAAATTGACGCGGCGGTTCGTCACGACGATTATTCTGACTTTGGTACAGCTACGTCGCCTCGTTTGGGCGTTACCATGACTTGGCCTGGCTACGACCGCGTGACCATCAAAGGTTCGTGGGGTCAAGGTTTCCGTGCTCCTGACTTGTCAGACTTGTACGGTGCGACCTCGTTCTCTGCGGAAAGCGCTGTCGATAACTATGGCTGTCAGTTGGCAGGCCAAAGCCCATGTCCATCTAAGCAGTTTGACACCTACATTGGTTCAAACCCCAACTTGGACGCAGAAACGTCTGAAACGCTGTCTATCGGTGTAACTTGGGAGTTCTTGGACGGCTGGTATGCGTCTATTAACCACTTCACTCTGACCTTAGAAGACTCAATTGAGTACACTTCTGCGCAGGATCAGTTGGACGTTGATTTCCAAACTAACGGCAACAACCCGAACGTTGAGCGTAATGCTATCGGTGGTGTAACTCGCATCGATGCGGGCTTCCAGAATGCGGTAACCGACCTAGAGCGTGAAGCTCTCGACTACGCGGTTAACGGTATCCTGTCGACTGATTACGGTCAGTTCAACATGGGCTGGAACGGTACTCAGTACTTGAACTACGACGCAGAGCGTAGCTACGGTACGGGTGACCTGTACGATGCAGCGGGTACTTTGGGCTTCCCAGAGTGGCGTATGAATGCCTACGTTGCATGGTCTATGAACGACATGTTCGCCAACATCGCTTGGGACTACATTGGTGAATCAGAATCAAGTGTTTCTGACACCAAGTACAAAGCATGGGATGTGTTGAACGCGTCTGTTGGTTACAACTTCGATTCTTGGGGCACTGTAACTTTCGGTGCAAACAACGTGACCGACGAAGATCCATTGTTGGATTCTCAAGGCGCGCAAGTTGATGAGTATCAGTACCCATTAACTGGCCGTGTATGGTACTTGCGTTATACTCTTGAAATGTAATTTCAGAGTACAACTAAATAAGAAGGCCTGCTCTGCAGGCCTTTTTTTTCATTAGGAAATATCATGAATCCGTGGTCAGAGTTTTGGCAGCAAGGGCACCCAACTACTTTTGGTGAATACTTTAAAGAGGGGTACCAAGGGCCCATTAAGAATTGGTTTGAAAAGCAGTTTTCGGTGAATCAACGATCGGAAACCTTACTCGAGTTGGCTTGTGGCAATGGTGCGCTGATTCCCATGTGCTTAGATTTGGGTTTGACGACCAACTATCAGGGCGTTGACTTAGCCGCAGTGGCTATACCGCAAGCCGTGCAGGCGCGTCTTAATCAAACGGACAGCTTGCAAGTGACGCTGATGGGTGAGACGTCAATAGAGGCACTACCTTTTTCGGATGGCAGTTTTTCGGTGGCATGTTCAGTGTTTGGAATAGAGTACTCCAATATTGAAAAGACGATACCTGAGATGAGTCGCGTGCTCACAACCTCTGGGGTTTATCTTGGTGTGATTCACCATATTGATTCTGTTGTTTCGCAAATGTCTGGTCGAGCGGTGAACGAATACAACATGAGCGAAGTGCGCGATTTTTTAGAGCAACTTCAAATTATTGCTCATCAAGCTAAGGTCGCAGGGGATTTGCGTGTACTGAGTCGCAACCCTAAGGCCGAAAAAGCGCGTAAAAAGTTGAACCAGTACGCTGAAAAGTACCTTAGTAATACCGATTTAAGTACCGCTAATGCCAGCATGTTTGAGTTTGTCACGCGCGGTTTGCAGTTCTTCAAAATTCTGGATCAAGGCCCCAAGGTGGCCAATCGTTTTATCAAACGAGTTTATGAAGAAACGCTAGCCACTCGTGAACGGCATATGCAGATGTGTTCGGTGGCCATGCCGCAGGACGGTATCGATCGTTTCGTTGAAATTCTGTCGAAGGCTGGATTTGGGTCTGCCGATGTCTCTATACTAAGCGATGACAAAACAATTATTGGATGGGCCGTATGCGCGCACAAAAGTACTTAATTGCCGTATCTATTTTCGCCTCTGTCAGTCTTCCTGTGGCGGCACAAGATATGCTGAGTTGCAGCAAAATCAACAACGATTCTCAGCGTTTAGCCTGTTATGACACCGTCGCTGGGCGTGTTGAAGAGGCGCTTACCAAAGACGTTCAAGGTACCGCCGTTTCACGAATTAAAGAGCGTGAAGAATCCATTCAAGCGGCTGTGATTGGTGACTACGATGTGGCCGCTCAAGAATACGAAGGCTTTGTTATTGCAAAGGTCTACTTGAACAATCAGCGTCGCCCCGTGTACGTGTCTAAAGATGGGCGTGTTTTTCATCAAGTCAGTGGCATTACGCCCCTCGCGCAAATCGGCGATCAAGTCGAGCTCGAGCAAGGCATGTTTGGTAGCGTATTTTTGACAACTTCCTCGGGTACGCGGTTTAAAGTCAAAGAGAAATAAGTGTTCGACTCTCCCTGATGTCGCCTGAAGACATAGTCGCACCGCGAACCGCGGTGCAAATCAGCATTCAATATTATCGACAAGGGCAGTTCGAGGCGTCTCGTGTTGCGCTCGAACCGTTATTGGCACGGTTCCCCCAAGATGCGTACCTATTTAATATTCACTGTGCATTATGTCTGCAACTTAAAGATTATGTGGCAGCAGTAACCGCGGGACAGCGCGCGCTTGAGTTGCGTCCCGATTACGTAGAAGCCATGGGTAATCTTGCGAGCGCCTATTACGAGCTTTCAGATTTTACTGCAGCTGAAGACACGGCAAAGGCATTGCTGGCGCTCGAGCCCAGTGATTTGACAGGATTAGTCGTATCTACCGAATGTGCCTTGCTTCGCGAAGACCTGAAAGCTGCGAATCGGTGGGTGAGCGATTTGATTGGGCGACATCCCTCTAATGGAATGAGCTGGTATCTGAACGCGAAACTGCAGCGACAAAATGGTCATGTAGCGCAAGCTTTACAGGCATGTCAGCGCAGTTTGTCGCTTGATGCTAGCCGTGAATCTGTTGTCATACTCTACATTAGTTTGTTGCTTGAGTTGGGGCAGTATGAAGAAGCTGAAGTTGGTCTTCAGCATGCAGTGCACGCCTGGCCCAACTCCCGCGGGGGTGCACATCTTAAGGCACAACTGCTACTGGCCCAAGGCATGCCGGAACAGGCAGTAGACGTTTACGAACGCTTGCTCGCGGGAAACTTTGAGGAATCGGCGGCGCTGAATTTGGCGAACGTATATCGCCAGTTAGGTCACTACGACGAAGCAAAGAATATTTTGTATCGAGTGTTAGATCAGAATGCGGCTAACGCCAAAGCGATCTTGGCTTTAAGCCAAATACCACTCGATTTAAAGCAACTGTCCAGTCTTGTGACGATGGCAGAGTCGGCATCAACGCATGAGCAGTTGGATTTATCTGATCGAGCACACGTCGCTTTTGCCTTGGGCGCGCTCTATGCCCACCAGGAAAATTACAAGCAATCGTTTCAAGCCTACAAACAAGCAAATTCCATAAGGGCGAAGCAGCATCCCTATGATGAAGTAGCGGATGAGCGGTTGCTGAACGAGATCATTCAGATCTACCGAGATCTAGAAGTACGCTCGCGTTCACCGGTTCATTGTAGTATCACGCCGGTATTTATTGTGGGTTTGCCGCGCTCAGGTAGCACCTTGCTAGAACACAAGCTACTGCAACACGACGGTGTTACAAGCATAGGTGAATGCGAGTTCTTAAATCGTGAATTAGGTATTTGGCTGCGCGAGTTCGATGGCTCTGCTACGTGCATGGAGGCACTTCGCCATTTGTTTAAGGGCTATGTAAAAATTCTGGAAAGTCGGGCTGCCCAGAATTCGATTGTAATCGACAAGTTACTTTTGAACTATCGATGGGTTGGTGTTATCAGTTTACTGCTTCCTAGGGCTAAGTTTATTTGGCTTGATAAAAAGCCCATTTCTGCGTGCTGGTCTCTGTATAAACAGCAGTTCGCGGGTTATGAGTTTTCATATCAATTTGATACTTTGGTTTCGCACTATGCTCGATATCATGCTTTTAAAACGTATTGGCAGGGTGAATTGCCAGGCAAGATTACTTTTGTTTCTTATGAAGAATGGATGAACGCGCCAGCTGATATTTCAGCGTCAATACATCGTTCTTTAGGCCTTACGCCTTCAAATGGTCTACTTGCCGGAGTCAAAAAAGGAACATTGATCAATACACTAAGTTCGGCACAAGTGCGCGATCCAATAAGTTCTCGATTTGTTCATGAGTGGCAACATTACCAAAGTGAGCTTAAGCCCCTCGAAAACAGGTTGGAAAGTGCGTTACGATCGGACTTTAGTTTCGGATATGGAGAGTAAGATGCGAGTTTTAGGGTTTTACGTTGTGCTTTTGGTGGGATGTGCGATGCATGCCGCACCAAGTTACGCCGCTGATACGAAGGACAGCAATGCCGAAATGTTCGCAAAACATTCTGCATTCACAAGTGTTTCCATCTCGCCAGGTGGCGATTACCTAGCGGTTGGTATTTTGCGTGATGGCAAACGTGCGGCAGCGGTACTAGACCTAGATACTAAAGCAGTCAAATCCTTGATTACCTTTAAAGACCCTTTAGAGGTCGCGAGTATTCGTTGGCTGAATGAAGAGCGTTTGTTGGTCACTATGGCGCGTAAAATTGGTTCTCTGGAAATGCCAGGCAGTGCGGGCGAACTCTATGCCGTCAATGCTGATGGCTCTAAAGGTAAAAATATCTTTGGATTTATGGGGGTCGAGCCTATTGCGGCATCGGGTCGCTATATCGGCAAACTCGACGATGAGCATATTTTGGTAGAGGTTCACCCTTGGAGCGGCGTGGCGGGTAAAGATCTGCAGCCAAGCGTGATGCGTGTAAATATCAATAATGGACGAACAAGAGAACTGACGCGAACAAATATTCGAGGCGCTAATTTTTTAGTTGACGACGATAAAGAAGCACGGTTCGCCATGGGGTTAGACGATGATTTCAATTTTGTCTTTTCTTACCGGGCCAAGGGGGAGCTGGATTGGCAGCTTGTTGATTCCCCTTTTACTCTGGACGTTACGCCTTTAGGTTTCGAGTCGGGAAAAGAGCGGATTTTGATGTTGGCACCCGATCCCGAGACGTCAGTGATTGGTGTGTTCTCGTACGATCCCACATCGGGTAAAGCAGAGCAGGTTTATGTCCATCCTGTCGCTGATGTGAGCAACCTGTATACCGACAAAGAGGATCAGGTTTATGGCGTGCGTATTGATCAATACTATCCCGAATTTATAGCGTTAACGCCAGAGCACGAACTAGCACAAATTCAAAAAATGTTGCTTGCAAGCTTCTCTCAGGGTTATGTGTATGTGACATCAGCTACTGAGAATCGTGACAAAATCGTATTTGCACTGTCTGCTCCCAATTTGCCGGCGCGCTATTATCTATTCGAGCCCGAGAAGAAAAAAGCGACGTTTTTACTTGATGCTTATCCGAATATCGACCCCAAGGTTCTGGCGAATCAGGACGCTATTGAGATTAGCGCGCGTGATGGAACGACATTGCGAGGCTACCTAACCTTGCCGCCTGGCTCTACAGGCAAAGACTTACCGGTGGTCGTTATGCCGCATGGCGGTCCCCATGCTCGCGATATGTGGGGTTATGATCCGTCGGTGCAAATGTTGGCCCTAGAGGGCTATGCGGTACTACAAATCAACTTCCGCGGTTCAACCGGCTATGGAACCGATTTTCGCGACGCCGGCTATGGCGAGTGGGGTCGTAAAACCCAGGAAGACATTATTGATGCGACTTACTGGGCGGTGAAAGAAGGTATTGCCGACAAAGAGCGACTTGCGATTTTCGGCGCAAGCTTTGGTGGCTATTCTGCTCTCCAAGCACCGATCATTGATCCCGATTTGTACAAAGCGGCTATAGGTTATGTGGGTGTTTACGATCTAGATATGCTGTACACCACGGGAGATATCAAAACCACGCGGTGGGGTGATGCATACCTTGATACTACCTTACCTGATAACGAGGCGGATCGTATCGCGCAGTCGCCCGCTCGCAATGTGGATAAGCTGAAGGCGGCGTTATTCATCGTCCACGGTGTCGACGACCCCAGAGCCGCTTTCGAGCATGCCGAAGTACTGCGCGATGCGCTTGATGAAATTGACTATCCTTATGAGTGGCTGGCAAAAGATGGCGAAGGCCACGGTTTTTATGACGTGGACAACCGCACGGAGCTAAATAACAAGGTGCTGGCGTTTCTTGAAAAACACCTCAATTAAGCGCAATAATGTCTGCAAAAGGGCCTTCGGGCCCTTTTTTATGCACGCTCACAGCCAATGGTTTTACACCACGGTTATGCGTTACGAACGATAAATCACGGCTGGCGCGTAAACGTATAGTTTCTGCAATTCAGCCCGCGTCGGGCTACTTCCATTTCGATCTCGGGCGTGGGAAGGTAGCCCTCTTCTGGATAAGCGGCATCGCACAAGACTTTATTCGACACTGCGGCCAAATCGTTGGGCTCTAAATTTGCGGTGTGGGCTGGGTGGCCGGCACAGCCGTTAAGGCTAGCGATACCTACAAGGAATAATATGGCGCCTATTAGCTTCATACCAAGGACCTGACTTTAGGGCTGAGTTTGTCTTTAAGACTGTAGAATAGCATGCCGGCCACTAAAGTTGGCCACTTTAACAGTGGGCCTCCAGGGAAGTTTTTAATCGGTATTGTGCCAAATTTCTCAAAGCCCTCAGTCTGCCCTGCAATGGCTTGTGCCATTAATTTTCCCGCTAGCGTGCCGATGGAGATGCCGTGACCGGAAAAACCTTGGGCATAGTAAATCTGCTGTTTGATGTGCCCAATATGTGGCAAGCGATTGCGCGTAATCGCCAGTGTGCCGCCCCAGCCGTGTGTGATTTGCGTCTGGGCCAATTGTGGGTAGCGGCTTAGTAAATGCGGTTGAACAAAGGTTTTAATGTCCTCGGGGAAGTCACGAGAGTAGGTCTCGCCACCCCCAAACAAGAGTCGATTATCGGCCGATAGCTTCCAATAGTTGACCACAAACTGAGAATCGGCAATGGCTAAATCCGATCGGGTAATAGACCGCGCCATCTCCTCGGATAAAGGCTCGGTCGCTATCATGTAGTTGCTAATTGGCATTACTTTATCGGCAATACGCGGCTCTAGGTGCTCCAAATAAGCATTACAAGCCAGGACAACTTTGTTAGCGGTAATGCGCCCATGCTCAGTCGTGACGTTTACGGTGTCGGCCTGTTGTTGCGTGTGAGTAACCTGCGTGTTTTCGTAAAGCTCGCTCCCCAGTATTGCCGCCGCATTAGCCAGACCTTGCACGTATTTAAGCGGATGCAAGTGCTTGGCGTTTGAGTCTAGAACGCCGTCTATTAGGCCCTTTGCTTGGGTCTCTTGCCGCAGTTCTTGGGGGCTAAGATATCGAGCACCGGTATAGCCATAGACTGTCTGTAAGTGCTCAGCTTCTCGCTGTAAATTGGCTGTGAGCTTAGGGTTAGCAGACGCGTATAAATTTCCTGTTTTGAGCTCGCATTCGATATCAAAGCGCGTAATTAAATGACTGACTAGATCGACCGCATCTAGCCCTAACTGCCACAAGGCTTTGGCATGCTCTAAACCCAGCCAGCGTTCTAAGATGATTTGGCTTCGGCGTTGTCCAACACCCACGTGGCCGCCATTGCGGCCCGAGGCGCCATAACCTACGGTTTTGGCCTCTAGCACAATAACGCTCAGCCCAAGGTCTCGTAACGCGACTGCTGCCGAAAGGCCGGTAAGGCCAGCGCCTATGACGCAGACGTCGGTATGACGGTCGCCCTGTAATTGCGGGTAAACGGTTAGATTAGGGCTGGATGCTTGGTACCAAGATAGCGGTTCTAAAGAATTCAAGGGTCTGTAGTTATGTGCGATTTAGAGCAGTGTACCCCAGTCTGGCGCGAGTAGGTAGGTAGGCCTTTATCGATTCAATAAAACATAAAATGCTATTTTTATGCATAGCCGGACAAGCTTTTAAAGCCGACTGTTAAAACCCTTGCTATTTCACTAAAGCAGGTCAAAATCGCGCTATGGATACGGAGTTATTGCGCACTTTTCTGGAAGTCAAAGCCACCCGACATTTTGGTCGAGCGGCCGATAACTTATTTATTACCCAAGCCGCCGTCAGCGCGCGTATCAAGCAGTTGGAATCTTACTTTGGTGCGCCCTTATTCCACCGCGATCGCAACAATATCCAATTAACCCCAGAGGGTGAGCGCTTAGTTCCACATGCAGAATCGATCTTGATATCTCTTCTGCGGGCCAGGCAGGACTTGGCCTTGCGTGAGGGGGGTGATTTACGCCTTAGCGTTGGGGTTCGACAAGGGCTTTGGTGCGACATTTTGCAGGCGCGACTTGATCAGCTGCACGATGAGGTGGCTGACCTTAAACTGCACATCGAAACTTTATCGCAAGAAATGCTCGCCAAAAAGCTGCGCGACGGCGCGCTCGATACCGCCTTAGTGTTTGATACGCCAGCCGCGGCAGAGTTAGAGTCACATCGCGTCGGGGACTTGCGCCTGCGATTGTTCGCGCACCAAAGCATCAAAAATTTAGCCGAGGCAGTCAGTACTCGCTACATTTACTTACAGTGGGGCACAGCGTTTTCGCGCTTTCATGTTCGCCAGGTAGCAAAGGATCCAATCCCGTACCTGCAAACCAACATGGTCGATGCCGCCATCGCTCAGGTGCAGCGTCAGCAAGGTGCATGCTTTTTTCCCGAGGCTTTACAAGCCTCTTTGCTTGAGCAAGGCATTTGTCGAGTTTCGGATGCTCCCGAGTTTGATACGCCGCTTACCTTATTGGTGCACCCGTACATGCGAACAAGTTCTCTGGTGCGCCGATTAAAGCATCAGCTGAATAATTTGAATCTGTAGAGTTTTAAGGCGAGGCCGCCTTAGCGTGGATATAGCCCTATGGCCTGCCACCGATATTAGGACGTGATGATCGTCTTACGCCCTAATTCTAGTATTAAAGATCGTCGAAACTTAAGTCGTAGTAGCCGATCTCCTCGCGCAGGCGGCGTTCTTCCATGCGCAACTCGGCGCGACGTCGCTTTTCGGCAAGCTGTTGTTTTTCTGACAAATTGCTCAATGGGATATCAATCTCATCGACCATGCCCAGGCCTTCATCGTCAAAATCATCTAGATCGTCAGTATCGTTGCTGTCGTCATGCTTTGCCATCCGTCACACTCCAACATTTGGTGGGCTGATTTGGCGCAATATCACTCGAACCTCGAGCCCTGTAAAACAAAAAATAATTAGTTATTCAATTAAAAATTTTTATCGAAAGCAGCGGCTTGTGTGGCTTCATGCCCGCGTATTCGCCGTAAAATACTCATCGTCCGTGATGTTGCACAAGCCGCTGCTTGCTTGTGATGTTTGCAGATCCTGTGCCAACTTTTGAATAGAAAAGCCAGGAATTTATAAGTTACTGTTTTAAAACATTTTTTTAAATTCAGGGCTGGCTCGGTTTGCAAGAGGTAGGTGATGCCGCAGACGGCTGAACCTTAAAATAGAGTTCGGACATGTCCGTGGACGTGTCCGGCTAAAGATTCAAAGCCTTTGCGATACGTTCTGCGATGGTGTCGGGGGTGGCTGAGTCGTTGCAATCAATTGTTATGTCTGCCCACTGTTGATATAGCGGATACCGCTGCTGATACAGATTTTGGTAGGTCATTTCTACCGTTTTGGCCATACCCCGAGGCGCGTCACGCATTACACGGGCTTCTAAAGTATGAAGTGGTACATCAAGAAATATAACGGCGCCTAGGCTTTTGAACTTTTGCATCAGAGCGTCGCTGTAAATAACACTACCCCCCGTGGCAATGACCTCTGACTGAAAGTGAATTTCACGTAGTAGTGATTCTTCAAGCGCTCTAAAGTAATTAAGACCTTTGGTGTCCATAATGGTTTGAAGCGTTGCGCTTTCGTGGCGCTCAAGATCATCATCCGTATCGTGAAATTTAAGCCCTAGGGATTCGGCCAAATAACGTCCAACCGTCGACTTCCCGGCGCCGGGCATGCCGATCAGAGTGACACAGCTTCCTTGTGGGTTTGTTACATTACTCATGGACGTAAATGCCTTACAATAGGCCGCGTATTGTAAGGCGTTTGCCGCCAACCAAAAACCCTTTGCCTTGCTCTTTGGCTTATGGCTGATTAGTCTGCTTAAGCCACAACTTCAGGAATTGACCATGAGCTTAAAAAGCGTCTCTTTAGAGTCACTGCATCAAACCTTGGGTGCCAAACTTGTACCCTTTGCCGGCTACAACATGCCAGTCCAGTATCCAACTGGGATTATCAAAGAGCACGTGCATACGCGCACCGCCGCGGGCTTATTTGATGTGTCGCACATGGGGCAGGTTGTGGTCAGTGGCGACGGGGTTGTGGCTGCGCTTGAAGCTTTAATGCCCGCTGATCTAGAGGGCCTGGGTATTAACGCCCAAACCTACTCGTTACTGACAAACGCAGCTGGTGGGGTCATTGACGATCTGATTGTCACGCGTTGGGCAGACGATGAATTTATGCTGGTGATTAACGCCGGCTGTAAAGACAAAGATTTGGAACATTTGCGCGCCCACTTATCTACCGTGACTTTAGAGGTGCTGGATCAGCATTCCCTGCTGGCCTTACAGGGTCCTAAAGCGCGAGCGGTGATGAATGAATTAATACCCGAAACGAAGGGCCTTGTGTTCATGACTGGCACCCCGGCGGAGTTTGAGGGCACACAAGTCTATGTGACCTGCTCGGGTTATACAGGTGAAGACGGTTTTGAGATATCTGTGCCGAATTCGCAGGTCGAGGCCTTGGCACAAAAACTTTTGGCACATAAAGATGTGCTCCCTATTGGGTTGGGCGCACGAGACTCCTTGCGTTTAGAAGCCGGCCTGTGTCTTTATGGGCATGAATTGGCAGAGGATATTTCACCAATTCAAGCAGGGCTTAAGTGGGCGATAGCCAAAGCCCGCAGGCCTGAAGGTGCGCGCGCCGGAGGTTACTTGGGCAGCGATATTATCGAGTCACAGTGGACTGGTGGTGCCGACACCATGCGCGTAGGTTTGAAGGTTCTGGGTAAGCGTCCTGTACGTGAAGGCGCGGCCCTGTTTGATGCCGAGCAACGCCCAATCGGTACGGTTTGCTCGGGTGGTTTTGGCGCTACCCTAGAGCAGCCTGTGGCAATGGCTTACATTAAGGCGGAATCCGCCGCACTTGGCACCGCACTTGTCGCAGATGTGCGTGGTAAGCTGGTTGACGTTGAGGTAGCCAAAACACCTTTTGTGGCGCAGCGTTATTTCCGGGGATAAGCCAATTGCTACCCTAGATAAGAATAAGGAATTTTCATGGCAGACATTTTGTACCGAAGCGCTTTCGATTTGGCTAAAGATATTAAGGCGCGGGTTTTATCTGCCGAGCAGGTACTTGATTTTTATCTGGACAGAATTCAGCGCTTCAATCTGGCTTTAAACGCCGTGGTGGCAATGGATGTTGAAGCGGCTCGAGCGCGTGCTCAAGCGGCAGATCTTGCCGCCGAGCGCGATGAAGATTGGGGGCCACTACATGGTGTGCCGATTACCATAAAAGATGCCTTGGCCACACAGGGCTTAGTTACGGTAGGTGGTATACCTGCGCGGGCAGGCCAAGTGCCCGACACCGATGCGGTCAGTGTTGCAAGATACCGCGCTGCAGGTGCTGTCATCATTGGAAAAACCAATGTGCCCTTCATGAGCGCGGACCTGCAAAGTTATAACGATGTGTATGGCGTGACCAATAATCCATGGAATGTCGAGCGCACCTGTGGCGGTTCGTCGGGCGGGGCGGCTGCGGCTTTGGCGGCGGGTTTGTCGGCTTTAGAGGTTGGCAGTGATATTGGCGGTTCTATTCGAACACCGGCGCACTTTAACGGTATCTTTGGGCACAAACCGTCGTATGGCATTGTGTCACAGCAGGGCCATATTCCTCCGGGTCAAACGGTGATTACTGAGTCCGACTTATCAGTCGTGGGCCCATTGGGTGTTTGTGCGGCCGACCTTGCTCAGGCACTTGATATCTTGTTGGGTCCAGACCCTATGGATGGTAAAGCTTGGCGTGTAGATCTGCCGCCAGCGCGCTTTGGGTGTATTCAAAATTTGCGCGTTGCGGTTTGGGCTGACGACGCGTTTTGCCCGGTAGACACGGATATTCGCGATGCCATTATTGCAGCGGGTCGTTCTCTAGAGGCGGCAGGCGCGAGTGTAGATTTTGAGGCTCGTCCTAATTTTGATTTGACCGAGAATCATCGCAATTATCTGCACCTGATGATGTCAGTCATGGGAGCTGGTATGCCGCAATCTGTTTTCGATATGGCGCAAAAAATAGCAGCTTCGGCCGACCCAAATGACCATTCCGATAGCCTAGAGCAAATGCGCGGTATCGCGATGAGCCATCGTGATTGGGCTAAAGCATCGGAGCAGCGCTTGAAAAATCGTGCCGAATGGGAGCGATTCTTCGAGCAATACGATGTGATTTTGTGTCCGTGTGCGCCCGCGACTGCGTTCGCGCACGATCATACGCCGGACATGTCTGCGCGCCGCATTATGATTAATGGCGAGCAGCGCCCCTACGCCGACATGATGCGCTGGGCGGGTGTGACTTTAAATGCGGGCTTACCTGCCTCGGTCGCACCGGTTGGTATTAGCGGCGACGGCATGCCCATCGGTGTGCAAATTGCGGGTGCCTATTTAGAAGATAAAACCACCTTGGCAGTTGCGGCTCTGCTGGAGAAACACCACCAAGGTTTTGTTGCGCCCCCAGGTTACGCCGACTAAACCGCGACCCAAGTCTGGCTAACGAGCAGTTGGTCGCCGTTATACACGCAGGCTTTATACTCGCTGCCAGCTTCTAGTGGGCCGACGCCCGCGGGCGTGCCGGTCATGATTACATCTTGATCACGCAGGGTCATAAAATGCGAGAGTTCGCTTAATATGACAGCTGGCGGATACAGCATCATGCTGACGTGCCCTTGTTGTCTGAGTTCGCCGTTAACGTGTAGGGTCAAGTTCAGATCGTCTAAACTGTCAGGTGCCGCCACAAAATCACTCATCACGGCGGCGCCATCGAAGGCTTTAGCCCGCTCCCACGGCAGCCCCTGCTTCTTAAGACCGTTTTGCGTTTCGCGCTTGGTTAAATCAAAGCCAACCGCAATGCCTCGCACTTGCCCCGCATTCACGAGGAGGCAAATTTCAGTCTCGTAGTGCAGCGTTTCACCAAGCGTCGAATGTAAGGTGTCGCTTAAAGCGGTGGATGGTTTTATAAACACCGTCATGTCGTCGGGCTTTAATCCGCCCATTTCTTCTATATGGGCGGCGTAGTTTTTGCCAATACACACAATCTTAGTCGGTTGTATGGGGGTACTGTTGAACTTTGGCATAACAAAACTCTTTGGTGACTTGGACGTAATAATACGCCTTAGTGAGGTGCGATTCATTAGCCCTGATCGAAACGCCTTTTACCGATGGGAGCCCGCAAAGGCTCGCTACTGGTGACACTGAATTCACGTGACAGGACGGTTGATACATAGCGGAATTGTGTTTCGGCACCGCGCGGTGTCAATGTCAGCATTGCCCACCCTCGTTGCGAGGTGTCGGCTTCAACCAGCTCTGGGCTGGACGCTAAAAAAGACTGTTGAGTCGTCTCAATGGGCAGGGGCAAAAAGCTTTCGAGACCCGGGCTAGAGATGCCGGGGGTGCCCAACTCAATGCCTACGGCATCGCCTTGGCTATTCCTGAGGTTAAACGCCCAGGCATTGTGTGTATCGCCTGCTAAAGAGATTGGGTTGACTCCGTATTCCAGCAAGTCGTCATACAACCGTTCGCGTGCTGCTGGGTAGCCATCCCACGCATCTAAGTTCAGTGGCAATCCCAGTTTGGCGAGATTGAGCATGCCTTTCATGCGCTGTTTGTAGCTGTCGGGAATGGGCGCTTCGTCAACAACGGCGGGGTCAATGGTGGGTATTAAGACTTTGCCCATGAGAACTTGCTGCCCTAATACCTGCCAGGTTGCTCCCCGAGTTTTACTCTTTTGTAGCTCGCTGCGCAGCCATTCGGCTTGGGGTTTGCCTAGCAATTCTCGCTCGGGCTTATTCAGTTTGGTCTCGGCAAAGGTGCTGGGATCGTCACCTAAGTCTTTGCCATACTCAAGTTGCTCATCACGCCCAATCAAACGGGTATCTAGCATAATTAGATCGGCGAGATTGCCAATTTCAAAGCTGCGATAAATGGTTTCTTGGTCTGATTCGCGCGTACGGATGGGCATCCACTCGTGGTACGCTTTTTTTGCGGCCGCCATACGGGTGGCGAAGTCGCCTTCACCTTCGTTGTGATTTTCTGCGCCCGAATGCCAGGTGTTGTTGGTTAGCTCGTGATCGTCCCACACGTGTATCATCGGATGATTTTGATGCAGGGCCTGAAGGTCAGCGTCAGTTCGGTATAAACCATAGCGCATGCGGTAATCTTCCAGCGCTATAATTTCGGTGCTAGGTTGTACCCGACGGCCGAGTTGTTCGACTGCAATGGGGTTAGAATAAACGCCGTCGGCGTATTCGTAGATGTAGTCACCTAAGTGCAAGACCACATCTAAATCGGCTTCGGCCATATCTTTATAAGCATTGAAATAACCCTGAGGGTAGTTCGAGCACGAGGCTACCCCCATTTTAAACTCGCCGACCTTGCCCTTTGGTAAAGTCTTGGTTTTGCCTGCTACGGAGCTCACCCCTTCACACGCAAAGCGGTAGTAGTATTGTTTGCCGGCTTTTAAGCCCGTTGCGTCCACCTTAACGGTATAGTCTCGGCCACTATCCGTTTGGGTTTCCCCCTGATTGACGATGTTCTTGAACATGGCATCGCTGGCGATTTGCCAGTCGACCTTAAGCTGTTGGTGTACGCCGTGGCCGGGAATGACGCGGGTCCACAGAATGACACGGTCCTGTAATGGGTCACCGCTAGCGATACCGTGGGTGAAGTGAACAGGGTTTTCTGCATTAACGCTAAAGCCGCGAAGGGCAAGTAAGCCAAGCGTCGCACTCAGGCCTTTAACGAGGGTTCTACGCTTCATCGATTCTAGTGGCATACCAAAGCTCCAAATCAGGTTGTTGTCTCAGCTTACCTCTAAATCGCTACAGTTTCATGGCAAGATTACGGGCTGATAAAGCGGCCCGTAATCTTAGTGTTTAGTAGCGCTCTTTGTGCTTTTCGCGCTTCTCTTTCCATTTCTCCATTTTTTCTTCTCGGCGCTCGTCGCGCTCTTCACGCATATTGTCTAGCTTCTGCAATTGCTCTGGCGTTAAGACTCCGCTGAGTTGGTTGCGCATGTCGGCTTGCATGGCATCGCGCTGTGTTTTGTGCGCCTGCATCATCGCCTTACGTTTTTCACCTTGTGCCTTCATGATCTGCGCCACTTGAGATTTTTGCTCGTCGCTAAGATCTAAGTGCTGCGCCATTTTCTCAAGCCGTTTGCCCTCACCAGGGCCGCGCTCGCCATCTTCATGATGCATAGCAAATGCGCCTGCGCTAAGAGTTAATGCAAGAGCGATACTGCTTATTACGATTTTTGTGTTCATAACAACTCTCCAATAGGTTATCGGGCAGCATTGCGTTGCTGCCACGGATTTATCGTACGACGACATTGTGCATCAATTATGGAACAATTAAGGTAATTTTGTGCAAGGCTTATAGCGGTAGCCCGCACCATAAACGGCTTCTATGACCTCGACTTGGTCGATGTGGTTCAATTTTTGTCTAAGTTTTTTGATGTGGCTATCGACAGTTCGATCGCTGACGACGCGGCCGTCACTGTAGATTCGATCGATAAGCTCGTCGCGATTGAATAGTTTGTTAGGAGTGGCTGTAAGCGCCGCGAGCAATGCAAATTCTATGGCGGTTAGATCGGTGGTTTGGCTGCCAAACTGAGCGGTTAAGGTGTCTTGATCAAGTTGCAGAGCGCTACTCGGCGATTGATTGGCATCTAGGGACAGGCGACGTAAATTGGCCTTAACGCGTGCAACGACCTCGCGAGGGCTGAAGGGCTTAACGATATAATCGTCGCCGCCTAGCTCTAGGCCCTGCAAGCGATCTTCCTCGGCAATGCGTGCGGTTAAAAACAAAATGGGTGCCGAGGTAAAGGTGCGCAACTGTTCGCAGACGCTAAAGCCATCGCAGTCGGGCAGCATCACGTCCAATAAAAACAAATCAATGCTTTGATTTTTTGCTAGGTCAAGACCCTCTTGCCCGGTGTGTGCCATTGCGATGTCAAAACCCGCTTGAATCAGATAGTCCGCCAACAGTCTGGCGATTTTGGCGTCATCTTCAATAATGGCGACACAGCTCATAAGCTCACCTTAGCGGCAGGCCAAGAAAACACCACGTTTAAGCCCCCGAGAGTTGACGAATCGGCGTGAACTTGGCCTTCATGAGCAGCCACCAACGAACGCACAATCGCTAAGCCCAGGCCGGCTCCACCGCTGATGCGTTGGCGTGAGCTGTCGGCCCGATAAAGCCGCTCAAATAGTCGCTCGTAGTCGCCAGCAAACCCTGGGCCTGAGTCTTCTAAACACCATTCAATCGTGTCGTCTGTCAGCTTTGCAGAAAAGCGAATGGTTGCTTCTGCCTCGCAGTAGCGAATGCAATTGCTTATCAGATTATCCAAAATTTGCGCCAGTCGCTGGGGATCAGCTTGTAAGCACAAATTGTTACTGTCGATTGCAATTACAACGCCGAGGCCCTTTGCTTGCAAAGCGCTCGCTTGCCGCTGTATGGCTGAATCGATGGCCTCGACTAAGTTACAAGCCTGTAGGTTTAGCGTAATTGCGCTGATGTCCGCTTGGGCCAAATCATTCAGGTCATTCACCAAGAAGTGCAGGTGGTTGATTTCCTCTAACAGCGAACTAATTGCACTTTGGTCGAGCGGTCGAATGCCATCTTGCAGCGCCTCTGCTTCACCTTGAAGCACCGTCAAAGGGGTCCGCAATTCATGGGCAATATCGGCAAGCCATTGCTGCTGTGCTTGCTCGTGTGCTTTAAGCGTTGCGGCAAGTTGTGCAACATCCGATGCCAGATTCTTTAGCTCACGGGTGTTGGTTGTGGGTAGTGTTAAGTCATGCTTGCCCTGATTCAGAAGATTAATGTTGCGTGACAAGGCGCGAATGGGTGCTATGAAATAGCCCGAGAACCACCAGGCAAAACCAAATGCGGCAATACTAGCAACCGCGGCTGTTATGGCAAAGCTGCGTCTTTGCTGAGCGGCGAATAACTGCTCTAAGCCTGCGGGAATAGCCTGAATACGGGGTATGGCCAAATAGCCGATGGTTTGGTTGTTTAAGGTTATGGCCTGCGTAACCAGGTGCTTGGGTTTGCGCTTTGGCCCCAGTAATAGGACCTGATCAGCGTCTAATAACAGTAAGCGCCTAGAGCGTCTGCGCTCGTTTTCAGAATCTCGAAGCCCACCTGAAATCGCCCGTCGCAAAGCGTCACTGTGCGCGGGAGGCCAGGCGTTAGCCTGTTGATATAGGTTAACCAAGCGTTGCTCGACTTCGTCGGCGTTTCGTAATTGCTGCTTGCCAACAAATTCTAAAAAACCACGATCAAAACCCTGCTGCGTTAGTGCATAGACCATACCTAACAGGCATAAACTTGCTGTTGTAAAGGCAATAGCGAGTTTTGAACGCAGGGATATTGGCATGGCTTACTCCTAATGTCACAGCGAGTATAGCGCAGCATTGTGCAACAAATATGGATTTTGCCTTTAAGCCACGTTGCTCAGCCAATAGCAACCGGTGCCGGCAATTGGTTTATGGGCTACTTAAAAATCACGGTTTTGTTGCCATCGAGGAACACACGGTGTTCCGAATGCAGTTTTACCGCGCGGGCCAGGGCCATGGTTTCGGTATCGCGACCGACGGCGACCAACTGTTCTGGTGTATAGGTATGGTCTACGGGCTGTACCGATTGCTCGATGATGGGGCCTTCGTCTAAGTCAGCGGTTACGTAGTGTGCGGTAGCGCCAATGAGCTTTACGCCACGCTCATAGGCCTGATGATAGGGCTTGGCGCCCTTAAAGCCAGGTAAGAACGAATGGTGAATGTTGATGGCTCGGCCTTTTAGTGATCGACACAGGTCGTCGCTAAGAATTTGCATGTAGCGCGCAAGCACAACCAACTCGGTTTGAGTCTCGTGAACAATATCTAACAGGGCTTGCTCTTGCTGTACCTTGTTGTCCAGCGTTACGGGTAAGTGTACAAAGCGAATACCTTCACGTTCGGCGAGCGCGCGGCAATCTTTGTGGTTGGACGCCACGGCGGTGATGTCGATGGCCAGTTCCTTTTTGCGCACACGGTAAAGTAAATCTTCGAGACAATGATCGAACTTGCTGACCATAATTAAAGTTTTCATAGGTGCTAGGGTGTCGTGAAAGGCCCACTCCATGTTCAGAGTCTGCGCTACCGAGGTAAAGCCCGCGCGCAGTGCCTCAAGTGAAATTGTTTCTATGTCAAAACGGCCCACGGTGCGTAAGAAAAACCGCCCAGTATCCTCGTCATCAAATTGATGTAGTTCCGATAAGTAGCAGCCTTGGTCTGACAGGTAAGAGGTCACCGCTGCGACAATCCCGCTGCTCGCAGGGCAGGTGGCCGTCAGAGTAAAGCTTATAGTGCTGGTCATGGGGCTATATCCGATCGTATTAACAGTGCGCAAGGATACCGCAGGTACCCAAATAATCGAACCGCTTTGTACTGCGATAGCGGCTGCTAAGCCAATTACCAGTAATAAATCAGCACATAAGCACTGAGTAGTGTTGATATCCACAGCGCCGTGGTACCAATGGACCACGCAGGCACGGAGTCTTTGCTGGGCTCGCTTGATGGTAGTATTGGTTTTAGCGCAGCGCTAATTCCTGCACTAACAGAATTCGACGCTTTGCCGTAGCCTTTTGAAATTAGCTGAGTGGCTTGTTCCGAAACCTTCGCACCAAGTCTTCGCCAGAACCAATCGGTATCTAGCGTTAAGGTATTGGTGCGTTTCATCAGGGGTAGCAGTAAAAAGAAAGCGAGGCCCGAAAACAACAGTAACTGCAGGTAAAAGACGACTTTGCCGGGTTTGTAAGCCGAAAACTCGGTCGGGTAGGGCAAGAGCTGATAGAAAGGTTCAGGGTAGATACCGATACCGAAGCATAAACCCACGAAGATCAGCATCGCTGCGGCCATATTCCAAGGCGCATCTTTGGGTCTAAGTCCGGAATCTTTCTGGAAAAACACATACCAAGGGAACTTGATGCCCGCATGCAAAAATACGCCGGCGGAGGCCGCTGCAAGAACGTACCAAACCCAGACTAAATTCTGCATAGCCGCCGCTTCCGAGATCATCGTTTTCGTCGTAAAACCCGAAGTCAGCGGGAAACTTGAGATAGCAAGAGCACCCACGATGCCGCAAAAAGCGGTGAGCGGCATGGTTCGATATAAGCCGCCCAACTCATTACATTTTTCCTTGCCGGTATGATAAATCACCACGCCTGCGCTCATGAATAGCAGGGCCTTGTAGATGATGTGTGCAAAGGCATGAGCGGTTGCACCATTTAAAGCCATAGGTGTTCCAATACCCACAGCGACCACCATAAAACCGACCTGGTTAACGATCGAGAACGCCAAGATACGGCGGACATTGTTCTCGAGTAAGGCCCAAATGATGCCGTACATAATCATAAAAACGCCAAGATAAACCAGGAGCGGCGTTCCTGGAAAGAGTAAGATCAGCGCCAATACGGCAGTTTTGGTGGTAAATGCTGATAGGAACAGCGAGCCGCTCGGGCTAGCTTCTGGGTAGGCGTCAGACAGCCATGCTGATACGGGCGGTGCCGCGGCGTTAATCAATATACCCGCCAACATCATATAAGTATCAAAATTGTAAGCTTGCAGCGCCTGAATATCGATTGAGCCAGTGTGCACAACCACGCCTTCAATGCCCACCTTCAGAATCACACCACCCAATAAATGCACAATGGCGTAGCGGATGCCTGCCGCACGTGCGCCCGGCGTGCCGCCAAACCAAACCACTAAGGTTGAAAACAGGGCCATGAGCTCCCAGAACAAGAACAAGGTGATTAGATCACCGGAAAAACTCACCCCAATCGCCCCCGATGCGTAGGCGAAGCCGCAAGCAAGCTCAAGTCGTCGCGCATGTTTAAAGGCGTATAAAGCGCCAACGCCGGCCATGATTGCAAAGATGGTGGCGAACAAGCGCCGTTCTGGGCTAGCCTCGATGAGCTGTAGCTCGTAGTCTAAAAATGGCGCGGTAAGAGAGACCCCGTCGGGTACAGACCAAATCGCCATTAAAGTGAGGATAGGCCCTATGAATAAACCCAAACGGTGCCAATGATTCGGCACGACAGCAATCCAAAGCGCTGCACACAGCAGGATTAACCCGGGTGGGATAAGCTCAATCATTGCTGTCCTCGTAATACGATTCTGGCCGCTTTAATACATAGCCCAACAGCTTTGCGGTAAGGACCATGGCAGCACAGGCTAAAAAACCAAAGACTGCGCCAAAACCTCTCCACTGCGAAGATTCAAAAGGTGTTTTTGCTTTTATGGCAAACTCTACCAAAAGGGTCAACGCGAGTAGTACCAAGAAAGTGATCCACGCCTTACGCACACTGATTTCTTTATCTTGCGTCACTTCAGGCCTCCTACAAGCTGCCTTTCGAGCTCAATTACAGGGCCATTGAAAAAGAAAAATCCCAGGGTAAAAATAGCGGTTAAGGCCAAGGCTGCGACCATGGGCCACGGCGCCTCGCCGTGCGGATTTTTGGGTGCTTGGTTTTCTGGCAGGAACCACGCGGCGTAAATAATGGGCAAGAAGTACGCTGCATTTAACGCCGTACTGGCAATAATTGTGAAAATGGCTAGGAAATTGTCGGCCTCGAAAGCGCCGCCCAAAATGTACCATTTGGATACAAATCCGCCTGTTGGTGGTACCCCAATCATGCTAAGTGCGCCAATGGTAAAGGCCGTCATAGTGACTGGCATACGGTGGCCAATGCCGGCTAACTGAGTGATATCAATTTTTTTGCTGGCGACGTAAATCGCGCCGGCTGCGAAAAACAGAGTAATCTTTCCGAACGCATGTGCGACCATATGAAGCGCGGCACCAATCTCTGCCATGGGCTTCAAAATAGCGCTTGCCATCACAACATAAGACAGTTGCCCAATGGTGGAGTACGCGAGCAAACGTTTTAAGTTTGTTTGACGCAGAGCGATTAGGCTGGCGACAATAATCGTGAACGAGGTAATCCAAACCAGCCATTGGGTGGTGCTAAGTGAGAACAGCCATTCCACGCCAAAAATGTAGATAATAATTTTGGTGATACTGAAGACACCGGCTTTAACAACGGCTACTGCGTGCAGTAACGCGCTGACTGGTGTTGGGGCGACCATAGCAGCTGGAAGCCAGCGATGAATCGGCATGACGGCTGCTTTGCCGATACCAAACACAAATAAGGCGAGTAGCAAGCCGGCGGTAGGGGCATCGACTTTGTCTTGAAGTACGCCACCTAAACTGAACTCTCCTCCCGTTAGAGAGGTAACCCAGATCACTGCTGGCAAAAATAGGCTGATCGAGGTGCCCATAAGAATTGCTAGGTAGACGCGTGCCGACTTGATGGTGGCTTCGTCACCCTTATGTGTGACCAAGGGGTAAGTCGACAATGTTAGTAGCTCGTAAAATAAAAACAGCGTGAACAGATTGCCGGCAAGAGCAACTCCCATGGCCGCTGCGATAGAGATTGCAAAAAACACGTAAAAGCGCGTTTGATGGGTTTCTTTATTGCCCCGCATGTAGCCCACCGAATACAGTGAATTTACAATCCATAGACTGGACGCTAAGGTCGCGAATAAAGCGCCAAGAGGCTCGGTATGTAGCATAATATTGAGGCTGCCGCTTAAGCGAGCAAACGTTATGCTATCGCGCGCACCTTGCGCCACATCGATTGCCATAGGCCATGCTGTTAAGGCGAGTAAAATGGCCGTTGCAAAGGTACAGGCCTCGCGGAAATTGTGGTGTACTCGTCCCGCAAGCATAATCGCTATCGCGCCAATACACGGAATAAGGAGCATTAAAATAAGTGGGTGAAGCAGGCTCATAGCGTGTGCTCTAGTAACAGGCTCGCCGCGTTATTGGCCAGTTCAAGAGGAAGGCCTGGCGCAACGCCGAAGATCAAGTTGGCGAAGCTCACGAGCAATAACAGCGCTATCGCTAGCTTAGGTAGGGGTTGAACTACGGTAGTTTCCGGCGTTTTGAAAAACAGCGTTTCGCACACTTTGGCAAGGTAGACCACCGCCATTAACGAGCTCGCGAGTACGACCATCAACAAAGCGATTGACCATCTATGGTGCTCTAAAATAGCGTCGATAAGTAGCCATTTGCTCACAAAACCGGCGGTGCCCGGTATGCCCACTAAGCTTAGCCCAGCGACGACAAAAGCGATTCCGATCAGGGGGTGTTTTCGGCCTAGCCCATTCAATGCCGTGGGTGTGAGCTGTTGGCATTGTGAAGCCAGAACAATAATGCCGATAAAAATGGCACCTTTAGCTAACGCGTGGTTGAACATATGCAAAATTCCGGCGCTTAATCCTGCCTGCGATACTAAAGATACCCCGAGCACGATGTAGCCGATTTGAGCAACAGATGACCACGCGAAAAGACGTTTTGCCAGAGGTTCCCGAATAGCCATTGCCGAACCGTACAAAATGCCTGCTACAGCAAGTGGTAGCAGGTAAATCGAAAACTGCGCGGCGTGATCGCTTAGGGTGCGTTGGAATACAAAAAAATCGATGCGCAAAAAAACATACAGCGCCACCTTGGTTGAGCAGGCGGCGAGAAAGGCCGTAACTGCATGCGGGGCGAAGGAGTAGGTGTTGGGTAGCCAGGCGTGCAGCGGAAATATGGCGGCTTTAAGTGCCAGCCCTACAGAAATGAAGCCGGCGGCCATTAGGATAGGAGTTTGGTCCTCGACTGCCAAAATTCGAACTTCAAGATCACTGAGGTTGAGTGTGCCGGTCATGATGTACAGCAAACCTATGCCGATCAGATAAAACGTAGCGCCTATTGTGCCCATAATCAGGTATTTGAAAACCGCGGGCAGAGCGCGCCGATCGCTCGAGCCCGCAACCAGTATGTAGCTGGCGAGCGAGGCGATTTCCATGAACACAAAGATGTTAAAGGCATCGGCGGCTACCACAATTCCCAACAAGCCTGCCAAGGCCAAAAGCCATGCCGCGTAAAACAAGCTCGCGCGGTCTTCTTCGATATCTTGCGCAAGACTCTGGTATCCGGCTAAGAGAGCCGCTGTTGACGCCCCAGATACGATAATCAGTACGATGGCGCTGAAGCTGTCAACGCGCAACTCAATGCCAAATGGCGCTTGCCAGCCTCCTAGCGGGTAGGCGTAGCTCGAACCTTGCAAGACCAGTTGCGCTATCGCAATCGCCAGGGCGAACGCACACAGGCTTGTAACACTTGCCAGAAGCCAAGCCAGCTTGCGATGCTGAACGAGTAGTGCCAAAGGCGCCATTAACATGGGGATGATGACTTGTAATACCGGGTAATGTAAGGCTAAGTTCATGCCGACTCATCCTTACTTTGAATTTGGTCTTCTTCAATCGAGCCATAGGCTTCTTTGATTCGCACGACTATGGCAAGACCAAGCGCGCTGGTCGAAATACCCACGACAATGGCGGTTAGAATGAGTACCTGTGGCAGAGGGTTAGAAAATATCTCGGTTGAAATCGAAGGGTGCAAAATCGGTGTTGTGCCGCCATCGACTTTAGCGATACCGATGAACAGCAAAAACACCGCTGATTGAAACAGTGATAAACCCAACAGTTTCTTGATGAGGTTCTGTTTAGCGATCACGGTATAAAACCCCATCATCAGGATGGCAATAAATACCCAGTAATGAAATAGATCTAATAAGATCACTGGAGTTTACCTCGGGCCACAAAAGCGTGGTAAACACTCAGTAAAACTCCGGTAACCGTCATGCCGACTCCCGCCTCTATTAAAATAATGCCTACTTGTTGGGCGGTCACTGGATCTGCGGCTAATACTGAGTAGTCCAAAAAGTAACTACCTCTAAGAATGCCAACTACGCCAACACCTGCGTATAGCAAAGCACCTGACGCCATTAGTAGGCGTAAAAATTTGATCGGCAGCACCGCTAGGGCTCGCTGTTGCCCTTCGAGCAAGCCATATAAAATAATGGAGGCGGCAATTAATGCCCCGGCTTGAAATCCACCTCCTGGTCCATATTCACCGTGGAACTGCACGTACAAACCGAACAGCAAAATAAAGGGGATTAACAAGCGTCCGATCATGCGTGGAATCAGGTAGTGCTTGAGCCCTTCAGAGCTGCGTTTGTCCTGCGACGAAGGCCGGGGGCTACTGAGTAAAAATAGGACACCGATACCAGCCACAAGCACAACAAATACTTCGCCTAGCGTATCGTAGCCGCGAAAGCTTCCTAGAATAGCGGTGATTACATTAGGGATATCGATCTGCTCCGCAGTGGTTTGCATAAACCAGGGCGTTAAATGCTGATGCGCCGGTGCAGATGGATCTCCAAAATCGGGCTTATGGAGCGTCGCGTAAGCCATTAATAACCCAGTGATAGACACTGAAATTAGCGCCGTTACTCGTCCGCCAGCTTGTTTGCGCTCTTCTTCGGTGAGCGCGGCAAGAGCACTTAAGAACAGGACGGTAGATATCCCTGCGCCCACCGCGGCTTCGGTCAGTGCCACATCAGCAGCATCAAGTAAGAAAAAGCTCACCGCAATCAGCAAGCTGAATATGCCCATTAACATCACGGCTACGAACAGATTAGTCGTGCGAATCACCGCGGCAGCGGTAATGACTAAGAGACAGAGCAGGAAAATACTGAATACCGCTGTCATGCTGAATCTTTAGTGTCTTGGCTGCGCATGCCATGACCTGATAGCAAAGCAGCACTGGCCAGCGCGTTAGAGGCGGCTGGGCCCGATAACAACAAGAATAGCAATATGGCGCTTAGCTTGACAGCGTATAAGCCGAAGTTTGCCTGCAGTATTAAACCACTCAAAATCAGAATGGGGGCTAGACTTTCAGTGACGCTAGCGGCGTGCATGCGCGTGTATAAATCAGGCATTCGCAAAGCACCTATACCTCCAATGATGACGAATACACTGCCGGTCAGCAGTAAAATCCAACTTAAAGTGTCGAGCGCAAGGTTCATCATGAGTCTGCTCCCGTCGCTTTCGTCTTGAAGAATTCGAGTACCGCGAGTACGCCAATAAAATTAATCAGCGCATACGCAAGTGCTAGATCTAGAAAATCGGGTCGGCCCATTAGGAAAGCCAATACAGATAATAGAAGTACTGTCTTCGTTCCGAACATATTGACCGCGAGGATACGGTCGTACTGCGAGGGTCCGTTGATAGCGCGAATTAAAGCCAGCGCCATCGTGATTGCGATAGCGGCTGAGGTTACTGCGAACATGCTTTAACCCCTGTGACATGGTTGACCTTGGCGGCCATCTCACCAGACAACAAGGCCTTAGCCCCTGCATCTGTCAGGGTGTGAACGGTAAGTTTTCCTTCGTGTACATCTAAGGTGAGCGTTCCCGGTGTCAGGGTGATGGAATTGCCCAGTAACAATTGCGTAAAGTTATCGTCTGCGTTGGTGTGCAGTTCTACCGTACGCGGACTAATGGGGCACTTGGGATGAAGTACGATTTTTGCCACTTCAATACTCGAAAGCCAGATTTCTTTGCCCAACCAGCCCCAAAAGCGGACCAAGCGCCAGCTGAAGTGCAGTGAATAAAGCTCATCATCAAAGAATTTCATACGCCGAATGACGACCACGGTTATCGCGCAGGATACAAGCCCAAGGCTCAGTAGTAAGGGTTTGTATAAGCCCGACCACAGAAGCCACGCAGTGGCTAGAATCAGGCTCAACACTACCGTCCGGCCTAGCGTCGGTTGCGTTACATTCGTCATTATAATTAAAGAAGGTTGTGGTCTGAGTAATAAAAAATCAAACACGCTGGGCGCATGTTTGTAATAACGGTCTCGCACGAAACTGTGTCACATGCTGCGATTTTTTTAACTGTAGATTTGACCATTCACCCTGCCCTTGCCACCACTAAGTGCTTTGAGTAATTCGGCGTTCTATACGCTGGTTATGAAAGCGCGGATTACATAAGGTACTAATTTAGTATAGGCAATTGGACGCAAAGTTAAAGTGTTTTCGGTCTGAACTGTACCAATTTAAAACGCCGATGATCCCGCTAAATCGGGCTCTCGCTAATACCCCCATCAACACTTACGGCTGAGCCTGTCATGTATCTTCCGGCCTTGTTGCTGGCCAGCATCAGCAACGGTACGTTTAGGTCGCTATATTCGCCGAGCTGGCGCATAGGAATACCTTTTACATAGCGTTCGCCCGATTCGGTAGCAAAATACTCTTGGTTGATTTCGGTTAAAAACCAGCCGGGGCAAAGCGAATTTACTCGAACCTTATTGCGGCACAGTTCGATCGACATCGACTTGGTCAGCTGCATTACGCCTGCCTTGGAAACGTTGTAGGCGACTTTCATGGCGCCGGTGTTGTAGCCATAAATCGACGCAATATTAATGATCGAGCCCGCGGTTTCAGTGCGCACCATTAAGCGAGCAGCCTCGCGCGCAACGCGCCAAGCGCCATCCAGATTGGTTTGCATCTGCCACGCCCAATCGTCCTCATCGGTGGTTAAAAACTTTTTTGGGTCGTCGCCAACACCTGCATTGTTCACCAAAATGTCTAAGCGTCCTTCGGTGTGTGCGATCGATTGAAAACCCTTCACGACACTGTCATTGTCAGTCACGTCCATGACAATCGCTCGGGCCGATCCACCCTGAGATTTAATACGTTCTAATTGTTCGGCCAAGCGATCAGTGCGTCGCGCGGCGATAACCACGTGCACGCCCTCGCTCGCTAGCAAGCCCGCAAAATGGGCGCCTAGTCCACTTGAGGCTCCGGTAATGAATGCAGTTTTACCCTTTAGTTCAAAATAATCGTGAGACATGGCGTTATTTCTGTACTTTGTTAGTTTCAAGCAGACTATTCAGAGCTCGCACTTTGGTCAAGTCGCGTTCGGTTAGCTGCGTCACTTGGCTATACGTTTTTGCTAATGGTTAGGCGCGCCTAATTGTTAACCTTTATTTCGTATAGACATTAACAATAATCAAAGGTAGACTCCGCGACCTTTTCAACACTGCAATAAATACGGAGTTTTTATGGGATTTGATAAAGCGCTGTCTGTTATTCTGGCTTTCGTTTTTGTATTTGAAGCTCACAATTTGCTGGCTGACCCCGCTCCAGAACTAGAAGAGGTTGCTGTTGTTGCCAGTCGTGTTGCCAATGCCGACTCGGCCTCCAGTGCTGCCACGCTTGCTACCACGTTGCGCTACGATCCTACCGTTGACCTACAGTCACGGGGTTTGGCTGAGGGACAAGCTGATCTGGTGATTCGAGGCGCCAGCTTTGAAAGTGCGGCCATTAGTATTGGTGCTGTAAACATTCGTGACCCACAAACTGGCCACTACTTACTCGAACTGCCAATTGATCCTACCTCGTTCGACAAGTCTTCTTTGGCCTTGGGCAGTGAAGGGGTGTTTGCCGCGCAAAATGCGACTATGGGTGCGGTTCAATATAATTTGCAACCCATTGAGCCAGTTGCTCAGTTCCAAGGCGCGTGGGGTGATGATGAGCTAAGTTTTCAAAGCTTGCGACTGGCTGCCGTGGCACCGATGAGTGACGCGGATGTGGGTGTTCGAATAGCAGCGACACGCTCTTCTAGTGATGGCAGTATCGCGAATGGCGATCATGACTTCGAGCGACTGAATCTTGCGCTACAGCGTCGCACGGATACTGCTCAATCGGATCTTGTGCTAGCACACCAAGACAAATTCTTTGGTTGGCCCGGCGCTTACACGGGTTTTGCTTCGCTGCCCGAAACTGATCACACCAAAACCCTTTTAGTCCTGTTGAATCATCGGCAAGCAACACAAGCCGGTTGGTATGCAATTAGTGCCTACAACCGCAGCTTAGACGACGACTACGACTTTGATCGCCGCACGAAAGAAGCGGGTGCGGCAGGGTCGTTCGATCATAAAACGCGCAACTGGGGTGTGGGGTTACGTGGGGAGCGCTTGCTAGCGGGAATCGACTACGAGTACGCCGTGCAATACCAGGCTGATGAACTGGTGAGCTCAACCGATCTAACTGAAGGCGACTTCAATTCCAGAAAATACCTGAGTGCTGCGCTTGCACCTACTTGGCAGGTGTTAGGCGAAAGTTCAGATTGGCGTTTTAAAGCCGGTGTGGTGTATCAGGATACGTCGCGTAGTCGACCATTTGTCGGTGCCTTAGGCTCCGTTACCTGGATACCCAAACAGCTGCCTTTGCGTCTGACCGTTGACTACGCCGATAGTTCTCAAGTTCCTGGTTATACCTCGTTAAAGTCGCGTCCTGCTGGTCTGTTCGGTGGCAACGCAAGGTTGGGTCGAGAGCAGTCCGAGCAATGGTCGACCACGTTAAGTTATCAAGCGGAAGCGGTGGGTAAATTTTCGGCATCGGTATTTAAACGCACCGACGACGATCTAGTGGATTGGACCTACAATACGAGCCAGCCGAGCGCGCGCCAAGCTAATGCGGTAGATTTGAGCGTCAGGGGCGCCGAGGTCTTATGGCGAAGGGATGCGGGCGATCTTGCTTGGGTTTTAGGTTGGACGTACCTCGATAAAGATGCCGATTACGGGTCGGCTGCAGTCGACGCCAGTTACTATGCCCTGAATTATTCAAAGCAGCGGTTTACTGCAGCTCTGACATGGCGTCTCGGTGACCAGTGGCAGGTTAATCTCGATAACGAATATCGGCGTCAAGCGACTAACCCTTTGCGCACTGGTTCCGATACGGCGTACTTCGGCTCGGTGTCTGTGGTCTATTCGCCGGCTGATGCGCTCGCGCTGGCCTTAGTCGTCGATAATGTCAGTGACGAGGATTTTCAGCGCTTCCCGGGCTCTCCGTCAGCGCGCCGCAGTGCGAGTCTGCAGGTTACGGTGAATTTACTGTAATCAACCTAGCGTAGAGTAACGACTGATTCCGCTTGACGGCTAAACGTCACCGTTGGGTTTTGCGCCTCCACTCTTTGGTTGCGCTTGAGCTCGATGCTATGCGTTTCGTCGGTTCGATATGTGGTGGTTTTTCCGCCAGTGGTCATTGTGATGGTCGCGGGTTGACCAAAGTGAAACTGCAAGGTCTTGAGTGTGGGCGTGAGCCAGCTCATGCCGCCCGCCATTTTTTCCGTTAAGCCGTTAATATCATCGAGGCACGAAAAAAGTGTTTGATAGGGCATCACATTTTCGATGGGTGGCGCCAAAAACAAGGTGACGCTTAAAGACGTTAAGTGCTCGGGTTGGTTAAGCACTAGCGTTAGAGCGTTTGCCTCAGCTTCGGTCAGCAAGGGCAAGTTGATGTTGTCGTTTGAATCGATGGGCAGTGGCTTCTTGGTTGCTCCCGAGCCCTCTAGCCAGGCTTTGATCTCGCCCTCTCCAGAGTAATTGACGCGCGTATTGAGCTGCGCCATGGGGCTTTTGACTTCATCGTGAACGTACTGCAATACGGCATTGATTTTGCTGTATTCGACGCGCTTAAATTCGTTCGCAAAGCCCAAGCATGAGGCTAGACTTAATGCGACGATCGTTAGAAATTTGGTCATTCAACACCAAAAAACAAGGTCACTCGTGGCCGAGCTTAACACCTCAATGGTGAGCAAATGAAGTAGACAATCTATTTTTATGAAGTGGTGGCCCCACCAGGACTTGAACCTGGGACCGATCGATTATGAGTCGAGCGCTCTAACCAACTGAGCTATAGGGCCATAAAGAGAGCGGCGATTATACGCCGCCTTAGTCGTCTAGGAAACTACGTAAGTAGTCGCTGCGTGTTGGATGACGCAGCTTGCGAAGTGCTTTGGCTTCGATCTGACGGATACGCTCTCGCGTAACGTCAAACTGCTTGCCCACTTCTTCCAATGTGTGGTCGGTGTTCATGTCAATACCGAAGCGCATACGCAACACTTTTGCTTCGCGCGCGGTTAAACCTGCCAGTACCTCGGTGGTCGCTTCCTGCAGGCCTTGACCTGTTGCAGAGTCCACCGGCGAGGCAATGGTCACGTCCTCGATAAAATCACCTAAATGCGAATCTTCGTCGTCACCGATAGGCGTTTCCATCGAAATCGGCTCTTTCGCAATTTTAAGCACTTTGCGTACTTTGTCTTCGGGCATGTCCATGCGCTCGCCAAGCTCTTCTGGCGTAGGCTCGCGGCCCATTTCTTGCAACATCTGACGCGAAATTCGATTTAATTTGTTGATCGTTTCGATCATGTGCACCGGAATACGAATGGTACGCGCTTGGTCGGCAATAGATCGGGTTATTGCCTGGCGGATCCACCAGGTTGCATAAGTAGAAAACTTGTAGCCGCGACGGTACTCGAATTTGTCGACGGCCTTCATCAAGCCGATGTTGCCTTCTTGAATAAGATCTAAAAACTGCAAGCCACGATTGGTGTACTTCTTCGCGATCGAAATAACCAAGCGTAAGTTCGCCTCGACCATTTCTTTTTTGGCCCGACGAGCACGGGCTTCACCCATCGACATTCGACGGTTAATCTCCTTGATTTCGCTAACGCTGAGACCGCTTTTGTTTTCTGTCGCGATAATGCGGCGCTGTAAGCGCATTAAAGTATCGCGATCGGCTTCGAGTTTCTCGGCGCATGCTGGCTCTGCCTTGATGAGGTTATCTAGCCACGCTTCGTTGGTTTCGTTGCCGACAAAGCTGTCGATGAAAGCTTTTCTGGATACTCTGCAGTGGCGGACGCTAATGGTCATGATCTCGCGTTCTTGCGTACGAACTTCTTGCAGAACATCGCGCGCCATATTCAATAAGGGATCAAACACCCGAGGGGTAAGTTTAAAGAACTTGAATACCTCGCCTAGCTTGTCTAGCTCTTTCAGGGCGACTTTGCTTTGACGGCCTTTTTCTGCCAATACTTTCTCGGATTTTTCCCATTGCTTACGCAAGGCTTTGAAGCGTTTTTCAGCTTCTACGGGATCTGGGCCCGAGTCGCCTTCTTCATCGTCGTCGCTGGCTTCGTTGGCGGCTGCCACTTCGGCTGCAGTCGGGACATCGTCGGCGGGGTCTAGGTAGCCTACGATCAAATCACCCAACCGACGCTCTTCTTGGGTGACCAAGGTGTACTCGTTCACTACGTGCTCGACAGCACCCGGGTAGTGCGCAAGGGCTGCCATTAATTCGCGGATGCCTTCTTCGATGCGTTTGGCGATAACAATTTCGCCCTCGCGGGTCAGAAGTTCCACCGTACCCATTTCGCGCATGTACATTCGAACTGGGTCGGTAGTGCGGCCTGCCTCGGTTTCTACAGCGGCAAGCGCAGCGGCGGCTTCTGCAGCGGCGATGTCGTCGGCCGAGCTATCGCCCTCGGCCATCAAAAGTTCATCGGCATCGGGTGCTTCTTCAAACACTTGAATACCCATGTCGTTGATCATCTGAATAATATCTTCGACCTGATCTGGATCTGAGATGTCTTCGGGCAGGTGATCATTGACCTCTGAGTAAGTCAAATAGCCTTGTTCTTTGCCTTTCGCGATCAGGCTCTTCAGGCGTGACTGTTGTTTGACTGATTCAGTCATGAAGCGGTTACCTATGAGGATATAAAATTAAGCCGGTTATTATAACAAGTTCAAAGCTTTACGGCCAGATGCTTGACGCCTGGCTCGAAAAAAGTTTGCAGCTAGGAATTTGATGATTCTAAGGCACGGAGTTCGGCTAAAAGTTCCTTCAGCTCGGATTTTTCGTTATCGGCTAAAGATCCAATGCCACGTTGGCTAAGCTCGTTAATGCGCTCTTGTAGCACTTTTAATTTAGGGTGCTTTGTCAGGCGCCGTAAACAATCTTTAAACTGCGCGGGTACGCCATCGAATGGGGTGATGGATTCTTCGCCCGCTAGGCGTGCTAATAATTCACCTTCGGCGGTCCCATACCAATGCCCAAGCAGCATCGCGGTATTGGAATGGGGCTGTTTGCGCAACAGCGTAAGCAACTCACTTAGCAGCGCTTCGCCCGAGTCGTTTAGTATGGCTATGTCCTCGTTCTGGGCTTGCGCGGCTACGTCGGGGCGCTGCAATAATAAATTAATGCACGTAAGCGCCAACTTACTTGTGCCGCCCTTTTTCTCTGCACGCTGAACTGTTTTTGGGGCTTGGGCGTTGGGTTCGCTTGGCTGAAGATCTTGCGCTAAAATTGGCTTCGGTTTTGGCTGCTGAATTTGGGCCAACTCCGTTAAGGACGCCAGGTCCACGCCGGTGCGATCGGCCAGTGCCTGCCACATAAGCTGTTTGAACACACCGCTTGGTAGCTGCTGTACCAGGGGTACGGCTCGTTTTGAAAATGTAGCTTTGCCTTCTAGCGATTCTTGGCTTAAACCCTCTGCGGCCATATCGAATAAAAATTTTTCTACCGGATGGGCGTCTTTAATTAGGGACTCAAATGCTTGGGTGCCTAATTTGCGAACGAGCGTATCAGGGTCTTCGCCCTCATCTAAGAACAAAAATTTTGCCTGACGGCCATCCTCAAGTAATGGTAATACAGTATGCAGCGCACGCTCGGCCGCGGCGCGTCCAGCCTTGTCCCCGTCAAAGCAAAATACCACCTCTGAGACGAGACGGTACAATCTAGACAAGTGATGCTGGGAGGTCGCGGTGCCAAGCGTTGCCACTGCATAGTGAATGTCGTGTTGCGCCAGCGCAATGACATCCATGTAGCCTTCGACGACCACAATGCGCTCGATCGATTTGCGCGCCTGTTTGGCCTCGTACAGCCCGTAAAGCTCGCGGCTTTTAGAGAATACAGGTGTTTCGGGTGAGTTTAGGTATTTTGGTTTTTCATCGCCAAGTACCCGCCCACCAAAGGCCACGACACGGCCGCGCTGATCCCTTATCGGGAACATGATTCGGTCTCGAAATCGGTCGTAGGTGCGATCTTTATCGTTGCGGATCGCCATGCCGCTCTCGATTAGCGATTCCAGCTCTTTATCGCCCAGGCGTTCGATTAAATTTTGCCAGCCAGGTGGTGCAAAGCCAATTTGGTATCGTTGGGCGATTTGCCCGCTTAATCCTCGCCCTTTGAGGTAGTTGACGGCTCGACTGGCCTGTTGATGATGCCGCAAGGCTTGCTGAAAATATTGGTTTGCCGCGTTTAGGGTGGTGTACAAATGCGCCTGACGATCTCGCTGGGCGTCTTGTTGCGGTGTGGTTTGCTCGCGCGGCACTTCAAGACCCGCGGTATGAGCCAGTGCTTCTACCGCCTGCGGAAAGTCGACATTGTCATAGTCCATGACAAAGCCGACGGCATTGCCTCCTGCGCCACAGCCAAAGCAATAGTAAAACTGCTTGTCGGGATTAACACTGAAAGAGGGTGTTTTTTCGTCGTGGAAAGGGCAGCGAGCCGAGTAGTTTTTGCCAGTTTTCTTAAGTTTTACGCGGCGATCAACGACTTCCACAATGTCAGTGCGGTCGAGCAGGGTGTCGATAAAGCTTTGTGGAATGAGTCCGGCCATGGGCTGTAAGGGTTGCCAAAAAGGCTATTGAATCACGTTTTCCAGGCTTTGCCTAAAGACGGCGGGAGCTCAGGAGTTAAGAAGCGTTTTAACTCGCTTAGAGACTTCCGCCATGTCGGCTCGACCCTGCATCTGTGGCTTGATGGTTGCCATTACGGCCCCCATTGCCTGCATGCCGCTCGCGCCTGCTGCGGCGATGGCATCTTGAATCATGGTATCGATTTCGTCTGCAGAAAGAGGCTCTGGCAGGTATTCGCTAATCACTGCAATCTCAGCCAGCTCTTGATCGGCAAGCTCATCACGACCAGCGTTTTGGTATTGTTCCACGGAGTCACGACGCTGCTTTAGCATCTTGTCCATTATTGCAGTAGCGCGGGCATCGTCGATGTCGATGCGCTCGTCTACTTCAATACGTTTGAATTCCGATTGAACCAATCGGAGGGTCCCCAGGCGCTGCTTGTCTTTGGCTTTCATGGCCTCTTTAACCGAGGCTTTGATTTGCTCTACTAGCGTGGCCACAGGTGCGGTCTCTTAATACAAGCGGGTGCGTTTACGATTTTCGCGAGAGACTTTTTTCAAGTGACGCTTAACAGCGGCAGCTGCAGCGCGCTTGCGCAAAGTGGTGGGTTTTTCATAGTGTTCACGCTTGCGAACTTCTGCTAATACGCCCGCTTTTTCACATGAGCGCTTGAAGCGACGTAGAGCAACGTCGAACGGTTCGTTTTCTTTCAGTTTTACTGATGGCATTCTATTTACCTGTCCAGTTATACGGTAAGGGTTTAACCCCAATTTCAATTAAGGGCGCGAATTCTATAGCGGATTGCGCACGAATGCAAAGCTTTCTGCTAGCTCATTGCGCTCGCCTGTTTTACCATTGCGCCCATGTGTTAAATGGTGCCCTATGCGAGTATTAGGAATAGAAACATCCTGCGACGAAACTGGGGTCGCAATTTACGATACCGAGGCTGGGTTATTGGCCGAGGCCCTTTATAGCCAAATTGATATTCATGCCGTTTATGGTGGCGTGGTACCTGAGTTGGCCTCGCGCGATCATGTGCGTAAAACTTTGCCTTTAATTCACGATGTCTTGACCCGGGCGGGACTCGATATTCACGCTATCGATGGAATTGCTTACACGGCGGGCCCGGGTTTGATTGGCGCCTTAATGGTCGGTGCTTTGGTGGGGCGGTCATTGGCAGAAACACTCGGTATTCCCGCTTTAGGCGTGCATCACATGGAAGGCCATTTATTGGCGCCCATGTTGTCCGATGAGGCCCCGACTATGCCCTTTGTCGCTTTACTGGTTTCGGGCGGCCATACTCAATTAATTGAGGTTCAGGGCATTGGCGACTACACCTTGCTGGGCGAGTCGGTTGACGATGCCGCGGGCGAGGCCTTTGATAAAGTGGCAAAGATGCTTTACCTGCCTTATCCCGGTGGGCCGCACGTTGCGAAAAGAGCAGAGTCCGGTAACCCCGAACGCTTTGACTTCCCCCGCCCCATGGTCAACAAGCCGGGATTAAATTTTAGTTTTAGCGGGCTTAAGACCTACACCTTAACGACCTTGCAAGGTTTGGGTGGAATTCACGAAATTAGCGAGCAAGACGTGTGCGACATTGCACGGGCCTTCGAGGACGCCGTGGTTGACACCCTAATTATTAAGTGTCGGCGCGCACTTGAGCAAACCGGCCTTAAAACGTTGGTGATGGCCGGTGGTGTTAGCGCTAACCAAAGGCTGCGCACAAGTCTTGGCCCGGCTTTGGCGTCACTGGGTGCTAGTGTTTACTACCCTGCGCCGGCGTATTGTACCGACAATGGCGCCATGATTGCCTACGCCGGAGCTCAGCGTTTGTTGGCGGGCGAGCAGGATGGTCCCTTGATGAATTTGCGCCCACGTTGGCCGTTAAACGAACTGCAAGCGGTGTCGCATTAATGGGCGATAGTGTGTTGATAAAGGGTTTACGTGTGCCCACCTGCATCGGTGTGCATGCATGGGAACGTGAGATCCGACAGGAGTTGATTCTAGATTTAACTCTGGCGTGGAATAATCGTTTGCCCGCGGCCAGTGACAATGTGCAAGACTGCTTAGATTACACGGCGGTCTCTGATTGGGTCATACGTTATCTGAGCGAATCACAAGCTCAGCTAATTGAAACGGTCGCTGAGCAAATAGCCTTGGGGTTGTTACACCATTTTGGCGTTGGAGAAGTGTCACTGACTCTTAAAAAGCCCGGTGCTGTGCCGCAAGCTGATTGGGTGGGTGTGACGCTCACGCGCACGCAGGTCGATTTGTGAAAGTTTACTTAGGTATCGGCAGCAATATTGCGCCTGCAGATTCGATTGCCCTGGGCTTGCAGGCCTTGCGAGACGAGTTTGGTGCGATGCAAGCGTCCAGTGTCTACGAGTCAGACAGTGTTGGCTTTAATGGCCCTCGTTTTTGGAACTTGGTCGTGGCTTTGGACACGGATTTAGAGTTGCTGGATTTGCAGGATCGGCTACGCGCCATCGAGTTTCAGCACGGGCGTCCGAAGAATGCGGTGCGCAATAGCAGCCGCGCACTGGATATCGATATTTTGTTGTACGGCGATTACTGTGGTTTTTACGAGCAGATAGAACTGCCTCGCCCCGAAATTCATTACAACGCATTTGTGTTACGGCCTTTGTCAGAGCTTGCGCCTGATCGCGCCCTGCCTAACATTAATATCTCACTAAATGAGCTCTGGCAGCGTTTTGACCAAGCCAAGCAACCGGTGGTGCGTATTCCTTATGTATTTCTGGGTCTGGAATTGCCGGGTACTATTTAGCCTGTTGGGCCTAACGCTATAGCAATGGCGTCACGACGCGCCTGCTCGATTGCCTCTCCAATCGCTGGCCCCTTAAGGCTGGGGTCGACATCATTGCGGCCAATGTTACGACATAATTCAGCAAGTGCTAGCCACTGCGCTTGGCTTCTCTTCTGCTCTTTTTTATCGAAACGCGCAAGGTGAAACGCGGTGTTCAGCAATTTCTTGAAGCCTTCGCCTTGTTTCAGAGCACCGCATTCACGCAAGCCGATAAATACAGTATCGGGCGAATGGGTTTCGGGCGCTGCTTGTAGCTCGGGGTGCATATTAAGCAGCGCGATGTGATCTAAAGTTCGTTTGGGCAGGCCGAACTGTGAAGTCAATGCGGGTAGCAGCGCCTTTAATTCGGGTTTGATGTTGCCGCGCAGCAGCAACGTGGCGACTTGGTGATGGGCGTTGTGACAAAGGGTTGCACTGCGGTTAAGAGCGTCTGTCCAAACGCTGAAATTCGTTATGCTGGTGTCATCTGTCTTAAGCAACTGCTGCAAGGCGCCGCATTGTGCAAGTACGGCGATAAACTCGCCCGGGTGTTGGCTGCCGAGCGCTTTGTGCAGTTCTTGCCATAACCGCTCGCGAGGTAGGGTGGTTAGCTCGCCACGGGCTACAATGGTTTGCATTAAGAGCATTGTTTCGGGCGCAACACGGAAGCCTAGGTGCTTAAAGCGAGCGGCAAAGCGGGCCAAGCGTAAAACTCGTAAGGGATCTTCACTGAAGGCGTCGGTAACGTGACGCAGGACTCGAGCTTGCAGGTCGGCTTGGCCGTCGAAGGGGTCGATCAGTGTGCCATCATCGTCCAGCGCCATGGCATTAATGGTCAGGTCGCGGCGTGCTAGGTCGTCTTCAAGGGAAACGTCTGGCGCATAATGGCAGGCAAAGCCATGGTAACCCTGGCCTTGCTTGCGTTCTGTTCGCGCTAGGGCATACTCTTCTTGCGTGCTTGGGTGCAAAAAAACCGGAAAGTCTTTGCCTACTGGGCGAAAGCCCTGCCCCAGCATGACCTCTGGGCTGCCGCCCACGACCACCCAGTCGCGCTCATGCACGGGCAGGTTTAACAGGCTATCACGGACTGCGCCGCCAACAAGATAGGTTTTCATGCGCCGAGTGTAGGCGCAAACGCTGCGCTAAACCAGAGGCTTGCCGTTTTTACAGGGGCAACGAAAGTAGCGGTCCTGCTCAAGCTCGTACAAGGTTAACGAGCCTCCCCACACGCACCCTGTGTCGAGGGCAACTGCATGTGGTGCAGCGCAATGGCCTTCCAGTGCTGCCCAGTGGCCAAAGACAACGCGGTGGCCTTCAGGTAATTGGTGGGGATGACTAAACCACGCGTCGACTGGCTCGGCCTCGTGGGTATTGGGGTGGACCAATTCTTGAGCTGATGGACTTGGTCCTTTGCTAGCCAGATCGAGTCGGCCCGACGGGGTGCAAAACCGCATCCGGGTAAACACGTTGGTAAGTGATCGAAGACGCGTCATCCCCGTCTGCGATTCATCAAAGTAGTCGGGCTCATTACCATACATCGATTCAAAAAACGACAGCGCCTTGCTCGAGCGCAGCGCAGCGTGAACTTCATTGGCATAACCGTGGGCTTGCTCCAAGGACCAATTCGGCGCAATACCTGCGTGCACGATAGTGACTTGGTTTTGGGTGTACATTAAAGGTTGTTGTGTCAGCCAGCTCAGCAAAGTGTCGCAGTCTTTGGCTTTTAGTATTTCATCGATGGTGTCGCCTTTTGAGGGCTTGCGCACACCATGGGCAACGGCGAGCAAGTGGAGGTCATGATTGCCCAACACCACCTGGACGTGATCACGTCGCTCGTAAACAAAGCGCAGCGACTTAAGACTTTTTGGGCCGCGATTAACAATGTCGCCCACCAGCCACAAGCGGTCGTTCTGCTCGTTAAAGCTTGCCTGCTTAAGCACGCATTTCAGCGGTTTCAGACAACCCTGCAAGTCTCCGGCAATAAACGTCGCCATAGGCGTTAATGTAAAGCTCCGGGCTTGGCTAGCCTAAAGCTTGGGATCGCAACTTTAAAAGTGTCTGGAAATGCCCCCTGCTCGTGAATCAATTCGAAGGTGTAGTAGCCCTCCATAAAGCCAATAGGGGTTTCGAAGTTAGAACCGCTGGTATAGTCATAATGACCGCCAGGGCGCAAGGTTGGGGTTTCGCCGACGACGCCAGCACCTTCGACTTCATCGACCTTGCCGTCTGCATTCGTTATTTTCCAGTAACGTCGTAACAGGCGCACGGTCTCCTCGCTGTGGTTTTCGATACGAATACGGTAAGCAAAGCGGTACTGCTTACGTGCCGGATCAGAGTGCCGCTCTAAGTATTGAGGCTGAGTAAACACTCGGATATCCAGTTCGGTGATCTCTTTGGTGTCAGAGTTGTTCGATGCCATCGCTCAAAGTTATCCATTGTTCTAAGCTAATCGTTTCGGCGCGCGCCCCGGGATCTATTCCAAACCGCTCGAGCTGTGCGTCGGATACCATGCCTTTTAAGTTATTTCTTAATGTTTTGCGGCGCTGCGAAAAAGCCTGCTTTACCAGTGCCTGCAAACGACCAAGTTGTTGCATGTCCACCTTGCTCGTATCTTTCGGCGTTAGTTTTACCACAGCCGACTGTACTTTGGGAGCCGGGTCAAAGGCTTCGGGTGGGACATCGATAATGCGTTCAACCCTGCACAGGTATTGTGCTGCGATACCTAGCCGCCCCCATGCTTTACTGTGAGGCTGTGCTGTCAGGCGATCGACCACTTCCGATTGCAGCATAAAGTGCATGTCCTCAATAATGTCGGTGTACTCAAACAGTTTCAATATGAGTGGTGTTGATATGTTGTAAGGTAAGTTGCCCACCACCCGCAAGGGCCTGTCTTGGTAAAGCTCGCGATAGTCTGTTTTCAGTGCATCTTGGTTGTGTAAGTAAAAGCCCTTGTGAATGGAGAAGCTAGCCAACAACAGAGTCAATAAATCGCGGTCGAGTTCGATGGCATCCAGTCGCCGGCAGTAGGGCACCAGCTCCGCGGTTAATGCCCCCTGGCCCGGGCCAATCTCGACGATATGGTCGTCTTGCGATGGAGAGATGGCAGATACTATCGAGGTAATCACATGGGTATCGTGCAAAAAATTTTGGCCGAAGCGCTTGCGCGCCTTATGTTTGTAGAGACCTGAGGCTTGATTCATGATTTTAAACTCGCCAATGTCGCAGCCAGTTCAAAAGCCGCTGAAAAACTGCCGGTCTTGGCGCGTCCCGTGCCGGCCAAATCAAGGGCCGTGCCGTGGTCGACCGAGGTTCTAACAAACGGTAGGCCCAAAGTGACATTTACTGCCTCTCCAAAGCCTGCGTATTTAAGCACGGGTAGCCCTTGGTCATGATATTGCGCTATCACCGCATCTACTTGATCTAGGATCAAAGGTTGGAAGGCGGTGTCGGCTGGTAGTGGGCCCAACAGATCAAAGCCTCGAGTCCTCAGTTGCTCTAGGCAGGGCGAGATGACCTCGATTTCCTCGCGACCAAGATGCCCGCCTTCGCCGGCGTGAGGGTTTAATCCCAACACCGCAAATTTTGGGTTCGCAATGCCAAAATGCCGCTGTAAATCGGTTTGCGTGATCTTAAGTGTTTCTGTAATTGCCTCGGTGGTAATGGCGCGTGGCACTGCACTTAGTGGCAAGTGAGTGGTAACCAATGCCACACGCAAAGAGCCCGCTACTAGCATCATGACGACTTTGCGAACGTTGGCAATGTCGGCAAAAAATTCGGTGTGTCCACTAAAGGTTATGCCGGCATCGTTAATGACCGATTTTTGTACGGGTGCCGTGACAATGGCATCGAACTCACCCTGTAATGCACCGTACGCTGCTCGTTCTAGGCTGTGCAAGACCGACGTCGCATTGGCGGCGTTCAAGGCCCCTGGCGTGACGGGCTCTGCGGTTGGGCAGTCGATAACTTCGACAATAGTCCGGTCGTTAGTTGGTTCGCCGTACGGTACTAGGCGAATGGGCAAACCCAGCTGTTTAGCCCTGGCCTCGAGCGTTATCGCACTGCCGATAACGATACGACGGTGCGCGCTAGCGTTCTGCAAGGCACAGACGACGATATCCGGGCCGATACCCGACGGTTCGCCCAGTGTAATCGCAATAGTAGCCACGACTATTTTATATCAACAAAGGCTTCGTCGCGGATCTGTTGCAACCAAGCTTCCAGTTCTTCCTGGTACTTTTGGTTGTGCAGATAATCTTGTGCTTGGTTGCGATTCACGATTTGAGTCACGTCTTGGTCGCGACGGTCCAGTACTTGCAGAATGTGCCAGCCGAATTGTGATTGGAATGGCTCGGTAATGGCATCAAGCTCTGCAGTGGCCATTTGCTCTTCAAAAACGGGTACCATTTGACCCGGGCTAGCCCAGCCAAGATCGCCACCTTCTTGCGCAGAACCGATGTCCTCTGAATACTCGCGCGCCAAATCAGCAAAGTCTTCACCACTCAGGGCGCGCTGACGTAACTCTGCCGCCAGCTCTTGTGCTTGCTCGTCGGTCAGAATTTCGCTGGGCTTGATTAGAATGTGACGCACTAGAGTTTGCGGAATAATTTGGGTGCCGCCGCGCTTTTCCAGTAGATAAATAAAGTGAAACGAACGGCCGTTCTCAATGGGCCCCGAAAACGAGCCTTGCTCCATGGTTGGTGCTATGGGTGCAAATAATGAGGGCAAGTCAGATTCAGGCCGAATGCCTAAATCACCCCCCTTAAATTGGTAGGGGTCAGTCGACGCGCCGATGACTTCGTTAAATTCTTCGCCAGTATTAATTCGCTCGGCTAGGGCGTTAACATAGGTGCGCGCGGCATCTAAATCTTCGTCGTCGCTAACATCAAGGCGTGCGTGAATTAAGCGATAGGCCGGTTGAATTAGTTCCTGGCCTTCTTCTGTTTCTATAAAAGCATTGATTTCCGCGGCAGTGATATCAATTCGCTGATTAACGTTGCCACCCTGTACGCGCTGGATGATCATTTCGCGCTCGATGTTGGCCAACAGCTCGCCATAGGAGCCGCCAGATTGTTCCAGCTGCTCTACGAACTGCTGAGGCGTTAAACCGTTCTGGCTGGCTAATCGGCCTACGGCTGTGGCCAACTGCTGATCTTCGATTCGAATGCCATACCGAACGCCTTTTTGCAGTTGGATGCTTTCAAGAATCAGTCGGTCAAGTGTCTCTCGAACAAGCGCATCCTCAGGCGGTGCTTCAAGGCCACGCGAGGCGATATTATTCTTTACAACGACTAGGCGTTCTTGCAGTTCACTTTCCATAATGACGTCGTCGTCGACTACGGCAATGACTTTGTCTAGGATCTCAACAGCAGCTTGGGCGCCACTAATTGCGCAGCCTAGTGCCAAACCTGCCGCTAATTTAACGAGTTGCTTCATGGAAACCTCTAATCAATTGGTTGAGGGTCGAATCGATGGCTTGGCCAAAACCACCTAAGCCTTTTAGTACGACCTCGATTTGTACTTGTTGTTCCTCGCGCCAGTCTATCTCAGTTTGGTAGTACAGGCCGTCTGGTACGTCTTGGTACTGGCTGTGAACAATCCGTACACGCCAACAGCAACTGTCATACTCTAAACCGAGTAGCGTTTCGAGATTGGCATTGTGCCGTGTGTCGACATTGCCCGCAAACAAAACTCGCCATTCTGGGCTTAAACGGTAAGCGCCGGACACATGCCATTGTTCGCGAGGTGCAATTAGGGTATCGACTTTCGAGTAACCGACAGAGAATAGGGTGTCTGCGCTTGGTTTCCAGCTAATTTCGGCAAACTGGTTCAGTGCGGTGCCTGATTGGGCATCGGCAATCAGGTCCACGGACGCGCTGAAGCCCGAGTTCCACCGGGCCTCGGTATTAAAGCCAACCAACTCATCATAGCGATACGTGGTATGCGTATTAAACAGGGCTGCCGGTGGTGTGTCTAAGAAAGACAAATACGCCAGCCGTGAGTCTATAACCACACTGTCGGTGATATGGTTTATTTCAATTGCTGCTGTCACTCGGTTTTCTTCAAGTAGGCGATCGTGGCCGATGATTAAGCTGGGCTTAAACCAAGCATCGCTATGCGCCGAGCGTACACGGGTGTCAAACAGCGGTGTGCTTAACGAGTCGTCGCTTTGGTTATTCACGTAGTAAATTGTTGGGTTCAGGGTTGTCCGCGAGTTCGATGTGCGGCGGTCGAAGTAAAGCCCTGCGTCTAGAATAAATCGATCGGCAGAGGCCGTGGATGTGTCCTCAATACCTGGAAGCGTGTTGTCGAGTTTGTAGCTGAGATCTTGAAAAGTGGCTTGGGCTTGGGCGTATGCACCTGTACCCTGCCAGTTAAGTGCTAGGCCTGCATTCGTATAGGTTCGCTCACCTTGTATGGCCTGGTCGTTGCTATGGCTAAAGTCGGTCCACTGTACGTTCAGTATGGGCTCAATGAGTCTATTTTGGCTGCGATAGCTGACTTCAAGTTGAGGAAGGCTTGCGTAGGTATCGTTTAAATCAAGCGCGGTTGATTGCAGTTTGCGCGCACTGAGTTGGGCTTCGAGATATTGGGCTTGGTAGCGCAGATAGCCTTCTTGGCTGAGCTGATCTTGGTAGCGGCTGTTAACGCGACCACTGTCGAGATCACGCAGGTAGTTGGGGTCGCTGATACGCGCAATCTGAACTTCCGACGACCAGTTGTCGTTGTATTGCGCCTTTTGCGTCAAGTTAATGTGCCAGCGGTTCTCGCCCACTGCACCACCGGCAAAGCCCAGATCATCGTTATCGATATAGCCCAGTTCAAGTTCGACTTGCCCGGTGGAATTACCCAAGTAACGCCCAGCCAGTGTTTGGTGAAAACCACGGTCTTGCATAAACATTGGGGTGTATAGCAGGTCGTAATTCGGCGCCAGGTTTGCGTACAAGGGTACAGCGATCGTTGCGCCATTTTCGGAATCGTTGCTGATGCTGGGCCACAGCACTCCAGATTTGCGTTTATCGCCCACCGGAAAGCTCATATTAGGTAAAGAAAGTACGGTTGTGCCTTTGACTTTTAATTTGGCACCCTCTGCGCGACCAATACCCGCTTCTGCGTCTAGTTCGAGCTTGTCTGCATGCAGCTCCCAGCTAGGGGCGTCAGGTGCACAATAGCTAACGGCGCTATCGGTCAGCACCAAGCTTTGTGTACCTGTTTGCTCGAGCTTTTCTGCTCTGCCGTGCAAAAAGTCATTGTGAAGCACAAACTCTGCTTGGCTTAAGTTGGCGGTTTGGTCAGCTCGTGAAATCACGGCAGCTTGGCTTTGCAACAACACTCCAGGTTCGCGAATTAGTACGTGGCCCTGTAGCTCAAGCGATTCGCTCTCGGTCGTGATGATGACTTGATCGGCTTGAATTCGTCGCGCACCTTGAGTGAGCAGAACATCCCCGGATAGCACCGAGCCTGTCGCGGTTGTTTCTGAGTTTTCGGCGCTGGCATTAATGTTATTGCTAGAGGTTTCGCTAGCGTCGAAATCGGGTTCGAAGTAGCGACCGCCGCAGCGGATACAGTCTTCGTTTTGTTGCGCAGCGGGGATACTTGCCAGCAGTTGCCAGTCTAAATGTTGAGTCACTGGTATTTGCTGCGATCCGCGGCGCTCTGCCTTTGAGTTGTTCCGCTTGCCCTTGGCTGGCTTTGAGCTAATGGCACCTTGCACGAGTGTTGCATTAGGCGCTGCGCCGCAGTCCCACCCAGTTCCGCCGGTATTCGCCTCGCAGCGGTACAAAGAGGGCGCAGAATTTTTGTTGGGAAGTGCATCGGCTTGGCTGCCACTGGCATAGAGTGCCAGCGCTGGCGCCAAAGCCATCCACAAAGCGTGAATTTTGTTTCTTCTGTTCGGAGTCGGAAGCGCCATGGTTACCAGTGGGTCTGTTAATGCTAAAGTGCGCATGATAAAACATGCGGCTAGGCTTGTCCGACTTAAATTTAGTGAGAATCTGTGCGGAAACCAAATCCTGAAGCGCAATTGGCGTGGATAACAACTCAACTGGGGCTAAATGCTCCCGAACTGCAACTTGACGCCTTGGACGGTGACGCCAGTTTGCGGCGATATTATCGAGTGCACCAGAGCGGCCATTCGGTCATTTTTGCTGACGCGAGCGCCGAGCCCGAGGTGACCCAAACTTTTATCCATTGTGCTTCGATTTTTGCGGATGCAGGAGCCAGAGTGCCGCAACTGTTAGCTTGGGATAACGCCTTAGGTTATTCGTTACAAGAGGATGTAGGGGATCGTCAGCTGCTCCCGCTGTTGAGCCAAGGAAGTGTTAATGGGTATTATGAACAAGCCATGCATATGTTGTCGCGAGTGGCGCGAGCGGATGTCCGTGCCATAAGCTTGCCAGCTTATGATGCCAAGCGTTTACAGTCTGAGCTTGATGTGTGTAATGAGTGGTTTGTGCAGGGGCTTCTTGGAATGTCGCTTTCGCAGGAATTTAATCAAGCGAAGCATGCTTTAGATAAGACCTTGGTTGCCTCTGCGGTGGCTCAAGCCCAAGTGTTAGTGCATCGAGACTTTCACTCTCGCAACTTGATGGTAACGAATACCGAATTAGTCGCTATCGATTTTCAGGATGCCGTTATTGGCCCGGTGACATACGACTTGGTGTCCCTGCTAAAAGATTGCTATTGCGCTTGGTCTCGGCCCCAGGTACAGGCGTGGGTTGGGGCTTACTACGAAGCCTTAGATGAACACTTAACGCCTGCTACATATAAGGAGTTTTTGCGCGATTTCGATTTAATGGGCTTGCAGCGGCACATTAAAGTTTTGGGTGTTTTTGCGCGCTTGTATTTGCGCGACGGCAAGCCGGGTTATTTGCCAGATCTTCCCAGGGTCATTGCCTACGTAGAGGAGGCTTTGGCGCTTTATTGCGAATCTGAACCCAGCGTTGCCGGGTTTCGTGGACTGTGGGCCGAACAGATTCGCCCTGTCTTTGAGCAGTGTGACTGGTACAAAGCATGCGAGTAATGTTGCTGGCCGCCGGTCGTGGCGAGCGTATGGGTGTTCTGACCGAGACCTGCCCAAAACCTCTGTTACCCGTAAACGGCGCGCCGCTGATCGAACACCAATTGCGCAAGCTGCAGAATATAGGTTTTCGGGAAGTCGTGATCAACACCTCATATTTGGGCGAGCAGATTCAAGCCTTCTGTGGTTCGGGTGCTCAGTTTGGCGTGGATATTGCCTACTCGCACGAGCCCGAACGTTTGGAGACCGCAGGCGGCATCGTCAAAGCCTTGCCCTTACTGGGCGATAAGCCCTTTTGGGTGGTTAACGCCGACGTGTGGTGTGATTATCAGCCTTTTCCCTGGGTACGTTTGCCGCGGGGTGCAATGGCCTCGTTAATTATGGTTGATAATCCCGAACACAACCCCTTGGGCGACTTTGGCTTTCGGCCTAATGGCACCCTTGCGCTGCGTGACGCGGTTCAAACTCAAGCGTTCACCTACTCTGGGATGGGTGTGTATCACCCCGATCTATTCAAAGGCCATATGCCCGAGCCACTCCCGCTCCGACCTGTTTTAGAGCAAGGCATTGCCAGCGGCGTAATTTTTGGCGAGCGTTTTAGAGGTTCTTGGCTGGACGTGGGAACTCCCGATCGTTTAGCGGAGTTAGAGAAAAGGTTCGCGGCGGCCCGCTAAAACGTTAAACTATACGTTTTGCGATATAGAGAAACTTGCCGTGACGGATTATTTGATTGCCCCTTCGATTTTATCGGCCGATTTTGCTCGCTTGGGCGAGGAGGTTGATGCCGTGCTGGCCGCTGGTGCCGATGTGGTGCATTTTGACGTAATGGACAACCACTACGTGCCCAACTTAACGATTGGGCCGATGGTGTGTAAAGCGCTGCGTAACTATGGTGTTACGGCGCCCATTGATGTGCATTTGATGGTGTCGCCAGTGGATGCATTGGTTGCTCAATTTGCTGAAGCAGGTGCCAGCTATATTACTTTTCACCCCGACGCATCGACGCATGTCGATCGGTCTTTAAGCGCTATCCGGGCGGCGGGTTGCAAAGCCGGTTTGGTATTAAACCCGCATGTTAGCCCCGATTGCCTAAAATACGTGATGGACAAGCTTGACGTGGTGCTGCTGATGTCGGTAAACCCAGGCTTTGGCGGTCAAAAATTTATTCCAGCGACCTTGGATAAATGTGCCGAAGTGCGTCGCTTGATTGATGAATCAGGCTACGATATCCGGCTGGAGATTGACGGTGGCGTGACGGCGGACAACATCGCAGATATAGCGCGTTCTGGCGCAGATATGTTTGTGGCGGGTTCGGCAATTTTTAACAAACCCGACTACGCCCAAGCGATTGCAGCAATGCGAGCCGAGTTAGCGAGCGTTTAATTCTTATGTTAAAACCGATTCCCCAAGCAGAATTCGAACGGCTTAAAGCTATGGGCTTCAAGCGTATTCCGGTAGCAGCCACTTTTTTGGCAGACATGGAAACGCCTTTAACAGCCTACCTAAAATTGGCGCAGGGTGCGTATTCCTACTTGTTTGAATCGGTTCAAGGTGGCGAAAAATGGGGTCGATATTCGATTATTGGCTTACCCTGCGCGCACCGGTTGGTAGCGCGTGGTCAGTCGATGCAAGAAGTTCGCGGCGACCATCTGTTGCGCGAATGGGAATCCCAAGATCCCTTGGCCGAAGTTGATGCGTTTCGAGAGCAATTCACATCAGCACCAATCGAGGGTTTGCCCGTATTCCACGGCGGTTTGGTAGGTTATTTTGGGTACGATACCGTGCGGTTTGTCGAGCAGCGCTTGGCGGCCTCGGTGCCGAACGACGACATTCACAATCCTGATATTTTGTTGATGGTGTCAGAGGAAGTCTTGGTCTTTGACAATTTGGCCGGTACGTTGACCTTAATTGTCAACGTCGATGTCGATCAAGAAAATGCCTACGAATCGGCTATTCAGCGTTTGCGTGCGCTTGAAGCCGCACTGCCGCAGCCGCTAGAGCCGCTTCCGCCAATTCGTTTGGAACCCGAGAATGCCGACGTAATTGAGCAGTGTGCGGAGTTTAGTTTTAGCCAAGATCGGTTTGAGGCCGCTGTTGATCGCGTTAAAGAATACGTGTTGGCGGGCGATGTGATGCAAGTGGTGCCCTCACAGCGAATGAGCCTGCCCTTTTCCGAGCCGCCCATTAATTTATATCGTGCGCTGCGGAATCTAAACCCCTCGCCTTATATGTATTATCTGGATCTGGGAGATTTCTACATTGTGGGTTCGTCACCTGAGATTTTGGCACGGGTACAAGACCAAGAGGTTACCGTAAAACCGATGGCAGGAACCCGTCGTCGAGGCAGAACCGAGGCCGAAGACTTGGCCATGGAGCAAGAGCTTAAAAACGATCCGAAAGAAATTGCCGAGCACTTAATGTTGATTGATTTGGGTCGCAACGATGTGGGTCGTATTGCTGAGACTGGCTCAGTCGTGTTGCAAGACAACATGATTATCGAACGCTATAGCCACGTGATGCATATTATTTCGAGTGTCACAGGGCGGTTAAAGTCGGGCTTAAGTCCCATGGACGTTCTGCGCTCCACGCTGCCTGCAGGCACTTTATCGGGTGCGCCAAAGGTTCGTGCAATGGAGATTATTGATGAACTCGAGCCCGTTAAACGCGGCGTATACGGCGGTGCAGTGGGCTACATTTCGTGGTCGGGTGATATGGATACCGCCATCGCCATTCGTACCGCAGTCATTAAAAACCAGACTCTGTATATTCAGGCCGGCGCAGGTATTGTGGCCGATTCTGTTCCTGCATTGGAATGGAAAGAGACTCTGAACAAGGCCCGTGCGATGTTACGTGCTGCAGCGATGGTTAAGGTAACGTAGTTGGGATAAGCGTGCTGTCTTCGTGGGTTTAAACAGTTAAAGTGCTATTATTGGACCGCTGTCAGATACGTGCACTGGGCAATAGCGCTAACGTTTTGGCGAATTTGAGTATCGGTAAGGAACCCGTTTTAAATGCTTTTAATGATCGATAATTACGACTCCTTCACCTTTAACGTGGTGCAGTATCTCGCCGAGCTTGGCGCAGACGTACACGTCGTTCGAAATGACGAAATCAGTGTCGCAGACATTGAGGAGCTGAAGCCGGAGCGCATTGTCATTTCGCCCGGCCCTTGCACACCAAATGAGGCCGGAATTTCGCTGGACGTCATCCGTACTTACGCGGGACGCCTACCGATTTTGGGGATATGTTTAGGGCACCAAAGCATTGGTCAAGCGTTTGGTGGAAAAGTCGTTCGGGCTCGCGCAGTAATGCATGGCAAGACCTCGCCAATTTGCCACACCAATAAAGGTGTCTTTAAAGATATACCCTCGCCTTATACCGCAACGCGTTATCACAGCTTAGTCGTCGAAAAAGGCTCGTTGCCCGACAGCTTGGAAATTACCGCCTGGACCCAAACGCCCGAGGGTCATGTCGACGAAATTATGGGGCTGCGGCACAAAGTCTACGATATCCAGGGCGTTCAATTTCACCCCGAATCGATCTTAACCGAGCACGGTCACGCCTTGCTCAACAACTTTCTGCTAGGGAAGGACGCTCCATGAATATTCAGGTAGCTCTTAAACGGCTGGTGGCAGGCGAAGATCTTGCCTACAGCGAGATGCGCGCGGTCATGGCTCAGGTTATGTCGGGCGACGCCACGGATGCACAAATTGGCGCCCTGCTGATGGGTTTGCGTATTAAAGGTGAAACCATCGATGAAGTCAGCGCTGCCGCTCAGGTGATGCGCGATTTAGTGTCTCCTGTTACGCCTAACAGCTCACCATTAGTCGATTTGGCCGGCACCGGGGGCGATGGTGCAAATTTATTCAATGTATCAACGGCGGCGAGCATTGTGGCGGCCGCGGCTGGTGCTCATGTAGCAAAGCATGGCAATCGTTCGGTTTCGAGTTCGAGCGGTAGCTCGGATGTGTTGAGTGAGCTGGGAATGCCGCTCGATTTAGATTCTGAGCAAGTCGCGCGAGCCATAGACGCAGTGGGTTTGGGCTTTTTGTTCGCTCCCGCTCACCACAGCGCCATGCGTTACGCGGTGGGTCCTCGCCGCGACATGGCCATGCGAACTATTTTTAACGTGCTGGGCCCGTTAACCAACCCCGCTTTTGCCACACGCCAAGTACTGGGTGTGTTCGAGCCCGCTCTGTGTGATTTTATGGCGCAAGTGCTACAGCGCTTGGGCAGTGAGCACGTTCTGGTGGTGCATGGTCACGGTGGTGTTGACGAGCTGAGCTTAACTGGACCCTCGCAAGTGGCTGAATTAAAAGACGGCGTTGTCACCAATTTTACTGTCACCCCGGAAGACATGGGTCAAATCACGGGTGCTATCGACGATTTGGTGGTGCACAGTGCTGTTGAATCTGCTGCCTTAATTCGGAGCGCCTTGGCTAACGAGTCAGGTGATCGCTTTGATCGAGCTCGCGCAATTATTGCCATGAATGCCGGTGCTGCGCTGTATGTCAGCGGCTGTGCCCCGACGCTGGCCAAGGGTGTGGCTTTAGCTGATGACGTTATCGCCACAGGACAAGCGAAAGAAAAGCTGGCGACATTTATTCAGTTAACGCAAACCATGCAGGCGGCTGCAGAAGAATGAGTACTCCGACGATTTTAAGAACGATTGTCGCGCGCAAGTACGAAGAAGTTGCGGATCGCAAAAAGCAATTGACACTGACCGATCTGGAGCAGATGCAGCTAGAACAAAGCGCTGTGCGTGATTTTTCTGGTGTTTTGGTAGAGCGTTGCGCTAACAGCACGCCCGCTATTATTGCTGAAGTGAAAAAGGCTTCGCCAAGCAAAGGTGTTATCCGTGCTGATTTTAGACCAGGTGCTATCGCTGAAAGTTATGCCAAAGCGGGTGCTGCTTGCTTGTCAGTCCTGACTGATATCGATTTTTTCCAAGGGAGCGACGCGTATTTAAAAGAAGCCCGTTCGGCATGTGAGTTGCCGGTCCTTCGCAAGGATTTTACGGTGGACGAATACCAAATAGCTGAGGCTCGTGCGATTGGCGCCGATGCGATCTTGTTAATTGCTGCGGTGCTAGACGATGTGCAACTCGCCGATTTGTATGCAGCCGCCATGCATTACGGTCTTCATGCCTTAATTGAAGTGCATGATGCGCGTGAATTAGAGCGTTCGTTGCGTTTAGGCGCGCCACTATTAGGTATTAATAACCGCGATTTGCACACCTTTAATACGGACCTCAATACGACGATTTCTTTACTGCCAGAGATCCCCGAGGGCGTTACTGTGATCACTGAGAGTGGCATTCATACCCAAGACGATGTGGCATTGATGCGGTCTAATCATGTCAATGGGTTCTTGATTGGCGAAGCCTTCATGAAGCATGCCGATCCCGGTGAGGCGTTACAGGCGCTCTTTGCTTAATCTCTAGTTCGAACCAGAAGAGTCTGGCCGGTAATGACGACTAGGCCGTCGTCTTCTAGAGATTTTAGTACTCGGCCTGCCATTTCTCGGCTGCAACCGACCAGATTGCCCAATTCTTGCCGTGTAATGCGTATAAGGCGCCCTTCGGGGTGCTCCTGCGCCTCGGGCTGTCGCGTTAGATCTAGTAGCGCGTGAGCAATGCGGCCAGCGACATCTACAAAGGTTAGGTCGCGCAGTTTGCGTGTGGTTTGCACCAAGCGTGAAGCCACCTGAGAGGCTATGGCAAACACGATGTCGGGATACTTGTCTTTGATGCTGTTGAGTTTGTTGTAAGAAATAGAGGCAATATAGCAGTCGGTTTTTGCCACGATTTTCGCGCTGCGATGAATGGCTTCGGTACTAAAAAAACCCAATTCGCCAACGAATTCGCCTTCGCTTAAATACGCGACTACCATTAACTGTTTGGGGTCAGTTTCTTCTTCAACTTGAACAGAGACGGTGCCCTCTAAAATCAGATACAATCTGTCCGACTCAGTGCCTTCGGCAATGATGGTGGTTTTGGTTTCATAGTGCTGTGTTTCGCATTCGCGAACAAAGGCTTTATAGAAACTTAGATCGTGTTGACGCTCGAGCACGTGGGCGTTCCATACTGAAAACAGAGTGACAGTTTAGCGTTTATCTTGGCAAAGTAAATAAAGATGCTATAAGTCAGTTTTTGACGTGACCTAAGAGGAGCGAATTTTGGAAGCGCGCGTAAAATGGACCGGTGGTAAGCAGTTCTTGGGTGAAAGTGGCAGTGGTCATTCGGTTGTCATGGACGGCCCCGAAAGCTTGGGTGGCCATAATTCGGGCATTCGGCCTATGGAAATGCTGTTGATCGGCGCTGGCGGTTGCGCTAGCTTTGATGTGATTAGCATGCTTGAAAAAGGGCGCCAAAATGTTGTCGGCTGTGAGGTGCAGTTGCAGGCCGAGCGAGCTGACGCCGTGCCCGCTGTATTTACCAGAATTAATATGCACTTTGTGGTTACGGGCGTGAAACTCAAAGAGTCACAAGTTGAGCGCGCGGTTGCTTTGTCGGCTGAAAAATACTGCTCTGCGTCTATTATGCTGGCTGCCGCCGGTGTCGAGGTGACGCATACCTTTGAAGCAAAGGAGTTTGGCCAGGATTAAAGGTAGTAGCTACTTTTGGTCATCGCAGTCGCGACCGCCCCCATCGCGTTTTTGATGGGTTTTGGTAGCTCTGCGCCGCCTGCGTCTAAGGCGGTTTCACCATGGCGTTGCTCGTCTTCGATCATGGTTTGTAGTACGAGCCGAGAGCGTCGGTCGTAATCGGGCAGTTGCTTTAGATGCTCTTTTAAGTGGCGGCACACACGTTCTTCAGTCGCGGCCACAAAACCTAAAGACCATTTGTCTCCGGCGGCACCCGCTAAGGCGCCCAAACCAAAAGAGAGTCCGTACCACAAGGGGTTTAATACACTGGTGTGGCTATTGAGTTGGTCCAGGCGCTCTTTGCACCAGACTAAGTGGTCGACTTCTTCTTGAGCGGCATCGCGCATTTCTTCGCGCACCGCCGGCAGCTTTGCAGTAAGGGCTTGCCCTTGATACAGCGCTTGAGCGCACACTTCCCCGGCATGATTAACACGCATTAAGCCAGCCACATGACGTTTTTCTGAGTCGCTTTTTAGGCCTTCGCTATGACCTTTGGCTGGACTTTGGCGCGAGGCGGTCAGACCCTTATTGGTCAGCGTTTTTACCACGATATCAACTTCGCCCACTAAGCGATCAAGCAGGTTCAGCTGCCGAGTGCGAGGACGAACCATTGGTAGTGTGCTCATTTGCCATTGACCCTTCTATTACAGAGCGCGCCAGCCGATATCGCGGCGGTAATTCATACCTTCCCATGATATCGCTTTTATCGCGTCATAACAGTTTTGCTGGGCGGTGCGTAAATCGTCGCCCAAAGCCGTTACGCAAAGAACGCGTCCGCCACTGGTGACAACATTGCTGCCATTCAGTTTTGTCCCTGCATGAAAAACTTTAACGTCGTTGCTGTCGGCTTTGTCGAGACCATTGATGGCATCGCCTTTTGGGTAGTCCGCGGGGTAGCCGCCGGCGGCTAATACCACGCCCATGCTGGGGCGCGGATCCCATTCGACTATTCGGTCTGCTAAGTCACCTGCTAGAGCAGCTTGGCACAAGGCGATCAAGTCCGACCTTAGGCGCATCATGATAGGCTGCGTTTCAGGGTCGCCAAAGCGGCAGTTGAACTCAATGACTTTGGGCGTGCCTTCGCCGTCAATCATTAATCCAGCATACAGGAAGCCAGTGTAGTCGGCGCCCTCGCTCGCCATGCCCCTGAGCGTCGGATAAATAACTTCGTCCATGATACGACCGTGAATTTCTGGCGTAACTACTGGCGCAGGAGAATAGGCTCCCATACCGCCGGTGTTGGGGCCAGTGTCACCTTCGCCTACCCGTTTGTGATCTTGGCTGCTGGCCATTGGTACCGCGTTTTTGCCATCACAAACGACGATGAAGCTTGCCTCCTCGCCGATCAGGCATTCCTCGATAACGACTCTGCAGCCGGCGTCACCAAAAGCGTTGCCCGACAGCATGTCAGTTACCGCATCAACGGCTTCTTGTTCCGTGGTGGCCACAATTACGCCTTTGCCCGCCGCCAAGCCATCGGCTTTAACAACAATCGGTGCACCTTGCTCTCTGATGTAGCGAATAGCTGGATCTACCTCGGTAAAGGTTTGGTACGCGGCTGTTGGGATATTATGGCGGGCCAAAAATTCTTTGGTAAAGGCTTTTGAGCCTTCAAGTTGGGCGGCCGCTTGGCTTGGACCAAAGCAGGGTAAGCCACGCTGGGTAAAGTCGTCTACGATACCCGCGACGAGTGGTACTTCGGGGCCCACAATGGTCAGTCCTACGCTGTTGTTAGTCGCAAAGGCCGCAAGCGCATCAAAATCTAAAGGGTCAATGGCCACGTTCAACAGGCCTGGTTCGCGTTCGGTGCCGGCATTGCCTGGTGCTACGAATACGGTATCAACTCCCTGAGCTTGCGCCGCCTTATAAGCCAGCGCGTGCTCACGCCCGCCACTCCCAATAATTAATACGTTCACTACTTACTCCTTAGTGGCGGAAATGGCGCATGCCGGTAAATACCATGGCGATATTGGCTTCGTCAGCTGCTGCAATAACTTCTTCGTCGCGAATTGAACCGCCGGGTTGAATGACCGCTGCAATGCCAACCTTAGCCGCGTTATCGATGCCATCGCGGAAGGGGAAGAAGGCATCAGACGCCATGACCGAACCTTGTACCTCAAGTCCGGCGTGTTCGGCTTTAATTGCCGCAATTCGCGCCGAGTTCACGCGAGACATTTGACCTGCACCCACACCAATGGTGCGTTGGTCTTTGGCGTATACGATGGCATTGCTTTTAACGAATTTGGCAACCCGCCAAGCGAACAGTAAATCAGCGAGTTCGGCAGCCGTTGGTGCTCGCTTGCTAACGACTTTAATATCGTCGGCACCGATCAGGCCCAGGTCGCGGTCTTGTAACAAGATGCCACCATTGACTTGTTTGATGTCTAGCGCGGGTGCGGTCGCCTGCCAGCCTGAGGTCGTTAGCACTCGCACGTTGGTTTTTTGCGCCAGAATTGGCAGGGCGTCGTTATCCACCGCCGGCGCGATGATCACTTCAACAAATTGGCGGTCAACGATCGTTCTAGCCGTCTCGGCGTCGAGCGGACGATTAAAGGCAATAATGCCACCGAAGGCACTCTCGGGGTCGGTCTCAAAAGCTTTGTTGTAAGCATCTAGGTTGGTTGCCGCGGTGGCTACACCGCAGGGGTTGGCGTGCTTTACGATGACACATGCGGGCTCATCGAACACTTTAGCGCACTCTAGAGCGGCGTCGGTATCGGCAACATTGTTGTAGCTGAGCTCTTTGCCTTGCACTTGTTGGGTATTAGAAATGCTGGCGTCAGGCGAAGGCGATTCGGCGTAAAACGCGGCGGCCTGATGTGGGTTTTCGCCGTAGCGCATGCCCTGTAGTTTGGTGAACTGCTTCGTGTAGGTGCGCGGAAATTTGGGCTCGCCGCCGTCCACGAACTGACCGAAGTGGTTGGCAATGGCGGCATCGTATTTAGCGGTGTGCTCGAAGGCTTTGATGGCTAAATCGAAGCGGGTTTCGTAAGTCGTGGCGCCGCTGTTGGATTTGAGCTCATCTAAAATGCGGCCATAGTCGGATGCGTTTACGACAATGGTGACGTCTTTGTGGTTTTTAGCGGCAGAGCGCACCATGGTGGGGCCGCCGATGTCGATGTTCTCGATAGCATCTTCTTGGGTGCAGTCGGGTTTTGCGATGGTGGCTTCAAAGGGGTAGAGGTTGACGACGACCATATCGATAGTTTCGATAGTATGCTCGGCCATGACTTCGTCATCGGTACCGCGGCGCCCCAAAATGCCGCCGTGTACTTTAGGATGCAGTGTCTTGACGCGCCCGTCCATCATTTCAGGAAAGCCGGTGTAGGCAGATACTTCTCGAACAGGAAGCCCTGCCTCGGACAACAGTTTGTAAGTTCCGCCTGTAGATAGCAGCGCAACATTCATAGCGCTTAGGGCAGTGGCGAACTCTACAATGCCGGTTTTATCCGACACGCTAATTAATGCTTGTTTTACGGGGGCAAGAGCGGCTGTAGTCATGTGTATCCTGAGTGGTTTAGTCGATAAGTTGGTGGGATTTGAGTTTTTTGCGCAATGTGCCGCGATTTAAACCTAGCATCTCCGCGGCTCTGCATTGATTGTGATTAACTTGTTCCATAACGTAGGCCAACAAGGGGCCTTCTACTTCGTTGATGACCATGGAATATAAGTCACTTGGAATTTGGCCATCCATTTGTTCAAAATAGGTATTTAAGCTGGCTGTGACAGCGTTGCGTAGGCTCATAAGAGTGTCCTTTGCATGTTATTCATTGTTATTACGCCGCATCTTGTGTAAGAGTCATTGTTAATTGCTGGATAAAGTCCAGTTGTTCTTGGGGGTGCTGTATTTGGTTAAAACTTGATCGGACACTTCGGTCAAGGCCCATGGCTTCAAAGTACCAACTGGCGTGTTTGCGCGCAAAACGCAGGCCCATAAAGTCGCCGTAAAATCCTTGAATCTCGGCTACATGCTCGCGGGCGATTTGCAGTTTCGTTTCACGGCTGGGCTCGTCTAATATCTTTCCGGTGCGCCATTTGTGCCTAATCTGGCCAAGTATCCAAGGTTGACCTTGTGCGCCGCGGCCAACCATAACCCCTGCAGCACCGGTATAGTTTAACACCTTCAGTGCTTGTTCGGGGTGGGTAATATCACCATTTGCGATAACAGGGATATCCACCGAATGGACGACGTCGGCAATAGTGTCATATTCGACCGCACCTTTGAACGCGCAGGCCCTTGTGCGACCATGAATTGTCAATGCAGCAATGCCAGCGTCTTGCGCGATGCGCGCAATGGTTGTTGCGTTGCGCTTGTCTGGCGCCGTGCCGGTTCGAATTTTTAGCGTCACTGGAATGTCCACGGCTGACGTCACCGCAGTTAAAATATTTTGCACTAAGGTTTCGTTGGCCAACAAAGCAGAGCCCGCCGCTTTTTTGCAGACTTTTTTTGCAGGGCAACCCATGTTGATATCGATGATGTTCGCGCCTGACTCTTGGTTAAGTCGAGCTGCCGCCGCCAGTTGCTTAGGGTCATGCCCGACAATTTGCACGATGTGAGCCTGGTTTGGATCGATCACGCTACGCCATTGCGACTTTTGTGTTTGATGTGTGTTTGGGTTGGCGCTGATCATTTCGGCAACCGCATATGACGCGCCGTGCTCGAGACACAAGCGACGGAACGGCAAATCTGAAACGCCAGCCATAGGTGCGGCGATAACAGGGAAGTCAAATTGATGGCGGCCGATCGTCAGCAAAGTCGTTACCACTTTTCATAAGGAATGGATAAGCATACCGCATGTCGTGCGGTACTAGCATTAAGATTTAAAAAACTCAACGCTTAAGCTTACGTCCAACTAAGCAAACCCACTCGTCGGTTTGGTCGGCAACGTTTAGCTCGACATCTGGTAAGTAGTGCTCTGATACTGCGCTAACCTGGGACTCAATCAATCCTGCTAGAACTAATAATCCGCCCGGCTTCAAAAATTCTATTAACTTTGGCGCTAACATCATCAGGGGTTCGGCCAAAATATTGGCGACCAGGGTGTCGGCGCAAGCAGGTGTTAAGTGCGGGTACTCTTGCTCTGGGCTGACCACGATAAATTCGCCACTCGAAATGCCATTGCGTTTTGCGTTATCTGCCGTTGCGACGAGCGCTTGCGGGTCATTGTCTACGCCCACAAACCGGGAGGCACCCATTTTCAGCATTGCGATGCCCAGAATACCTGATCCGCAACCGTAATCCACCGTTACTTGACCTTTGAGCGTTTGCTGGGCCAACTGTTTCAAACACATAGCTGTAGATGGATGCGTGCCGGTGCCAAACGCCAAGCCGGGGTCTAACAGCAAGTTCACCGCGCTAGGATCGGGTGGCGTGCACCAGCTCGGACAGATCCAGAGCTTGTCGGCGAATTGAATGGGTTGGTAGTGTTGTTCCCACTCGCGCTCCCACACTCGATCCTCTAAAATTTCGATGTCAAACTGGCATGGGGGTGCAAATGCCTTTTGAAGCTGTGAGCGCAACGATTCGCTGGGGGTGTCAGCCGTGAATAACCCTAAGATCACCAAGTTGTCCCAAAGTGGAGTCTCGCCAACTCCAGGCTCTAGAACCGGCTGATCGGCTCCATCTTGAAAGGTAATGGATACCGCGCCAAGTTCAAGCAAGTGGTCCTCTATGGTCTCGTGCAATTCTTTGGGCGCACGTGCTCGAACTTGTATCCAGGCCATACTAGTCTTCCAGTAGGCCTTCTAGGTAGTGAATGCTGACACCGCCCGCTAAGAACGAGGTGTCGCGAACAAGGTTGCGATGCAGGGCAGCATTCGTTCGGATGCCTTCCACGATTAACTCATCCAGAGCCCGTTGCATACGCTTCATTGCGGTGGCGCGATCGTGCCCATGGGTAATGACTTTCGCGATGAGTGAGTCATAAAACGGAGGTACGGTGTAGCCGTCGTAAATGTGCGAGTCAACCCGCACGCCGATGCCACCGGGCGCGTGAAAACGCTTGATGTTGCCGGGTGAGGGTAAAAAGGTTTGCGGATCTTCCGCGTTGATACGACATTCCATCGCATGGCCTGTGAACGTAATGTCGTCTTGCGTTAGTCCTAGTGATTCTCCGCCTGCCACACGAATTTGCTCGCGTACGATATCGACGCCGGTAATCATTTCGGTGACGGGGTGCTCTACCTGAACGCGCGTGTTCATTTCAATGAAGTAAAAACCGCCGTCCTCGTACAAGAACTCAAAAGTGCCCGCGCCGCGGTAACCAATGGTTTTGCAGGCATTCACGCAACTTTCGCCTACCGCTTGGCGGAGCTCGTCCGGAATGCCTGGGGCTGGTGCTTCTTCAATGACTTTTTGGTGACGACGCTGAAGCGAACAATCGCGATCGCCTAAGTGCACTACGCCGCCTTGTCCGTCTGCCAGCACCTGAATTTCGACGTGGCGTGGGCGCTGCAGGTACTTCTCGATGTAGACAACGTCGCTGCCAAATGCCGCTGCGGCCTCTGCCTGGGTGACCTGTACCGACGATAACAGAGCGGCTTCGTTGTGCACAACACGCATGCCTCGACCACCGCCTCCGGCGGCTGCTTTGACAATAACCGGGTAGCCTATCCGGCGCGCAATCTCTAGGGTGCGATCGGCGTCAGCCGTTAATGGGCCATCAGAGCCGGGTACCGTTGGGACGCCAGCCTTTTTCATGGCCTCAATGGCCGATACTTTGTCGCCCATCAGGCGGATGGTATCGGCAGTTGGGCCGATAAAAATAAAACCGCTACGTTCGACTTGCTCGGCAAAGTTGGCATTCTCGGCTAAAAAGCCATATCCAGGGTGAATGGCGTCGGCGTTGGTGACCTCGGCGGCGCTAATAATGGCCGGTATGTTTAGGTAGCTTTGTGCTGAGGCCGCGGGTCCGATACAGACAGCTTCGTCGGCCAGGCGCACATGCATGAGGTCACGGTCGGCCGTGGAGTGCACGGCCACCGTTTTAATGCCTAGCTCCTTGCAGGCTCTGAGCACGCGCAAGGCGATCTCGCCGCGATTCGCGATCAGGACTTTTTCTATGGTTCGCATCGCTCTGCTCCCGATTAAATAATCGTGATTAGAGGCTGATCGAACTCGACGGCTTCGCCGTTTTCGACCAGGATAGCGCCAATTTTACCTGACTTGTCGGCTTCGATCTGGTTCATCATCTTCATTGCTTCGACGATGCAGATAACATCGCCGGCGTTAACGTTTTGGCCGACTTTAATAAAAGGTGCTGATGTTGGCGAAGGTGCAGAGTAGTAGGTGCCCACCATCGGCGATTTAACAGCATGACCTTCGATTGCAGCTTCTTTTGGTGCGTCAGGGGCAGGGGCCGAGGGTGCTGCTGCAGGTGCTACCGCGGGAGCTGGCGCTGCGTAGGTGGGCATAGAAGCAACCGAAACATTGCCTGCGGGTGCGCTGCGACGAATGCGGACTGAATCATCGCCCTCGTGGATCTCAATTTCGTCAATGTTTGACTCCTCGAGAAGTTCAACCAACTTTTTAACCTTGCGGATATCCATAATAGTTCAACCTTATAAAGTGGAAGCGCTTAGCGCGTTAGAGTTTTTGTGTGTGCTCGATAGCCGCTGTTAGCGCCATTTCGTAGCTTTTTACACCAAAGCCGCAAATGACGCCGACCGCTAGATCGGACAAATACGAATGTTTTCTGAAGGGTTCGCGAGCGTGCACGTTCGATAGATGCGTTTCAATGAACGGAATCGCAACGCCGGCTAGGGCATCGCGCAACGCAATACTGGTGTGAGTGAACGCGCCAGGATTAATCACAATAATATCGACATTGGCTGCCGGCGCAGAATGAATTTTGTCGATCAGTTCGTGTTCGGCGTTACTTTGAAAGCAGCCGATCTGTATGCCTTCTTGCAGGGCTAATAGCTGCAGTTGACCGTTGATGTCGTCCAAGGTGCTGTGGCCATAGACCTCAGGTTCGCGTCGGCCAAGTAAATTGAGATTGGGGCCGTGTATTACCCAAACTGTTGTCATGTCAAAGCCGCCCCCGCTGACTACCCTTGAAGGCGCAAGTGTGACAAATTGCCAGTTAGAAGTCTATGGGTTCTGTGCCGTTTCGCCGCTAATCACGCTTTTTAGCGTGATTTAGCTTAAATGACACGACGTATTTATAGTGCACCTATCGAATTCAGCACAATGTCCTTGGTGAGAATTTGCGGCAAGATTACCGGTGGTTGGCTATTTCCTGGATAGACGAGATAAAACGGAATTCCACTGCGTCGAAATTCGGCTAAAAAATCCGCGACTGCGGGATCGTAATTAGTCCAGTCGACTATGTGGTAGATGACATTCCGCTGGGCAAATGCTTGTTGAATTTTGGGGGTTTCAAGCACGGCTTTTTCGTTGGCGATGCAGGTAATGCACCAGTCGGCGGTAACGTCTACGAATACCATTTGGTCGCCAGATATCAGCGCGTTGAGTTCGCTGCGCGAAAACACGCCACTTGAGGCCTTGGTTTCGGTTTGGGCCGGCGGATTAAACGCTAGAATGATGGCAAGCGCAAAGCTAAGAGCGGACAGTCGCTTAGCCCAGCCTGCTCTGTTCCAGAGCCAGAGTGACAAAGCTACCAGTAAGCAGGCCACTAGCAGTGTCGCAAAAACGTCAACACCTGCTTGTCGTCCTGCAACCCACAGCAACCAAATTACCGTTAGATAAAGGGGGAAGGCCAAGAATTGTCGAAAAGTGACCATCCAGGCTCCCGGTTTTGGCATCCAGTGTCGAAGAGTTGTGCTGTAGCTCAGCGCCACCATCGGTAATGCCATGCCTAGCCCAAGCGCGGCAAATACTGACAGCGCCGTCACGGTATTTTGGGTCAGCGCAAAACCCAAAGCTGTACCCATAAAGGGCGCTGTGCAGGGGCTTGCTACCACGACGGCAAGTACCCCGGTAAAAAAGCTGCTTTTGTGGTTCGTACCTTGGGTCAGTGAGCCACCTAAGCCCATGAAAGATGTACCGAGCTCGGCAAGGCCTGACAAAGCCAAGCCCATTGCAAAAAATAACAAGGCCAAGAGCCCCACGAACTCGGTGCTTTGCAGTTGAAAGCCCCACCCTACCGCCTGACCGGCAGCTTTTAGTGCTAGTATCAGTCCGGCGAATACCACAAAACTGACAACAACGCCCGCCGTGTAGTACCAACTGTGAATATGGTTGTCTTTGGGGTCGCCGCTGACAAACCCTAATACCTTTAGCGAAAGAATAGGGAAAACGCATGGCATTAAGTTCAGAATGGCCCCACCGACCAAAGCGAATAAAAGTATTGTCCACAAGCTTCGCTGGCTTGCTTCGGGCAGGACTCGCGGTGCCTGTTGAGCCTGCCTGAATTGTGCCTCGCTTAAAGGCAGAGCTTGGTTCGCTGTGGGTTGAAGCTCGAAGTAGTCGGTGCGCGGGGGATAGCACAGGCCCGCATCGGCGCAGCCCTGTGAGGTAATGGCTAGTACAGTGCCGTCGGCTATGGGGGTGGCGGTGCTTAGGTCAATGTCGGCAAACTCGTAGTAGACCTTAACGTCGCCAAAATATTCATCGGTTTTATCCAGAGCCGCTGAATAGAGCGCGCTAATGCCGGGCGCGTCGGATTCTTGTTTGAGTGCAAATGCAAACTGATGTTGATACAGATAGTAATCGGGTGCGATCTGCCATAAGACTTTTAAAGTTTGGGGATCGATAAGGTCGACTTGGACTTGGTAAGCCTCTTCGACGGGTAAAAACTCATCTTGATTGCTGGGCGTTAGAAGAATGCCTTGCGCCACACTCTGCATTGGCAGGGCCAGCAGTAACAGTGCGGCAAACAACTTGCGAATTCCCTGATCCATTTGCAACCTCAAGCGGTAAAAAGAGCGTAAATACTAGCAGGTTACGGGTGTAATCCCAAAGTTTCGCCGAGCATTCGTGCTATAGTTAAAATCAAACGAAGGAGTGGTGTTATGAAGTCAGTTTTGCAGGTCGTGATGCTTGGGTTAAGTGCGATGTGTGTGTGCGGTGTGGCGGCCAGTCAGGCGCAACACGAGCAGCATCAGACTTTGCAAGGTAGCAACGCAAATGAGCTGCATATCATGAATGGTTGGGTTCGCGCTTTGCCGCCTGCACAAAAGGTAACAGCCGCCTACTTAACACTGCATAATGCCAGCACCGGCGTAATGACCATCGATGGCTTTAGCTCGCCCATTGCGGAATCGGCTGAGTTGCATGATTCGGTGTTGCAAGATGGACAAATGCGCATGCTTAAGCAAGATACCTTGGTCTTGTCGCCCGATGAGCACAAGACACTGCAGCCAGCTGGCTTACACATTATGTTAATAGGGCTTGAATCTGCGCCAAAAGAGGGTGATCAAGTCGAAGTGTGTGTTAAATCAGGTGAGTTGCAATCCTGCAAGGCAGTGCCTGTGCTAAAAATGGCTCCTATGGATGCGATGCCGCATCATCAACATCAGTAAACGGAGTAAGCCATGGCGCTACAGCAACTAAAGAATCGGCTACATTCACTGTTTCCTGCTAGTGCTGTAGGTCTGGTGGGCCCCTTGGGTGGGTTGCTGGGTATTTATGTGTTGCTGGTAGTTGGGCTTGGAATTTATTGGTCGCGCACGCCCGAGCCTTTTGATATCAAAGCGACTCTCGCAGAGTCCTCATCGCGCCCGGCGACCGGCGTTGCCACTACGCTCACGGCCATTCAGTTGGGTGACGCTCTGTTGTCTAAGCCCGGAGGTTTTTTGCGCAATGATATCGCGCCGCCAGGCGTTTTTTTAGACAATATCCCTAACTGGGAATATGGCGTCTTAATCCAGTTGCGCGATTTGACGCGCGCTATGCGCGAGGTGATGTCTCGGTCTCAGTCGCAATCTCGCGAAGATCCAGATTTAGCCTTGGCCGAGCCTCGTTTCAACTTTCAGGCTAATTCTTGGATGCTGCCAAGCTCTGAATCTCAGTACCAAGAAGGATTGGAGTACTTGCGTGCTTATTTAGTGCGTTTGCAAGATCCTGAGGCAAAAGAGGCCCAATTTTACGCTAGAGCCGACAATTTAAGGCATTGGCTTGCTGCGGTAGATATTCGTCTCGGTAGTTTGTCGCAGCGCCTAAGTGCCAGTGTTGGGCAGCGTCGTGTGAATACGGATTTGGCTGGCGATGGCGCGGCAACTCAGTCCACACCAGCACCGGCTGAGCTGGAAGTTAAAACGCCCTGGTCTGAAATTGACGATGTGTTTTATGAGTCGCGAGGTACTGCTTGGGCTTTGTTGCATATTTTGCGGGCTATAGAGGTAGACTTTGCCGATGTATTGGCGAAGAAGAACGCGACTGTGAGTGTGCGACAAATAATTCGTGAGCTTGAAGCTACCCAGGAAACCGTGTGGAGTCCAATGATTCTAAACGGTAGCGGTTTCGGTTTGTGGGCCAATCATTCGCTAGTCATGGCAAGCTATTTAACCCGAGCGAATGCTGCCATTGTCGATCTCAGAGATTTGTTAGCCCAGGGTTAGCTGGACTTGCGACGATAGCGTAGGCGCGTGCCGGTGTCTAAGGATAAGCGGATTTCCTCTGGACTTAATTCGTCGGGGAAGTAGGTGCCCGAGAGCTTCGCATCCAGAATACTTGCACCTTCTATATTCGTATTGCGAAAGTCGATGCCCGACAGGTCTGCGTTGCGGAAGTAGGCGTCGCTGAAGTCCAGGCCGTCGGCATTCATGTTGCGTAGGTCTCGGCCTCGATAGTCGCCACTTTTGAGTTCGCTGGTGCTGAGTTTGTCGCGCGCTTCATTAAAAGCTTTAACATCCTCTTGGCGTAGCATTTGATAAAGCGGGTCGAGTTTGATTTCTGGTTTGGTCACCGTTTAGCCTCGCAGGTTAGTTGCCAAAGAAAGATCGGCGTAGGTGCTGACAAGTGTCTGCACTTAATCTAGGACCATATTGACTTACGATGGTTCCCGCTGCAAGGCTGCCGAAACGTCCGGCGGTAGCAAAGTCTTCGCCGCGTGTCAGAGCGTATAAAAACGCGCCCGCAAACATGTCGCCAGCGCCGTTGCTGTCGATGGCATGTACTTGGTGGGCGGGTATCTCAATGAGTTCGCTGCCATCAAAGGCTAGCGCGCCCTCTGCGCCGCGCGTAATGACAAACTGTTTCGCTTTATGTTTTAACACCTCGATCGCTACGTCTAAAGAGTCCGTTTTGGCATAGGTCAGTGCTTCTTGGGTATTACAGAAGATCAGATCAACTCGATCGCCCACTAGGGCATCAATTTGTGAGCGAAAAAATTCGACCATGCCAGGGTCCGAGAAACTCACCGCAATTTTCACGTCGTTCTGCTCGGCGATATCGCGGGCGCGTAAACAAGCTTCCATGCCAGTAGGCGAAGGTGCTTGATAGGCTTCTAGGTAGAGCCATTCGCTGGCACACAGAGCGTGGGTGTTAAGTTGATCTAGCGATAAGGCCGCGCTAATGCCCAAAAAGGTATTCATGCTGCGCTCTGCATCGGGGGTAATCATGACCAGACATTTACCCGTTGTGCCGATGCCTCGCGCAACGGATTCGTCAAAGGCTACACCCGCTGTCGCTAGATCGTGAAGATAGATATCGCCGTAATCATCGTGCGCCACTTTGCAGGCAAAATAGGTTGGGCTACCCAACAAAGCCGCGGCAATAACCGAGTTGGCGGCACTGCCACCGCTGGCGTGCTCGGCAGTGGTTAAATGATCTTGCAAGTGGCCAATAAGCTCATCCTGGCGGGCTTCGTCGACCAGGGTCATCAATCCCTTCTCGACTTGCATAGTGTTAAGGTCCTGATCGGTGACTTTAATTTCAGTGTCGACAAGGGCTGCACCTATCCCGAAGATGGTGTATTGCTTCATGTTGGGTCGCTTCGTGTTTACTTTCGTGTATTATCTCAGCATCCACTCTAATTAAAAGTGTAATCTTTCCGCATATTTGGCTTATTTCATGTTGCGCAAGCTTTCTATTGTATTGTTGAAGTTGTTTTTGGCGGGTCTCGCCTTAGGTTTGTTATGGGTTGCCTATCTTGATGCGACCATTAGCAACACCTTTGATCAGAAGCGATACGCGCTTCCGGCCACGGTATATGGGCGGTCGTTAGAGTTATACGAAGGCGCGGCCATGGAGCCTGCAGCTTTAGCGCAGGAATTAGACTGGGTGGGTTATCGCTCGGTAAAGTCTTTGTATCGCCCAGGGCAGTACAGTCGCAATGGCAATCGCATAGAGGTTCACACGCGCGATTTTAAATTTCCCGATCAGTTCGCCAAGGGCGCCCAAGTTGGTGTGATACTTGACCAGGGGCGAGTGGTAGCTCTAACGCGGGAAGGCAAGGCCATCGATTTGCTTCGACTAGAACCGATGGTGATTGGCGGTGTATACCCCAAACACGGTGAAGATCGATTGCTGGTGCAATTAGCCGATGTACCTTCCAGTTTGACGCAAGGCTTGCTGGCGATTGAAGATCAACGCTTCATGCAGCACCACGGCTTCTCTGTTGCGGGCATTGCTCGCGCATTCATCAGTAATGTACGTACCGGTCGCGTCGTCGCAGGTGGTTCTACCATTACTCAGCAGCTGGTGAAGAACTACTATCTGACGCCAGAACGCACTATTACTCGTAAAATCCGCGAGTTGATCATGTCAGTTTTATTGGAATGGCATGCCGAAAAAGAAGACATCTTAGAAAGCTACTTAAACGAAATTTATTTAGGTCAAGACGGTCCTCGTGCGATACACGGTTTCGCCCTAGGAGCTTTGCATTATTTCGACACGCCGCTCACCCAACTGGGTTTGCACCAGCAGGCACTGCTGGTCGGTATGGTAAAAGGCCCTTCATTGTACAACCCGAACCGCAACCCTGAACGCGCCAAAGAGCGCCGCAATTTAGTCTTGGATGTGTGGGCGCAAGAGGGCATTGTTTCGCCTGAGCAGAGCGCCGTGGCCAAACTAATGCCTCTGGATTTGCAAGGGCAAGATACTCTCAAGCAGCGTTTTCCGGCCTACTTAGATTTGGTGCGTCGACAGTTGCGCTTAGAGTATCGAGACGAAGATCTAACGACGATGGGCTTGCGTATTTTTACGGCCTTTGACCCTTCGGTGCAGCTGACTCTTCAAAAAACAACTCAAAACACATTGGCATTAATCGATAAAACCGAGCTGTTGCAGTCGGCCTCGGTTGTCACGCGAGTCGACAGTGGCGAAGTCATAGCCTTAACAGGTGGTCGCCAAGTTAGCCAGGCCGGCTTTAATCGCGCACTTGATGCTAGGCGACCTGCGGGTTCCTTGTTCAAGCCGGCTGTGTATTTAGCGGCGCTAGAGGATGAGACCAAATATACCTTGGTCACCGAAATTCCAGACTTGCCCTTAGCGGTTGAGTTGCCTAACGGCGATGTATGGTCCCCTGAAAACTACGATAAAACACATCGCGGCGGCGTCTTGTTATACAAGGCTTTAATTGACTCGCTGAATCTGCCGGCGGCCCGCTTGGGTTTTGATCTGGGGCCAGCGAGTGTCAAGCAAATGCTACAGCGCTTAGGTATGACCGCACCCATCCCTGAAGTTGCTTCTTTACCTCTGGGGGTAGGGGAGTATGCGGCTATAGATTTGGCCGCGGTCTATCAAACCATTGCCGCTGGTGGATTTAGAACGCCTTTAAGAACCATACGCGATATTGTCGATGCCAACGGAGACCCTTTGCGCCGCTATCCCTTAGCTTATGAGCGCACAATTGATCGAGCGACTATGCACTTACTGCACTACGCTTTGCTGGGTGTCATGGAAGAGGGTACAGGTGCGTCTTTGGCGCCACTGCTCCCTGCTGACTTGGTAACAGCGGCCAAAAGCGGCACCAGCGACGATGGTCGCGATTCGTGGTTTGCGGGCTTTAGTGGAGATTTACTGACCGTAACCTGGGTGGGCTTTGATGATAATCGCGCTAGCTCACTAACTGGCACGCGTGGTGCGGGGCAGATTTGGGCGCGATTTATGGCACAAGAAGCCCGCAGGTCGGTAGCGTATCGCATGCCAGAAAAAGTGGAATATAAGTGGATTGATGCGACTAATGGACGTAAAACAGGGCGTGGCTGTCCCAACGCGCAGCGTATTCCCTTTATCGAAGGCAGTGCGCCAACCGCAAGTACCGATTGTCGCAAAACCGACAACCCAGTTCGCGATTGGTTACAAAAAGTATTTGGAGTATAAGCATGGATTTTGCAAACCGCGCTGGGATTCTTTTTTTGATTACCCTGCTAGTAGCCTGCGAAACCCCGGGCCCCAAGCAAAGCGATAATCGCACGCCTTCTCTGCCAAAAGCGGTGGAAGTACAGCGACCGCTGTCTCCGGCGTATTTGCGCTTATTAGATGAAGGTCAGCAACAATTAAGCGCCGGCAAAATTGCCGTGGCGGTCGCCACATTTGAGCGGGCGCAGCGCATTCATGCCGACAATGCGCGGGTGTACCTAGCCTTGTCGCAAGCTTACAGCAAGGCAGGAGATCGCCTCGCTTCAGTGGCAATGGCCGAGCGCGGGTTGTTGTATTGCAAAGACGCTGATCGCTGCCGCGCGTTAAGGAAGCTCGCCGGGGGCTAAGTCACGGCAGACAAGTTGGTAACCCGAATCATGAGACACGAACTCTAAGCACTGGTTAATGCACTTAGGGTACTCGCCGACGCTGTGGCTGACAAAAATCAGTTGCGTGTGCCCCGCGTTAGCAACATGATCAATTGCATTCAGCAACTGATGTGTGTGCACTGCATCTAAGCCCAAAGTGGGTTCGTCCAGTATTAACATTTTGGGTTGCTTCACCATGGCGCGGGCTAGCAAAATAATGCGTTGTTGCCCAAACGATAGAGTATCAAACTCGGTCTCTATTAAATCTGCTACCCCGAACGATTGCATCCAAGCTTTGGCTTGGCGCACCTGCCCGTCGGTGGGCTTCTGATACAAGCCTTGGCTGTCGTAAAAGCCCGAAATCACCACGTGTAAAGTTTTTTGGCGTGGCGGAAAGTTCAGGTGTGAAGCAGAGTCCACGACCCCAAAACAACGTTTGATGTCCCAGACGCTTTCGCCACTGCCGCGTTTAACACCAAATACCGTAATATCTTGTCCGTAGGCTTTTGGATTATCGCCGGTAATCAAGCTTAATAAGGTCGTTTTGCCTGATCCATTGGGTCCAGCCAGCAGTGTGTGTTGCTGCTTACCCATGTGCCAATTCACATCGTTTAGAATGGTCGTATCACCGTAGCGGACGCTTACATTGTTTAGAATTAAAGCATCATCTCTCGAATAATCCTGCCTCTGAGTGTCAATCGGCAGACCAACCAGTTGGTATTTCGCATGTGCAAAAACAGCTTGAACATCGGCGCGCGCCAACACTTCCTGTTTGGGGCCCTGGGTGAGAATATTGCCTTCATCCAATACCAGCAGGTGCGTGATACCTTCGGGTAAATTTTTAATATCCCGGTACAGCAAGATGGCCGGGTCGGGTTTGCCGAGTAAAAAGCTTAGCGCCTCTTTCATGGTTTGCTGGCTACGCTTGTCTAGGCCGTCTGTGGGTGTATCCAAAATCAGTAACCCCGGCGTTTGGCAAATGGCTTGAGCCAGTAATGTTTTGCGTGCCTCGCCCGTCGATACAAAGCGGATACCGCGATCAAGGATATGCGCAATGCCCAAGCGCTCAATCCACTCAAGTGAGTCATTGCTCAGTTGCTGGCCGCCGCTGATAGCGTTGCGTACGGTGGTGCCTGGGTCCGCAGCGTCGGGTCGAAATTCGGAGTCGTCCAGTTTTTTATCGCGCTCGATAAGCGTTCTTTGTTGTTCGAAACAAACGTAAGCAAGGCCCCGCGTACGGGCATGATTGTCGATAGTGCACCTGCCAACATAATGCTTGGCGCTGCCGGCGATAATGTTGGCCAAGCTGGACTTTCCGGCGCTGTTACGACCCACTATAGCCCACTGCTCACCCGGTTGTATTTGCCAGTTGATGTCACGCAGCACGGGAGTAACACGGTAGGTCAAGCTGATGTTTTCAAGGGTCAAAACGGGCGCTGAACTTGAGGCTTTGATATGATACTCCTTGTCCTAAGCTACTTGTGCAGTTAGAGGTAAATTCGTGCTCACGCAAATTGAACAGGCTTTGCAAAGTTACCAGCGTTCGCAACACCCTATGCGCGGGGTATCACGCAGAGCGGCTGTGGCAATTATGTTGTCTGAGCAAGAGGGTGATGCGTCGGTGCTAATGATACGCCGAGCCGAGCGTAAGGGCGACCCTTGGTCGGGACATATGGCGTTTCCCGGAGGGATGGTTGACTCAACAGACGACCATTCGTTTGCAGCGGCTGTGCGCGAGACCGAAGAAGAAATTGGCTTTGTCTTATCAGAGCAAGATCGCGTGATCGGGCGTCTATCGGATATTCGCGCAAGGCGGGCGCAGACGCACAAAGACAAAGGTTTGGTGGTCTGCCCCTACGTTCTGCGGGTAGACCGCACGATCGATCCAAACCCGAATCATGAGGTTGCCGAAGTTGTGTGGGTGCCGCTAAATTTTATTCGCAACTTGAGTAATCGTACCCAAATGCCAGCCGAGTTACTGGATGTGCCACGGCACATCCCCTGCTATCGTTATGGGGATCGTGTTATTTGGGGCATGTCTTTGGCCATGTTAGACGACATGCTGTCTCATACTTTCGGCGATCACCCCGACCCGTGGTCCATGGAAGCGCCTGTTTAACGTTTAATGTGAAGACGGGTATTAATCATTAGTTCGCGTAGCGCTGGGTCGACTTGGGTGGCTTCTTTTAAGGTTGCCCGATCGATATCGCCATTGACGTAGCCCTTAATAATACGAGCCAACACAGGGGTGAGTTTTGGTTCAAAGTCCCATTTGGTCGTGTCGATAATAGGGCCAAACACCCAGTCCTCTGACACCGGCAAAAAATATCCTCCGCACCCAGGGAGGCTGTAGTCACCTTTGCGACCGTAGCTAATATTGGGCGTCATGGGGTTAAAACCACCCTCGGGTATAGTGTCAATTCTATTCAACGCGAAAATCCACTCCTCGCCAACCTCAAACCTTTCGACCTCAGCACGGCAAAGATCGCCGGTTTTTAACCATATACGCACTTGCTCGCGGTAACTGGTGCCCTTGAGCTCATCTTGCACCTCAATGTCTATGGAGTTGCCCTTTATTTGGATAATACTGCCGCGACTGATGTAGTCAGCTTGGGTGGAGATGTCGGCGAAGCTGCCTTGCCATAGACATTCACAAGCAAAGCTTGGCAGGCTTAGCGTTAGCAGTAATAGGAGCGGCACCGCACGCATTGTTCAGCTCTTTAACAGGCGCGCCGCGACAGGTGCAAAGTAAGTGAGAATGCCATCACAGCCTGCACGCTTGAAGGCCAATAACGATTCCAGCACCACTTTGTCCTGATCGAGCCAGCCGTTTTTAAATGCGGCGCAATGCATCGCGTACTCGCCACTGACTTGGTAGGCAAAGGTGGGCGCTAACAGCTCGCTTTTTACGCGCTGAATTATATCAAGGTAGGGCATGCCCGGTTTTACCATAATCATGTCTGCGCCTTCTTGTAAATCAAGTGCGCATTCATGCAGTGCCTCGTCGGTGTTGGCGGGGTCCATTTGGTAGGTGGCTTTATCGCCTTTGCCTAGATTGCCAGCAGAGCCTACGGCGTCCCTGAATGGTCCATAGTAAGCGCTTGCGTACTTGGCAGAATACGCCATGATTAACGTATTAATATGGCCATCTAGTTCGAGCGCTTCGCGGATAGCGCCGATGCGTCCGTCCATCATGTCGGATGGCGCTATAATATCAACGCCAGCTTCAGCTTGGCACAAGGCTTGCTTTACGAGTACCTCGCTGGTGATGTCGTTAAGAACATAGCCATCGTCGTCGATGATGCCGTCTTGCCCATGAATAGTATATGGGTCTAGCGCCACGTCAGCCATGATTAAAAGGTCAGGGTAAGCGGCTTTTAATGCACGCACAGCGGTGGGTACAAGCCCGCCTGATGAATACGCTTCTTCGGCTAGTAATGATTTTTTTGCAGCGGGCACCACCGGGAATAAGGCCAGGCAGGGAAGGCCGAGCTCGACCCATTCGGCGGCATCTTTTATCAGTTCATCAACGCTAAGTCGCTCGACACCGGGCATAGAGGGAACACTTTCGCGCTGCTTTTCGCCCTCCAAGATAAAGACGGGATAGATCAAATCGTTAACGCTTAAGTGAGATTCGCTGACCAAGCCGCGGCGGTTTGCAGATTTGCGCAGTCGGCGCATGCGTGTGAGCGGGAACCCCGTTCGATTGGACGAAAAGCTCATAATCCATCCTCTTGTGCGATTTTGGCCATGGCCTTGCCGGCGGCTTCGACCGTCAATTCGATATGATCATCTGTATGTGCGCTAGACATAAAACCTGCTTCGTACGAGGCAGGCGCCAGATAAACACCCTGATTGAGCATGCTATGGAAAAAGCGCTTGAAGCGGTCGGTGTCACAGGCCATTACCTGCTGGTAATTTTGAACCTTTTCTTCATTGGTAAAGAATAGCCCAAACATGGTGCCCGCGTAGTTTGTGGTGAACGGAATGCCCGCTTTGTTGGCTTCGGCTTGAATGCCTTGGCATAAAGCTTCGGTGCGAGCGAATAGCGGCTCATAGAAGCCCTCTGCCGAAATGATATCGAGTGTTGCTAGGCCGGACGCCATGGCAATTGGGTTGCCACTTAAGGTGCCAGCTTGGTACACAGGCCCGAGGGGCGAGACATATTCCATAATATGCTTCTTGCCACCGAAGGCACCTACCGGCATGCCGCCGCCAATAATTTTGCCCAGTGCGGTCAGGTCCGCTTCAATGCCATAGTAACCCTGAGCGCCGGCAGTGCCAAAACGGAAGCCAGTCATGACTTCGTCCAGAATAAGCACGGCGCCGGATTGATCGCAGACTTCGCGCAAAGCCTGGCGGAATTCAGCGGTGGGCAGTATGCAGCTCATGTTGCCGCACACGGGTTCGACAATAACACAGGCTATTTCTTTTCCGCGCTGCGCGAAACATTCGCGTAAGCCCTCTGGGTCGTTATAGGTCAGTGTAATGGTGTGTTCGGCAATCGATGCCGGCACACCGGGCGAGCTAGGTACGCCAAAAGTCAGTGCCCCAGAGCCTGCTTTTACCAATAGCGAGTCGGAGTGACCATGATAACAGCCCTCGAATTTTACGATGGCATCGCGACCGGTGTACCCGCGAGCAATTCGCAAGGCGCTCATGGTGGCCTCAGTGCCTGAGTTCACCATGCGGACCATTTCCATATTGGGTAATGCAGCACAAATGCGCTCGGCCAGTTGTATCTCAAGCTCAGTGGGTGCGCCGTAGCTCAACCCAAATTGAGCTCTTTGCACAACGGCATCCCGGACGTAAGGATGATTGTGGCCCATGATCATGGGTCCCCATGACAACACGTAGTCAATGTATCGTTTGCCATCCACGTCGTATAAATATGGGCCGTCAGCCTTGTCTATAAATACTGGCGTGCCGCCAACCGCTTTAAAGGCACGCACCGGTGAGTTAACGCCACCAGGAATGTGGATGCCAGCGCGCTCGAATAGAGTTTCCGATTGATTCATGTTTATTGACGCTCGATTAGAGAGTGGGTTTTAAGACGACAAGGATAACGATTGCGAACAAAAACAACACGGGGATTTCGTTAAAAAATCGATAAAATACGTGTGTATGCCAATCGGCATCTTCTAGAATTATGTTCAGATAGCGGCCGCACTGATAATGGTAAACCCACAAAAAGACAACGCCTGCAAATTTAGCCCACCACCAGATCTGAGTTTGATAGTAATCCCAGTTAAGATGCAAAAGGGCGATACCAAAGCCTGCGGTTAAAAATAAAAAGGGCGTAATAAAGCGATACAGTTTGCGGGCCATGACGGCTAATTGCGCACGTGTCTGGGCATGCTCTGAGGACGCGTGATACACAAAGATGCGCGGCAAATAGAACAGTCCAGCGAACCAGCAAACCATAAAAATAATGTGAAAAGCTTTAAGCCAAAGCATTGTCGTTACCCATTGCGCGCGGCGCGGTTGATCAGTTTATCGATGTCGCTAGACCAGACGCCAGCGATGACTTGGCCCACCCGGTCTATAATCAAGGCCATTTCGGCGCTGTTTTTGACCAGCGCGTCTTTGACGCGCATTACTGAAGCGGCATCGTCAAGCGTCACAAGGCTAAAACGCCGCAAGTCAAGGTCGCTTATCGCAAAGGTGTCCTGACCGCTGGCTGCTTGAAGCAGGTCTTGTGTTTTGACGGTATACACCGGTTCGCCACAACGCGTAATGATACACCATGACGACTCGATCATTCCAAACTCGTTCTGGGTGTAGGGCTTGTCAGACTCTAGGGAGGTAAACTGCGTGCTCCAGCAGGCGCTAACGTGAGCGCTGTGCAATAAACGTAGAACGGGATTTTGTTGCCACGATTCTTCCACTGTTTCCAAAACTTGGTGAATAGGGCGTTGTCGCAATACGCTAGTGAATACTATTGTACCGGCAACCATGCAAGTTAACGCAGGCATGGTGGTTTGTAAGTTTCGAGTCAGTTCAACAGCGGTCAATATACCTGCAAGGGGCGCATTTAGTATGACTCCCATGGTGGTTGCCATGCCAACAACCGCATACAGGCTGTGCTCGCTGCTCATCTCGGGCGCTGCCATTGCGCCAAGGTCACCCACCAAAGCGCCTATAGTGGCGCCTATGACTAGACTTGGGCCAATGGTACCTACGGGCATGCCCACGGCTGCGGTTAGGCTGGTAGTGGCAATTTTTGCAAGGGCAAGAAACACTAGGAACACAATTGTAACTTGACCGCTCAATAACATGGCCACTGTGTCGGTTCCCATGCCCATTACTTCGGGTATAAAGGCGGCAATACCCCCCGTTGTGGCGCCTGCGAGTCCAAATCGCAACCAGATCGGCCACTGTAAGATTGGCGCCAACCGCTTGACACTGGCTGTAACGCAAGCTGCCGCAGTACCGCAGGCAGCGCCTAGCAAAAGAACAAGAGGCAGCTCTGAAAACGATTGAAGGTGAGCCTGAGGGGCGGCAAAAATGGCTTCGGTGTTGCCAAACCATTGCGTAATAACGGACGCGGTTGCAGCGGCAACTAACACGGGTATGAATCCAACTACGGTATATTCGGCAAGTATGACTTCCATCGCAAAAATTACACCGGCAAGAGGTGTGTTAAACGCCGCCGATATGCTGGCTGCGGTGCCGCAAGCGATTAGGATTCTTAGGCTATTATTGGGAAGCCGAAAGCGTTGTCCAAGCACGCTCGCGACTGTGGCGCCAATGTGAACCCCCGGCCCTTCGCGTCCGCCCGACTGACCGCTAGCCAGCGCAATGATGCCAACAATAGTTTGAGTAAGAGCGTTGCGTAATGGCAATTGGCCATAGTGACTGTTCAGGTGTTGTATTACGTGGCGAATGCCCGTGCCGCGACTAGGCTCCTTCAAGGCATGCAGTATAAAAGCTATTACCAAAGCGCCGCCAATCGCGAGTCCTGCTCGGTGCAGTGCCGACATGGCTTCGAAGTTTTCGGCAGTGGCGCTACTTCCTAACAGCGACCCAAGTGCTTGAATGGCCCAAAAAAACCCAAGCACGGCTAAAGCAGCGAGCGTGCCGGCCATCAAGCCCAATACGCTGTACGCGGCAATTGCATCGTAGCTTGATAGATGGTCGCGGAAGCGATTGAACTTAAGTAGCGCTATTTTACGCATGGGCGTTCCAGAAATTGCACAACTATGCCTTATCATTCTGATTTAAGGCTCTATACTATGCGTTTTTGGTGGGGGAGTGTTATGGCTAAGATTAAGGTTGGCATTGTAGGTGGCACAGGTTACACCGGTGTTGAACTGTTGCGTTTGCTGTTACCCCACCCCGAAGTAGAGGTTATAGCATTGACGTCGCGAGCAGAAAAGGGCCGTCGGGTGGACGATCTTTACACCAATCTTCGCGGTTTTTGTGACCTTAGATTTTCTGATCCGTCCGACTCAGGATTGAAAGATTGTGATGTGGTGTTCTTTGCAACGCCGCACAATGTCGCTATGCAAACCGTTCCCGAATTGCTAGCCAATGGTCAAAAGGTGGTAGATTTGTCTGCCGACTTTCGACTGCGCGATGCTCAGGAATGGTCGCACTGGTATGGCGAGCCCCATGCTGCACCGGAGCTGCTGCCTGAAGCTGTTTATGGGCTGCCTGAGCGTAACCGAGACCAAATTAAGGCGGCACGGTTGGTGGCTTGTGCCGGCTGCTATCCCACCTCAATTCAGTTGGGCTTTTTGCCTTTGTTGGAAGTCGGCATAGTTGATTCTTCGAGTCTTATTGCGAATGCGGCCAGTGGCGCAAGTGGGGCGGGACGCCAGGCTAAGGTCGATAATTTGTTGACTGAAATTAGCGATAGTTTCAAAGCTTACGGTGTCGCTGGGCACCGTCATTTGCCTGAAATTGAGCAAGAGCTTAGAGTCGTGGGTGGTAAGGATGTGAGCTTAACTTTTGTGCCCCACCTGTTGCCAACCATACGAGGCATTCACTCGACTTTGTATGCCAAGTTGACGGGAGACCTTGGTGATATTCAAGCCTTGTTCGAAGCGCGCTATGCCAATGAGCCTTTTGTCGATGTGCTTCCCAGCGGTCAGTATCCACAAACGAGGAGTGTGCGTGGCAGTAATACATGTCGATTATCGATTGAGCGCCCAGGAGGTCGCGATACGGTTGTTGTCATGTCGGTGATTGATAACTTAGTAAAAGGCGCCTCGGGCCAAGCCGTGCAGTGCATGAACATTATGTGCGGATTGCCCGAAGAAGCCGGCCTGCAGGGGATTGCATTAATACCCTAACAGTTGCCACTAATAATAGTTGACCTGTTTACTCGGTTTTATCACAATGTTGTTTAAGTTGTCGTGAGTATTTTCGATGAGTGTCGCCGAAACGTTTGATCCGCAAACCATTCGTGTTGCCCCCAATGCGATCAGCAAAATTAATGAGCTGATCTCCGAGGAAGGCAACCCGGGGCTGAAGCTGCGCGTATACATAACAGGCGGCGGCTGTTCTGGGTTTCAGTATGGTTTTGCCTTTGAGGAAGATGTGGCCGACGACGACAGCTTGTTCGCCAGCGACAAAGTGATTGTCGACTCTATGAGCTACCAGTACTTGGTCGGTTCAGAGCTTGATTATACCGAGGGGCTAGAAGGCTCTAAGTTTATCATTCACAATCCCAATGCTGTGACCACCTGTGGTTGCGGAGCCTCGTTCAGTTTGTAAGCTTGCAGGCTTAGGCTGGGTAGATGACCCCCAATGGAATGTCGCCCTCGCTTCCTGTAATTCTCTGTAAATCAAATCGTTGATTGTTGATTCTGGCGTAGGCTAGCCAAGCAAAAGCGGCGGCCTCGATCCAATCGGGAGCAATGCCGAGTGCCTGGGTTGTGGTGACCTGATAAGCACCGCTATGCACTTGGATGCGCTCCATCAAAAATGCGTTATGGGCGCCGCCTCCACAGACATAGATGTTAGAGGGCGCGATTGAGTTTTGAATAATACTTTGGGCGCAGCTAACGGCCGTCAGTTCCGTTAGTGTTGCCGCAATATCTTCGGGTTTGTAGCGATTCAAAGACGCAGAGTTTCTCGTTAGCCAATCGTGGTTAAAGTACTCTCGCCCCGTGCTTTTGGGTGGCGTTCTGGCAAAATAGGCATCGCACAGCCAGTGTGATAACAGGGCTGGTTGAATGCTGCCGCTTCTAGCCCATTCACCGTCTTTATCGAAAGCGAGGTTCAAGTGGTGTCGGCACCATGCGTCGATTAGGGTATTGCCAGGTCCTGTGTCGAAGCCGTGGTTGATCTGACCTTTGTTCAAAATGGTAGCATTTGCTAAGCCCCCAATATTTAGCACCACGCCTGACTGCTTTGAACCGAGCATTGCGCTGTGAAATAGAGGAGCTAGCGGGGCAGCTTGACCGCTCGCTGCAAGATCGCGACCTCGAAAGTCCGCGACTGTGGCGATGCTTGTTTTCTGGGCGATAGTGTGGGGGTCGCCAAGTTGCCAGGTAAATGCGGGCGCTAGGTTCGTAGGGTCTGGCCGATGCCTAATGGTCTGGCCGTGGCTGCCTATGGCCTCTATCTTACTTGGTGCTATGCCGCATTGCTGTATCAACGCCAGACTTGCCTGGGCAAAAAGATCCCCCAAAATTCGATGTAGCTGACCTATTCTGTCCACTTGAAAGGTTTCGCTGATGCTAAGTCGATGCAGCTCTGTCGTTAAGTCGGTCGATAGGCTATGGGTGTAAGTATGCTCAAGTTGGATTGACTGGTCGTCAATGCGGACCAAGGCGGCATCAATGCCGTCGACGCTTGTGCCCGACATCAGGCCAATGAACAGGCCCGTATTATTGAGTGCTGAGTCTGGCAAGTTGGGTCGCCTGCTGCTCGCTGATTAAGCGGGCCAAAGCTTCTTGCTGTGTTTGGGTTTGAGCTCTAAACCTGGGTAGTTCCGTTGTCGCCAAGCTTTTCGCTTTGGGGAGCTTTTTGTGAATGGTGCGCGGGTTTTGATGCACGCCATTGACCAAAAATTCGTAATGTAGGTGCGGGCCTGTTGCGGTGCCTGTTGAGCCCACAGTGCCGATGATCTGGCTTTGGCTGACACGTTGATTCTTTTTAACGTGGCGCTTGGTAAGGTGCAAATATCTAGTAACGTACTTTTCACCGTGTTGAATAAATACGTAATTGCCGTTGGCGCGGTTGTAGTCAGATTCAATAACGCGACCATCGCCAGCCGCGAACACGGGGGTGCCTTTGGGCGCTGCGTAGTCGGTGCCGCGATGTGGTCGAGATGTTTTATACACAGGGTGTACGCGCCTAGGGTTAAAGTTAGAGCTGATGCGAGTAAAATCAAGCGGCGCCATTAGGAATGCTTTGCGCATGCTCTCGCCACGCTCGTTAAAATAGCCAAGGCGTCCGCTTACGTCGGTATAGCGATACGCCGTGAAGGTCTCGCCTTTGTTACTAAAGGCGGCGGCAATAATGTTGCCGTCACTGAAGTATTGGTCATCTAAGTAGAGTGATTCGTACACGACATGTAGGGTGTCGCCTTCACGTGGGTCCAGTACGAAGTCGATTACACCGCCAAACAAATTGGCTAACTCCATAATAAGGTTGTCGCTTAGTCCCGCGGCTTGCCCCGCTAAAAATAAGGAGCTTGAAATTTCTCCGCTTTTTTCCACAATACGGACTTCGGGCTCGCGAATTTGACGTTCGACGCGAAACTTACCGTCCTCGTGGTAATAGACCATAGATTCAAGCGCAGACAGCTTATGGTGTATTTCAGTGAGCTCACTCGATGATTTTGTGGCAAAGCCCAGCGTTTGTCCGGGAAATAGCTGCGTCAGCGATCCCTCGGGTGTCTTTCCGGCGATGTATGCATCGCGCTCACTAAAGCCGGCACGTGCCATAAGCTTTGACAGATTGTCACCGGGTCGAACTTGGTAAAAGGCCCAGGTGAGTTCGTTGGCCGATTGTTCGACTTCGGGGTCATGCGGCATTATATCATCAGTGGCCACCTCAACATCTAGTGGTGCGGTCTCATCGGTCAGCTCATTCGGTTGAGGCAGGGGTAGTTGCGTATCTCGGTTGGCCGATACATCGCCCGAGGGCGTAAAAGGCGCAACCACCGCCAAAAACAGTAGTACAAAGCCTATGGCGGCCAAATGCTTGCGAGGCATTTGGGTTGCGCTTTGTAGGGGCTCGCGTCCCGCTCGTATGGCTTTTTTGAATAATGACGTCATATTTGCGCTGTTTTCATCACAAGGGTGCGAGTATAAAGGACTTGGGTTAAGAAAGGGAACGTTTGCGCAAGGCTTGCAATATACGCAGGCTGATGTATCGTGCCCGCGTCACAGTAACTGGCAATGCGGAGCCAAGCATGTCGAATGCACTATTAGAGGATCTTAGAGCGCGCGGACTGGTATTTCAGATCGCCGGTGAAGAACGATTTGTCGATTGGCTCAACGAGAGGCCTCGTACATTATACTGCGGCTTTGACCCAACCGCAGACAGTTTGCATATAGGCTCGCTAGTGCCTTTATTAATGCTGCGCCGTTTTCAAGAAGCGGGACATAGACCTATTGCATTGGTCGGTGGTGCTACCGGTTTAATTGGCGATCCCAGTTTTAAGGCCGCTGAGCGTCAGCTAAACACGCCAGATGTTGTGGCTGGATGGGTTGGCAAGTTAGAGGCGCAAGTCAGCCGTTTTATTACCTTTGATGACACCTCGAATTCAGCCATGGTTGCAAACAACCTTGATTGGACGCAGGGCATGGATGTCTTGACCTTCTTGCGTGATATCGGCAAGCATTTCTCTGTGAACTCCATGATCCAAAAAGAATCGGTAAAGCAGCGTATCGAGCGCGAAGGCACTGGGATCAGCTTTACCGAGTTCTCGTACAGCATCCTTCAGTCTCTGGACTTTGCCGAACTTTATCAGCGGTATGAATGTGGTCTGCAAATTGGAGGCTCGGATCAGTGGGGCAATATCACCGGTGGTATTGAGCTGGCTCGCCGGTTGCACGGTGCCCAGGTGTTTGGCTTGACCATGCCGCTTATTACCAAAGCCGATGGCACGAAATTTGGTAAAACCGAATCGGGCACGATTTGGTTGGATGCGAGCAAAACGTCTCCGTATGCGTTTTACCAGTTTTGGTTAGGTACCGCAGATGCTGATGTCTATAAATTTCTGCGCTACTTTACCTTCCTAGCGGTTAATGAGATCACGCGCATAGAAGATGAAGATAAAGCAGCGCAGGGGCGCCCGCAGGCGCAAGCGGTGTTAGCGCTAGAGATGACGCGTCTTGTGCATGGGCAGGAGGGGTTAGACGCCGCTTTACGAATCACTGAGGCTTTATTTAGCGGCAGCCTCTCGGATCTAAGCGTCGATGACCTGGCGCAGTTGGCGCAAGATGGCTTGCCCACAACAACTGTATTGCGCAGCGAGTTGCCTGCGACTCTGACACAGCTATTAAGTGATGTAGAGGCGGTGGTTTCAGGTAAGCAGGCTAAAGATGCCTTAAGCCGCTCTGCAGTGACCGTTAATGGTTCTGCTTTGGGTGTGGATGTTAATGCCAATCCCGAAGCTTGGTTTCCCGTCGAGAACGCCTTAGCGGGCAAGTTTTATCTGGTTAAAGTGGGCAAGAAAAAGCACCATTTATTCGTGATTTCGGGTGGCTGAGAGTTTTTTGCAAAAAAAGTAAAAAAGCGCTTGCGTGGTTTGTGGTGTTACGTATAATGCGCCTCCTCGGTAAGGGAACGGTCTTACCGAAAAGCTAAAGCCCTGGCGGTTTTAGGTTGTTTAACAGACAGATGAAGACAG
>JAHEKX010000013.1 GCA_024644535.1 Gammaproteobacteria bacterium
TGTAGGCGGTTAGGGTAACGCATGGCTTGAGCCCAGCGGCGGATATCCATTCCGCCTATGGGCTCACGGATTTTGGCTTGTTGCATGGGTTTGCCAAGATAGTTGTCGATATCGGAACAATCGAGTGTGGGGTTAGTCATAGAGTGATCCCTTTAATGTTATTAATTGCTTACAGGTGCATTCAGCACCCGGTCTGAAAGATATTTAGTTTTTGTCCAGCCACCATCGACGATGATAGTTTGCCCGTTGATAAATTCTCCACCAGGTGAGCATAAAAATGCGATGGTACTGGCGACGTCATCAACTTGGCCGAGTCTTGGATAGGGCGTCATGTCGACATTCATTCGCTGGAATGCTGGGTCATCTAGGCGCTCGCGTACCATGTCAGTAAGTGTCACGCCGGGTGCAACATTGTTCGCCCGAATTCCGGCGGGCCCGTATTCGCAAGCTATGTGTTCGGTCAGTGAGCTCAAGCCGCCCTTTGCTGCAGAGTAGGCACCTCCTCGGCGGCCTCCAATTTCAGCAAAGGTGGATGTCACGTTGATGATAACGGCGCCGGACTTCATGTGTTGGATAACATCACGAGCAAGTCGAAATGGTGCGCGAAGCATGATGTCCATAAAGTAATCGAGTGTCTCATCGTCGGTGTCGTGAAGGGGTTTCGGTTTGCCAACCCCCGCGTTGTTAATTAACACGTCAATGCGACCGAATTTCTCCAGAGCGAGCGATACAATGGCGGCGGGTGCCTGTGTCTCGGTAATATCAACGGCCACTGTTGCTACTCGAGACGGGTCGCCAAGCTCGGCAGTTAAAGCCGCCAGTTTCTTTTCGTCACGCCCTACGCCAACAATGTTCATGCCTGCGGCGAAAAGCTGTTTGGCGGTTGCGAGGCCAATGCCGCTTCCTGCTCCTGTAATAATTGCTACTTTCATGAGGTTGTCTCCGACACTGCTTTTCACCTTGCATCAGCAGTTGCTTGTTGTATAGACTGCTGTTCAACAGTGATGTTTATTAAACACGTAGTTAAACAGTAAAATACTGAGCAATCAAGTCAGACGGATGTTATGAGGAAAGTTATTGAAGGTAGGTCAATCCGCTGGGATGAGGCCAGAGCCGAAAAAGCCTATGCTGATGGGCATTGGGTGCGTGAGACCTTGCTGGATGCACTCGCTCGTGAATTGGCGACCACCCCGACGCGCCCCCTTCTCGTCGAGGGCGATGTTATTCTCACCCCTGAGTTGCTGGATGATCATGCCCGTCGATTGGCGCGCGAGATGCTGTCCTGCCACCCCGCGGGGAGCGTCATATCCGTTATGCTCCCAAATTGGCACGAGGCCCTGATTATTTACGTTGCAGCCACGATGGCAGGCATGGTCGTGCATCCGATTCTGCCTTCGCTTAGGGCGAACGAACTGCGCTACATGTTAGCCGATGTGAATTCCCGTATGATTTTCATACCTGAAAACTATCGGAACTGTGATTATCCAGCGATGCTAAGCCGAGCGTTAGAGGATTTTGATCTCCCACCCCAAGTCGTCGTTGTTCGGGGTGAATCAACAGCCTCTCGTAATTTTGAGGCCTTAGCAAGTGGGCCCAAAGCACAAAGCCTGCCTGAATTAGATGCGGATGCTGTAAGAATGATCATGTATACATCCGGCACCACAGGGAGCCCCAAGGGCGTAATGCATACGCACAACTCCATTCATGCATTAATACGCCAGATTGGCGATCATTGGCGTATTAGCAGTGCTAGCCGGTTTTTAGTTGCGTCACCCATAAGCCATATCGGTGGTTCAATATACGCTTTCGAGACCCCTCTTATTTTAGGTGCAACCACGTTTTTAATGGAGCATTGGGATCCCGCGCTTGGGGTCGATTTACTTGTCTCCCAACGGTGCACTCACTTCGCGGGTGCAACGCCGTTTTTGAGCCAAACCCTAGAGGAGGCTAAAAATAAGAGTAACCGCTTACCTGATCTCGAAGTCTTTATTTGTGGGGGGGCCTCTGTACCGCCATCTCTAATTTTGGCGTCACAAGAGTACTTTGAACAAGCCCGGGTTTCGCGCGTCTATGGTTCTACCGAAGTACCGGTAACCACCGTCGGCGCCTTAGGTGAGGGCGAAGAACAGTTTGCAGCTGAGACTGATGGCAGAGCCGGAATAGCACAGATCAAGTTAGAGTCTGGGGAGGTGTTTGCTCGAGGGCCCCAAATGCTCGTGGGGTATGTGCATGCGGAGGACGAGCGCGAAGTGTTCGATATGCAGGGTTACTATCGAACGGGTGATTTGGGCAATTGGGTTAACGACCGCTACCTCGTGATATCGGGGCGTAGCAAAGACATTATTATCCGTAATGGGGAAAATATAGCGCCCAAAGAAATCGAGGACTTAGCGATTAGACATCCAGCGGTATATGAAATTGCTGTCGTCGGTATACCTAATGATAAGACGGGCGAGCAAGCAGTTGCGATTGTCGTTGTGTCCAAAGGACAAGCGTTTGACCTGCCACAGTTATTTGACTTTATGGTCGAACATGAGATGGCTAAATTTAAAATTCCTGAGCGTTTGGAGTGCTGGGCTGAACTGCCCAAAAATGACGCGGGTAAAGTTTTAAAACATAAGATTCGCCAGCAGCTTCTGGCGACTGATACGAGTAAAGGCGGGTGACAATGACTGATTTTGATCGCGAGTACGACGCTATTGTGGTGGGTAGTGGTGCGGGCTCAATGTGTTTTGCACAGATGATGAGCTCAGCAGGTAAAAAGGTTCTATTGCTCGAAAAATCATCTTACATAGGTGGGACCACCGCGCGATCTGGGGGCGTTATGTGGATCCCTAATAATCCAATGATGGCGCAAGACGGCGTTCATGATAGTGCCGATGAGGCTCATAAGTTTGTTGAGGGTCTGATGGGCGAACGCTTAGATGAGCCCGGTTCGACCCCTGCGCGCCGAGCAGCGCTGTTGCGAGAAGGGCCGAATATGGTGGCCTATTTGCAGTCGCAAGGGGTGCGGCTCACTCGCGTTAAAGATTGGCCAGACTATTACGACGAGCGGCCCGGAGGGTGCAAAACGAGCCGTACGGTGGTGTCAGAATTATTTAATCTTAAAGAGCTGGGCCCATGGGCGAAAAAAATGCAGCGGGGCTTTTTGCCCTTGCCCCTGATGCTAGCTGAGGCATTTGAGTTTAAGAATCTAAAGCACACCTGGCGTTCTAGAGGCGTTTTACTGAATTTTATTTTCCGCCTCTTGGCGCATGTTTTGACGGGGAGAAAAACTGTCTCTGCTGGGCTAGCGCTGCAGGGCCAAATGATGAAAGCCGCATTGGCTGCAGGTGTGGAGTTCGCAACGGAATCGCCAGTGGAGTCCTTGATTATCGAAAAAGATCGGATTACCGGGGTAGTTGCGTCCGTCAATGGGGAGTCACAGCGTATTGGGGCTCCGGTCGTTTTGATGGATTCAGGCGGCTTTGCTAAAAATCAAGCTATGCGTGACCGTTATCAGCCCCATACCAACGTTGAGTGGAGTAATGCTGTTGACACTGATACCGGTGAGATGATCGAGGAGATGGTTCGAGTCGGCGCCCATACACACAATATGGATATGATGGTGGGATATCAAACCATCTTGCCACCGGGCAAAGAAAATGACTTCATCAAGCCCGGGGCGCAGCAGCTGGGTGCTCATCCCCACGCCATCGTTGTCGATCAAGCTGGTGTTCGATTTATGAACGAAGGTGGGTCATATGTGGCTTTTTGTCGAGGTTTGCTGGATCGCAATAAGTCGGTGCCGGCGGTGCCGAGTTGGATTGTAATGGACGGTCGATGTGTCAAATCAAAAGGCATCGCTGGTGTTCGTGGCGGGCGTAAGTTGAAGCAATGGGAAGAGGCGGGTTATTTGAAGGTGGCCGCTACCGTTCGCGAGTTAGCGACTGCGATGAAGGTTGATTCAGACGCCTTAGAAAATACGGTCGAGCGATTCAATGATTTTGTGGCGCAGGGTCGTGACACTGATTTTGGGCGCGGCGATCGTGACTACGACGGGTGGTTGGGTGATCGCTGGAATAAACCGTCGCCGACTTTAGGTGAGTTAAGTGAGCCTCCGTTTTACGCAGTGCCCGTAGTGCCAGGCGATGTGGGCACTTACGGTGGTGTTGTGACGGACGAGCATGCTCGAGTGCTGGCTGATAACAATGAGCCTATTGGTGGACTGTATGCAACTGGAGTCTGCACTGCATCGGCCTACGGCCGGGTGTACCCTGGTGCAGGCGCGAGTATTGGACCGGGTTATACCTTTGCGTATATCGCTGCTAAACACGCACTAGGGTTGGATTGAAGGTGCACTGTCGAAGTGGCTCGCAATCGATAAGCCGTCGCTGAAAAAGATAGGATGGTACCTTATGAAGAGGGGGGTTGAATGTCCGATATCTCAACTGAGTTAAACGGTGTAGTCGCCTTGGTAACAGGCTCTAGCCGCGGTATCGGCAAAGGGATTGCTAAGGTTTTGGCGTCGAAAGGAGCTACGGTTTACGTCACGGGGCGGACTTTGCACAGTGTCGACCATCCGCTTGGGGGTGCTGTTGTTGAAACTGCAGCGGAGTGCGATGCATTAGGCGGTAGAGGCATTCCTGTTCAAATCGATTTTGCCGACGATGAGCAGGTCGCGTCTTTATTTGAGCGTATTCAATCAGAAAGCGGTCGGCTTGACATCCTGGTAAACAATGCTTTCTCGCTGGCCGATGACTTGGTGGTAGATAAGCCATTCTGGGAAAAACCACTGAGCAACTGGCAAATGATCGATGTGGGCGTGCGCTCGAGCTTTGTGTGTGCCTGGCATGCTGCCAAAAGTATGGCGCCTCAGGGTTCTGGTTTAATGGTTCAAACCTCGGGATACACCGGGGTGGCATACACCTATGGCGTTTTATTTGGGATGGCTAAAACGGCGGCTGATCGTATGGCGCGCGACATGGCGGTAGAGCTTGAGCCTTTTAACGTTGCCTCTGTATCGCTTTGGCAGGGCCTAACGATGACGGAATTAGCAAAGAAGAATTTAGCGGAAGTTGAGGGTCTCGAGGGCCGGGCCGCCACGCGTGTGAGTGATAGCTCAAGTCCGGAATTCCCTGGATTAGTCATTGCCGGGTTATACCGCGATACAGACAAAATGAAACTGACAGGCGGCACATTTATTACCGCTGAGCTAGCCCAGCGCTATGGTCTCGTGGATATTGACGGCAAAGAGGTTCCCTCACTTCGTAACACGCGCGGTGCTCCAGTTTTTCTTCCAATAAATGGTGGAGGTGATCAGTGACAAGCCCTGAACGTTTAGCCCAACTTTGTGATCGCCAAGATATACTCGATTGTCTCGTCCGATTTGGTCGTGGAATGGATAGATTTGATCGAGATCTATTTTTGTCGGCATTTCACCCGGATGCCGAGGTTGCTGCTGGTGTATTCGTTGGTGCGCCCGACGTTCTTTATGATTGGGCGCGCAGCCTGCACGATGAAGGGCAGGAGGCGACGCACCATAACTTGCTCAACCACAGCTGCGACCTTGATGGCGATATGGCGCACACCGAAACCTATTATCTTTTTGTTGGCCGAAATCGGGACGAGAGTAACTGGATTGCAGGGGGGCGCTACATCGATCGATTCGAGCGACGTGATGGTGAATGGAAAATCGCGGTCCGCAATACGGTTGTTGAGTGGTCAGGAATGGTGCCCACAATGGCAATCCCGTTTTCGGATTTGCCAGGTGTGCATGACAATGGTGCGCCCTCAAGAACTGTAGACGATCCCTCGTATCAGCGGCCGCTTACGAATAAGCGGCCGAGGTTTTCGCCTGGCGATGCGTGATTAGCTGTTGCCTGGGCATGCCTAAGATTCAATCCAAGCGTTATTTGGATGAGTTAGTTGTGTTGTGAGTAAGGCATAAGCCTTTGGCGCTTAGATAAGCCCAGGCATCCCACGAAAGATGGCTGGGCTGGCCGCGGCAATTCCCCCTTAGCCGTGTTTCGCGATGGCGATCGCCTTAGTTTGCAGAAACTCCTCGATGCCTTCGTGCCCCCATTCTCGGCCGATACCGCTGGACTTGTAGCCTCCGAAGGGGAGGTCGCCGAGAATGCTCATGCCCCCGTTTACGCTGATGCAGCCTGCCTCAATTTGCTCGGCCATACGCAGAGCGCGCGCTTCATCTCCAGAGGTGACCATCCCACCAAGACCATAATCACTGTCGTTGGCAATTCGAATGGCATCCTCATCGTCTTCAAATGGAATGACGACAAGGACTGGACCAAAGATCTCTTCACGAGCAATGCGCATGGTATTGTCGACATCCGCAAAGCAAGTGGGTGCGATGAAAAAGCCATCGCCTTTATCCGGCCGTAATTCACCGCCGGTTAAGAGTCTTGCCCCTTCTTCTTGACCTACTCGGATGTATTCCATCACGCGGTCGCGTTGTTTAGCCGATATGACGGGTCCCATGATACATGTGGGTTCTTCAAAATCGCCCCACTGACTGTCAAAGTGCGCGTATGCGCCCTGAAGGATTGCGCAGGCTTCTTGGTAGCGACTTTTGGGTACCAATAAGCGGGTAGGGTAAGCGCAGCCCTGGCCGGCATGGAATACGACCATAGAGCTGGCAATTGCCATAGTGAAGTCGGGTGCATCATCGAGAACGATATTGACCGATTTTCCGCCCAGTTCCAGGAATACGCGTTTCATGGTTTCTGCGCCTTGGCGCATGATGTGTTTGCCGACCGCTGTTGATCCGGTGAAAGATATGCAGTCAACGAGTGGGCTAGCCACGAGCTGCTCGCCAACCAAGGCTGGATCTGATGAAGGCAATACATTGAATACACCCCCGGGGAGTCCTGCTGCAACAGCAACTTCTGCCATAAATGAGGCCATTTTGGGAGTGTCAGGTGCTGGTTTTAGGATGACCGTACAGCCAGCGAGCAAGGCGGCCCCCACTTTGCCCACGTTGACATAAAGCGGCACGTTCCAAGGCGTTATGGCAGCTACGACACCTAGTGGTTCATGTCGCACTTTTCGTACGTTCAGTGTGCCATTAACGGTCCGATTGGGGCGTTGCTCTTCAAATACAACCTGATTGAAGCACTGTATTAAATCATCCATGCCATCGAGCGCACCATCGATGTGAGCTCGCGCGCCTGCGCCAACCGCGGCGCCGGCTTCAATGCGTGCTATTTGAAGAAGCTCTGTTCGTTTTTCACGCAATAATTTAGCGTAGCGTGTCATTACCTCCAGACGATAGGCATGGTCGTGTTTCCAGTTGGTTTTGTCGAACGCATGCCGCGCTGAAGCAATGGCTGCTGTAGTGTCACTGGTGCCGGCATCTGCGGCGCACCCAGCAATTTGGCCTGTCCACGGATTTATGATGTCAAACATTGCGCCGTTATCGGCTTGTTTAAATTCGCCATCGATGAAGATTAGGGCATCTGAAAGAGAATGCATTGAAAGATTCCTTATTGTGGGTAACGCGCGCAGGCGCTGACAAAGTCGAGATGAACATCGGCAGGCAAATCGATGAGCGTACGGAAAATACTCTCCATCGAAGAGAACTGACTAATCGGTTGTTCACGGGGATTAATGCCTCGCTTCATGCATTCTTCATGAAAAGCGATGGCTGCTTCCCGCGGGATATCCCATTGTTTGCCCTCTTCATACATTTTGCCGCAGCGCACAGCTGTTACTCGAATGCCCTCGGGTTCTAATTCTGAGGCCAGTTTTTCTGAGAAGGTTTCTACGGCCGCTTTTGACGATTGGTAAATGGTAAAGTGGGGTAAGGGTAAGCTGATGCTCTCGCTGGAAATGTTGATGATATGTGCGCCGCGCGCCATCATGGGAATAGCCGATCGGCTGCAGAACATAGGGCCGCAGACGTTAGTGGTAATACCCGCCAGTATTTGCTCATCACTTGCAGCAGCAAGCTTGAACGGTTCGAATAATGCTGCATTGTTAATGAGTACATCGATCGCATCGAATCTCTCGGCAATAGCTGCAAACGCGGATCTCACCGATTGGGGTGATGAGACATCGCACTCGAGCGCCATCGCTCGTTCGCCAATTTCAGCGGCAACTGCTTCCACTTTGGCGCCCGTTCGCCCGAGTAAAATGACGGTGTCACCGTCAGCAGCAAAACGCAGTGCTAATCGGCGGCCCAAACCCACACCCGCCCCAGTGATAACAATTCTTTTTGCCATTTGATAACTCCTTATTTCTTGTCGTAAACAGATAGGTCGCCGGCGTATGCAATACCCCCGGGCCAGCTTGTTGTGCCATCGATTCTATTAAAATAGTGTACCGTGCGGGCAAAAGAGCCGGCCTGCGAGCGCGGCTCCATTGCAATGCCGCTGGGGCTCACGCCGCGTGCGCGAGCGCTGAAGTCGCGGATGGTAAACAGCAGATCATCTGTTTGCTGTGCACACAGCACCAACTGGTCTCCGGGGCAGTAGTGCTTTGGCTCTAACTGCACTTCACACAGCTCTCCTCGCTTCATTCCCACGTGACCGGGAACATTTGAGACTTCGACGCTGTGGGTATTTTCGTACCACGTTTGGTACTCCTCGTAGCGGCCTGCCACGTAGTTCCCCAAGATAACGGAAATTCCAGACAGTGGGTGCTCTGGCTGGTGATTGGCGCTGTATCTCCAGTCACCAAACAGCTTGTAGGTGTAAATTCTTTCTGCGCTATCTAAGCTGATTAAGCCCTGATCACGAACGTTTGCTAGGAGTGGCGCAAGTGCCGGCAGATCGATTTCGGGTGTGTTAGTCTCAAACTCGTAAATCGTTAAAAATCGCCAAGGTTGCGGTATGTCAGGCATGATTTGATAATCGGCTACTTCGTAGCGCTGATTGCTGATGCAGCCTCGAAGACTTTTAAGCTGCTGCTGATGGTCTCCGCGGTACCAGTCTGAGTACTCGTTGTGGCGCTCGGGCGGGACGTTGTAAAGATGAAGTGTTGTGTAAAGTGCCATTTTTTATCTCAATTCGCTTTGGTGAGCGGGCTGTTCTGGCGCTTTTGAGCCCGTTAAATCATGATTAAGAGTCTCAAAACGCAACTTGTTATTGAACACCATTGATGTATAGTAAGCAAGTCATTATTATTACATACCGGTGCCCGTAGGCGCAGTGAAAATGCGAATAAATGGAGTTTTTATGGATGTTCTAGGCTACGCCAATAAGAGAGTTTTAGTTACCGGGTGTTTTTCTGGTATGGGTTATGCCACAGCGAAGTTGTTGCTTGATCTGGGTGCCGAGGTGCATGGTCTAGACTATAAGGCGTGCGAGTTGCCTCTGGCGTCATTCCAGCTGTGCGATATGAGAGTGTGCGAGCAAATTGATAATGCTGTGGATGCTGTCGGTACCGGTGGTCGTATTGACGCCGTATTCAACTGCGCGGGACTCCCGCAAACGGCGCCAGCGCTAGACGTTATGCGGGTAAACTATGCCGGAACCCGGCGGGTCGCCGAGCGCGCAATGGCCTACATGAGCGAGGGTGGCGCGATCGCGAGTATTTCGTCTACCGGAGGTTTGGGCTGGAGCCAAAATATGCCAAAGCTTATGGAGTTGATAGCAGCTGGTGATTACGACCAATCCGTGGGCTGGTGTGAGCAGAATCTGGATTCCGTGAAAGAGGGCTATTCGTTCTCCAAAGAAGCGATTATTGCTTGGACTATGCTGACCGCAAGTCACTCTATTAAGAAGGGCATTCGGATTAACTGCACTCTGCCTAGCCCCACTCAGACACCTATGATGAAAGATTTCCTCGAGGCATCGGGTAAAGATGTGATTGATGCGGCCACTCAGCCGAGTGGTCGATACTCAACGCCAGAGCAGCAGGCTCAGGGCCTTGTTTACCTCAACAGTGATCTAGCCAGTTTTGTTAACGGCGTGTTTCTGCCCGTTGATGGTGGTTTTATCGGGGGTGTTATGACAGGGCAAGTCGATCTCTCCGTGATGATGCAGCGCAAGGCATAGTCGTGGTACATCGCGCGCTACCGCGACTCGATCGGGATAATCGTGCTTTTTGGACTTCCGGAGAGAGCGGCGAACTCGTATTGCACAGATGTCAGAGCTGTGCGTCATATGTGCATCCGCCTAGACCTGTGTGCCGGACTTGCCTGTCTGAAAATGTCGTTCCTGAAGCGGTTGCGGGCACTGGTGAGGTGTACAGTTTTACTGTGAATTACCAAAAATGGCATCCGAAAATGGAAGTGCCGTTTGTGATTGCGCGAATTCAGCTAGATGGTGTTGACGGTGTATTGCTAACGTCTAATGTGGTGGGTTGTGATCCCGAGAGCGTCGATATTGGTGATCGGGTGGCGGTTGAATTTGAACAGCACGAGGATGTTTTTGTGCCGGTTTTTCGAAGGGTGGCCTCGTAATGTCAGGTCAGTTTGCTTACATATCAGGAGTAGGCCAATCTCAGATTGGTATGCGCTTGGAGCGTTCCCCTCTGCTGCTCACACTCGATGCTGTGAATGAGGCGCTCTCGGAAGCTGGTTTAGATATTAGCCAAATTGATGGTGTTTCCACTTACCCAGGGCGATCTGCCGGAATGTTGGGGTTTTCGCCAATCGGTGCCGATGAGCTGATCGATGCCTTGGGGATAAAAGCGCGTTGGTACAGCGGCGGCATGGAAATCAGCTCTCAACTTGGCGCTGTCGTTGAGGCCGCAGCCGCGGTCCGGTCTGGCATGGCTCGTCACGTCATTTGCTACCGGACGGTCTATGAGGCCGCCGCCCTGGCTAGACCTGATGAATACCCAATGCAGCGCCGTGACCGGGTAGATAATTACAGTCAATGGTTGGCGCCTTTTGGGGCGATATCAGCGGTGACATGGACTGCGCAATACGCGATGAGGCATGTAAAAAAATATGGGCTTACTCGTGAGCAGCTTGCCCAAATCGCATTAACGGATCGGGCGAATGCTGCCTTGAATCCGCGGGCTTTGGTTCAAGAGTCGCTTACGATGGATGAATATTTGGGCGCACGCATGATTAGTTCGCCTTTATGTCTATACGACTGTGACCGTTTCAGCGATGCGTCAACGGTTATTATTGTCTCTGCGGGTGACGCTCTTGATGAGGTCGTTTGTCAGCCTGTACGTATTGCTGCAACCGCAGGCTCGGTTGATCGTCTAAGTTGGGATCAGGCTGAGTGGATGGCCTGTTACGCGACGGGGAGGGCGCTTTGGGAACAGACTGACTACACAGTGGACGATGTAGATACAGTGCAGCTTTATGATGGCTTTAGTTTTCAGGCTTTGGCTTGGCTGGAGGGTTTAGGTTTCTGTGGGGTCGGTGAGGGCGGTAATTTTATCGAGGGTGGTAAACGAATAGCTCTAGACGGCGAGCTGCCGCTGAATACCTTTGGTGGCCAAATTGGAGCAGGGCGCTTGCATGGCTTCGGATTTGCCCATGAGGCAGTGACCCAGTTGCGCGGAAATGGAGGGGCTCGGCAGATCAAGGCCCAGCCAACAGTAGCCGTTGCGACATCTGGCGGTGGTCCACTCGCAACCGCACTGCTGTTAACTCGAGACTAGTCCTGTGGCTTTGCCGTCAGCAAGAATCTCTGAATTTGAGGGTTATCGGCGCAGTATTCGCATCGATAGTGATGGACGTGCTTGTTCATTTGCCGAGCTCGAAGATGACATCCATGCCTTTGCCGTGGCTTTAGAGCATGATGGAGCGGCTATTCGAGCCGTCGAAGTCGATATTCGGCGAGCACCTTGGACGACCTGCCCGGGTGCCGAACAAGCACTGAAACGTGAGCTCACAGGTATGCTGCTAGCTGATGTACGTTATTTAAAAGACCGTCAGCAGCAGTGTACGCATTTGTTTGACTTGGCCAGTTGGGCTGCTGCTCATGCACTGGCTTGCGAACACATTGAGTACGATGTGTTGGTAAGTGACCCGCAAGATAACGTGCGGCATGCAGAGATTTGGCGAGGTGGGAAGCTCGTGCTTGAGTGGGACGAAGCGAAGTTTACTTTGCAAGCTCCACCTGAGATCGCAGGTCGAAATATATTCGAACTCAACGACTGGATGAAAGGGCTTTCACCAGAGTTGCAAGAAGCCGCCCGCATTCTGCGATGGGGGAACGTGGTAGCTAATGGTCGGATGAGGAGTCTGGCGGAACAGTCAGACGCAACGAAGATGCCACCAAATTGTTACACATTTCAGCCTAGTCGAGCAGAGTTCGCCAAGCGTGTAGGCCAGATACGAGATTTTAGCTTTGGCACCGAGTTGCCATTTGGATTGTAAATTAGCGGGTAACGCCGCTCTTAACCAGAGGTAGGAGTAATACTATGAGTATGACAATGAACGATATGGTGCTGATAAGCGTTGATGACCACATCAGTGAGCCGCCTGAAATGTATGACAACCACTTGTCGGGCGTCGACTTGGCGAGCGCGCCTAAATTGCGTATGACGGCAGATGGTACGAATTATTGGGAATACCAAGGTATACAAATGCCATCGGTTGGGCTTAACGCTGTTGTCGGTCGTCCACTTGAGGAATATGGCATGGAGCCAACCAGCTTCGATCAACTCCGAAAGGGCGTTTATGACGTGCATGCGCGCGTAGACGACATGAATGCCAATGGTATTGCGGCGTCTTTGAATTTCGGTACTGCCGTTGGGTTTGATGGCGGCAAGTTCCACCAAGCTCCAGATCGAAATCTTGCTCGTATTCACCTGCAGGCCTACAACGACTGGCACGTAGACGAGTGGTGTGGTGCTTATCCAGACCGGTTTATACCCTGCGCAATCTTGCCCACGTGGGACATGAAGGCAACGGTCGCTGAGATTAAGCGCATGGCTTCTAAAGGCGTGCACGCCGTATCGTTGAATGAGAATCCGACCAAACAGGGTTTGCCATCGATACACAATGAATACTGGGAGCCCATGTGGAAAGCCATGGTCGAAAATGACATGGTCATGAATCTCCATATCGGCGCAGGTAACCCGCAGGTGCATGCCTCTGACGAAACTCCGATTGAGGCCTGGATTGCCACAATGCCTATGTCATCAGCCGTTGGCGCTGCAGACTGGGTGAATTTAGAGGCCCTTCATCGCTACCCTGACATGAAAATCTGTCTGTCGGAGTGTGGCTTAGGCTGGATCCCATATTTTATGGAGCGCGCAGATTTCAGTCACGCTCGTCACCAATTTTGGACGAATTCAAAAATGACGTTTGGTGACTTAAAGCCCAGTGATGTATTCAAGCGTAACTTTATGGTTTGTTTCATCGATGATGATTTTGGTCTGCACAATCTCGAGTACGTTAATGAGGATATGGTCGCATTTGAGACCGATTATCCGCACTCCGATACCTTGTGGCCCGAGGCTCCAGAGCACTTGTGGCGTTCAGTGCAGCACTTAAGTGAGGAGCAAATTAATAAAGTGACTCACCTGAATACCATGCGCTACTACGGTTTTGACATGTTTAAAACCACTTCTCGCGAAGACTTAACCGTCGGCGCTCTGCGTGCGAAGGCCGCGGCTGATGGTGTGGATTTGAGCTTGAAGTCGACTGGCGGGGCCAACCCCTTAGAGGGTACAAAACGTGTAGTGACCTCGGGCGATCTATTCAAAATGTTCGCCCACCATGCGACGGCGAAATAGTGATCGGCATGTGAATAGTGTGGGGAGCTTCGCTCCCCTTTTTATGTTTACCGTGTCTGTCTCACAATAAGAGGTGCAGAATGACAAAATCAACGCCAGACCAGCTGCTTGCGCGTCAACATGAAATCGTGGGCAACCCGCCGCGAATCGAAGAATTACCCCGAGAACAATATTTAGATGAAGCCATGGCGCAGTGGACAATGCTCAGAAGCAATTATGCGGGTCGTCCGCTTGAGCCTGGCAATCCTGATGAAGTGCCAACCATTTTTTTTACGATGCTGCGTCGCGCAAATACGTGGGAAAAGCTCTCGGACCTTACTATGGCCTTGACGGGGCAAGCTGAGATCGATATCCGCAGCCGAGAAATCATCATCTTGCGTGTTGGCTGGATCTTGGGCGCTCCCTATGAATTTGGTGAGCATGTTACTAAGTCTCGTGAGGCGGCCTGTTTGACGGATGAAGAAATTAAGCGCGTCACATTGGGTGCAGATGCTCTCGGCTGGAGCGCTTATGAGTCAGCCCTGATTCGAGCGGTTGACGAACTTAAAGAAGACGCAATGATCACTGACAAAACTTGGGCTGTGCTTGAGGAACATTGCACTTCCGAGGTGTTGATTGAGATCCCGATGGTGGTGGGGTTTTTTACCATGATCGCATACTTCCAGAATGCGCTGAGGTTACCTTTGCGTGGCGTCAACCAAGGCCTTCAAGCAATATAGAGAATGGATATGGCAGGTTTATTTTTTGATGAATTAGAAGTTGGGATGATATTTGAACACCCCATTCGTCGCACAATTACCGAAACGGATAACGTGTTATTTTCCACTATGACGCACAACCCTGCTCGGCTTCATCTCGATGAAGAATACTGTAAAAACGAGACTGAGTATGGGCAACGGCTGGTCAATAGCTGTTTGACTCTAAGTTTAATGGTGGGTATCTCTGTTGCCGAGACGACTCTGGGCACAGCTGTCGCCAATTTGGGCTGGGATGAGGTCAGATTTCCACATCCGCTGTATCACGGTGATACCATCAACATTCAGACTGAGGTTGCTGAACTGCGCGAAAGTAAATCGCGCCCCAATCAAGGAATCGTCACATATATCCACCGTGCGTTTAATCAGGATGGCGTGCTGGTAGGGCAATGCCGGCGCTCCGGTCTTCAATGGAAGAGACCGCAGTCATGATATTAAGATCTTGGCTCTTTATACCCGGCGACTCTGAGAAGAAACTCGGGAAAGGTGATGCTAGTGGCGCCGATGCCCTCATCCTTGACTTGGAAGACGCTGTATCACCTGCCAACAAAGCTGCGGCCCGAGCTATGGTAGCCGATTACTTAAAGGCTCGACCGCTCGATAAGCGTCGCGGAAAAATATACGTTCGCGTTAATCCCATTGATACATCGATGTGTGCTGAAGATATTGCCGCTGTTGTGCCGTTCCAGCCAGATGGTGTGGTGCAGCCAAAAGCTGTTGGTCCTTGGGATGTGGCAACATTATCGGCGATGGTGGCGAGTGCTGAGCAAGATGCCGGTCTAGCGCCTGAGTGCATCAAAATTCTGCCTTTGACGACAGAGACTGCGCAAGCGCCATTTCATCTGGGAGAGTACGCGGCCTCGGATTTGCCCCGTATGGTCGGCATGTCATGGGGAGCCGAAGATCTTAGTGCCGCACTGGGTGCTTCTACGAATATTGGCTCGGATGGAGAGTGGGCTTTTACCTATAAATTGGTGCGCTCAATGGTATTGATGGCGGCAAGAGCCAGTGATGTACAGCCTATCGAGACACTCTACGCTGACTTTCGCGATACGGAGGGTCTGGCAAAATCTTGCCGCGACGCGCGGGCGGAAGGGTTTGTCGGACGTTTGGCAATTCATCCGGCTCAGGTCGCGATTATTAATGAAAACTTCAGTCCTTCGCTGGACGAAATTGCATTTGCAGAGCGTGTGATTGAGGCGTTTGCTGCCAACCCTGAAGCGGGCACCGTGGGGCTTGATGGGAAAATGCTAGATGTTCCCCATCTAAAACAAGCACAGCAGGTTTTGCAATTGGCCCAACAACTCCAACAATTAAAGAGGTATTTTAAGTGAAAGTATCAGAGCTCCTTAGCGCTGCGAAAAATCAAACGGGACTCGATCAACTTGGCGATGACTCAGTCCTTGGTCCGCTAGAAATTCTTGTGGATTCCATAAATAAAGAGGCTAAGCTCAGCGAGCGCGGTGAGCAGAATGTGCAGCGAACCTTGATCGGACATTTGGTTAACCGTTTGCGTATCGAAGATTATCTCGCGCAGAATCCAGAGTTGTTAGAGCGCCCCGTGGAAAAGCCGATGTTCGTTTTTGGGTTGCCTCGCACCGGAACAACGTTGCTTATCAACTTGTTAAATGAAGACCCCATGAGACGCAGTTTTTTGCGCTGGGAGTCTATGGATCCTGTGCCGCCCCCTAAAATTTCGGAATTAAAGGCGGGTCCGCGCTTCGATAAATGTCAAGAGTTAACCCAGATGTCCTTGAAGTATGCTCCGCATATTTCGGCGATTCATCACGAAGATGCCGACAGTCCCACGGAATGCCAATTTTTAATGGCGCCGTCATTTGTCGCCGAATATTACGATTCAATGTATGACGTCCCGAGTTATGGCAGGTACATGCTCTATGAGGCAGATTATCTGCCGGCGTTTAAGTTTCACAAGCGTTATCTGCAGCTCTTGCAGGCTGAGACTGGTGGTCGATGGACCCTTAAAAACCCCTGGCATCCATTGTTTCTCGATGCGTTGCACACTGTATACCCGGACGCCCAGCTGGTTATGACTCACCGAGATCCAGTAGAGGTTGTGGGATCGGCTTGCAGTCTGTTGAAAGCTGTGCGGCCCATGTTTAGCGATGAGGTGGATATGCTGGCAATAGGCCGGACTCTTCTCGAGACCTTTGACGTTATGATTGAACGCACGATAGCGTATCGCGAAGCACATGGTGAGGACAGCATCTGCGACGTTCAATATCTCGACATGATGGCTGATCCATTGGGTGAAGTTAAGCGGGTGTATCGCCATTTTGGCGAACAGCTTAGTCAAACAGCAGAGCAAGCTATGCGGGATTACCTAGCCAATAATCCAAAAGGGAAACACGGCAAACATACTTATAGTCTTGAAGATTACGGTCTGACCGAGGCTTCGATACGTGAGCGGTTTCAACCGTATATGGATCGGTTCCAGGTAAGAACGAGAGGCTGAGTCAGGGGTATAAGCTGGCGAAACAGGTGGGTCTATAGATCGCTTTAAGTTCATCCAATTAGCACCCCGAGAACCTTGCCACCCCCCTTTAGTTCCCTTATTTTGATAACTAAAGCGGGGTGGCGGCACTTAATGCCGCTTTAATGGGTGCGATTGACGTAAGGTAACTTAAGGCCGGTTGGTGTTTGCTGAACCCGAAACGTGCGGGGTGATTGACCGGTCATTCGGCGAAATGCCGTAGAAAAAGACGAGGTGTTTACGAATCCCAGTTCAATGGCGACCTCGCCGATTGGCATATCGCTTTTGGTTAGCAATACCTGTGCTTTTTCAAAGGTTTTATTTTTTATGAATTCACCAATAGTTTGCCCGGTAGACTGCTGGAAGCTCCTCATCAAATGTCGGCGACTTAAGTTGCAAAGGTTTGCCAGTTCTTCTAGGCCTGGAGGCGCGCCCCCAGCCATTATTCGGTCGATGACCTTGCGCAGATTTGCTGGCGCGAGGCCGCCTCGTGGTAGTTTGGGGCGTTGTAAATGATTAAGCATGCGTGCTGTTTCGGCGATTAGCGTGATGGACAGGCCCTCGATCATTACGTCGGACGCAAAGCTTTGATCGTAAAGCTCCTTGCTGATTTGGGTAAGCAAAAAGCGGATGCGATCATTATGAAGATCCATAAAACATTGCTTTTCCGGACTTTTAGCGGCAGTGGCTATCTTTAAATCTTCTTGTTCATATCTGGCGCAGTCAAGAAACACGAATACATTGTTTTGCTCCCCTGGGCCGGTTTCTCCTATGTAGCGTTCACCTGCGGGTACGAATACGACCTCACCTAGCGGCTGCGCCTCGAGAAAGTGGTCAACTAATCGACCTTTGGAATTTGGTGGGCGTTTGGAGAGGCTGAAGTCGTAATAGTGAGAGTCTTGCGAGTGCAGAGTGCCCCGTATTGTATCGTCACGCCGGTATGTTCCCCCTAAGACAACGCAGGAGGGCGTGACAATTTGATGGCGGTCGATCCATTCGCCTGGAATAAATTTCGCCGCTAGATCATTGGCGTTGAAGTGCTTCTTGTTGGTTGATTTCGTGGAGTTATGCATGCGCGGCTCCATTGGTTAGCTTTGCACTGTCTTTGTTTTTGTTTATAAGATCAACACTGTTGACTAATAAGGTATATCAATATTGCCGCTCCAGCAAGTGTTGGTGGGTGTTTTCCTTATTGCTCTCGGCGTCGAATGCCATTTAGAAATAGCTCAATCGAAAATTTTACGGAGTCGGTGAGCTCGTCTTTACTCATCTCTTGTCCAGCGGCTATGAGTCGTGCGGGCCCCCCAAGAGCCAGGCTTAAAAACGCGATCGCTGTTTTCTTAGGTGCGGCTACATCAAGTTCACCCTTTGCCGTCTTGGCCTCGAAATACTCAATTAGGAACTCAATTGTGGGCCCAGTACTGTTCTGAAACGCGCGTTCTAACATACCAGGGAATCTGTACGACTCGTGGCTGACGAGTCGCTGTAATTGCATCCCATACGGGCTTTGGATGTTGCTGATTCGGAGCAGAGCCACATTGAGCAGTGTTGCGCCGATTGAGGGCGCGAGGCACTTCGATAGAGACTCTTTACTGAGGGTGTAGCGATTAATCGCCATATCTACCGCTGCGAAAAATAAAGATGTTTTATCGGGGAACCTAGAATACACAGTGCGTTTGGACATATTCGCTGTTGTCGCTATGTGTTCCATGGTGGTCTGCTCAAACCCTCGTTCGATAAAAATGTTCAGAGCGACCTCTTTCAGTCGTTCCTGGATCGCCGCAGCTTCTTTGGCGCTAGGTCTGCCGCGTTTAGCAGGGGATTGTTTTGTATTCATAGTCACCGCTGAAAATATTTTGTCCACACTGACAGATATTATCTGCTTGCATTTAAGTAAACGCAAGAGTACCTTTATTGGTAAGTGGTATTACTCTTGGAGAAACTTATGAGTGCGTTACAAAAACTGAAGAGTCTGGTAGATAATCCAGACCGATTTGATCTGCCATACGGCGAGGTTCAGGCGCTGCAACTCGAGGCCGTGGATGAGCTGTTTCAGATCCAGCGCGATAAAATAAAATTACTTGGTCATCGGGCTAAACAAGCGGGTGTTGATCGAATTTCTGATTTTGAAACTGTCGTGCCCATACTGTTTCCACATACCGTTTATAAAAGTTATCCAGAGTCTCTACTAACTCAGCAGCGTTGGGATAAGTTGGCAAAATGGCTTCAGGCAACTTCCAGCATTTCGGTTCCAGTCGAAGAGCCGGCGCAATACGAAGATATCGATGCTTGGCTTGCTAGTCTCGAGAAGTCAGGCGTTTTTGTGAATTGCTCGAGTGGCACTACAGGCAAATCGGCAATGTTGGTTTCGTCGGCGGACGACATGGATTGGTTGCTTACTGAAGCTGTTGCAGCCTACAGTTGGGGCTCGGGTGTGGTTCCTAATGCCGATCGCAAAATCTACGGTTTAGCTCCCGTTGCGGTGACCCCACGCAATCTAAAAACGGGCGAAGCCTACCGTAAGGCTTTGCAAGATCCAAATTCTAAGCCCTTCGACTATCCCGTGCCGCCAATCTCGGTAGGGGTGCTCACCTCCATGGTTGTTTTACGTAAAAAAATCGCGGATGGCGTGGCCACGCCGCAAGAGTTAATTGATTACGAGAGCATTAGTGCGACTCGCCAGCAGCAAATGTCAGATGCGGTTGAAATCGCCGCTGCGGCTATTATTGAGGATCGAGCTAAGTTGCTTCACATTAGTGGCATGTGGTCGAGTTTGTACGCTATTGCGGAGCGGGTTCGGGCGCAGGGATTTTCTGCATCAGATTTTAATCCTATGAATTCGATTTATGTTGGCGGCGGATTAAAACGAGCTCAGCTGCCCGATAATTATCGGGAGGTGGTCTATGAGACTTTCAATATAGCGCCGGAGCGCAACTACCAAAACTACAGCATGCAGGAGCTTCAGTCGGGGATGCCTCGTTGTCGAGAAGGCGGTCGTTACCACATACCACCATGGGTAATACCTTTAATTTTAGATAAGTCCGGCGAGGTGCTGCTTGAACGGCAAGAAGGGGAGTATGAAGGGCGCGCAGCCTTTGTAGACCTCTCTGTACAGGGTCGTTGGGGTGGTGTTATCACTGGTGACAAAGTCTCGATAGACTTTGGTCGCTGCGTGTGTGGTGCGCACAGCCCGAGTATTCGCGATACGATCATCCGCTACTCGGATATTGAAGGCGATGACAAGATCGGTTGTGCGGGCACAGTTGATGCCTACGTAAGGGGTATGTCATGAGTTCAGTAAGTGCTCCATTTTTTATTCGAGGTCAGTTGTGTTCTGGTGCGGAGCAGCACCATAAGTCTAGAGATCTTGGCGTTGAATTTGTAACACCAAAGCTCGATTTAAACGCCGTTGTTACGCCGCGTTCGGTAGTGCCCCCGCTACTAAATACTCCGCTCAGTGAGATCATTGATTTTCTAGTAGAGACCGGAAATTCCCTGCGTGACCCCGCGAACACTCATATACAGGCTTGCTTTGAGCGGATGGCCGCTACCCATATGCTGCCTCGCGAGGTTTTGGAAGTGACAATGGCACACGCCACGGCGTATTTAGATAAGCGCATTTTGCTGGCAGAGGTGGAGCAGAACTTCCACGATCCTCGAGTGTTGGATCAGTGGGTGCCCAAGCAAGACTTCACTGGTAGGCAGAGTTTTGTTCGCGCATTTGGTCCACGTTTAGTGCATGTCATGCCCGGTAATTCACCGGGGGTCGCCATCAAATCTATTGCTCAGGGGGCGATGGTCAAAGCGATTAATCTATTTAAGATGTCGTCATCCGATCCGTTCACTATGGTGGCTATATTGCAAACAATGGCTGAGATTGATCCAGACCATCCCGTAGTTCAGTCTATGACCGCGGCCTATTGGCGTGGTGGTGATGCAACAATTGAGTCCGCTTTGTACCGTCCGCAGTATTTCGACAAGTTGGTTGCCTGGGGTGGTGGTGACGCGATAAATAATGTCGCTCAATATATCGGGCCTGGGTTTCAGTTGGTCTCATTCGATCCAAAAACGTCAATTTCAATGGTGGGTTCTGAGGCTTTTTCATCCCCGGACGCAACGGCGCAGGCTGCAGATTTAGCGGCTGCTGATTTGATGATTCTGAATCAAGAAGCCTGTGCCGCTAGTCGATATCAGTTTGTTGAAGGCACACAAGAGCAGGTTGACGAGTTTTGCCGGCTCATGCAGCTAGGAATTGCGAAGCGAGCACAGATTAGTGGCGACAATCGTCCAGTGGATGTCGATATCCTCGAGCAAATTGAAATGCTCACTTTGATGGACGACGACTACCGCTATTTCGGCGATTTTGATGGGACCGGTGTTGTTATACGATCTGAAGAACCGGTAGATTTTCACCCGATTAATAAAATTGGTAACGTCGTGCGGGTGGATCATCTCGATGATGCCGTTCGTTATGTCAATGTGGCGACCCAAACCATCGGCTTTTTTCCTTTTGGGCGCATTAAAAGCTACCGCGATCGACTTGCCGCAAGTGGTGCTCAGCGCATTACCCACTTGGGTGAAGCGGGTCCTGCCACTATTGGAAATCCACATGATGCTATGTACCCAATGCATCGGTTTGTGCACTGGATGGCCCATGAAGATGGCGCCATTGCGAATGAACAGTAAGATGACAGCTGTCTAGGAGTTTGTCACGAAAGAAGCGGTAGACGAGTTGGCGTTAAAATAGTGGCGCGGTGTTGATCGGCGTGAGGTCGATGGACGATGGCACTTTTTCAAGCGTGTAGTAACTTACGATTACCGAGCGCGTTGCGATGTCTGCCCTGATACTGTCACTGGGCTGCGAGATATAGAGAGTGAGCCAACCTGCACCTCACTGGCTCACTCATTGTTCAGGCGGCACTGCTAAACGAACGGTTTAACCAAGTCTAGGCTGACGGCCCATAGTTTTGCGCCTTCAGTAGGATCGCAAGCAGCCTGACTCGCTGGTTTTAGTTCGCCTTCGTGCCAATAGCTGCCGCTACCCGTTGCGCCCGAGCTAGAGGCCGCTAACAAAACTATGGTTTTTGCAGGCACATCAGCTGACAGGCTGCTTAAATCAGACATTCGCGCGCGCATATCATCTGGCACATTGCTCGTGAAATTGCTGGAGACGACGCCCGGGTGGACTGCGTGAGCCACCAGGGTGGTTGCCGAGCTTCTTCGCGCCAATTCTTGTGTAAACATGACATTTGCAAACTTCGCGCGACAGTACGCGATGCCGGCATCATACCCTGCGTTCATTGCGAGGTCGTCCCAGTCAAAGCCAGGGTAGTACTCATGTGCATTCGAAGAAACATTAATGACGCGAGCTGGGCTTTGGTTATTCAAAGCAGCTTGTTCTAGCAGCGGCATAAGCCTCAAAGTCAGCAGAAAGTGCCCCAAATGGTTTCCCGCCAAAGTGCCCTCTACCCCCTCGGTTGTGAGCTGGTAGTCAGCGCACACTCCCCCGGCATTATTGATCAGCGCATCAACTTGATTTGCTTGCTCCCTAACAGCAGCAGCCAGTCGTGCCGTTTGTGTAAGTTCACCAAGCTCGGTTCGCATCATGATGATTTGCTCGGGTCTTGTCGTCAGTTCTAGAAGCTCTTGCTCGGCACTTTCGCATCGTTGGGGGTCTCGACCCGTAGCTATGACTGTCCAGCCTTGGCTGAGCAATAATTTTGCAACCGCTAGGCCCACACCTGAGCTGGCGCCTGTGATTACTGCAACTTTACTCTGCATTGTGTTATTCCTTTTATGTTGCCTCTAGTTGTTCGGACATTGGCTGCCGATATGGTGCATCCTTGATGCTTCATCAGTAGCGCATTTTCAATATACCGAACAGCTTCACGTTTTTACATGTCCAACTCGAAGCATATGCGCTAGAGGCATCCTTCGTCGTTGGGGTGTCGAATTGCCCGCACCGGATTGGAGGCTAGGAGGCTCGATCTCCAGGGTCAACTAAGGTGTCTGACTTTGCGTCATTTTAAATAAGGTCGTGGCTCATGTGGGCATCTATCCCTGGTTAACTTGTGGGTATACTGACGCTATAACTCAAAATATATAGCTATTAAAAAAGGGGGGGGCATGTTAGGTGCTGCAGAGGATACAAGAGCCATACGTCGTCGCGACCCCGAGACGACCAGATCAGTCATTCTTGATGCCGCACAAGAATGTTTGGCGCGAGACGGGGCTGAAGGAGTTAGTGTTTCAGGTGTTGCAAAAGTTGCAGGTGTGAACCGCGGAACCGCGTATCAGCATTTTCAGTCAAAAGAATTATTAATTCAGGCAACCCTCGATCGGGTATCCCGAGAGCTCTGCGAGTCGGTATTCGGCGGTATGCCTCGTGTTGAGGAGTTCATTGTCACATCGGTAGATATTCCTGAAATTGTAAAGGGTATAGCGACGTTCAGCCATCGGCTTGCCGAGTTCACAATTGAAAATCCTGACATGAGCCGAATATGGCTTTATGACGTGTTGTCTCGTGACAGGCCAGAGCAGGATCCGTTTTATCGACGGTTTTTACAAGGCTTGGATGCCTTTGCCAGAAGTGGCATGTGCGATCCAGATTTGGACCCTGAGGCTTTGGCTGTCACGATTCTATCAGGTTATTTTATGTGGCCAGTTCTAATAGCGAGTAAATTTAAGACCGCGAAAGAGCGTAAGCTTCAGGCTCGGCGCATGGCTCAAGAGGTATTAAGGATTCAGTGTGTGGGTGTATTCAAGACCTCAGACTCGGAAATGATCAGGTCGTTTATGGCCGGTGCCTTCGATTAAGCTTTCATGTTTTTGGAAGTTTCTACTAAAGGCCGGCTGCCACCCTATTGAACATCAGTGTTGACTTATAAAGTCGCCTGATTTACTCTGCGTAACTAGCGAAAATCACCAATACGCCTTACACGGAGCCACGATCAATGAACTTTGATCTCACTGATGATCAATGCATGATGCGCGATACGTTTGCGCGCCTTCTCGACGAACAAAGCCCGTCAAGCCGAGTGCGCGAAGCCTCCGAGACGAATGGCTTTGATCCAGGTCTTTGGAGTTCTCTTGCAGAGATGGGGGCGTTTGGTATCCGAGTGCCGGAGTCTGCGGGAGGTTTAGGCTTGGCGACAATGGACGCGGCTGTGTTGGTCGAAGAAGCGGGTAGAACGCTTGCCTCAGGACCCATTGTAGAAGCGCTGATGGCGGCACGAGTTTTGGGTGAGATTGCCCCAGAATCATGTGAGGAGCTTGTTGGTGAGGCTATCGCTGGAACAAAGCTTATCGTTTTGGCCTTGCACGACACCTTATCCAATCCGGTACAGTGGGTCGCGGGCGGCAACGCAGCTGACGCGATTGTCGCACGGCGCGGCGATAGCGTTGTTGTTTATACTCCCAATAATGTCAGTAGCGAGGCGACACTGGCCTCTACCTCGATTGGTGAAATAGATTTTGGCGCTGTATCGGCTACGTTAGTCGATACAGGCGATTCGGCTATTGCCGTTTTTCAGCAGGCTGTCGAGGAATGGAAATTGTTGATGGCCGTTCAGGTTTCTGCAATTGCGCGTCAGGCGGTAAAGTTAGCGGCTGAGTATGCATGCGAGCGAGAGGCTTTTGATAAATTGATCGGCGAATATCAGGGCATATCGCATCCTTTAGCTGATTTGATCGCTGAAATCGATGGTGGCAAGCTCCTTGCTTGGAAAGCGATACACAGCTGTGCAAACGATGTGCCCGATGCTGCTGCGCAAATTTCCATGGCGTTATGGTGGAATATCGACGCGGCGGGCCGCGGTGTTACGCAGGCCTTACACACTTTCGGCGGCTATGGTCTTGCGAGCGAATATGACGTTCATCTGTTCAACCTTCGTGCCAAGCAGTTGCCCCTGATATACGGAGACGGTGACCTTTTATTGAGTGAGGCTGGGCGTCGTCTTTACGGCGGTGAGTCCACGAGTTTGCCTGATGTCGGTCCGGTTCCTATCGACTTTGATCTGGGTGAAGAGGCCGACCAAATGGGGCGGGAGCTCGACGAATTGTTCTCGCAGATTCTGACGCCCGAATTGAAAGCCAAAGCTCACTATTCTTTCGATGGTTTCGATCGCGGCGTGCATAAAATTTTGGCGGAAAATAAGTTTCTGTTTCCCGCATGGCCCAAAGAGTATGGCGGGCGTGATGCTAAGCCCTATGTCGTCAGCGCAATGCGAACCGTATGGCAAAAGTACGGTTGGACGACGCACCCCGTGAGTACAACCGATATGGTTGGCACTATGATTCGCAAGTGCGGCAATGACGAGTTAAAAGAAGAAGTTTTGACTCGCATTATGTCTGGAGATGCGATTTGCAGCTTGGGTTATAGTGAGCCCGGCTGTGGGTCTGATGTCTTTGCGGCAAAAACACGCGCTACGCCAGATGGTGATGGATGGTGGCGGATTGATGGTTCTAAGATGTGGACTAGTGGGGCAAATATCGCCCAGTATGTACTTATGTTGGTACGGACGGATCCAGACTTACCTAAACACAAGGGGCTGACTATGTTTGTCGTTCCTCTCGATACCCCAGGGATCGAGGTGCAGGCAATTCATACGTTTCAGGATGAGCGGACCAATATTACCTATTACGATGGGGTGCGAATTCCAGACAAATATCGCTTGGGTGAAGTCAATGGTGGCTTGGCGACGATGTCTGCCGCGCTCGAGCTTGAGCACGCTGGTGGGTTTACAAAAGACCAGCGCCATATGGTTGTATCTGCAGAAACCATGTGCCGAGAGATCAGTTCTGGTGCGGGTAGATTGATCGATACAGAAAACGCGCAACGACGATTGGCGCGTGCGCGAACCCATCTTTATATTTCAGAAATGTTGGAAATGCGCGCTTTGTTTGTGATTGTTAACAAGCAGCCGAATCTGGCGTATGGCCCTATGATAAAGCTATTTTCATCGGAGAAGTTTCAATCGGATGCTCGCGATCTGCTGTCTTTGGGCGCACCGCATACACTGGCAAAACGATCGGGCGCTACTGGAGCGTTGAATTTGGCCTACCGGCATGCGCACGGGTCAACAATTTATGGTGGGACAAGTGAAGTCCACCGCAGCATGATCGCCGAGAAGGCGCTTGGTTTGCCTCGAACCCGGGGCTGAGGATAGAAAAATGACTGATGCTCCGCATCTATTGGTAGATGAGCGCGATGGAATACTGATCGCGACATTGAATCGGCCTGAAAAGCTTAACGCCTTGACCCGTCAGATGATGGAGCTGTTTGAGCAGGCCCTGCACCGGTTTCGAGATACGCCTGAGTTGAAAGTGATGTTGATTCGCTCGCGTGGTCGTTACTTTTGCTCGGGCGTCGACATGTTAAATAGCGGTGAGGGGCCCAAAACCTTGGCGAAATCGGGTGTCGAGATTCGCGAGCGTCATCGCCTTCAAACTCTGGGGATGCACCGTATCTACGATGAAATGGAGCATATCGAAAAGCCCATAGTGGTTGCTCATCAAGCGCCGTGCGTTGGTGGAGGGCTTGAGCTGTCGCTATCGTGTGATTTCCGTCTGGCCGCCAAAAGTGCGAGTTATGCGTTTCCTGAGGGGCGTTTTGGAGTTTTACCGGCTTCAAATGGTGTCTCGAGGCTAACGCGCGTTGTTGGCCCTCATTGGGCTAAATATTTGATTATGGCGAACCTTCCTGCTGACGCCGATCGCGCGTACACAATGGGGCTGGTTCATGAGGTATTTCCAGACGAGTCTTTCGAAGACGAGGTCATGGCTTTTTGTACTCATTTGGCTGCTCAGCACGGAGAGCAAATGGGTACAGCTAAACTAACCATTGAGTTAGCCCATGAGGTGGGTCGAGATCAAGCTCGGCACGTTGAACGAATGGCTAACAGCGCTTTAATGCTAAGCCCGGCTTATGTGGAGGGTATTGAAAAATACATCGCAAAGCTGGCTGAAAAAAAGCGGTGCGCTGAATAACGAGTCGAGAGGTAGGTCATGGACTTTTCTTGGACTGAGCAGCAGCTCAAGTTTCGCGAGCGCGTTAAATCTTTTATTGCAGCGAATCTCCCTGAAAATTGGGAAGAAATTGCCCATGGCCCGGGCTCGAGCGAGCAGACGGAGTTTGCGAAGACGTTTTGCGGTCGTCTAGCTGATGAGGGGCTTTTGGTGCCTCACTGGCCCGTTGAGTGGGGGGGAGAAGCCGCCGATCCGTGGAAGGCCTTTATTTTGGCTGAGGAGATGTGGAAGGTTGGTGAGCCCCGTGGCGGGCAGTACATGAACGTTAACTGGATTGGTCCAATATTAATGAAATTTGGGTCCCAGGCTCAGCAGCGGACCTACATCCCGCCGATGGGCAGAGGCGAGTCGCTATGGTGCCAGGGGTTTTCTGAGCCGGAGGCTGGCTCCGATCTGGCGTCGCTTCGGACGAAAGCTGAGCTTGAGGAAGACGGCTATCGCATTAATGGCCAAAAGATTTGGACGTCGTACGCGGGCGATGCCGACACTTGCTTTTTGCTGGCCCGAACGGGTTCAGGAAAGTCGGGCATTTCTATATTTTTAGTGCCAATGGATACGGTAGGTATTACGGTTCGACAGATCCCCAGTATCATAGGTGAGGGTGATATCCACGAGGTTTTCTTCGATGACGTTGTAGTGCCAGAAAGCGCCCGACTCGGCGAAGAGGGCCAGGCTTGGGAGATCATTGGTGCTGTCCTTTCGCTAGAACGGGTGGGGATTCCAAGATTCGCTTTGGCGCGAGCAACCTTGTCTCGTGCTATCGATTTACTCAAACAGTCTGGTCGTTTTACGCCTTCGGTAATCGAGCAGGCGACTCGTGCTAAAGCTGCCTGTGAAGCTGCGTGTCTGTTCAGTTATCGAATTATTGATCAGCGGGCAAAGCAAATACCAACGGGTGCAGAGGCCAGTGTGGGTCGTTACTCTACTGTGAATTGTGAGCGACTTGTCGCGGAATTTGTGGTCGAGCATTTACCCGAGTCGCTTTGTGGTGATTATCCAATGCTGCTGGCGCATCATCAGCGCGGTATCGTTGCGGGAATTGCATCTGGCGCGGCAGAGATTCAACTCAATAATATCGCAACCCAGTACCTGGAGTTGCCACGGGAGCCGCGCTGATGGATTTGATGCTAAACAAAGATCAGGCGGCTGTGCAGGAGGCGATCGAAGCGATAGCTCTCGACTTTTCGTCGAGCCCCTCAGACTTTCATGGTTTCGCGTTGGTATCGCCTGAACTAGACAAGGTACTACTTGAAAACGGTTTTTTCGAAATCGCCACGATACCTGAGCTAGGCCCTGTTTCCGCTGCGGTAACCGTTGAGCGACTGGCTCGACTACCCTACACCGCAGAGACGGCGCTCTCGATGATGCTTTCTCATGTGTTGGGCGAGGTTGAGCGGCCCATCGCAGTAGTTGATGGCTTGCGGCCTGGTCGATTTGTGCGCGAAGCAAAGACTGTCATAGTTGTAGATGACGATCGTATTGGGCTATGCCATCCCGGTCCCTCTGAGGTTGAAGATAGGCCAGATGCCTTATATGCCTACCCTATGGCGAATTTAGTCTCTTTAGACGGTGTTTATTGGCTATCCGATGCTGAGAGAGACCGCATTAAAACATGGCTGCGGATTGCTTTAGCTAATGAAATGGCAGGCCTTTTGCAAGGCGCTATTGATGCCACGGTCGCACATCTTAGTATCAGAAAACAGTTTGGTCGTCCGCTTGGCGCATTTCAAGCACTCAGACATCGATTAGCGGAATGCACGGTATTGTCTGAGGGGGTCCGTTGGTTGGCGGTCAAAGCCGCTTGGTCCGGCGATGCAGGTGATGCTGCTCTGGCGGCTTATCACGCTCAAGATGCCGCAACTCGCGTTATTTACGACGTACACCAGATGTCCGGCGCTATGGGTATGACTCTCGAAATGGATTTACATTTGTGGACCTACCGTATGAAAGCGCTGCTGTCTGAGCTTGGTGGTCGGGGCGGTCAGGCTCAGGCGGTTGGTCAGCATGTGTTTGGAGTGTGAAACTTGACTGACTTGGTTACTCCTGAGCGTTTGTTAAGCGCGGGCTGGGTCAAGCGAGAGAGCCAGGGCTTCAACGAATCTGTCGGGCCTTTCTACGAGTACCTTCAAGGTGATCAGATCACTCTTGGTATTTTCGTTGAAGAGCGCCACACGAATCTACACATTGGCACTTTGCATGGTGGAGCGCTCATGTCACTAGCCGATGTGGGTCTTGGCGCTGGTATCCGGCCAGTGCACGGAGACTTGTGTTACCGCTGTGTCACCGCCTCACTAAACGTCCAATTTTTGGCCGTCGCCCGAGTTGGCGACTTTATCTCGGTTACACCCGAAATACTGCGATCTTCCAAGCAGATGTTGTTCATCCGAGGTCTTCTCAAAGTCGGTGATAAGGCTGTTGCCTCCGCTGAGGGGATTTGGAAAGTTATGGAAAATAGAAGTTGATGAGTTGCAATGCTCTTTATCAATCTTAAAGAGCACGCTTCCCGAATTTTTCAGTCCTACGCTGTAAAGCGACTCAGGCGCTGATTGATAATCTCCAGTGCTTGATCGACCATTGTATCGATAAGCTCTTGGCACGTTGGAATATCGTGGATAAGTCCCTGAATTTGGCCGGCCCAAATTAACCCAGCTGATATATCACCTGTTTCAAGGGCCGTTCGGCCGTCAGCTCCTTTAACTAAGTGTGCAACGTCATTAAACGTCGCGCTCGGATCTTTCAAGATATCGACGACCTGATCGGAGACGGGGTTTTTACTTACGCGCCCCGTGTTACGAAGTGAGCGGAAAATGAGATTAGTGCTGCGCTCGTCGTTATCAACCAGGAACTGCTTTATGTTGGCATGAATCGGTGCTTCCTGCGTTGCGCAGAAGCGAGTACCCATATTAATGCCTTCGGCGCCAAGCGCGAGCGCGGCAACTAGCCCGCGAGCATCGCCGATTCCGCCAGAGGCCAGCATAGGAATCGACAGTTTGTCTGCGGCGGCTGGAATTAACACGAGCCCTGGGATGTCATCTTCTCCTGGGTGGCCCGCGCACTCGAAGCCATCAATCGAGACGATGTCGACCCCCATTTTTTCTGCTGACAGCGCATGTCGAACCGCTGTGCATTTATGAACTACGGTGATGCCGTGCGCTTTGAAATCCTCAACGTGCTCCCGCGGATTATGACCGGCGGTTTCGACAATTTTGATTCCGCTTTCGATAATCGCCCGGCGATATTCTGCGTAGGGGGGCGGGTTAACCGAGGGGAGGATCGTCATGTTTACGCCGAAGGGCTTATCAGTCATCGTGCGACACCGATCGATTTCTCGGCGCAGATCATCTGGCGTAGGTTGGGTCAGCCCCGTCAGGATGCCGAGCCCCCCAGCATTGGATACAGCCGACGCGAGTTCTGCGCGCCCGACCCACATCATGCCCCCCTGCACTATCGGATGCTCGATGTTGAGTAATTCCGTGATTCTAGTTTTCAGTTTCATGTGATTTTCCGATCTTCATAGTTTGTGACGTTATGCTGAGGCGTATTCGCCTGCGATTGCTTGGGGGCACCCTTGCCTTAGTGAAGCTAAGGAATGCAAAAAATGACGTATCATCGTAGTCGTTATTGCCCTTTATATCTACAACACTGTTGTATAGTACTGGAATTTTTTTCGGGTAGACGTTACGATGAACTCGTCTATTAATACTGATTTAAATTGGAGCAAATATGTTTTCTGGTATCGTTATTGACAAAGATGAGAGTGGGCAGCAATCCGTTGCAATCAAGCAGCTGGATGAGTCTCAGTTGCCTGAAGGTGACGTCACCGTAGACGTCGAGTATTCGACGATTAATTTCAAGGATGGGCTTGCAATTACTGGAAGCTCCCCGGTGGTCCGTAAGTTCCCTATGGTCCCAGGTATCGATCTGGCCGGTGTGGTTAGTGACTCCACAAATCCTGAATTCTCAGTAGGCGACAGAGTTGTGTTGAACGGCTGGGGTGTTGGCGAGGGACATTGGGGTGGATTGGCACAAAAAGCTCGCTTGTCGGCAAGTATGCTGATTCCGCTGCCTAGTGTTTTTAGTGCTCGTCAAGCAATGGCCATTGGTACTGCGGGTTATACCGCCGCGTTGTGTGTTGACGCCTTGATCAATCATGGTGTGAAGCCAGAAGATGGCGAAATTTTGGTGACAGGTGCCACTGGGGGAGTGGGTAGCTTTGCCGTTACGCTTCTGGCTAAGGCCGGATTTACCGTCGTTGCAGCAACGGGCAAAGCGGCAGAATCAGAATACTTGCAAAGCCTTGGGGCCACGGAAGTAATTGATCGCACCTCTTTGTCAGAAAAGGGTAAACCACTACAACGAGAGCGCTGGGCAGGCGTTGTGGACTCAGTGGGAAGCCACACTCTCGTGAATGCGTGTGCTCAGACCAAATACCGCGGCGCTGTTGCCGCTTGTGGCCTGGCTCAGGGCGCGGATTTTCCGGCCACTGTCATGCCCTTTATCCTGCGCGGAGTTGCGTTACTCGGTGTAGACAGTGTGATGGCGCCAAAAAAGCCGCGGTTAGCCGCGTGGGAGCGTCTGGCTCGAGATCTTGACCCGGTCACCTTGGACTTAATTGAAAACGAGGTGTCTTTAGAACAGGCAATTGGCGTGGCAAGCGATATTTTAGCGGGTACGATTCGCGGACGAGTCGTGGTCAACGTTAATGAATGATCCGACTCCGCGTCTGGCGGCCGTCGTCGACAAAACTGAGATTGTTGAGTGCATAGTGCGTCTCGCTCGCGGTGAAGATCGCCGCGACGAGGCTTTAATTAGTGCGAGCTTTGCAGATGACGCCATCATCGATATGGGTGTTTTTCGAGGAAGCTACGCCGAGTATATAGAATGGGTCGTACCTGGCGATCCATCATTACCTGTGACCTCGCATGCGCTTGGGCAAAGTTATATTGAGCTTGATGACGAAGCGGCTCGTGTTGAGACTTATGTAACGTCATATCACCGTGTCGATACTGGCGACGAGCACCGAGATACGGTTATCGGTGGCCGCTATCTAGATGTGTTGGCTAAAAGAGATGGTGTTTGGCTGATTGTAGAACGGACCTTATTATATGACTGGTTCCGCGATGACGGTGTCGCGGTAGATTGGTCTGAAGGTGTCATGGGCTTGCCGTTTATGGCGGATCATTACACGGGGCAAAGTTCTCCACAGGGTGACTACAGCGATCGCTTTTTTAGCAAAGGCTGACAGGTTTCAGTTGTCTTCATGCGAGCCCAAGGCTCGCCTAGCTTTACCCTTTAACGTTAAGTGAAAAGTAAAGCCGTTAAGTACGGCGTCCCGCCCTCGTTGGGCCAGTGACGACTACAGGCCTATTTTTAGGTCGCCAAAATTCATAGCGGGTTTGGCTGCGCATGCCTTGGTGTGCTCGCTTTGGTTGATTTTTGTTCCGGCATCCGTTTCCCCTTCGTCGCCTCATCCTGGCACTTTCAATGCCGACGCTCATGAAGCCGTCTTTGCCTGCATTTCTTACTTTGACTAGACGGCATGTAAAGTTGTCCGTACACATTAAATTTAGAGATAGCGCTTTGTAGCATCCAGCGGCTATCATTTTTGAATAATTGAACAGCACTGTTGGATCAACTCTGAGGTTTTAGGGTGGTTGTGATCGGAGTGACTTGACTGACTCTTCGGAGGTAATTTCATGCAAAAACAACGATTCGATAATTATAGCCAACCGGAATTGGCTTCGGATTGGCAACTTCATCGGCTAACTCAGCCCAGTCGTCTTCACGGTGCTAACGGTGTTAGAGCCGGCGCTGATGGGCGAGTTTACGTTGCCCAAGTGGCAGGCAGTCAGGTGAGCGCAGTTGACATTGATACCGGTTTGGTCGAGTTAATTAGCAAGATGGGTAGCGATATTGTCGCCCCAGATGATCTGGTATTTGACGACAATGGCAACATGTTTTTGACCGAGATTACGGAGGACCGGGTGTCTGTACTCGGGCGAGGTGGAGCGAGTAAAGTGTTGTTCGATGGACTGATTTGCGCCAACCCCATCACGCTTCACCAGGGTCATCTGATTACCGGAGAGTGCCGTCCCGGTGGAAGAATTATTGACATCGATCTTGTTGGCGGTGGTGTCCGCACTCTCGCCGAGAATGTGCCGATGCCAAACGCCTTTGAAGTAGGGCCCGATGGGATGCTGTATGCGCCCATTATGGGGACCAATGAAATCTGGCGTTTTGATTTGAATACTGGACAGCACCAGGTTGTCGCGACTGACCTAGGTGTGCCGGACTCGGTTAAGTTTGATTCCTCTGGGAATATAATCTCGACTCAGGTGGCCAGTGGTCAAGTGCTTAGGATTGACCCTCGCACGGGTGCTACGACCCTTTTGGCGCAACTGTCGCCCGGACTCGATAACTGTACCTTTGTTGGGGATAGGCTGTTCGTCTCAAGTATTGATGGCTCGTTAACAGAGGTGCTTGAGGGCGGCGCAACCCGCCCTGTTGTTAAAAGTGGATTGCAGTGGCCCTTGGGTATAGCAGTTGACACAGACGATGAACTTTTTGTGGCCGATGGCGCTTTTACGTACTTGCTGCGCGAAGGTGGGGAGCTCAGGCAGTCGGGCTTTTTATTCTTTCCAGGGTATCCAGGTTACACCCGGGGCGTGGTAGCGGAAGGTGATGGCGCATGGCTTGTGACAACCTCCAATGGGCAGGTGGCCCGAACCTGGCCTAAGGAGATGCGAAGCGAAGAGTTGTGCAGCGGCTACGACCGCTTAATGGGTATTGCCACTACTCGAAGCGGCGCTGTGATATTTGCAGAGTATGGCACAGGTCGCGTGCACTATCTCAAGGACGGCTCGATCGAATGTATTGCGGAAGACTTTGCTGGCCCAACGGGAGTTGCTGAAGGGCCTGATGGCGAGCTTTACGTGTCCGAGCAGGATGCTGGTCGTGTGTCAGTAGTTCGCGGTGGGCGCATTGACTGCTTTGTCGACGGTTTGGTGCGGCCGCATGACATAAGCATCTCTCGCGGACACCTCTATATTGCTGATGCTGGGCAACACAGCGTTGAAAAAGTCGACATGAGTACCGGGAAACGCGAAACGATTGCCTGGCAATTGCCCATTGGTGCACCGCCGGGAATCACTCCAAAAATTATAGGCTCGGTCGGCGATATGGCTGGTCCAATGCTCTCATTCACCGGGCTCGCAGTTTCAGAAAGTGGCGCCGTCTTCCTCGCAGGTGATACCGAGGGTAGCGTACTTAAACTACAACCTAATTAAGTTAAGGCAAGCAATGACCTTTTTGACAGAAATGACCTCTTATGCTGATGCGCAGCGATATGCGAATTCGGCAGCCCTTTGGGATTTGTTTGACGGCGATAAAAACGATTTTAATATCGCATCCGAGTGCATCTTGAGACACGCTGATGGCTCGGGTCGTGCTGCGGTCAGAATTGCCCACAGCGATGGTAGCGATGAAATCTTGACCTTCGACCAGATTGCTGAAGGCGCAAAACGCTTCGCCAACTGGTTAGATCACAGAGGCGTTAAGCCCGGGCAGCGTATTGCATTTATGCTGGAGCCCTCGCTGGCTTATTACGTCAGCTTGTTCGGGGCTATGCTTACAGGGGCCATTAGCGTCCCCTTATTTACGCTGTTTGGTCCCGACGGGTTGCGTCTGCGGGTTGATGATTGCCAGCCGACCTTGTTTGTGACCAACGAAGAAAAGGCGCCGGTTGCTAGGGCGATTGAAGGTCTAAATGTTGTAGTCGCCAACGACGACTTTTTGTCGGAATTGGCAGCGTTTAGTGATGACTATAAGCCTGTGACCTCGGGCAGTGATTTAGCCGTGTTTCAATACACTTCGGGTACTACTCGCGAGCTGCCTGCGGCCGTCAAACATACGCACCGCTCGGTGGTGACTCTGACGTTTGCGTCGCTCTACGGGACAGGTATTCGTCCGGGTGATGAGTTTTTTTGCCCATCATCGCCGGCTTGGGGGCATGGATTGTGGCACGGGACGCTAGCGCCCCTGGCGATGGGTGTGACTACGGGAACATTTGCCGGCCGATTTGATGCGGTTCGCCTGATGCGAGCTCTGCAAGATTTTGGTATTACCAACCTGTCGGCTGCAGCAACTCATTACCGCATGATGAAAAACTCAGAGGCTGCTGGGGATTTTAATTTTTTTTTAGAAAAGATGTCGTTCACGGGTGAGCCAATTGACCCTGCTACTCTCGAGTTCATTGACGAGGTTTTTAAGATTCCTGCTTGCTCGATGTACGGAACGACTGAAATTGGTGTGGTACTGGTGAACTTCCCTGGTGCAGACGATTACCTCGTAAAACCCGGGTCGCTTGGAAAACCGATCCCAGGGCTGCGTCTTCAGGTCCAGCGTCCAGATGGAACGCCTACCGACCCCGAAGAAATAGGTGAACTCATGCTCTGGAAAAAGGGCGCATGGGAGACGACAAAAGATCGCGCGAAAGTCGACGAAGACGGATACTTTTATCACTGCGGTCGAGCCGATGATGTGATCATTTCGGCCGGTTGGACGATGAGTGCCGTCGAAATAGAAAACACCCTGTTAAAGCATGATGCTGTATTAGAAGCCGCTGTGATTGGTGTCCCGGATGAAATGCGTGGCCAGGTAGTGAAGGCCTTTATTGTTAGCAACACAGCATCCAATCCTGAACTTATACAGGAGCTACAAAACTTTACTCGCGAAAAACTGAGTCAACACGAATTTCCGCGTCTTGTTGAATTTGTGTCTGAGCTACCCAAAACGCCTGCGGGCAAGGTTCATCGCAAGATATTGCGCGATCAAGAAGCCGCTAAATTATCGAGTTAATGCACAACTAATTACTAACTAGGAGAGAAAAATGTCAACTAATAAGTTTCCAAAAATCACGGAAGAGGGGCTTGCAAGCTTGCGTGAGCGTATCGGTGTAAAGATTACGAACACGATTGAGCCTTGGAATTATGAGGCGACTCGCGATGCGATTCGTCACTATGCGCACGGTATTGGTGATGATAATCCGCTGTGGTGTGATCCAGAGTACGCCAAAAATACAAAGTACGGCGATATCATCGCATTGCCTAGCTTTATGTTCTCAATGAGCCGAATTATCTCAGGTTATTGTGGGGGTCTTTCTGGCGTTCACGCAATGTGGGCGGGTGCTGATTGGAACTGGCATAAACCTGTAAAGCGGAATGATGTCATTACAACCGAGGCATACTTAAAGGATTTGATTGAGCATCAGACTCGATTTGCAGGCCGGTCGTTCCAGCAAATCTATCACGTGGACTTTTATAACCAAGATGGTGATTTGGTTGCGGACGCAGATAGTTGGGTTTTCCGGACTGACCGTGACGAGGCCCGCGAACGCGGTACCAAATACACTGACGTCAAGGGTCTGGTCGAGCAGCACAGCGATGAGCAGTTGGCTGAGTGGACTAAGCTGTACGCCAACGAAGAAGTTCGCGGTGCCACTCCTCGCTATTGGGAAGATGTGCAAGAGGGTGACGAGCTTCCTCGAATGATGAAGGGCCCGATGACCGTGACCGGATTTATCTGCTACGCCCAAGGCTGGGGCGGTCTGTATATCCGTGCGAATAAGCTTGCTTGGGCGATGCAGCAGAAACACCCTGGGACCGGGATTAAAAACCGTTTTAATGTGCCCGACTGTCCAGAGCGTGTTCACTGGGATGAAGACTTCGCTCTGCAGGTGGGCGCTCCAGGAGCCTATGATTACGGTCCAGAGCGTTGCTCTTGGTTAACTCATCAAGCGACCAACTGGATGGGTGATGATGGTTTTTTACGTGCGGCGAAAAGTGAGATCAGACGTCACAATCCCGATGGCGATGTAATCTTTATTGACGGAACGGTCACTCGCAAATGGGTCGATGATGGCAAGCACCTCGTTGAGATCCGCCAGCGGGCCGAGACGCATCGAGGCGAACTGTCAGCTTCTGGGTACTGTATCGTGGAGCTTCCTAGTCGGGGTTAGTCTTATATGGTTGATGAAGCGACCGATTGGCGCGGACCCCTTTCAGGGGTTCGCGTTTTAGATCTTACTCGCGTCTTGGCGGGGCCAGCTGCATCCCTGGCACTGGCCGATCTGGGCGCTGAGGTCATTAAAGTTGAGGCTCCGGGCGGCGGAGATGAAACTCGAAGCTTCCCGCCGCACAAAGACGGAGAGAGCCATTATTTCTTGAGTATTAATCGCGGCAAAAAATCCATCGTTGTGGACCTTAAAAGCGAGAGAGGTGTCGCATTACTCAAGTCACTTGCGAAAGAGAGCGATATTTTGCTGGAAAACTTCCGCCCAGGGGTGATGGATAAGCTTGGGCTAGGTTATCGCGTGTTATCAGAGCTTAATCCTAAGCTAATTTACTGCGCGATATCAGGGTTTGGGCAAACCGGGCCTATGAGAGATCAGCCGTCTTTTGATATCGTTTTACAGGCTTTATCGGGGGCCATGAGCGTTAATGGGGATATCGGTGGTGAGCCTCTCAAAATGGGTATTCCTCTTGGTGATTGGGTTGGTGGCATTAATGCACCGCCGGCAATTTTGAGCGCGTTATATGAGCGTGAGCATACGGGTAAGGGACGCTACATAGATGTCAGTTTGCTTGATGGGATGCTCAACTTATTGGGTTACCTCTCGCAGTTGGCGTTTTTCAATCAAACTAATCCAGAACCTCAGGGCTCTCAGCACCCCAATTTAGTACCTTATGGCGCTTTTGCGGCAAAAGATGGCACTATTATCGTCGCTTGTCTGACAAATCAGTTTTGGTCACGTATCTGCAACGCTTTGGATATGCCACAATATATTGAGGATCCCAGATTTGAGTCTCTAGAGCGTCGTCGCGATGCCAGAGATGAAGTCAACGCGTTGATCAATGAGCGGACTTGCACAAGGAGTATCGCTGATCTTACAGATGCCTTTGTAGAGCATAGAGTTCCGCACGCTCCCATTCTTGGGGTGCTTGAAGCCCTAAGCTCTGAGCAAGCAAAAGCTAGGGATATGGTGATTAACGTAGATCACAGCCGGCTTGGTGAAATTCCTATCGTGAATCGCCCGATTAAATTTGGCGACGCGCAGATGCATCCGCCAACAGCACCGCCGGTGCTTGGGGAGCATTCGGTCGAAGTGCTGAGAAGCGTTCTGGGTTTAAGTGACGAGCAAATAGACGATTTACGGAAATCTCAGGTAATTAATTGAATGACGCCACAGCCCGACCTAAGCCGATGGACGCCACGAAGTATGAAGGGGCTCCCGGCGGCTCTCGGTGAAATTTATACGTATAGAGACGAACAGTATAATTGGCACTATGGGTTTCAATTAACAGAAGAACACTGTAACGCGCAAGGCTTTGCGCACGGCGGTATCCTGATGACCGCGATAGATCACGGTCTTGCGCTCGTGATCTGGGAGGCGGTAGATCGCGCTTTCTGCGCCACTGTACATCTCGACACCCATTTCGTCACCCCCGTAAAACCTCCCGCCCTGCTAGAATTGAAGACGCAAATAACGAAACAGTCGGGCAATTTGGTATTTGCGGTCGGCGAGCTGTGGTGTGATGACGTCATGGCTGTTACATCTGCTGGTGTGTGGAGCGTTAAGCGCGCTCAGGACTCGCGGTCATGAAAGAATCTTTGCGCGCGTCAGGAGCTTTTGCAGCGCTGTCCCTACCCTCCTTCCGCTGGCTGTTTGCCGGAAATTTCGCTTTCTTTGCTATCATTCAGGGGCAGTTTATCACCCGAATGTTTTTAGCATGGGAGCTGACGCAAGAAGAGCGCTCGCTTGCTATTTTGAGCGTGACCGTCGCCATACCGATGTTAATAGCATCTTTATTCGGCGGCGCAATGGCTGACCGTATGAACCGAAAACATCTGATTCTGTTTGGGCAAGGGTTACTTTTAGGCACCGAATGCTTTGTCTTTTACGAATTACTTAACAACAACTTACAGTTTTGGCACTTACTTGTAGGTTCCGTCGTCAATGGACTCGCCTACCCTATTATTATGCCTGCCCGCATGGCAATGGTTCATCAGCTTGTCGGCAGCAGCCTTTTTACCAATGCAATGGCCCTATCGAATAGTGTCGTAAACGTGACTCGGGTTGCGGGTCCCGCTGTAATTGGTTGGGTTTTAGACGTCGGTGGCGCAACGCAGGCCTATGCGTTGGGCTTGTTTCTGCACTTAGTCGGTTGGCTGTGCGTATTAATGCTACCCAGTTACACACCGCCGGTAGACAATTTGAAACCATTGCTGCAAGACACGATCGAGGGCTTTAAGTACGTTGGAAACTCGCGTTCAATACGTATTCTTGTCGGGTTTGGCTTTATCGCCATGATGCTCGCGGCGCCTGTTCAAAATTTATTTGTGGTGTTTACCGATGAGGTGTGGAATGTCGGTGAAGGTGGATTTGGGATGCTTGTGGCTGCCACCGGTGTCGGTGGGGTGTTTGGATCGCTCTGGGTCGCCTATCGTGGCGACAAGAGTTCCAAAGTACGGTCGATGATGGTGGGTACATTGTTGTTCTGTATCCTGATGGTTGGATTTAGCCAATCTTTAAATTTCTGGGTAGCCGTTGGCTTTTTGGTGTTGGCTACGATCTTCGTTAACATCAGCACCACAAACAACAATACGCTTGCGTTAAGTCTTTGCGAAGACTCTATGCGGGGCCGAGTCTCTGGCGTTTTGGGTATGTCGTTTGGTCTATCGCCCTTGGGCGTATTACCCCTTGCTTTTTTTTCCGAGCAGTTTGGAGTGCAACAGGCGGTTACGATTGTTGCTGTGTCATTGGGATTACTGGCGGTTTTGGTTTACTTGTGTAGCCCAACCCTCAGACTCATGGACAAGCGCGCGCGGGAGCGTGTAAAAACGCCGCAGCGCGACGGTTAACTAGACAGATGTGTACAGTTAAAATACACTCGTAAACTTTGAGTACGTCAACCTGAGAGAGCGTTATGGATTCCAAAGATTTGATTTCACTAGAAGACCTTGCTGAGCCTTTAACGTATCCCGTTGAGGCCTTTATTTCGCGCGATTATGCTAAAGCAGAGCGAGATTTATTGTGGCCAAAAATCTGGCAGATGGCGGGACGGGTCGAGGAAATTCCTAACATTGGCGATTACATTACCTATGATATTGGTGACGATTCGGTCATCGTTATTCGGGCTGCAGACGATGAGATTAAGTCGTACCACAACGTGTGTCCACATCGCGGTAGAAGGCTGATTGACCCGCCCGAGGGAGAGATCCACGCCAGTGGCAATACTCGACGATTTGTATGTGGCTTTCACGGCTGGTCGTATGACACCGACGGCAATAACGTCCATATTCTGGATCGCGATGACTGGAAAGGCGCTTTAACTTCTGAAATGACTTGTTTGACCCCTGTTAAAGTCGATACCTGGGGCGGTTGGATTTATGTCAATTTAGACGATGATTGTGATCAGACTCTGAGAGAGTTTTTAGAACCTGCCGCAGGTATTCTCGATCCATTTGAATTTGAGAATATGCGATACAAATGGCGTCAGTGGTGTATTTTTGATTGTAACTGGAAAACCGCGATTGAAGCCTTCATGGAGCCTTACCATGTGGCTGGCACACACAGTCAGCTTCTGAAATACGGCGATTACTACGCCTACAGCGAAGCTCATGGGGATCACGGCGTAAGTGGTTTTGATCAGCGGAAATCGGCGACGCAAACCAAAGAAGGTACAACCGTTACACGCGCAGGTAATGGTGCTGACCCTCGAGCATCCACTTATGAAATGCAACGAGAAATTTACGAGTCCGTAAACTGTGCATCTACGACTGAGACTTTGGTCAACGCAGCGAAACGTCTTGTTGACGAGTTGCCTGAAGGAACTCCTGCGCAGGAAGTCATGGAGCACTGGCTCAGAAGAGCTCGAGAAGATGATGCGGCGAGAGGTGTGAGTTGGCCCAATGTGAGCCAAGAACAAATGTCTAAGGCAGGTCTCGCTTGGAGTCTTTTCCCCAATCAAACGATCTTGCAGGGCTTAACTTTTGCATTATGCTACCGCGTGCGGCCATGGGGTGATGACCCAAATAAGTGTATTTTCGAATCCTATGCGATCGAGCGTTTCCCTGAGGGAGAAGAACCCAATCCGGACTGGGTTTACGCCGAACCGACAAAAGAGAAATGGGGGCTCGTGTTGTCGCAAGACTTTTCGAACATGGCGGCTGTTCAGAGGGGGATGCATTCTCGCGGGTTTCGCGGGACTTTGCCGAACCCACATCAGGAACGAAAGGTTACCAATTTTCATCGCGTGCTTGCTCGCTACATGAAAGCGGGTTATCCAAGATTGATAAAGTAACGTAGCGATTGATACGGCGAGTCGATTTTTTGGTATCGACTCGCCTCCGTGTTTATATACCTTCTTTAAATTCGGCGGCACTAGCTTCCAAGGCTGCTTCCGCTGTTACATGGTCAAAGCCTTTATCGCTGCGTAGGCTCAGCAAGCCCGCAGAAGCAATCCCCATCATGATAACCGTTGCTATCAAAAAAGGCTCATAGCTGCCGAATTTGTCGTATACCATGCCTGCTGACGTTGGTCCGAAGGCTGTTCCCAGCGAGAGAGCCATTACAAGTACGGCGAATAGGGCACCAAAATTTTTCATACCGAAAAACTTAGCGGCCAAGTAAGCAATGACGTCTACGTCTGAGCCCAATGTTAAGCCAAACACCGCGGCCGCTATCACTTGATACGTAGTATTACCCGCGTCTGCGATAAGAAGTGCGCATCCGATAAGTGGCATAGCAAAAGCGATGGCGCCGATGATGTGACCGGGGAAGCGATCAAGCAGAAACCCGGTGCTGAGTCGTCCGATAATAGAACACACCCCGATGATCGAGGCTATCCCTGCGGCTTGCATCGAAGCCACGCCACTGTCTTTTAATATTGGGACAAAGTGCATCACGATGGCGACAGCGGTGAAAGCGAAGAAGCTGCTGGCGAGTAACAATTTGACCATGGGGCCTGACGTGATGCCTTGTTTAAAAGTGAGCCCCGGCAGCGACTGTTGGTCAATTACTGGGGTCGTATCGTTCTTATGTCTATCGTTTGCACCTCTGAAACCGAAAAAGAGAATGGGGAAGACCAGCAATCCCCATCCTATGCCAAGATAGGTGAACCCACCACGCCATCCAAACTCACTAATCAGCCAGGTCGCAGCAACGGGGAAAACTGAGATGGCGACTGAGGCACCTGACAGTGTGACGGCTAGAGCCATACCGCGCGATGCATCGAACCGACTATTGACTGCGCTGGTCCAGACCGTTGTTTGAGTGGCCACCATGGCGATTGCAATTACGCCCCACAAAAGAATCCAATTCGCTTGTGAGCCCGTGGCTGTCCCCAGCAATGCGTAGCTGGCGCAGACCAAAACGACGCCAAATAAGCCCACTTTCCGGGGCCCGCTTCGATCCACGAGAAAGCCTAAAGGGATTGAAAATAAAGACGTTAACAGCGCAGCGGTTGACACTCCCATAGACACTTGAGCGCGGGACCAGTTAAATGCTTCTTGGAGTGGTTCGAAGAACGGGCCCATTGAATATACGAACAGCGTTGAGGTTGCATAGCCTAGGGCAGCGGTTAGAGGAAGAAACCAGTATGCTTGCCATTCCTGCAGTTTGGTGAGTTGCGCGGCCATCTTAATGTCCTTTTGCATAGTTATTTGTGACGTTATTACGCAATTTGGGACATAAAAAATCAAGTTGTTTGCCGGCAATTATAGATTGGTACGGACAAGTCTTGCGAGAATGAGACATTATGTTGAATGACTCAGACAAACAAGCACAAAAGCAGCAGAAAGCCTCACTGTATGCAAAGGTTGCTGACGCGTTGCGCCATGAAATTAATGAAGGCCGTCACCCAGTCGGTGGCCTGCTTGACACCGAGGCAGAGCTTGCAAGACGCTTCCAGGTGAGTCGACATACGGTACGCGAGGCACTAAGACTGTTACGTGATGATGGGTTAGTGAGCTCTCGGCGCGGTTCAGGAACCAGGGTGATGTCGCCCCTGGTCAATGCGCGGGACTCGCATCAAGTCATGTCTATTAACGATCTTGTTATGTTCTCGGGCGATACGACATTCGCCATCGAGACTTCAGAAGTGGTCAAGCTTAGTCAGGAGTCCGCTAGCTTACTGGGGTTAGAGGCCGGGCAAGAGTGGCTGCAGATCAGTGGTCTTCGGTATCGAAAAGGCGAGAGCTTACCTATGGGCTGGTCGAGTTATTATATTCCCCATGAGTACGCTCATATCGCGAGGTTGATACACCGAGCCACTGGTCCAGTGTTTGTATTGATGGAGGATTTTACAGGCTATAAAGTCACCGAAGTTCAGCAAAAGATATCGGCTTCGGCGATGCCGAGACACTTGGCCGAGAGTTTACAGACCGATCTTTCAGTCGCAGCGCTGATGGTCAGACGAACCTACCTTACCGAAGAGAGCAAAGTCTTGCAGGTCACACTTAATATCCACCCTGCAGATCGATTCCAGCACGCTATGACAATGCGTCGCGTAAGAAAAGGCTGAGGGGTGCATGTGTTTCAGGTTTCTTTCAGCTTTGTATGTTCCACTAAGCGGGAAGTGCAATCTTAGATTTTTGAGGTCCTATGGGAAAGTTGAGTAAGTCCATAGCATTAATGCTTGCAGTGGGCTTGGCCGCAAGCTTGGCCTTGATGTTTGTTTTGGGGCAAAGCGCGCCCGAACGGCAAGGCCTCTCTCTCAGCTCGTTCCCCTCAGCTTCCGCCGAACAGGGGCGCTATTTAGCGCGAGCTGGAAATTGCAGTGCTTGTCATACAGCCAGTCCCGAGCAGCCCTATGCGGGAGGTGTCGCATTTTACTCAGATTTTGGCTTACTTTACTCTACCAACATTACACCGCATAACGATCAGGGTATTGGGGCGTGGTCATTTGCTGATTTTTATCGTGCAATGAAGCATGGCGAGGGGCCTGAGGGGCGTCATTACTATCCCGCGTTTCCCTACGTAGATTACGCCCAAATTGCCGATAGTGATCTCGCCTCGATATTCTTATATCTGCAGACGCTAGAACCCAAAGATATTCGACCACCTGACAATGCCCTGGGGTTCCCGTTCAATATTCGATCATTACTGCGATTTTGGAAGCTGTTGTTTCACGATGCGAGTGAATTTGAACCCAATTCATCGAAGTCAGCGCAATGGAACCGAGGCGCGTATCTTACTGAAGCGCTAGGGCATTGTGGTGCATGTCACTCGCCCCGCAATTTGCTGGGTGCGGAGATAGAGCGCTATGCATTATCCGGTGGTACTCACATGTCTCAAGTGAAATTAGGGGGCTATCGTCTTTGGTCTGCTCCCAACATAACCGGACACGCGACCGGGCTGAGTAGCTGGACTGAGGAGGATTTGGTCCAATATTTACAAACAGGCAAGAGCCATAAAGCCATCGTGCATGGGCCAATGGTAGATGTTGTTATGCAGTCAACGCGGTATCTCAGCCAAGAAGACTTGGCGGCGATGGCTCACTATATCAAAACTTTATCGCCTATATCGCAGAATGAAACCGACAATAATCCAAATATTGCTGAGCTAATAGAGGGTGAGGTGATTTACACGGTGCACTGTGGGTCGTGTCATTTATCTTCGGGTGAGGGTGCCGATGGTCTTGGCGTTTCGCTAGTTAAAAACCCAATAGTCCAGGCCCATGACCCTGCATCGCTTCTGAACGTCATTCTTTACGGACCCGATCTACCACAACGTCCTTTTTCGGTTGATCGCAGCAATATGAAAGCTTTTGGTAAAAGACTGTCTGATCATGATATTGCCGTGCTAACGAGCTATTTGCGCCAAGCGTTCGGGAACCGAGCAGGTCGTGTTACGGAAGCGCAAGTCGCTGCGCAGCGCTAGGAGGAGATTCATGATACCAAAATACAAAAAAAGTCGGCCGCGGTGCCCTTCGTTTTTCGGTCGATGGGGATGCGCAATGCTCACGGTTATGGTGCTCCCGAACATGACCGTCGCGCAGTCAGTGGAAGGTAGGCTTGACTTCGTCGTTTCCAGCATACGTTACGCACTTACAAACGGTTCCGGAGAGGCCGCTGCCTGCCCCAATGGAGTCTCTCGCCACACGCAGGGTTCGGCAAATATGTGTATGACGCCCCAGCGCGGGGGAATCGATACTCATATGAACGTCGTGACCGGAAATATAAAGGTAGAAGGTATTAATCTCGACAATCGGGCAAGCGATGAGGACTTTGAGGGTTTTAATGAGGTTCAGGGGGTCGATAATCAGTTTTACCGAGTTGTGGGTTGCACACCCGCTTACCGGCAGGGTGGGCAAGGTAATGGCTTTGAAACGGAGATGCGTACCGGTGCATGGGGTCTATTGATCAGTGTGAAGGGTGTGGATGATATGGATAACGATGACCATGTTCGCGTAGGTATCTACGCCAACTCCGATCCAATATACCTCAGCGCTAAGCGTGACCCTTTACCCTACGCCACTTACGCGATTCATCAGGATACCCAGCTGCATGCCGAAACGGATGGTGTTATCCGCAATGGAAAGTTATCGACACGCCCGATTGATTTTAAGTTTTTGAGTACTGTGAATAGTATGTTGGTTCATCGCGTTCTGCGCGATGCCAGACTGGAGGCTTCAATAAATAAGGACGGAACGATAAGCGGTTATCTCGCCGGTTATTCGCCAGTCGAGGCGGTCTATGACGAAAACTTTGGTTTTCGCAACGCGATCACGAAAGACGGATCTTTAGCGCCCGAAAGGTTGCGATCGAGGTCGGCGTATGGCAAATCACTAGTATTAGGCTATAACTGCGAGGGCATGTATCAGGCACTGTGGAATCAGGCTGATGGTCACCCAGATGACTTTGGACGTTTTACATCCATTTCGCAACAGTATGTGGTCAAGGGAATACCTGCCTTTATCGTTAATGTACCAACGGCAAGCTTGAATGAGGAATTAACTCGTTCGGGAGAGCTAAAATGAAGGCAAATCTAATTCTGTCGAACGTTTTGTTGGGTAAGTTTGCGGTTTTGACCTTGTTAGTCGGCTTGGTTGCAGGTTGTAACGAGTTGTCCAAAGATACTGCGGAGCCCGACCCCGTTGGTGGGCCGGCGCTGGTGCGGGTCTTAACAGAGTCGCAGTATCGAGCAACCATAAGAGATATTTTTGGTGAGGATGTGCCCGTTAATGGGCGATTCAATAAGCCAATTAGAAGTCATGGTTTGAACGCCGTTGGGTCTAGCGAAGCTGGGTTCTCCCCTGCTGCTCTCGAGCAATATGTCATATCGGCACTGGGTATAGCCGAGCACCTCGTCGATGAGGGTCGGTTTAATGAATTAACGCCATGTGATTTGCCTGCCGGGGAAGTGGTAAACGAACGTTGTCTACGCGAATTTGTTTCGGAAGTAGGTTATCGACTGTTTCGGCGGCCGGTTTCAGATGAGCAACTGGCGCGGTTTGTATCTCAGGCACAATTCGCTCAAGCCACATTGGCTAGCCCTTACGCCGGCTTGCGGTATGCACTCGTATCGATGCTCACAGCACCTGAGTTTTTATTGCGCGTTGAGCGGGTAGAACCACGGTCGCACCGTGACGATCTGGCGGAGTTAGATGCGTATTCAAAGGCTGAGCGATTGAGTTTTTTTCTTGCGAATACCTCACCTGATCAAGCGCTGCTGGAGGCTGCCGCTAAGGGCGCACTCGATATTCCTGAAAAGCTATCGCAGCACGTAGAGCGGCTACTCGATGCGCCGACACTCGATGCGGCAGTACGCGCATTTTTTAGTGACATGCTGGGTTTTGGGGCATTTGATGAGCTTGTGAAAGATCTCGACCTTTATCCTGCGTATAACACTACTGTTGCGCTAGACGCTCAAGAGCAGACATTGCGAGATATCGTTCGCCATTTGATAAAGCAGAATGGGGATTACCGCGATTTGTTCACTCTGCGAACCACTGAGTTGACCCGACCTTTAGGTGTGGTTTATCGACTTCCAGTTGCATCGCGAAACGGGTGGGAGTTGACGAAGTTTCAAGAGCCTAATCGCTTGGGAATACAAAGCCACCTATCGTTTTTAGCATTGCATTCTCATCCGGGCCGTTCGTCCCCGACTTTACGCGGCGCCTCTATTCGCGAGATATTTCTGTGTCAGGAAGTGCCTGACCCACCGGCTGATGTCGACTTTAGCGCGGTGCAAAGTGCCCCAACTGACACTATTAAAACAGGGCGCGACCGACTGCAGATGCACAATAACGAGCCTTCCTGTTCGGGATGCCACAAAATTATGGATCCGCCCGGTTTGGTGCTTGAAAACTTCGATGGAATTGGTCAATTCCGTCAAACTGAAAGCGGTGCTGTTATTGATGCCAGTGGGGATCTCGACGGAGTGACATACCAAGACCACCAAGGGTTTGCTCAGGCGCTCCGAAACCACCGTGAAGCGCCACGCTGTGTGGTAGAGAAGATGTATCGTTACGCAATAGGGCGTGACACGGTCTGGAAAGAGCGGTATTACATGGATTATTTAATTAAGTCATTCGAAGAGCAGGGCTATCGCATTACCGAGTTAATGCGAAGCATTGCGCTCAGTGAAAACTTTTTTAGTATTGCAAATCCGGCTGTTGCAGAGTTTGCTGGCCAGGAAGAGGAGTCGTTATGAAAAAACTGAACAGGCGAGGATTTCTTCGAGGAACACTTAATGGTCTAACACTTGGTGTGGCGCTGCCGGTTTTAGATTGTTTTTTGACTGATAGCGGCAAGGCTTTTGCTGATACCGGTGCACGCATTCCCACGCGATTTGGTACTTGGATTTGGGGTTGCGGCCACATTCCTGAGCTATGGATTCCCTCATCTCAAGGGCATAATTACGAGATGCCGCCCCACCTTGCGTCACTGCAGCCGTATCGGCATAAGTTGGCGGTTTTGTCGGGGTTTGACGTAAAGCTCGACGGTGTGCCAAATAAACCGCACGTTACAGGTTGCCTTGGTTTACGGACGGGAGTACCGGTACCTAACACGACGGTAAAGGCTCCGACTTTAGATGTTTTGATTGCCGACGTTATTGGCGCTCAAACAAGATTTCGGTCAATCGAGTTAAGTACTTCTGGCGCAAAAAAATCCTATTCCTATCGTGGGCCTGATTCTCCGAACCCCAGTGAAATTTCCCCCATGGATCTCTATCAAAGATTGTTTGTGGATGGTTTTCAGAACCCCAATAATAGAAGCTTTAAGCCTGACCCGGAATTTATGGTGCAAAAAAGCGTTTTGTCGGGTGTGCAGGAGGAGCGCAGGCGGTTGCTGAAGTTGGTAGGTACGGGTGATCGCGCTAGGCTAGATGAATACTTCACTTCCATACGCGAAATTGAGCAGAAATTGGCCTTTCAGCTTGAGCCACCGGCGCCGGTGGAAGGTTTTTCGCTGCCCGGCGCGCCGGAAGCTTGGAGTAATGATCCGACAATGGAAAATGTGATGGCAAAGCATAAAGTGATGGCAGAACTTCTTGCACGAGCACTGCAGTCACAGCAGACCCATGTTTTTAATGTCCTGCTGTCAGATACAGCGTCCAATTTGAGGCGGCCAGGAACAACATCGACATATCACACCTTGACGCATGAAGAGCCCGAGGATTTAGTCTTAGGCTATCAGCGCGAAGTTGCCTGGTTTGCTGAGCAGAGTATGTTTGCATGGCGAGATTTTGTTGCCGCACTGGATTCCATTCCTGAAGGTAATGGTACCTTGCTTGATAATTGTATCGTGCTGGCGCACTCGGATTGCTCAGTTGCGAAGTCGCACGCTGTAGATGGTATTCCCATGATGATAGCAGGTACAGGTGGCGGTCGAATCAAAACAGGTTTCCATTTGGCGGGTAATGCAGATCCCATAACCCGGGTTGGTCTAACACTTCAGCAGGTAATGGGTGTTCAGACATCGACTTGGGGTACCATGTCGATGCAAACGAACCGAGCCGTTACTGACTTGTTAGTCTAGCTGGACTTTTACAATCGATGCGCGTGTTATTGGTTGAGGACGATTTACTGCTAGGAGAAACCATCAGTGATGCATTGACCGCTGAGGGTTACGTTGTCGATTGGGTTGTGCGCGGCGACGCGGCGCGTGACCCGTTGCGCAGTGACTTTTTTGACCTTGTGGTAATGGATAATCGGATGCCGGGAAAATCGGGTCTGCACATTCTTACCGAGTTACGCGAATCCCAGAATCCCGTTCCCGTACTGATGTTAAGCGCTTGCGATAGCTTGCAAGATAAGGTTGCAGGTCTTGATGCAGGTGCTGATGACTATCTGACTAAACCATTTGACATGGATGAGCTGTTTGCAAGGGTTCGTTCTTTGTTGCGACGCCACGGGCTTAAGACACCAATGTTATCAGCGGGTTCGTTGACTTTGGATGTTTCCTCTAGGCAAGTGTTTTTTGATCAAATGCCAGTGCCCGACCTTACGGCAAAAGAAATTGCCATTCTAGAAGTGCTGCTTCGCAATCAACCGCGATTTGTTGCGAAACATCGATTACTGGAAAGTAGTTCGAGTTGGGATGATGAAATTACCCTCAATACCATCGAGGTTTACATATCACGTCTTCGTAAACGGTTTGGAGCCAATATTATCCAGACTATGCGTGGCGTTGGCTACCGGATAGCCGTGTGATTATTCGAACGATTCGGTTTCGACTGATGAGCACGATCGTCGGATCGGTGTTGGCCACGTGGCTAGCAACGCTTGCCGTTGCCATATATTTTTCGCAGCAAACATTAAGCACGATCGTCGATCGGCAGCTGTTGCAGTACATGGATCTTGCTGAGAATAGCATGCAATTGATTTTCATGGATCCGGAGGGTGAGAGTTTTTTTTGGGAACGTCTATCGGGTGATGACAGCCATTTAATACGCTACGTCACTGACAGAGCTGGACGTAGGGGAGCCCCGGGGTTAGTGACGACCAATGTTTGGGTCGATGGATACCAAATCGTCTCGCATCAGCAGGGGGTGTCTTTCCCTGCGCCTGCCGGCGGTTTTCCGCGATTGGTTGATCATTTTTTCAACTATGGGTCGGGCTGGAGGGTCGTGTATCGATTTAATGACTCACTGAATATATGGCTCGCCGTCGGCATGAATGTGCCAGCCGCCGCTAACAAAGACTACGCGTCCGAGTTGTTCAAGCCACTAATACCTTTATTTGTGGTGTTGCCCGTCTTGCTGGTCATGGTGTGGATTGGCATTAATCGGAGTTTACGACCGTTGAGGAAGTTAACGCGTAGTGTGGACGCGCTCGATGTCGAATCGCTAGAACCGATAAAGCTTGATGAGCTTCCCAGTGAGCTTCAGTCGACCGTGGACTCTGTAAATGAATTGCTGCTTAGATTGCGAAGAGCCCTTGAGAGCGAGCATCGATTCACTGCGAATGCTGCGCATGAATTGCAAACACCTCTGGCTTCAATCAAGGCGGAGGTCCAGCACCATCAGCGTCTCGTTCAATCTAGCGATACGGGGCAAATGCTATCGCGTATTGCTAAAAGGGTGGACCGTGCTGCCGATACGGTTGCACAGCTTTTAGTGCTAGCGAGAGTCGAGTCAAATAACATTCCATCGGTTAGTGAGCCTGTGTCCTTTGATATATTGCTGTACGACTGTGTCGCCGACTTGGGGACTGTAGCGCTCTCTAAAAATCTGACAGTTAACGTAGACCAAGTTGCGCCTGTAAAAGTCATCGGAAATCGTACATGGCTGCAAATTCTTCTGCATAATTTAGTTGGTAACGCCTTTAAGTTTGCATTAAGTGACAGTGAAATAGGTGTTTTTTTGAAAGTAGTTAATGGGTGCGCTACGTTAAGAATAGAGAACAGCTGCGCGAGTATCCCTGAAAATCTGTTGCCGATGTTGAGTGAGCGGTTCGTTACCGTAAAAGGCGAAAATCAGGCAGGTAGCGGTTTGGGATTGTCGATCGTTGAAAGAATTACTCAGTTGCATGGTGGGCGTTTTTCGACAGAATACCTGCGCTCGGAGCAGAGTTTTACGGTAACGCTCGAGTTACCTTGTGAATGAGATCTTTAAATCGGAGGGGGCAGCGCGACAAGCACACAGGCGGAGGCAATTTTTAATATGCAATAAGCATGAGTCTGTCGGCAACCTTTATTGGTAGCCTAGTTTACTGTGGCTATTTAATGACGATATAAGAAGGAAATTCACATTTATGGGTACGCTACAAAATAAAGTTGCTATCGTTACTGGGGCGAGTCGTGGGATGGGCCGAGGTATTGCGTTGGCTCTTGCTGAACAAGGCGCCACGGTTTATGTGTGTGGCCGTACACTGGACCAAGATGTGGACGCGCCGTTGCCCGGTACGGTGATTAAAACGGCTGAAGAGTGCGATGCTCGTGGAGGCCGTGGTGTAGCGGTTCGGGTTGATTTGACCCAAGACTCTGATATTCAGGCTTTGTTCGACCAAGTCTTTGAGGAAGAAGGGCGCCTCGACTTGTTGGTTAATAACGCAATGAGTATACCGAGCGATTTAACAGACTCGGTGGGTTTCTGGGAGAAACCGCTATCTAATTGGAGTATGTTTGATACTGGGGTGCGGGCAGCTTTTTTGGCGTCTCGCCATGCCGCGCGTATTATGGTGCAGCAAGGCTCGGGTTTAATTGTAGGTATTTCGGGTTATGTCGGTGTGACATACACCTACGATACGATATTTGGAACGACGAAATCGGCGACCGATCGTATGGCGCGTGATATGGCCGTCGAGCTCTACCCCTACAATGTAGCGTCAATTTCTTTGTGGCAGGGGTTTACCTTTACAGAAAGAGCTTTGAAAAACCTCGAAACCGTAGATGGCATGGCTGATCATTTAAATAGCTTGGCTGGTTCATCGGTTGAATTCCCGGGCCGTGTCATCTGTGCATTGTTGCAGGATGAGGCACTGATGGAAAAGTCGGGAGGTACGTTTATCAGTGCTGAGTTGGCGGCCGAGTATGGCGTTACAGATATCGACGGCAGAGTGATTAAGTCGTTACGCTCTGAGCGCGGTGCCCCAATTTGGACACCGCTGGCCTCAGCTAAAGCTAGTTAAGCATATCTCGCGCAATGATCATGCGCTGCACTTCACTGGTGCCCTCGTAGATTGCGGTGATCCGCACGTCTCGGGCCATTCTTTCCAGAGGGTACTCCGCATTATATCCATGCCCACCTAATACTTGCTGACCGTTGTAGCATGCACGATGAGCAGCTTCCGAGGCGAAGAGTTTTGCCATGCTTGCTTGGGTCGCAAATTCCGCGCCCAGATCCTTGAGCGTTGCAGCATTCATAATAAGCAGGCGTGCAGCCTCAAGTTCAGTTTGACTATCGGCTAGCATCCACTGAATTGCTTGAAAACTGGCGATAGGGTTACCAAATTGAACTCTCTCTTTCGCATATTCTGTGGCGTATTCGATCGCTGCTTTACCAATTCCGTAAGCTAACGATCCGATGCCAATACGGCCGCCCGCGAGTTCGCCAAGTGCTATTTGATAACCTCTATTCAAAGACCCCATCAAAGCAGAGTTTGGGACACGGCAGTTATCGAAAAATACCGAATTAGTCGGTGAGCCCTTTTGTCCCATTTTGTGTTCTGGCTTACCGATGGAAATTCCAGGCGTGTTGGCCTCCACCAAAAAACATGATATGCCGCGACCTCGGGGGGCGTCTTTATCGGTGACTGCCCATACCACAAATACGCCCGCGATCTCTCCACTTGTGATGTATGCTTTGGCGCCATTGATGACCCATGTGTCACCCTCTTGAACAGCGGTGGTGCGCATTCCAGAAGGGTCAGATCCGGCGCCTGGTTCGGTCAGGCAAAAGCCAGCAGCGAGGTATTCGCCGCTACATATCTTGGGTAGGTAGGTGGCTTTTTGTTCCTCGGAGGCCACCGATTGAATGACCTCTGCGACCATATTAGTCACTGATACGGTCACTGCCGTGGATGCACATGCCTTAGCTAATTCGGTGATACTCAACGAAAATGCCACCGTACCAGCCTCGCTGCCACCATAGGCTGCGGAGACGTTCAGGCCCATGAAGCCGAGTTTGGCAAGTTCTCGAAGATTGTTGTTGAATTGTTCACCACCTTCACCTCTATCTAATGCTGCTGCATTCGCGGATAGCTCGTTACTTGCAAACTCGTGCGCGGTGCTTTGTATTAAAAGCTGCTCTTCCGTTAGTTTAAACATATTGCCTCGTTCTTTGCGTTCGATACTTAATGCGGCGGTCTTCATTGGCCCCACATCGTTTCAATCGTTACTTATTTGGGCTGCATTCTCAGACCTGCATCCATGCGAATGCATTCGCCGTTAATGTAGTCGTTTTCGATAATGGCAATCATCATATGCGCGATATCAGAGGGCTTGCCAAGTCGTTGAGGATACAAAGGGGTTTTACTCAATGATTCCACTACTGGCTCGGGAAGCGACTCGAACATCGGTGTTTCAATCAGCCCGGGCGCGATAGTATTGACCCGAATACCGTATCCTGCCAAATCTCTCGCTACCGGAAGCGTCAGAGCAACGATCCCTCCTTTGCTGGCGCTATACGCAGCTTGTCCCACTTGTCCCTCAAAGGCGGCGATGGAGGCAGTGTTAATAATTACGCCCCGGCCTCCGTCCTCTGTAACGGGCGAGTTCTTCGTCATTTGCTCGGCACAGAGTCGCAGCACATTGAAGGTGCCTGTGAGGTTAATGTCGAGAGTTTTCTTCCACAAGCTTAATGGAAACACGCCCTCCTTCCCGACGGTCTTACTGCCAGTTGCGATACCTGCGCAGTTGATGCAAATATGAATAGCTCCAAAGGTAGAAATTACATCTGCAACGCCAGCTGCAACTGAATCTTCATCGGTCACATCGACTTGGCAGTAAATGACATCGTCACCTAGATCTGCCGCGATTTTTTCACCGGCTGCGCTATTCACGTCAAATATGGCTACTCGGGCTCCACGGGCAACCAGATTTTCTAAAATTTCTTTGCCCATCCCAGACGCTCCGCCCGTGACTACGGCTACATGACTATTGATTTCCATACTATACCCTTCTGCTTTTTCGCTGTTTTAATCTAAGCTTTGATCATTCCGACCGAGCACTAAGGTTTCGCGTCTTGGTTGGTCTGTGGTGAATTGTCGCGCGCTGTATTCCGTGCAAAGTGCTCTACAACTATGGCCTGACTAGCGATTCACATGGCGGCTTGTATTCTCGATCGTTTCCATGACAGTGAGCACTCGACCAATCTAGGGGCCGCCTTTTGACTTGGAAAGCGTTTGTAAACAAGCCCCTCGAAATCGTATCGTTACACTTGTACCCTTCTCTCAACCTTTCAGTCGTTCATGCATTGCTGTCAGCTGCGCGTGGTCAGGATACTGGATGCACGCAACGTGACGCTGAAATTATCTCTTTAGTACTGAGATTCAGGCAGTTTTATCACCATACCCTCGAGTTCAGGTGTAATCATAATTTGGCAACTCAAGCGGCTGTTGGACTGCCGTTCGGGTACGCAGTCAAGCATCGCGTTTTCAATTTCGCCCATTGCAGGGAGGCAGTCCGTGAAATTGGGGTCTAGGTAGCAATGACAGGTTGCGCAGCTGCATGCCCCGCCGCATTCCGCGACGATAGCGTCAATGTCATTGTCGAGAGCCGCTTGCATCAGCGTCGTCCCATCGGTGGTCTCAATAGGGTGTTGAGTGCCATCGGCCGTTTCGAAAGTTATCGAGGTCATTCTGCTTCTTTCCTGTGCTGAATTCCACTAATCAACAATGCTGATTAATAATTGACGAGAGTGTGTAATTTATCGTTAAATTTGGCTGGTGTAAAGAAGCCCTGCGTGAGTTTTACGCAGGTGATTCTGTTGCCGATCGCGGCCAGTTTTAATATTTTGATCGAGTAAAAAGTATGTCAGCTTACTTAATAGTGATGCGCGAGGGCCCCTTATTAGATGACGAGGCGATGGCTCAGTATCAAACTCGCACCCGGCAGCTAGCCAGCAAAATTAAACTCAAGCCTCTGGCGCTTTATGGTGAGCTTATTCCCTTGGAGGGAGTCGCGCCCGACGCGGCGCTTGTTCTTGAGTTTGGCAGCATTGAGGATGCGATGGCATGGTACAAGGCACCGGATTATCAAGTCGCGTTACAGTACCGACTAAAATCCGCGGAATTTCGATCATTCATCATTAACGGACTTTAATAAGAGAGCGCTATGGAACAGCCACTTTTTGCACCTTTTCGGTCACCTAAACTCACGCTTAAAAACCGTATCGCCATGGCGCCAATGACTCGCAGTTTCTCGGTCGGTAACGTGCCTAACGCTGAGGTGGTCGAGTACTACCGTAAACGCGCCGCCGGTGGCACGGGACTTATCATCACAGAAGGTACATGCGTTGACCATGAAGCAGCCCACGGGTTCCAGGCGGTTCCCAATTTTTTTGGTGACGACGCTTTAGCTGGATGGTCGCAGGTTGTGAAAGCCGTACATGCGGAGGGCGGCAAAATCGCGCCACAGCTATGGCACGTGGGTGCGGTTAGAACGCCCGGCGATTACCCCGGAGGACAATTACCAGCTTATTCGCCTTCTGGTCTGGCAGCCCCTGGTGTGCCCACTGGGAAAAAGATGAGTGAAAGTGACGTTGCTGATGTTATCGAAGCTTTCGCGAGCGCAGCGGAAAACGCGAAAGCCGTTGGGATGGATGCGATTGAGCTACACGGAGCTCATGGTTATTTGATAGATCAGTTCTTTTGGCAGGCCACGAATCAGCGAACAGACAGATACGGAGGTGATTTTCAAAGCCGTTCCCAATTCGCGCTTGAAATGCTCGCGGCAATTCGTGCACGGGTGGGTGAAGACTATCCGATTATCTTTCGATATTCGCAGTGGAAGCAGCAGGATTACGGTGCGCGGCTCGTTCAAACGCCTAAGGCCCTGGAATCATTCCTTGGTCCGCTCAGTGATGCTGGGGTTGATATTTTCCACTGTTCTCAGCGCCGGTTTTGGGATGCTGAATTTGACGGCAGCGACCTTAATCTTGCGGGGTGGACTAAAAAATTGACTGGCAAACCGACCATTTCTGTCGGGAGCGTGGGGTTAGATCAGGACTTCATCGCCGATGTTAAAGAAGGTTTTAAATCAGCTCAGTCGGTCGGTATCGAAAAGCTCGAAGAGCTTTTAGATCGCGGCGACTTTGATCTGATTGCTATCGGTCGAGCCTTGATTGCTAATCCAGACTGGCCAAGGCTCATTGAAACTGGCCAGTCGGATAAATTAGTCGATTTCTCTAAAGATATGCTCTATTCGTTAGATGGTGCATAGACTCTGTTTGCCATGGGCAAAAGTTAAACGCCTTAGTCCTCTCTGAGCTCTGGTAAATCTTTAAATAATGACAAGGATTGAGGGTTTGCTAGAGCATCTGTATTGACGACAGGCCAGTGGTGTACAACATTGCGTACCGCCAATTCGACAAGTTTGCCCGTGATGGTGCGAGGCACATCGGCGACAGCGATTATTTTTGAAGGCACGTGCCTCGGCGTGGTTTCGGCCCGGATTGTCTTCTTTATTTTGTTGCGTAAAGTGTCGGTGAGTACTTCCCCGTCTTTAAGCACGACAAATAGCACAACACGGACATCGTCATTCCAATCTTGACCGATACACAAGCTGTCTAAAACCTCGGGCACCTTTTGAACCTGTCGATAGATTTCCGCCGTACCGATGCGAACGCCGCCAGGATTCAAGATGGTATCCGATCGGCCGTGGATGATCATGCCTTGGTGTTCTGTGATCTCCGCAAAATCACCGTGTGCCCACACGTTTGGAAATTGTTCGAAGTAGGCGGCGCTAAATTTGCTGCGATCCGGGTCATTCCAAAAGCCGATTGGCATACTTGGAAACGGCTTAGTGCACACCAGCTCGGCTTTCTGTTGGGTCACGCTAACGCCGTGCTCGTCCCAGCATTCTACCGCCATGCCTAAGCCTATACATTGAATTTCGCCCTCCCAAACGGGAAGCGTGGGGCATCCTAAAACAAAGCAAGAGATGATATCTGTTCCGCCAGAGATCGAGGACAGACACACGTCTTTCTTTACGTCACGATAGACATAGCGAAAGCTTTCATGACTTAGCGGCGAGCCAGTTGAAAGTACCGAACGGAGACTCGATAAATTGTGAGTTTCTTTTGGTTTTACACCCGCTTTCTCGAGTGAGGCAATATACTTAGCGCTGGTGCCAAAAATATTAATTCCCTCGTCTTGGGCGATGTCCATCATTGTCCCATCATGGGGGAAAAACGGGCTGCCATCATAAAGAACCAATGTGGCTCCTAGACTCAATCCACTAACAAGCCAGTTCCACATCGCCCAGCCCGTCGTTGTATAGTAGAACAGAGTATCTCCCGCTGATACGTCAGAGTGTAAGCTGACTTCTTTGATGTGCTGCAAGAGGGTTCCGCCGGAGCCATGCACGATGCACTTAGGTTTTCCTGTCGTACCAGACGAGTACATAATAAACAGCGGGTGATCAAACGGCATTTGAGTGTACTCGAGGTCCACTCCCCTGTGAGGCTCTATAAAATCTTGGTAATGCTTTACCTTTGAGTTTTGATCAAGGTTTATTGCGAGATCCGCGGTAGGGACTAGAATCACCGTACCGATAGACTCGATTTCACCAAGCACCTCATTGATTTTGTTGTAGCATTCTATTGTCTTACCGTTGTAAAAATAGCCGTCACAAGCGAATAACACTTTGGGAGTGATTTGTCCAAAGCGGTCAATGACGCCTGCAGAGCCGAAATCTGGTGAGCAGGAAGACCAGATGGCACCGAGACTTGCAGTCGCGAGCATAGCTATTACTGTTTCCGGTACGTTGGGAAGCCAGCCTGCTACCCGGTCACCTGCTGTAACCCCCAAATTCTTTAATGCCGCGCTTACAGCAGCTACTTCATCGTTCAGCTGACGATAAGTCATTTGTCGCCGGCTCCCGTCTTCCATCCTGGCTACCAGTGCCAGTGTTTCATCAGCTTTGCTCAGCAAGTTTTCAGCGTAGTTAAGTGTTATTCCACTGAACCAACGGTTATCCATAAAGTTTGGAGCGGACGATAATGCTTGCTGATACTCACCTTGGAAGCAAACTTTGCCCCAGCGCATAATGGCTGGCCAGAAGTCGTTGGGATTGTCTACGCTCCATTGCTGCAGGCTTGGATAGTCGACATCAGCCGGCACGTGGCCCTGTAATTCGTCTCGCACAAATCGCATTAAATTGGTGTTCGCGATTTGCTGTGTTGAGGGGTTCCACAGGGGTTGTGTGCTGGTCATACAATATCTCGGTATTTCTGTTTGGCTGCCTATGTTAGAGCTTGCTCTAAGAAATGCTACTGCGTCTATGGGTATGGTGACCGCTTGTTGTTTAAAAGCGACACGATAATCGTTAATTTGTGGTCGCAGGCAGTCGCCTGTGCTAGGTTTTTGTAAAATAGAAAGGTGAGTGCAATATGCGTTCGATATCTGATCCTTTTTCACCCGTTGCTAAGTCGGAGCTTGCGATTCAGGGCACAGAGCCAATTCCGGCCGAGGTATACCACTGCCCAAAATATTTTGAGCTGGAGCGGGATGCTATATTTAAGTGCGCGTGGCTGCAGCTCGGTCACGTTTGTGAGCTGCCTGATGATGGCGCGTTTATAGTCGTACCTGTAGAGGTGGCAAAGACCAGTATTCTGATTACCAGAGTGAAAGGTGGAGAGCTTCGGGCCTTCCACAATGTGTGCCCTCATCGTGGTACTCGTTTAGTGAGCGATTGCGCTGGACGAGCCACTCGCTTTACATGCCCCTATCACGCCTGGACCTTTGCAAATGATGGGCGTTTGCTTGGTGCGCCAGACGCCGATAATTTTTATTTTGACGTGTCTGCAAGCCATTTGCCGGAGGTCGCAGTCGACGTTTGTGGTGGCTTTATATTTGTGAATCTGCAGCGTGAACCTGCGCAGACCTTGCGCCAATTTTTAGGGGATCTGGCGCCAGAATTACAAAAAATACCCCACGCTCAAGCGACTACATTCTCGGAATACACCTACGAAGTGCAGGCGAACTGGAAGTTAACTTACGATAATTTTCAAGAAAACTATCACTTGCGTTTCATTCATCCCCGCTCCGGAGCAGCGGCAGGTGGTCCCGAAAACCCGTTTGGTTATCCGGAAGGCTATGCGTTCCATGATCCGCACCGTACACAGACGATCTGGTCCAATCCTAATCCACCAGTAAAACCTTTCCAGGCAGTTGCCTTTGGGGCATTAGCGAATTCTATTGCGGCAGCTGGAGGAAATTTCGGGGTCAATACGTACTTTGGGGTTTTTCCTAATTTATTTGTGCTCGGCAAAGGTATGACGCCTTTTAGCCAGTGCATTATGCCGATCGCACCCAACCGAACTAGAAGTATTATCAGACTGTACTGGAATGGCGATGATGATTCAGCGGCGAAGCGATTTGGACGTGAATACGCTACCGCGCTTGCTATGGATATTCACAGTGAAGATCGAGATATGATTGAACGAGGACAGCAAGGTCTGGAAAGTGGCGCTATCAGCCATATTCATTTTCAGTCGCAGGAAGTTTTGTGTCGGCATTTGTACAATCAAGTTGATCAAAAAGTAAAAGCATATCAGCGTGAGCAAGGGGATCTTTAATGGAGGTTTTGCTTCCCGAGATGTTCCGTGAGTGGCAAGTGTTTGTGGGGCAGTGGACGGCAACGGACGGTGATTCACGCCTGCGTGCCAGGCTCTCAAGTTCAAATGAAGAGAGGGAGCGTTTTTTTATGGCATGTTCACATAGAGTACCTGACGCGCTGGCACACTTAGATCGTTGCCCCATAGCGGCTTGGACAGAAGGCGACCATCTTTTAATGAACTTGCTGCTGAGTCTTGCTCACGTTGCTCTCGCGGTCGAAACGCAAGGAGATGCTGAGACAGAGCATGCTCGATTCGCGCAGTACATGCATTACACCCAGACGCCGCGGCTGGTGACAGAATGAGAATTTACTTGATTCACTAGAGCCGTGCTTTGGAGCCGAGCGACCTCACAATCCGCAAGTCTCCAGTCCAGGCTGTCGGTTTTGATTCCCCGATAGTAGACAACTCTGTTGAATAGCTCGGAAGCTGTGTGTATAGTTTTCTAAAATTTAGTTACCGAGAGTTCAACATGAGCGAAGCCTATATTATTGACGCAGTCCGAACACCCCGAGGAGCAGGTAAGCCTGGGAAAGGCGGTCTAGTGAATTGTCATCCGCAGCATTTGGCAGCAACCGTGATGCGTGCGATAGCAGATCGCAACGATCTAGGGGAAAACACGATCGATGATGTCATTTGGGGCACCAGCTCGCAGAAAGGAAAGCAGGGTGGCGACGTGGGTCGCATGGGGGCGCTGGACGCTGGACTGGGTATCGAAGTCAGTGGCGTTACTATGGATCGGTTTTGTGGCAGCGGTCTGACCTCTATTGCTCTGGCTGCAGGTCAGTTAAAAGCCGGTTTCGATGATCTGCTGATTGCCGGTGGTAGCGAAATGATGTCAGAAATAGAGAGCCAGCGGCGTTTAGAGCAAGAACACAAAATGCCCTCTGTTGGACTCGGCACCGGTAACTTACGGCTGCAAGCCAAGTTCCCACAGTCGCATCAGGGCGTATGTGCTGATGCGGTTGCGTCTATTGAAGGTATCGATCGTTTAGCATTAGATGCTATCGCAATTGAAAGTCAAAATCGGGCAGATGTCGCGATACGCGAGGGAAGATTCAAACAGTCTATTGTTCCGGTTTTAGGGGATGATGGTGAGGTGATTCTCGCTCATGATGAACACCCAAGACCGGGTACGACACTCGAAGATTTGGCGCAGTTGGCACCTAGCTTTGCTCAAATATCCGAGATGGTCATTGATCGTCAGGGGACTACATTCAAAGGGCTCATCAATAAAGTTTATCCCGACGTAGACATTCAGCACTTTCATCATGCAGGAAATAGTTCGGGCGTGGTCGATGGTGCCGCTGCACTTCTACTTGCGTCTAAACATACCGTACAAAAGCAGGGCTTAAAGCCTCGTGCGCGCATCGTTATGACTGCCAATGTGGGTAGCTGTCCAACACTAATGCTTAACTCTCCGGTGGCGGCTGCCAAAAAGGTACTACAAAAAGCGGGATTGACGCTTGCTGACATTGACTTGTGGGAGGTCAATGAGGCTTTTGCGGTTGTTGTAGAGAAGTTTATCCGTGATCTGGACTTGAATCGTGATCAAGTTAATGTCAACGGAGGCGCAATAGCAATGGGGCATCCGATTGGTGCAACCGGCGCTGTGCTGGTGGGTACCGTCCTTGATGAATTAGAGCGTCGCGACTTGAAACGAGGTCTTATTACGATGTGCGCCGCTGGCGGCATGGGGCCGGCAATTATTATCGAGCGGGTGTAGTCATGAGCAATAAATTTTCAAACATGTTTCCATGGCCCGAGGACGACTTTTCTCAGTATGGCGCGGTCGAGCAAAAGGCTATCGGGAAAATTCAGCAGCATGTCGGTAAGGTGATGGACCGGAACTGGGTGTCTATCCCCCATGTGACGCACCATGACGATATTGATATTACCGCCATAGAGCAGCGACGTAAGGACTGGAATAGCGCCAACCCAGAACAAAAGGTCAGTATCCTTCCGTGCTTGGTAAAGGCGGCTGTGGAAGTCCTAAAGCAGTATCCGAAATTTAACTGTTCGCTGAGTGCCGATGGATCAACGGTGACTCAGAAAAGCTACTACCACATGGGTATTGCGGTCGACGTTGAGTCAGGTTTACTGGTACCGGTTGTTCGGGACTGTGATGTTAAGTCGGTCACCGAGATTGCCGCGGACATCAACGACATGTCAACGAGAGCGAAGACTAAAGGACTGCCAATGTCCGACATGTCGGGTGGTTGTTTCACGCTTAGTTCCCTCGGGCACATTGGAGGTACAGGTTTTACGCCAATTATTAATGCGCCCGAAGTGGCGATTTTGGGTGTCTGTAAAGCTCGTCAGGTGGTCTCTCTTGATGCTAAAGGACAAGTGGAAAGTCGGCTTATGCTACCGTTGTCGCTGAGTTATGATCACCGCGTGATTAACGGCGCGGACGCGGCGCGATTTATGGTGGCTTTTTCCGAGGCTCTTGAACGCGTTGAGTTTTCTTAAGTGTTGCAGCGCTTCATTGTGGAGCGTGTCGCAGTGCTAGAGCCAAGCGATTAGGTGGCGCTTTTTTACTTTGGGTGCGCGCAATTTTGATATCATTTGAGTTATGCCTGAACCCGGTTAAGACGTGATTAACCTGAATGAATTAAACTGGCGCGGCGGGTAGCCGAAGTTCGTGAAAAAATTATTCAGTTTACTGGTATACTGAACGCGGTTATGGTGAGCAGCTTACAGCTACAAGGTTGGTGAAAAAGTGTCAACGAGTGAACAATCCAGCGCGGCGAAAAAAAACGTGCGACGCAGAAATCCAGAGAAGACTCGTCAGGTGATTCTAGAGACAGCAAGCGCTTTGCTTGCGAAGAGCGGACCTGATGGAGTGAGCGTATCAGAGGTTGCCAACCTCGCCGGTATTAATCGAGGAACTGCTTACCATCATTTCCAAACGCGGGAAGAGCTTACCAATGCCACTATGGAGTGGGTAAGCGAGCGCCTTTGTGACGAGTTGTTCAGCGATCCCGACACTGATAACTTCGATGTACGGCATAGCTCGACTGATATCGCGGATAGAATGGCAGCGTTTGCCATGAGTAATCCGGAGTTTGGAACGGCTTGGTTGCGGCGTATGCGGTTTAAAGAAGATCAGAGCAAAGATAGGTTTTGGAAGGCATTCGTCTCCCATATGGAGAAATTTTCAGAGTCTGACATCGCCGAAAAAAATATCGATGTGGAGGTCCATTCGTTTATCATGCTGGTTAGCACATTTCTATGGCCACTCTGGTGTAATGCGCAAAATTTGAGTCCGCGGAAACGGAAAGAGCTTCAAGTTCGGTTCCGAAACGAGGTTTTGCGGATGGAAATGTACGGAATCATCGATGAGCGTAAAATCGTCGAGAAACGCAAGCAACTGCAGAAGTAGCTACCCACCCTGTAATAGAAATGCGAACGCTGACTTAGTGGGGACCCCAATGAGTCTAGCCCCTGTTCATGCCTCTGTATTTCCGACTGGACTATTTGGCACGGCATGATGTTTTGTGCGTCAAAACCCTCTCCCATGCAAGATGGGCAAATGCAACTTCCTTTTATTCATCAAAAATAAACCCCCAATACTTTGCTATCGGCTGGGTCAATGCTCCTGACCTGGTCAATAGTGCAAGTTTATTAAGTCTTGCGACCATTTTTTTTTGCGGCATTTGATAAGCATGCTTATAATATGCCTATGCCACGATCTACCGTTAACTTTGTGCCGTCAAGCATTGGCTTTTTGCTGAATGACATTTCGCGCACGTTCCGTCGCCATTTTGATGTCAAGATGGCGGAATATGGTTTGACGCAAGCGCAGTGGCGCGCGCTTCTTATCATTGCAACACGACAGGGTTGTACCCAGCGTGAGCTAGCTGATGCTTTGGAGGTGCAGCCCATTAGTGTCGCACGACTGCTGGACAGAATGGTCAAAGGAGGCTGGGTAAAGCGCGAGCCCTGCCCGAGTGACCGCAGGGCCCACCGCTTATATTTAACCTCACAGTGCGATCCTATTCTTGAGGTCGCCAAGTCGGCATCCCAAGAAATTCTGGGCAGGGCGCATCAAGGAATTTCTGAGGCTGAGTTGGCACATTTGGCGGACACACTTGAGCGCATCAAAAACAATCTAGGTAAATCGAGTTAGGAGTTAGCGTGTCGAAAGGTAAAAAACGGGGAGCCATATTAGGTGTGGTTGCGATTGCCTTTGCGGTGATTGGGTTTTTGTATTACTCCCAAGCTGATGTGTTAATTACGGACAATGCCTATCTTAAATCTCAGCATGTGTATGTTAACGCGCAGGTCAGTGGCCCCATCGTAGCAGTTTATGCCGAGCAGTATCAGCATTTAGACGCCGGTGATCTGATATTCGAGGTGGACCCCGTACCCTACCAGCTAAAAGTGCAACAGCTGGAAGCGCAGCGAAATGCGTTTGCTATCGATTTGGCGAAGAAAAAGCGTAGATTAGAGGAGCTACAGGTTAAGAAAACGTTACTGCTAGAGGATTTTCGCTATGCGCGCGAAGAGTGGGATCGTGAAAAAAATCTTACCGATCGAGGCTTAAATGCCGAGCAAGATTTAGCGGCTAAGCGTCATGATTTGCAGCGCTTCGAGCGCGCCGTCGCTGTAGGTGACGCCGATATCAATACCGCATTGTCGGATTTGCTAGATCAGCCTGATCTGAAGCTCCAGGATCATCCGACTTATAAAGTGCTTCAAAGTCAGTTAGATCAAGCCTTGCGCGATCTTGTTAATACGGCTGTGCGAGCACCAATAGCCGGATTGCTCATAGAAAAACCTGTGTTAGGCACGCATGCCGAGCGGGGCCGCCCTATCACTTCGGTCGTTGATATTCATGACGTTTGGGTAGAGGCAAACTTTCTAGAGACCGATGTCGCGCGTTTAACTCCGGGATTGGTCGCAGAAGTTCATGTCGATACCTACCCTGATAAGGTTTGGCCGGGTCGCGTTGCCAGTTTGAGTCCCGCGACCGGCGCTGAATTCGCAATTTTGCCACCTCAAAATGCCACGGGTAACTGGGTTAAAATCACTCAGCGCGTTCCCGTGAGGATTGCACTAGAAGCCCGCTATCCCGATGCTGTGTTACGTAAAGGTATGACGGCTCACGTGACCGTATTCCCCGCTGCTGGCGAGCGGTGACTTGCGTGGAGGATAAAGCAGCGGTTCAGGTAACGCCTGCGGCTCGCAAGTGGATTGTATTTTTTTCGTCGGTGGCGATGTTGATGACCACGCTCGATACCACCATTGCTAACATTGCGCTGCCGCGAATTCAGAATGATTTAAGCTTAACGAACGACCAGCTTGCTTGGATTCTAACGTCTTACATTTTGGCGAACGCAGTGTTTATGCCGCTGACTGGTTTTTTGGTAGACCGCTTTGGTAAACGGGAAGTGCTTCTATTTTCTGCCGCGGGTTTTGTCGTGATGAGCGTCCTGTGTGGTCTTTCGCAAAACCTTTCCCAGTTGGTCGTTGCTCGCGCGCTTCAGGGTGCTGCCGGCGCTTTTCTAATGCCATCAACACAATCGATAATTTTGGATATTCACACTAAAGCTGGATATGCAAAAGCCGTTAGTGTGTGGAGTATGGGTATTATTATCGGTCCCATCTTAGGCCCCACCTTAGGTGGTTACTTAACCGAAATCGGCTCTTGGCACTGGGTGTTCTTGATCAATCTTCCGATTGGACTATTTATATTGATCGGTTTGTTTGTGGTTCTGCCAAAGTTTCCCATTGACCTAACGCGAAAAGTTGATTTAAGGGGATTTCTGTACCTGGGTTTAAGCGTTGGGCTCTTGCAGTTGATGTTAGATCGAGGGGAGAGTAACCACTGGTTTGACTCCTGGGAAGTCAGGCTCGAGTTGATTTTTTCGGTTATGTTCCTTGCCATTTTTTTAATTCACACCCTGGGGCGTAGACAGCCCTTTATACAGCTTGCTTGCTTCAAAGATCGAAACTTTTTGGCGGCTATCGTGTTTGCTTGTACCACCACTTTTTTTGTTTACAGCACGGCCGCTTTGCTACCCGGTTATTTGCAGGGTCTTATGGGGTATTCTGTTATCGATGCAGGGCTTTTATTGATGCCCAGAGGCGTGGGGATGATGTTCGCCTTGCTTGTGCTTGGGCGACTATCTGTTGCCCAAAACCCCAGAGCCTACATTGCATTTGGGTTTGCTGTGCAAGCCGTGGCTCTGCATTTCATGTGTAATTACAATACTCAGATTGACTCAAACTATCTTATTTGGACGGGTTTTATTCAGGGGTTGGGATCTTCATTTGTGTTCATGCCGCTGAATGTACTTATGTACCTGACGTTGGCACCTAAGTACCAAACGGATGCCGCTAGCTCGCTGGGGCTTATCCGTAATTTAGCCAGTGGCATCAGTATTTCTGCTGCCTTTACTCTGTTTGCAAGAGATAGCCAATTTTTTCACTCTCTTTTGGTAGAGCAGATCACACCTACGAGAGTTCTGCGGGGCTGGCCCGAATTGCTGCCGTTAGACAGTATTCAGGGTGCGTGGATACTTAACAACTTGGTCTCTGGGCAGGCGGCTATGCAGTCGTATATCAACCTGTTCGCGGCGATGGAATGGCTGTCGATTGGTATTGTTGCCTTCTTGATACTGACGCGTAAAAGGACGCCAAAAGTTTCTGGGGCGGTGGCTTAGTTACCAGCGGCGCTTCTCGAATTTTTCTTCCCGCTTTTCGCGTTGGCGTATCGCTATAAAATAAACGATACCAACCGCTAAGCCTCCAAGAATGAGCCAGTCAATCATGCGTTATTCGCCGTAATTTTTACGGCAGTACCGTAGGCCATAATTTCTACGGCCGCCTGCGAGACCATCGAGGTCGTAAAACGAAAGCCGATAACAGCATCGGCGCCAAGCGACTTGGCGTCTTCTAGCATGCGATACATGGCTTCTTCACGCCCCTCGGCCAAAAGCTCGGTATACCCTTTAATTTCGCCGCCCACAATGTTTTTAAGCAAAGCGGTGATATCTCGTCCGATGTGTTTGGCTCGAACGGTGGAACCTCTGGCGACACCGAGCACCGAGTCGATCTGGTAGCCTGGTAGATGGTCAATGGTAGTAACGATTGGGTCAGGCATTTTGTCTCCTATATTAAGCGATAGGCCATACAGATAAGCGCACCTAGTGAGACACTCCACACGAGTGAGCGAATGTATTTAATGTTGAACACGTAGCAAGGCACATAGGCCACACGAGCCACGAGCCACATCCAGGCCACTGTCTCAAGCTGCGCGTTTTGAATATGCGCAATAATGGCTAAGGCTAAGAAGGGTGCGAGGCTTTCTTGAAGGTTGTTGCCTGCTCGCTGAATGCGCCCTTGTATTACTGAAACATCCAGTGGTTGGTCGCGGCTTGATAGCAACCAATCTAACTTGTCCAGTCGAGTGCTTGCGGGCAAGAGCCACAGTTGAAATAAGACCAAGGCTAGGGTGTAGATAATAATTTCGATCATGTTTTTACCTTATTATTGTGATGTCCAAGTTGACCCTAGTCACAATTTAACCTGTAAAGAACATCCAAGCAATGGGCGTCCAAATCACCAGCCAGATTATCAGCGAGAACGTAACGGCGAGAGACCCTAAGTCCTTTGCCAAGCCCGAGAGCTGGTGGTAATCGCTGCTGATGCGATCGATTGTCGTCTCGACCGCTGTGTTTAATGTTTCGACCACCAGAACGAACAGTGTGGCAAAAATCATCAGGCTGACTTCGCTGGGAGAGGTTCCAATGAAAAAGGCTGTAGGAATCAGCACAAGCGCCAGTACGAATTCCAGTTGAAAAGCCTCTTCGTTTTTTAACAGCCATGTAAGGCCCTTCCCTGAATTCACAATGGTGAACAGTAAGCGAGCAAAGCCAGTACGTTTAATGACTTGTTTTTCAAGCATCAATATTTTCCATTACCGATAATCTTTGCTGTATAGGATAGGGTTAGTTTATTACGTGTGTCTTAAAATCCTGTTATTCACTAACGATGGCCACAGCTCTTGTCCAGCCTGCAGAGGCTGCGCGAATTTTAAATGGGAAGCAAGAGACCGTAAATCCAGTGTCTGGCAGAGCCTCTAGGTTGTGCAGCTTTTCCAGATGACAGTAGCCAGTGTGGCGCCCAGCTTTGTGTCCCTCCCAAATTATGCTGGGGTCTTTTGTATCGTTAAAGCGTTGTGCGGTATGCACAAAAGGTGCGTCCCAGCTCCACCCATCGGTACCCGTCACGCGAATGCCTCGGTCGAGCAGATAGCGGGTTGCTTCGTAACCCATGCCGCAGCCACTTGAAACGTAATCATCATGCCCGTATCTTGATCCCGCGCGCGTATTCACAAGCACGATTTCCAGTGGTGACAGTGTATGATCGATGCGAGCAAGCTCAGCCTCGACTTCATTGGCTGTAACAACGTGGCCATCGGGGAGGTGGCGAAAATCCAGTTTTACGCCGGGCTGAAAACACCATTCCAGTGGCACCTCGTCTATGGTCCAAGCGCGCTCACCTTGGTTCATGGTGCTTGCAAAGTGATACGGGGCATCTAAATGAGTGCCGTTGTGGGTGTTTAGCTTGACCTGTTCAATGGCCCAGCCCTCGGCATCGGGAAGGTCTTCGGGAGCAAGTCCTGGGAAAATGTTAGCGATATCTTGGGCTGAATCAGAATGCTTAATGTATTGAATTTGCGGCTGATGTCCCGGCGGGTCAGAGATTACGTCGTTCTCTAGATAGATCGATAAATCGACGATTTTGTGGCCCATGGTTTGCTCCTATTTATTCTGATTTAGCGCGTTCATAAAGCGTCTGCAGAATACCACTGCACCCGTCCTCGAGCATAGTAATGACCCTATCAAAACCCTTGGTGCCACCATAGTAAGGGTCGGGAATATCTCGCGGCGCGGAGTCCGGCAAAAAATCAGAAAATAAGCGTAACTTCGAAGAGTCACCGGGCTGCCGCGCGTGCGCTTGTAGGTTGGCCAGATTGTCGCGGGCCATTGCGATAATGAGATCAAACTCATCAAAATCGGCCTGTTTGAATTGGCGCGCGCAACCTTGGCAGCTGTGATTATGTGCTTTGAGGCGATCTTGCATACGTTGGTCGGGCGGCTCGCCAATATGGTAAGAGGCGGTCCCGCATGAGTCGATGTGTACTGCTATAGGCCGTCCTTCGCTGTCGATGAAATCACGAAAAATGTTTTCTGCCGCGGGTGAGCGGCAGATGTTGCCTAGGCATACAAACAAGACCTTAACTTCTGGCATTGTCGCTCTCGCTTTTAAATAACGTCCAGTCTAGCGCCCTCGATCTGTCCTGCACAGAGTTGCGGTGGTTTGCATCAGTTTTTCGGTAGAAAATTTTCTAAATGAAGTCGTTTTATACTTTAGTGGGGTATACTATGGCATTGAGTTTTTTTGGTTTTGCATAGTCGCCAATGATCCAAGTCCGCAAAGTTACCGTCGATAATTTAAAGATTGGGATGTACGTCTCCAGTCTCGACCGCCCGTGGCTGGAAACTCCGTTCGCCTTGCAAGGCTTTTTGCTCAAATCACAACGCGATATTGATAAGATCAGTAAGTTCTGTGAGTTTGTTTACGTCGACTTTGAAAAAAGCGAAGTTGCCGAGCAAACCACCAAAAAACGATCTGCGCCTGTCTCGCGTCCTCGCAAAACCCGACAAGAGCTGTTTCCTAACCGCAGTCTTAGCGATTACCGCGATGCCGGTCAATTTGGAGATGAGTATCCCAAGGCGCGCCAAGCAATAACCACCCTAACGACGGGCGTGACCAATATTTTCGATAGTGTCACTAAAGGCAGTGGGTTAGACGTTGTTAAGGTCAAGCGCTCGGTCGAGCCCATGGTCGAGAGTATTACCCGCAACCCCGATGCGTGTATTTGGCTCGCCCGCATGAAGCAAGCCGATACCTATACGTATCAGCACTCGATTGGCTGTTCCATTTGGGCGGTGGCGCTTGGTCGTCAGCTAGGTTTGCCCAAACCGGATTTGCGGTCTTTGGCAATTGGCGGGCTGTTATTTGACGTGGGTAAGTTGCAGGTTGATAAAGAATTGATCGACGCTCAGCGCAAGTTAAACGACCAAGAATTTCAGACGGTGCAAAACCATGTTAACTTGGGTTTAGAGGCCGTTAAAAAAGCGGCCTTATGAACAAAGACGTGCTTGAAATGATCGAGTATCACCACGAGCGTCATGATGGTTCGGGATATCCTAAAGGGCTGAAAGGCGAGCAGATCCCAATTTTTGCGCGAATTGCAGCCATAGTGGACTGCTACGATGCCATTACAAGTCACCGCAGTTACGCCAAAGCTTTGCCCCCCTCGATGGCTATTAAAATGCTCTACGAGTGGCGAGATATCGATTTCCAGGCGGAGTTAGTTGAAGAGTTCATCCAAGCCGTCGGTATTTACCCGGCCGGTACTCTGGTTGAGTTATCGTCAGGCCAGGTCGGTGTTGTGTTGTCAGAGTATCGAACTCGACGTTTGCGTCCCAAAGTGATGATCTTGCTAGACGCGAATAAAAAACCCGTTATGGACGTACAGACCGTTAATTTGTTGGAGATGACGCATACAGAAGATGGTCAGCCCCTAGATATTGTTAACTCTCTTGAGCCAGATGCCTACGGTATCGATATGGCGGGAATTCAGCTGTAGCCATGACAGCTTCGGTTGCATCGATTGAGCGAGAGCGTTTTATTAACGCTCTTGATCTTGCTGTAAAAGAAGGGCGTCGAAACAAAGACAACGTTGGGTTATTACTGATTGATTTAAGCAACCTGGCTCGTATAAACCACTCGTACGGTTTTGAGCATGGCGATCTCGTATTGAAAGAAGCCAAAGAGGCTCTGTTAGGCGTAACGAAGCTGCCTGACACAGTATTTCGAATAGGTGGGCGCCAATTCGCTTATATACTTCCCGGATTAAACAACCCTGCCTTTATCGCGCTGGCGATGAACCGAGTGCAAACCATCCTAGAAGATGCCCTGATGTTGGGTGACGGCGTTCTGCCCATCATGATTAAGCAGGGTGTGGCCGTTAATAAAGGCTGCATGTTGCCGACTATGGACATGCTAGCTGCCGCCGAGGTCTCGCTGTCGGCCGCGAAGCAGGGTAAGGAGCGCAACCTAGAGGATTTGCTAGGTACCGATCTGCCGTCCGAGCAAGACATCGAGCTCGAGCGTTTGTTTTATGAAAGCCTGCACAACAATGCCTTCCAGTTGTATTACCAGCCTAAGATTAACTTGCACACCGGCCGACCTGATGCTGCCGAGGCCTTACTGCGTTGGCAATTAGAAGACGGTACCTTTATTTCGCCCGAATATGCGGTTAACTTAGCCGAATCCTCGGGGCGCGGTTATTCGTTGGCGAAGTGGGTTATTCACCGCGCTATGCGTCAGGCCAAAGATTGGCAATCCACTATGGATGTTCAGCTTGCTGTAAATATTCAGGCGAGCTTGGTCGCAAACCCAGACTTACATAGTTTGGTGAAAGATTCCTTAGCGATTTGGGGCGTTAGCTCCGACCGCTTTGCACTTGAGATTACCGAAGGCGGCTTTATCGAAGACAAAGAATCCGGTTTTGATAACTTGTTAAAACTGCGAGAGCTGGGCACGACCTTATCCATTGACGACTTCGGTACAGGTTATTCGTCGTTGTCTTACTTTAAGCATATTCCCGCCGATGAGCTTAAAATTGATAAGTCATTTATCGATCACTTGATCGATGGTGGTCATGATCTCGAGCTGGTGAAGATCATGATCTACATTGCCCATCAGTTTGGTTTAACGGTGGTAGCCGAGGGTGTGGAAGATCGTGCGACCTGCGATCTTCTGAAAGCGTTGGGTTGCGATTATATTCAGGGTTTTTATTTCTCTCGACCTCTACCTGTCGATGCATTCGAAGCATGGATGCGCGATAATGGATCAAAATCACTGATATAACAGCCCGCAAAGGGCTAGTGGATACACCGAGCCATGAGTCCTATCGATTTTGTTGATCCCCAATATCATTTTAGTGACGATGAGCGTCAGCGACTCGAGCGAATAGAAGCAGAGCTAGAGCTTGGTATTAGTGAACTACAGTCGATTGGTCCCGCCGTGACCGTATTTGGTTCCGCACGGTCGTCGGTGCAGTCGTGGGAATATTCAAGCGCTTACGCGCTTGGTAAGGCTCTAGCTGATCGCGGCGTTGGTGTTATCACGGGTGGTGGCCCCGGTGTCATGGAGGCCGCTAATCGAGGAGCACATGAAGCCCGCGGGTTAAGCGTCGGCTTGAATATCACTCTGCCTAAAGAGCAACACCCTAATCCTTATTTAAGCGTAGGCTTAGAATTTCGCTATTTCTTCACCCGGAAGTTCCTACTAATTCGCTATGCCTTAGGGTTTGTCGCATTTCCCGGTGGCTTTGGCACCGCAGATGAATTGTTTGAACTATTAACGCTGATGCAAACAGGCAAATTAGACAAGCGGCCCATTGTTTTGGTTGGTACTGAATTTTTTGGGCCTCTGTTGCAGTTTGTGCAAGAAAGTATGGTGCGACAGCATTACGTAGAATCGCGAGATCTCGAGCTAGTGACATTAACCGATAATATTGATGATGCTGTCGAGGCGCTTTTTTGTTGCACCCGGTTTGCCAGCGCAGTGAATACCAACTAAAACACGCGCGAAGCTTGCAATATTGGGGCGTAAAGGTTGCAATGGTGGACAAAATAAAGGATGTACTATGAGTCTTACTAACAGAATTTTGCTGGCAATGGTCTTTGGTATTATTGCCGGCTCTGTTTTGAATTTGTTGCTTGGTGCAAATGCCCTGCCGCTGGGATTAAATAATGTTATTCAGAGTTACTTGATTGACGGATTGTTTGATGTTGTAGGCCGAATTTTTGTGGCTTCGCTAAAGCTTCTTGTCGTTCCTTTAGTACTTGTTTCGCTGATTTGTGGTGCCGGCGCCTTGGGTGACAGCGCGCGAATGGGGCCTATTGCAGGTAAAACCATCGCCTTCTATTTATTTACCACCGGTTTGGCTGTGACCATAGCCTTGGTAGTGGCATCGATTGTGGCGCCGGGAGAGGGCATGAACTTGCAAACGGGGGCTGAATTTGTTGCCAAGCCAGCGCCACCGTTAACAGACGTGATAGTGAATATCTTTCCCACCAACCCCGTTAAAGCCATGGCTGAAGCGAATATGTTGCAGATTATCGTATTCGCGTTGTTATTTGGTTATGCGATGTCACATGCGGGCGAGCCCGGTCGACGCTTGGCGGGCTTTTTTCGTGATGCAGAGACGGTTGTTATGCGTATGGTGTCTCTCCTTATGGAAGTGGCACCCTACGGTGTCTTCGCCCTTCTAAGCAAACTGTTTGCCGGTATGGGCGCATCGGCTATTTTGGATTTGGCGGGCTACTTCTTTACCCTGGCGGCAATACTTGTATTCCACGGGCTGGTGGTCTACCCAGCCTTGTTACGAGCCTTTACTGGGCTTTCGCCCGTCACCTTGCTGCAAAAAATGCGTCCGGTATGGGCCTTTGCCTTCAGTACGTCGTCCTCTGGCGCGACTATTCCCGTAACATTGAGAACGGTAGAACATCGTTTGGGTGTACACAATTCGGTAGCCGGTTTTACCGTACCGTTAGGTGCTACCATTAACATGGACGGCACGGCAATTATGCAGGGCGTTGCCACGATTTTTATCGCTCAAGTGTACGGTGTCGATTTATCAATGGCGGCACTGTTTGGTGTCGTAGTGACGGCAATTTTAGCGTCTATAGGAACAGCCGGTGTGCCTGGCGTTGGTTTAATTACTCTTGCCTTAGTACTGGAACAAGCGGGTCTGCCGGTAGAAGGGATAGCGCTTATTATTGGCGTTGATCGGTTATTAGACATGATTAGAACCGTGATAAACGTCACGGGTGATGCAGTCGCTAGCGTGGTTGTGGCAAAATCTGAAGGTCAGCTCGACCAGGAAATTTATCAAGCCTCATCGGATGAGCTTGAAACACGTGAAGCTTAGCGCGAACAACAAGGTTATTAACTATGTCGATTAAAGTCTCGGTCGTTCCGGTGACGCCGTATCAACAAAATTGCTCGATCATTCAATGCGAAGCAACAGGCAAAGCCGCCGTTGTCGACCCAGGTGGCGATATTGATCGTATTTTGTCAGCAGTCGAGCAAATGGGTGCGACGATAGAAAAGATTATTCTAACCCACGGGCATTTAGATCACTGCGGTGTATCAGCCGAGCTTCGCGACAAACTGAATGTGCCAATTGAGGGCCCCCAAGAGGCCGATAAGTTCTGGATTGATCAGCTGCCTGAATACTGCAAGATGGCGGGCTTTCCTCATGCTGAAGCGTTTACTCCGGATCGATGGCTACTCGATGGTGACACGGTCAAAGTCGGCGAGCTCGAGCTACAAGTCATTCACTGTCCGGGGCATACACCCGGCCACGTTGTTTTTGTGAGTGATGAAAGCCGCATCGCTTGGGTCGGTGATGTCTTGTTTCAAGGCTCGATTGGCCGCACTGACTTCCCAATGAGTAAGCACGATGACCTGATACACTCCATTCGAGATAAGTTATTCCCGCTAGGAGATGACATTACATTCGTTCCCGGTCATGGACCAACCTCGACCTTTGGGCAAGAACGCCAAACTAACCCCTTCGTTGCTGATTCTCGCTATGGGTAAAGTTGGTGTCAGATAACCCCGTTTTTGATGTACCCGATCTCGATCTGGCGAGCTTGAACAACTCTGAGCGCGAGGAGCTGCTGCAAGCTGAGTTTTTAAAACAAACGGCAAAAATGCCCTGGCGCGAGATGCAAACTTATTACGCCAGGGGCAATGTCATTGTCGTATCCGCAGAGCTTGATCTGATTGCTGTGGCAGTGCAGCTGGGTTTGGACAATTCGACTCAGTTTGCCGCTTGGATAGAGCAAGATTTAATCGCTCCCGCCACCGATAAGCAAGCACTTGCTTGGTACGAGAATGATCAAACGCTTTGGGTGACGGTCGCTGCACCGTGGGTTTTGGTACAGCGCAAAGACTAGTCTTTGTTAATCGGTGCGAATCGGCCCTCAAAGACGGTACCCAGTATCTCGATATCTCTCAAGCCCGATGCCCCCACCTCGTAGGGGTCTTGAGCCAACACAGTAAAGTCGGCTTTTTTTCCTACCGCAATGCTGCCAATTTCGGTCTCCATACCCACGGCCCAAGCGGCATCGATTGTGATCGCCTTGAGTGCTGCATCTAGGGATACGCGTTCATTTTGTCCTGTCAAATTGCCATTGATGGTTTGCCGGTTGGTGGCGTTCCACGCAAGGGTCAAGGGCGCAAGAGGCGCCATAGGTGTGTCGGAATGCAAAGTAAACGGTACACCGAGCCGTTCTAGTGTTCCTAGCCGCACCATTTGCTCTGCTCGGCTTGGGCCTATTTCGTGGGCGCCATAGCTGTCTGAAAGAATATAGTGATAATAAGGGTTGGCCGATACAATGACCCCCAAGGCCTTAATGCGCTTTGCCTGATCTGACGTTGCGTAGGCGAAGTGCTCGATTGCGAAGCGGTGATCTTGCCGAGGCGCTTCTGCTAGCAGTGTTTCTACCAGATCGAGAGTACGCTGGGTAGCGGCATCGCCGTTAGAGTGGGCGTGAAGCTGAAAGCCAGCACGCCAAAATATGTTTGCGTACTCATTGAGAGTGGCTTGGGGCGTCAACCAGACCCCCTGATGACCATCGAGATAGCCCGGCGCGTTAAACTGGGCAAGCGCTGAAAAAATAGCGCCATCCACCATGAGCTTGAAGTGATCACGCACAGACACTTGGCCGATATAGGTGTGCTGCCACTGCCGCACCTGTTCAAGCGCCTGCTCAGGGGTTGTGCCTGCTTGAATAAATTTCAAAGCGGTGGGTGTCATCACCAGACGCAATGGTGCTTGGGTCTTCTTAACTAGGCCTTCAAGCAGTTTAAGTTCAGTATCAGGGTCGCTAGAAATTCCGAGGCCCATATCCACGGCTGTGGTAACACCACCTTGATGCGCCATCTCTAAAAAGTTCAGGGTGCCGCGCATGTAGTTTTGGGGTTCGATTAAATAGCCCAAGTTGCGAAACACCGCGAATAGGCCGTTTTCCCAAAAGTGACCCTCGCTCCAGTTGGCTTCTCCGTGAGCGGCTTTAGCATCGGCTTGGGTAATACCAAAGTAGTGAAGTGCTGCGGTGTTGAATATTACTTCATGGAATGATCGTTGCCAGATGAAGACGGGACGGTCGCCAAACCATGCATCGAGCTCGGCACGCCGCACTTGCCCATGCCACAACTCGTGATAGCCCCAAGCGCCAAAAGGTTTGGATTTGTCTGTGTGCTTGGATTCCAGCGCGATCAGCTTTTTTTGGTAGTCCTCGGGTGTTAGTGCGCCGGGGAATTCGCCCGTGGGTAGGCTCCAGTCGTCAGGGGCTAGAAAAGGCAACTGAGTGAGAATGGCGGGTAAGCTCGGATGGACGTGCGGATCAATAAAGCCGGGCATCACGAAAGAATTTTCTAACCGTCTGTCCACGGTGCCACCAGCGCGCTCGATCCATGGGGTAAGACTGGCTTCGTTACCCACGCCAACGATCAGCCCATTCTGTACAGCGACCGCCGTCGCCCGGGGGTGTGACAGATCCATCGTAATCAAGGATTTGGCGGTATAAATTGTCACTTCCGAAGCGAAGCCGGTTACTGACAGTAGTAGCGCGCAAACTGTTGTTAGACTTTTTATCACTATTGCGCTTCCTCTTTACTGGTTAGAGTCGTCAGGCGAGCCCCCGCATAAACTGACGGTTGAATGTGTCCGTTATTCACGGCTATTTGACCGTTAACGATTACCCAATCGATACCGGTAGGGGCCTCGTAAGGTTGTCCGTAATCGGCACCCGCAGATACGGTCTCTGGGTCGAATATCACAATATCAGCATCCATATCGAGCTGGATTCTGCCCTTACGTTTGAAAGCCGGCGCAAAGGGTTCGAGCCACTGCGCTTGCTTTAGGCTCATTCGAGAGAGTGCGTCCGATAAGGTCAAAATACCCTGCTCACGCACGTAGCGCCCCAAAACCAACGAAAAGGTGCCGGCAATATTGGGGTTACTGAATTGCTCGGGCGTAAAGGCGGGCAGAGCATCGGTTGATATCATCATGTCCGGCCAGCGAAGCGCCGTGTGAAGCCACTCTTCCTTTACGTAATGATGGTTTACTGCGCCACCGGGTTCATTTCGCGCATAATCGTTCCATGACTCCTTGGTCAACCATTCTCCAGTGGCCACCCACTGCACGTCTTCGTAAGTAATATCAAAAATAGCCTGCCAGTCGCGTTTCCTAAATACGTCCGCCGAGATCGACGTGCCGCCTGCTAGGTAGCTTAAAGTCTCGGTTGTGACGCGAACACCATCAGCGCGCGCCTGGTCAATGGTCTTTAACCAATCGCCTACCGAACCCATGGCATTGTGCGTGATGTGGCAAATGAATACGGCTGCCCCAGTCGATTTCGCTAGGGTCAGAATTTCATTCAGGCCACTTGAGTCACCGGGAAGATTGCGCCGTACGTGGGTAAATACCGGTACATCGTGCTCTGCGGCGACTTCAAAGATCATTCGAAGCTCTTGGTCAGATACTGCGTCGCGCATGTAATCCAGTAATAAGCCAATACCCAGCCCACCTTGTTGTATGCCTTGCTGTAAATGCTCGCGAATCTCTTCAATCTGGGCCGCGGTCGCCAGCTGTTCAAAAGCCGCCGAACCCATGCTTGCCATAGTGCCTTGGTGAAAAAAATAAGGTTGATATTTATCTTCGATAACCTGAATGCGAGCTGCATAGTGTCCAACCGAAGCACCGTAGTTAACGATGGCATTGTCTCTGATGGCATCGCCGTATTCCGTTACGGGGTAGGCCCCGGCTTCGGTGTCTAGCTGAGTTGTAATTCCGTCAAGAATATTTAGTCGCATGCCAAAAGGCGTGGGCGTGTGGGAGTGGATATCGATAAATCCAGCAGTCACCACACGGTTTTTGGCATCGATAATTCGGCCAGCGTCTAGGTTGTCGGTCGTCAGCGCGACGATGCGGCCATTTTTAATACCTACATTAAGTTCTTGATCGGTGTGCGTTTCGGGATCGATAACGCGGCCCCCAATAATGGCGAGGTCGAGAGCCTGTGTGTGGGAAGCTACCAAGGCCAATGACAGCAATACAGCAATAAAAATGCGATGCATAGTGTTCTCGTTATTATGTGTTACTTATGTATCGCAGAGCTTAACGGATAACTTTAATCCAGTCACCGACTCGCGGTTCGCCGCTGGGGTACAACCCATTGATTAAGCGCAATTGGTTTTCAGCATCGGGAATATCGATTTGCGCCGCCAGCGATGCAAGCGTGACCCCGCGAGGGAATTGGATGAACTCGATGAATTGACCATCGCCTACTGCTTTCTCGGTTGGATGAATTGGCCTAAAGCTCTCGATGATCGGCAAAATTAGCGCATCACCACTGTTAAAATCTTCGGCCTCACCCTCAAAGCGATACGCCAGACCATTGTAATAAATAACCGCTACGCGTTTGCTGAGGCCTTGAGCGCTGACGATGCTGGTGTAGCCCTGCAGGCCGGCTTGTTCTAGCGTTTTGTTGGCCGACCGTACGCCGCTGACCTGAGATTCCAAGAATGCCTGTGGCGTCTGGCCTTTTGGCTCGCGCGAGAGTGTTAGAGTCAGGGTCATGACACCGGATAAGTCACTGGCGAAAATCTTGTCGGCATTGGTATTTACGCTCCAGCCTTCCGGATGTGCAAAGGTAAAGCCCAGTTTGTTATGGTAAAAACGGTTTTCCTCGCGCTTGCTTTGAATGCTCTCGCCCCACACTAGACCTTGCAAGTTATTGCGCAAGGGTTCAGGGGGGGCGACAGAGCGATTTTGGACGTCATCGAGCTGGCTCGCGGTGCGGATGACTTGTTGCAAGCGCTTGTCGTTACGCGGGTGGGTCGAATAAAGCCCATGGTATGACCCTGTTGCTTTGCCGCCGGCTTTGAATCTCTGGTAGCGCTCTTGATCTTTAAGAACTCCGATAACCGCCAGCAGAGCATCGGTGTCGTAACCCGCTTTGTGCATGTATCTTGCTCCTAAACTATCAGCCTCGAGCTCCATTTCTCGACCGTAGCCCGAGATCAGCTGTGCACCGTAGGTATCCGCAGCGCCGGCTAGGTCGCCACTGCCCGTCAGAATATACGTAGTAACGGCCAGCACTTTACTGGTGGTTTGGGCGGTTTTTTGGCGCGCAGAATGGCGAGCGGTGACATGGCCTATTTCGTGCGCCATCACGCCAGCCAGTTCATCCTCGGTGTCAAGATAGGCAAGCAAGCCACGGTTGACATAAACATAGCCTCCTGGCGTGGCATAGGCGTTAATGGCGGGGTTGTCGATTACCGTGAAGGTGAAATCTAAGTCTGGCATGTCACTAACAGTCACTAGTTTTTGACCGATACGATCAATGTAGGCCTGAAGTTCGGGGTCGTTGTAAAACCCGCCTTGCTCTTTCAGTTGTTCGTACATTTCTTGGCCAATTTCTTTTTCTTTGCTGGTGCTGGTAAAAACAACGGTACTGCCACCTGTGGCCGGATTGCTGGAACATCCCGACAGCGAAAGTATCGAGATTACAGACAGTAAAACAAGAAAGTACGGCATGGTTTTAGTATTTTGCTGAAAGAAATTGTAAGAGCTGTTCGCCGATTCCGTCACAGGCGGTACCTTTTACTGGGGCGATAATCGGGATGGGAACCACAACCGCGGGCATATAAGACTGACCGCTCGTGGTAGTGTTGATACGGCCCACTTCGGCCTGGTTGCTAAAATCCCAGATTACCGCTTCGTAGTTAGACTCATCACTCCAGGTACCAAAGCCGAAACAGCCCGCGCCAGTGGGGCCCACCCCGCAGGTCATGGAGCCTGATGCGTCCGTACGTTCGGTATTGCCGTCAATCCAGATCATGTACTGAGTATCCAAGGATTGTATCTTGCTAGCAACGGCCGGTTGAGCGAGCAATTCGCGAATAGCGCCTGGGTGCATGGGTGCTGTTCTGGGTTCAAACCAAGGGTAGAGTGCGTCTAAAAATTGCGACTCTTCAACAATTTCGATGGTATTGTCTTTACCTTGAATATGATTTCGTACGCATTGTACAAAATCCCGCTCGGTGTCGTAGTTACTCGCGTGGCGGCGCCCTAACAGTACTACTGACGAAGCGCCGACACCCGCTTCTGGCGGGTTGTAGGTCATTTCATCGACTTTGGCCGTGACGCAACCTTGCAATACGCCTATCAGCGCCGTCAGGCAAATGGCCTGAGTTAGTGTGGAGGTCTTCATGGTGCATCCTCCCGCAGAGACGTCCCATGGTCCGCCTGCTTTAACCATTCGCTGACTGCAGGGACCTTGGGGAAATTAACAGCAAAGTTGGCACCGGCATCTCGCAGGGCAACAATGGCCGCTGCTCCCACGGCATCTTGATTACTTTGCATAAAGGCCTCGGGCGTCTTGCCATAGGCTGTCATTGACCACTGGGCAAGCGGGTCGCCTGTGCTATTGGTTAAGGCAATGTCGTACTTCAGCCACAGCTCGAACACTTTGGTGTTGGTGTGTGCCGGGATGGCGTACTGCAAATCGCTAACGGTGGGTATTAACACGGATTGGACTTGGGCGCTTGGAGTCTCGGTCGATGGCGCCTGCTCTAGGTATACCACCTGTTCGAACATAGCATTAAGAATGGTTTGCCACAGGCTAATTTGTGCAGCGCCCGTCTCGACTATCCAGCCCCGTTCGGTTTCGGCCTCGGGTTCATCGACAAAGGTGTGCGTTTTAAAATCTTCGCTGAAATAAACCCCCATGGTCACCGGGATGGGATCAAGGGCGGGTTGGGGAAATTGACTATCGACAATGACTTGGTTGGCACCGCAGGCTGAAAGCAGCAATAAGCACAACCCTAGGGCTGTTGCCCTAAGCGATGAATACTGCTTATCGGTAATCGTTAAGCCCAACAAATGTGCCTCTGTTTCGGTAGGTCAGTTCACGCATCAGCGTGGCAAACCGAATACCCGTTACGTTAGTGTATGCATCTGGCGAAAATTGTACAGGGAAGCCGATTGCGTGTATGCGCACCTTACGCGAGCCATCGGCGGCCTCGGCATTGATGTTATCTACGGTATCAACCACCGAGGCGATTGAGTCCCCAGAAAACTCATCGCCTAACACGTATACGCTAATCTTTTTTTGTGGATCATAAAAGCCCCGGATGGCTTGTGTAATTCCTTCGACGGGGCTCGAGTTACTAAACGGGTTCCAAGTGCGCAGATTGTCTAGGATGATTTTTCGTCGCCCCGGGGTATCGGGAATCCATTCGCCTCGGTATCGAGAAAACAAGTAATTCCCCATGTCATTCATGACCTGAATACCTTTCACTTCTGGGTAAATGCTTAAGGTGGCCTCCATTTCTTGCAGCATCCTGGGCCAAGCGTACGAGAACATCGAGCCCGAGGTATCAATGACAAAGATGATGTACTCGCTATCGACCGGTATACCTGCGATTAAATTATTCTTGGCTTGGTATTGTATGCCCAACAGGCGCTGCATCTCCTCGGTCAGGCGCTGTTTGGCTTCGGCGAGTTGCTCTACGACAATACTGTCCCCGGTGCTGGCGACCTGCTCTTCTTCAAAACGGCTGCGCAGTGCCGCGAGCTGTCCCGACAATCGGGCGATGCTGTCTTTGTATTCTGACAGCTGTTCTTGCTTGGCATTTAAGTCACGATTGAACACGGCGGTTTCGCCGCGCAATTCGAATAACTGTTTTTGCAGAGCAGCAATGCGACCCTCTAAGTTAACGGTACTTTGCTCTAGAATTTGCGGCTGCACCGTTTTGGTGATCATCAGTAGCAGAATCACGGCGCCAAAACCGCAGCAGATCACGTCTAAAAACGATAAAGAAAACCCTTCAGCTTCGCGGCGTTGTCGTCTCATTACGGCCAATCCTTCGAGGGGCTAATAAAAGAGCCCTGAGTTCCGAGGGCTAACTGCCAATAATAAGCCGCTGCCATTGGGTCGCCCTCCATGGGGGCTAAAATGGTATTTATGGGCACACCCTTGGGTAACTTTTTGACCGCTTCGCGGAACAGTTTTTCTCGGTCTGGACCGGAAATGGTCGTGCCTTTGGGCTTTTTGTCGCCTTGGGTTGGCAGACCATCGGTAATGATAAAGATATTATCGGGTCGCAGAGTTAGAGTATCCATTGCGTCAAAGGCGGCGTGCAAACTGCTACCACCACCGGGTATAAGCTCGGAAACAGCGTCTCCCACAGCTTCAAGTTGATTACGATTCGACACATCAAGCCATTTTCCGTGGGTCTCTGGCAACGCGGTCTTTGCTTCGGTGTTGAAGTAGATCACCTGATATTGAGAGGATGGCGGCAGCTGAGCGGTCAGCCAGCGCACCGTATTAGTGGCCCGTCGCCATTTGGGTGCCTGCGCTTGCACCTCCGGTGACATGTTACGGAGGCGGATGACGTTGACGATGCGATGGTCTAGCATGCTCGCCGAGGCATCGAGTAGGATCAAAATTCGACGCCCGCCTAAATTCATACCCGTAAGGTACTGGCGATTTCCGTCACCAACGTAATCTCGAGCGCTTTTACCTGCGTTTTTTTCGGCAGTGGCACGCAGTCGCTCAACCTCCGATTCCAGCTGGCTGAGTTCGCCTTTTAATAGGTCGATGAGTGATTCTTTGCTTGTGCCATCCTGATCAAGGGCTGTCAGCAGGGCGTTGATTTCGTCTATTTCTTCACGAATGCGATCGGCGCGACCCTCGGCGCTAACCACCTCGAGGCTGACCGTATCGAGCGTATTTTTCAGTTTAACCAAGCCGATCTGACCTTCTTGGATATCGTCTTCTAACATACTTACTTCGGATAAAAGATCCGCATTAATGGCGTCCGCCTCTTGCTGAATAGCATGGTCGGTAATGAGAAAGACTAAGACAACGGCTCCGAAGCCGCACGACATAATGTCTAGGAAACTCAGGTTAAAAGTGGTGAAGCGGCGCCGAGCCCTCGCCATGGCCTAACCGCTAATTTCTATCAGGGTCATGACCGACCCATTAATATTGATGGTGTCGCCCGCTGTGAGTTTTTGTTGTCGGCTAACTAAGC
>JAHEKX010000025.1 GCA_024644535.1 Gammaproteobacteria bacterium
AGAAGTGCTCAGGCTCTTAAGGTGAAATCCTCTCCTCACAGAATAACACTAAAACAAGGACCCGTCAGAGTAAACTGGCTTGAAGCGACCCTCTGCTCAAATGCTGCTTATTACAATTTGTGGCACTGTCAGACAAAACGAGCTTGAGACGGGTAGGGTGGTCTCGTAGCCTCTCCGTATGACAAAATACTCCCTATTCAGGTACTTTAAAACAAGCCCCGAGATCATCCGCTTGGCGGTGATGCTGTACGTTCGTTTTCCGCTTTTGCGCCGTAGTGTGGAGGATCTTCTTCACGAACGAGGTGCACAATGCATGGCTAGCCAATTGGAATAATTACTCAGAGAACAGCGCTGGAATAATTACCAATGACCAAACTCAGCACCATCCCACAGCACCAACTCAGCATCACCTGCGGCCTCTGTAAGCACCATACGATGCTAGAGGTAGCAAACCTGATAGCTGTCGTCGGAGGCGATACCACAGCCCATGAGGTACGTCAGAGAGCCAGATGCCATAACTGTGGCGTGAAGGGTAACAACACGTATCAGATCGTCTACTCAGGTAACTCTGATATTGCGATGGATGGGGCTGGGGTTAGGTTGGATTAGTTCTGTCACTGGTTCCACAACTGCACAACATCAGGATACTCCGCGGTTCTAGCCGTGTGTAACGCGGCGGAAGGTTGAGCGAAGCGAACCCTTTGAAAAAGGGCTTGACCTGAAGTCCGTGTGGGGGCACCACAATCCATCATAAAAATACTATATATCAACGCGCTTATTATTATTGATGGAATTAGTCCCCCCTTTTGTCCCCCCTTTGGTTGACCATACCCGCTATTTCCGTCACGCGCCCGCACGCCTGCGCGTCGATGCAAACGTGTGCGGTTTTGCACGTGGTTACGCAGCTGTTTGCATGCTGAGGCCGCTGTGGTCCGCTTAAGGCGCTACGCAGGCTGGGTGTGGGGTTAGGTTGATTGTGTACAGCCCTAAATGAGCGCCACTTCTATTCACGAGACAATTTCAAGCTAAACCGTGCCGCCGCTCTTACTGAGTGGCGCCAACTATTCAGCGCATAGATTCAGGCTGCGCTAGCAATCTGATGCGAGTTCTCATTGGTCTGACAGCAGCCTCTGACAGCATCCCACGTCAGTTTTCCAGCGGCAATTCGGCAAGCAACGCCGCCCAAGATGCGCCGTGCATGTCGGGATCAAGGGTTGAACCTTGCACATGGGGGCGGGGCAGACTGAATTTCACCACATGTAAGTTGGCAATGTCAAAACGCTTGATATCTTGGGTGTTCACACCAAAGGCTTTGGCGACAGTAGCACTAGAAAGCCTCGCGGTTACATGTTCATAGGCATGAGGTGTGCCGCAGAAGATATCGACCGTTAACCAAAATGGGCCTGCATTTTTGGATCGTATTTTTTGTACTATTTCACCAAGATTAGCCAATTTGTATCTGTTCCAGTCGAAAGGCGCTCATCGGATCATCCAGCGTGAGGACGTGATTGAGGCAAAACTCATAGGTTTGGCCACGGGAAATTTCGGCCGGTGAAAATGGAAAAGCGAAGGTGGGCTGCTCCTCGGCTTGTGTCAGTGGATGGTGCAGCAAATAGGGGTTTAAGAATTGGCCGATTTCCATGGCCAATGCGTTGGATTTTGCAGTGACAATCGCCAGCACGCCTATTTCATGGGGTTGTGCAGCATGGGTTTCCAGCGTGCCAAAGCTGGCGTTCTGACCCATCAGGCGCAGTTCAATTCCAAATTCCTCTGGGGCCAACCCAAGCCGCCTGATAACCTTGCTGCGACATTTGCTGATGATGTCATTGGCCCAGATCTGCGCATTTTTTACATAATGCGCATCGCGCAACAGGCACAGCAACACGCATTGAAAACCCGCAGGTCGCGCACCCTCTAGCTTGACGGTATAACGATCTGACGGTACCCATTTTGACCCTGTGACACGCACGCGGGTATCGTCAAGCGCAGCATAGGTCGCGTCTGTTACATCCAGATACCCACCCGGTTCATACAGGATAAACGGGTCAGAATTTTCATAAAGCATATGGGCGGAAACCGTATGGGGCGTGGCTTGCGCGCCATCGGCCAGCGGGATCACAGTAAAGCCGTCATTGTCAAATTCCACCATAACTACGCCGGATTGTGGGTTGGATGCGCAAAGCGCGCCGCATTCGCCGATTTTTGCCCCATGCCAAGCGGCCCCTGCATCATTGCCTCGCATTATGGGCAAGGCGGCAATAATGGCGGTATCTGTAGTGCGACCAGCGATTACGATGTCGGCGTTAGTTTCAAGTGCTGCGGCGATTTGTTCGGCGCCAGCTAGTGCGACGATATTGGTACAGGTGGCAAAATCGTCTGCGGTTACATTTGGCGCGGCGGGCAGGGGAGTGATGCGACCATCGGAAAAGGCTGTGCTCATTACCGCCGTATCTTGGGAACAGCGCAGCACTGCGATTTTCAAACTTTGCCGCAGATCGGTGGCGATTTCACGCGTGATATCCAGCATCCAATCTACCGCATTGTCGGCCCCGCAAGTGCCAGATGTGCCTATAACCAATGGTACACCCGCCTTTGCTCGCGCTTCCATCAAGCCGCGCCATTCGATCTTTGTGGATGCACGTGAATATTTTGATACACCTCGCCCAAGATAGGCAGGGCCACTGTCGGTTGATCCCCCATCGATCGCAATGATGTCAGGTTTCATGGCGATGCCACGGTCCAGTGCTACTTGGTCATAGTTCAGGCCAAGGGCACCAGAGGGGATCAAAACACGTGTTGTCATATTAACCTTTTATGGCTTGGGGTTTTGTCAGTATTTTACGCAAAAACATCGGTGCTACAAAGCCCGCAATTGCCGCGATCCAAAAACCTATCGCAATGGGTGAGCTGAACAAATACATAACATCCCCGTCGGATAATGTCATTGCACGACGTAAAGCGTTTTCCATATGACCACCAAGAAGAATGCCAAGGATCACTGGCACCGTAGGAATATCCAGCTTGCGCAGGATGTATCCCAGCATACCAAATCCCACCATCATCAGCAGATCAAAGTAACTGCCTGACAGGGAATAAATGCCTACGAATGACACCATGGTTACGCCGGGCAATAGAACCCATGCCGGAACTGTCAGGATTTTCACGAAAATTTTGACCATGGGCACGTTCATCAACAGCAAAACAAAGTTGGCGATTAGCAATGATGCAATAAGGCCCCAAACAACCTCGGGCCGTTCGGTAAATAATGTTGGCCCAGGCGTAATATTTAACGTCATCAATAGTGCCAACAAAACCGCGGTGGTGCCTGAACCTGGTACACCCAACGTTAGCATTGGCACCAAGGCACCACCAGCAGCTGCATTGTTTCCGGCCTCTGGTGCGGCGATACCTTTTGGCACGCCAGTGCCAAAGCCGCCTTTTTCACCGGCAATGGATTTTTCCGTCATATAGGCCAAGAATGATCCGAGCGAGGCACCCGCGCCGGGCAAGATGCCTGCAATGAAACCAACGCCAGAAGAGCGCAGCATAGTCCATTTGGTGGAAAAGATATCAGCCCAAGGTATGCGCACTTTGTCCAGTGTTACACCGATAGACGACCCTTTGCCGTGGCTTTCGATAAACAAGAATACCTCAGAAATAGCAAATAAGCCGACGATGGCGACAAGAAAATCAACGCCGTCATAAAGGTGCAGATTGCCACCCGTAAGGCGCGGCAAGCCGGATGAGGTATCGACACCAATCATTGCAATACCTAGGCCCAAACAAGCAGCAATTGCTGATTTGGCCTGATTGTTTGATGCCATGCCGCCAAGCGTGCAGAAGGCTAATAAATACAGCGCGAAATATTCGGCAGGACCGA
>JAHEKX010000026.1 GCA_024644535.1 Gammaproteobacteria bacterium
CCGTGTTTTGAGCGTTTTTAATGCGAAAAGCACCTTAATGAAGTACTGCGAAATTCCATTGACCGTCAGGCTGAGAGATATGCCTTAGAAGTTCTCTACTGAGAGCTTCGAAAAGCGGTTGTTGGTGCAAGACGCAGCTAATGGCTATTTTGAGCCCGAAGCGGACATGTCCGACGTCAGGAACTGCGATCAGTTCAAGCCAAAGACGAGGTGATGAAACTGAAAAAGGTGGAGCTATGAAACTCTTATCAAGTTTTGTACTGCTGGCTGCGATCCTCGCTATCGCCGGATGTTCTGACACCAGTCGCGACCCTATCTCTGGTGAAGAATGCAGCCCGAATAATCCGGTGATTGACATGGATGCAAGCGATTGTAGCGCTACACCTGCAGCACAGACTGTTTGATCGCGTGTTTGACTTCGTTGTCCCACTTGATGATCATCCAGCTACAACATTCAAAAATCTTATTGAGTTGAAGGGTCTGTCTGCTTGTCAATCAAAAGGCAGTCGAGTTTAAATCCATTCGAACCGAGAGGGTAAAATAAATATGCGATTTTACATTGCGATCGTGACCTTGATCGCGACAATTTCCACAGCTACTCATGCGCAAACCCGTGCGGTTTCGTTGGATGGTGTGACCGTTTATGATGCTCAAGAGTTGCTGGAATTTGCAACGCAAGTGTCGATCTCACGATATGGCGAAGTCAATGCGGCAGCGCTCCCGGGCATCATAGAGGTAATATATCGCGAAGATGGATACTTCTTAGCCGAAGTCTTTCCCGGTCCCGATGGGACGTCGTTTTATGTGGACGAGGGCGCAATCGACAGCGTTGTGATCGAAGGATCAGACACCGAAACGGCAGCGTTGATTCACGAATACATGCAGCCGCTTCTGGCAGAGCGCCCAACAACCCAGTCTGCTTTCGAGCGCGCAATCATGTTGTCTGATGACATTGGTTCGGTTTCTGTCACGGCCGAAGTAGATTACCCAGACCCTCAGCGTGCGGCTGAACTGCGGCTGCTTGCGACGCAGGTAGATAGCTCAAGCGGTTTTGTAACGTTGGACCACCCGGCGCGCCGATTTGGTGAAGAGGTTGTTTTGACCTTCGGGCAAACCTTTCATAGCGCTCTGACGCCGGGCGACCTTTTGGGGTTTGAACTTTCGGGCACCAGTGATTTCAAAGACGACGACACGGTATTCGGTACCCTACGGTACCGTATGCCGATCGGTGGCAGTGGAGCATTTGCCGAAGCGTATTTCGGAAATGTCGGTGCGCGTCGTGATGCTGACGGCGCTTTGGAGGAAACGGATATCGCTGGTCGCACGGCCATTGTGGCCTTAGGGTACCCGCTTCTTCGCAGCATCGACACCTATGGATATGGCCTTTTTGAATTGCGCCATGCCGGGACCGAGGTCGATGTTGGAGGCCAAGATTTTGACAGTGATATCAATGCTGTTTCCGCAACTTGGATCCATGGCAAGGCCTTGTCAAACGGCGGCGCATGGGAATACGCAGCCTCGCTGGCTTATGGCGAACGCGAAACCAATACGTTCGGGTTTTCCGATGGGGATAAATTCTTCACCCACCTGCGCCTCGGCGCTGGCTATACACAACCAACGACATGGTTTGGAGATGACAGTTTTGTTCATGCCGAGTTCTGGGGGCAGGTGTCAAACAATGCGCTGCCATCTGCAGAGCAATTCTACATAGGCGGCCGTTTTGACGAACGGGGGTATACTTTTGCCGAGGCTCAGGGCGACAGCGGCGTGTCCGCGACCTTGTCCGTGGGCCGTGATGTCTTCTCGGATGCGAGTGCATTGCGCAGCGTACGTCCCTTTGCATTTCTTGATTTTGGCTATGTAACAAGCAATGACACGGACCGCCCCGGCTTAGAGGACGAAACTTTTGCGTCGGTCGGTGTCGGTGTCGGTGTCGATATGGAGTTTGGGCAGAACGTCTTTGTATCCACTCATTTCGCTATGCCGCTGACGGATGGACCGCTTACCGACGCGCACAATCCTGCGCTTTACATTGGCCTTACAAGGAGCTGGTAATGATCCGTTTTGCGCTTCCGGTTTTCATCATAGCAGTTTCAGCTGCGTCTCTAGCGACGGCAAAAGGTAACCACTTTGGCTGGTGTAATGGCGTGGGTAATCCACATCGCTCGTCAAGCTGTGGGGGATCAAGCCCTTCGGTTTCACCCGCCGTACCGATTGTGCCACCTACGCAAGTCCCAACGGCCAACCCCTTGCCTCCTCCGGCGAACCCTACAATGCCAACGCCCGTAGTGGCGCCTGTGCTGGTGCCCTCAATAGCCCCAAACGCGATACCTGGTCAGGTCCCTGTCTTGGCGCCCCCTATGGTACCCCAGCCTGTACCGCAAAAGGTTCCGACAGCAATTCCTCAGCAGGTTCCGACGCCGATGCAGGTGCCTGGGCTCGTCTTGCCGCGGCCAAAAGTCAAGCCGCAGTCGAAACCAAAGCCACTTGTGTCAGCCCTTGTCACGCCGAACCCGGTGCAAATAGGGCCATTGCAGACAGGGCAGGTGCGCCCACCAATTGTAACGCCGCCTCAGTCCGCGCAAGTCGTCGTGCCGCCTATGGTCCCGATGCTGGTGCCACAACGCGTGCCACAAGCAATTCCGCAACCCATTCCACAGCGCGTGCCGACTCTGACACCAAAGGTCACGCACCGGCCGCAAGTACGGCCCGTTGGGATCGGACAGAAGTTGATCACGGCAACCCCGGGTCGCCAGCCTGTGCACAACACTCCTGCGTTTCAGGGCAAAGCCCAGGGCGAGACGTGGAATTGTGTGGCCAGTGGTCACGGCAAGCGCAAATCGGTCGAGGATGGAAAAGTCGTCTCTAACGGGGCATTGCGCCATGTGGGATCGGTGGACGTACTTGGCCAAGACTTGCCAGCCCTTCACCCACGGCACGCGCATTGCATCGTTTCGGTGAAACGGCGTAAGCGATAGGCCCATTTAGCTTTGCCCGCCCTCTTCGATGGATCATCTCAGATTGTTTTGGCTTGAGGCAGGCATGGTGCTTTCGCGACATTTTCCGATAACCAAGCACTCCCCTTTTAAGTACTTCAAAACACCCCCGAAATCATCCGCTTGGTGGTTATGCTGTATGTACGGTTTCGTGACTTTCCCGAATGACGGCTTCGTCCGCATAGCAGTCATATGAACGCGCAATACCGAGTGTCTGCTTAGTCAGCCAAAACCAGCGCTTGTGTTTAGAACATTGCCACCAGATACTGAATTCGAGGCACGAAGCAATCACACTGTTCAACACAGCGTTTCCGCCCTGCCCTTAAAATGACACCAAAAACACACTTATACGCACACCAAAAATATCGTCACGCAAGCCATTGATTATAAATGTCTAATTTATACCTTCTCCATTGAAAATCCTCGTGTCGGTGGTTCGATTCCGCCCCCGGGCACCATTTATCAAGCAATATCAATTACTTAGATCAGCGCTATGCACGCTTAAGTTGTGTAATTCAAAAACACACCATAAACACACTTTTTGCCGTGTTGCTGGCTATTTTGGCAGCTGAATCACGGTGTTGAACACTGTGTTAGCTGGTGCTGTGTTGCGAACACAGTGTTGGCGAAGTTTTGGGGCAACATTGTTGGGAACACAAAGCTTGGAGTTTGCTTTTTGTAACCAAGGACTTCACAGCTTCGCCTCTAAGCGGACATTGGTGCATCTCGCAGCAAACGGCCGCTACGAGCCCGGAGTTACCGATGCTGCTGGATGCACCAATGGCCGCTATACTTCATCAGGCGGCCAATCAGATTTGGTAAAGTATTAACTCGGCCTTAGTCTAGGAAAGCTGCCCCTACGGCTTT
>JAHEKX010000014.1 GCA_024644535.1 Gammaproteobacteria bacterium
ACATATTTTCAAGTGATCGCCCCAGCAGTCCTACACGTCGACCTGTCGCATGAGCTATTTGCAAAACCGACTGCATACGCGCGATATTACTGGCAAAGCAAGCCACCACCACTTTCCCGGTCAGTGGCAATATCGTGCTCAACAAACCCTCTGCCACCTCGCCCTCGGTAGGCGATCGCCCGGGCTTCAGCGCGTTGGTAGAGTCGCAAACCACAGCATCTACACCAACACACGCCAAATTTTGCCAAGCGCTAGGGGCCCACGAGGCCCCAACCACGGGGCGCGCATCGGACTTCCAATCTGCTGTGTGCAACACGCTGCAGCCACCCACTTGAATATGTAAGGCACAGGTTTCGGGTGTCGAGTGGGTCAACTGTAACCATTGAACATCGAACTCGCCAATGTGTTGGCGAGCATCGGGTAACACCTGAATTAATTCTCCGGGCAAAGCTTTGCCCAAAGACAGATATTTGCGCCGCAGTACCGTAGCCGTAAAGGCTGTCGTGTATATTGGGCACCGCAACTGGTCCCATAAATACGGCACGGCCCCCAAATGGTCTTCGTGGGCGTGAGTTATGATCAAACCATCCAGAGTTTGCCGCCGACTCACAATGAACTGCGGATCCGCCATTTGAATTGATGGCCGCATGCTGTTGTGTTGATTCTCGAAGGTAATGCCGCAGTCCACCATCAACCAGCGACCCTTAAAACCATACAAATTCAGGTTCATGCCAATCTCGCCGGTGCCACCTAAAGGCAAAAATACGAGATTGTCAGACACGTGCGCGAATCCTTGTATAAAGGTGAACTTACCAAGCCAAGATAACTCGCTAATTAATCCTGAAAAGCAAGCTGGGGCGGGTATGATAGTGGTTATTCAAGAATCACGCACACACTTAGATGCGTTTATGGCGCATTGGTAATCGCACAACATACCATGACGCTAGGCGACAAAATTATTGAAACAGGTAAGGCCCAAGCTCTGCCAGGTTCTGCACTACAATCTGTTGCGCCTCGGGCTTTGCGTGAATGCTGTGGGGGTCTATGTTTAGCTGTTGCAGCACATACGATGCCAGCGCTGCGCGGGTGCTGATACTTAAGCGCCCATTCAGCATGCCATAGTCACGAACCACCACGTCTCGCTGTGCGGGGGTTAAACGCTGATCGGCTGTAACGCGTATTTCGATACAGGTATTCCAGGCCGAATCACCTTCTGAGCCTTGCTGGCTTGGACCCAATAAGCTGGCTTCGCCACGAAACCTGCTTAACACAAAGTCGCGGTAATCTTGGTTTTTTTCACACCAGGCACGCACGTGCCAGCGCAAGCCGGTGTTAACAATGCTGTGCGGCACAATAATGCGTCCATCACGGTTGGGCGAGGATATCGAGACATAATCGACCTCAATACGTTGCTGGTCGCGCATTGCGGTCACTAGCGCCCGAATAATTTCGGGGCGGGTATTGCGTAAAGGCACGCGTAAAGCCTCGGCGTGCTGTAGCCCCAGATGCAAATCGGTGAAGGTGTCATTTAACGATTGCTTGGCCGCTACCAACTGCAGATATTCTTCGGTTTGTCCCGTGGTAAGTTTCGGCACAAAGGCCGGACTGGGCCGATACCCTTTTATGTACTTGTCGTATATTAAGTTTCCAGGAGCAATAGTCTTTAGGTAGGTATTAATGTCTTTAGAGGCCTGCTGGCGCCCAATACCAAAGGCATCAATTAAATGCTTAGTGGTTAAGCGCCCTTCCCAATAGGCTACGATCTCGATTAATCGATACCGTGACAATAAATCCCAACGCAGTGGCCATTGTGTTTGCACTGTTACCTCGCTCTATCAATACGTTCAGCAAATAATGCCTGAGGCTTACTTTACCTCAACTAGAGCGTTATAAAATGTTTTTGTGTATCTGTCTGTAGGTGTATGCATGTACACGTAGGCTTATGCGACAGATCGCTGCCGCTTAAAGAGTGGCAGCGATAAAGTGCCCGTGCGTACGCAGGTACCTAATTTGCAGTTTTCGACTATGCTACGGTGCCCGTGTAACATAGGTCTAGCCAAGTTAAAACCTGCGCCGAACAAGGAACCTAATTTCCCACAAATCGTACGTTATCAATTAAAAACCGATTAGCATTGTGGTTGGTTGCCCAAATTACAATACCGGTGTCTACGCTTGCAGCATTCAAACCAGCGCTCTTCAGGTTCGCAAGTGGAATATTAAAACTGTGCCACATACCCTGTGTCGCCGAGCCAAGCGGGTAATCGCCCGAGGTACACGGATAAAAACAGTCTAACTTCATGGTGTAGTTGTTATTGCCTTCAATATGCTTGATATCAAAGGCGACTGCGGTGTTTCCAGACACATCAACACCGCTACTCGAAGCAATAAACCAACCGGCCAGCAAGGCATTCGCGCCATGGTAAATCTCGATGACCTGACCGCGCTCGTTGTCTTCTACCGGCGCCCACTCAATGCTTGGGCAGTCAGCGCCGCCATCGTTCATGCAAGTACCAAAACCGGTAGCTTCGTCAAAGGCGCCAATACCACGATCCCAAACCGAGTCCACCACACCGTTAGTCAGCACAGTAACATCGCTAACAGGACCCGTGACGCCTCCAGAGCCGCTTCCTCCGTTGGGCGTATTACCGATAATTACCGGCGACTCATCAAGTATATCGACCTCGACCGTGTCAGATAGGCTTAACCCATAGCCTCGGATAAATAGGTATTCCGAGACGGGCAGATCATCGCTGACCTCATTATTGACATACATAGGCCAGTTAAAAGGAAGGCGTCCAACAAAATCGAAGCGAGGCTCACCATTAGCGTTGGCGAATAAGACATCAGTAATACCTGCTGCCTCGGTACCCGGCAGCCATGCCGCCACAAACGCATCCGAATCATTAATTTGCGGATTCATCCAAAGGGGTCGCCCCGTCATGGCAATCGTCACCACGGAGATGCCCTGATCACGCAGAGTTTGGACGTTATCCAATACCGCCGAGCGAGCCGAGTCCCAGTTAAGCGCTTGCAAGTCACCCGCGCCCTCCGCATAAGGCGGCTCCGCTATCACCACAACCACAACATCAGGCGTTTGCGTATAGGTACCGTTTACGCTGTATTCCAATTGTCCACCGGCGGCTGTAAGCTCCGATTCAAATGCCTGTTTGATCGTGGTTGCGCCCGGAAAATCGGCGTTGCTGGTCCCCGCACCCTGCCAAGTCACTGACCAGCCACCGGCTTGGTACGGTATGCTGTCAGCCGCCTCTCCGACCAGCAAGATCCGTTGATTCGGATTTAGCGGCAAAATACTGGCATTATTTTTAAGCAATACCAAAGACTCTCGAACTGCTTGACGTGCCAAGGCTCGATGCTGCGCTGAACCCAAGGTATCGGCACTGACACTGCGACCCACTTCAAACCCGGGGGCTAACAAACCAATATCGGATTTAAACTGTAAAACTCGCAGTACAGCTTCGTTCAAACGATCCTCAGAAATCTGCCCCTGCTGAACTTGCGCAACAATATTATTTAGCAGTGTTCTCCAGTCGTACGGAGCCATCACCATATCGATGCCAGCATTAATGGCTTGCGGGCACGAACTGGCGCTGCAGCCCGCGACTTGCTCAATACCGTTCCAGTCGCTGACCACCATGCCTCTAAAACCCAAGGTGTCGCGCAACAGCCCCGTCAAGATGCTTTGACTGCCGTGTACCTTCTCGCCGTTAATGCTATTAAAGGTTGCCATGACGCTGTGCACACCCGCGCCTATAGCGCCGACATAGCCCGAACTATGGCTATCCAGTAACTCGTTTTCGTTAAGTACAGTGTTGCCCTGATCAATACCTCGCGCAGTGCCACCGTCGCCAATAAAATGCTTGGCCGTCGCGCCCATTCCCAAACTCTGCAGGCCCATGACCATAGCCTCGCCGTAAGCCTGCACTAATGCAGTGTCATCGCTGTAGCTCTCGTAGGTTCTGCCCCATCGGTAATCTTTAGCAAGCGCGACCGTGGGTGCAAAAATCCAGTCAATACCGGTCGCTGCAACCTCTGTGGCGGTAGCTTCGCCAATTTGCTGCATCAACTCAGCGTTGTTCATGGCACCCAAGCCAATGTTATGGGGGAACAGCGTCGCCCCCCGCACATTGTTGTGCCCATGCACCGCGTCGGTACCCCAAACAATAGGAATGCCAGCAGAGCCTTGAGTGGAATCTAACGAAGCATCGCGCAGCGCCTGCGAATACGCCAACCAGTCGCTCGCAGAGGCACCGCGATTGCCGTTGGGGTATGACCCACCCCCGTTTAATACGCTGCCGATGCCAAAGCGGCGAATGTCGTCTAGACTAATCGCTGAAATTTCAGCCTGAATTAATTGTGCCGCTTTTTGCTCAAGCGTCAGTTGCGCCAGGATTTGTTGTGGGGTCGAGCCCACAGCAACAAACTCGCCAGGTGCAACCACCTGCACGGTTCGAGCCACCGAGGCGATGTTCCCCGCCAAATCAGCGGCACTGTAGGTCAGAGTGTACACCCCCAATTCAGTTCCCACTTGCCCGGTGATGACAACATCGAGTTCGCCATCGACGTCGTCAACTGCGGTCGCTCCTGGCTCCTCGTAGCCCTGGCCTAAGGTCAGATTAAGCGCCGCTTCGCCCACTAGCGTAATTTGTGGCGCTTGTGTATCGCTGGGGTCGCGTAAGCCCCATATCGACATGGGAGCACCACTGGCTTGCGCACGCGCCTGCAAAGTATCAATACTGACTTGCTGCGAATTATCGGGAGCCGCCCAAGACGAATTCACATCGCCAACCAATACCGCAACAAAATTCGCGGTGGTCTGTGATGGGTAGCTGATGCTGTGCGCCGATGAAGCGTCAAAAACACTATTTTTATCGGCGTGGGTATTCCATAGCGGTGTCTCCTCCGCCACAAACACCCAATACGGATCTAATGCGTCACTCAAACCCACCGCTGTTTTTAAAATCGCGAGTGCATCCGATGAAGTAACACGACCATCAGCATTCATATCGGCAGCCATTAGCTGATACGGTGACACAGGCAGCGCTTGCTGCGGGCCACTGCCGTCGGGGTCAGTGTTAGGGTTTAAGCCCACGGCGATTTTTAACGCGGCAAGGGCGTCGGCTGAAGTGATTGTGCGCGAGGCGTCCAAATCGGTCGATAATCGCACCAAGGACAGACCGTAATCCGATTCATACGTGCGATCGAATTCGTAATAACCCGCTACGTCAGTGAATACCGTGATAGGGTCCCTCCCCTCACGACTGATATTGACTTCGTCCAACAACGACAACTTCGACCAATGGTAGACCTCGCCGCTTAAACGATCATAAGGTGGCAAATAGTCCGCAGGATCAAACGGGTCTGTGCCATCGATAAGCTCCAGTTCATCTGATACGCCATCGTTATCGTTATCAAGATCCGCCTTCATACCCGTCGCCAAACAGGCATCGTCGCACTGATCTGGCGCGCCGTCTCCATCGGTGTCCAGCAAATCGCCTAGGGCAATTCTCGAATAAACATCGCTTGCATCTAAAATGCCGTCAAGATCACAGTCGGGAGTCAGAGCGATTTTACGTGACCCAACGAACAACTCACTGGGCCAACCCGAAGTGTCTGCACAATAAGCGACCAACCCTGTGTCAGCCACTTCGATGCGAATTTCAACACGCGGTGGCATATTCCCCAGGAACAACAGCAGATCAAGTTGCGCAGGATTAGCAACATTCGTCACATTAGAGAAAGCGTAATCACCTAAATCAGTGACCCCCGCCCCAACGCGAATATCCCTAAGCGTGTTGTATCCAAAGGCGTAGCTGGCAATGGTAGTCACACTATCGGGTATTACGATCGAAGTCAGTGCGTTGTAGGCAAAGGCATAGCCGGCAATGGTCTCTAAGGTCTCTGGCAGCGTGACTTGGGTAAGCCCTGCATTCCGAAAAGCACTTTCAGCGATCTCTGTCACAACATAGCCATCTACCGCTGCGGGAACGACAAGATCCCATCTGCACGATGCCGCGCACCCCGTCACTGTCGCCGAAAGCCCATCAGGGTTTACGACATAGGTCACCCGGGCTCCACATTCGTCACCAAGACACGAATTGGGGTCTAAAGGATCAGTCCCAAGCGCGAGTTCATCAAGATCGCTAATACCGTCGTTATCGTCATCTGTATCCGCATTATTTCCAATACCATCTAAATCGGTATCCAACCACTCGGTCGCATCTAGGGGGAACGCATCGTCGTTATCTACTACGCTGTCATTGTCGTCGTCTGGATCCTCATAATTCAGCAAGCCATCACCGTCGGTATCGCTACAGTCTTCTCGTCTCACGGCAGTATATCCAGGCTTCCAAAAAGTGGATTCATAGATATTATCAAATACGGTTTTTAAATCGGTCCAACCCGCGCGGCTACTACAGACCCTAACCAAGGTTGGGAAGGCGGGTTCATTTGAAAACGTAAATACGGCTTGTCGTGTCTCTGCGTTAAACTGATCTAGCGACATTTTCGGGCGATCACCGAAAAACACCAACTCATCAAGCTTGGAGCCGCTGAAAGCATTCTGCTCTAAGTCGGTGATGCTCGCTGGAATAACGAGGTGCGTTAGACCATGATTTTTGAAGGCTCTTGAGCCTATAAACTCAACGCCTGATCCCAGATCGAGTTGAGTTAAATACCCAGAGGAGAAGGAATCATAACCAAACGCATCAGCACCAATGCTTCTGGTACTGTCTGGAATCTGAATACTCGAAATGCGGTTATACTGAAAGGCAAGGTCGCCAATCTCTACGACCGAATCCCCCAACGACAGCGATTCCACTTGTGCTGAGTAAAATGCACCGGAACCGATCGTTTCAACCGTATTCGGAAGCACTAAATCAGGAAAATAATTCTGTGCAAACGCATAGGCACCTATAGTGACGAGTCCCTCAGGTAACACCAAGTTTTGAGCCGCCGCATCTTGGAATGCGTAATCTTCTATTGCCACTACCGGATATCCGTTCACAGTCGCGGGAATCGTTAAATCCCAGGGCTGCAAGAACTCAGGAAGATCGACTCGAGGCAAAGAACAGTAGGTAGCGCAGCCCGTGATACTTAACTCACCATCGAGTAAGTTAAAGCTCCAATTCGTAGCCGCACCCTGCCACGTCACAGAGTTCATTTGGTTTTTCCCAAATGCCGCCGACCCCACTTCCACAACCCCATCAGGGATGCTCGCAGAAGTCAGTGAATTGTCATAGAAAGCCGTCGACTCAATCACCGTCACGCTATCGGGAATAGAGATGCTGGTGAGTGCATTACTGCTGAAGGCAGAGTGACCAATCATCGTCAGCGTGTTGGGGAACGACACCGAGGTCAGCGCATTATTTTGAAAAGCGTTCGCCTGTATCGTCAACAAACCCGCAGGCAAATTTAGAGTCGTTAAGCTGTTGTCGTAAAAAGCCGCAATACCTATATTTTGAATGCCTGCAGCAACCGTCACGCCCTTTAATTGCCTGCTCATGAACGCGGCGTCTTCAATGCTGTCGACGGTATTGCCATTCAACAAGGTAGGTATCGCGATATTCGCCGGGCAGCGGGCCAAACAGCCTGTAATAACGAGCCCCGCCCCCTGTGGGTCAGGCTCAAAACTCAGATCCGTAGAGACGCCATCAACCAAAACTGCAACCGGATCTGTCGCATAAAATGCCGTGACGCCTATCTTCGTCACACTACTTGGAATTGACACTTCGGTGAGCGAATTATCTGCAAACGCCGTTGCATCGATCGTGATTAACCCTGCTGGCAATACCAGTTGTGTTAGCTTGTTGTATTGAAACGCGCGTATACCGATGTACGTGATGCTGTCTGGTAACGAAACGCTGGTTAACTGCTCTCCATAAAACGCCCGCTCACCGACCCCTGTTACAGGTGTCCCGTAGACAGTAGCCGGAATCACCATGTCTTTTTGACAGATATTAACGCAACCGGTTATGACCGCCCCGCCTGCGATCACGTCGTAGGTCAAAGCGCCCTTTTCATCCACACCTGATAGCGCAAATGAAGAAAACAAAAATGGAATGACTAAGAGGGCCCGCAGGTAATACTTCAATGTTCTTCCCTAGATCACACGGTTCTTTCTATTACCGCGCTTTTTATTTGCTTATTTAACTCCCTTGAGCCCTCAGCATAACTGAGTTACTTCGCGGTTTATACGCGTGAGAGATCAAATGGATTAAGTGCGAGCCGAAGGGTCACGGACGCCACTGCAGGAAAGAAGAAAATGGAGGCTCGGGTCGGAATCGAACCGGCGTTGACGGATTTGCAATCCGCTGCATCACCACTCTGCCACCGAGCCATTTTGGAGCGGGAAACCGGGTTCGAACCGGCGACCTCAACCTTGGCAAGGTTGCGCTCTACCAACTGAGCTATTCCCGCTACACGACGTTTTAAGCATGCTTAAAACACTTTACCGCCTGAGGTTTTGGTTGGTGATTACCAAGCTCAAACGGTTAAGAGGATTGAGTTTCAATCCGAGGTGCGCATTGTAGGGACTTGGGCCAAGGTGTCAAGCGGATTCGCTATTTTGTACCGCTTTACGGGCTGCCAGTAAATACAGCAGCATTGACCAAACCGTTAGTACCGCTGCCACCATAAACAGGGCGTAACCTAATAGCATCAGCACCATCCAAGACCCGCCAGCGGCAGGGTCAATAGCCAGTAATACCGTAATCGAGATCATTTGTACGGTAGTTTTGACTTTACCCAACCAAGACACCCGTACCGAGGTGCGCTCGCCGATTTCGGCCATCCATTCACGCAAAGCCGACACCACGATCTCACGAGCAATAATCACGCAACCTGCAATGGTGAATGGCACCGACTGCAACTCGTGAATCAGAATAATAATAGCTACCGACACCATCAGTTTGTCGGCCACAGGGTCTAGAAAGGCGCCAAACGAAGTACCCTGCCCCAGTTTTCTGGCCAGATAGCCATCTAACCAATCAGTAATGGCCGCCGCACCAAATATGGCCGCGGATATAATAAAGCGCTCGGGTACGTTCGAGAAAAACATCAGCACCATCGCCGGGATCATCAAGACCCGAAGCAAGGTCAAACTGTTTGGCCAATTCATGTTGTCGCTACTCCCGACCGGCTTGTAGATGCTCGACGATTTGTTCCGCTAGCGCTCGATTAATACCAGGCACCTTAATAAGCTCGTTAATGTTCGCACCTTTTACCCCCTGAGCGCTACCAAAGTGGCGTAATAAATCGCGTCGCCGTTTGGCTCCTACTCCGGGTATCGACTCTAAAGCCGACTGATGCTGTTTGGCGCGGCGAGCTCTGTGCCCCGTAATCGCAAATCGATGCGACTCATCGCGAATGTATTGAATAAGGTGCAGTGCCGGATCGTCACTTTGCAGCTGCCACTCTTTGCCAGTAGCGCCATTAATTAAGGTCTCGAAACCCGCCTTACGCGTGGTGCCCTTTGCCACCCCAATCACGACAATATCATCGATTTGCAGAGCCCCTAGTACGCCCATGGCTTGACTAACCTGCCCTTTACCACCATCAATAAGCAACACGTCAGGTTTTACGCCCTCGCCATTCTTAAGGCGTTTAAAGCGACGCTCTAGCGCCTGTTGCATGGCGGCGTAATCGTCGCCACCCGTAATGCCGTCGATATTGAATTTTCGATAGTCGGATTTTTTAGCGCCATCAACACCAAACACCACACAAGATGCCACCGTTTGCGCACCACTGCTGTGGCTAATATCAAAACATTCTATGCGCTCTGGCAACGCTTTAAGCTGTGCGGCTTTTTGCAGGGCTATAAGGCGCGCCCGAGTCGTTTCTTTGGCTTCTAAGTGCGCCATTAGGTTCGTGTCGGCCGTTTGCACTGCCAACTGCAGCCAGCGCGCACGGGCTTCGCGAACGCGATGCTTCACCGAGACCTTCACTTTTGCACGCTGGGTTAGCAGTTCGTTTAGTGCCTGAACTTCATCGAGTTCGTGCGACACAATCACCTCTTGGGGTACTGGACGCTCGTTGGCTAGATAATACTGCAACACAAAGGCCGATAAGGTTGAAGCTTCGGTATCATCAATAGCTAAGGCTGGGTAGTAAGATCGACTGCCAATCACTCGACCCTCGCGCACGAACAACACGTGCACACAGGCCTTACCGTGGCGAGAGGCGCAGGCAATAATGTCCAAATCACCGCGCACACCTTCGATACCCTGACTCGATTGTACCTGCTGTATTTGCCCCAGTTGATCCCGCAGCACAGCCGCTTTTTCAAACTCTAAACGCTCGGCACAGGCTTCCATATCATCAGCAAGCTTTGTCATGAGCTCTTGCGACTTTCCCTGCAAAAACAAACGCGTCGACTCTACCTGCTCGGCGTATTCTTCTTCGGTGACAAAGCCTGGCACACAGGGGCCGGAGCAGCGCCCTATCTGATGTTGCAAACAGGGCCTTGAGCGGTTGCGAAAATACGCGTCTTCGCATTGACGCACACGAAACGTTTTTTGCAAAAAATGCAGCGACTCGCGCACCGCGCCCGAACTGGGATAAGGGCCAAAATACTGCCCTTTTTTACGCTTAGAACCGCGATGGAACGCCAGTCTAGGAAAGGTATCCTGCGTGCTTAAAAAGATATATGGGTAGGACTTATCGTCTTTCAGCAGGATGTTGTAAGGTGGCTTGTGTTCTTTAATCAGGTTGTGTTCAAGTAGCAAAGCATCGACTTCTGTCGACGTCACGGTCACCTGAATATCGACAATTTTAGCCACCAGCGCCATGGTTTTCGTAGTTAAACCGGAAGCGCGAAAGTAACTGCTTACCCGAGCCTTCAGGTTCTTGGCCTTACCCACGTACAAAATTTCGCCATCGACACTTAGCATCTGATAAACGCCGGGACGCTTAGTCAACTGCTTAAGAAAGGCTTCGGAATCGAACATGTCTTATAAGCCTATAACGACAGGTTCAATATGAAGAGTAACACCAAACTTGGCCTGAACCGTGTTAATTACATGCTGCGCAAGCTCTACACACGCAGCGCCACTTGCGTGACCCTCGTTCACTAACACCAGAGCGTGCTGCTGGCTAATGCCGCAACCATCGCCACAGTAGCCTTTAAGGCCTGCTGTCTCGATCAAGTAAGCCGCGGACAGCTTGCTGTTTTGGGCATCCACATCGTATAGCGGCAAGTCGGGGTACTGTGCCTTTAAGCTCTGAGCTTGGCTGATGCTGACAATAGGGTTTTTAAAAAAACTACCTGAGTTGGGCATTAGGTGCACATCGGGCAATTTTGCTGCGCGAATCGCTGCTACCGTGTTTAACACATCTAAGGGGCTTGGCTCGTGCAGGCCCGTCGCCACTAAGGCATTTGCCAACGCCGCGTAGTTTGTATTTACCATCGGAACTTTAGACAATCGCAAACGAATACTGACAATGGCATAGCGGTCTCGCCAAGGGCCTTTAAAATGTGAGTCGCGGTAAGTAAAACCGCAATCTTGGCCCTGAATATGGGCAAACATACTAGTGTGTAAGTCCAACACTCGCACGCTGTCGATAAACTCAGCTATCTCCACTCCGTACGCGCCAACATTTTGCACCGGTGCCGCGCCGCAACTGCCGGGTATCGATACCAGGTTTTCTAAACCATACCAGCCGCGCTGGTTGCAGTACCGCACCAGCCAATCCCAATGCGCACCTGCAAGCACCTCTATTAAAACACTTTTGCCCGTTTGCTCAATCAGCTCAATATCGTCGCCTACGGGGTGTACCACGATGCCCCGAATCTGGTCGCCCAAAATCACATTGCTGCCCCCACCCAAAATAGTAAGGGGTAGATCGTGGTTGGTGGCATAGTCCAGGGCCTCAAGCCAATCGCTATCCGACGTCACTCGACAGAAGTAATCAGCGCTAGATGGCACGCCAAGAGTGCTCAGAGTGTCTAGCCTGACGCCGGTTTCAACGTGCATTCGACTCAAGCACCAAGCAGGCGATTGACTGCCTGTAAGTCTGCGGGGGTATCGACACCGCCGGGCACTGCAGCGCAGGCAGGCTGGACGTGAATTCTGGTGCCCTGATAGAGAGCGCGTAATTGTTCCAGTTTTTCCAAACGCTCTAGGTCAGCCATTGGCCATTGGGTAAATGCTTTTAAGGTGGCGGCGCGATAAGCATAAATACCCAAATGCCGGAACCACGATTCCGATTCCAAATCGATAGTAGCAGCATCTTTATCGCGCGGAAAAGGAATAAGAGATCGGCTGAAGTAAAGCGCATAACCCATTGAATCGAATACAACTTTAACTGCGTTAGAATCTGTCAGAATGGCATTGTCTTCAATGCGCTCGCACAAAGTCGCAATGCCCGCTTTGGTGTTATTGGCCAAATTTTGCGCGACCTGCTCTATAACACTAGCGGGTATTAAAGGCTCATCACCCTGCACATTAACCACAATGGCATCATCCGCTAATCCCGTTTGAGCCACCACCTCTGCTAAACGATCCGTACCCGATTCGTGGTCTTCTCGGGTCAGGCACACATCGGCACCAAATCTTTGGCAGACCTCGAATACCTTTATATGATCGGTCGCCACAATAACCCGGTCGGCGCTTGCCTCGCAGGCGCGCTCCCAGACGTGCTGAATCATGGGCTTGCCCGCAATATCCGCTAACGGCTTTGCAGGTAAACGTGTCGACGCATAGCGCGCGGGAATGACAATGGTATAGCTCACAGCAGTGCCTCGAGTTGGGTCCACAAGTTCGTTAAAGTCGTTTCGGGTATACGCATTTGGGTACGATACACCCACACATCGTTAGCCGAATCGGGTAATTTTACCGCGTCTTTCTCGGTAACCACCACTGTGTGAGTGGTATTGATAAAATCAGAATGTTTAAACTGATAATGATCGGGAAACGATCTGAGCCTTGTTCTAAACCCCAGCGCCTGTAAGTCGGCTTGTAATCGCCGCGGCGCGCCTATCGCTGTGACAATCTCAATGGTGGGGTGTTCTGCCAGCATCTGTTCAAGGCTAAGAGCCTGGCCTCCCGCCTGACAAAAATCCTGCGGCACTAAATAGGCGCCACCATGAGCCTTTGAGCCGCGGTAGATAATATGGTCGACACTGCGAATACGCTCTGCAGGTTCACGTAAAGGCCCCAAAGGTAGGCAATGTCCATTGCCGAAGCCGAGCTGCTTGTCTACCACCGCTATTTCGATGCTACGGCGCAAACCGGTGTGCTGCAAACCATCGTCTGCAAGTACAACGTCGACCCTGTGCCGCAAATGCTGGTATGCCATGGCTCGCTGCTCGGCAACCACCACTGGGACCTTACAGCTTTTATAAATCAACATAGGCTCGTCGCCGGTATCGCTCACCAGACTCGCACTATCTACCTCAACCAAGCCTACGCTACTACGACCATAACCTCGGCTAATCACACCCACAGTTAGCCCTTTTGACAGCAAATAACGCACTAGGGCAATCACCACGGGCGTTTTACCCGTTCCACCTACGGTGACATTCCCCACCACTACGCAGGGCGGCGTCATGGGCTCTACCCGGGTATCCGACTGTTTGCCAGTAACGACGGCCTTATAAACAAGCTCCAATGGCCACAGCAGCCAGAGCAAGCCCGGCGACTCGCGATACCAAAAATAATTGAAAAAGCGCTCTAATAGCAGGCGCCCATACCTCACGCTAGTCTTCCTCTGACTGAGGGTTTAACGTAGCTATGCTTAAACGCGAGAACCCCAACTGCCCCGCTGCATCCATAGCCGTTACCACCGACTGATGCGATGCTTTGGCGTCGGCCACAATAGCCAAGGGTAGCGTCGTGTCGCCTTTTGACAGTTGATAAAGCGCGTCTTTGATGGTGTTTACCCGCGTGCCCGAAATTGGCAAACCGTTCACTCGATAAGCCCCCTCGCGTGTCACCACCAGTTCGATAAGGTCGGGAATAATCTCTCGAGACTCGCCTGAAGCCGTGGGCAACGCAAGCGTAATTTCGCTTTGCTTAGTAAACGAGGTCGACACCATAAAAAAAATCAGCAGCAAAAACACCACGTCAATCAGAGGCGTTAGATTGACTTCGACGGCGGGCTTAGCGCGTCGCTCGAATTTCATTTACTGGCCTCTACCTCGGACATAGACGCCACGTTACCATGCAAGGCTTCGACTAGGCGGTTCGCATCTTGTTCCATGCGCACGACGATTGCATCTACCCGTCCCTGCAAGTATCTATGCATAACCAACGCCGGAATTGCCACGGTTAGGCCCGCCGCCGTCGTTATAAGGGCTTGTGAAATACCGCCGGCCAGGGCTCCCGCATTGCCTGTCCCTTGCGTAACAATCTCGGTGAATACCGAAATCATGCCAATTACCGTGCCTAACAACCCCATTAGCGGCGCAATAGCGGCAATGGTACCTAACGTATTCAAAAATCGCTCAAGTTCATGCACTGCTTGTGATCCAGCGTCTTGAATGCTTTCTTTCATGACATCGCGACCGGCTTTGGCGTTCATTAAGCCCGCCGCCAAAATGTGCCCTAAATGACTCGAGGTCTTCAGTGCCCGCAGTTTTTCAGCGTTCATCTGCCCCGACTTGATTTGCTGAAACAGGGTCTGCACTAAACCAACAGGCGCCACTTTAGACGGTTTTAGAGTAATGAGCCGTTCAATACAAATGGCCAAAGCAATGACCGAAGAAAGCAGAATGGGGATCATTAACCAACCACCCGCCGTCACGATTTCAAGCATATCTATCCCCTCTATGATTGCTTCATTATACCCACCCGCGCGACATGAACAACGCGCTTAAGAAGAATAATTATCTTGCCAAAATCGCGCCCAACGCGCCCGTGTTGCCAGCCAGTGCAACTCATCGTTACGCCCCCATTCAAACCGTAAGGCGCCGGTATGCGAGGTATTTAAAATAGTGGCTCCAGCAATGTTAAGACGCTTAATAACGGCAGGACTCGGATGGCCAAATGCATTATTGAACCCCGCCGATATAACTGCATATCGGGGCTTTGCCCACTTAAGTAAGGTTGCCGAAGTCGAGGTGTCCGAGCCGTGGTGCCCCACAATTAAAATGTCCGCCGCAAGTTCCTCACGCCAGTAACTGACCAAGTCGCGTTCTGTTTGCTTGCCCACATCGGCCATAAACAATACCGAATGGCCGTAAGCGTTAACCTTAAGCACACAAGACGAGTCGTTATCACTGCCAGCGATAGAGACGCCCCCCGACAGCCATTGCAAGCTCACTTCGGGTCCCCAATGCTCTACTAGGCCTGGTCGGCAAAATTGCCCCTGCTCACCATTGCCGTCAGGGCTAACCAATCGACGCCAGCCAAAATTAAAGTTGGGCGAATAGAAGCCACCCACATGATCAAAGTCTTGATGACTAAGGACTATGGTGTCCAAAGACGTAATGTTCAAACTATGCAAGATTGGCGCCGCGGTGTAATCAAAATGGTACACCCTACCGGGCAGACCACCCGCCATGTCGAAAAGCAGCGACTGACCTGCTACTTGCAAAAGCATAGAAGAACCCTGCCCCACATCAAACACCCACAAGCGCGCCTTGTCAGTCGAGTTCGGCATGGACCTAAGGCTTAGCATCAGTGCCACAAGAGCCATCAAAACGGCACGCCAGACGGGCCGCAAAGGGGTTAAGAGCAACATCCACAGTACACTTAGAAGTATTGCCAGACCGATTGGCATGGCTCCTTGCCACACACCCAATGTCAGCCACGTGGCGTCTAATAAATGGTTGGCTACGTCCAGCGGTAACGCGGCCCAAGACCACAGCGCCGCGTTTGCACCACTAAAGCCCAACAACAAAGCCACTGTCCCTAACAAACTAAGCGGCACCAGCCACAAACTCGCGACCGGCACAGCAACAATGTTTGCTGGTATGGACAATACCGACACCTGACCAAAAAACACCAAGCTGGCCGGCCACATCGCAACACATATCGCCACATGACCTAATATAAATGCCCGAGCACCCGCAAATCTCGCCAATATCGCCGAGCTTGTAAGCACCATAAATACAGCTCCAAAACTTAGCCAAAATGCCGGTAGTAAGGCACTGAAAGGGTTCGCGGCCAAGCAGATCACCAAAGCCCATCCAAACAAGCGAAAAGGCTGACCGTCTCGTCCAAGATTTTTCGCCAATAACCAAAAACCTAAAGTCAGAACAGCCCTCTGAGTCGGCAAACTCAAACCCGCTAGCAGTGCGTAAGCCATCGCAGTGACTAACACAAACCCATCACCGAGATATTGGCGCACTCCAAACGGCACAAACCAACACAAAGGCCTTAGCATTGTGCGAGCCATAACGCCGGCCAGGCCGGCCACTAAAGCAATATGCAGCCCCGATATAACTAGCACATGGCCTACACCTAAACGTAAGCTGGTTTGCTGAAAGACATCTGGAATATAGCGCTTGTCCGCCACCACCAAAGCGGCAATAACACCTTTTGCTGTCTCGCTAAGATCAGCCTGGTTGCGAATACGCTGCGCCAGAAGGTAGCGCCAGTGATCAAATCCGCGAGAGGCAGATTGTTGGCTGTACACAAATTCTAAACGTCCAGTCGCCAATCGCTGTAAGGCAACAGCCTGTGCTTTACGCTTGTCACTCGAAAAATTCGCAAAACCCCGCTCGGGCCGCAAAGTCACGCGACCAATAATTCGATCACCCAAGCTCAGCGTCCTAGGGCCAGTGTAGTAAACCCGAATACGCTTAAGCACAGCGCAATCTGGCGCCGACACACTGACTATGTCTAGCTCAACACGCTGTACGCTCGTGTCATTATATCCTGGGTATTGATCCACAAAATCACGTACTTTGGCCTGTAAGGTTAGCGAATTGTTCAAGCACACAGACGGCGGACTTAGCTCAACCAACCATTGACCGTACACCCACACCCAAAACTGCCCCACACACCAACCAAAGAGCGCAAGTCGCAATGCCATGGCCCGAAAAAAATATAGCAGTAATCCCGACAGGCACAGCGACACATAAAAAGCTTCGAATTCACGCCACAACAATGCGACTAGCACACCGAAGATAAAATTCAGAGCAACAATTACGGCATAGTCTTTCGGTGCAAATCTGGTCATAATAGCTCTCGCCAATAGAACCACCATTGCAGCACACCAGTCCCACCAAATAACGAGCACTAAGGTTCATAAACCATCATGCCCAAGCATACTCTTAAAAAACTGATTCCCAGCGCGTCGGAATTAAGAGACCGAAAAGCTTTACACTTTTTCGGTGATTGGATTTACGAGGGCAATTTATGGCACCTAAATCGCTATTCAGCATCTATGGGCTTTTTTGTAGGCTTGTTTATGGCTTTTATGCCCATACCTGGGCAAATGCTGGTGGCCGCGGTACTGGCGGTCTGGTTACGCTGTAATTTACCCATATCCATCTCGTTGGTATGGATTACCAACCCCCTGACCATGCCGGCGATATTCTTTTTCGCTTATGAGCTCGGCGCCTTTATTTTAGGCGTAGACACCCAAGCCATTCAATTTGAATTAAGCTTTGCATGGTTATCCGCAACCTTGGGCGCTATCTGGCAACCCTTCTTGTTAGGATGCTTTCTATTCAGTATTGGCTTCGGAGCCCTAGGGTATTTTGTCGTCGATATCATGTGGAAGGCGCAAACTCGTCGCAAATGGCGCGAACGGCAACTTAAGCGCAAAACGGGGGCTTGAGACCTTAAGCCTCGGACAAGACCTCTGCCGGAGCAATTTGCGCTGCTCGGCGCGCAGGATAAACTGCTGCTAAAGCACAAGCTACGATGGCAATACATGCGACTAGGACGAAGTCTCCCAACTGCGGATCGGTAGGTAAGAAGGCGATTGGATAAACATCGGTATTTAAAAAATGGAGCCCAAGCGCTTGTTCTACGCGGGCCACGATAGAAGTAATACTGAGGCTAAGCACATACCCTAGCAGCACGCCCAGAACACTACCCACAACGCCAATCAAAGTGCCCAGCCACAAAAAAATCGAAGCAATCGCCCTAGGTTTAAGTCCCATAGTGGACAATATCGCTACTTCTTCGCGCTTGTCAGTCACCAACAAAACCAATGAAGAGACCACATTAAAGGCGGCAATAAGCACAACTGCGGCTACCAAAATCACGATCAAGTCACGCGACAACTGAATGGCCGCATACAGATTGCCGTGCGTCATACCCCAGTGCCGCACGTATTGAGTCGGCGCTAGAGTGTATTGTAAACCCTGAGCAAACCAAGGGGCCAAAAACACATCCTGCAATTGCACTTTTAAGCCACTGACCACAGATGGCTCGTAGCCAACGAAACGTTGCGCCTCTTGCAATGGTATTAACATTAGGGCGTCATCGGCCTCGGTTTGAGTGGTCAGCCAGCCCGCAACAGTAACCACGTGCGCTCGCGCCTTTCGGTCGCCAGAATCGGGAATAACCACACTCACCCGATCACCCACATTTGCACTCAAACGCTGTCCCAGACGCATTCCAAGCCAAACACCCTGTTCGGTCTTACCGCCAGAGACCATAGCGGGCAGCACCCACGACCGCGGCTCAGATACACCAATGCCAACAAAGGCCTCCACCCGCTTACCGTTTTGGACAAGCCCCTGCAACTCGACAAACGGCGTAACGCTTTTAACGTCAGCATTGTTCTGCAGCTGCTCTATAAGGCCACTAGGCTCCAATCCACCCGCACCCATAACAGACACATGAGGAATAACCGCCAATACCCGTGTTTGCATTTCCCGATCAAAGCCATTCATGACCGACATCACGACGGCCATAAGAGCCACGGCAAGCACTAACCCTATGACTGATAACACACTTAAAAACCGCGACAGAGGTGCCTGTTCTCGCGTCAGGACGTAGCGAAGCGCTATACCTAATCGAAATTCTACGCTCACTCGATTGTCACCAACTGACCTTGATCTAAGCGCAAACGCCTATCAGCGCGCGCAGCGACCGACTCATCATGTGTCACAATCACAAACGCACTGTTCACGTCCCTAAGCTCTTCAAGGGTAGCTAGAACACGCTCGGCCGACTCGCGATCTAGGTTTCCGGTGGGTTCATCCATTAGTACAACGGCCGGTTCGCGCACCAAGGCACGGGCAATTGCCACCCGCTGTCGCTCGCCTCCCGATAACTGCGAAGGTCGATGGTCGGCTCGCGCAGACAGACCCAATCGATCTAACCATTGCAGCGCTTGGCTTTTTGCTTGGACCTTAGACGCGCCAGCGATACGCAGGGGCATGGCCACGTTTTCACAAGCATTAAAATCTGCAAGCAAGTGATGAAACTGATACACAAAACCTAGGGCTTCGTTACGATACGCGCACCGTTGACTCACGCTTAACTGTGCCCACGAAACACCATTCACCAACACGTCACCAGCGCTCGGCTCATCTAGACCGCCTAGGACGTTCAATAAGGTCGATTTACCCGAGCCTGATACACCCAAAATAGCAACGAGCTCGCCCGCACTCAGCTCGAAATTCAAGTTATTCAAGACCTGAACTACGTTGCTTCCATCGGCGTACTGCTTAGCCAGGCTAATACATTGCAAGACTGAATTACTCATAGCGTAATACCTCTGCGGGCGAAATACGCGCCGCTCGCAACGCAGGATAAACAGATGCCAGGGCACTTAGAAGCAGCGCTATTGCAACTACCCAAAAAACATCGGACCAAAGCAAATGCGAAGGTAAATCGCTAATAAAATAAACCGTGGGGTCAAACAACTTAAACCCAAAGGCAAGTTCAACTAAGCTTACAATACCTGGTAAGTTAATGGCTAAAACGACACCCACTAATGTACCAAGAGCAATCGCAACAAAGGCCATAAGTAAACCGTGCAGTAAAAACACTACCATTAGCTGAGACTGAGATAACCCCATCATACCCAGCACGGCAATATCTTTGCGCCGCGACTGCACCGACATCGCCAAGGTTGCTATTAAATTAAAAGCCGCCACAACTACCACCAGAAACAGCAAGACCGCAACCATGCGTTTTTCCATTCTAATCGAAGCAAAAAGTGAACCCTGCGTCTCGGTCCAATCAGTCGCAGAAAGACCGACACGGTTCAGTTCCCTGTTGATCTGCGCCGCCAATGCCGGCGCTAGCCACAAATCTTGCCCCCGTACTTGCCATCCGTCCATATCGCGTCGCAATAACCGTTCAGCTGTCGCTAAAGTCATAAATGCGTCGGCGCTCGACTGATTAATGCTCAGGTCAAACACACCCACAACGTGTAAGGTCTTCGTCTTCGGAAACACACCAAAAGGGCTGATTACCACATCCGGTAGAGTCATCTTGACGTCATCTCCGGGCATTACCGCCAAGCTGGCAGCTAAGCTGTTGCTTAATACAACGCCAAAACGTGTGTGCTCTGCCCGCTCAAGCTGGACTGAGACAGTGTCCAACCAAGGGGAAACATCGGCCAAGGTGTTGGTGTCAACACCCATAATACGAGCGCCACTCACGAAGCTGCCCGAACTTAGCAAAGCCTGTGTACGCAAATAAGAAGATACAGCCACTACCCCGTCTTGTTGACGAAGAGCTTGCTCCCATTCCAGGGGTTGCTCCACGCTGTGCTCAACAAATAAATGAGGCACCACCGATAAGATACGTTGTGTTATTTCTCGCGAGAAACCGTTCATCACCGACATAACAACGATCAGGGCCACCACCCCTAGGGTCATACCAGCAACGGAAATACTGGACACTAACCGCGCAAACCCCTGCCGTCGCACTCCGAAAGAGTAGCGCAGTGCTAGTTGCCAAAGCAGGGCCATAGGTCGCTGGATATTAGTTTTTATCGGCGGAGTAAAACGACCCAAAACGAGTTTGCGTGGCCGCTTTCTCCGATTCGCTCTCGCACTTATTTGGGTCACCGCCGCAAAGTTCGCAGGCGGTATCAATACCGACCGCACCCATGCCACCGCAGCTTCCTTTAATGGGTTGGCGGCCAAAAATAACTCCAACGGCCATAATGGCAACGACGACACCCATTAAAATAAAGGCTAGTACAAAGGTTTCCACGGCGCCTCCTACTTACTGTTATTGATACAAGCGAGCGAACTCAGAACTAGGAAAAGATTCTATGCCCTCTTCCGTTCTGGCTAATATTAACACAGCCCACTGATTTTCCTCTGCTAGCGCCAGAGCTTTGTCTTTGCCCAATACCAACAAGGCTGTCGCCAATCCGTCGGCTCGAGTGACGCTTTGCTCTACCACCGTGACCGAGACGACCTCATGCTGAATGGGCCATCCGGTGGTTGGATCGATTACATGCGAATAATTCTGCCCACCTACCCGAAAGAAATTAAAGTAATCTCCCGAGGTGGCCACACCCATATCGTTCAGAATAATTGTAGTCGCGACATCGACTGCATCAGTTCGCGGTGATCGCACGGCGATACGCCACGGCTGACCTTCTGGGTTCAAACCTTGTACCTTCAGCTCGCCGCCAATTTCTACCATGAAATTATCGATCCCGCGTGCTCGTAAAAGATTCGCTAGCCTATCAACGCCATATCCCTTCGCAATACTGGAAAAATCTAGCGATCGGGGGCTTGTTTTAACTAGAGTACGAGTGGACAAGTCAAGCTCTAAAGCCTGATAGCCCACCTGAGCTTGCGCAGCCGCTAGTTCTGCTTCGCTAGGCAAGTCGTCTTTTTTAAATTCAGGACCAAACCCCCACAGCAACACTAGGGGTTCTACGGTGACGTCATAGGCCCCAGCGGTCAACCGAGACAGAGTCAGAGCGTGATCTAGCACATAGGCAAATCCGGTAGACACTTCTATCGGCTCTTCGGCAGCCGCACTAGAGACTCTATTAATTTCCGAATCAGTAACATAAGTCGACATTGACTGATTGATGTCTAGCAATTCGGCTTCTAGCGCAGCGCCCAGCATCGACGAGTTATGGTCGGCAGTGGGGGGCAAATACGTCAACGACCAGCTCGTCCCCATCGTCCGGCCGCTCATTTTCTCGAAGGCTGGCTCAGAATCGCAGCCCGAAATAAAAAGCGCCCAGACTATAAAGCTGAGCGCTATCGCACACCGTTTAATATCAACCACCGAAGTCATCAAGCATGATGTTTTCAGGTTCAACGCCAAGGTCAGTCAACATCTTAATAACTGCCGCGTTCATCATTGGTGGCCCACACATGTAGTACTCGCAATCTTCAGGCGCGGGATGGTCTTTCAGATACTGTTCGTACAGCACGTTGTGGATAAAACCTGTTAATCCAGACCAGTTATCTTCTGGCTGTGGATCTGACAGCGCCACGTGCCAATCAAAATTTTCATTCTCGGCCGCTAAGGTGTCGTAGTCCTCAACATAGAACATTTCACGCAGCGAACGAGCACCGTACCAGAATGAGATTTTGCGCTTAGAACCCAAACGCTTCAACTGATCAAAAATGTGCGAGCGCATGGGAGCCATACCTGCACCGCCACCGATAAAGACCATTTCCGCTTCGGTATCTCTGGCGAAAAACTCGCCAAAAGGACCGGAAACTTTTACTTTGTCGCCGGCTTTCAGATCAAAAACCCAAGATGACATCTCACCCGCGGGTATACCCTGACTACCAGGAGGCGGCGTCGCAATACGAATATTGAACTTAACTACACCTTTCTCTTCAGGATAGTTGGCCATCGAGTAAGCGCGAATAATGGGCTCGTCGACTTTTGAGTCTAAGTTAAAGAAACCAAAACGTTCCCAGTCGCCGCGGTACTCTTCGCCAATTTCGAAGTTAGCATATTTTACATGGCCTGCAGGGCGTTCAAGCTGAACGTATCCACCGGCGCGGAAGTCAACGTTCTCACCTTCAGGTAGCTTAAGCACAAGCTCTTTAATAAAGGTCGCCACATTATCATTCGACTCAACAGTGGTTTCCCATTGCTTAACGCCAAACACCTCTTCTGGCACTTCAATTTCCATATCCTGCTTAACAGCAGTCTGGCAGCTTAAGCGCCAACCTTCAGACGCCTCGCGCCGATTAAAGTGGCCTTCTTCGGTTGGCAGCATCGCGCCACCGCCCGATTTAACAATGCACTTGCACTGAGCGCAGGTACCGCCACCGCCACAGGCAGAAGCCAAAAACAGGTTTGAGTCAGCAAGCGTCTGCAGTAATTTACCGCCAGCAGGCACTGAAATGGTTTTTTCGCCATTCACAACAATATTTACCGCTCCGCTATTTACCATGCGGCTGCGAGCAAACAGAATGACCAACACTAGGGCAAGTACAATTGCCGTGAACATTCCTACGCCAAATAAAATGGTATCCATCGATTGCTAACCCCTTACAAGTCGATTCCGCCGAAAGACATAAAGCCCAACGACATTAGTCCAACGGTAATGAAGGTGATGCCAAGGCCACGCAAGCCTTCAGGCACATCACTGTACTTGAGCTTTTCGCGAATGCCAGCCAAGGCCACAATCGCCAGTGCCCAGCCGACGCCAGAACCAGCACCAAATACCACTGATTCCGCGAAGCCGTAATCGCGTTCTACCATAAATAGGCTTGCGCCAAGGATAGCGCAATTCACCGTGATAAGCGGCAAGAATACACCCAAAGCGTTGTACAAAGCTGGAACAAACTTATCCAAAAACATTTCCATAATTTGAACGATAGCTGCAATTACACCGATATAGCTCAATAAACCCAAAAAGCTTAAATCGATATCGGGATAGCCTGCCCATGCCAGCGCGCCATCAGCCAACAGATAGTTATAAATTAAGTTATTCACCGGCACAGTAATGGTCAGGACCACAATCACCGCGATACCTAACCCCAACGCCGCTTGAATTTTTTTAGAGATCGCCAAAAAGGTACACATGCCCAAGAAAAAGGCTAATGCCATATTGTCGATAAAGATCGAGCGAATAAACAGGCTCAAATAATATTCCATTACACGCCCTCCTTGGCGACCGTGTGTTTGGCAATCGAGTACTCGGGCTCTTCCACTTGCGCTGGTTTAACGCTGCGTAGTACCCAAATAAAAATACCAATCAAAAAGAATGCACTAGGTGGCAGCAATAACAAGCCGTTGGGGTTGTACCAGCCGCCTTCTGTAACAAGGGGTAGAATTTCGATACCAAACAACTTACCTGCACCAAACAGCTCTCGCACAAAACCGACAGCCAACAGCACAACGCTATAGCCTAAACCGTTACCGATGCCATCAAAGAAGCTCGGGATTGGTGGGTTTTTCATGGCGTAGGCTTCCGCGCGGCCCATCACAATACAGTTGGTAATGATCAAACCAACGAAGACAGAAAGCTGCTTACTAATTTCATACGCCACCGCTTTCAGCACTTGGTCTACCACAATGACCAACGACGCAATAATGATCATTTGCACGATAATACGAATGCTTGACGGTATAGCATTGCGAATTAAAGAAATGAACAGGTTCGAAAATGCGGTCACTAGGGTCAATGCGATACACATAACCACCGTTACCTGCATCGAACTGGTGACAGCTAGTGCAGAGCAGATACCTAAAATTTGAAGAGCAATCGGGTTGTTGTCGAAAATGGGACTGATAACTGTATCTTTAAACTTACTCATATCAGGCCTCCCCCGCCTTCAAATTCGTCAAGAACGGCTGAAAACCATCCTCACCTAACCAAAACTGAACCAAGTTTGTAACGCCACGAGACGTCAAGGTGGCTCCTGATAAGCCGTCTACACGCCAAGGCGCATCTGCGCTGGCTGGGTCAACCGCGCCTTTGGCTAGCGCAATCTCTACGTCCCCATCGCGATACACCTGCTTGCCGGGCCAAAACGCTTTCCAGCGCGGATTATCGACCTCACCACCTAATCCGGGCGTTTCACCGTGCTGGTAAAACCCCAAGCCGACCACTGTGTTCGCATCTGACTCAAGCGCCACAAAACCGTATAGGGTCGACCACAACCCATAACCACGTACCGGCAAAATGATTTTTTCAATGGACCCACTGTTTTCCACTAGATACACCAACGAGTAGTGCTCGCGCCGAGAAATCTTGGCAAGATCCTGGTCATCTTCCAGCTCCGCCGAGCTGCTCGCATCTTTAGACGCAGCGCGCTGATCAAAGCTTGCGGGATCAAGTTCGTCAGTGAAGCGACCCGTACGCAAGTCCACCACTCGCGTAGAAATACTTTCAAACTGGCTTTCTACCGATTGCGACGCATCGTACAAGCCCGCGGCTTGCAAGATATTGCGTTTTAAATCGCGTGTTTTATTTACCTCTTGCGCAGGCTTAAGCTGCACGGCGGCGGTCGAGACTACTACCGAGCACACCACGCACAGCGCCAGCGCGACGCCTAAGACTTTTCCAATGCCATCTTTACTAGACACGCGCTAACCTCCGTTTGATGTTCGCTTGCACCACAAAATGATCCATTAAAGGAGCAAACAGGTTGGCAAACAGAATCGCCAACATAATGCCTTCTGGGAACGCCGGGTTCACAACGCGAATTAGAACCGTCATTACACCCACCAAAATACCAAATGCCCACTTGCCGCCGTTGGTCATAGCAGACGACACCGGGTCAGTTGCCATAAACATCATGCCGAAGGCAAAACCACCCATAACCAAGTGCCAATACCATGGTGTGGCGAAAGCAGGATTAGTATCAGAGCCAATCATGTTAAACAGTCCGCTCAACAAGAACATGCCCAAGAACACGCCAGCGACAACTCGCCATGCAGCAATTCTAGTTATAAGAAGTACCGCGCCACCGATTAGCACCATTAGGGTCGATGTCTCGCCAATTGACCCGGGAATGGCACCCATGAATGCATCCATCCAAGTCCACTGCTGAGTAATTGCATCAACACCACCCACGGCATTTAGAGCCAAGGGGGTTGCGCTGGTGTATCCGTCTACGGCCACCCACACCGCATCGCCAGACAGCTGTGCGGGATACGCAAAATACAAAAACGCACGACCCGTAAGGGCTGGGTTTAAAAAGTTTTTGCCAGTTCCACCAAAGACTTCCTTACCGATAACCACACCAAAGCTGATACCCAGAGCGGCTTGCCATAAAGGCAGATCCGGCGGGCAAATCAAAGCAAACAGTATGGAAGTCACAAAGAAGCCTTCGTTAACTTCATGACCGCGCTTCATGGCGAACAACACTTCCCAGAAACCGCCCACGCAGAAAGTAACAAAATAAATCGGCAAAAAGTGCACTGCACCGTAGACAAAACAATCCCAAATGCTACTGGCGTCACTACCTGCAACCGCATACAGGATAGCGCCGCGCCACCCTTCAAGGGCGGCGCCTTGACCCGCAGCAATCACCTCGTTGGCATTCACACCTAAGTTATACATGCCGTAAAACATCGCAGGGAATACCGCGAACCACACCGTGATCATAATGCGTTTCAAGTCCACACCATCGCGAACGTGCGCGGTCGACTTGGTAACATGGTTAGGCGAGTAAAAGATTGTATCTACCGCTTCGTAAAGGGCGTACCAGTTTTGATACTTACCCCCCTCTTTAAAATTGGGCTCTATTGAATCTAAAAACGAACGTAAACTCACCGCTTAACCCTCCTGCTCGATACGTGTTAGGTTGTCCCGCAAAATCGGGCCGTACTCGTACTTACCTGGACACACGTAGGTGCACAACGCCAAATCTTCCTCGTCCAGCTCTAAACAACCCAATTGTTGAGCCGTCTCGGTATCACCCACCAACAATGAACGTAGCAGCTGCGTTGGCAAGATATCCATCGGCATAATGCGCTCATAGCTTCCTACCGGCACCATGGCGCGCTCAGAACCGTTGGTATTTGTGGTCATGGCTAAGGGTTTAGCGCCAAAGAAACTAGTGATATAGATACCCAAATTTGAGTGGCGCGCGGCACCGGGTGACAACCACCCCATAAAGGCTCGATCGCGACCCTCGGCTATAAGTGTGACCTGATGGTGATAGCGCCCCAAATAACTAGTGGCACCGCTAACCGCTCGACCGCCCAGAACCGAACCTGAAATCACCCTGGTTTCTTCAGCGTTTTGCTCACCTGCACACAAAGCTGTTAAATCAGCGCCCAAAAGGGTACGAACCAAACGGGGATTACTGGCCGCTGGGCCCGACACCGCAATTACTCGTTCGCTGTACAGCTGACCGTCTAACATTAAACGACCAACAGCAATAACGTCTTGGTAACCAATGTGCCAGACGGGACGCGAGGCGCTCGCGCCAGTCAAGAAATGAATATGGGTTCCAACTAGACCGGCAGGGTGTGGACCCGAAAAGGTCGCCAGTTCTGCATTCCCGGCCGTCGCGGCAGGAATGTTAGCGCCGCCAGCCGCGCACACATAAGTCTTGCCGCTTGTTAGCTTCGCCAACACATCAACACCCAAGGCAAAGGCCTCGGCTTGCTCTGCTATGACAATCGCAGGATCAGCCGCCAAAGGCTGAGTATCCATGGCTGTTATGAACAGTGCCACTGGCTCAGCATCAATAGCAGGAACCTTGCTGAACGGACGCGTACGCAACGCAGCCCATAAACCCGAGGTGACCAGCTTATCCACTACCGCTTGGCGATCCAAAGCACGCGCCTGATCAGCTGTCATAGCACCAAAATCGACTCCAGGTGCATTAGACACTTCGATTACTACCGACTGTAGCACACGCTTTGCGCCCCGGTTAATCGCGCTGATTACGCCCGAGGCAGGTGCGGTGTACTGTACACCCGGCGTTTTTTTGTCGCTGAACAACATTTGCCCCTTCTGGACAGTGTCGCCTTCGCGCACTTCCATAGTAGGTTTCATGCCGTGATAGTCAAATCCAACCAAACCAACGTTACGCGGGGCAACGAAGGCATCGATGGTGCTGGAAGGTGTACCCTGGATCGGGATGTTCAGACCCCGCTTGATTTTAATCATCGTAGAGTTCCGTGGGAGTTTTACTAATCATTGTTGTGCCCACGAGACTCAGGCGGTTTAAAACCAAAAGCGCCGCGAACAACCAATAAATGTCGCGGCGCATTATAGCGGATGTGCCACCGTTTTCGCCAGCGCCACAACCCCAATACGGACAATTTATCCGATCAATTTTCCCTGGGGTAGGTTTTGTACCTAATTCCCGCCATTTGCTCGAGAATACGATGCACCTGGCAACTGTAGCCAAACTCATTGTCATACCACAAGTACAGTACCGCTTGACTGCCATTCACAATGGTTGCTTGGGCGTCGTAAATACAGGCATGACGCGAACCAACAAAGTCCGAGGAAACCACTTCTGTCGAGTTCGAATAATCTATTTGCTTACGCAGAGGGCTGTGTAAGGCCATGTTCCGCATAAACTCGTTCAACTCTTCTTTCGTCGTCTCTTGCTTCAGCGTCAAGTTAAGAATGGCCATTGACACATTGGGTGTGGGCACTCGAATAGCATTACCAGTAAGCAAACCATCCAGCTGCGGCAACACTTTGCCAACCGCTTTTGCAGCGCCCGTTTCGGTGATTACCATATTCAACGGTGCGCTGCGACCACGACGGTCGGCCTTATGATAGTTGTCGATCAGATTCTGGTCATTGGTGTAGGCATGTACGGTTTCGACGTGGCCTGCTTTAATGCCGAACCGGTCATCGATGCACTTTAGTGGCGGCGCGATCGCATTTGTGGTGCACGATGCAGCGGAAATAATGGTATCAGAGTCTTCGATAATATCGTTGTTAATGCCGGCCACGATATTCTTCAGCGAGCCCTTGCCTGGCGCGGTCAAAATAACTTTGGCGACACCTTTACTGTTGAGATGCTGCGACAAGCCAACCTCGTCTCGCCATACACCGGTATTGTCAACCACAATCGCGTTGTCAATACCGTAGTGTGTATAGTCGATAGTACTTGGGTCATCTGCGTAAATTACGCGTATTTCATTGCCATTCGCGATAAAGCTTTGGCGCTCTTCATCGACACGAATGGTGCCGTTAAAAGCGCCATGCACGGAGTCTCGGCGCAACAGGCTCGCACGCTTTTCTAAGTCATTGGGTGCTTTGCCTTTACGCGTTACGATGGCACGAACACGCAAGCCAGCACCGCCATCGGTTTTGTCAATTAGGATTCTAGCGACTAACCGACCGATACGTCCAAAGCCGTACAACACGACATCTACCGGCTGATCTACTGGTTTGTCGGTTGCGCCGACCAGATCCTGTACGGATTGCTGCACGTATTCTTCGACCGTCAATCCCTGACCTTGGCCACGGTCAAAATAATTTACCGCAATGCGGCCCACATCGATGTGCGCAGGGCCAAGATTTAACCCAGCCAATTCTTTAATGACAGGATACGTCTCAAACTCAGACAGCTCGTTCTCTTCGACCTGCCGCACGTAACGGTGCGTGCGCATAATATCTAGCACCGACTGATTCACGAGGGATTTACCGTAGACGTAGGTCTTTACGTTTTTCTCGCGCGCCAGCGCACCAACCAATGGAATCATACCCTCGGCCAGCGCCTCGCGCTGCTTCCAATCACCAAAGTAATCGTCGGGGCGTTTGCGTTTTCTACTCTCTGCCATGTGTCGTCCTGTATTAACTGTCAGTCTGTCTTGGATTGAATAATCAATATAGTTTTATTGTTATTGTATTATCCGTGCAAGCACTGCAAGGGTGCAAGGGCTCAGACCCAAGACTGGGCATCAGATCAATACATCGTTACACTAGGCAGCTTGCATCTAGCCCGCAGACAAACCGCTCACAACACTCGGCACACTATGTTTAAACACTTAATTTCGTCTTCGCCATGGCCCCAGAAAGCCAGTACTCGCACGGCCGTTGGGCCTTTTTATGGCAGTGCCGAAGCTCGCTGCGTAGCAGAGCTTGCCTCTCACCATGACCGTATCGTAGTTTTTGTGTCTGACACTAGTAATGCGATTGCGCTGGAACGTGAACTCCCTTTCTTTTTGACCCAAGACACCGAGTTACTGAGCTTTCCGGACTGGGAAATTCTGCCCTACGATCATTTTTCGCCACATCAAGATATCGTATCCGAACGATTACGAACGCTGTATCGCCTGCCGAAAATGACGCGAGGCATTCTGATCGTACCCATATCGACCGCTATGCACCGGCTGCCCCCGGTCGACTATATTGCCAGCAATGCTTTGCAGCTTGGCATTGGCGATCAATTCGACGCTGTTGCCTTCAGGCAACAGCTATTAAATGCTGGCTACACAGCGGTCGACACGGTTTATGAGCATGGCGAATTTGCCTTGCGCGGTTCGATTTTAGATGTATTCCCGATGGGCAGCTCAGTACCCTATCGCATCGACACCTTCGATGCCGACGTCGACAGTATTCGCACCTTTGATCCCGAAACACAGCGCACGATCGAGTCAATCGAACGCATCGACCTGCTGCCCGCACGAGAGTTTCCCTTGACAAAAGGCGCACTAAATCAATTCATGATGAATTGGTACGACGCCTTCGATGTCGACCACGACGCTTGTCCGGTTTACAGCGAGGTACTGGCCGGACGGGTACCGGGGGGTACCGAGTACTTTTTACCGCTGTTCTTCAAGCAAACCGCGAGCTTGTTTGACTTCTTGCCCAAAGGTACGGCTCTGGTTACCGTTGGCGATCATCACCAATCAAGCCAAAGATTCTGGCAAGATGTCGTCGAGCGATACGAAGAATATGGTATAGACACGCGTCGACCACTACTGCCTCCGCAACAAATCATTCTGCCTGTGGAGGCGTTTTACGGACAGCTCAAGCGCTTTGCGACACTCGAGCTTAGACGCAACCCCGACGCGCCGGTGCACTTTAATACCGATTCAAAGCCCCTGCCTAGCTTTATTTCCGAGGCCAGCAGCTCACCCGTCGAACCCTTAAAAAGCTGGATTGAGACACATCGCGCTGGCACCTTACTGGTGGCAGAAACGGCCGGGCGACGTGAGGCGCTGATCGATGCATTACAACGTATTGGATTGACTGCACAGGCCTTTATAGATTGGCAGAGCTTTGAAGCAAACCCCGTCATACTGGGTATTGCCACCGCTCCAATCGATAGAGGCATGTATTTTGGTCCCAACGCGCCCTGCCTGATTGCTGAAGCCCAGCTGTACGGCCAAAAAGTGGCGCAACGCCGACGTCGCAGCGACAACCAAAACTCTACCGACGAGGCTTTCCGGCACATTAACGAGCTGCACGAAGGGACACCGGTTGTGCACTTAGAGCACGGTGTCGGACGCTACGACGGCCTGCAAACCCTGACAGTATCGGGCGAAACCAGTGAGTTTATTACTCTCACTTATGCCGAGAGTGCCAAACTTTATGTTCCCGTCGCCTCGTTACATCTTATTTCACGCTACGCGGGCGCCGATGGTGACTCAGCCCCCTTGCATCGACTAGGCTCTGATCAATGGGAAAAAGCCCGCAGAAAAGCCAGCGAACGAGCCTCGGATGTAGCCGCTCAACTACTCGAGGTTTATGCGCGGCGTGAAGCCCGTAAGGGTTTTGCACACGATATCGATCCACTAGAATACGAACGTTTTTGCGCCGGTTTCCCGTTTGAGGAAACTCCCGATCAAGCGTCGACAATTGACGCTGTGCGTAACGATATGTGCGCCGAAAAAGTCATGGATAGGCTTGTTTGCGGTGACGTGGGTTTTGGTAAAACCGAAGTCGCCATGCGCGCGGCCTTCATTTCCAGTCAGAACGGGAAACAAGTAGCTGTTTTAGTACCTACCACCTTGCTGGCACAACAGCACTATCACTCGTTCTGTGATCGGTTTGCGGGCTGGGAGACAAAAGTTGCCGTCGTGTCGCGGTTTAACAGCGCCAGCCAGAATAAGGCCATTCTGGCCGATGTGGCCGCGGGTAAAATCGACATTCTAGTCGGCACTCATAAGTTGTTATCCCCCGACGTGAAATTCAAGGACTTAGGACTTCTAATTATCGATGAAGAGCACCGCTTTGGTGTAAAACAAAAAGAAACCCTAAAAGCGCTGCGTACTGAAGTTGATATTTTGACGCTAACCGCTACGCCAATTCCCAGAACCCTAAATATGGCCCTGGGCGGCATGCGTGATTTATCGGTCATCGCTACCCCTCCGGCCAAACGCCTCTCGATTAAGACCTTCGTGCGCGAGCACAATGTCGGCATGATTAAAGAGGCGATTCTGCGTGAAACTCTGCGCGGTGGGCAAGTGTATTACTTGCACAACGAAGTCAAAACCATTGACGAAACCGCTCGAAAGTTACAGGCCCTGGTGCCGGACTTGAAAATTGCGGTGGCGCATGGCCAGCAGCACGAAACGGAACTTGAGCGCATCATGTCGGATTTTTATCACCAGCGCTTCCATATACTCGTGTGCACCACCATTATCGAGACAGGTATCGACGTCCCTAACGCCAACACCATTATTATGGATCGGGCTGACCGGTTGGGCTTAGCACAGCTACACCAGTTGCGAGGTCGCGTCGGGCGTTCGCACCACCAGGCCTACGCCTACTTGCTGTGCCCGCCCCGTTCGGGTTTGACCAAAGACGCCGAGAAACGACTTGAAGCCATCGAGGCCGCAGGCGACTTAGGTGCTGGCTATTTACTAGCGACCCAAGATCTAGAAATTCGTGGCGCCGGCGAGTTATTGGGTGATGATCAGTCAGGACAAATTCACAGCGTAGGTTTCTCGCTGTATTTGAAAATGCTAGAACGCGCAGTGGCTGCACTCAAACGCGGCGAACTTCCCAACGTCGATACCCCGCTGGAGCAAGGGTCCGAGGTTAATCTGCACAGTTCAGCCCTAATACCCGAAGATTATCTGCCCGACATCAACACGCGCTTAGTACTCTACCGACGTGCCGGCGCTGCCCAAACCCAACAACAGTTACGCGATTTGCAAATCGAGATGATCGACCGCTTTGGGTTACTACCAGAGCCTGTAAAAACACTTTTCATTAGCGCTGAGGTTCGTATCGAAGCCGAACAGGCTGGGGTCAGCAATGTCGATATCGGCGAAACCAACGGCAGTTTGCAATTTATGGATAACACCAAAGTGGACCCACTGAACCTAGTTACCCTAGTTCAAAAAGACCCAAAACGTTATCAGCTCGCTGGCGCCAACAAATTGAAGTTCCAATGCGAATTAACATCGCCAAGAGACCGCGCAGACTTTATCATTACGCTATGCAAACAGCTGACTCAAACGCGAGCCGTAACCTAGGCACTGTGCCTCGCCAACCCTCCGGTGCCGGAGCTGCGACCTCGCATGCCTGCGTATCTGCCTGGGCCGCTTTGTGCCTGGTACTAGGCATACCTATGGTGAATGCTCAAGACGATGCAGAACCCGAAAAAACCTGGTTCCAAATAGAAATTCTAGTACTCACGTCGAACAATCCCAACGCCTTACTGGGCGAAGAATGGGCCCTTAAGCCAAGCTTGGTAGCTGCCGAAAGCTGGCGCCTGCAGCCCTCAGAAGACGTCAGCAAAGAATTACAGGCCATTTATGAAGTTGCAACGACTCAGACCCCAGCCGGGACTTTTGAAATTGACTGGTCCTTACCCACCAACTCGCCTTGGCCGGGGTTGGACGAGACATTATTCCAATACCGGCCAAGCGATTTATACGAAACTGCGCTGAAAATCGAAAGCAATCGTTTAGATTACAAATTAGGCTATAGCTCGTTTTCTAGCGAACGCATGTTTGTTATACCCAGAGACAACCCAAATCGCTTGGACATGATGGTTAACACAATAGCACCCGTTGATGAAACGACACCTCTGCCGGTAACGCATATCTGGCTGGACGCAGACCGTCGAACACCAAAACCCGAACTGGCGAGTGCCAAACAGCGATTGGAAAACAGCGGTGATTATCAGGTGCGTAACTATCTGCGCTGGGCCGAACAACTCAAAGACGAATCGCAAACGCTGCCCGTTCGCTTAGACGCAGCTTCGCGGGGTCAAGCCTGGCCCGAGCTGCAAGGTGATATCAGCGTGTATGTATCGCGCTACTTGCACATCAAAACTAACCTTTGGCTGAACACCGCCGGGCACTACCAACCCGATTGGCAAATGCCCGAGCCGCCACCACCGGTCGACCCTATTCAGCACCGGGGCTTACCAGTTGCAGGCCGCCCAATCACCACTAGCGCAAGCGAAATGCCAGAAATCACGCCACTTGGACGCCCCGACTGGCTATTGCAAGCTGGCATAGGCGAGCAGTTCCGCTACCTAGAGCGCAACCGCCCGGATTCTAATTTACCCAACGGTTTAGCGGATGAGGAAACCCCCTACCCTTATCGACACGCCATCGCCCTTCAACAAACTCGCCGTATGCGCAGTGGCGAAATCCACTATATTGACCACCCGGCAATGGCTTTAATTGTTAGCATCACGCGGATCGAGGACGAAAACCTAGCGGAGTTCAAGCGCTGGGTTCTGGCCGAACAAGCGGTTCAAGACCCGCGATAGAATCGACGTGTAAAGTTTGTGTTGGGAAGGCAACATCGGCGCCAGCCGCATGCACAATATCCAGTACCTTTAGCAGTACATCTTCTTTAACGCCGTGAAACTCCACCCAGTTCACCGTTTTTGTGAAGGTGTAGATAAAGAAATCTAAAGACGATGCGCCAAAATGGTTGAAGTTCACAATCAGCGTCTTGTTAGTGTCGATGTCGGGATGATTCTGCAACATCGCACGTACCTTGTTCACAATATCGCGCACAGCACCGGCGTCTTGATAGCGGACACCAATGGTTTCATAAATACGGCGATTGAACATCCGCGAGGGGTTTTCAACGGCTATTTGGCTAAACACGGAGTTGGGAATGTACAAGGGGCGTTGATCGAAGGTTCTGATGCGCGTTAAACGCCAACCGATATCTTCCACGGTTCCCTCAATCTCGCGGTCAGGTGAGCGAATCCAATCGCCGGGTGCGAAAGGCCGGTCAAGATAAATACTCATACCGCCAAAAAAGTTAGCAAGTAGATCTTTTGCCGCAAAACCAACGGCGATACCGCCAATACCGCCAAAAGCGAGCAAACCAGAGACACTAACGCCCAAAGCCTGCAAGGCGGTCAAAGCCACCAAAATCCAGAGGGTCACGCGGGTTAGCTTGGCGATGGCATGAATTGTTGCCACCGAGGTCGAGTCCAAAGCGTCTGATTTTACCCGCACATACTCAGTCTCTGCGCCAACAATCAATCGGTGCAAAGCCCAAGCAACAACCAAAATTAGCGCCAATTGTGGCGACCAAGCCAGCCACTCTTGCGCAAAAGGCACCCACTGCTGGGGAATCCATTGCCACGCAAAAAATACGACCAACGCTAAGTAAGCAACGCGCACCGGTGAGCTAATCGCATTCACAATGACATCATCCCAACCCAAGCGTGTGGCTTGCGAGGTAGCCACGAGCCGCCCCAAAACTACGCTCAACACTAGATACCCAAGCAAGGCTAAGGTTGCGTACAACGCCGCTTCTGCCCATACATACTGTGCGGTCCACGACTGCAATGTTTCTAAATAGCTCAAAATTTGTTCCTCATCCCTGCTAAGCGTCTAGTGTATACAATGAGTTGCGTCGCGCCCATAGCTGTATATAATAACAGTTACTGGAAAAATACACAGGGGTCGTTATGATCAAGCTCACCCAGCGCCAGCAGCAAGTTCTCGACTTTATTAAAGGTCATATGCAAAGCACCGGCATGCCTCCCACTCGGGCGGACATTGCGCGCTCGCTGGGCTTTAAGTCCGCCAACGCTGCAGAGGATCACCTTAAAGCACTCGCACGCAAAGGCGCTATCGAGATGATACCGGGCGCATCCCGCGGCATTAGACTGCCCGAGGCCAGCTTTGGTCTACCCGTGATTGGTCGAGTTGCCGCCGGAAGCCCTATTCTGGCGCAAGAACACATCGAGGAACACATCAGTATTCCACCTGATTTTTTTTACCCAGCGGCGGACTACTTCTTGAAGGTTCGCGGCGATTCCATGATCAACGTCGGAATTCTAGACGGCGATTTTTTGGCCGTTAAACGCACAAGCGACGTTCGGACTGGCCAGATAGTGGTTGCCCGCATTGAAGACGAAGTCACGGTAAAACGACTAGAGAAACCCCCGGGTGGCCACACCGTGCGACTCATTGCGGAAAATCCAGACTATGAGCCCATTGTGGTTGACCTGCGTGACCAAGCTTTTGCTATCGAAGGCTTAAGCGTTGGGGTACTGCGACGCTAGTGAACAACGCGAGGAACAGAGGCTGCGGCCTCTTCCGCCTCGACCTGTTCTGAAATAGCAGCAACCGCTTGAATACCTGCTTGGATCATCACTTTAGCAACCTCCAATGTTTGATCATTCATGTAGGCGGCACTCTCATCCGAGAAGGTGATAGTAACAAGGGGCTCTGACTTGCCCGATTCGTCGGCACGCTGCAGTACGATGTCGCCGTTGGCAAGTTCAGCAATTTCAAGAAAAGACGATGGCAAAACAAATCCTCAGTATCGTTGCAAGACTAGTGTAACAGGGCTAGGCCTTGGGCGCCAAACTCAGGTCGATCAACATTCATCAAGCACATCGCGAATGGCGCTAGCCGAGCTTTGTAAAAACGTATAAGCCGAATGCCAATCGCGATGATCAGGACCTTGCGACTGAGCCGCTAGATTCATACTATTGCGCACACCGCCAGACACCTGAGAACCTAAAGTGGCATACAAGGGCTGTAGAACACCCTGCTCTTCGCGCGCCATCGCTTGAACAGTCAGAGGCAAGACCTTACCCTGTGCAGGCTCTGGAAGCTCAGCAATCGATGCAGGTGCTTGCTTTGGCGCATCGGCTTGACCACCTCCCTCTAGCAATAAGTATCCGTAGGCACGACCGAGGTGGTGTTTAAGTGCAGGTTGATAAGCATCCTGCAATACGCTCGCACCTAAATGCTGAGCCTCGCGGTCACGCTGCCATGCCTCTAGCAGTACCCTCGCGCAATACAGACTGTGGTTGACCAAGCCTCTGCAGCTACTCATATGCTTATTTTTTACCCGTACTCTCGACCCAGCGGCCCCCTTCAAAGTGGGCACGCCACCCGGTTGCTTTCCCATTGACCTCCGTCATCAGATACTGCTCTTTGGTTTTTCGGCTATAGCGTATTTGCGTCAGGTTATCTCCCGAATCGTGCTCTGGACCATCAAGCAGGTAGTGATACTTGGCGTCGATTTGCCCACGATGCGGTTTTAGTTCACTGACTAGCGGGGCGCGTGTTTCGCGGTTTTTAGGGAATTTAGAGGCGGCCAAAAATAAGCCTGCGGCACCATCTCTCAGCACATAGTGGTCGTCTACTTTTGCACACTGCAGCTCAGGCATTGGCACAGGGTCGATCTTAGGTGGTGCCACCTCGCCACTGCGCAAAAGCTTACGCGTGTTCTTACAACTGTCACTACTGCACCCAAAATACTTGCCAAAACGACCAGTTTTTAACTGCATATCGGCGCCACACTTATCGCATTCGATAATCGGGCCGTCGTAGCCTTTTATCTTGAATTGCCCCTGCTCTACGTCAAAGCCCGAGCAATCGGGGTTACTGCCGCAAACATGGAGTTTGCGTTTCTCATCTATCAAATAACTGTCCATTGCGGCATTGCATAATCGACAGCGCCGCTTGCTGATCAATAAACGGGACTCTGCCTCATCGTCTGCATCAGCACTAATAGCCTCGTCGCCCGACACCAAATTAATGGTATTTTTACATCGCTCTTTCGGCGGCAAGGCGTAACCAGAGCATCCCAAGAATACACCAGTAGCCGCCGTACGAACCTGCATAGGCCGGCCGCACTGCTCGCAAGAAATGTCGGTCATAGTAGGGGCATTCGCCTGCATACCGTCGGGATCGGGTGCGCCCGCTTGTTCTAGGCGGTCGCTGAAGTCCGCGTAAAACTGGTTCAGCAATGTACGCCAGTCCAACTCCCCCTTAGCAACGTCGTCCAGGCGCTCTTCCATGGCCGCTGTAAAACCATAGTCCAGTAAGTCGTCGAAGCTGCTTTGCAGTCTTTGCGTGACAATATCGCCCATCTTTTCGGCGTAAAATCGCTTGTTTTCAAGCTTTACGTAGCCTCGGTCTTGAATGGTCGAAATAATCGATGCATACGTCGAGGGCCGGCCTATTCCACGTTTTTCCAACTCGCGCACCAAACTGGCTTCACCGAAGCGCGGTGTAGGCTTAGTAAAATGCTGAGACGGATCCAGTTTCGACAGTTCTAAAACATCGTTCACTTTTAAATCTGGCAGAACCACATCTTCTTGCCCTTTTTTGGCGGCCGGTGGCAACACCTTGGTGTAGCCGTCAAAGACAACCACACGACCTTTTGCATGTAACTCGTAGCCAGCGGCCTGGATTGTTAGCGTGGTCGATAGGTATTCAGCCGCGGGCATTTGACCGGCCACAAATTGACGCCAGATTAAATCGTATAAGCGCTGTGCATCTCGTTCCATCGAGCTTAGGTGCGTTTGCAAGACATTGACGTCCGAAGGCCTAATGGCTTCGTGTGCCTCTTGCGCGTCCTGGCGCGCACTGTAACTTTGCGCATTAGCTGGTAGGTATCGCGAATCGAAATTTGCTTCGATATAACCTCGACACGCGCTAATGGCGTCAGCGCTCAGGTTGGTCGAGTCAGTTCGCATATAGGTGATATGCCCTGCTTCGTAAAGACGCTGCGCCAAAGTCATGGTCTTCTTTACCGAAAACCCTAACCGCGTGCTTGCGGCTTGCTGCAGTGTTGAGGTAATAAAAGGTGCTGGCGCTTTCGAGCGAGTCGGCTTGCTATCGCGGGATTTTACCGAGTAGCTGGCCGTTTGCAGAGTCGCCGCGGCGGTTTTCGTTTCTGACTCAGCTCGGGGTCGAAAGGTTTCACCTTGGAATTTGCGAACTTCAAAACGAGTTTGCTCGCCAGTACGCGACTGCAAATCGGCGTGAATCTCCCAAAATTCCTCGGGCACGAAAGCACGTATTTCGCGCTCGCGCTCTACAATCAACCGCACAGCGACGGACTGCACCCGACCCGCCGATAGGCCTCGAGCTATTTTTGCCCACAGCAACGGCGAGACCATATAGCCCACCACTCGGTCTAAAAATCGTCGAGCTTGTTGAGCGTTCACTCGCGCAATATCTAGGTCACCAGGGTGTTCGAACGCTTCTTGTATTGCCGTTTTGGTAATCTCGTTAAATACAACGCGTCGATAACGGCCGGGATCACCACCAATCGCCTCTTGCAAGTGCCAAGCAATGGCTTCTCCCTCACGATCCAAGTCGGTCGCAAGATAAATTGTGTCGGCTTTAGCGGCTAGCTGTTTGAGCTCGTTAACCACCTTTTCTTTACCTGGCAAAATTTCATAGTGCGCCTCCCAATCTTGGTCGGGGTTAACGCCCATGCGACGGATTAACTGGTCATGCGCCTTGTTTTTTTGGTACTGAGCTTTTTTCTCGGCAGACATCTTGCGGGTTTTAGCCGCCTGAGCCGCTCGCTCTTTAGGATTGGTGGCCGATGAAGCACTGCCGGAGGTGGGCAAATCACGAATGTGGCCCACACTGGATTTAACAATAAAATCATTGCCCAAATATTTGTTAATCGTCTTGGCTTTCGCTGGCGACTCGACAATGACCAGTGCCTTACCCATAATTCTCTCTCTAGGATCGTTTTGATTGCTTGTGTTTCACACACCTAAGGGTGGCCATATATAGTGATGCAACAGCCCGCGGTCAAGAAAAAAACTGAATTAGTTACAATTTTGTCTAAGGTTACTTGGGCTCATTAGATGCCAGCAGGGCATTGGCCGCGGCCGTTTTTAGGCACTCAGCGGCTTGTTTTAAAACTTCTTCACCACCTCGCTCTTGCCAGAAAAAACCGACACTGCCTGGCGTACTAGAGACCACATCAAGCCCTTCGGGTAAGGCGTTCAATGCTGGCGGCAGGTTATTATCACCGGTCAAGCTCAACCAGCCCTCGGGCGTACGCAACCACGAACCAATCGGGACTTTCACTTTCGTCGCCAGACGCAAACCGTAATACACCCAGTACCTGCGATCATCTGCAGGAATGTGAATATCGATTTTTCGATGCGCCGGCAACTTCCGCAGTTCGACGTACAAACCTAAAAGTGCTGCCTGCTCGCGAATATCCGCCAGTCTGCGCTGTTGCTTACTGGGCCAAAAATGTGTCAGTGGCGCTAGAGCCACTAACAACACGCCAACAATTATCCAAAACGCCATACCCTATCCTTGACCTGAATCATTAAGCGATCATATCAGCAATTGATTATGAACAGGCGAAGTGAGATAGTTTTATCAAGCATTTCAAACTAGGGGAAAACATGTCTAACTATAAAAAAATCCTTATTGCCATCGACTTAAGCGAAGAATCGATTCAAGTCGTTAAACGGGGTTGCGCAATGGCGGCAGAAAAAGCGGCCGAAGTGCACCTAATCCACGTGATCGAGCCGCTAAGTTTTGCCTATGGTGGTGACATTCCTATGGATTTTTCCGGCATTCAAGAAGAAATCAGTGACCAAGCACGAATGCAATTAGCGCAAGTTGGCACGGATTACCGAGTCGACACAGCCAATCAACACACGGTATTTGGTCGCCCAGAAGTTGAAATTCACCAAATGGCGGAAGAACTTGGCGCCGATTTGATTGTGGTGGGTTCTCATGGTCGCTACGGCTTAGCCCTGCTGATGGGTTCAACCGCCAATGGCGTCCTTCATGGTGCGAGCTGCGACGTCTTAGCCGTCCGCGTTGGTAATTAAGTCTTCAACAGCACCAACCAAGATTGGAGTTTAGCGAGGTCAAAAGGCCAGCTAAGCTCCCACGAGCCGCTCGCAAGCACCGGTATCGTCCAACCGTAGCGATTCATCAGATCCTCAGACGCGGCGATATCAACTAGCGCCAGCTGAATATCAGCGCCAGCTAACTTTGCTTGGGCAACCACACCCTCTGCCAGTTCGCATAAGTGACAACCGCTAGTGTGATACAAAATGAGTTCCACCTTCCCTCCTGACTCGATTGCAAGCGTATTATAAGGTAGCATCGCCCCGCTTACCGAGGGTTTACCAATGCGTGATTCTACCGACTACCAAACAAAAAAACAGGCTTTACGACGCTGGCTTACCGTATATGGGCGCAACCCAGTGGAAGCTTGCCTTCAAGACCCCAAACTGCAGCCTAAAGTGCTGCATCTTGCAGACTCAAATCAAAAATCAGATAAACTGGATTTACTGACGCAATTAGCGCACAAACGAGGCTGCGAAGTGCGCTTTCACAATCGGGACGCTCTGGCCAGAATTTCAAAAAATAAAAAGCAAGATCAGGGGGTTGCATTAGACGTCGAGTGCCAAGCCTTTAACGATTTATCTATGTTTCTGCAGTCTCACTCTGAAAACACCTGCAGGCTAATGCTTTTAGACCGAGTCACGAACCCTCAGAATCTAGGCATGATCTTGCGCTCTGTTACCGCCGCTGGCATTACCGGAGTAATCGTGCCCGAGCGGGGTTGTGCCCCACTGGGTCCTTTGGTTGCAAAAGCCAGCGCAGGCACACTATTTCACGCACCGGTATTACGCTGCAGTTCGACCAGCGAAGCTCTCGATGCACTGCTGCAACTGGGGTTTACCGGCTTCACACTTAGCAGTCACACCGAATCTGACTTTTTCGAACAACACATACCCGAAAAAGCTGTGTTTGTGCTGGGCAACGAGACGGAGGGGGTCGCACCTGACATCGCCGCGCAATGTCAAGCAAAAGTCAGAATACCCATGCACAATGGCGTGGAATCTCTTAACGTGGCAATTACAGCAGCTCTAATTGCCTACTACTTGGATAGGTAAGACATACCCTCCTCTAACCCTTTAAGCGTTAAAGGATACATGTGGCCCTCTAGTAACTTGTGAGTAATAGCGGTCGACTGCGTATATTCCCACTCGGCTTGAGGTGTTGGGTTAATCCAAATCACCTTTTCATAAGTTTCCCGCAGTCGACGCAACCAAACCTCGCCAGATTCCTCGTTCCAATGTTCGACCGAACCCCCAGGAGACACAATTTCGTAGGGCGACATTGCCGCATCTCCCACAAAAATCACTTTGTAGTCGTGGCTATATTTATGCATGACGTCTAACAGTGCAGTACGCTCGTTGTGACGCCGAATATTGTTTTTCCAAACACTTTCGTAAATAAAGTTATGGAAGTAAAAATATTCTAGATGCTTAAATTCAGTTCTAGTCGCCGAAAACAACTCCTCGCAAACCTTAACGTGAGGATCCATCGAACCACCTACGTCAAAGAAAATCAGCACCTTAACTGCGTTGTGACGCTCGGGCACCAATTTAATGTCCAGCAAGCCAGCATTGCGCGCAGTTGATCGGATAGTATCGTCTAGATCGAGCTCCTCGGCGGCACCGTGACGCGCGAACTTACGAAGGCGGCGAAGGGCCATTTTAATATTGCGAGTACCAAGCTCGACGCTGTCATCTAAATTTTTGAAGTCACGCCGATCCCATACTTTTAGCGCCTTTTTCTGGCCACCGTTCGGGCCTACACGTATACCTTCGGGGTTGTATCCCTGCTGACCAAAAGGCGAGGTGCCACCAGTGCCAATCCATTTGTTGCCGCCCTCGTGGCGCTCTTTTTGCTCTTCCAATCGTTTTTTGAATTCTTCGATAAGCTTTTCCAAGCCGCCCAAAGATTCAATTTTGGCTTTTTCTTCCTCGCTCAAGTTCTTCATGAACTCGTTGCGCAGCCAATCGTCAGGAATCATGGCCTCGATAATGCCATCCAGGCTTTCCAACTCTTTAAAGTGTGCACTGAATGCTCGATCAAAACGGTCAAAATATTTTTCGTCTTTCACCAAACAGGTGCGGCTAAAAAAGTAAAACGCGTCCATGTCGGCAAAAACCAAATGGCGCCTCATGCCTTCAAGCAAGTCCAGAAGCTCCCGAGTTGTGACGGGAACTCCTGCGTCGCGTAAGCCCTGAAAAAAATTAATTAACATAATTCGGAACTAGCGTGTTTCGCGCCGATGCATAAACGCAAGACGCTCCAGCAAATGCACGTCTTGCTCATTTTTCAGCAAAGCGCCGTATAAAGGGGGGATCGCTTTACTGTGATCACGGTCTTTTAGGATCTCGTCTGGTATGTCATCGGCCATTAACAGCTTCAACCAATCGATCAGCTCTGAAGTCGAAGGCTTTTTCTTTAGGCCAGGAATCTCACGAACATCGAAGAACACCTCGAGTGCTTCGTTAACCAAGGTTTGTTTGATGTCTGGGTAATGCACATCAACGATTTCGCGCATGGTGTCGCGATTCGGGAAATTAATAAAGTGAAAAAAGCAGCGACGCAAGAAAGCATCGGGCAACTCTTTCTCGTTGTTACTGGTAATGATAATGACAGGACGGTGCTTGGCCTTAATTACCTCACCAGTTTCGTAGACAAAAAATTCCATACGATCGAGTTCTACCAGCAAATCGTTGGGGAATTCGATGTCGGCTTTGTCAATTTCGTCAATCAGCAAAACCACCTGTTCATCAGCTGAAAAGGCCTCCCACAACTTACCTTTTTTAATATAGTTGGCAATATTATGCACACTGTCATCGCCGAGCTGCGAGTCACGCAATCGTGACACGGCATCGTATTCGTAAAGGCCCTGTTGGGCTTTGGTGGTCGATTTAATGTGCCATTGAATAAGGCGCATACCTAAGCCTTGCGCTACTTCCTCGGCCAGCATGGTTTTACCTGTGCCGGGTTCGCCTTTAATTAATAAGGGGCGTTGCAGGGCCACGGCAGCGTTCACAGCCATTCTTAAGTCATCGGTAGCGACGTATCGTTCTGTACCTTGGAATTGTTTCACCTAGCATTCCTTGTTTATCTGTTTGTTCGAAGGGTGAAGAGGCTACCGCGTGTCTGCTTGGCATGCAAGTGCGTTGAGACCCCATAAAAACTAATTGGAATCGTCGGTATCGACTCGCATTTCCATCAAAGGAGCATCACGTGCTTCTTGGGCCTTTCTGGCCAACGCAATACGGCGCTTTCTGGCGGCCTCACGCGACAAGCGCAGTGCCCAAATCAGTAGGCTAAGTCCCACCAACCCAGCCACAGCAGGCCACAACCACGCTGGCAAACCCGCAGTCGGCTGGGACTCAATCGCCTTGGTAATAACTTTGGGAGCTTCTGGGGGGACTTGCACATCGACGTACATGGGCAATTCTCGGACAAGCGTATCAGCCTCTACGCGAACAGTGATCTTGTGCAAGCCAGGATTGGAAAAAGCCGGCATTGCAATACGATACTCCCCATCGTTTGGAACCTGGTACAGTCCGGCAACATCAATGACTTCTTTGGAGTTACTGGGATCTTGAATTGTCACTTTAATATCAAACACACCTAGCAACTCGACTGAGGTAATTACCCCATCGCGGTCAACTAAGCGCAATCCGAGTTCAGTGGGTTGGTCTAAGGGCAATGAATTCGGCAAAGGATCGACGTCAATTGACAAATCAGAAATAACGGTAATTCGATTTTCTTCGCTACTAGGAGCGACCAATCGCCAGCGGCCCGGCTTGGGTGAATCTACAGTCACTAACGAGAATTTTTCATTATTAAACCAGCGCACGCCGTCACCTTTTGAATCAGGCGCTATGGCTTGGTTGTCTGGATCGATCAGTTCAACTTTGGCCCGTTCGTCAGCGCCCGAAAAAATCAAAGCGGTCAACTGTGAGACGCCATCATCGATTTGAAATTCTCCGCCTTCAATGGGAACACGTGCGGTCGGAGCAACCATTTCTAGAGCCTGCAAAAACACGCGTGTGAGGGAGTCTGCTGACTCCGCTTTTTCTGCGAGCCCTTGAGTTGACTCTGCAAGTTTGCGCAAAAAAGCCCAATCAGCCTCATTCGACAAAGCTATCGTGTGAACCGGCACCCCAGTCTGCCCAAGTATTGGCGCTTGTTCCTCTAACAATAATCGAGCAGCGTTAGCATTAGCCACTGCTGAGCTGGACACATCGACTTTACCATCGGTAAGCAAAACGACGCTGGTTCGATAATCGGGATCCAGACGATTAAGGTCATACAACGCCGCGTCTAAGGCTTGGGGTATGTTGGTGCGTTGCCCCGAATTATCGATTACGCGAACACTCCGCACCGCTTTATCACGCCAGGCGTCGTCAATAACGACATGGGGAAGCAAGGTGCGCACCCCGTCGCCAAATAGCCAAACACCTGCCTTCGACCCCGGGGGTAACAAGCGTACAATCAGTTCGAGTGCAGGGGCACGAAGGTTATTGGGATCGGACTGTTTCATACTACCCGATACATCGATCAGCAGACGCACATCAGGGTGGCCTTGAATGGGTTCTTGCGCTTGCGCAAAACCCGACAGTAAACAGCACAACAGGATCTGAGAAACCACGCGCATCAACGCTGCTCCATTTTAACTCGTCGCCGGCCTAGCCAAACCCAAACCAAGCCGTGCAAACCACCCACTACAATGGCCAAACCCATAGCAAACCCGAGCGGGCGAATGGCATGTATGGCCGTTTCTACACCAAAAAATACCGTTTGAAACACAGCCACTAATACCGCAGGGGCAAACGTGCCCGCCTGCATATTAGCATAGGCGGGAGTCAATAAAACCGCGGCGCCCAACCAGAACAATAAGGCAATCCAGAACCGTCCCCCGCCGAGTTTCACCAACCACCACACCATGACCAATAGTGCGATTACGGCTGCCAAGCTATAGATCAACAACGCATTGATGTAAGTACCTGTTTCTAGCACTGATTTACTCAACCCATGTAATGATGTGCTCATCGTACCCGTCTGGATGAACAAATTCATCTGAAATAGCGCGGCCACGAACCGAAACCCCCACCCGATGCACACTATTTTTGTCTCCACTGACTAAATAGTGCCACTCTGGTAAGTCTTTGCCCTCTGACCTTAGTCGATAGGCACAGGTGCTGGGTAACCAGTGCAAACTTGAGACCTCATGCTTTTTAAGATCGATGCAATCGGGCACCCGTTCGCTCCGCTGTTCGTAACACTCGCACTGACAGGTGTCCGCGTTCATATACTGACAGCGAATTTTGGTGTAGTAGACTTTCCGAGTACGGGCATCTTCGAGCTTGTGCAGACAGCATTTGGCACAGCCATCGCACAGTGCTTCCCACTGTTCAACCGTCAGCACCTCTAGTGGTAGTTCATTCCACCAGCTCACGAATACAGAGCCTCTAATGGATCGTCTTTGGGTGGTAGCTGCAGGTAGAACCCCCGCTCTCTGAGAGACTCCAGCACTTTAAGCGGGTCGGCGTTTGCCAATTTTTGCGTCGGACTTATCATTAAAAGCAAGGACTTGCGCATTACTCCCAAAGGCTTAATCAAAGCCTCCGGCAACTCTTGCAAATTTGCATCTTTGGGCACATATAAGTAATACCCTGGCTTGCGTTCACTGGCGTAAATTTGCGTCAGCACGTTCATTCACCTCTACGTAATTCATGCATTAGACGTTCGGTGAATAGCGCATGCCGCCACCCAGTCCAATGATCAGGCATTGTTATTGTGCCACCCTCTAGCCACTGGACCCACAGGGCATAATCGCTTTTATTAAAAACAATTTCGGGGGCAATATTTAATTCGCCAGCCCAGTCCACCACGTACTGCTTAACGACCTTCATTTTCTGTCGTTGACTCGCGCTCATTGGCGGCGCTACGGGCTCGGGTAATTGTTGTTCTGGGCAATCACAAGCCTTTGATACCGCCGCCAACCAACTCTCGGCGTGACGCATAGCACCACGGCTTTTGTCCGATAGCAAAGAGCGTAACTGCGTCTTAGACGAAGGCAGCACAGTGGCTATTTGCATCATAGATTGATCATCAAGTATCCAACCGCGAGGCTTGTTATAGGTTGTCGCCAATTGCTCGCGCACATTGCATAATTCCATTAGCGCCATAAGACCCTGAGCTTGAAGTTTCCAGGCGCTGCCTATTTTGGCGCGGCAGTCATACAAGGCATTTTGCGAACCCGCAACCGCACGTGCGCCTTCCTCTAACACCCACTCTACACGCCCAAGCTCTTTGGCCTCTTGATACAAACGGTCAAATACGGGCGCAAGATACAAGACATCGGCGACAGCATACTGTAGCTGGCTGTCGCTGAGCGGGCGTTGCAACCAATCTGACCGGGTTTCACCTTTGTCTAGCTCCTCACTCAAGAAGGTCTGCACAATGTTGCGATAGCCGATTGCATAGCCATAACCCAACAGAGCTGCAGCGACTTGAGTATCGAACCAACCCTTGATTGAACAACCCAGCCACGACTGGAACACTTCTAAGTCTTCACTGCCCGAATGCACCACCTTGAGGGTATGCTCGGACCCCAACAGTTGGGCCAAAGCCGCAGTATCACTTACCGCGACAGGATCAATTAAACTAATTTTTTCGGCTCCCGCCAACTGCACCAGGGCAGGCTTTGGGTAATAGGTTCGTTCGCGAACAAACTCTGTATCCAAGGCAACGGCTTGAATAGACTGGTAGCTTGCTAAGGTGCGTTCAAGGACATCACTATCCCCAACCCAAACAATATCTGATTTATTCAAGAGGGCGCCTTCCAGACAGGGCTTGCGCCAGGGTAGAACTATCGACGAAATCAAGCTCGCCGCCCATAGGCACGCCGCGCGCCAAACGGCTGGCCGAGATTCCCTTAGAGCGCATCATGCTGGCGATGTAATGGGCTGTCGCCTCGCCTTCTACGGTAGATGATGTGGCGAGTATCACCTCGGTAATTCCGCCCTCATCCACCCTAGCGTCCAGCAAATCTAGACCAATATCGTTAGGTCCGACGCCATCGAGGGGTGATAAATGCCCCATCAATACGTGATACCGACCCTTAAAGGTCGAAGTCGATTCAATAGCACTTACATCAGAGGGGGTTTCGACCACGCAAATTACATTAGCGTCGCGTCGCGAGTCCTGGCAGATCTGACATAAAGGTTCTTCACTAAAGTTACGACAGCAGTTGCAATGCTGTACGCGCTCGACAGCATCTGTCAGTGCTTGTGCTAGTGCCAGAGCACCACCACGATTATTCTGCAATAAGTGCAGCGTCATGCGGCTCGCGCTTTTATTACCTACACCCGGCAAGCAGCGTAAGGCCTGATTCAGTGTCTCGATTGCGGTTAATTTCATAATGTATTAAAACGGCATTTTCATACCCGCGGGAAGATTCATACCCGCGGTTACTTCTGCCATTTTTTCTCGGTTTTGGGTCTCGACACGGCGCACAGCGTCGTTCACCGCAGCGGCCAAAAGGTCTTCCAAAATCGCTTTCTCTTCGCTCATGACCACAGGGTCTATTGCCACAGCTGTCACATCGTGTCGACCGTTCATGGTCACTTTCACTAATCCTGCACCCGATTCACCCACCACTTTAAGGGCTTCGATCTCGGCTTGCACACTCTGCATTTTTGCCTGCATTTCTTGGGCTTGCTTCATCAAATCGCCCAAGCCACCGCCTTTAAACATTAATTCAACCTCGCCTTAATAGAGTCTGAAATGACCTGTGCATCAAACGTTTTACACAAAGCTTGCACTACTGGATCGCCGTAAATTGCCTCGGTTGCAACACGCAAACGCTGCTCATCGCGCTGCTGCAGCCACTTAGCGGGGGTTTGCCCTGCCTCACCCAACTGCACGATGATCTTACGCTCAACACCTTCTGCTTGGTTCAAGGCTGCCTCAAACTTGGCCACATGGGTGTCGTTAAACAGCGATGCATTAGTCTCGTCCAGCCGAAACTCAGCCTCGGTTGGCGTAACCTTAAGACACTCACAATGCGACACAACATTATACAAGATGCCACTTAACCCCAAATTCACAAATTCTAATGGCCAGGTTTCCGCTACTAACTGAAAAGGCGCCTCGACGGATTCGAGGGGCACTTCCGCTTCAGACTTTTTTGCATTGGAGTCCTCATGAATAGCTGGTACCAAGGACGATTCCTGCTGGGCGCTTGGTTCCACCGGCGCACCTGCAAAAACACCGCGATCATCTGCTACGGCCGCCTCTTCCCAGGGTGACGTCAAGTCTTGCTGGAGGGTCTCGGGTTCTGTATCCCAGGGGGCAGACGCTGAAGAAGCTTCGGAAAGGTCAGCGACGTCATTTCGCTCATGGCTTTCTGTTGGGTAAGTTGGTGCCGCACTGTCCTGCCCGGGTGCCGGCTGTGGGGCATGGTCAGTAACCGTGGAGACACCTGAATCGACACTTGCTACAGACGACACATCAAAGTTTATGGGGTCACTGCTAAACGCCATTGCTGGACGGAAAGCCATTAAGCGTAACAACAACATTTCAAGTGCGGCCTTGGGATCGCTACTGCTGACCACTTCCAGCCGCCCCGTGGCTAGCATTTGATAAAATAACTGTACGTCTTCCGGCGCCATAGCCTGTGCCAGAGCGCGCAATGCGTCTTCGTCCAGAGCGGCATGAAGAACCGTGCCAGGCACCCACTGTGCCAAGGCTATTTGGTGCAGCCACTGCTGCAGCATGTCGACAACTTTGCCAAAATCAGCCCCATGCTCTGCCAGCAGCGCAACCGCATCTAACATGTCCTTTGCCTGGCCTTGCTGCACAGCTCGCAACACAGGCAAAACATTACCGCTGGCGATACTTCCCAGCATTGAACTGACATCCGCTGACCTAACTTGACCACCACCAAACGCAATAGCCTGATCGGTCAAACTGAGGGCGTCGCGCATACTGCCTTCAGCAGCACGCCCCAGTTCGGCCAATGCCGCGGGCTCTGCTTGGATCATTTCACGTTCCAATACGTGGGCCAGGTAATGACTAATGCGATCGGGGCTGAGATTCTTAAGGTGAAACTGCAGGCAACGGGACAAAATCGTCGCTGGAAGCTTTTGCGGGTCGGTGGTCGCTAATAAAAACTTCGCGTGCTTTGGAGGTTCTTCTAGAGTTTTTAGCAACGCGTTAAAACTGTGCGAAGACAGCATGTGGACTTCGTCGATCAGGTAGATTTTGTAGCGTGAGCGCGAAGGTGCATATTGCACGTTATCGAGCAGCTCACGAGTGTCTTCGACTTTGGTTCGAGAAGCCGCGTCGACCTCAATCAGATCGACGCTACGCCCTTCTGTTATTTCTTGGCAGGCACTGCATACACCACAAGGCTCGGAGCTGACACCTTGATCGCAGTTAAAGCACTTTGCCAAAACACGAGCTACAGTGGTTTTACCTACGCCTCGGGTTCCGGTAAACAGGTATGCATGGTGCAGCCTGTTGTGATCTAGGGCATTGATCAGCGCTTTCAAGACGTGCTCTTGCCCGACCATCTCTCGGAAGATTTGGGGGCGATATTTACGCGCTAGAACCGTGTACGCCATGAAATTAAACCTGCAACAATATCAGCGGCTAAGCATACACTAACAAGGCATAAAGACGAAATTGGAGGCCGCCCAAACAGCCACACCCCGGCACACGATGCATTGACTACCGTTGCTCCCTTCCGGGCCTGGCGGGATTTGCCAACTCTCATTGCGAGGGGACCGCCTGGGCGACCATAACAACCCTATCTCTAGGGCGCGTCATACTGTCAGAATTCTTTATTCCTTGCAAGCCAAGCCGCGTGAATTGACTTTTAAGTAAGACTCTCTTACATTATGTAAGAACCTCTTACTTTGAGCCCGATATCATGCCTCTGCCTCGCCCACTTATTAGCATTATTGCACTTGCTGTTGCCGGCGGTGCCGCAACCTTACTTATGGGTGTTTTATACATCGAAAAACCCTCCGACATTCCTATCGATGCAGACCGCGCGCTCGATGCAGAAGTAACACGTTTTATCGAGCAAGCGAGTTATCAAAAAACGGTAAATTTTGCGGGTATTGTTGCAGCCACAGAGGACACACGCCTTGCCTTCGAAATTCCAGGCACCTTAGTTTCACTGAGCCTCCGTGTCGGGGACGAAGCGCCACTAGGCAAGGTCGTCGCGCAACTAGACACGCGCTCGATGATAGCGAATCAAACAGCTGTAGCGGCTCGTCTCCAGCAGGAAAAAGCGCAAGTGGAACTTGCAAGCTTACAATTTCAGCGCATTCAAGACTTGTTTAGTAAAGGCGCTGTATCTCAAGGGCAATTCGACGAAGCTCGATTGGGACTAGATAGCGCTAAAGCCGCCGCGAACGCTCTGCAAGCCGAGCTATCGGCAATTGCTGTTGCACTCAGCAAAAGCAGTCTAGAACTTCCGTTCGACGCCACGGTCAACACGCGACATGCCAGTGTTGGAGACGTTGTCGCTGCTGGATCCCCTATTTACGACATTACGAGCACTGAAGGACGTGAGGCTATTATAGGAGTACCTGCAAAGGTGGCCAGCCAGTTCGCGACCGGCCAGGCGACAACAGTGTATATCAATGAGCAAGCGATTCCCGGGCGTATCTTAGGTATCAGCAATAAACTGGACCTTCGTACTCGCACCCAAACGCTTCGTATCTCACTGCCGGACAATAGCACGGCAACACCGGGGCAAGTCGCCATTTTACACCATGAACTTAACATTCAAGATGCCGGTGGCTGGTTACCGATGGCGGCTTTGACCGAGGGTGGCAGAGGACTTTGGACCACCTTGGTGGCGAGGACCAACCAAGATGGCAAAACTATTACGGAGCGCGCTGTGCTCGAGATCATCGATTTTTCTGATGACCGCGTCTACGTCCGAGGGTCACTAAAAAATGGGGACAAAGTCATCGCCAGTGGCACGCATCGTTTGGTACCTGGCATGGCCATTAACCCGGTAGAGACTGCCCAATGATTGCACAAAACCTTTACGACAAATCTCGGTACTTGACACTCATTATCGTTGTCATCGTTGCTGTTAGTATGAGCGCCTTTCAGCAACTTGGACGCCAAGAAGACCCAACCATGATGAACTTTGTGGCTACGGTCACTACCGTGTTCCCGGGCGCCACTCCAGATCGAGTCGAAGCATTAGTTACCCGACCCATCGAGGAAGAGCTTAAAAAGATCCCACAGATCAACGAAATAGCATCGATTAGCAACGCCAATATTTCATCAATCAATATTCGTCTTTCCGATTTTTTGACGAATGAGGAAATGGAAGTTACTTGGGGCGAAATTCGGGATGCTTTAGGCGATGCGAGCCTGCTATTTCCCGAGGGCGTAGGCAATCCAATTTTTGATGATGACCGCTTAATTGCCTACACCGTAATTGTGGCCATGAGTGCCAAAGACAGCCAAAAAATTCCGATGGGGGTACTCACCCGAGCCGCAGAGAATTTTGCCGATTTTGCCCGTAACTATAGCGGTACAAGTCTGGTAGACATTTACGGTGAAGCCAACGAGGAGGTTCTGGTTGCCGTCGACCAAACTCAATTAGTTTTGCGTGGCCTTACCTTGGGTCAAGTCATTAATGCCATCAACAAAGCTGACTCAAAACGCCCTGCTGGTCAGACCCAAGGCGACTCTAACAATTTGCTAGTGGAACTTCAGGGGCAATTTGATACCGCCTCTGAACTCGGGCAAATTGTGCTGCAAACAAACCCGCAAGGCAGTGTTACCCGTTTAAGCGACGTAGCGTCAATTCAGAAAGTAGAACGAAAACCAGCTTCAGGTTACGTCCTGACCGATGGGCGACGTGGTATTTTGGTTGGTATCGCCATGAAGTCGGGCTTACAAGTCGATCAGTGGACTAAAAAGTTTGAACAAGCAATCTGGGAGTATCAGCGCACTTTAGCACCAGAGCTAAAATTCGAAATCTCCTATAACCAAGGTAGCTACAGTGAGGAGCGGCTCGCCAGCGTTTTTTACAACTTAGCGATGGGTATCAGCCTTGTTATTGGCGTGCTCTTCCTGACGTTAGGATGGCGCGCAGCTATTGTAGTCTCCATCATTTTACCGCTCTGCGCGCTTACCTCCTTGACTGTTATGCAGATGATTGGCATGCCATTGCACCAAATGTCGATTACGGGACTTATTGTAGCGCTAGGACTCTTGGTAGATGGCTCGATCGTCATGACCGACGAAATCCGCAAGCGCCTTCAGTCGGGTGTCTCGCGGCGTGAAGCAATAGAGCTAAGCGTCAACCGCATGTTTATTCCATTGTTAAGCTCGACGGTAACCACCGTATTAACCTTCCTACCGCTGGCACTCTTGCCCGGCCCCGCGGGCTCATTCATGGGCTCAATCGCGACCTCAGTGATTATTATGCTGGTGACATCATTATTTTTGGCCCTAGCTCTGACCCCCGTCCTCGCTGCAAGACTATTACCTGATGGCGACAGCACCGGCTTCATGCAGCAAGGCGTAACCATAAAATGGATTAGCCGCAGTCTGGAGAGTTCATTAGATGCCGCATTGTCCTATCCCAAGACGGCGATTATTTGCGCTTTAATGCTTCCCGTCGTAGGCGTCTTAGCCTTCCCTACGTTGACCGCGCAATTTTTTCCGGGCACCGATCGCGACCAACTCTATATTCAAGTCAAGCTACCCAATGGACGGTCAATTGATGAAACCTTAGCCACAGCCAAGGCTATGGATAATTTTGTGCGTCAACACCCCCAAGTACGACGCATAGACTGGACAGTCGGCGAAAGCGCTCCGCCATTTTACTACAACATGTATCGTAAAATGGACGGTGTTTCGACCTGGGCTGAAGCTTTAGTCCTAACCAAAGATGCCAAACAAACCGATGCCGCCATTCGTGAATTACAAATACAGCTCGACCATGCTTTTCCACAGGCTCGGTCGGTGGTTCGAGGCATTGATCAAGGCCCGCCCGTTGCCGCGCCTCTAGAAGTCGAAATTTATGGCCCCGACCTGACCACCCTGCGCGAATACGGCAATTTGTTCAGAGAACGTATGGCCCGAATTCCAGCGGTAACGCATACCAATGCGTCGATCTTAGGTGCTCCACCTAAAATGGAATTACAGGTGAACGAAGAGGCTCTGAAATACACAGGCTTCGACGTAGCCAGCCTTGCCGCTAACGTGGCGGCTGCTTTGTCTGGTTCAATCGGTGGCGAAATCCTCGAAGGCACTCAGCGACTGCCTATTCGCGTGCGACTCGCGTCAGAAAACTGGACGGGCAGTGATGCTCTAACCCATTTACAAGCGCCCTCTGGAGTCGCCACAAATGGGAACTATATTCCCATAAGCGCAGTCAGCGACTTCAAACTTGTACCGAGCTACAGTCCCATTACACGTCAAGATGGAGAGCGTCTAAACACCGTCCAAGGCTATTTGGTGCGTGGCATTTTGCCAGAGGAGGCGCTTAAAGAGCTACAAACGGATTTAGAAAAAGACCCAATACGGCTGCCGCCTGGTTACGTCATCAAGTTTGGTGGCGACGCCAACGAACGCGCAGAGGTCGCAGGTTATATCATGGCCCCGCTAGGACTGATCATGGCAGCTTTGCTAGCCACTATGCTACTGACGTTCAACTCCTGGCGTTTAACTGCGGTAGGTTTTTTGGTTTGTTTTTGCTCTATGACACTCAGCTTGCTGGCGATCGAAATATTCAGCTACCCTTTTGGCCTGCAAGCTTTGATCGGGGTTATAGGCTCGATTGGTGTTTCGATCAACGCCGCAATCATAATTATCACCGCACTTCAACTTGATCCGAGTGCCGCAAGCGGCGAAGTAAGAAGCATGCGTAATGTGGTCATGGACTCGAGTCGACACATCGTCTCGACCACCATCACCACCTTCGGAGGCTTTTTGCCGCTAATTTTGGAAGGCGGACAATTCTGGCCACCCTTTGCCATGGCCATCGCGGGTGGTGTTCTGTTGTCGACCCTAATTAGCTTTTACCTGGTGCCGCCTGCGTTCTTACTAGTGGCGAGAACAGCGAAACAACCTGCTCCCGCGAACCTTTTAAAAGCGAGTGCGTAACAGTGGCTAACACAGTAGCGAACAATTCCTACCACCACGGCGACTTGAAAAACACTCTGATACTTGCGGCCGCCGAGCTTATCGAAGAGCGCGGCAGCATAGATTTTACGATGTCGGAAGCGGCTCGCAGAGCAGGTGTAAGCTCTGGCGCCCCCTACCGGCACTTTAAAGACAAAGAGGATCTTCTTGCACGTGTTGCAGAACTAGGGTTCATAGGCCTTCACGCAGCTGTTAATAGCGCCATCGAGCGTCTGCCGTGCGGTAGCATAGACCGCATTATTAGCTCTGGACACGCCTACATGCGCTATGTCACCGAAAAAGCGGCATTTTATGACTTAATGTGGGGCGAAGTGTTAATCGATACTTTGGAGAATGCACAGCTTACGACCTTGGGCGCTTTTAACGAGCTGGTAGACTTGGTTGATGACTGGTTAAAATCAGAGAACCTTAATACCGACCCGCGTGAGCTCGCAGTCAAATTGATGTCTATGGGGCATGGCTTAGTGAGCTTGAAGATGACCAAACGTCTGAATCGTTTGGCACCCAATTTGTGCATTTTTCAGTGCCTTACCGCCAGCACCCATACGTTTTTACAGGGTATTAAAGACGAGCAGACCAATCGCCAGCGCTAGCCTGCTCGACTTTTTACATTTGATATTCTGGGACGTTAACAACCATACCGTCCAGTGCCTCGGTAACTTGCACTTGACAGCTCAAGCGAGAGTTCGCCTCCCGATCCGGACGCATGCTTAACATGGCATCCTCGAGTTCGTCTTGAGGCGACAATTTTTCAACAAAGGCTTCACTAATAAACACGTGACACGTACCGCAGGCACAACCACCACCACAATCTGCATCGATACCATCAACGCCTTTAGAGATGGCATTCTCCATTAATGATCGCCCCTCTTCCGCATCGATCGTTATTTCGTCGCCATTATGCTGAATAAAGGTAATGCTAACCATAGTGTGCTCCTCGTGTTTTACCGTCATTGTAACCAATAGAGCATTATAAAGGCGGTCTTATTTTGACACAATGCGTATTTTTTAGGACACTCTGTGTTTTGGAGTAATCGGTGTAAACATGAGTCAACGTCGCGAAGATTTCATACCATCGCTGTACACACGAATTACAGCACGCGTTCTTAATTTACAAGAACGAGACTTACCGCGCTTGCTCGCGGGTTCTGACCTGGACCCGGCGATACTCATGCCGGGTGACGACACATTAATCAGCGCCCAGTCGCAAATGGTTATTATCGATAACGCGCGGGCCCTGTATGGCAAGCCCGGGTTTGGATTAGTCGCAGGCGGTCAGCTTACCCCTAACACCTTCGGGCCTATCGGTTATCTAGCACTGAGTAGCCCCACACTGATGCGCGCGATGATGGCTCTACGAGACTTTCTTCCGCTGAGAATTTCTTTTACTCACTTAGATATTTCAGAGGTAGACAATTACTTGTGCTGTCGACTGAAGATTACCGTTCCTGTCAGCGAAGAAAACAAAATCCACTTAACGGAATGCTTTGCGCTAGTCGTTAAAGCAGTGGCTGACGCAGTCACGGGTGAAGCTCTGCCCGATTTAAAATTTACGTTTTCCTACGCAGCGCCGATTTATGCAAACAAGTACCATGAAGCCCTTAAGGCCGAAGTGGAATTCGAGGCTGAAACAGACGCATTCTGGATTCCTTTGCAATACGCCCAGTACAGTAACGTCTCGAGTGACACGCTATCGTATCAGCGCGCCAGAGATTTGTGCGAGGAGATACTGCAGTCCGCTCCGCGCAAACATCTGACCTTGGCGGATAGGTTACGACAACTTATGCTGTCGCAGCCAGCAGCCACGGTCAGCGAAGATATGCTGGCCCGCGCCATGTTCACGTCCAAGCGAACCATCGCTCGAAGGCTGGCTGCCGAGAGTACTAGTTACCGTCAGGTACGAGACAGTACCCTCGCAGAGCTAGCTGCCAGGCACTTGCAAGAAACCAATTTATCCACCGAAGCCATTGCCGCAATTTTGGGCTACAACGATGTAGCAAATTTTCGCCGGGCCTGCCGACGCTGGTTTGGAATGCCGCCAAGCCAGGTCAGAGCATTACCGTCTGACCCCTTAGCGACCTCAGATTTGCGCCTTAGGGCGTCCAGTGAGCATTAACTTTAGCGCCCGGATGAAAGGCGTCTAAATCTGAGTACGCACCGCCATTAACAACAGCGGTGTAGCCATCTGCTTGCAGCATGGACTGTGCGATACCCGAGCGGTTACCGCTGCGGCAGTAAACCACAATGGGTGCATTTTTTTCCAACTCTAGCTCATTGACACGCGCCACAATAATTTCGTATGGAATATGCAGTGAGCCGTCTAAAGTCCCTGCAGCCACTTCCTCATCGGTGCGAACATCAATCACTAACGAAGGCTGTTCAATTGCAGCCCAAGCCTGTTCTGGAGTCATAATCGTATCCTTTTTACATCCAGCTAAAAACATCAATGATAGCGCTAGAGCAAGGCCCCGCGCTAGCGTGACAGAACGCTGCGGCATCATCGGTTGCGTCCAAGACGCTCGTGCGCATCTACCCAGTCATTGGTGCGTGTCTCTTTGTCGGTGCGCGTTGCAGCAGCTAAAGACAATTCACCGGCGACCACTAAGCCCGCTGCAATTTCGGCAAACTTCATGGCTTTATCCGTACCATAGCAACCCATAATTTCCAGACACTCACGCTGAGTTGCCAAGCTTGTACCGCCACCGTAGGTCGCCACAATCAGCGAGGGCAAGGTAATCGAGTAATAATAGTCCCCGTTGCGCGTCACCTTATTGTAAGTAGTGCACTGGTTCGATTCACCGATATTGGCGACATCTTGTCCGGTAGCGAGATAAAGTGCAGCTAAGCCATTGGCCGGATGCGCTGCGTTGTTCGACGAATTCGTCAACAAAGCGGCTAACGTACTTATACCCTGTCCGTAGTGCATAGCTTCGGGAGTCACTTTCAGGTGCTGCTTCATAACCTCTTTGGGTATGGTAATTTCTGCGGTAACGCGGCGACCGCGACCCTTCAAAAGATTTACGCTAGAGGTGCGCTTTTCGGTGTCAAATGACCCCGACAACAGGTAATGCGACATGTGTGGATTTTGCTCGCGAATCCACTCGCACGCCACAAAGGTAGCACGACTGGTCATGTTCTGACCCGCAGCATCACCAGTAGAGTAGTCAAAGCGCGTGTAGACCATGTTATGAACGTGATAACGCTCGATTTCGTTGAGTTTACCAACCGAAGTGGTCGTTTCCGCACGAGCTTTAATTTCAAGAAAGTTTTGATCCAGCCATAAGGTAAAATCTCGCGCTTGACGCGCATCTTTAAACACGAAACATGGAGCACGCTGCATCACCACGTCGGTCACCGTTGTCAAAACGCCTCCGCTTTCGCGAATAACTTTCATACCGCGGTTATAGCTCGCGAGCATGGTGCCTTCGACAGTGGCCATGGGCACAAAATATTCACCTTGTGCGTATTCACCGTTTACTAACAAGGGACCCGCAATGCCAACAGGCACCTGCGCCACCCCAAAAATATTCTCGATGTTGCCGGACATACCTTCGGGATCAAACGAAAACTGCTTGGTGTGATTTAGTTTAGCGCCCGTTTGTTCCTCGATGAACTCTTGGCGCTGTTTGATGATATCGCTACTGTAATCGTTATCACTGGAGCGTGGAATTTTACCGGCCATATCTCGTCCTTGTTTGGTATGCTTGAGAACTTAAGGTAGCAGAAAATACTCAAGGTTCAAAATTATTCGATTTGCATGCACCATAGGCCTTGTATACCATTGAGCCCTTGATCAAAGTCTGGGTTGTCATGACGCGAAGCACACGCAAGCTTGTTAAATACCTTCTAACTCTTAGCTTCCTAACATGTTTTGCAGCCAGCGCGATGACTGCCAACAATTGGAGACAAGACTATCGCGCTATCACCGACCGATCTCCCGAATCGTTGCTACACTTTTTAGATGAGACACTGCGGCAGCAAGACTACTTAGATAACCTTGAAGACCAAATCAACATTCGCTTAGAGAAAGCAAAGATACAGCGGAACGCAGGCTCCTACGATCAAGCGCTTACCGAACTCACTGCCGCGGGAGGCATTGCCAAAAAGGCACTTCGCTCGGATCTGCAAGCTGAAATCATTCTGACGCAAGGCACTATAAAAGCTGAAATGGGCCTGGTTCCCGATGCCACCGGTGATTTCCACATGGCTCGCAAGTTGGCGCAAGCCGAAAACAACCAAGACCTGGAACTTACAGTTCTGAACGCCTTAGGTGTCGCCTACCTTTATTCCGGCAACCCCGAGCGTGCAATCGAATATTTTGAACAAACCCAAGGATTGGCTCGGCAGCTTGGCAACAAAGAGCGAGAACTGGTCGCCGTTGGGAACATCGGAACAGCGTTGGCCGACATGAATCAAATCGAAGCAAGTCTTAAGGCTCATCGCCAAGCCTACGCATTGACACAAGAACTTGCCGTCGAGCGTAACCTGATGCCACAAGGCATTTATCAGCTAGCCAATATCTGTTCGAGACTCTACGACCTAGACCGGCTAGAGCAAGCCGAGTTGGAATGCATTCAAGCCCTAGAGCCTGCCGAGGCCATTGGTCACGTACGAATTTTGTCGGGCATTTTAATGACCTTGGGCAAAATAAAATTTCAGCAAGACCAGAAATCTCAGGCCATTCCTCTACTAGAGCGAGCTCTGGAGCTTGTTGGCACATCCACGCCCACAATTTCGCTACCGTTAATAGAAACCCTAGCCGACGTCTACTCCAACCTTGGACAGCCAAAAGACGCCGCAAGGTACTGGAAGCAAGCCCTCGACCTTGAGCGGTCGCTAGCGCAAGGTGAGCGCACTGCCCTTACCGAGGAACTGGAAATCCGCTACGAAGTAGAACGACGCGACCAAGATATTAAGTTGCTGCACCTTAATGCCCAACTTCGAGAAACAGAACTGAAAAATCGCGACCGACAATTGTTTTTTGCCGCAGGCCTGCTTATCGCCAGCGCATTGTTACTGGCCGCATTATGGCGGGGCTACACCGACAAACGTAATTTGGAGGAAGAATTACTGTCTCGCAACTCAAAACTTGAAGATGCGTTAAACACTATCCAAAAATTAGCCTCGGTTGACAGCTTAACGGGCCTACTAAATCGTCGGGCATTTCACGACATAGCGCGTCAAGCCTTAGAACACAAACGTCGCACCGACAGCCCGATTTCTCTGGCCTTGGGAGATGTTGACCAATTTAAAAAAGTAAACGACAACTATGGTCATGCAGTGGGCGACGAGGTGCTGAGTGAAATCGCCTCACGGCTGACCAATTCCTTGCGCGGCACCGATGTTGTCGTGCGCTGGGGTGGAGAGGAGTTTTTGTGCTTTTTCCCCACTACCGATCTCCCCGCAGCCATGACTCTGGTTGAAAAGCTCCGGCTCGCAGTCAACGCCTACCCTGTTTCTACTGCATTTGGCGAGTTTAACGTATCAATCACCTTTGGCCTCGCCCAAGTAGACAATGACATTCATGACGCTATTCGACGCGCTGACAAGGCGCTATACGAAGGCAAGCGTATGGGTGGTAATGTGTGCCGGCTAGAAACCCCAACACCCAAGGTGTAGCAAGCCCATGCAAAGCCCAAGTAATACTCTGGAGCTTCGTGTCGATGACGCCAAGCTAATTGTCACCCTAAATCGCCCTGAACAAAGTAATGCGCTCAACGGCGATATGGTCGATGCCTTATTTTGGGTATTTGACCAGCTAAAACAGCGCGAGGACATTCGCGTCGTATTGCTTAAAGCAAAAGGTAAAAACTTTTGTGCCGGTTTGGATATGCGCGATCCAAGCTTTGTTCCAGGCGAGCGTAGCGTTAGAAATGTCTGGCGCACACAACGGCGAATTGCCGCTATTTACCAAGCCATGCGCGCTTGCCCCCAACCGATCGTCGCACTTGTTCAAGGCGCAGCCGCGGGCGGCGGCTTCAGTCTTGCACTGGCATCTGATATTCGGGTACTGGCTGAAGATGCACGAATGAATGCGGCATACATTAAAATCGGATTAACGGGCTGCGACATGGGTAGCAGCTATTTTCTGCCGCGCTTGGTCGGCACCTCGATCGCATCCGAACTGTTGCTCACTGGGCGTTTTATACACGCCCAACGCTCTTTAGCCCTAGGGTTAGCGTCCGACGTCGTCAGCCATGACCAATTAGAAACTACGGGGCACGCCTTACTCAACGAGATGCTGAGCAATACCCCCATGGGCCTGCGGTTAACCAAAGAAACCCTGAACTACTCGATTAACGCAAGTTCGCTTGAAGCCGCCATGGCCTTCGAAGATCGACATCAGGCTCTGCTGTCACTTACGGCCGACAGTGAAGAAGCCATTAATGCTTTCCTTGAAAAACGCCCTCCCGAATATCAAGATAAGTAAAATTTTGAACTTTGAGTTTTTTTCTAGTCTAAGGGGTACAAGGACTAGTTCGCTTAGTGTATGTTGTGATTTTTAAGGAGATCGCAGCATGGAGTACAGCAGTCGCACCGTCTTAGTCAGCGGTGGCGCCGAGGGCATCGGGTATGCCATTGCAAAAGCTTTAGGGTTGGCCGGAATGAATGTGGTTCTGGGTGATATCAATAAACCATCGTTACAGAGCGCTCTAACACAACTGCAGGAACTCGACATTAACTGTACCGGCTTGGTCATGGATGTCGTCAAGGCGGACGATTGGCGCCGGGCGGTTGATCTTGCGATCTCTCAATATGGCGCCCTGCACGCCCTTGTTAACAACGCAGGTGTTGGCGGAAAACCCGGCCCCATCGAAAACAATACGCTCGCTGATTGGCAATGGTGCATCGACGTCAACTTGTTAGGCGTCGTGCAAGGTGTACAAGCAGCCGTGCCTCGAATCAAGCAAGCAGGCGGTGGTTTTGTGGTCAACGTAGCCTCTATGGCCGGTATGATGGGCGTACCCTATGGCGGCGAATATACCGCCACCAAACTCGCCGTAGCGGGGTTAAGCGAGGCGTGGGCGGTAGAACTGGCCGCTTTTAACATTCACGTCGCCGCCTTATGCCCCGCTTTCGTCAGCACCAATATCCATTTATCAGAGCGTAATCGGGCACTAACACACGGGCAAACCACAACGCCAGACGAGATAGAGTTACCCGACCCCGACAGCGTGATGTCGCAGGTTGTTACCAATGGCATAAACCCTGACCTGGTGGCGCAACGCGTCATTGAAGCCCTAAATGCTAAAGAGCACTATATTTTTACTCATCCCAACTATCGAAAAGCCGTGCAACAACGTTATGCCGCTATAGATGCGGCTTTTGAACGCGCTGAATCAAGCGCCATAGTGGGTCATTTATGTAACCATCCCTTGGACGCCTTTGTTCCGCAATAACCGGAGAAACTCATGAAACAAGACCGAAAATTTGACGTAATTGTATTTGGGGCCTCTGGCTACACGGGTCGGCTAGTCGCCGAGTATATCGAGCAACGCTATGGCACAAGTTCGTTGCGCTGGGCCATGGCCGGCCGATCGCTGGAAAAACTAGCCAGTGTGCGCGAAGAAATGGGTATTAGTCCAACCGTAGAACTAATCGCAGTCGATGCCGATTCCAGCGAATCCGTCGCAGCCATGGCTGCCTCGACCTCGGTCGTTATCACTACGGTGGGACCCTATCAACTGTATGGCAACGAGTTAGTTAAACAATGCGCCTTGAATGGTACGGACTACGTTGATCTGTGTGGCGAGCCAAGCTGGATGTATCAAAAAATTAACGAGCACACCGATGCGGCCAAAGCCAGCGGCGCACGCATTGTATTTTCTTGCGGCTTCGACTCTATTCCCTTTGATTTGGGTGTTTACCACCTGCAGCAGCACGCTAAGGCAGTCACGGGCGCACCCGTTGCCGTCGTAAAGGGTCGCGTGCGCGCCATGAATGGGTCCTTCTCGGGTGGAACCGTCGCCTCTTTACGAGCCACCATGGCCTCGGTCGCCAAAGACCCAAGCTTGGTTAGCGTACTGACAAACCCCTTCTCGCTAGCGGAAGGATTTCAAGGGCCCAACCAGCCACGGGGCGATAAGCCCCAATACGATGAAGAGCTCAAAAGCTGGGCTGCCCCATTTATTATGGCGACCATCAACACCAAAAACGTGCATCGTTCTAACTTCTTGTTGGGCCACGCTTATGGCGAAGATTTTGCCTACGACGAGATGTTACTCACAGGCGACGGCGATCAAGGTAAAGCCACTGCTGAATTTGTTGCGAACGACAATTCCTTCGCAGAAAACACCCTTAAGCCGGGTGAGGGTCCATCTAAAGAAGAGCGCGAAGCAGGCTCTTACGATGTCTTATTCGCCGCCAACACAAAAGACGGTAAATTGCTGCTTACCAGCGTAAGAGGCGACAAGGACCCTGGCTATGGCTCGACCTCTAAAATGTTAGCCGAGTCTGCGATGTGCCTACTTCATAATCCGGATCTTGGACAAGGCGGTGTCTATACGCCGGCAGCCGTAATGGCCGATGCATTAATTGAACGATTAGAAAAAAACGCCGGATTAACGTTTACTATCGAGGCTTAAATGAGTATTCCTCTTGGGTTTTATCAGCACTATAAGGGGCCGCGCTACCAAGTAATTGGGGTAGCGCGTCACTCTGAAACCGAAGAAGAGTTAGTGGTTTATCGAACCTGTTATGGCGACCGGTCGCTGTGGGTGCGCCCGCTTTCAATGTTCACAGAATCAGTCGAGACATTAGACGGAGACAAAGAACGCTTCAGCTATCTAGGTGCAGACGAACCCAGCGACTAGCGGTCTAAAATTCGTACTCTATTTGTAAACGAATTGTGTGTTCTGAGGAATCTTCATCCAAGGGGAAAAACGCGCCTAGATTGTAGCTAACCGAACGCACATTAGCACCAGACAAACGCACCTGCCCGCCCATTGACGGCCCCATCATTTTAGCGTTTTGGCCCAAATGTACCTCGATGCCCGGTTCAAGATAGCGATGATAGCGGTATCTAAGCAAGCCGTTCAGCCGGGTTTCGAACTCGTGCTGACGGGTATTTCCCCACTCGTAAACGACACCCGGGTTCAGAGTTAAACTTATGTTACCAAATTCACGCTCGACTAAAGCTTTAATGCTTACTTCATTGTTATTGCTTTGCCAGTCTCTCTCAAGTTCCAGCAAGACACCATAATCGAAGCTGTATTCACCCTGCTCGCTTAATTGAACTAAGGCCTCAAATTCAAACCCAATCCAATCTAAATTACCAGACATTGGATCGTCCGAGGCAATCAGATAAGCCTCGGCCTTTACCGCATCAGAGATTGAATGCGCGAATCCGAGTTTTTGCAACACATCATCCGTCTCACCCGTCAAAGCGTCGTGCTCGCGCGCAAAAGTCTGGCTCTCGACCTCCCACTCCAGAGGATTGACGTAGGGATGATAAATTTTACTAGCGACCAAGCCATCGGCGCGCGCCCCAGTCGCCAGTGCCGTAAGGCATACAAAAAGCACAGCGCGTCCCATTTTAGCCATTATTTGGAATCCGTTTAGCGACTAGAACAACACCTAGGGCCACCGTTAAACTGCCCAAGTAGACTCCAAGTTGTAACCAAGTTGGTTGTGAGTCATATCCAAATACCGCGTACAGCAGCCGTCCCAGAACACTATCTTCGGAAATCAAAAATTCCAAATCGTAAGCTTTGGTGCTATGGCCAATAAGGCTGGCTTGATCTAATAAAGCGACCGCTTGCAACATCATACCCGATGCAACAAACACCAAGAGCAGGCCTACCCAAAAACGTGCTTGATGAGCACGTAAGGTACCCAAAAACGTCGACACCAGAACCCCACAACTTATGCCAATACCGGCACCAATAAGAGCGCCGGAAAACACCGCACCTTTAACACTGGGGGCATCCATGAAAGCGCCAATATAGACCACAATTTCACTGCCTTCGCGGATAGAAGCCGAAATAAATATCAACACCATAGCAGCCACAAGAAGGCGCGTATTAACTGGTCGATACAGCGCCCCAACTAGCAAAACAACCGGTAAGTAAACCGCAAAGTGAAGCATTGAGCTTATCCATTCTTGCCCAGTGCCATCCCACAAGTCGGTAATCAGCTGTATCCCCGCCGCGTAACAAATTGCGATGACAATTCCAGCAAGGCCAGCCGGGACCACCCAGCGCGTGGGCAATCGTGCCAGCTTCGAATAATTCCAGAGCAAGCCCAGTAGTACAGCAGCTTCCAAGACTTCCCGTAGCACCAACAGCAAAGAATTAAGCAGTATGCTCATTTTACAAGAACCATGCCCTGAGCCGTTCGTGGATTAAACTCACCAAAAAATGGATATTCTCCGGGCGCTAAAGGTCCTATAAAGATGCTTATTTTGCCGCCTCCGACAACAATTTTTTCGCGGTTAAGCTCGTAGCTCTCGAATTCTTCGGGGGTACTATCTTTATTCACGATTATAAGCTTCACCTTAGTGTTCGCTGGAATTTCGAGAACGCCGGGTACGAACAAATGGTTCTTAATAGTAATAAGGTACTCTGGCACTGCATTAACGCCGGCACTGAACGTAATACCCAAAACCAGCAGCGAAAACAGGCGAAGCGACTTAGTAGAAGTCATTGCAGATTCTCTGACGCAGGAAAAGTCACCCTAAAGTTGGCGCCACCCAAACGATTACTAGAAATATCAATATGGGCGCGGTGGAGGCGAGCAATTTGCCCGACAATTGCAAGGCCCAAGCCGACGCCTTCTGGCTGATTGTCGTGATGTACACGATAAAACCGATTAAAGACCATATCACGTTGATCCTTCGCTATGCCGGGACCAGAATCACTGACGGTGACAGTAACTTCGCCCGCAGACAAAAGCTGAGTTTCGACCCAAACCTGCCCCCCCTTTGGCGTGTAGCGGTTGGCGTTTTGTAATAAGTTTTCAAACAAAAGGCCCAGCAAAGCCCCATCCCCTATAATTTTTGGCAGTGTTTCTGCACCGTGAAACTCAATGGATTGCGATTTTTGATCAAACTTGCTCCACAACTCGACACAAACCTGTTGCACCACAGCGTTTAAATCGATCGGATCAAAACGTGTCTGAATCACTTCTGGTTGGGTGCGACTTAAATCCAGCATTTGTTGCACGACCCGCTGGAGCCGGCCAACACTTTCATCCACATAATCTAGTGCTTTAAGGTTAGCTTCCTCTTTTAAGCTTAACCTAAGATTATGTATATGAACTTTGGCAACACTTATTGGTGTACGCAGTTCGTGGGCAGCCACCGCGCCAAATTGTTTTTCGCGTTGAAAAGCGCTGCCCAAACGCCCCAATAGACCATTCAATGATTGAATAATCTGCTTTAGCTCTTTAGGCGTTTGCTCGAGCGCGATTGGCGTAAAATCGTTGTCTTTTTTTAGACCTATCCACAGGCTAAGGTGTGCCAAAGGACGCAAGCCCCAAGTTACAATAAACCAAGTAATTACGGCCAATAAAGGCAACCACACCAGTAACGGATAGATCGATTGCAATACAACCGTTTCAGCAACAACAAAACGGACGTCTGCACGCTCTGCAACGACCACTCGTTTGGTCTGGGATACCTCTAAAGCGTAGACCCGCCAACGAAAGTCACCAAAATTACGATAGCTAAACCCCGGTGCCATGTCGCCCCAGCTTCCAGTCGGCGCATTGGATGTACGCCTGGTTACCCTACCCAACTCGATAATTTGGTAAGCAATCTCAGACGGGCCCTGTAGATCTTCGAATTCCAAGACATAGTCTTCAGAAACTGCACTAGAAACACTATGCGATTGAGCAAGAGCAACGGCCAGCTGTTTTAAGTGGTCATCCAGCAAACCCTCGGCTTTGTTCATGCTGGATAAATAGCCATTTAACGAGGCTATGAACATCACCAAAGTAAACGCCGACAAGAGCGTAAAAATTAGCGTACGGCGGATTGACCTCACTGATTGGGAACCGTGTACCCAAGGCCACGAATCGTTTTAATAAACGCATCAGGTAGTTTTTTACGCAAATGGTGCACATGAACCTCTAGGGCATTACTCGATATTTCGTCGCCCCAATGATATAGCCTCGATTCTAATTGGTCACGAGTTACGACACGCCCTTGGTTTTCCATCAGACACTTTAGCAACATGTACTCGCGCCGCGGCAAATCTAAATCTTTGCCTCCTACTTCAACCTGGTGGGTATTTATGTGTAAGACCACTTCACTGATGCTGATGGTGCTAGTAGAGGCGGTACCAAGTCGGCGTTCCAGCACTCGCAGGCGGGCGCACAACTCTAAAAAATCAAACGGTTTAGCCATGTAGTCATCTGCGCCGGCATCTAAACCTTTTACCTTCTCGTCGACCTCACCACGTGCCGTTAATATCAATATCGGAAAACGATGCTTCTTTTGCCGGATAGAGGCGAGCAAATCCAAACCATCCATGTCGCCCAGACCTAAGTCTAAAACCATAATATCCGGCGGGTCTGCTTTAACTGCAACTTCGGCGAGACGGCCCGAGTCGACCCAATCCACAACAAACCCTTCGCGTTCTAAACCGGACACAACACCCTGGGCAAGCGAGTGCTCATCCTCCACTAACAATACTCTCATTATAATCCCCTGATATTTTTCTATTTTTTTGCAAATTTTCGCATTACTGCGACTTGCTTTAATATCGCCTTATCTACAATGTTAGGCAGCAAACCGTTGATTCGCGCAAACAGCTTTTCGGGGAACCCGATGACCTGTCGAGTTTGCCCTGCGTGCAAAGCCTGCACTATCTGCAAAGCTACAGCGACTGGCGAATCCGCCGTATTGCCTAATTCTTTATTCATGGCCTCTGTTCGCGCGTCGTTCATACTTGTAGCGATGGCGCGCGGCGCGACGAACAGAACCCTCAGACCCTGATCCTTATACTCTCGAAATAAAGCCTCGGTAAACCCGCGTAATGCGAATTTGGTCGCGCTGTAGGTTGCATAAAACGGGAAGCCGATATACCCAAATACGGATCCGATATTGAGTACCGTTGCCTTATCGCGCAACAAGCTGGGCAGCAAAGCTTGAGTCAACTTCATTGGAGCTATTACGTTTACTTGAAACATTTGCTCGATCATAGCCGGCGGTAAATCGGCAAATTCACCAAACTCATTTAGGCCCGCATTGTTAATCAGCACGTCGATTTTTTGCTTGAATAATTGCTCAGCCAACTTATCCAGATCGACAGAAGACGCCAGATCCGCCACCAGTATTTGATGTTTACTGCCTAAAGATTCGTTTAAGGCGCGTAAGGCAATTTCATCACGACCAACCAAGACTAATTCGTTGTTTTGCGAATCTAAAAGACTCGCCAAAGCCATACCTAACCCACCCGTTGCACCCGTAATCACTATGCGCTGCATGTTATTACCCCTTTATGCCGCGGCCAAGCTTAGTGTCGAAGAATTCAACACACTGTCGTACACACCTTTATACAAAGCGTAGAACTGCTTTGCGGCGTGAATAATATCGGCCTGGTCTTGTGCATCCGTAACTTGATTAACGAGATCCTCAAAAAACTTGACGTGCTCGATGTCCAAGGCTCCGTGAGAGGTCAAGTACGTAAATGCCTTGCGCGGCAAACCTGTGACGTCGCGTATTTTCTGTGCGGCTTCATCTGCCACCGTGACGCTGGTGCCCTCTAACACGTGCACCATACCCAGAAAGGCCAACGGATTAACGTGGTCGATGGTGTAGTAAGCGTAAGCCACCATAGCTTCAGTGGCTAAGGTAGGGCGCCCAGAACGAACGGCTTCTTTGTCAAACCCGCAGGCTCCGATGTCGTTCAACACCCACTCTTGGTGCCCTAACTCCTCTTCCACGTATTCCGCCATGGCATTACGGTAAAACTCGTAATGCCCCGACACCGCTGACCCCGATCGCATCAATAAGGGCACCGTGTGTTTTACGTGATGATAAGCCTGCGTCAAAAACGATACATACAGCTCCGTCGTCATATTCCCGGACATGGCCACATTAACCAAGTCGGCAGATAATAGTGCCTGCCGTTCAGTTTGGGTTTGGGCCACTAATTCATCGTAAAAGCTCATTGATAATCCTCGATGGGGTTAAATTGTTCAGTAAAGGCTTGGGCAATCGCTAACCGCTTGGGGCGTCCGTTTTCGGTCCAAAAGCCCTGTTCAACCGCAAGAGGGCAATCCAGCCGTAACCAACGTTTAACATGGGCGTACTCAGGTATGCGAGCGTTCAACGTTTGAATGCAGCTGACAATTTGCTCATCGCTTACGGATGCTGGCGCAAACAATAACGCGGCGCAGTAAGGTAGATCGTTACCCAGAATGACGCATTGCGCGAATAAGCCCGAGGCAAACAATTCACCTTCGAGCCACTCTGGGGCGATATTGCGGCCAAGGCTTGTAATCAATAAATTACTTTTGCGACCCAATACCTGCACATACCCGTCTGTAGACACCTCGCCCAAATCACCGGTCGCATAGCGTGTCTGGCCCCAACTGTTAGGTTGATTCATATACCCCAGAAACAAAGGCCCCTCTACAATCAACTCACCTTGCTCTACCGAGACTGTTATATGATCTAGAACTTTACCACTCGTGCCCGCGCGATTTTGCTGTGGTGTGTTAATGCTGACGACGGATGCAGCTTCGGACAGACCATAACCTTCGTAAATGGGCAACCCAAGAGCGGCGGCTTGCTCAACCAAACTGGGTGCAACGCGTGCACCTCCCACGGCCACAAAAGTGAAGCTGTCAGGCAACGGCATGCCCGCCTGGCCGGCGTGGACCAAAGCCATCAGTAGCGCAGGCACGGTAATCATCGAATTGGGTTGTGTCTGGTTAATTGCTTCAATAAACAGTGGAAAACTGGTTAAACGTCCTCCGTCGAACCCCAGCTCAGCTAAGGGCAATAAAATAACTGTGCCCTGCTGAATCCAAGTTTGATAAATACCAGCTAAATTTTCGAGCAAGGTCGATAAGGGCAAGGTGCACAAATGTTTGGGCTTGTCTTGAGGAACTCTACCGGCTATTGCGCCGGCAACTAACACACTGTGCTCGCTGGACAAACACACACCTTTGGGCGTTCCGGTAGAACCGGATGTAAAGGTAATTTTATGCGTATTGTCCGGTAACAACGGCTGCGCCGCAGGCTCTAACTGTCGCACTTTGCAGTGTGCCACCAAGTCGCCTGTCATGGTGTGCTCATGGCATTGCAGGCCATCCGACAACAGGCCCGCATAAGCATCACTAAACACAACGTGTGTTAAGCCTGCCGTTGCGACGATGTGCGAGGTTTGCTCAGTACTAAAAAATGTAGGCAGCGGCACCAAGCACAGGCCTAACTCCTGTGCCGCCAGATCCCAGACAAGCCAAGCCGGCTCGTTATCTAATAGTAATCCTATCTGGCGCACTTGCTGAGTCATGAGCCATTGCTTGACCTCATTTGTTGCCTGAATAAATTGAGCGCACGACACTACGCCTGTTGGCGTATGAATAAGTGCATCGTTAGGGTCGCGTGCTTTAAGAATTTCCAGCATGAGCGTCACGGTTAAGCTTGCTTCCAGACAAGAGCACACTGCTGCATTGCTGGCATTGCCGCTTTTAGCAAAGGTGAAACCAGCGGGTTCGATCGAATAATTTCAGCACTGGCGGGAATATCAGCCACCATGACTTGCGGATGGCCCTCGTAGTAGCTACCCCACTGATCAGCGCCAGTCATTCGGTCAACTTTGGCCTCTGCTAGGAAACGGGCACTGAAGCCACCGCGCATAATAGAGCGTCGTACGGTGTCGTTGGCAGTGAACACCAGCTGTTTGCACCCAGCCAAATCCAATGCCACAGCTGCTAACACATACAATTGAGCCCCTGCACCCGGGGTTATACTGGCTAAATTGCTCAGTTCAACAACCTGACCCCGCTCAAGCAGCGGGTCACCGATGGCATCAAGGACGCTGCCTTCCAAATAGTTTTCGCAAAATAAAGGGTGCTTGTCGGCCCAACGCAATCCCAAAGCAGCTTGAATGTGCACGTCTTGCTCGAGATAGAGTAAATCGGGCGCATAGGTCATTATCTTGGCATCAAAACTGGCCTGAAAAACCTGCGATATAAAGCGCTCTGCACGCTCGCGAGCGGGGGTACACTCAGACACCATTTCTAGCTCAGGCAAACCCCGCAACATCACTCTTGGCGTTCGAGCAGTTACACTGCTTGGGTTTAAGGCGCTTGAAAGCACTACATCAGTCATAGACCCACCCTTTTTTGACTCGGATGAGCGTAATCTACGACCTATTTCTTATCTAATTCTTAAGACATTTATTAAGAGTTCAATATTCCGCGGATCCAGGCTTGTGCAAAGAAAGTAAAGCGCTGAATTTGCTGATTCAAACTATCGGTTAAACCTTTTTCAGCATGCTCACCTTGCGAGCCAATTGCATCCAAAATAGCGGCTTCTTCGGGCGACTGCGAGAACTCGAAGTCGGGGTTCGATACTAATTTCGGTGGTGCGTACTTGATCAGTGCTTGGTCTAAGCCTGCGGCACCACTTGCAGAGTCAAGCGTGAGCGCCTGAACCAAGGTATTCTTCGCCCATACGGCTTCAGGGCGTAACTGTGCTACTTCGTGGAGCGTGGATTGTGTCCAATCTTGTTGGGCCAGAGCATTCGCCACAATCGCTTTCTGAAACGCCTCGATTACGCCATGACGATTAGACACCAATTGCAAAGCCTCGCCGGTTTTGCCGGTTGCCACTATCCACAAGCTCTTAAAGATTCCAGTGTCAGGAAGAGGCACCGCATGATATGGCTGTGCTAGGTCTCCGACGTAGTGCAGCCCCCAACCCATGAAGCGCCAGCCCCAATAGTCGTGTCCCGTACTAAAAGCCAGAACCGCAAGCTTGCGATACAGCTCCGTGCGGCACAAAGGGTAAGTCTGTAACAGACTTGGTTGCGCTGCAGACGTCAGCCAATCTAAATGATAAAACCCCATATGAAACGGTGCTTGCGAACCGTATTCTAAATTAGGGTTACCAAAAGGCTGATTCCCAAAACCGTAGCGTTTGCCGTGCTCGGTGCCGTTATCTGCATACAAACCAATATCTAGCCCAAAATCGGGTTCGTCAGACGCGGTAGCCAAGACCGAAGTGGCACTGACTAAATCGCCACTAGCAAGGCTGACATAGCGTGCGTCGTTGCTGGCTATAGTGCCTTGCAAAAAGGTCAATTCCGACACCGCAATTGGCTTGTCTTGCTCTGCCAGTGGCTCAAAGCTCATCAACTGTCGGTAAGGTCGATATGAGCGCGTTGGATTAACACGAATGGCATGCAAAAAAGACAACTCAAGATCGGCGTCCGTCGCTGCAAGATCAAAGGCGAGTTCCGCAGGAAGAACAGCATAATGATCTAAATTTTGCCCAGCCCACTGTTCATGCTTGGCTAACAGCTCTGCTATCGAACTGCGCTCTGCTGCAAGAAACTCACCCAGTGTTTCAACGCTCAAGGGCTTTGCTGATTGGACTTCAGGCATAACACGCACTAAAGGCCATGCTAACGAGGCGTGATCGGACCAGGCGAATGCCAGCGCCGATTGCAGCATAAATACTGGCGTGATCAAACAGGCCAAGGGGCGTAAAATCGTCATCTTGAGCTCCTTATTCCAACAGTGTAACCTAAATATTACTGGCCTGGACCGAAGTCGTAGCGTCCGCCCCGCTCCAGTGCACGCTGATAAGTATCTAATGCCTGTAAACGAGCCCTGAATTGATCCAGCCAAGGAAACTGGCCCGCGGGGTACAGCAAAGGCGCTATTTCAGCGACAAAGGATAATTGAATATCCGCACCCGATAGCTGGTTCTCGACCAGCCATTCTTTACCCTCAAGGGCTTGGTTGACGTAACCCAAATGTCGATCAAGTTCACTGTTTATTCTATCTTTTAGGGCAGCACCACCATCGGGCAGACGATTGGTGTACATCTGTAGCATCAAAGGCAACATGGCACTGCCCTCTCCATAGTGCAACCACTGCAGATACTCTTCATGGGCCGGCGTATTTACGGTGGGAGCCAAACGCCCATTACCGTGTTTACGAATGACGTAATCGATAATAGCACCTGACTCGATAATAACCTGTGCCCCATCACTGATCATGGGTGACTTACCCAAAGGATGCACGGCTTCAAGCTCGGGTGGCGCTAAATTTGTAACCGCATCACGTTGGTAAGAAACGATCTCATACTCTAATTCGAGCTCTTCAAGCAGCCACAAAATGCGCTGTGAACGGCTGTTGTTTAAGTGGTGTACCCTAATCATTGCGGCCTTCCTTGTTATTTACACATCGGCTGTTAGTCTTGTGTTTTCAGCGACCTTGTCGGCCAACATAGCCCGGCATAAATACGCCAGATTCGCCTTTCATCGCTTCGAAAATGTCATCGGCCACAATACTCGGATCCTCCCAATTGGCAGGTATGGGAGCTTCTGGGTTCGCTAAAGGTCCTACAGAATGCGCCCCAATTTGAGTCTTCATGCCTCCTGGAGCCGCCAAAAATACCTTAATGTTATCGGGTGCCACTTCTTTCATCATAGTTTGGAACAGGCCGTGAAGCGCATGCTTGCTGGCACTGTAGTGTCCATAGCCTGCGGGTGCCGCTACGGTACCTAAGATTGATGAAACATTCACGATGGTGCCACCACCCTGCTTTCTCATGGGCTCGATCACCTGCTTAGCCAAATCGGCATAAGCCCAGTAATTCACCTCGAACAAACGGTGCGCGGGCTGCAGTTTCATTTGCTCGACGGTAGCCAAATAGGCATAGCCCGCGTTATTAAATAAATAATCTACGCGACCATAGGTTTTAAGCACCTGCTCAATAAGCCCTTTTCGATCTTCAGGCTCTGACAAATCGGCAACGAGCACCATGGCTTGCCCGCCCTGCTCTTTGATTTGCTGGGCTTTGGTAGCTGACGGCCCTGGGCGATAATCAACCATTGCTATGCGCCAACCGCGGGCCGCGGCACGCTCGACCAGTTCTGCGCCTAATCCGTAAGAGCTACCCGTAATGACTGCAACGGGGGTATCGTTGGCAAACACTCCTGTCGCAAATAAAAGGCTCACGATAAACCCTAAAACAGCTTGCTTGAATTTACGCATCATCCTTACCTTTTGCCAGTATTCAAAGTTCTTGATTGAACACAGGTGCGAGACTAAGCGCAAGCTCTGGGCATAAAAAAACACATAGGCGCCGCGAGGAGCCGCACTTAGACTAAGCGCTGGTTATGCAGCCATGCGCTACAAACTGCGGCAGACTCAGCCAACAACTCCGGTTGACCGAAGTAGTAATGATTTGCCCCCTGAATATGCACAATGCGCTTGTTGTCGTGCGGGATCGCATCGAAATAACCCTGCGCATGACTGGGTGGCACGGCATCATCGCCCGTGTTGTTCACCACCAACGTCGGTCTACTAATTTTCGCCGCACACGCAAAACCATCTGCGTTGGAGTATTCAATACTCCATTGCGACAGCCACGAGCGCAATGTGCAAAATCGAGCAATTCCCACGGCGCTGTTATTTACTACCTGAGGGTCACCCAAAAAACACCACTGGGGTTTGCGGTCATTCGGGTCAATGGCTGGGTCCAACCACTTAGGGTCGGCCATTGTGCCGTGTACCACAAAACCGAATTCATCGTAGGGGCGCCCTGCCGCACGAAGCTCTGCCAGTTTATCTTTAACCCAGGCCGTAATGCGGCGATTACGCGCCGCTTGTGCCGCTCGATAACGGGCGACGAACTCTTCGGAATACGGCGGTTGGTTGGGGTTTTCTGGGTTGTAAATATCCAGTTCTGGGTCTTTTTTGCTGGGATCTGACTCATCCAAGATCGAGGCATCCAACCATTCAGTCAAGGTGTGTGCACGCCCCCGATGGCCGGTCACAAACATCATGCCATCAGCGGGAATTAAGTTAGCATCGGCAATGCTGGGCGGCTCACCCGCCGGGGTTTCAGCAATGGTCGGATTTTCGGCCTGAGATTGATACAGCGCCGATAACGAGCCACCACCGCTCCATCCCGCTAATACGACTTTCTTATACCCTAAGCGTTCTTTGGCGTCGCGAATGCAGGCGCCCATATCAATCACGACTTTTTCCATGATTAATGCCGTGTCATTGTTGGGGTAGCGGCTCTGACAGTAAATCACATGGTGCCCGGCTTTAACCAAGGCCGTTGGCATGGGCAGATATTCGCCACCACCAATGGGATGCATGAATAAAATCACCGTATCGGACTCGGCACCCTGAGGTCGCATTAAATGGGACTTTAGGACCGTTTTGCCCATTTCGCCGGCATAAGTGTCTTTAAAAGGTGTGGGGTCTTTGAAAATAATCAAATATGGGATGCGATCATAAGTGCGGGAATAAGCCATAGCACCACTCTCTTTAGCGGCAGTTTTCTTAAGTTAAGTGTGGTCTCGTTCGGCTATTTCAAAGCATCCTCGCCAAACTTGGCGACTTTTTGAGCCCGAGTATTCTCCGTCCACTGTCGAATCATGTCGTCAGCATGCCGCTCTTCTTGCTCTAGAATCGAATCGCAATTCGCAGTTCTTGCCGTAATTTCTACTTGCAAACCATTGGGATCATACATGTAGCATGATTTTAAAAAACCATGATCCACTGGCCCTAAGCAAGTTTTCCCGCTCTCTTGAATATGCGCTTGCATCTCCAACAGTGCAGACTCGCTGGCCACTTCCAAGGCAATATGTACGTCGAAACTATCTTTACGTTCGAAATGCGCTCGCGTTGCATCGTCTGGGGAATCGAAAAAAGCAATATATGAGCCATCCTGCATCTCAAAAAAGATATGCATATAGCGTCGCTCTAAAGACGTGCCAGACACCTGATCAAACGCAAGTGCCGCCTTGACTTTCAGGCCTAGAACACCCTCGTAAAAGCGCCGTGTTTGGGCAACATCACGACATCGAAAGGCAGCGTGGTTACACCGAAGTATTTTTACCTGCATACTGGACACCCTATCACCCTATGGTCATTACGCCAAAGACCGCTAGCGACTTGCCAATAGACGGACTTGCAAGCCAAAACCTACCAGGAAAAGCACAAGAAAAGCCATGTGAAAACCCTGCAGCAGTGGATGCGTAAACGAATCTACAAAAGGGTCACCCACGGGCAGTCGTCTTAAAAAGTCGGTAATGGCCGGGATCATGTGGAACAGTAAGGTCGAGCTATACCCCAGAGCTTGTGCATACACAGAAAGTCCACCCAAGGGTTTCCAGCGCTCCATCACATAGCCAAATGCTGTGGCCACTAGGGTCAAAATTGCCAGCATGTGGGCAATGTTAAAGCCACCTTGGTTGTAAATAGCCAAAGCCGAGCCAGCGACCAATACCGTCACTATTAAATAAATTTTCCCCGAGCGAGTGCTAACCGATAAGAATTGATATCGGTATAAGCAAACGACAGCACTGACTATCGCAAGTACTCCTAGCACAGTGTGAATCCATCCGAGTAAGGTCATGGGGGGTAACATAGGCACCTCTTTTTTTTGGAGTTTAGCACGGACGTGCGCTGAATCCACTCCGGCAACACCAGAAATACATCAAACACTGAGATCGTAAATACACGAGCCGGCTCACTTTCGAGCTCTAGGACACCACCCAAAAGTTAGTTTTTTGATGTAGATCAACTACGACACAAATATAGAAATTTGGAATAGAAGTGGTGGCAAGGTAAGGCATTTAATCGCTCTTTTTTAAAAAATGCTGTTTACATATAACAAAAAAACTTTTATTTTGTAGTTCAGGACATAAGGTGTGATCATGATTACCCCCCACCCCGAATTATTCATTAAAAACAATGAGTTATGTCATTGAAGACGACATGGGCGTGCGCCGAGCTCTTGATCTTTTTTTTCAGTCAACGAGCCAATGCCATGAGACGTTCAAGAATGTTTCTCACTGCATAGATTACTTTGACACAGAGGCCAAAACAAAACCAACTCTCGTAAAGTTAGACCCCATTCGCGACATATTCATTATTGATTTTCTATTACCGACAATGAATGGACATGAAGCTGCTATGGCCTTGATGGCTTATTTTCAGGTCGACAGCTTGAATATCATTTTGATCTCGGGACTGAGCAAACACGCAATTGAAGATTGTCTTGGCGGGAAGCTACAATACGATTTTTTGCAAAAACCCTTTAACCTAGAAGACCTCGAACTTCTACTCAACAAACAGATGGTCAAGTAAAGGCCTGCGCTAGAAACAACACAACATCTTTGGCCATCTCATCTTAAATAGAACACCGATCTATGGCTGGCACACAGCATATTAATGGTGCCGGAAATAATCCACAGTTCCCGGATACAGCACCAAAGCCTCTGAAGCCTTGCGTGTTTTCAATGATTTAGCAGAACCTGTTGGCCTGTCAAGAGCATCCGTGGTGCTACTGTTAGTGCTACCCAACTCCATAGCCTATGGGGGTAGGCAGGAGGCCATGGGGGTATGCCAGTCTATATAGGCATGGTCGAAAATTTTGAGAGGTTTTGGAGTGTCAACTAATGCTCCATTTTTTCAAAAACTAGCATGGAGTATCCCAAGATAAAGCCTGAAGAATGATGCGTCACCGTTGTCTTAGTTGACAAAATAATTTCACAAACTCTAAGTTAAAAAGTAAATCGACCAGGACAACCTCTCTATCATGCCATCAAACGTTATCAATCTGAATGCTGAACTAGCGGCCCGCCATCTCATTAAGGATGCAAATCTCTAGAAGTGGTGTGAAGCTCAGACAGGAAATACAGTACGCAGATGATGATTGGTTATTTGTAGATCGTTACAAAATCGTAGCAGGTGATGAGTTTTATGAGTCTCCCACCGTGGACTTTTCTAGGAATCACAGCGGAGGGTCAGTTTGGGAGTGGCGATCGATGGAATTTGATGAAAGGCAAAGACAAATCGTTAAAGCAATCCTCGACGACCCTGAGGCGACGATTAGGTTTTACGGCAGGGATTATTATCATGACCATGTGGTAACCGAAGTCGAAAAGCGGGAGTTGAAGCGAGTTCTGGATCTTTCCAAAATGCTGGGTCAATCCATCGGACATAACTTAGTAAGCCTCCTTTCCAGCTGCTGTTCCTGAGCTTCCGTCATGCGTTCACCATAGGCATTGCGGTGTGCCGTTAGCAGTACAACTTTTAGGGCCGGGAGGCAGCACTCTTATCACTGTCGTAGTAGTTACCTGCCAGATACATCAAAGGCTGATTTGAAAAAGTAGGTCGTTAGAAACAGGGTCGTGATTACCGTGCTTCAATCACAATAGAAAACAATTGTCTTACGAGGATACTCTTTCTTTCGTGCAGCAGCATATGCGGCACTGTAAAGCTCCAATGAGTTAAGCGTTCTATTTTTTTCTTCTGATAAAGACGCTTCCTTTTCCCCCTACTATTCAGGTGGTGCAAGCGACGACTGAGTCTCGGTCGCTTTTCCGGTGGTGAATGCACGCGATTTCATCGAATTCAGATGCGCTTTCACCTGCGGCGGCAATCCCAACGTGATCTCTACTTGGCCAATGGTGTGTTCGTATTCCTCCACGACGCCATTAAGCGCGTAAATCTTTTTCAAACTCCCAACAATCATGCTTTGTACATTGCTTAATTCAGCGCTGTCCAATGAATCAATTTTTACACTGCCACCTATTTCCTGTTCCACAATCAAACCGACGGACGGCGGGATCGAAACGGTGAAAAAGATATCACCAACAATAAAGCCCGATTGCTCGAGTATCGGCCGTAGTCCGTTAATTTCTTCGAGCGAACTGGCAATCAAACTTGAAGATTTCTTTTTAAAATCTCCTAAAGAATCCATACCTGCCTGAACGCTTTGGGTTACTGACTGCGCCATCCCAGCGGTCTTGTCTTTTAACTTATCAAACATTTCTAGCTCCTTCGTGGTGTTGAGTCAGAGTCTGACTTTTACGGATCTCCCGAGCGCATTTTTGCTAGTCGGCAGATCGACACAGCCTTCGTGGCCGTGAAACGATTACAAGTAGTTCGTTACCTGCTTCCTACTCCAACGGGAAAATATCATGGAAATGGTCAGACGCTCTCCGTGAGAATTTATGGCCACTAAATTATTTTGATGAAGTTGCCATGCGCAGACACTAGCACTTTTCTTTTTGTTGGTCTTTTAATTTTTAGAGAACCTCTCCTCGCTGTACTATGTTAGGAGCTGTATTCCCCCCAGAAAATAGTCGAGGTTTTAAGTAGAGGCTTTTATGATGATGTCGCGAGGAGTGACCTATGAAGAAGTCTCGATTTACCGAAAGCCAGATAGTCTCAATATTGAAGCAA
>JAHEKX010000018.1:0-2094 GCA_024644535.1 Gammaproteobacteria bacterium
AGGTGCTCCGCCTCAATTTTTCATCCAACAAGCGATACCCGCAATCCAAGCCGCTTTTGATGCTGCTCAATAGAATATTGATAATGAGTCCTTCAGCGGGAGCCGGTGATTCGAACTGAGAGGTTCAACACATTCCGACCTGTGAGCAATGTGGTCGCCGGCGCGAAGCAACGGCGCCCCGAAGGGGTGATAGCGCGAAAGGCAATCGCGCTCGTAACCACCCAAGTGGTCTGGCACACACCCTTATTAAGAATCTAAAAGCCTTAGCCCTTGATGCTAGGTCAACGCCAACCATTACATTCACCAATGATGCCTGAAGCAAAGACCTCACCCACTACGCCATGACCACGGCAAAGAACAACACAATCAGGCCAAGCCCCGATGCTACATACCTGCTTGTTGTGGCTAGAAGATGCATGAGCATGTAGGACTAAACCAATAAATAGAACCTATTCCTGCTTGAATGCTCGCTCGCGGATACCAGTTAAAGCGACTGTCGTTATGCCCAGATCGTGCGTAATATCCCACTGCGCCCACATCTTAATAGCGTCTACCCAGTAAGAGTAATAACCGTGTGCTTAGACACGCTCATGAAATTGCATACACGTAAACCTAGGTTAATGTAGAAAAACATGTATTCTATGGCATAACGAAAACCGCAGAACGGAGCATTGACGACCATGGAAAAAGCCCTGATTCATGCAAGCCGAACACTACTTGCGTTATATTTTATCTATCCTGGAGCGACAAAGTTACTAACACCTGAGGGCAGCCTTGCACTCATGGAATTACATAATATACCCATGGCTATCGTGTTACTCCCGATCGCAGGCATTGTTCAAGTTGCTGCGGGCCTGTGTCTGCTCATCAATAAACAAGTGGTTGTCTCGGCCCTCACGCTCGCCGCTATGGTACTGGTTATCAATGTCGGTCTTCACGACTTTTGGAACACCTACGAAGGGGTTAATACCGGTCATGAAATGCAAAACTTCGTCAAAAACCTTGGTATTTTTTCAGGTCTTTTGCTGCTTGCAGCAGCAAATCTTGCGACAAGCAAACAAAGTGTAGCCGACTAAAACCGAACTTGGATTATAGACAAAGTCCAACCAGCTTATTTGAGCTTGCCTACCGGTACTCGGTAAGCTCGCTCTCTAATCTCGCGAACAGGTCATTAACCGAAGAGCTACCTTTTAGCTCCCCATGCTCATTAAATTGCCCAACCAATCCATCTAAAGCCGGATTGGCGAAGTACACAATGCCGTGCCGGACGGGGTCTTCGGACTTTTGACTTACGACACGATGAACCACAGCACCGACTTGCCGCAGTGAGTAACGAGTAATAAAGTTCAAGGCCTCTCCAAAATGAATAGCCAAGTGGCCAGGCTTTACCGGCACTTCAATAAACGCGCCCTCCACCTCAACTTGAAGCCCGGGTTTTGTGACATCCAAAATGGTGACAAAGCCATAATCGGTATGCGGGCGTAAGCCCTGGTCTGGATGCGTCGTATCGTAATGCACAAAGTTTAAAAACGCTGTGCCACCACCCGAAGAATATCCTCCTGACGCTTGAGACCAGCATGACTCAGGTATTCCTGCTTGACGCAGCACTTCCGATATCACAATCACACCGATGTCATCGAGCTGACGCCCAAACTCAGCGATGGCTTTGGGATAATGCTGGTCCCACCTATGACGACGTAGGGCCAGCTTCGTTTGCTGATTATTTTCCAGCGCAATAAAACCCTCAAAATCGCCGTACTTAGGTATGTTTCGATAAGTACTACCTGCATGAGCCAGCTCGCGCCCAAATTCACGCGCACTATTAAGATCCAAACCCTCAGGCACCTTAAGATAGAAAATACCAAGCGCCCAGGCGCGATCAAGGTCCAGTGATGAGTCAAACACTAAGTGCTGATAATCAGAAATAACAGCGACTGGTAGGCCTAATGTCGACGAAGGCGGGGTGTTATTCAAGGTCATAGTCATGAGCAATGCTTACAAAAATTGACACGAAGTGCTCGACAGTAAAGTAGCTGGCATTACATGTCTACCCACGTTGACACCCTGATATCACAGCACATTTTTATAGAAAGG
>JAHEKX010000018.1:2194-18547 GCA_024644535.1 Gammaproteobacteria bacterium
AGCGCGTGTAGAGGGCTGTTAAGCAAACCAGGTTGGATACCCGACAACAGACTAAACCGGATTAACGAGGCAGCAATTTAAGAAGCCGACCCTTGCTATCGCCCCGCTCGTCTTCTAGCACCCATATCGCGCCATCGGGACCCTCTAGGGCACTGCGGATTCGGGTGCCCATATCAAAACGCTCAACTTCACGTGCCTGGGAACCGTTTACCTCGATGCGCACAAGTGCTTTGCTGCCTAAGCCTGAAGCCAGCGCGTTACCTTTCCAGTCTTTAAATAAAGTGCCACTTATAAACGATAAGTGTCCAGGCGAAATTGCGGGTATCCAGCTAATTTTGGGCGCTTCGAATTCTGGACGCGTATCGTGGTCTGGGATAGGGCGACGATCGTAATGATCCCCATCCGACACTTCCGGATATCCGTAGTTTTTGCCTTTAACGATCAAGTTGAGTTCATCGCCATGAAGCGGCCCCATTTCGATAACCCAGATGCTTTGATCTATATCTTGAGCAATACCCAGTGGATTGCGATGCCCCAGTGACCATACCTGATCGTAGACCCCATCGCGCTCGGCAAGCGGCGTTTGTTCGGTGTAGTTCACGTAAGGGTTATCGCTGGGCACGCTACCGTCGTCGTTGAGTCTGAGTACCTTACCAACATTTGACTGCATATCTTGCGCTGGTGTGAACTTTTGGCGATCGCCTGAGGTAATCCACAAATAGCCCTCGTCATCAAACATCAACCGATGCCCGTAGTGGCCGTAACCCACAAGCTTGGGGTACTGACGCCAAATGATTTCAAAATTACTTAATGAGGGCCTACGCCCCTCGAGGTTAAGTTTACCCCTGCCCACAGCAGCCCCGCGCGTGCCGGCGTTACCGGCCTCGGCAAAGCTCAGATAAACTAGGCCATTGGCTTCGAAATCAGGATGCAACGCAACATCGCCCAAACCACCTTGGCCACCATACGCGACATCGGGCACACCACGAACACCCTGTTTTGTACCGCCTTGATCTACCAGCATTAAGCTACCCTTTTTCTCAGTCACCAGCATTCTGGCATCGGGTAAAAAGGTCATGGCCCAGGGCTCGTCAAAAGTTGTTATGGTCTCCATCTCGAAGGGAAGCTCGGTCGCCCCGCCCTTTGCTGAACCCCCAACCAACGAAAGGGCAACACAAAAACCGCCCACCAAAACCGGCAGACGTAAGCTGATATTTAAAGTCATTATCGAAAACTCCAAGTCGGTGTTAAGCAAAAGTATAACGCTTCAAATACCTAACGCCTGTGGTCAACCGTAGAAAAACAAAAACTTTCACTCTTCTCTGCCAAATACAATGCAGCACCGAGATGTTGATGTGATAAATACACTAAAGCCGAATTGACGCGCTATACTTCACCGTATGCCAAAGCCTAATTACGAACAGCTGTACGAACTCGCCTGCAAACGCAAAGGCAGCGCCACAGCGGTCGAAAGCTTGCTACCGCGCATAGCCACTGAAACGCAGCTGGCCGAACTGGGCTCAGACCGCTACCTCGCTGAGTTTACCCGCAAGATATTCCAGTCTGGATTTGTGTGGCGCGTAGTTAACGCCAAGTGGCCACATTTTGAAAAAGTATTCTGGGATTTTGACATCGAACGCCTGCTGATGATGCCAGATGAAATGCTAGAGCGTAAAGCTAGCGATCCGGGCATTATCAGAAACTATCGTAAGGTAAAAACCATTTTAGAAAACGCCTTGATGATTGCGGATACCGAGCGCCGAGAAGACCGCGGCTTTGGCGAATTTATCGCGAACTGGCCTGCCGACGACATTGTCAGCCTGTGGCTGTATTTGAAAAAACACGGTAGCCGGTTAGGCGGCAACACAGGCCCCTATGCCCTGCGCACTTTAGGTGTGGACTCATTCTTGATGACCGCTGACGTGGAAGCATTTCTGCGCAACCACGCCATTATCGATTCAGGCACACACAGCCTTAGGGCTCTGAAGGCGGCGCAGTCCTACTTTAATGATCTTAAACAAGAGAGCGGACGATCGCTCTCGGAATTAAGCCGTTTGGTATCGCTAGGCATTGGCAGAAACAATCTGCCTAACTAAAACCGCCGAGTATGTCGAAATTTAGCCTCAGTTGCTCTGGCGCTCGCGAATCTTTTGCATGAATTCGCTCTGGTTGTTACGCATGTCTTGATCTACTTTCTGACTTATCTCAGACTCAGCAAGAAGCGCCATAAGCGCTGGCAATCCTTCAATTTCAGAGACGATATCCCTATCCAGCAACTTCGGCCCAACCAATTGCGGAATTGCCATGGCATAGCGACAATAAATATCGGCCAAGGTTAGGGTGTCTCCACATAAATAGGGGCGACAATCGGTCACAGTATTTAAAGCGGCTACGCCACGCGAGACTGCCGTTGAAACCTCCTCGACAACCTGTGGATCGGGACTCATGCCCATCAGAGCCGAAGGCAACAAGCGCCGCGTACTCAACTCGATGTAAAGCTCCAAGCATTTTATAATTTGCCGAACCCGCGCCCTGCCAGCAGTGTCGGCTGGAAGCAATGGATGCTCGGGATACGCCTCTTCCAGATACTCTAAAATAGCGGTTGTTTCCGATAAATTCTCGCCGCTTGATGTCGTTATCGCCGGTACCTTGCCAGCAGGGCTTACCTGCAACAAGGCTGGATCGGTCGTATAGACCGTGTTTTCCTGAAACGGTATGCCCTTGATCAGTAAAGCGTGCTTTACGATGTTGTAGTAATTTGAATAGGCGAATCCATGCAGAGTAATCATGTTTTATGACCCTTTAGGTTAACAAGTTTGAGCTTTTACGAAAAAGTCGCGCGGCGTAAAGCGGTACAGAATAACTGCGAGCTGCTTAGTCACCTGCGCGCCCTCACCCGGGTTAAATCACTCAATACCATCTAGGTATTCGATCTCTGGCGCACCAGACACCATACCCGCAAGTTTGCCATTGGCTGCGCGAAAGTATTCGGTTTTTCCGTGGGCGTCTAACGCCGCTTGATCGACGTAAGATTCCAGTACTTTGTATACTTGAGGATTGGATTTGCTGCGATTCAAAGTATAAAAACTGCAGCCCGGCTCGTTAGCCAGCACTTGGGCGGCAAGCTCCATAAATACCGCTTCAAACTCTTCGTTTTTTCCGTCCCGGACAGGGATCGTAGCAATTACACCAATGGCCATGTAAGGCTCCTTATTAGGGTTATCGTCGATGATTAATCAGTACCTAAGTTAACTCCATAAAGATGAATGCGGCACCGACTGTTCGATCGAGAATAGAGCTCTACCCATCAAAGTGCAAACTCTTATCTGGCTGTTTGGCGGACCGGTGTCGGGGTGCTGACGTAGACGGTAAGAACTGAAAAGTGCACACTCGCTGTAACTAATATGTAACTAATTCTATGACAGTATCAGCCAAAAAAATCACCGAGTTAAGAAAAGCCAAAGGATGGACTCAAGAAAAGCTAGCTGCCATTAGCGGCATTAGCGAACGCACAATACAAAGACTGGAAAAAGGTAGTCGCTGCTCTTTGGATACCAAGCTGGCACTGGCTAACGTGTTTTCGGTCGCACCAGAAACATTAGAGCCAACACCCGCTTTACCGTCGCCGCATGAAGTGAGCTACCACTATGACTGGTGGGGCGTATTGGGCTTGTTTATCATGGGACTATTCATGATGAGCGTCGTTCTGTTTACTGGCACGACAGGCCCTTGGGAACTAGCGAGCCTTGCTATTGTTTGGGGACTTACGGCGGTACAATCGATCATCAGCCATGGTGGTAAAGCCACCTATAAACTCTATGACAGCACCTCATGGATCGTGCGGTATCCATCGTACGTGGACGATCTTGGGTCCATGATTGAGCACGCCCAACTTATTATTAGCAACAGCTATCGTATTGGCATTACCACATCATTCTTAAGCGCCGTTACCCTAGGCATACACAGCAACCTAGCTCAAGACGATTGGCAATATTTTCTTGCCATCATCGCAAAACCAACGGTGTACGCACTCGTTTTTTGTGAGCTTTGGTTTAGACCCTACATGAGTAAAATGAAAAAAATGCTGAGTACTCAATCCACAATAGTTAAATAGCATTATCAATCGCCCAGCTTTTAATCGGAATTGATCAAAAAGCTTCTCCCTGAGCATACTAAGCTCTATGCTTGAAGCAAAGCCAAGGAGATATACGCGTGATTAGCACACGATGGGTAAAACATGCAGACGATATTCAGCTGGGCGGCGCTGAACTGATCGAGCAATGGCAAAACGGCACGGGTTATATCTGGATCGATATTGAACAGGGCTGCGATGAGAGCACCCTGGACCTTTTACGCAACTTCGGTTGCCACGAACTCGCCCTCAAAGATGTTTCTCGCGACCGCCACCCCCCAAAGGTCGAATGGTTTCAGGAACACACCTTCGTCATATTCCGAGGGCTAACAGAACTTAGAGACAATCTCAGTTTTACGCCCTTACAGCTCTCTCTCTTTGTCGGTGAACACTATCTTATTTCGATTCATACTCGCCCATCGTTAAGCGTTAACGAACATCAACAGCGCGCCAACTTAAGCGCGCTAATCTGTAACCCCCAAAAATTAGCGCTGAGCTTACTGCACTTTTCTGCGGGCTTATTCTTAGACGCTATGCTCAATTTTGACTCCGACCTTGCGCGCATAGAAGACGAAATGCTTGAACATGGCAACGACACGCTGCTAAAAGATCTTATTCGCTGCCGCTCCCAACTCAGAAAAATGCAACGTAATTTCGATTACCATGAAACACTTGCGAAGCAACTCATCGAGCTCTGGGACGAACCGGAGGAAACCACAGACTTGACCCACCGCCTGCGGGACCTGTATGACCGATGTGAACGACTAGCGACTTTAGCCGCTCAGCAATATGAAATATGCGGCGATCTGGTCGATGGTTATTTCTCGATCACTTCACATGAGCTGAATAACACCATGAGAATTCTAACCGTAGTGACATCTATTTTTGTGCCTTTAGGCTTCTTGGCAGGCCTGTATGGCATGAATTTTGACTACATTCCAGAGCTACATGCACCCAATGGATACTTCATTCTGCTGGGCGTAATGGCAACGCTCGCGGTTGCGATGATCGGTCTATTCAAAGCGAAACGATGGTTCTAAGGCTTGTAACTAATAGAACCCAAAATGCGGCACAAAATGACCTTATAAGAAGTCGCCCAAATACACCAAAATGACACTAATAAATTCGCTGGGCTAAACTCGTCTGAGTTTCACCGGCGCTACGGGTCAACTTTCACGCAAGCTATGGCGTAATGACCTAAAAGAGTTCCATTGTAAGTAGGCGAATAGAATGAGCGACACAGCAATGAATGCACATTACCCACCCGTCAGTGACGACATACTTTACGACAACGGCGCCATAGATCCTATTTATGCTGAGGTATATCCGCGCTTGCCCGAATTCAAACTGGGCTCTACTAACGCATGGACCCAAGGGCACCCATACGACTTTTACATGCGTATGCGCGCCGAAGCCCCGATTATGTGGTCCCCTGGGCTAAACAAAACCGCCGGCTTTTGGTCGGTGTCACGCTACGACGACGTCAAATTCGTAGAGCAGAATCCACAAATATTTTCGTCACAACGGGGCAGCATGAACATGGCGGTTATGCCCACTGCTGGCGGTGCCAAGCGACTAATGCATGCGGCATTTAACTCACTCATCAACCTTGATGGTGATATCCATCGAGAGTTGCGCGCGCAGCAAATGCCTTTTTTCTTACCTCAGTACGTCGAGACGCTGAAAGAGCGCGTTGGCCAGAAGATCGACTCACTACTTGACGATATGGAGAAGCAAGGTCCAGTGGTCGATTTTGCAAAAATGTTTTCAACACAGCTGCCATTGTTCACGCTGTGCGAAATGCTGGGTGTCGATGAGGAGGATCGCCCAAACATTGCAAAATGGATGCACTACCTAGAACTAGCGCCGCAGTTCTTAACCCACCCGTTCAAAATGTTCATGGCCGAGCCCATGTTCGTATTCCGCTTTAAACAAATGCTGGCCGATATGTTTGACTACGGCGAGCGCGTGATGGCCGACCGAATCGCGAACCCGCGCCAAGACCTACTGACGACCATCGCGAATGCCTCGCTCGATGGCAAATCCATGTCGCAGAGCTATCTTGATGGGTCGTGGCTGTTAATTATTTTTGCCGGCAACGACACGACCCGGAATTCGCTGTCGGGCACTATCCGTTTGCTGACCCAATTTGAAGATCAGCGGCAAGCAGTCCTGAACGATCCAAGCTTGATAGACCGGATGTCGAACGAATCGTTACGCATGACTTCGCCAGTAATGCACATGCGACGCACTGCAATGGAAGACACCGAACTTAACGGTCAACGCATAGCCAAAGATGAAAAAGTGATTATGTGGTACGGCGCAGCCAACCGAGACCCTGCGATGTTCCCAAACCCCGACACCTTCGATATACGTCGAGACAATATCGATAAGCACATGGCTTTTGGCTTGGGTGTACACCGCTGCTTGGGTAACCGCATTGCGCACATGCAACTAAGCATGGCCTACGAGCGCATCTTAGACCGATTCCCCAATATCGTATGGACAGGCAAGCAAAAAATTGAGCCTATTATTTTGGTGCATGCAATTTCCAGTCTGCAGGCTAATCTTTACGGCAAGAATGGCAAACGCCCCGTTAAAGTCGCCATATCTTAAATCCTAAACGCACTACCAATTGTGGCGGTGCACAAACCGCTCACAATGGTAGTTTTGGGCTGTGGACAGCGAGTTCCTAGCAGCAGTCGATAAATTCTTCATTGTGACGAACCACAACAATTCACCACATTTACCAGAAGCGATTGCCTCGGCGTCTGGTATCATGCGCGCTTAATTCAACGGCTAATTTCCACATGACTTCCAGCGCTTTTTCACGCCTTAAAGTATCACCCGATCAACTTAAAGCACTTGACGCTTTGGGCTACACATCAATGACGCCTGTTCAAGAACAAGCGATCCCGTTGATTTTGCAAGGGCGCGATTTAGTTGTTCGTGCCAAAACGGGAAGTGGCAAAACCGCCACTTTTGGTATTGGCTTGCTCAGTAAAATCAACCCGCGTTTCTTTGGGGCACAGGCTTTAATTTTGTGCCCTACGCGGGAGTTGGCTGACCAGGTAGGCGCCGAAATTCGCAGACTTGCCAGCCAAATGGCTAATATCAAAGTCATCATGCTGTGCGGAGGAAAACCTTTCGGTGCGCAGCGAGATTCATTACAGCACGGTGCGCATGTGGTAGTGGGTACGCCGGGGCGTATTCACGACCATCTTAACAAGGGTACTTTGGCAATCGATCAAGTCCATACATTGGTGCTGGATGAGGCCGACCGCATGCTCGACATGGGCTTCGCTGAAACTATGCAGGCAATTATTGCCAAGGTTCCAAAGCAACGGCAAACGCTGCTATTTTCTGCGACCTATCCCGACAATATCCGCCAAATAAGCCGCTCGATTCAGCAGAATCCAGCCATGGTAGAAGTCGAGGACGCGGTAGCCCATGAAGACGCAGTAATTGAACAGGTATTCTTCGAGATCAAAAAGCACGAGCGCCAAACCACTTTGCTGGCTTTTTTCGAACACCACCGACCCAGCAATGGCATCGTATTTTGCAATACCAAACAACAATGTGGTGAGGTGGCGGACTTCCTGAATCAACACGATATCGAAGCGAAAGCCTTGCACGGTGACCTAGACCAGCGCGAGCGCGATCAGGTGCTGCTGCAAGTAGCTAACGGTAGTTGCCCGGTATTGGTCGCGACCGACGTTGCCGCACGCGGACTGGATATTAAGGCGCTTGCAATGGTTATTAACTTCGAGCTACCGCGCGATCCAGAAGTCTACGTTCACCGCATTGGCCGCACCGGCCGGGCGGGTGAGACGGGGCTTGCCTTAAGTCTAGTGACCGAATCAGAAACACCGCGCCTGCGAAAAATCGAGCTATACCAAGACCAACCTGGCGCATGTGACGTGCCGGCCTCACTCGACCGTGACCCTAATTACGAGCTAAAAGGTAATAAAGTCACCATCCAAATCGACGCGGGCCGCAAGCAAAAGATGCGTCCAGGCGATATTTTGGGAGCCTTAACGGGTGACGCAGGTTTGCAAGGAACTGAAATCGGAAAAATCACCATTGCTGACTACAGCAGTTATGTTGCAGTTCAGCGCGAGACTTTGCGCCAAGCCATGAACTTTTTAAGTCAGGGTAAGATCAAGGGCAAAAGCATCCGTGCCCGACGGTTACGTTAGACTCTACATCAGCCCCAACATCTAGAACGTCGTTGATGGCTTAAAGCCTGGTCCCAATCGGCTGGGCTTCAGCGGACGCACTCCGACAACCGCAATGCGAATCACACCCCAAGCAAATGTCTACCCTGATACATTTTTCATTATTTTGCCTAGAAAGATGAGATACGCTAAATTGATAATGCAAGCAGTCCATTTAAGAGCTTCGATAAAGAGCACAAGGCTCATTAATCAGGCTCAACAGAAAAGGGCATAACCAACTTTACTAGGGACACATTGCCTTTGTTTTTCAATATAGATCTAAGCTCGCTGCTACTGTCATCAGCGGCATTTAATGTCGTTATGATCTGCGTGCTTGTTCACACCCGAATCTATCATCGAACCTATCCTGGGTTCTCGGTTTGGATTGCAGCGGTCGTTTCAAATGTAGTGGGGCAGTTAGCGCTAGTCTACTTTCACGCGGATACCACATCTTGGCCAGCGGCGTTTGGGGCCACCTTTGTTGTCGGCATGCCCATTCTAGGCTGGTACGGTTTAAGGTTATTCATGAACCAAGCCCCCGGGCCCTGGGCTATTGGCTTAATACTTTGCGTAACTTTTGGAATCATTACAATCGTATCGGTTCAGTCAGAAACACTGCATTTTAGACGACTTATGGTCACACTTACGGGGTTTGTATTCTGCGCGCTGGCGTTTCGAGATATAAGACTTCATCTATCCAACTTTATCTCTGGCGGCCTTGGCCTTATGCAGGTTAGTCTCATCGCAACCTGCCTTGTGTTGGCTTTAAGAGCCGCCGCGATTCTTTGGTCATGGGGCGATGTTACTTCAAACTATCCGCTTGAAGACTCACGAAATACGTGGGCAGTTTTGTGCTTAACATCAATCCGCATACTGTGGGTTTTCTCTTTCGTGATGCTAACCCAGCAGCGGTTGGAGTTGGAGCTGATAAAAGAACAACGTAAGACCCAGGCGCTTGCGCAGAAACTCCAGCATCATAACTCGTCACTTTTGCAAGACTCACGCAGCGATGCGTTAACGGGTCTTGTCAATCGTAGAGGATTTGATGAGTCTTTAGCCCTTATCTGGAACAAGCACAAAACGGAGCATTGCCCTCTTGCTCTTTTGATGATCGACGTCGATCACTTTAAGCTATTCAACGACACCTACGGACATGTCGCCGGAGACGAATGTCTTAGGCGCGTTGGGATGGTGCTTACAAGTATTATCAGCGAATCCGAACATGTGGCATGTCGCTACGGTGGCGAAGAGTTTACCCTACTACTGCAGCAGACAAACGACCAACAAGCGCAAGTAATAGCCAAAGAGGTGCTACAACAAATAGAGACAATTCGTTGCCCGTTTCCTGTTTCGCCCACTACGGGCTCTAATTTATCGGTCAGCATTGGTGTTTACAGTCCTACGCCGCACGCAGGCTTAAGTCCAGAAGGCTTAATACAAAAAGCGGACGAAGCGCTATATCAAGCAAAGCGTAGCGGGCGTAACCGGCAGTTCATGGCGAATAACCGATAGTAAACCCGTACCGCAAGTCTATCGACACCCTTCACCTAAATAATACGCGTTAGCATAAGCGCTATCTCGCCTGGCATGCATTCGTTATCATAGCAGCACGTAATTCAATTCGATCCGGAATTAACCTATGAAACTGGTTGCCTATCTGTTCGCTTTCTTCCTGGTATTTTCTGCTCAAGCCAAGGCCTTAAAGTTACAGCTCGGGAATATATTAACATCACCACCGACTTTAGATCATCGCATACCAACCCCCGACGCTGTGATTGGTATTGCCGTGGGAGAACGTCATTGGTACCACCACGAAATTATTCGCTACTTGGATACTTTGGCCGAAGCGTCCCCACGGATGGTAGCCTTAGGTGAACACGCACGCAGCTATGGCGGCCGCGAACTAGTAAGCTACGCGATCTCATCGGCTGAAAACTTAGCGAGGCTTGATGAGATTCGAGCCGCACGCGCGAAAATTGTTGACCCAAACGCCGGTGAAGATCTGTCGAAACAGCCTGCGATTATTCATATGATGTACAGTATTCATGGCAACGAGCCCAGCGGCGCAAACGCGACCCCCCTGGTCGCGTATTACCTAAACGCCGCGCAAGATGCCGACCTAGAGCAACAGCTACAGAACGTGGTGATTATTTTTAACCCTATGCTCAACCCCGACGGCTTAGACCGATTTGCCAATTGGAGCAATAATCATCGTGGTCAAAACCCGAGTGCTGACCCCAATGACCGCGAGCACCGAGAGTACAGTCCAAATGGTCGTACCAACTATTATGGCTTTGACCTAAACCGGGACTGGCTAGCGCATCAACACCCCGAGAGCCGAGGGCGGCTGGCTCTGTTCCATGAATGGAAGCCTAATGTGCAACTCGACTTCCACGAACAAGGCGCCAACAATCACTTCTTTTTCATGCCGGGTAAACCTGAACGCACCAATCCGCTAACACCCAAAATTAACCAACAACTTACCGCTAAAATTGGTGAATATCATGCGGACGTCTTGGACCAAGACGGCATCTTGTACTTCACCGAAGAAAACTACGACGATTTTTTCATTGGCAAAGGTTCGACCTACCCAGATTTGTTCGGCACCGTGGGTATTTTATTTGAGCAGCCTTCTTCCAGAGGTGCAAAACAAAATACCATCAATGGATTACTAGAATTCCCGGCAACAATAGCGAACCAATTTAGGACATCGCTATCGTCAATTAAAGCGGTCGCCGATTTAAAAAATGAACTTCTCAGCTATCAGCGTAATCATTACGTCGATCGCGCCAAAAATACGCAACCAGGGTATTTTTTAGCAAGCGCTGATGGTGACGCCTCTCGCTTACGTGAGTTTGTGCGTATCTTGGAAGGCCATCAAATCCAAGTACTAGGTTTAGCTCAGGACGTTAACGCCGAGGGGAATATTTTTAAGGCGGATCAGTCAATTGCCATTCCACTAGATCAGCCGAGCTCGCAGTATTTGCTGACCTTATGGAACCGTCAGCTTGAATTTGAAGAAAATGTCTTTTACGACGTATCGACATGGACTCTACCTTTAGCATTTAACCTAACGCACACGGTAAGACCCGTGTCCAAAGTCAGAACGCAAGCTTTAGACAATCGCTTAGCAGTGCAACCTCGTGCACTCAGCGAATCTAACATTGGCTACTTAATCGATTGGCGTGATGCAGGTATGCCAGAGCTAGCTTATGATCTGCTAGAAGCGGGCGCCAATATACGAGTTGCGCGCTCGCCATTCACTGCGCAAACCAATGAGCAGGGCTTGGTTGAATTTGGCTACGGCGCGCTGTTTGTAAGCGCGGAACTCGGGCAATCGCTTTCGGATGAGGTAGTTTCACTGCTAAGAGAAAGTGCTAAAAAAGGACGACCAATTTATTCGGCCGCCAGCGCGTACACACCGCAAGGCATTGACCTAGGTAGTCGTGGTTTTGAGGTCATCAAGTTACCGAAAGTACTCTTGGTTACGGGCCCAGGCATTTCGCCTTACGATGCAGGCGAATACTGGCATTTGCTGGATCGAAAAGTGAACATGCCCATCACCATGGTAGACACTTACCGCTTAGGCAGCATCGACCTGAACGCTTACACCCATGTGGTGCTTACTGATCCCCTTCGATCTATATCCGGTATCAGTAAAAAGCTGGATGCCTTTGTGCAAGCTGGCGGCGTTTTGTGGGCACAAGGCGATAGCACGCTTGATTGGCTAACCAAAGAGGGGCTCACCCAAGTCGGCTGGCGTGAAACTTCTGCACAAACTCAAGCCGCAAAACTGAGCACCATGCGCAAGAAACAAGATAGCAACTATGAGGCTGTTGAAGCGCTGTTGCCACAGCGTAAACCGTTCATCGATGCAAATGACAACGCTGCCTTCGAACTGGTTCGCGGCGTCATTTTGGCAGGCGATATCGATATCACGCATCCTCTAGGCTACGGCTTCACAAAACCTACGCTCCCAATGTTTCGCACCAACAACCGCTTTATGAGCTTATCGGAAAACGCTTACGCCACACCCATAGAGTACACGCCAACACCTTTACTGTCGGGGTACATGTCGAAAGAGAATCAGACCTTAGCAGCCAATTCTGCCGGACTAATCGTTGACGAAAAAGGCCGGGGAGCCATCGTACTGGCGCTTGATAATCCAGCCTTTCGAGCCTTTTGGTGGGGTAGCGAACGAGTGTTCATAAACGCACTCTTTTTCGGCAGCTTACTTGAGGAACCACGGTAGGCCGCAGACCCACAAGCCACTATTAGCGGTATCCCTTAAAAAGCCAAGGTTAGCCGCGGTGTTGCAAGACCCGCGGCAAGCCTATAAGCAACAAAGGCAAGACATACACCAAGCCGAAACCGACAGCCAGTGTCGAGTAACCTTGCCCGATCAGCGTAATGACACCGATAGACCCCAGAAGCGCGCTTATACCTAAGACCACGACGACAAATACTAAGCGCTGCTTTGCGTTCATCCCCTCTTGTGTAGAATGAACAAACCATTCTGAGGCCTCTACGCGCTCAATTAACCCTTGCAGCAGACCCGCTCCGGTTTGCGCCAGGGTAATCATTAAAACAAGCACAAATGCGCTCACCAATACGCTCGCACCATGCGTATTCAAGATTGCGTAGACAGGCACGGCCGCGGCGGTCACGTCAGTCTGGGTTAGCGTAAAACTCAGATGAAACAACACTGCAGGTATCAAAATAACGCAGCCCACGCTTATCGCGCTAATGGCTGCCTCACCCCTTGACCGAAGATCACGCACACAAAACAGTAACACCGGCACCAGCGATAAATTATAAAATGCATACAGGGCACCACTCCATATAGCGCTCGCTGAGGTACTTGATGAAGACTCTGTGCGAGACCCCCAGTCGATCTCGCCAGCCACCGAACCAAAATACGCAACAAATAAGGCATACATGGCCATTAAGCACACTACCATAACGCGCTCTAGCGCCAGCCTTCCCGCCAAGAGAGAAAGTCCAATCAAACATACAATAATTGAGGTGCCCACCAAAGGCTGCAACCCAAACTGCTCGGCCAGCATATGACTCGCAGCCGACGTCACCACACCCAACACCAAGAACATTAAAGCTAAATAAAGTACCTCGAATAGCCACCACACTCTGCCGATCAAGGCTTTGAAAAAGGTCCGATAATCGTAATGATCACCGAGGCGAGCAAGCTCAAAGGTCAAAAACAGCACAATCACAAAAACGATTAACGCCGATAGAAGGGCTACAAGCCCTAAGGTTGCCCCAAGGCTGGAAAAGAACTCGACAATCTCTCGACCCGTGCCATATCCGCCACCAATAACTACAGAGGTGTACACCGCACAGGGTATAAAAATGATACGCTTGAGATAACTTAACACGACATTTCTCCTCAGGCTTATAACCGAAAAAGCCCGAAAAACGGGCTTATCGTATAACTGGGTAAGACAGGCGACCCACAAAGTCTAAACACGAGCGCCACCTGTAGATCGATAAATACGAACGGCTACTTAACAAAGTAAGTAAAGGTTAAACCGTACATTCTTGGATCGCCCCAGACGGTTCGAGGTGTACCCAAGAAATTATCGTTATTGACCTTGTTGTACTCCTCATCACCCAGATTACGTCCCCACAGCGCCAGCTCCCACTGTTCGTTAGCAGGCGTGTAGGCTGCTTTCGCACCGATCAAACTGTAACTATCGATCTTGTCGACCGCTAAATTACCCGGATCGGTAAATTGGTCATCGACATAGGTGTAATCCACATCAAAAATTAACGAACCACCTGCTACAGACATCTGATACTGTGCGGCCAAGAAGTACTTTAGATCTGGAGCATACGGTAATTGATTGCCGGTGAACGAAGCACCACCACCTGGGTTCTCGAAATCGTCATAGCTTGCATCTAAGAAAGTTGCGTTGGCAATCAAGCGAATATTAGACGAAGGCAACCAGGTTAGTTCCGTCTCTAGACCTTGAATAGATGCCTCTGCCGCATTGGTTAACTCGAGAGAGGTCGCACCCTGAGAATTCGTCAAGAACTGAAAAACCTGAAAATCATCGAAGGTCATTTCGAACAAGGCCAAATTCATACGAAGGGTTTCGTCTGCAAACGTGCCTTTAAAGCCAAGCTCAAAACTGTCGACCGACTCCTGTTCGTATTCGAAACGCTCTAAACCGTTGGTCATAAAATCGGCGTTGTAACCGCCACTTTTCGCAGCACCCGCATAACGCGCATACACCAGGGTGTCATCATTCACCTGATACTGAACCGAAATAGTGGGCGAGAAATCGTCTTCTTTGCGATTACCCTTAAATTCAGAGTTGACCGCGCCGAACAGAGCGCCAGGAGCTTGCGTTAAAGGTAAACCCGTACCTGCTTGCAAGGCCGCTGCCGTCGCTGGGTCATCGGGTGTGTTAATTTGTTGCCAATCCACTGACTTCTCATCTTCGGTATATCGAAAACCAAGACTCATAGACACCGCATCGGTTAACGACCACTCCATGTGCGAGAAAAGAGCAATCGATTCATGTTCCAGCAGTGATGGTACGGCGCCCGCGCCTGACAGCGCTCCCGCAAAAGGTGCTAGCGCTGGAATAAGTACATTATATAAGTCCTCGTCAAAACGCGCGTAGCGACTAGTATCACGATCGGCTTGGAAGTAGTAAGCACCTACCAACCATTTCAACTCACTATCGTCTGCCGACTGCAAGCGGAATTCTTGCGTAAACTGGTCGTTATTTTCGTCAAACACCGTCGTTTGGATCTTCGCTGGGATCATGTCATCGTCAGCCACCAAGTTGAACTCGGAATCACGTTTGCTGGTGATCGATACAAATTGGATACCGCTATCAAGGGTATAGTTTAGGTGCAAGGCTGTTCCGGTAAACTCGGTTGTGTCGTCAGATTCAAAGCCTGCTCGAGTTTGAAACGCTGGCAATGAGGCCTCTACACCGATTGGCTCACTGCTATTCCGCTCTGAGAAGTCATACGAGAAAATCGCTTCTAAATTGTCATTGGGTGTCCAGCGTAATTTTGCACGTCCAGAAGTGCGATCATAGTCGCCCGTTTCTGTATTTAAGAAGGTGTTTTGATACAAACCATCGCGCTCATCGTAGGTTAGAGCCAATGACGCTGACACAGTCGAAGACAAACCGCCGGCAATATAAGCCTGATAACGCGCTTGCCCCTCATTGCCTAAGGTAATAGCAAATTCGCCATCGGTGACATCACTGGGCTTTTTGGTTACCAAGTTAATGGCGCCTGACACCGTATTCTTACCAAATAGCGAACCTTGTGGGCCACGCAAAATTTCCACCGACTCGATACCTAGCAAGGGCTGATCCGCCGAGTATCCTTGGCCCTGATACACCTGATCGATATACACACCCATACGCGGATCCACACCTGGATTACGCGAGTAATCGACCACACCCCGCAGACCCATCTGCTGCTGCGAACCACCACCTAAACCACCGGCATTCAGTGAAGGTGCGGTGTAGATCAAGTCCGCTACAGAATCCAGTCCCATCACTCTAATGTCTTCACCGGTAAAGGCTTGAGCAGAGACGGCCACATCCTGCAAGTTTTCCGCGCGTTTTTGCGCTGTAACAATGACCTCTTCAAGGGTAAAACCCTGACTGCCGCCCTGCGCTATCGCATTGGCCGAAGCAATTGAGGCTACGATTAGTGCCTTTTTCATTGTTTTCATGATGTCACTCCCTTTGTTATTAACGTTTCTCGCCGTTCTTATTGTCAATTTAATGTCTGCTTTCGGTTCTTTTGCGCGACAAAACGAGTCGGGCTCGATAACTTCTGATCGAACCCAAGCTCTAAAATGTCGATAGGTATCGGCTGATTGTCGATGAGTGCTCCGCAAACACGAGCCGCCGCAGGGGCTATCTGAATGCCATGCCCGCCGTGCCCGGCAGCCCAAAAGAAACTGGGCATTTCAGGGTCATACCCGAATACAGGAACTCGATCGGATGTAAA